>CAVTQI010000001.1:0-92203 GCA_963736835.1 uncultured Actinomycetes bacterium
GCGTAAGAGCGACGAACGTCTGCGGAGAGAGGGCCCGCTTGCGGGCCTTCTTTGCGTTCTGGATTAGATGGATTCTCGGAGCGCGTTGGCGGCGGCCTGCAGGCGGTCGCTGACCTCCGCCAGCTCGCGTGCCGCGAGGTCGATGCGCTCCTGCTGCACCTCGGAGCGCTGCTGCTGCTCGTCGGCGCGCTCCTGCTCGGTGTCGGCGCGGTCGCGAAGCAGCTTGAGCTGGTTCGCCATCTGCTCGACGGTGCGCGTGAGGTCGGCCAGCTGGCCGGCGATGATCGCCGTGTCGTCTTCCATGACGGCGTTGTGATTTTAGGCCGGTGGCACAGGGTCGCCTAGTGATCGGGGAGCACGAAGAAGGCCACGGCCGCGTACTGGCAGGCGACAGCCGCGATCACGAGCACGTGGAACACCTCGTGGAACCCGAAGACGGACGGATACGGGTCGGGTCGCCGCAGTGCGTAGACGACTGCACCGACCGTGTACAGGAGCCCGCCGGCGAGCACGAGCGCGGAGCCGCCGAGCCCGATCTCGTCCAGCAGCTGCGGAAAGACGATGACGCCAACCCAGCCGAGAGCGACGCCGATCACCGCCGAGATCCACGTGGGCGCGTCCACCCAGCCGAACTTGAAGACGATCGCGGCCAGCGCGCCGGTCCAGACGATTCCGAGCAGGAGGAACCGCCAGTAGCCGTCGAGGACGAGCAGCGCGAACGGCGTGTACGACCCGGCAATGAGCACGTAGATCCCGGCGTGGTCGACCCGGCGGAGCCAGCGCCGCGGCCCTGGAGGCCAGTCCGGGGAGTGGTAGAGGGCGCTCGCCCCGAACATCGCCACGACGCTGGATGCGAACACGGCCGCCGCGAGCCGTCCGCGCGAGGTTTCGGCCTCGACGATCAGGACGATTCCGAGCGGCACGGCGGCTACGAAGCCCAGCGCGTGAAAAAGCCCGCGGAGGCGCGGCTTGACGAGGGTGTCTGCGTGCTCGCCGGCCACCGCGCCTAGGTCGCCGGCTCGGTCTCGAGGATCCAGATCTGCCCGTCGCCGGTCTCGTGCGCGGGCGAGCCGTCGCCCGGGTCGGTGAGGCTCGTGCGCTTGACCTTCACGCGCTTGCCGTCGAGCTCCGCGAACGGCCCGTCGACCGGCTCGGTCTGGAACGCGATGGCCCACGCGCGAACCTGGTTGTGGATCTCGCGGGCCGTCTGCGACCAGTCGATCGTCGCGTAGTCCTCCTCGAAGAACCCGGCCCAGGACGCGCCCTCGGTCGCCTGCGGCTCGCCCGGATCGCCGGCCGCGAGCCGCTCGAAGACGCGCGGCAGCAGGTCGATCGACGCCTGGAGCACCCTCGGCCCCATCTCCCAGATCGTCGTCTCCTCGTCGAGGATCGGCACGCTCGCCTGGGCGAGGATCGGCCCGGTGTCGAGCTCCGCGTCCATCCGGTGCCAGGTGATGAAGAACTCGGTGTCGCCCTCGCGGAGCGCCCAGGACATCGGGATCGGGCCGCGGTGGCGCGGGAGCGGCGCGGGGTGCTGGTTGACCGAGCCGTAGCGGGGGACGTCGAGCGCGTCCTGCGGGAGCTTCCAGGGGAAGCCCCAGGTGAGGACGACGTCGGGCTCGAGGCCGCGGAGGAGCGGCGCCAGGTCGGCCTTGTCGCGCGCGAGGATGACGTTGACGCCCTGCGGCGCGGTCTTGTCGGTCGTCTCGCCCCAGGGCGGCAGCGGCCGGTCCGGGTCGTGCGGGCGCCGGGGGAGCAGCCAGGCGACGACGTCGTGCTCCAGCTCCCGGACGGCGGCGATCACCTGCTCGGCGATCGGCAGGACGACCGCGATGACGACGACTCGCCAGCCGGTCGGTTGCTCGCCCATCGGGCGATCATAAGGAGGTCGCTAGCGCTGCTCGCGGATCCAGCCGGCGAGCCGCTCGCGGCTGACGATCCAGACGCCGTGGTCGCGGTACGGCTCGCGGGCGCGGCGGCGGTCGAGGCAGATCACGGGCGTGACCCACTCGCCGAGCTCGTCGTTGAGCTTCTTGGCCTGGCGCTTCGCCTTCGACAGGTCGGCCGGCTTGTAGCCGCGGTGCTTCGTCTCGATCATGAAGACCCCGGTGCGGCCGGTCACGAGGTGGTCGACGTTGCCCTCGAACTCCTGCCGGAGGTCGTGGTTGACCGTGAACCCCTCGGCGACCAGCGCGTCGAGCGCGACGCCGACCGCCTCCTCGGACGAGGCCCCGCGATCCCAGTGCTTGGCGACGTCGATCAGCCGGTGGGTGATGTGCCGGAGGAAGCAGAAGAAGGCGACGCCGATGAGCGCGACCCAGGTGCGCCGCTCGTCGGCGTAGACCCTGACGACGAGCGCGCCGAACGCGAACACGAGCGCGAGCAGCATCCAGACGCGCCGCTCGTGCACGCGAGCCTGAGCGCGAACCCACTGCCCCGGCTGCCTGGACGTTTCCTGGAGCATCTCCTGTCCATCGGCAGCGCCGGCGGGTTGCGTGAATCGCCGGCGCGCTCGTCGCCGCCGAGGTCATGCGCGTCCGCTAGTGCTCGGGAAGCAGGAAGAAAGCGACGGCCGCGTACTGGCAGGCGACGGCCGCGATCACGAGCACGTGGAAGACCTCGTGGAACCCGAAGACCGCGGGGCGCGGATCGGGCCGGCGGAACGCGTAGACGAGCGCGCCGAGCGTGTAGAGGAGCCCGCCGGCGAGCACGAGCAGCGAGGCGGTGACGCCGATCTCACCCAGCAGCTGCGGGGCGACGACGACGCCGACCCATCCGAGCGCGACCCCGATCACGGCGGAGATCCACATGGGAGCGTCGAGCCAGGCGAACTTGAAGACGATCGCCGCGAGCGCGCCGGCCCAGACGATGCTCAGGACGACCCAGCGCCAGGCTCCGTTGAGGGCGAGCAAGCCGAAGGCTGTGTAGGTGCCGGCGATGAGCCCGTAGATCCCCGCGTGGTCAACGCGGCGGAGCCAGCGCTTGGGCGATTCAGACCAGTTCGGAGAGTGGTAGAGCGCGCTGGCCCCGAACATCGCCACGACGGCGCCCGCGAAGACGATGGCCGAGAGCCGCCCGCGCGAAGTGTCCGCCTCGAGGATCAGGAGAGGCCCGAGCAGCACAGCCACCGCGAATGCGGCGGCGTGGGAAAGCCCGCGGAGCCGAGGCTTGTTGACGGTCACGGTACAAACTTAGTCCCACTGAACAATTGGGTCGAGCCTCGAAGCCGTATGCCCGCTCGATGACTCAAAAGGAAGACCCCAGAGTCGAAGTGCGACTGCCCAGCTTCCGGCCGGTACCCGGGCCGCAGCACGGCGACCTTCACGGCGCGCGGCGAAGTCCACCGCCGCAGCTGCGGATCGCGAACTAGGCGGCGAAGTCGAGAAATCGCCCGAACCGCACGTCGAGGCGCTCGCGGTCCGGGCGATGGGCCGCTCGCTTCGGGACGTGGAGCGACGCCTTGTGGAAGCCCTTGAGCACGTCGAGCATCGGCCCGTCTTCGTCTTCGAGGAGCCGGCGCGAGACATGAACCGTGTAGTCGGGCGAGACGCCGACAAGGTTCTGGTCGAACGCGCGGTGGTGAATGGCGCACAGGCTGAGGCCATTGCGGATCGTCGGCTCGCCGGCTTCCTCGACGTCCGCCAAGATGTGCGCCGCGTCGAGGAGACGCAGCTCCTTCAGCATGCAGATCGCGCACTGGCTCGCGTACGCGGGGACGACTCGGCCGCGGAACCGAGCCTGGTGGAGACGAACCCGGGTCTCGCGCACGGCGTACCGGCGCTCGATCGGATCCTCGAGCACGACCGGCTCGGGCTCGTCGACCGGCCCTTGGAGCGCTCCCGGCGTGACGAGGACCATTCGGCTCGCGGGGTGATCCTCGCGGATGAAGCAGGGGAAGATGGGCTTGTACCAACCGGGTCGCGTCCCGATGAAGTAGACGAGCGGGACCTGAAGCTGGTGCGCCGCGCGCAACGCTCGGTTGTCCGGCTGGTCGATGTCGCCGGCGCGGTAGGCGTAGAGGAAGCCGTCCGCTATCGCCTCGTCGTCGTACGGGGACTTGGACGACGTCTGGATCGAGAGCGCGGCCGGGCCGGTCTGGACGGCAGCCCGGTAAATCCCCTTCTGGTAGTTGAGGAACGGGACGCGCCTGCCGCGGAAGGGGAAGCCATTTGCGACGGCACTCGGGTACGGAATGTCCTCGCCCCACTCGGCAGCGAGGAGCGAGAGGCGCGCCATGCACGCGGTTCGCACGTCTTCGTCGAGCGGCGGAGCCATCTCAGTCGTCGTTGTCGCTCGGCCGCAGGCGCAGGCCGTCTACGAGGAGTTCGAGGCTAACGCCCGTCGCGGTGTCGACGAACGCGCTCTCGTAGACCTCGCCGAGCTGTTCGTACACCTCCTGGAGCTCGCGGGCGAGGAGGTCGGCGAGCTCGCGCGTGAGGCTGCCCGGGGTCAGGCCGTCGATCTCGGTGTCCGGGGCGAAGCCGGCTTCGAGCAGGGCCGCGGCGCCGCGTGCCGCGGGATGATCGCTCCGGACGAGCGCCTCGAGGGTCTCCGGCTTCTCCAGAGGCTCGTTATCCCATTCCGGCGCGCGGGTTGCAAGCTTACGATCAGAGAATGCGACCTTGCCCCCGACGGCTCGAGCGGCTTCCACAGCAGTACTTCACCGCCCTCCTTGCGGAGGTCTCGAAGCACGCGGCTCTAGAGGGGGAGCCGCTCGTCGACCTCGGGCGCGGAAACCCGGAGGTCGGGCCGCCTCAGCACGTCATCGACGCGCTCGCCGCTCATGCGAACGAGCAAGCTGCTCACGGGTACCCTCCCTTTCGCGGGTTGCCTGCCCTGCGCGAGGCGATTGCGGCTCGCTACTCCGCGCTCTACGGCGTCGAGCTCGATCCTGACACTGAGGTCACGATCATGCCCGGGACGAAGACCGCGATCTGTGAGCTCGCGCTGGTGCTCGCCGAGCGCGGGCAGACGATCGTCTTACCCGATCCCTACTACCCCGACTACCCCTCGGGGCCAGCGCTCGCTGGGGCCAAGACTGGTTACGTGCCGCTCGACCGAGAGGCCGGCTGGGCGCCCGACTTCTCGGTCGCGCCTCGCGACGACGTCGCTGCCGCCTTCCTCAATTTCCCGTCCAACCCATGCGCGGTCTGCGTGCCCGAGGGCACCTTCACGGCCGCGGTCGATTACGCGAACGAGACCGGCGCAGTACTCGTCCACGATTTCGCCTACGGGGACATCGTCTTCGATGGGCGCCGACCCCAGAGCTTCCTCGCCGAGCCGGGCGCGAAGGAGGTCGGGGTGGAGATGTTCTCGATGTCGAAGACCTACGGGATGGCCGGCTGGCGGCTCGGGTTCGTCGTCGGAAACGCGGAGATCGTGGCGCGGCTCGACCTGCTCGCTGACCACGTGCGCGTCGGGATCTTTTCGCCCGTCCAGCACGCTGGGATCGCAGCGCTGACCGGGCCACAGGACTCGGTCGCCGAGCGCGTCGAGACCTACCGGCGCCGGCGCAACCGTATGCGCGAGGTACTCCCCCATCTCGAGTGCGAGGGGTCGTTCTACCTCTGGTGGGAGCTGCCGGGCAGTCTCACGCCGGAGATCCTTCTCGCCGAGCACCGCGTTGCGGTCGCCCCCGGTGAAGGTTTCGGCTCGCGCGGCACGGGTTGGGCGAGGCTCTCGCTCGCTGTCACGGACGAGGTGCTCGAGACCGGGCTCGAGCGGCTCGCCGGGGCGCTTCCCTAGTCGTTGCTAGCCGCTCGGCGGCAAGAGCCCACGCCAGTCCGCGCCTACATGAGCTCCGATTTCGGAGAGCGCCGCCGCGGGTAGATCGGCGAAGGAGGCCGGGTTCTCGAGGCCGGACTTGACGCCCCAGCCGATCTCGTCCTCGAGGGTGTCGAGATCGATTGCGCCGGCGCGGCGACGCTCGTCGAGCAGGCGGGCTAGATCGGCGAACGTCAGCGGGGGCACGGCGTCGGCGCCGAACAAGCTCCGGAGATCGAGTGCAACCGCGTCCGCGAGCGTCACGAGCTGCCGGAAGGAGATCGTCTCCGTCATCTCGTCATCGAAGCGCTCGAGATCGCCATACCACTCGTACGAGATCCCGAGCAGGGAAGTGAGCTCGCTCGGGTCGCGCCCTGCCGCGGCGCGCGCGGCAGCGAGATGTGCGGCAGGCCCGGTCAGCCCATCGATTTTACGCGCTTTGTCTCAAGGACTTCGACGAGCATTGCCAGTGCTGGACGGCTTACAGTTGGGCGCATGGAAGGCTCCTCTGAGTTTGTTGCCCTCGGCAAGTCCGGTTCCGAGGCGTTCGCCGGGATTGAGGCCTTTCCCAACCCGGGCGTGGCGCACGTCGACATGACCTCCGACGAGCTGATCGCGATCTGCCCCGTCACGGGGCAGCCCGACATGTACGTCGCCACCCTCGAGTACTGGCCCGGGCCGCTCTGCATCGAGTCGAAGTCGCTCAAGCTCTACCTCAACTCCTTCCGCGACGAGGGGCACTTCGCCGAGGCGCTCGCGGTCAAGATCCGCGACGACGCCGCCGCGGCGCTCCAGCTCCCGGCGGACAAGGTTCGGGTGACCCTCCGCCAGAAGTCGCGCGGCGGCATCACGATCACCGCCCAGACCTAGCCGCGTGCGCCTGGCCGTCCTGACCGGGCTCTACGTCGGCGTGGTCGTCATGGCGCAGGTGGGGACGAACAAGATCGTGGACGTCCCGCTCACGGGCCTGCAAGCGCCCGGCGGGACGTTCCTGATCGGGATCGCGCTCTCGATGATCGAGATCGCACACCGCACGGCCGAGAGCCGCCGCGACGGCTTCCTGAACGCGCAGATGATGGTCGCCTGCGGCTGGGTCGCCTCGGCCATCCTCGCCGCCTACCTCGCGATCCTCAACGTCATGTCGCCCGACGATCCGCTGTTCGACCGCCTCGCCGGCACCTGGCGGATCGTCGCCGCGTCCCTGCTCGCCTTCGCGGTCTCGGAGACGGTCGACAACTCGTTCGGCGCCTACCTCCGCGACCGCATCCACGACGCCTGGCGCGTCGTCGCGACGAACGCGATCAGCGTGCCGCTCGACTCGGTCGTCTTCCTGCTCGTCGCCTTCGGCTCGCTCGACTTCATCAAAGGGCAGATCGTCGTCAAGTACGCGGCGACGGTGCTCGTCGGCGTACCACTCGTTCTCGCGCTCCGCCGGTACGTGCGGCCTCGATGAGCTCTGCGCGCCGGCTCGCGCTCAGCCGGCTGGCCTCGCTCACCGCCGGCTCGGCGGCCTACATCGCGCTGATCTCGGCCATATACACCGAGACCGGGTCGGCGCTCTGGGTCTCGGCGGCGCTCTTCGCGGGCGTCGTCGGCTCGGTCGTCGGCGCACCGGCCGCGGGCTGGATCGGAGATCGGTTCGAGCGGCGGCGCGTGATGGTCGGCTCGGATCTCGCTGCCGCCGTGGTCGCCGCGGCGATGGCGCTGACGATCGACTCGGCGCTCGCGCTCACCCTGCTCTTCGGGCTGCTCGCGGTCGCGCAGAGCCCGTTCGAGCCCTCGTCGGCCTCGGCCATGCCGAACCTCGTGCCGCCGGAGTCGCTCCCGCGCGCGAACTCCCTCGTCGCAGGGACGACCTCGGCCTCGTACCTGCTCGGGCCGCTTCTCGGTGGGCTGCTGCTCGGTGCCGGTGCGTCGGCGCCGCAACTGCTGGCGGTCGACGCTGTGAGCTTCCTCGTCTCGGCTGCGCTCGTCGTCTCGATTCGGCGGCCGTTCGGGCTGGGCGGCGGGACCGAGTCGGAGCCTGGCGTGTGGGCCGGCGTACAGCTGATCGTCCGGGAGCCCGTCCTGCGCGTGCTGATCGCGGCGTCGATCGTCTCGCTGCTCGGAATGGGGATGGTCAACGTGGCGAACTACCCGCTCTCGATCCACCTGGGCGGCGGCACCGAGGGCTACGGAGCGCTCGAGGCGCTGCTCGGCGGCGGCGGGCTCGTCGGAGCGGCGATCGCGGCGCGGATGCTGAGTGCGAGCCGTGCGCCGCTGATCGTCACGGTCACGTTCGCGGTGTCGGGCGCCGGGCTGCTACTCGCCGGACTGGCGCCCGTGCTCGCCGTGGCGCTCGCGGGCATGGCGATCGCCGGGGCCGGCCGCGGGCTCGGGGACGTGGCCGACACGACGCTCGTCCAGGCGCGGACCGACGACGCTCGCCGCAGCCGCGTCTTCGCCGCCCAGGACGGCGCGGCGCACGCGGCGTACAGCGCGGCGATGCTCGCCGGCGGCCTGCTCGTCGCCGGTTTCGGCGCGCGCACGGCCGTCGTGACCGCGGGCGGCTGCGGCTTCGCGGCGGCGTTGGTTGCAAGCCGCATGCTCCGGAGTAGGAGAATCGCATCATGAGCCGCCTCGAGGAACGCCTCGCGCCCCTCGACGGCATCGCCGCAGTGATCCTCTGGGTCGCCGGTGTCGCCGTCCTGCAGGGCAAGGCTCACCAGCCGCCTTCGGACGCCTCGCCCGCCCGGGCCCTCGCGTTCTTCCAGGTTCACACCGGCACGGTTCTCCTGGGCACGCTCCTCTTCGGGCTGGGGACGCTCTTCTTCCTCTGGTTCCTGGGGCTGATCCGTGCTGAGCTCGGGCCGGCCGAGGGCGGGACGCGGCGCGTGAGCTCGATCACGTACGCGGCGGGGATCGCGATGGCGATCTGCCTGCTCCTGACGCCTGCGACGCACGCGGCGGGGGCGATTAACAACGTCGGCCTGTCGCCCGACGCGGCGCAGGTCTACCTCGGGCTGAACGCGGGCTTCTACTGGGCGGCCGGGCTCTCGGGCGCGGTGTTCCTGCTGGCCCTGGGGCTGACCTCGCTCTCGACCGGCGCGTTCCCGGCGTGGCTCGCGTGGGCGAGCATCGCGCTCGCGGTCTGGCTCCTGATCGTGCCGATCGCCTGGATCGCGCTCGTCTACGCGTTCCCGCTGTGGCTGATCGCGGTCAGCGTGCTGCTCTGGACTCGATCGAGAAGCGATTCCCGTCCGGATCCCGCGCATCGAACACCCTGAGGCCCGCGACCGGCTCGCGGATCTCGGTCACGTCGACGCCCGCGGCTTCGAGGCTGTCGCGCGCGGCGTCGAGATCGTCGACGAGAAAGGTCGGGTCGGGCGCCTCCGAGCCCGCGTGGAGCGCGAGCGTGCAGGCGCCGGTGCGGAAGGTCGTCCAGTGCGGGCTCTCGA
This sequence comes from uncultured Actinomycetes bacterium, assembly GCA_963736835.1. Lineage (GTDB taxonomy): Bacteria > Actinomycetota > Thermoleophilia > Gaiellales > Gaiellaceae > VAXT01. The sequence goes on from CAVTQI010000001.1 coordinate 9,201, forward strand.
CGTCGGGCTCGAGGCCTAGCGTGTCTCTGTAGAACGCGGTCGCCCGGGCCATGTCCTGCGTGTAGACGACGACCTCGACGAGCTCCATGCCGCGGAGCCTATGCCGTCCTGAGCCGGTCGAGGCAGGTTCGACGACCGTCAGCTAGCCGGGCCGCTCGACATCGACGCGTTCGGATCGAAGCGCGCGAGCGGACACGCGCCCCAGAGCCCCTCGCGGTCGGCGCGGGCCTCCTCGGACGCCTTCAGGAACTCGGAGGCGTAGCGGCCGCGGCGGCCGCCGAAGAACCACACGCCCGCGGCGCCGTCACGGACGAGCGTCACGTTCACGTCCTCGTCGCCCTTCCAGACGTAGGCGAGCTTGCGTTGGAAGCGGTCGACCTGGTCGAGCTTCGGGTCCTGTTCGATCCGGACGTGTGTGCCGGTGGGGATCAGCTGCCGCGTGAGCGCACTCGCCTGGTCGCCGTAGCACTCGACGTGCTTCTCGGGCGTGTCGATCTGGACGAGCCGAACGCGCTGGCCGCCGACGAGCTCGATCGTGTCGCCGTCGATGACTCGGGCGACGACGGCGTTCGCCTTCGAGCTTCCGCGCGTGATCCAGACGAACAGCGCCGAGGACGACCGCCAGGATCGCGAACAGCGCGAGCAGCTTCACCGGCGCGCGGCGAGCAGGTAGCCGACGATCGCGCCGGCCGCGAGCAGTTGCGTCCAGGCGGGGAGACCGCCCTCGCGGTGCCAGCCGGGGATCCTGTGGCTCGGAAAGAGCTTGCGCCCGCCGGGCCGCGGAAGGCGGATCGCGTGCTCTACGTCTGGCGCGGACGATGCGAGCGCCCCCAGCGTGACCGGGCTGAACGGGCCGTACCGCGCGGCGATCGCTAACAGGCATGCGAACCCGCTGCGAACCTCGAAATCTTCCGAACGAATGTCCTGGTGAGGGATGCGGTCGCCGAGCGCGTGCATCGCGAGCCCGAGCGCAACAGCGGCCGGGCGCGATCGCGTCAAGGCGCCGCCCGCCGCCCCGGTCGCGACGTGCAGGGAAACGATCACCGGGCCAACCGCGGAGAGTCCTCGAGCTGAGGCGCCGGGTGACCGTTCTCGGTCCGCAGCCGTTCGATCAGCCCGGAGGCGTCGCCGCGCGACTCGGGGAACTCCTCGCCCATCCGCTCGCAGAGCGCTGCGGCAAGCGCGTATACCTGCCGGACCGTTGGCTTGCCCTCCTTCTTCACCGTGTCTATCAAAGCAGCGGACTGCTCACCCAAGCGTGCCAACTGTGCGCCAAGAATCCCGGCTGGCGCGCCGTTGAAGTAAGATATCTCCAGCGGGAAAAGGAGATATCTGAATTGGACAAGACCTCTCTGGTCATAGACCGAGCCAAGATCGACGAAGCGCGCAAGATCCTCGGCACCAAGACGCTCGCAGCCACGGTCGACGCTGCCCTCGATGAAGTCCTGAGGCTCGAAAAGAGACGTCGCGTCATGGACCGGATTCGGAAGCACGGCGGCCTCGGGCCCGACCCGGCAGAGCTTCGCCGCCTCCGCACCCGCTAGCCACGGCGTACCTCGCCGACACGAGTGCGTGGAACCGAAGCGGTCGCGTCCAAGAGCGCTGGTCCGCTCTGGTGGAGAGCGGGCGGCTCGTGCTTTGTGTCCCGGTCAAGCTCGAATTGTTGTATTCGGCTCGCAAGAGTGACTTCGACGCCCTGTCCTGGGATCTGGAGGGCTTCGCCTCGGCGCCGCTCGATGCCCGAGCGGAGGCAGCCGCGCTTCGAGCGCAGCAGAGGCTCGCGAGTCGGAGCCAGCATCGCGGCCCGGCGGTAACCGACCTCCTGATTGCCGCAATCGCCGAGGTCAACGGACTGGTGCTGCTGCACTACGACCGGCACTTCGACGCGATTGCGCGGGTAACCGGTCAGCCGGCCGAATGGCTCGCGCGCCGCGGCAGCCTCGGCTGAGATCGTCACACTTCGGCACATGGGGAGACTGCGCACGGCACTCGCGTGGCTCCAGGGCCATCGCTGGGCGGTCGTCACACTTCAGGTGACCGCGCTCGCGATCGTCCTCGTCTTCTTCTACTGGGCCTTCCGCGACGCCTGGCAGGAGGCGAAGCCGCTCCTGCGCGAGGCCGACGTCGGCGATGTCGTCATCTCGAGCCTGATCCTCGCCGCGTACTACCTGCTGTTCACGGTCGCCTGGCAGCGGATGCTCGCCGCGTGGGGCCTCGAGATCCCGTACCTCGTAGCGCTGCAGGCGGAGATGGCGTCGATCCTCGCGAAGTACGTGCCCGGGACGGTCTGGATCCCCGCGGCGCGGATCGCGGCGCTGCGCCGCTACGGCATCCGCGAAACGCCCCTCGTCCTCGGCTCGATGCTCATGGAGGCCGGGCTATCGGCGCTCTCGGGGGTGATCGTGTTCCTCGTCAGCCTCACCACGGTCGGGTTCAGCTCGGCGCCGGTTCTGCCGCTGCTCCTGCTCGGGTTGATCGCGGCCGTTGGGCTCCACCCGAAGATCTTCACTCCCGGTATCCGACGCTTGCTGCGGCCGTTCGGCGGAGGCGACCTCCCGCCCCTCCCCTATTCGACCATGGTCGGGCTGCTCGCGCTACTACTGCTTCACGTGGCTCGTCGGAGGGACGGCGCTCTACTTCCTGCTTCGCTCGCTCGGCGGCTCTCCGTCGCTCTCGGACATCCCGTATCTCGGCGGTGTGGCCGCGGTCTCGGCGATCGTGGCGTTTCTCTCGCTGATCACGCCGTCAGGGCTCGGCGTGCGCGAGGCGTCGATGTACGGCTTGCTGCTGGCGGTGACGACGAAGGGCGTCGCGCTGGGAGTGACGGTGCTGAACCGCCTCACCATCACGATCGTCGAGGGGTTGCTGCTCCTGGTCGGCGCGCTCTTGCTGCGCTTTGCCTCGCCGCCTGAGCTGAAGACCGACCCCTAGGCAAGCGGCTCGCGCTGACCGCGCTCGCAATTTCGCCCGCAGCGCGGGCGAAATTGGACCATAAAAATTCGCCGAGCCGGTTGCGCTTTCGTCCACTCAACCGTCTGACTTTGGGCTTGCGCCTACAGTCCTTCGGTTCAGTTTCGATCTACTTGCGCTCCGTGCTCGGCGCAAACGGCAACCTAAGGGGTCGAGGGATGTCGCGCAAGGCCCTCGGCGACGAAATTCTTCGCATTTTGCGAAGTCGCGAAATCAGGTCGCGACGAACTTGTCGCAAAGAGCGAAGGTCAGTCTTCGTCTGAGCTCGCCCGCCGGCGCCAGAACCACAGGGCTCCGCCCAGCGCGGCGACGCCGGCAGCCATGGCGCTCTTCTTCGGCAGGCGGTCGTCGCTCGACGTCGCCGACCTCGCCTTCCGCTTCGCAGCCATCTTGCTGACAGTCCACACGGCCCAGCCGAGGAGGGCGTTTCGCCTGTTGATGAGGCTCATGACCCGAGGGTACCCGTCACGTCAGCCGTCTACACAAAGTCAGGACGCCGCCCCCCGAGCGGCGTCCTGTGGAGAGAGGGGTTGACCCGGGCCAGAGAGGAGTAGCAAGGCCCGGATCCCCCACATCCAGAAGACGCCCGCCGGCGCGGAAACTTGCGCTCTGCTCTCTCGCGGTCGAGCGCTAGGGCAGCGGCGGCGGTGGGGGCAGCGGTGGAGGCGGTAGCGGAGGTAGCGGAGGAGGCGGTAGCGGCGGCAGCGGCGGAGGCGGGAGCAGCGGCGGAGGCGGAGGGAGCGGCGGGACGGGGATCGGCGGAAGGTCCGGGAGCTCCACATGGACGGGCGGCGGTGGAAGCCTCACGGGCGGCGCGGGCCCCGATCCCGAGCCCGACGTGTTGCCGTCGCTGCCGGAGGCGGAGCCGCCTGAGCCCTGGCCGGCCGCACCGCCGAGGTCCCGCGCGCTGGCGTGCGCGCCGGAGCGGAGCTTCCCGGCGGAGCCTTGGCGTTTCGCTTGCCGACGATTCCGGGCTGCGCTGCGAGCGGTGTTGGCGGCTTGGCGCGTCCCCGGTGTGAGCGATGTGCGCTTCTGCTCGACTGCGGGGTCGCGTGTCGACTTCTTGTCCTTCGCTGCGACCGCCTTGACCGCCTCGTGCCCGACACCGGCGACCACGAGGCCCGCGGCGACGACCGATGCCACCTTCGCGCCGAGGCCGAGGCCGCCTCCGGCCGCGATCCCGCCCGCGGTTCCTCCGGAGAAGAACGAGCCGGCGAGGGAAGCAGGGAGCGGAACGCCGCCGAGGTGCGTGAGGGTGGCGCTCTGCGCGCGCTGGCGGCGCTCGAGCGTCGCGCAGTCCTTGCACTCGCGGAGGTGGGCGCGGAGGGCGCCTCGCTCGGAGCTCGGCAGCTTGCGCTCCAGGAGGCGAGACAGCGTCGTCTCGGCTTCCTGGCAGGTGAGGCCGCCTTCGAGCTGCTCGCGGAGCGCGCGGCGGGCGCGGAAGATCAGGGTCTCGACGGCGCCGACCGAGGTGTCGAGGATCTGGGCGATTTCCGCGTAGGAGCGTCCTTCGAGCTCGCGCATGACGAGTGCGGCGCGCTGGTTGAAGCCGAGGAAGCCGAGCGCGTCGCGGATCTCGGTCGCGGTTGGCACGTCGGGGTCGTCGGTTGCCGCGGCGGCCAGCGACTCGTCGAACTCGACTTCCTTGGGTCGGCGCGAGGAGTCGCGGAAGCGCTGGCGGCAGACGTTGTGCGCGATCTTGATCAGCCAGTTGTGCGCCTTGTGCGGGCGCTCGCCGCGTTGGAAGGCGCCGTAGGCGCTGAGAAATGTCTGTTGCGTGACGTCTTCGGCGTCGGCCTCGTTGTGGAGAACGGCGAGGGCGTAGCGGTAGATCGCGTGGACGTGCTTCTGGTACATCCGCTCGAAGGAGCGGTCACCGGCGCGCGGTCGGTGCGCGAGGATGGAGGTCACGGTCGGGTAGACCCTCGTAGCGACTTGTTGTTGCGGTTAGTTCGGGCCACAGCTGTAGTAGAAACGGGCGATGCGGAGTGATAGATGCGCTTCGCTACTAAGTGTGGCCATTTGGAGCGAATTTGACACCTGCGCGTGTTGTTTGGCCCGATACGCTCGAAGCGGGTGGCGGGTGGAACCTCATCCCCTCCCAGGGTGGGGATGTGCCGCCGTCCTCGGTTCGATCGGGATGCGTTAGGTCGTCGCGGCAGCGCGCCGCTTCGGCGGCAGGTGGATCGCGCGACCCAATGCCACGAGGCCCGCTTCCTTGACCGCCTCCGACAGCGTCGGATGCGCGGCCATTCCGTCCGCCACCGTCTCCACGGTCGCCTCCGCGTCGAGCGCGACGACGCCGGCCTCGATCAGGTCGGTCACGTGCGGCCCGACCATCACGATCCCGAGCAGCTCGCCATACCGCGTCTCGTGGATCGACTTCACCCAGCCGACGGTCTCGTTCTGCATCACGGCCCGCGCGTTCGCGACCCACGGGAACATCCCGGTCGCCACGTCGTCGCCGTACTGCTCGCGCGCCTCGGATTCGGTCAGCCCCACGCCGGCGATCTCGGGATCCGTGTAGATCGGCCGCGGCACGCCCCGGTTGTCCACGACGGCCTCGTGCCCCATCGCGTTCTCGGCCGCGACCTCGCCCTCGCGGAACGCCGTGTGCGCGAGCTGCCAGTACCCCGCGCAGTCGCCGACCGCGTAGATGTGCGAGACGGTCGTGCGCCGATGCTCGTCGGCCGCGATCCCCTTGCGGCGGTCGAGCTCGACCCCGATCTCCTCGAGCCCCAGCCCCTCGACGAGCGGCCCGCGCCCGACTGACACGAGCATCAGATCCGCGTCGACGGTCTCCCCCTCGCCGAAATGGACGCGCAGCCCGTCGCCGGTCTCCTCGACCTTCGTGCACTGCTTCTCGAGATGGAGCGTGATCCCGCGCCGCCCGAACTGCTTCGCGAGTTCCTTGGCCGCGTCATCGTCCTCGGCCGGGATCAGCTTGGGGAGCATCTCGATGATCGTCACCTCCGAGCCGAAACGGCGGAAGATCGAGGCGAACTCGCAGCCGATGATCCCACCTCCGAGCACGACCAGCCGGCGGGGCACCTCCGTCTGCCCGAGGAGGCCCTCGGAGTCCACGCAGCGCGCCGAGTCGAGACCCTCGATCGGCGGGCGCAGCGGGAACGACCCGGTCGCGACGATCGCGCTCTTGAAGGTGACGTCTTCCCCGCCCTCGACCGCGATCGTGTTCGCGTCCTTGAAGCGTCCGACGCCCTTGACCCACTCGACGCCGTTCGCCTTGAAGAGGCTCGCGACGCCTCCGGTCATCTGCTTGACGACACCTTGCTTCCACTCGTTTGCCGTCGCGAAATCGAGCTGCGGCTCGCCGACCTGGACGCCGAGCTTCCCGAACGTCTCCTCGGCCTCCTTGATCGCGAACGCGGTCTGCACCCACGCCTTCGTCGGGATACAGCCGATCCGCAGGCACGTCCCGCCGAGCTCCGGCTCCTTCTCGATACACACGGCCTTCGCGCCCAGCTGGGCCGCCCGAATCGCAGCCGTGTAACCGCCCGGACCCCCGCCGAGAACAGCGACGTCGCAATCCATAAACCGATCCTATCGACGCTTGTTGTGTCGGCGACTGTGTCGACCGGTCGGTTCAGACGGAACGCGTGCAAAGCACGCATTCCTGAGGTCGGCATCGCAAGCGATGCCTCAGCTAGGCGAGTTCCGCCCGCATCGTGATCGCGCCGTCGCGCTCGTCCATCTTCACGAACCCGTACCGCTCGTACAGCTGCACGGCCGGGCTGTCCTTGGCGACGCTGAGCGAGATCGCGCCGTAGCCGTCCGCCCGCGCACGCGCCAGGAGCGCATCCATCAACTCGCCGCCGAACCCGTGCCCGCGCCGGCTGGGAACGACCGCGATCGAGAGCTCGGGCGTCTGCTCGTCGACGAACCCGTAGCCCCGAGCGGCCTCCTTGAAGAGCCGGTACCAGGCCGCGCCGACGGGAAATCCTTCGTCGAGCGCGATCACGGCAGCATCGCCGGGGCGTCCCCAGTTCTCGACGTAGCGCATCGGGTGCAGACCGGTCTCGTCCTCGTGACCGGAGCGCCAGTAGTAGGCATGGCGCAGCATGTCGCGGAGAAAGCGCGCGTCTTGCGGCGTCCCCGGGCGGATCATCGGGGTGAGTCTATGTAGTGTCGAAATCGTGTCGAGCCCGGTGACGATCCGGCCTTACGAGGAGCAGGACGCGGCCGCGTGCCGCTCGCTCTGGGCGGAGCTGGCGAGGACGCACCGGGCGCTGTACGACGATCCGTCGATCGGCGGCGACGACCCCGGCTTGGCGTTCGACTCGTACCGCAACGAAGTTCCGGGCGCACGCCTGTGGGTCGCCGAGCGGGCGGGGTCGGTGATCGGTCTGGTCGGGCTCGTGATTCGCGGCCGGCGAGCGGAGCTGGAGCCCGTCGTCGTCTCGTACGACGCGCGCGGGAAGTCGATCGGCCGCAGGCTCGTCGAGACGGCCGTCGAGGCTGCCCGGGCGGAGGGCGTCGAGCAGATCAAGGCCAGCCCGGTCGCCCGAAACGCGCACGCGATCGCGTTCTTCTACGACGCCGGCTTCACGGCGCTCGGACACCTCGACCTCCTGCTGGACTTCGCCCGGCCGCCCCAGTACTGGCAGCCGGGAGAGCGCATCGCCGGCCGCGACTTCGAGGTCTAGCCCTCGCGCAGCTGCTCGACCAGCTGGAGGCGGTTTCCGTCGGGATCGAAGACGTCGACGACCCGCACCTCGGCGTGCAGCTCGAGCACGGTGCCGATCTCCACGCTCTGGGCGCGCAGGCGGTCGGCCTCGGCCTTGATGTCCTCCACGTCCACGCTCGCAACCGGCCCGTCGGGCTGCGGCTCGCCCTCGGAGAGCGCGATCTCCATCCCGGCTCGCTCGAGCTTCGCCCAGTCGTCGTCCGCGTAGGTCTCGGTGAAGCCGAGCGTGTCTTTGTAGAAGGAGCGCGCCTTTTCCAGGTCGCGCACCTGGTACCAGATGCTGGTCACAGCGCGAGGCCCGGTTCTTCGAGGAGCGTCTTCAGCTCGCGCAGGAACTCGGCGGCCTTGGCCCCGTCGATCGCCCGGTGGTCGCAGGTGAGCGTCATCGCCATCAGCGGCCGCGCGACGAGCTCGCCGTCCTCGACGACCGGCTTCTCCTCGATCGCCCCGACCGCGAGTATCGCCGCCTGCGGCGGGTTGAGCACGGCCGTGAAGATCTCGACGCCGTACATCCCCAGGTTCGAGATCGTGAACGTGCCGCCTTCGAGATCCTCCTGGGAGAGCTTGCTCTCACGCGTGCGTTGGACGATCTCCTTCCGCTCGGCCGCGATCTGCACGAGCGACTTGCGCTCGACCTCCCGCTGCACCGGGACGATCAGGCCGCGCTCGGTGGCGACCGCGAGCCCGATGTGCGCGTTCGGGAAGATCCGCAGCTCGTCGTCGGCGAACTGGGCGTTGACCTCGCGGTGGCGCAGGAGCGCGACCGCCGCGAGCTTCGTGAGGATGTCCGTCACGCTGACGCCCTGGTCGCGAAGGCGCTCGTGGAGCTCCTGAGCGCGGGTCATGTCCGCGGACATCGAGATCTGGAACGCGGGCGCCTGCCACGCCTCGGTGAGGCGGCGCGCGATCGTCTTGCGGAGCGAGGTCAGCGGGACGACCTCGGCCTCGAGCGGCGCCGCACCGGCCGTGGCGTGAGCAGGCGCCGCCGCAGCGCGCTCGACGTCCTCCGCGACAATCCGCCCTTCGGGGCCGGTCCCCATCAGGCTCGCAAGGTCGATTCCCCGCTCGCGGGCAACGCGGCGGGCCAGAGGCGATGCCTTGATGCGCCCGTCGGCACGGGCCGTCTCCTTCTCCTCGGCGTCCTCCTTGGCCGCCTCGCGTCCGCGCTCACGCTCCTCTTCGCGCGCGGGCGCAGGCGAGCCCTCTTCCTGCTCGTCTTCGTCGACCTCGACCTCGGCCTCGTCGGCGACGTCCTCGCCCTCCTCGCCGATGACCGCGATCCGCTTGCCGACCTCGATCTCCTCGCCCTCGCCGGCGAGGATCTTCAGCAGGACGCCGCTCGCGTCGGCCTCGACCTCCTGGGTGACCTTGTCCGTGTCGAGCTCGTACAGCGGCTCGCCCTTCTCGACCGTGTCCCCTTCGGACTTCAGCCAGCGGACGATCGTGCCCGCTTCCATGCCCTGGCCCAGCCGCGGAAGAGAGATGTCAGTGGACAAATCGTCCCACTTTTTCATCCGGGTCTGACCCCGGGGGTTCGCGCAAAAGCGCTTGGTTGAACAGCGATTCGGGCGCTCGCCTTTACAAATCGGGGCGGTTTGGTCATGTCCGTCCCACGGTGCGCATGATCGCCTCGTAGACCTCGGCCTGGTGCGGGACGACGAACTCCTCCATCACCGGCGCGAACGGGAGCGGGACGAACTTCGCCCCCACGCGCTCGACCGGAGCGTCGAGCCAGTCGAAGGCCTGGTGCTGGATGATCGCCGCGACCTCGGCGCCGAAGCCCATCCGCGTCACGGCCTCGTGCGCGACGACCGCGCGGTTCGTCTTCTTCACCGAGCCCACGATCGTCTCCTCGTCGAGCGGCTGCAGCGTGCGCGGGTCGACGACCTCGACGGACACGCCCTCCTTCTCCGCCTCCTCGGCCGCGGCCAGCGACTCGTGCACGAGCCGGCCCGTCGCGATCACGGTCACGTCCTCGCCCTCGCGGTGAATGCGCGCCTTGCCGATCGGGATCGGCTCCAGCTCCTCGGGCACGTCCTCCTTGAGCCCGTACAGCGTCCGGTGCTCGAAGAAGACGACCGGGTTGTCGTCGTAGATCGCGGACCAGAGCAGGCCGCGCACGTCGGTCGCGGTCGACGGGAACACCACCTTGAGCCCCGGGATGTGCACGAACCAGGCTTCGAGCTGCTGCGCGTGCTGCGCACCCGGAGACCAGCCCGCGCCGCCCTGGGTGCGGATCGTGAGCGGCACCTTCAGCTGTCCCCCGGACATGTACCGGTGCTTCGCCGCCTGGTTGACGATCTGCTCGGTCGCCAGCGTCAGGAAATCCTCGTACATGACCTCCGCGACGGGCCGCATCCCCTGCATCGCAGCGCCGATCGCCGTGCCGACGAGCGCCATCTCCGAGATCGGCGTGTTCCGGACGCGCTCCGGGCCGAACTCGTCGAGCATGCCCTGCGTGACGCCCATCGAGCCACCCATCTCGGCGATGTCCTCGCCCATGATGAAAACCTCGTCGTCGCGGCGCATCGCCTGCGAGAGCGCGTCGCGGACCGCTTCTCGGTAGCTGAGCTCAGGCATACAGGTTCTTCAGCGCGTCCTCTGGCTTCGGGTCGGTGCCCGCCTTCGCGAACTCGACGGAGGCCTCGACGAGCTCGTGTGTCTCGCGGTCGGCTTCCTCGAACTCCTCGTCGGAGAGACCGAGCTTCTCCCGCAGGTGCGTGATCGGATCCTGCGTCTTGCGCAGCTCCTCGAGCTCGCCCTTGGGCCTGTAGACCTGCGGATCGCCGATGTAGTGGCCGGTCAGCCGGTACGTCTCGAGGAGCAGGAAGACGGGACCGCGACCCTCGCGCGCGTGATCGAGAGCTGCCAGCGCCCCGGCGTACACCTCCTCGACGTCCTGGCCGTCGACGCGGTTCGCGGCCATCCCGTACGCCGCGGCGCGCTCCGTGAGATCTTCGATCGGAAGCTGCTGCTTCGCCGGCGTCGACTCGGCCCAGTGGTTGTTCTCGCAGACGAAGACCGCGGGAACGCCCCAGAGCTGCGCGAGGTTGAGCGATTCGTGGAAGGTGCCGATGTTCGTCGCGCCGTCGCCGAAGAAGGCGACCGCGACCCGCGGCTCGTCGCGCATCTTGAACGCGAGCGCTGCGCCGACCGTCGCAGGCAGCCCACCGCCCACGACCGCGTTCGCGCCCAGGTTCCCGCGCTCCACGTCGTAGAGGTGCATCGAGCCGCCGTAGCCGTGCGAGGTGCCCTCGAGCTTCCCGTACAGCTCGGCCATGACCTCGTTCGGGTGCGTGCCCTTGGCGAGCGTGTGGCCGTGCGCGCGGTGGGTGGAGGCGATCACGTCGCCCTCCTCGAGCGCGCGGCAGACGCCCACGGCGCAGGCCTCCTGTCCGATTGCGACGTGCAGGAACCCGGGCAGCTCGCCCGCGCGGAAACGCTCCTCGACCTTCTCCTCGAAGCGCCTGATCAGGAGCATCTCGCGGAAGAACTCGCGCAGGAGCTCTTCCGAGAGGGCGCCTTTCTTCTCGACCTTGGCCACGACGGCTTTGAGTTTATGCTCAGGCTCGTGAGCCTCGTCGACCAGTGGCAGGAGATCCTCGCGGGGCTGCCCGAGAGCTGGGCCGACGCGCGGCTTCGGCTGACGGTGGACGGCGATACGGCTGCCCGTGCGGCGGCGAATCTCGGGCCGCTGAACCCTGCGCACCGCGGGAACGTGGTGCGCTTCTTCGTGGCGCGGCGCGGGCCTGGAGCGTCCCCCGCGCTCGTCGAGCGGTTGCTGGCGCGGATCGACGAGGCCCGGATCCGCGGCACGCTGGAGCTCGTCGGCACGGGCGAGACCCCAGAGCCTGCGGCGGTCGAGATGAAGCGGCCGGCGCTCGCCGCGACCTGGGACGCAGAGCTCGCGGCGCTCCCGCGCGACTGGACGGATATCTACGCCGAGGTCGAGCTCGTCTCGTCGGACTGGCTGGAGCGGGCCGCGCTCCTGATGGCGCCGGTCAACCCTGCTCGGTACGGCGGCACTCCGGGCTTCCGCTTCCGAGTCGCGCGCCGGTTCGGGTACGGCGCCTCGCCCGAGATGACGCGCCGCTGCCTCGAGCGCGTCGACGAGGAGCACATCCACGGCCAGCTCCGGATCTTGCGCGTGCTCTCCGACACGAAGCCCGTCCACACGCAGGGGCCGGTCTGGTACGTCGAGGGGCGATCCGTCTGAGCGATCCGGTTTCCTGGTTCGTCCTGGAGCAGGGCTGGGAGGTGGTCGACTCCGGCGGCGAGAAGGTGGGGACGGTCGAGGAAGTGCTCGGCGACCAGAACGCGGACATCTTCGACGGGCTCGCGGTCGCGACGGGAATCGTGGGTAGGCCGGTGTACGTCCCGGCAGAGCGTGTCGGCGAGATCACGGAGGGCCGCGTGCAGCTGGAGCTCACGCCCGACCAGGTCGGACGCCTCGAGCCGTACGAGCCGCCGGCGTCGCGCTAGCGGACGGTCACGGCCACGCGCTGCGGCGCGTTGTTCACGTAGCCGCCCGTATTCCACTCTGCCTCGTCCGGCTGGGTGTTGCCGGCTCCGTCGGTCGCGCGCGACAGGAGCTCGTGCTCGCCCGACGTGGCGTCGTCCCAGCGGTAGGCCCAGCGCTGCCAGCCGTACTCGCCGACCGGCTCGTCGAGAGCGGCGTCCTGCCACGTCTCGCCGCCGTCGGTGCTCACCTCGACCCGCGTGATCGGCGCCCAGCCCGACCAGGCGCGGCCTTCGAGCTCGCACGGCCCCGGCTCGAGGAATCGCTTCCGGTCGGGGAAGTCGGGAATCCCGGGCGGGATCATCAACGAGCGCGGCAGCATGCGCGTGACCGGCTCGCCGAGCTCCTCGTCGGTCGCCTTCGTGCGGTACTGCATCAGCTGCTGGTAGCCCTCGAACGGCTCGGTCAGGACGGAGATCGAGTCGAGCCACTTCACGTGGGTCATCCCGTACCAGCCGGGGACGATCAGGCGGAGCGGGAAGCCGTGCTGCGGCGGCAGCGTCTGGCCGTTGACCTCGTAGGCGAGGAGCATCTCCGGACGGAGCGCCTCGTCGAGCGGAAGGCTCCGCTCGTACGCGTGCTCGACCTCGCCCTGGACGCCGCGGTCGAGGCCCGTGAACAGCACCTCGACGGCGCCCTCCTCGATCCCGGCTTCCTCGAGCAGGGGGGCGAGCGGCGTGCCCGTCCACTCCGCGTGGCCGATCGCCTCCTCGTTCCAGGGCTGGCTGAGCGGGCGCGGCGCGTAGCGAGACCGGCCGTTGCCCGCGCACTCGAGCGTCACGGCGATGCTCGTCCTCGGCCGCTCCTTCAGCTCCTCGAGCGAGAGCGAGATCGGCCGCGAGACGTGGCCGCCGATGTCGAGCTTCCAGCCCGTGACGTCCACGTGCGGGATGTCGAAGTGGATCAGGAGGTAGTGCAGGCCGAGCGGCGTGATGTCGTAGCGCAGCATCTCGAGCGGGAAGCCGTGGTTCCGCAACGCGAGCGCGAGCTCGACCTGAGAGAAGTCCCCGCCGGTGCTCTGGGTCTCAGATTCGACCGCCAACGACGAAGACGGTACGCCCTCCGCACCGAACGGGCAAGACGCTTCGGGCCACGTCCGGTGCCTGGCACCGGACAGGTCTCGTCGGGTCAGGCTGTTGCGAGCTCATAGTGGATCCGGCGCAGGCGCTGCGTGCGCTCCTGGAAGACGTCGACGACGCGCGGGTCGAACTGGTGCCCGCGCTCGCGGAGGATCTCCGCCTCGGCCTCCTCCCAGCTCCGTGCATCGCGGTACGGCCGGTCGCTGGTCATCGCGTCGAGCGCGTCCGCGACCGCGAACACGCGTGCGAGCAGAGGGATGTCGGTCTCGGCGAGCCCGTCCGGATAGCCATGGCCGTCCCAGCGCTCGTGGTGGTGGCGCACGACCTCCAGGCCCTGGCCCTGGAGCAGCGCGACGCCGCTCAGGAGCTGCTCGCCGAGGATCGTGTGGGTCTGCAGCAGACCGCGCTCCGTCGGCGAGAGCTCGCCGCGCTTCTGGAGGATGCTGTCCGGGATCCCGATCTTGCCGATGTCGTGGAGCAGGAAGCCGTACTCCACGCTCTCGTCCTCGAGCAAGACGGGATCGAGCCCGGTGGCGAGCTCCATCGCGTAGCGCTGCACCCGCTGGGAGTGCGCGCCCGTGCCGAGGTCCTTCGTCTCGAGCGCGCCGGCGAGCGCCGTGACCGTCTCGCGATAGGCGCGTTGGATGATCGCGCGCTGGCCCCGCTCGACCTCGAGCAGGCGACGGAGGTCCTGCGCATACAGGATCAACTGCTCCTCGGGCGGCCCCGCCGCCGAGCGGAACGGCCCCTCGTACAGGCCCCCGGCGATGCGCTCCACGAGGTTGAGGAGCTCGAGCGGGCTGAACGGCTTGCGCAGGAACGCGTCCGCGCCGCACTGCTGCGCCGCAGTCTCGGTCCCGCCGTCGGAGCCGGTGAGCAGGACGACGCCGATGTGCTTCGTCTCGGGATCGTCCTTCAGCTGGCGGCAGAACGTCAGCCCGTCCGTCCCGGGCATGCTGACGTCGAGCACGAGGACGTCCGGCACGTGCGCCTGGATCCGCTCGCGGGCGAACTCGGCCGAGTCGGCTTCCTCGACCTCGATGTCGACGACCTCGAACGTCGTCCGGAGCAGGATCCTCAGCCCGGGGTCATCGTCCACGACGAGCAGCCGGAGCCCGCGCTCTCCGCGCTTCGAATCTGCGACTGGGCGCAGATGCGGGGTCGGGTGGACGGGACTCGTCTCCTCACGGTCGCCGGTGTAGATCTGGACGCGGTTCTTGCCGGACAGCTTCGCGGCGTAGAGCGCGATGTCCGCCTTGCGCTGGAGCTCTAGCGGGTCGCGTGCGTGCTCGGGAACGGACGCGATCCCGGCCGAGGCGGTCGGCAGCCGGTGCCCGCGCCGCGACTGCGTGAGGCCGAAGCGCATGCGCTCGGCGATCTGACCCGCCTCGCGCGCGGTGCCCTCGACGACGAGCGCGAACTCCTCGCCGCCGACGCGGAAGATCTCGTCCTCGGCGCGGACGACTCGCATGAAGACGCGGCCCACCTCGCGCAGGACGTCGTCCCCGACGACATGCCCCTGCTGGTCGTTGACCTCCTTGAACCCGTCGAGATCGAAGAGGACGAGCGACACGGGCCGGTCCCGCTGCGTCGGGTCGAGCAGCTTGTCCAGGTGCTCGTCGAACGCGCGCTTGTTCGCGAGGCCGGTGAGCGCGTCGCGCCGCGCTTCGACGTAGGTCATCGCGAGCCGGCGCTCGCTGGCCAGCGCGACGGAGACCAGGTCGGCGACCGCCGAGACGAGCTCCGGGTCACCCTCGGCCCCGACACTCGCCGGCAGCGCGACGAGGACGGCTCCGAGCGCCTGGCCGTCGGCGACGAACGGGGCTGCAATAGCCTCTCCGCAGGCGGCCCCGAGCCGGTACAGCTCGCCGAGCTCATGGGTGTCGGCCTGCGCGAGGCTCAGCTCCTCGAAGGCTCGTGCCACGACGCCCGGAGCCGAATGGAGCGAATCCGGCGCGCCCGGGCCGGACAACGCCGCGAGAGAGAGCGACGTGTCCGCGGTCGCGAGGTAGGTGGCGGCGAACGAAGCGCCGGTCAGCTCGGCGAGCTCACGAGCGACGAGCTCGGCCGTCCCGCCCCCACTGACCGACCGTGCGATCGCGTGCGCGAGCCGGGCGAGCGGGTCGGTGGCGCCGGCGATGGCGCGCTCGAGCTCCCAGAGCGGCGCGCCCTTGATGCAGTACGCGTCCGCGCCCGCCTCCATCATCGCCATCACGTCGTCTGCGTCGTCGGAGCCGGCGTACGCCACGATGCGCGTCTTCGGGAGCAGGTCGCGGATGCGCCTGGTCGCGGCGATGCCGTCGAGCCCGGGCATCCTCACGTCCATCAGGACGACGTTCGGCTCGTGCGACGCGGCGAGCGCAATCGCCTCCTCGCCGGTCGCGGCTTCCGCCACGACCTCGATCTCGGACTGCTCGGCCAGGCTGGAGCGCACGGCTTCACGCGCGTCTGGCGCGTCATCGCAAATCAGCAAACGCAACATCGAACCCCCTCCAGCAAGACGCAAGCGGCAAGAGAACCTGACGGAGTTATCGGCGTCTCACTCCCAATGTTGAGGCATCAGGAAAGTGCAGAATCGAGCGGATTCGGGGGTGTTTTCTATGCGAAGGTCGCCGATCCGGAGCCGTGGCCGCCGAAAAGATCCCCCTTCCGGGTGAGAAAGAGTGGGGATGGAAGAGGGCCTCGCCTCGCTTCGGCGGCTCAGCCGACCAGTTCCGTGAGCTCTGCGGCGAGGGACGCGGCGTCACCGTTGTTGCGAGCGATCGCGACGCAGGTGTCGTCGCCGGCGATCGTCCCGACGATCCGCGGGTGCTCGAGGCGGTCGAGGGCGCGTGCCACGGCCGGGGCCGACCCGAGCTCGGAGTGAAGGACGACGATGTTCTGGGCGACCTCGACCGACCGTCCGAACTGGGAGAGAACGCCCGCGAGCGCGTCGTGCGGATCGGTGCTTCGCCCCGACTGGGGCGCGACGTAGCGCGGCCGGCCGAGCACGTCATGGGTCTTGTCGAGACCGAGCTCACGGATGTCGCGGGAGATCGTCGCCTGCGTCACCCGGCACCCCGCGCGCTCCAGGGCCTCGAGCAGCTCGTGCTGGGTCCCGACGCGCCGCCGGGTGACGATGCTCGTGATCAGCTTCTGGCGGTCGTCCTTCTCGTACGGCCGCGGCTGGTTCTGCATAGACGAAGAATAAGTATGCGGCACCGCTATGCGGGTTTCGCGCTCGCCGCTACGCGGTACGCTTGCAGCGATGCTGCGCAAGCTCATGTGGACCGGCCTCTACGCCTCCCTGGCCGCTGTCGCGACGATGGCGGCGCGGAAGGCGGCTTCGGGGCTCTGGCGGGTTGCGACCGGCGAAGAGCCCCCGGCGAAGAAATGACCACGAAGGATCACGCGGTCGTGAAGGCCGACCACGTTGTCGACAAGGCAGCCGACCGGCTTCAGGAATTCGCGAACAGGGCCGCGGCCGAAGGCGGTCTGGCTGCGAAGCTCGCGCCCGAGCTGGCCGAGGACGCGGCGTTCCTGCGGAAGCTGAAGCCGAGCCTGATCGCGGCCCGGGCGAAAGGGGAAGCCCCGACGAACCAGAAGCCGACCGAAGGCACCGTCGCGCCGTCCAGCCAGCTCGCCCGCGGGCCGAAGCCGCGCGGCAAGAAGAGCGGCCCGAACCCGTTCCTGATCGTGGGAGCAGCATTCGCAGCCGGGATCCTGATCGCCAAGATCATCGACTGGAGGGGCCATGCCCACCCGCGCGACTGAGCAGAACGGCCTCGGCGCGACCGCGAAGGACGTCGCCGAGCACGCCAGTTCGCTCTTCCGGCTCGAGCTCGAGCTGGCCACGCTCGAGGTCAAGAAGAAGGCCGCCAACCTCGGGCTCGGAGCGGGCCTCGCACTCGCCGCCGCGGTCTTCGCCCTCTACGGCCTCGGGTTCCTGTTCGCGACGATCGCCGCCGGCCTCGCGACTGCGATGTCGACCTGGCTCGCGATCCTGATCGTCACGCTCGGGCTCTTCGTCATCGCAGCCGTCCTCGGCCTCGTCGGGCTCAATCGGATCAAGAAGGGCACGCCGCCCGTCCCCGAGCAGGCGATCCGCGAGGCCAAGCTGACCCAGAATGCGCTGAAGGCAAATGGCGACTAGCACCAATCACCGCACGCCCGAGCAGGTACGCCGAGAGATCGAGGCGGAGCGCGAACAGCTGGCCGCGTCCGTCGACCATCTCCGTGCCGAGATCGGCGAAGCGACGGACATCGGCGCGAAGATCCGCTCCAAGCTCCCGGTCGTGGCGGCCGGGGCGCTCGGCGCCGGTTTCTTCCTGGCAGGCGGAGTGGGCGCGACGATGCGGTTGCTCGCACGACGCGGGCGCGAGGGCCGGACGAAGGCCCGCCTCGGGCGGTACTCCTTCGTCGACCGCGACTGACGCGACGCTAACTAGCCTGCGGCGATGACCTTGAAGGAGCCGCGCAGCTTGCGGTTCTTGTCCGACCCGTAGGTGTACTTGCCGGGCTTGAGCGTGATCGTCCAGGTCGCCCTCGTCTTCGCGGCGACACCGGTCTTCTTGTTCACGCCCGGCCCCTTGAGGTGGAAGTTCTGCGTGTTCGACGCGTCCGAGACCGTGAGCTTGTACTTCTTGGCGACCAGGGTCTTGACCTTGGCGCCGGCGCTCGTCTTCAGTGAGATCGCCTTCGCGGTGACCTTGCCGCTCAACTTGCCAGGGGGCGGAGGCGGAGGCGGTGGCGGCGGCACGTTGCCGACGGTGAAGCTGCCCTTCATCTGCACCGGGTGCGCGTCACAGAGGAACGTGTACGTGCCGTCCGTGAACGTCACCGTCCATGTGACCGTGACGGTGCCCTCGAGAGGGGTCGACATGTCGACGCCCGGCCCGCGCAGGTGGAAGTTGTGATCGATCGGCGCGTTGTCCGTGACCGAGATGTCGTATGTGCCCGGGTCCAGATGCGAGACGCTGGTGCCGTCGGGGTTCTTGAGGGAGATGTTGAAGCCGGGGCCGACGACCCCCGTCAGCGTGACGTTGGGGGCGCCGGTCGCCGAAGCCGGGATCGAGATCGCGGCAAGGGACAGCGTGAGTGCAAGCAGCGTACGAAGCATTGAGGACCCTCTCTCGGTTTTCTTTACGCCCGAACGCGCGGATCGGTTTTCGGATTAAGCCGGTGGGACTCCGGCGACGGTGAACGAACCTCGCAGGCGCTTGTTGGCGTCGGAACGGTAGCTGTAGTTGCCGGGCGTCAGATTGACCAACCACGTGGCCGTGGTCTTGGTCGCCACCTTCGTCCGCACGTTCAGCGACGGCCCGACGAGATGGAAGTTCTGCGCGGTCGTCGCGTCGCGGACGACGATCCGGTACGCGTTGGGCTGCAGGGTCCGCACGCGGGTCCCGTCCTGGCGGGTCAGGACGATCGATTTCGCCGTGACCTTGGCGGTAAGCGTCGGGCGAATCATGTTGCCGTTCGCACCGAGCGGGAGGGCGAGGGCCACGAGCGCGGATGTAGCTAGTAGCAGTCGCAACATGTCTCCACTCCTTTCTACCACGAGTCATACCCAGTCGCGCGCTTTAGACTCCTCGCGTGCGCTTGCGGAAGGATGCGAAATCAGAGCTGCTCAAGCGGGCGCCGCTGTTCGCGAACTGCTCCAAGCGCGAGCTCGACGCGATCGGCGGGATCGCCGACGAGATCGACCTCAAGGAGGGGAAAGAGCTCACCCGGGAGGGGAAGCCCGGACGCGAGTTCTTCGTGCTCGTCGAAGGGACCGCGGACGTGGTCAAGAAGGGGCGCAAGGTGAACACGCTGGAGGCGATGGACTTCTTCGGAGAGATCGCGCTCATCCACGAGTCGCCGCGGACGGCCACTGTCAAGGCGACCTCCCCGGTGCGCGCGCTCGTGATCACGGAGCGGAACTTCAAGCGCCTGCTCAAGGAGCAGCCGGACATCCAGCGCAAGGTGCTCGAAGCGCTCGCAGAGCGCATGGCGCCCTCTACGCTCTGAGCTCGGCTTCGTAGCGCTCGGCGAGCGCGCCGACGATCCTCTCACGCAGCCTGGCCGCGTCTTCGTCGGAGAGCGTCCGCTCCGGGGACTGGAAGACGACGGCGAACGCGATCGACTTGCGTCCCTCGCCGACCTGGTCTCCGTGATAGACGTCGAAGGCGCGCATCTCCCGAAGCTCGGGGCCGGCAGCCTCGCGTGCCGCAGCGACCAGCTCGCCCGCCGGGACGTCGTCGGCGACCGCGAACGCCAGGTCCTGACGGATCGGCGGGTACGTGATCACGTCCTCGTAGGACGGGTCCCGCGACTCCTCGAGCAGCGTTTCCAGGTCGAGCTCGAACGCGCCCCAGGCGCCCTCCAGGACACCGGGCATCAGCTCGCCGAGAACGCCTGAGCGAGTTCGGGCCGCCTTTCCCGGATGGAGGAGCGGGTCCTCGGCGGGTTGGAACTCCGGCTCCGCGTTGATCCCCGCGTACAGCGTCTCGACGATGCCCTTCGTCCGGGAGAAGTCTCCTTCGAGGATGCCGGCGACGCGGACGCGCTCATCAGGAAGGTCTGCATCTGGCGAATAGACGCGCGCGACCTCGAAGAGCGCGATTCCGGCGGCCCCCAGGTCGAGGTTGCGGCGGGCCGCCTCGACGAGGCTCGGGAGGAGGCGCGTGCGAAGCACGGACAGGTCGACGGAGATCGGCTCCTGGAGCCGGAGCGCGTTCGGATCCGAATCATCCGCGCGCAAGGACGGCGTGTAGGTCTCGGCAAGGCCGAGGCCGGTGAGCACGTCTTCCACGCGTCGACGGAGGCGCTGGACCGGCGTCAGCGCGCCGAACATCTCGCTGCGGGTCGGCAGGGTGAACGGGACTTCTTCGAGCCGCTCACGCGCCACCTCCTCGACGACGTCGACCTCGCGGGTGACGTCGCGCGCGCGGAAGGTCGGCGCGACGACTTCGCCGTCGCGGGTCTCGAACTCGAGGCGCTCGAGCCAGCGCTTCTGGTCGTCGGCCGGGGTCGCGAGCCCGATCAGCTCGTCGGCGCGCTCGGGACGGTAGGAGATGACGGGCCGCTCCGGGAGTTCGCCCTGCACGTCCACGTGCCCCACCCACTCGGCACTCGCCGTCGCGACGATCAGCTCCGTCGCCAGCTTGGCCGCCTGCTCGGCGAGGTACGGATCGACGCCCTTCTCCCAGCGGTTCGAGCCCTCGGTGCGCAGGCGGAGGCGCTCGGAGGTGCGGTAGAGGCCGGTCGGCTCGAAGTTCGCAGCCTCGAGCAGGACGTCGGTGGTCTGCTCGCCGATCTCGGTCTCCTCGCCGCCCATGATCCCGGCGATCGCGACGGCACGCTCCGCATCCGCGATGACGAGATCCGTCTCCTCGAGCTTGCGGTCGACGCCGTCGAGCGTGCGGATCGTCTCGCCCGGCTGCGCGCGGCGGACGATGATCTTCCCGCCCGCGAGCGTCTTCAGGTCGAACGCGTGGAGCGGGTTCCCGAGCGCGAGCATGACGTAGTTCGTCACGTCCACGACGTTGGAGATCGGCCGCATGCCGGCCGCGGACAGACGTGCCTTGAGCCAGACCGGCGACTGGCCGACCTGGACGTTCCGGAAGAGGCGTCCGATATAGCGCGGGCAGCCCTCGAGGTCGTCGATCGTGATGTCGACCGGCTCCTCGCTTTGGGGCGCGGGGTCGGTGCCGGGCGGCGACGCGAGCTCGAGGTCGTACAGCGCCGCGATCTCACGCGCGATCCCGTAGATCGAGAGCAGGTCCGCCCGGTTGCCGGTCGACTCGACGAGCAGGACGTCGTCGGCGAGCGGGAGCACGTCCCCGAGCGGGGTCCCGGGCTCGGCCTCGGGCAGCAGCATGATCCCGGAGTGGTCGGTGCCGAGGTCGATCTCGTCCTCGGCGAGGATCATCCCGTCGGAGAGCTCCCCGCGCACTTTGCGGCTGTCGAGCTCGAGCCCGCTCGGGAGCACGGCGCCCGGCAGCGCGACGGCCACGGTCGCGCCGGCGCCGAAGTTCCAGGCGCCGCAGACGATCTGGCGCGGCTCGCCCTCCCCCACGTCGACCCGGCAGAGCTGAAGCCGGTCCGCGTTCGGATGCTTCTCCGCCTCCAGAACCTTCCCCACGCGGAACAGCCCGAGGTTCCCGTGCTCGTCGGACACGCCGCGGCGCTCGAGGCCTTCGACCTCGGCCGTCGAGATCGAGAGCCGGGTCGCCAGCTCCTCGAGCGGCATGTCCACCGGGACGTAATCCCGCAACCAGGAGACCGGGACTCTCAAAACTGCCTCAGGACGCGAAGGTCGCCGTCCCAGAGCGCACGGATGTCCGCGAAGTGGTACTTGAGTTGCGCGACCCGCTCGATGCCGCAGCCGAACGCGAATCCGGACCACTCTTCCGGGTCGAGACCGACGTTCTCGAGGACTCGCGGGTCGACCATCCCCGCGCCGCCCATCTCCAGCCAGCCGGAGTGCTTGCACGTGCGGCAGCCCTCACCGCCGCAGATCCCGCAGGAGACGTCCGGCTCGATCGACGGCTCGGTGAACGGGAAGTAGTGCGTGCGGAAGCGGACGCGCCGGTCGGGCCCGTAGAGGGCGCGCATCACGTGCAGGAGCGTCCCCTTGAGATCCGCGAGCGTCAGCCCGCGGTCGACCGCGAGCCCCTCGAACTGGTGGAAGATCGGGTAGTGCGTGGCGTCGATCGCGTCACGCCGGTAGCAGCGCCCGATCGAGACCATGTAGATCGGAGGCGGGCGCTCTTCCATCGCGTGGATCTGGGACGGCGAGGTCTCCGTGCGCATGACGCGCCGGTCGTCGAGGAAGAAGGTGGCGCGGTGCGATCGCGCGGGATGCCACTCGGGGAAGGCGAGCTTGTCGAAGTTGTACTCGGTGGTCTCGACCTCGCGGTCGTCTCGGATCTCGTAGCCGAGCCCGATGAAGGCGTCCTCGATCTGGCGACGGGTCTGCGTGATCGGGTGGAGATGGCCGAGAGGGAGCTGCTCGCCCGGGAGGGTGACGTCGACGACGTCCTCCGTCAGTGAGCGCTGGAGCTCGGCGCGTTCGAGCTCCCCTTCGCGTGCAGTGACGGCCTGCTCGATCGCCACGCGCGCCGCGTTCAAGGCCATGCCGGTCTCGCGGTCGCGGACCTCGCGGAGCGCCAGTTTGAGGTCGCTCGAGCGGCCGAGATAGCGGACGCGCAGCTCCTCGAGCTCGTCCGGGGTCGAAGCGGCCCCGATCGCGCTCAGGGCATCGCGTTGGAGCGCCTCCGCGTCCACGCGCGCGACTGTATCGGGCTTGTCAGACACGGCCCCGGCTCTCTCTGAGGGATTCGCGCGCTAGCGCGGGTCCCCGGCGGAGAGCCGAGGCCCGGTAAAGAAAGAACGTGCGCGCATGGCCATCGCCCCACACGATACAGCGAGAATGGCGTCATGGACGAGTACGCGGCCTTTGCCGCCATCTATGACGACTGGGCCTCGCACATGACCGAGGACGTCCCGTTCTACCTCGACCTCGTGCGCGAAGCGGACGGCCCCGTGGTGGAGCTCGCGGTTGGCAACGGCCGCGTGGCGATCCCGGTGGCGAAGGACACCGGGAAGAAGATCGTCGGCATCGACCGCTCGCCCGCGATGCTCGCTCTGGCGCGCGAAGGGGCTGCAGAAGCCGGCGTCGATCTCGAACTGCACGAAGGCGACATGCGCGACTTCGAGGTCGACGAGCCCGCGGCGCTCGTCTACTGCCCGTTCCGCGCGCTCCTGCATCTGCCGACCTGGGAGGACAAGCGCCGTGTCTTCGAGCGGGTCGCCGCCGCGCTGCGGCCGGGCGGCCGCTTCGTGTGGAACGCGTTCGTCTTCAATCCGAAGATCGCCGCGGAGAACGACGGCAAGTGGGACGAGCACGCCGGGATCAAGCATCGCGTCGACCACACGCCGGCCGACAACAGGATCGACATCACGCTCGAGTCCGGCGACAAGGTCTCCCTCTGGTGGGCGACGCGCAGCGAGTGGGAAGGGCTGCTCGACGTCTCCGGCCTCGAGACCGAGGCGCTCTACGGCGACTTCGAGCGGACGCCCTTCGACGAGGCGAGCGGAGAGTTCGTGTGGGTGGCGCAGAAACCCGGCTAGGCCCCAGCCCGTACGACACGATCGCCGAGCTCTACGACCCGTGGAGCCGGAGCGTCAAGGAGGACGTGGGCTTCTACGTGAAGGAGGCGCGCGAGTCGAGTGGACCGGTCGTCGAGCTCGGGGTCGGCACGGGCCGGATCGCGATTCCGATCGCCTGGGCCGGGATCCCGGTGATCGGAGTGGATTCGTCCCGGGAGATGCTCGCCACCTGTGCTCGCGCGGCGGAGAAGGCCGCGGTCTCGGAGCTGCTCGACCTGCGGCTCGGCGATCTGCGTCACCCGCCCGTCGACGAGCGGGTCTCTCTCGTCATCTGCCCGTTCCGGGCCTACCTGCACATGGCCGACGATGCGGAGCGCGTCGAGGCGCTCGAGGCCGCCCGCGAGCTTCTTCTGGCCGGAGGACGACTGATCTTCGACGTGTTCGAGCCCACGGAGGACGACATCGCGGACACGCATGCGCGCTGGCTCGAGCGCGAGCCAGAGATCTACGAGCGCGCGGACTGGGACACGGACACGCGCACGCTCGTGCTCTCGGTCCGCGGACCTCAGGGTGAGGCGACGATGACGCTCTCCTGGACCTCTCACGAGGAGTGGCAGCGGCTGCTCGAGGAGACCGGCTTCGAGGTCGAGGCCTGCTACGGCTGGTTCGATCGCCGCCCGTACCGCGACGGCGAGGACATGATCTTCGTGGCCAGACGTGTCTGAGCGGGCCATCTTGCGCCGCGGCGGAACTGCACTGAATATCCGGGCGTGCCAAGTGCCGAGGCGCCGCTAGATCGGGAAGACGTCGTCTCTATCATGGAAGTGCTGTTCGACATCCGCAAGAGCGTGGACAGAGTCCTCGATCTCCTGGAGGAAGACGATGGGGAAGAGGAAGAAGAAGACTCGTTCTGAAGACAGGGCCGCCTCGCGCGCAGAGACCGAGCGCATCATGCGCCGGCTCGAAGAGCGCATCGCCTACCACAAGGGAAAGCTCGCGGAAGAGGCGCGGACCCGCGAGGCCGGCTAGCCCGGCAGCCAGCCGTCGCGGTACTGGGTCGGCTTGGGATCTCCGAGATGCGCATAGGCCTCTTCGGGGTCGCTCGTCTCCTTGTCGACGCCCGCCTTGTGCCGTAGGGCCGTCTCGTCCACCGGATAGCCGCCCCAGTCCGGGTTGTCGACGGACTTGTCCCGAGCGCCGACCGCGAGCACGACGCAGCCTTCGCCGGCGCCGATCAGCACGTGGTTCGTGTTCGCCGGGCAGTGCAGGAGGTCCCACGCCTTCAGCGGGCGCTCCTCGCCCTCGACGATTGCGAGCGCCTCCCCGGAGAGTACGAGGAAGTCCTCCTGGTCGGCCTCCCAGTGGTACATCGACATCGGCTCGCCCGGGCCGAGCACCTGAAGATTGATCCCCAGCTGGTCGAAGTCGGTCTCCTGGTCGAAGCCCTCGAACCTCGTGAGCGCGCCGCGGCCCTCGCGCTCGAGCCAGAACGACTCCCGCGCGTTGACGACGAACCAGCCCTTGTCCGTCGGCAGGAGCCCCCACTCGGTCTTTGTCAGCTTCGACTCGGGCACTACAAGAGCTCGACGTCGTCGCCGACGGCGACCTCGCCGCCCTCGACGACGCGCGCCAGCATTCCGCGCTTGTCGTCCAACTCCGCTCGCAGCCCCTGGCGGAGGTCGTCCATCCGCTGGCAGGGATCACAGACCATCGTGATCTCGAAGAGGGCCTCGCCGACCCGAACGCGCTGGCCGATCGGCCACTGCTGCACGTCGTCGCCGTCGACGGTCAGGTTCTCGCGAATAGCACCCGGCTCCACTCCGACCGAGTCCAGATGCTCCTTCGAGACGAAGAGCACCTCGCGCTTGGGCGGATTCGCGTGGGCGCACCCCTCGAGCCCCTGCCCGGGGATCGCCTGCCGGCGCTCGTGGCCGTCGGAGCGGCCGCTCTTGCGCGCAGGTGAGGTCCAGACACCGACGATCTTGGCCATGTGTCGAGCCTACCGGCCGCGCCGGTGCTCGTAGAGCGCGATCGCCCCCGCGACCGCGACGTTCAGCGACTCCGCGCCTTCCGCGAGCGGGATCGTCGCCGTTTCGTCGCAGGCGGCGACGACATCGTCTGGGAGCCCTTCACGCTCCGCGCCGAGCACATAGGTGACCGGGACACCGGGGTCGAGCCCGGCCAGCGGCGTGCCTCCGTGCGAGAGGAGGGCGACCCGCTTTCCCGGCGGCTCGTCGAACCCGGCGAGCGGGACGCGGAAGACGGCGCCCGCCGAAGCACGGAGCGCCTTCGGTCCGGTGGGATCGGCGCAGCCTCGGGAAAGGGCGACCGAGGCGCCGAACGCGTCGGCCGCACGCAGGATCGTCCCGAGGTTCCCCGGATCGCCGACGCGCCAGAGCGAGAGCGACACCGGCTCGACGCCGCGCGGGAGCGAGTCGCGCCGGAAGAGCGCCATCACGCGGGGCGGATGCCCCATCGTCGAGATCTTCGCCAGTAGGTCGGGCTCGACGTCCTCGCCTGCGCGGAAGACCTCGACTGGATCCACGCCTGCGTCGTCGGCCTCCTGAACGAGATCCTCTCCCTCCACGACGAACAACCCCTCCCGATCACGCTGGCGGCGCGACTCGAGCAGCCGGTGGATCAGCCGCAGCTTCGGGTTGTGAGCCGACGTGATCACAGCTCCCACTGCAGCCACGAGCCGTGGAAATCGGCGTGGCCGGCGAACTCGCGCTCGCCGCCGGGCCAGTAGACGATGCGGAGTCCCCAGGCGTCCCCGTCCCGCGGCTTGCCGGTCGAGATGAATGCGAGCGGCCGCCTCTCCCCCGCCTCCTCCAGGACCTGGCGCACGCGCGCGCGACCCTCGTCGCCGATGAAGCCGAACGACGCGGTCTGGAAGACGACCGTCAACACATCCGGCCGCTGAGCCGCGAGCACCTCGGGCAGCTCGACTACATAGTCTCCCTCGACGAGCTCCGGCGGATCGCCGCGAACGGCCTCGATCGCCTGGTCGAGCCGCCGCATCCGGTCGTCCTGGCCCGCCCAGACGAACGAGCGCAGCAGCCGGGCTCCCTCCTCCGTTGTGACGTCGATCGGCGCACGGTCGATCCCGACCCGCGCTCGAACGCGAGGTTCGAGCCGGAGCAGCTCGCCCGGAACCGGCCTGCGCTCCTCGCCGTCGAAGCTGAGAACTGCGCCCTCTCGCCCCCACTCCCCCGCCTGGTAGCGGTACGCGTACCGATCCCAGACGAGGTTGAGCCCTGCGCTCGGCCCAAGCTCGACCAGGTCGAACGTCTCCGCCTCCGTGCGCTGCGCCACGCGGAGCAACAGGGGCAGCAGCACCCAGGAGCGCTGGACCTCGTTCGTCTGCACGCCCTGGGTCGCGACGAACTCGCGCAGGAACGCGCCGTGCTCCTCGAGCGGATCGTCCCAACCCGCTTCGCCCCCGAGGACGAGATAGTGCAGCCCGCCGAGCAGTCGCAGCGGCGCGTCCCAAGCGGGATCCAGGCCTACGAGCTCGGCCGCGACGGCGTCGTCGGACCACCGCCGCAAGAGCTCGACGTACAGCTCCGAGCGGCCCTCGCATTGGGCCGCCTGGTCCAGAAAGACGTCCCTAGTCCGAGCTGTCGGAGCCAAGCGCCGACTTCGCCTGCTCGGCGATCTTGCCGAAGGCGCCCGGATCGTCGACCGCGATGCTTGCCAGCACCTTCCGGTCGAGCTCGATCCCCGCCTTGCGGCAACCGGAGACGAACTGGTTGTACGAGAGCCCCTCGGCACGCGCGGCGGCGTTGATGCGCATGATCCAGAGCCGGCGCATGTCGCGCTTGCGGCGCTTGCGGTCGCGGTAGGCGTGGACGAGCGAGTGCTCGACCGCCTCGTTCGCGACCTTGTAGCGCGAGTGGCGCGTGCCGACGAAACCCTTCGCCGCGGTGAGGACCTTCTTCCGCCGCTTGCGCGACGCGACCGACCGCTTCACGCGCGCCATTAACGACCACCCCCGAGCAACCGCTTCACCTCGCGCACGTCTTTCTCGTGAAGAGCGTGGTCCTTGCCGAAACTACGCTTGCGCTTCGCGGACTTCTTGCCGAGCAGGTGGCCCTTCATCGCCTTGCGGCGCAGGAGCTTCCCCGACCCCGTCAGCTTGAACCGCTTCTTCGCTCCGCTGTGTCTCTTCTGCTTTGGCATCTTCTTTGGCGACTCCTGCGTTCTTCGTGGGGCCGAGCAGCATGACCATGTTCCGCCCATCGAGGAGCGGCGGCGACTCGACCACGCCGATCTCGTTGACGTCCTCCGCGAGACGCATCAGCAGGTCGCGTCCCCGTTCCGGATGGCTCGTCTCGCGTCCCCGGAACATGATCGTGACCTTGACCTTCGCCCGCTGGTTGAGGAACCGGACGACATGGCCCTTCTTCGTCTCGTAGTCGTGGACTCCGATCTTCGGCCTGAGCTTGATCTCCTTGACGTTGATGGAAACCTGGTGCTTACGCGCGACCTTGGCCTTCTGCTCCTGCTCGTAGCGGTACTTGCCGTAGTCCATGACCCGCGCGACCGGTGGATCCGCCTGCGCGGCGACCTCGACGAGGTCGAGATCCTTCCCGTGCGCGTAGTCGAGCGCTTCCTGGATCGGCTTCACTCCGAGCTGTCCGCCGTTCTCGTCGACCAGACGGACCTGCGAGACGCGAATGTCCTCGTTGATCCGGCTGTGTGGAATCGTCGGCCGACTCGGCTCAACGCGGCGTCGTGGCCTCAAAGGCGCTTCACCAAGCTGTCAGCTTCCTCCTTCTTCGAAACGACAAGACCGCTGCGCAGCAGCGGCCTCGAACCCTCCAACCTTCTAGGTTGAACCCCCGACAGGCTCGTGGCCCCGGAGGTGAGGAACGTGTCGCCCCTGCTTTGCAGAATTACACCGTAGCAGCCTCTCGCACTCTCAATCGCGTTACGTTCGGAGACGATGCCTCGAGCCCTGATCATCGGCGGCACCGGTCAGATCGGACGGGCGGCGGCCGCTCGTCTGCTGGGGGCCGGGTGGGAGGTCGACCTGACCGGGCGCGATCCCGCCCACATGCCTGCCGAGATCGCCGCGGCCGGAGGGAGTTTCGTCGCGGTTGATCGCGATGATTCCGAGCAGCTGCTCAGCGCGCTCGGCGAGGGCGCCGACCTCCTCGTCGACTGCATCTGTTACACGGCCGCCGCCGCGACTCAGCTCCTGCCGCTGGTTCGCAGCGCCGGCTCCACGGTGATGATCTCCAGCAAGGCGGTGTACGTCGACGGCTCCGGTCGCCACTCCAACTCGGAGGCTGCGCCTCGTTTCTCCGGGCCGATCGGTGAAGAGCAGCCGACGATGGCCCCAGGGGACGGCGACTACGACTCACGGGAGGGCTACGGCGCGAACAAGGTCGCGGCCGAGAACGTCCTGCTCGACAGCGGTGAGCCCGTCACCGTCCTCCGCCCCTCGAAGATTCACGGTGTCGGCGCAAAGACGCCGCGCGAATGGGTCTTCGTCAAGCGCGTGCTCGATCGGCGCCCTGCGGTCTTCCTCGCACGGCGAGGCGCCGGCGTCGACCATCCGACGGCCGCCGCCAACATCGCGGCACTGATCGAGGTCGTCGCCGCGAAACCGGGTCGGAGGGTCCTCAACAGCGCCGATCCCGACGCGCCCAGCGCTCTCGAGATCTCGCGCACGATCGCCCGGCAGTTGAATCACGACTGGGAGGAGGTGCTGCTCGGCGAGGAGGACGACCAGGCGCTGGGCCGGCATCCCTGGGACGTGCCGTATCCGATCGTGCTCGACATGAGCGCGGCGGTGGAGCTCGGCTACACACCGGCCGGCGACTATGCGACGACGGTCACGGACGAAGTCGACTGGCTCGTCTCCGCCGCTCGAAGGGGGGAGGCACTTCCCGGGCTCGACGACGACTATTTCGGGCCGCTGCTCGACTATGCGGCCGAGGATCGGTACCTGAGCGCGAAACGCTAGGAAACTGCGGCTTCGTCGCGCAGCTTCGCGAGGAGCTCTTCCAGCGACTTCGTGGACTGCTCTCCGCCGTGCGTCCGAACCGCGATCGCGTCCTCCGACTCCTTGTCGCCCCAGACCACCACGTACGGGATCTTCTCGACCTCCGCGTTGCGGATCCGCTTGCCGACCGTCTCGTCGGAGTCGTCGACCTCGACCCGGAACTCGTCGAGCCGCTCCGCCAACTCGGCGGCCGCGTCGCGGTGGTCTACACCAACCGGGATGATCCGCACCTGCACCGGGGCGAGCCAGACCGGGAAGGAGCCGGCGAAGTGCTCGATCAGGATGCCCATGAAGCGCTCGAGGGACCCGAAGAGCGCGCGGTGGATGACGTACGGAGTGTGCTCGGCGTTGTCCTCGCCCACGTAGGTGAGCCCGAAGCGGGCCGGCATCTGGGAGTCGAGCTGGATCGTCCCCATCTGCCAGGAGCGGCCGAGCACGTCCAGCATGTGCAGGTCGATCTTCGGCCCGTAGAACGCTCCGTCGCCTTCGTTGATGGTGAAGTCGATGCCGCGCCGTTCGAGCGCCGAGCGCAGTGCGCCTTCCGTGAAGTCCCATTCTTCATCCGTCCCAAGCTTGTTCTCGGGCCTCGTCGAGAGCTCGAAGCGTGCCTCCATCCCGAAGAGGCCGTAGACATAAGCGGCGAAGTCGAGCGCGCCGAAGATCTCGTCTTCGATCTGCTCGGGCGTCACGAAGATATGGGCGTCGTCCTGCGTGACCTGCTGGACGCGAAGGAGGCCGTGGAGCGTTCCGGCGCGCTCGTTGCGGTGGAGCGCCGACGCCTCGGCGTAGCGAAGGGGTAGCTCGCGGTAGCTGCGCAGGGCGTTCCCGAAGAGGAGCATGTGGCCGGGGCAGTTCATCGGCTTCATCCCGAGCGTCCGCTCCTCGCCGTACGGGACGAGGAACATGTTGTCCTTGAACTTCTCCCAGTGGCCCGAGGTGACCCACGTGTCGACGTCGTAGAGCAGTGGCGTCCTCACCTCGACATAGCCCCGCTTCGCGTTCTCCCGTCGCCGCAGCGCCTCCAGTACGTCCCAGATCACCGTCCCCTTCGGATGCCAGAACGGCATTCCGGGCGCGTGGTCGGAAAGGTGGAAGAGGTCGAGGTCCACTCCCAGGCGGCGGTGGTCCCGCCGCTTCGCTTCCTCGAGCCGCTCGATGTACGCGTCGAGGTCGGCCTGCGAGAAGAAGGCCGTGCCGTAGATCCGCGTGAGCTGCGTGTTGTGCTCGTCGCCGCGCCAGTACGCGCCCGCGAGGCCGGTGAGCTTGAGCGCCTTGATCGGCTTCGAGTTCTGCAGGTGCGGGCCGCGGCAGAGGTCGGTGAAATCGCCTTGCGTGTACAGCAAGATGTCGCCCTCGGCCGTGTCGACGAGCTCGACCTTGTAGTCCTCGCCCTGCTCCGAGAACAGCTTCTTCGCGTTCTCCGCGGAGATCTCCTCGCGTTCCCAGGAGCGGCCCTCCTTCAGCTCTCGCCGGATCTCGGCCTCGATCTTCTCGAGCGCGTCCTCGCCGATCGGCTCCGGGAACTCGAAGTCGTAGTAGAAGCCGTTCTCGATCGGCGGGCCGATGGCGATCTTCGTCCCGGGGTAGAGCCGCCGGACGGCCTCGGCCAGGAGGTGCGCGGCCGAGTGGCGCAGCACGTACAGCGCGTCCGGGTCGTCCGTGTCGCGCGTCGTCAGGATCTGGATCGGCTGCCCGTCCTGGAGCGGAAGGCGGAGGTCCTGGACATCGCCGTTCGACCGGATCAGGACCGCATCCTGAGCCAGTCGCGGCCCGATCGCGGCGGCCGCGTCGAGGCCGGTCGCGCCGTCGGGAAGTTCCAGTTCCGACGCGTCGGGAAGAATGACCTTCATGGAACGTGAGGATACTGCGATGAAACGGGAAGACGACCGGGGCGAAGAGCTCCCGGAGTCGCCGGCGCCGGACCCGGAAGAGAAGGAGCACCCCCGGCCCGAAGACGACCCTCAGGCCGACTGAGCGTCTCTGTCCTCCCGCGCGAGGTCGTGGAGCAGATCTCGCGGCTCACCGGAGCTGGGGCGGCGGCAGCACAAGTACCACCGCCCCGGCTCAAACCCCACTCTTAAGGCCAGATTGGGCCGTACCCGCCGAAGAGGGCGAGCAGCCCGAGAATGCCTGCAACTAGAGACAATTGCCTCACGGAGCCTCCCTTTGTCGTCGTGCCGCCGGATAGGCCCCGGGCCCGAGGTGGGGCGTAGTATAGGTTGGTAGAACGTGCCTCGACGAAAGTCAACCCATGTAGACGACCCACGCGAAGTGGGTCGCCGTCTTAGAGAAGCCCGCGATCGGGCCGGATTGAGCCAACGGCAGCTCTCCTTCCCGGGCTGCTCGCCGGCGTACATCTCGAGGATCGAGGCGGGCGATCGGATTCCGTCGCTCCAGCTGCTCCGCGAGATGGGACGGCGACTCGGGGTCAGCGAGGATTACCTGGCGACCGGCACCGAGCGAAGCGACGAAGCCGCGACCCTCGTGCAGGCGGAGCTCGCGCTCCGGCTCGACGAGGTCGGGGCCGCCACCGAGTTGTACGAGGCGGCGCTCGAGAAGGCCGACGCGCCCGAGGACCGAGCTCGCGCCTTAGCAGGGCTGGGGCAGGTCGCGTTCCGGCGCGGCGACCCCCGGGCCGCGATCGGTCGCATCGAGGAGGCACGCGCAACGTCACGAGACCGGCTCGCCGACGAGCCGGCGGCCGCGGACACGCTCGGTCGCGCGTACGCGATGGTCGACGAGCTCGAGGCCTCGATCGCAGTCTTCAACGAGTCGCTGGCCGCGGCCGAAGAGCGCGGCGACAAGATCGAGTCGGCCCGCTTCGCGGTTCTCCTCGCGAACGCGCACATCGACGCGCTCGCCTTCGACCAGGCCGAGCGGCTGCTCGGGCGGGCACTCGAGCTCGCGCCGGACTCCCGCGACCCGATCCTGCGGGCTCGCCTGTACTGGTCGCAGTCACGCCTGTACACGCTCCAGCAACAGCCGGACCAGGCGGCTCGCTATGCCAGGCGCGCGTTGCACATCCTGGAGGCGACCGAGCACACCGAGTACACGGCCAAGGCTCATCAGCTGCTCGCACACATCGAGGTCGACCGCAAGCATCCGGAGCAGGCGCTCGAATCGGTCCATCGCGGCCTCGAGCTGCTCGGCGAGCAGGGAAGCCCCATCGACCGCGCGCTGCTCGTGCTCGAGGAGGCGCGTGCGCTCGTCCAGGTGGGCGAGGCGGAGAAGGCGGCTTCGCTGGCGATGGAGGCGGCCGGACTGCTCGAGGATGCCAGCCCGCACGACGCGGGCCGCGGGTACGCGCTCGTCGCGGAGGTGTACGAGCAGCTGGGCGACCGCGAGAGGGCGCTCGAGCTGTACGAGCTCGCCGCGGAGCGCCTCCAGTCGCACCCGGGCCGCTATCTCGTGGACGTCTACTCGAAGCTCGCCCGCTTGCTCGAGGACGGCGGCCAGAAGGACGAGGCGCTCGAGGTCCTGAAGCTCGCGGTCGCAGCCCGCGGCGCTACTGCGTAGCCACGTTTTCTCTTTTCGAAGCGGGAAACATTCGGCCGCGGGCCGCAAGGTCGACAAGGCGAGAGCCCGCAAGTCGTAAAAGGAACCGTCATCCTTCCGCTGTAAGGGTTCTCGTGCCTTTCGAGTACCAGTAGCGAAAGGAGGACTCCCATCGCCCGGTCTGACCCCCGCGGTCGAAGAACACTCCGGCGTCCGTTCGCGGGCGCCTTACTCGTGGCCCTGACGGCCGCCGGCCTGGCGGCTCAGACACTCCTGGGCGCGGGCTTCGACAAACCTCCGATCCGTGCTGTCCGCGCCAAGGCGGATGCCTTCGTCAGCGGCGCGAAGCCGCAGACGAACTTCGGTCGCGTCGAGGAACTGAAGGTCGACGCTGCGCCGCGGGTTCGGGCGTACATGCGTTTCGACGTGAACGTGAAGTCGGGCGACGTCCAGCGCGTCAACGTCCTGCTCTGGAGCCGGACGAAATCCCGTGCGGGCTACCAGGTGCGGCTCGCCTACGACTCCTGGCGCGAGGGGAGGATCACGTTCGCCAATGCGCCGAGTCTCTCGCCCGAGTACATGGCGTCGGGGCCGCTGAAGGCGCACGCGTGGAAGGCGGTCGACGTGACCTCGCTGATCGACGAGGTGAGCGGCGGCGACGACTCGGTCAACCTCGCGCTCACGACGACGTCCTCGAAGGGCCTCGACCTCGCCAGCCGGGAGACCGGCCTTCATGCGCCGCGGCTCGTCGTCGAGCGGGGCGGGCGCAACGGCGATCAGTCGACGACGACGGCGACCACGACCACGACCACGACCGACAGCCCGTAGCGCTTAGGTCTGCGCGGCTTCCGGCTGGGTGCGGATGCTCCACTCAGCGAGGTCGCGGATGCTCACGATCCCCACGGCGCGCTCGTTCTCGACGACAGGCAGGTGCCGGAAGCCGCCGTCGAGCATGATCTGAACCGCCTCGACTGGGTCGGTCGACTCGGACACGACCTTCGGATCGGCGGTCATCCACTCGCGGACGCGCGCCTCGCTCGAATGCACACGGCCGGCGACCGCCCGTGTGAGGTCTCGCTCGGTGACGATGCCGAGGAGCCGGCCTCCGTCCGCGACGACGATCGCGCTCACGCCTTCGGCGACCATCTTCTCGGCCGCGTGACCGATCGTGTCGAACGGCTCGATCGTGATCACGTCCCGCGACATGACTTCGCCCAGAGTCGCCACGACCCGAGCATATCGTCTAAGCCGGTCGGGTCAGTTCGGCGGGCGCAGCGAGCCCTGCACGCGGGCGACATAGGCGTCCAGCTCGCGCTGGCGACTGTCGAGGCGCTCTTCGTTCCCGGTGAGATCGACGAGGCGGCGCTCGAGCTCTCCCTTGGTGGCAGCGAGGTCGGTTTCGCGCTCCTGGAGCGCTGAGGTGCGAAGCTCGACGCGACGCTCGCGCTCGGCCATCTCGACCAGACGGCGCTCGAATGCCTGCTTTGCTCCGGCGGTCTCGCGCTCGGCGGCTTCGATCTTCGCCTCGCGCTCGTCGAGCTCCGTCTCTCGCTCCCTCAGGCGATCGTCGCTGCGCTGGTCGAGCTCGTGGGCGCGTCTTTCGAGAGTGCTCTCGCGGAGGCCGATGCTGCGCTCCCTGTCGGATAGCTGGCTGTCGGCGTGCTGGACCTCGCGCTCACGCGCGCTGACGGCTTCGATCCGGCGGCTCAGCTCGACCTCGCGCGCCCCGAGCTCCGCGCGGAAATGCTGCTCGCGCTCGGCGATGCGGATGCGCTCGGCCTCGAGCTCCGCGGCGAGCGCGTCGGCGTTGTGGCCGACCTCGGTCTTGGCCGTCTCGAGCTCGCGCTCGAGCTCGGTGATGCGGGCGCGGGACTTCGCGAGGGCGGCGTTGCGGTTCTCGAGCTTGGCGACGAGCTCCTCGGTGCGCTCCTCGGCCTCGGCCGCTCGGGGGCTGAAGCCCTCGAGCTCGTGCAGCACCTCGGCGAGCTCGGTGCGGCGCTCGTCCGGGAGGTCGTCGACGAGGTCACCCGTCTGTTGGACGACGTAGTTCTCGAGTCGGGAGCGGAGTTTCGACATCGCGGCTACCCCAAGAATCGGCCGCGGCGGCCGAAGCTTTAGCGCCGGCCGACGACGAGGTTGATCGGAAAGCCTCGCGCTGGACGTGCGCCGGCCCGCGGGGTCTGCCTGAGCACCCGCCCGACCCTCGGTGACTGCCGGCGACGGATGAGCCCGACGCTGCAGTGACGGCGGTGGATGGTGAGCCGCGCCTGGCCGAGCTTGAGCCCGATGACGCGCGGGACATGGCAGCGAACCGGCGGAGGGTGCTAGCGGCGGCCGACGACGAGCGTGACGCGGAAGCCGCGCGGGCGTCGCGCGCCGGCTTGCGGGCTCTGGGCGACAACACGCCCGACGAGGCGCGAACGCGCTCGGCGAACCCGGCCCACGGTGCAGTGGGCGCGACGGATCTTCGTCTTCGCCCGCGCGAGTCTGAGCCCGATCAGTCGCGGGACGATGCAGCGCACCCGCGGAGGCGGAGGCGGAGGCGGAGGCGGAGGCGGAGGCGGAGGCGGCGGAGGCGGAGGCGGAGGCGGAGGCGGAGGCGGCGGAGGCGGAGGCGGAGGCGGCGGAGGCGGCGGTGGCGGAGGCGGCGGAGGCGGAGGCGGCGGAGGCGGCGGTGGCGGAGGAGGTGGCGGCGGAGGCGGAGTCGGGGGTCCTGTCACGGTGAACGTCCCGAACATGAAGCCGCTGTGGGGGTCGCACAGATACGTGACCGAGCCCGGCGTGAAGTTCACCGTCCAGGTCTCGTGCCCGATGTTCTCGACGTCCGAGGCACAGCTCTGCTTTGGGACGCAAGAAACCGATCCGCCGGTCAGATGGAAGTTGTGGAACGTCGAGTTGTCGTCGAGCTCCAGCGTGTAGGCGCCCTCGGGCAGCGTGCCTCCGTCGAGGTTCTGCCCGCTCGGATCCTTGAGCTCGATCGTGAAGTCGTCCTCGACGTGCGCGGTCAGCACGGGAAGGTCGTACTGTGGGATGCAGAACTGTCCGGGCGGGTCCGTCTGCCGGATGCGCGCGACGTTGTTGCCGGCGCCTTGCCCGGCCACATAGACGTGGCCGCACGAGTCCTCGCCGAATGACGAGATGGAGTCGAGCTGCAACCCGGTCTGCGCGTCGTCTTGCGAGTCGGGGATCTGGAGCACCTGCGACCAGATGTTCGCGTCGCAGTAGTCGCTGTAGACGTAGCGGCCGAGGAGGCTGGGAACCTCCTGGTCGCGGACGACGTAGCCGCCGCTGATCGAGCAGCCTCGCGCGTGCGAGTACTCGAAGACAGGCGGAACGATGTTCGGGTCAGGCGGGTCGCAGTAGGGAGCGGTGGTGCGGTACACGTGACGCCCCTCGAAGCAGCTCCATCCGAAGTTGACCCCTCGGCCCCACCCCAGGTCGACCGGCCCGTAGTCGATCTCCTCGTACTGGTTCTGGCCAACATCACCGATGCTCAGGTTCCTCGTGATTCGGTCGAACGAGAACCGCCACGGATTGCGCAGACCGTACGACCAGATCTCCGGCCAGGCGCCCGCGTGGCCAACGAAGGGGTTGTTCGCCGGCACGCTGTACGGCTGCCCGTTTTGCTCCCGCGGATCGATCCGGAGGATCTTGCCCCGGAGATCCTGGAGGTTCATTGCCGCACGAAATGGGTCGCCGCCGCCGCCGCCATCTCCTGTGCCGAGATAGAGCATCCCGTCTGGGCCGAACTGGAGCTGGCCGCCGTTGTGGTTGGACTCGCCGGGATGCGGGACCGTGAGCACGTGACGAACCGTGGCCGGATTCCCTATGTCCGGATTCGCCGCGTCCCGATGAAACTCGTCGACCTGGATCGCTCCGTCCTGGCTGCGGGTGTAATAGACGTAAAAGATGCCGCTCGCGGCGTAATCCGGCGCAAACGCCATTGAGAGGAGCCCGCGCTCGCCGCCCGAGGTCACTCCGGGGACGGTCATGAACAGGCTGACCGTGCTGTTCTTGTAGAGCTGGATCGTCCCGCCCTGCTCGACGACGAAGAGGCGTGTCGCGTCTCCGGGCGGAGCGGTCACATACGTCGGGCTCACGAAGTGTGCCGGTATCGGGTCGAGCAGGAGCGAGCTCGGGGTGGCCGCGGCGCCGCCGTTACCGACCAGAGGCGCAAGCGCGGCCAACCCGACCACGATTGCGAGAAGCCCTCCCCGAGTCCCCCGCATTCCGCACAAGGATACGACGTTCGGGCCTATAGACAAAGCTCCATTTCAGGAAAGTGCGGCCGACACGAGGTCCTGGAAGCGCGCCACGAGCTGCTCGCTCTCGCCCAGCAGGCGCCCTTCCTCGATTAGCCCAGAACGGACGCCTTTCTGCACGCGCTCGACGAGAACACGGTCCTCCGCCCCCACCTGGCGGTCGAACTCGAGCAGCTCATCGATCCACGCGGCGTCCGCGTCGGAAGCGAAGAAGTAGTCGAGATAGCCGGATGAGCGGTCGGGCCCGTCCGGCAGCACCGGCCCGATCGAGAGGTTCGGCCGGCCCGCGAGCACGTTGATCTTGATGTTCGGCCAGACGAAGTGGAACTGACCCTGCCCCTCCTCCCCGTTCCGGGTGTGCGCGAACTGGGAGAGGACGTGGTCGGCGATCGGCTCGAGGCGGTACTCGTCCGGGTCGACGTCGTACGCCGCGCTGAAGCCCTTGTGCGCGACCGGGCAGTGGTAGCACTCGAGGTAGTTCTCGCAGGCGATCTTCCAGTTCGCGGCGAGCGCGAAGTCATCGCGCGCGTGGAAGACCAGGTCGTCGAGCGCGACGAGCTCGGTGACTGGCCCCAGCGTCTCGGCGAGCGGCGCGGCGGCCTCGTCCGGGTTGACGAACAGGAGCGGGCCCCACGTCTCGAGCCGCAGCGGAACGAGGGACAGTCCCTCCGACTCGAAGTCGGGCTCGCGGTCGGAGCGCGGCGCCGCACGCAGCGAGCCGTCGAGCTCGTACGTCCACGCGTGGTACGGGCACTGCACCGACTTTCCGTTGCCGTCGCCCTCGACGAGGAGCGAGCCGCGATGACGGCAGACGTTCAGGAACGCGCGGATTCCGTCCTCCGCCCGCACGACGAGCACGGGGATCTCGCCCGCCCAGGCCGAGAAGCGGTCGCCGACCTCCGAGACCCGTCCCGCATGGCCGACGTACTGCCACGCGTGCCGGAAGATCCGCTCCTGCTCGCGGTGAAGCACGTCCGGGTCGGAGTACCAGCTCCAGGGAAGTGTTCGCCTCGCGGCCACGAGTCGAATCTACATCGGCCGCCTAGAGCGGCTCCTCGGTCTCCGGAAGCTCGCGCATCCCCGGGATCGGCGACGGGATCAGCCAGAGGAAGCCCGCGATCGCGCACGTGGTCGCGATCCAGAGCGCCGGCCGCAGGCCGAGAGCCGTCCCGAGAAAGCCTCCGAGCAGCGAGCCGATCGGCCGGATTCCGTAGTTCACGACGGTGTACGCGCCCGACACGCGCGAGCGCAGTCGTCCCGGCACGAGCGCGGCGAAGATCGAGGCGGCGGCGATGTCGAGAATCATCACGCCGAGCCCCGATCCGAACTCGGCGAGGAACAGCATCGCCAGCACGAGCCACTTCGGCCCGCCGGCGAGCGGCACCAGGAGCAGCGGCACCGGGAACACGATGCAGCCGAGCAGGAAGGCGGGGCCGATCCCGATCCTCCGGCTGAGCCGCGTCGTGAGCACCGACCCGATCAGCCCGCCCACGGCCCCCGCGTCCAAGCACGAGACCGAGCGTCCCGGGCCGGACGTGCAGCGAGCGAATCGCGTACAGGATGAAGAGCGCGTGGAACGCGAAGTTGAAGAGGTTGATCGTCGCCGTCGCCAGCAGCGAGGCGCGCATCGTCCGGTTCCGCAGGACGTACTTGATGCCCGCGACGACGTGACCGCGCTCGCCCGTCTCCGTGGGCGGCTCGACCGGGGAGATCGAGGCCAGGAAGCCCGCCGAGAAGAGGTACGAGACGGAGTCGATGAGCAGCGTGACCGGCGCCTTCAGGATCTGGACGAGGACGCCGCCGACGCTCGGGCCGGCGACGAAGGAGAAGGCCCGGCTCCCGGCGAGGAGCGAGCTTGCTGTCACGTAGCTCTCGCGCTCGACGACGGCGATGAAGAGGGACGAGTACGCGACCTGGAACAGGACCGACATCGTCCCGACCAGGAAGGCGACGATGTACAGCTGGTGGATCGTGAGCGCGTCGAACGCGTAGGCGAGCGGGATCGTCGCGATCACGGCGCCGCGGCCGAGGTCGGTCGCGATCATGATCTGGCGCCTGCGCCCTCGCCGGTCGACCCAGGCGCCGGCGTGCAATGCGAAGAGCAGGTTGGGCGTGAGCTCGGCCGCGACGAGGTAGCCCATCTGCGCCGCGTTCGCGTCGAGCACGAGGACGGCCGTGAGCGGCAGGGCGATCAGAGTCACCTGGTCGCCCATCAGCGAGATCGTCTGACCGGTCCAGAAGCGCCGGAAGACGAGGTTCTCGCGCAGGAGCGGCGGGACGAGCCCTCTCACCGCAGGAAGCGAGCGCTCGCGGCCCGGGCGATGCGGGTTGCGAGCAGGTCGGACGCCGAGCCCACTCCGCGGCCGTTCCAGGTCAGCACCGTGACGACGAACGCTCCGCCGCGCGAGTACAGGAGACCGGTGTCGTGCCTGACCTTCGAGGTCCACCCCGCCTTGTGCAGGAGGGTCACACCGCCTCCGCGGGCGTAATTCAGGCCTCCTCGCGTGCGCGCGTGCGCGAGGAGATAGAGGAGGTAGCGTGCGTCGGAAGGCGTGAACGCGCCGCGGAAGCGCCAGATCAGCGCTCCGCGGGCGCCCGCCGCGAGGTGGAGCGCGCGCTCGAGCCGGGCCAGGTCCCAGGCGGTCGTCGCCTTGCCGATGAACGAGGGGCGGCTGACGATCTCGAGCGGGATCGCGCGGCGCATCAGGGAGTCCTCGACGATGTACCCGCCGTACATGTCGCTGTCGGCCAGCCCGAGCGCCCGCATCATCGCGTTCACCCGCGTGGAGCCGCCGGAGGTCGAGCCGCCGATCGCCTCGAGCAGCTCGTTGGCCGAGCGATCGTCGGAGTAGACGAGCATCCGCCACAGGAGCCCGCCCAGGCGACTGCCCGGAGCGGGCACGCCGCGGAGCTCGCGCATCAGCTCGACCGCGATCGCGAGCTTCAGCGTCGACGCCGCGGGAAAGCGGGCGCGCGCGTTCCAGGCCGCACCGGCTCCCGTGCGCAGGTCCTGCACGAAGAACGAGCAGGAGCCTGGGAAGCCCCGCGCCATGGCCCGCAAGCGACGCGCGAGCGAGGCGTCCTCGTAGCCGCGAAGGGGCGGTATCGGCCCCGCGTACGGCGCGGCCTCCGTCGGAAGGCCGAACACCGGCCCCACGAGAGTCGACGCATGACGCCCCTGGGCGTCCACCGCGCTCACGCGGAGCGTCACGTCACGGGCCGGAAGGGGGACGACGATCGCGAACCGACGCCGCGTGACCGGCTTCGTCGCCGCTAGCCGGCCGTCCACGCGGACCCGCACCTCCCGCGTACGCGGGCCGACACGCCCTTCGATCCGGCCGAACGAGACCTCCCGCGGAGCGGGCGAGTAGATCGCCGGCGGGCGCGGAGGAGGAGCCGCGTGCACCTAGCGCGATTCGGTCGCGACGCGGAGGCCGAGCGCGACGAGGATCGCTCCCGTCGCGGCCTCGATCGCGCGCCGGATCCGGGAGCGCCCGAGGAAGTCGCCCGCGCGCGCGACCGCGAATGCGTACCCGGTCAGCCAGACGAGCGTCATCGCCGAGAACACGAGCCCGAGCGCGAGGAGCGCCGAGAACGAGTGCGCGAACTGCAGGAGCAGGCTCGGGAAGAACGCGGCCATCTTCGGGTTACCGAGATTGTTCAGGAGACCCTGGCGCAGAGCCCTGGGTGCAGCGAGTCGGCGGCGCTCGACGGTCGCCGCGTGCCTCGGCCGCCCGCTGACCGCCGCGACGAGCGCCTGCAGGCCGAGCCAGATCAGGTACGCGGAGCCGGCGACCTTGACCGCGAGGAAGGCAGGCTCCGAAGCGGCGAGCAGCGCGGCGATTCCGGTGGCCGTCGCAAGCGTCCAGAGCGCCTGGCCGGCAGAGACTCCGATCGCGCTGAAGCAGCCGGCCCTGCGCCCGCCCATGAGCGTGTTCCGGATCGTGAGCGCCGTGTCGGGTCCCGGCGTGACGATCATGACCGCCGAGACTGCGAGAAATGCTCCAAGCGCGGCGACCATGGCCGAATTCTCGCAAGTCCGTCCGCTGCCCGGACGAAACTCGGCTCATGCTCGGCGAAGAGCTCAGGCGTATCGCGGGCTGGCAGGAGCATCACCGCCGCCTACTCGGGCGGCTCCTGCTGATCCTCGTCGCCACGCTCGTCATCGATGCGGTCGGCACTCTCCTCATCTACCTGGCCGAACGCCACGCACGAGGCACCGACATCCACACGATCGGCGATGCGTTCTTCTTCACGACGGTTCAACTCCTGACCGTCTCGTCCCAGATCAGGAACCCGTTGACGCCGTTCGGGCGCGGAGTCGACATCGTGCTCGAGGTCTGGGCCGTGCTCGTCGTCGCAGGCTCTGCCGGCGCATTTGCATCATTCCTGCAAGACGTGACCTGAAGA
Source organism: uncultured Actinomycetes bacterium (assembly GCA_963736835.1). Taxonomy (GTDB): domain Bacteria; phylum Actinomycetota; class Thermoleophilia; order Gaiellales; family Gaiellaceae; genus VAXT01. Next base: position 50,731 of record CAVTQI010000001.1, read on the forward strand.
CCGCTAGACTCCGGAACGCAAAAGAACGTGTACCGGTGGCGCTCCGCCTCCTTGTGCGTGTTCGTGAGTGGTAAGGGAGGTGGAACTAGATGGCAACCGGAACCGTGAAGTGGTTCAACGACGCGAAGGGGTACGGATTCATCACGCCGGAAGACGGCGGTAAGGATCTCTTCGTGCACTTCTCGAATATCTCGGGCGACGGGTTCAAGACCCTGACCGAGAACGCGAAGGTCGAGTACGAGCCCCGCGAGGGCGAGAAGGGCCCGGAGGCGACGAACGTCGTCCTCGTCGGGTAAGACCGAATGAGCTCCCCGCGTCGCGATCTCAGGTCGCGGCGCGGGGATTGACTAGGGAGCAAACGAGAATCGCAGGCAAGGAAGACAAGATCGAGTTCGAGGGGGAGGTCATCGAGGCCTTCCGCAACGGCATGTACAAGATCCTCCTCGACAACGGGCATGAGACCCTCGGGTACACGGCCGGGAAGATGCGGCGTTACCGGATCAAGATCCTCCCGGGCGACCGCGTGAACGTGGAGCTCTCGCCCTACGACCTCTCGCGCGGCCGGATCGTCTACCGGCACCGCTAGCTAGCTGGTTTACTCTCGCGCGATGATCCTGTTCCTCGTCTTCGCGTGGATCGCGAACATCCTGTCGCTCGCGGTGGCGGATTGGATCTTCTCCGGCGTGAACATCGACGGCTTCTGGCCGCTCGTGATCGGCGGCGCGGTGCTCGGGATCGCGAACACGATCGTGAAGCCGATCCTGACGATCCTCACGCTGCCGCTCGTGATCCTCACGCTCGGGCTCTTCCTGCTGGTGATCAACGTCCTGATGCTCGCGCTCACCGAGTGGATTGCGCCGGACTTCTCGATCGACGGCTTCTGGACCTACTTCGGCGCGGCAATCGTCGTCTCGGTCGTCAACTTCGTCCTGCACGCGGTCTTCGGGAACCTTCGCGAGAAGGATTCCGGCGTCGCCAGCATGGCGTAACTCGCGCCGAAGCCAGGCTCGCGCCTGGCACCAATAGGACCTTGGTCCTAGGTCCTTTCCATACGGTTTCTTTGCTTTGGCTTAGCCCGCGCGTAGGGCGGCCGCTCATAGCCTCCAGGCATCAATCAAGGAGGCAGTGATGAAGCGCACGTTGATGATTCCGTTCGTTCTGGTCGCTCTTGTGGCGGCGGCGATGATCGCCCCGAGCGTCCAGGCCAAGGGCGGCAAGGACGGCACGCGGATCGTGCTTCGCCCGACGAGCGCTTTCGCGGGCGCGAAGGGCAGCGCGAAGTCCCAGGTCGAGGGTCAGCGCGAACTCGAGATCGAGGTCGAGCACGTCCGGCGCCTCGCGGGCAAGCGGGTCAACTTCTTCGTGAACTCGAGCAAGGTCGGCTCCGCCCGGGTCAACGGGCTCGGCAGGGCGCAGATCATTAGGCGCGGTGCGACGTTCCCGGCGATCAAGGCCGGCACCCGGATCAAGGTCAAGACGACCGGCGGCGCAACGATCGTCGCGGGCCGCTTCTAGGAACCACCCACCACTCTCATTCAGACATGCCCGGTGTCAGACGCCCGGGCATGTCTTTTCTCGAGCGGGGTAGGCTCCACACGTGGATGACAGGGAGCGACGGCTCGGCCTGAACGAGGCCATGTTCCGCGAAGTCAACGAGCGCGTCGAGGAAGTCAACCAGGCGTTTGGCGCGATCACGGGGGAGTTCGACATCTTCTGCGAGTGCGGCGACGTGAGCTGCGCCGAGCGGATCACCGTCCCGACCAGCGAGTACGAGCGCGTCCGCTCCGACTCGAAGCAGTTCTTGCTCAAGGTCGGCCACGAGGATCCACTGGTCGAGCGCGTGATCGAGAACCACGAGCGCTACGTGATCGTCGAAAAAGAGGGCGTGGAGGTGGAGCAGGTCGCCGAGGAGACAGATCCTCGGCGTAACGAGTCGTCCTGAGGCAGGCAGCGGCGAGAGCCAGCGTGCGCTGACTCTCGCCACGTGCCCTGCGGGAGTTACGAGGAAGCGGGAGGCTCGTGCTCGCCCACGTGGTTCGCGGGCGTGGCCTCGACCTGGCCGAGCGAGGAGTTACCGCGAGCTCGGATGCGGACGCTGATCCGATCGCCGACCGTGAGCTGGCTCGGCGAGATGAGCTCGGGCACGCGGCCCGTCCACTTGATGAACACCGTGCGGCGGCCGTAGGAGAACGCCTGGTTTTGCGGCTGGCCGAGCATGGCCCGGAGTGCGCGGATGTTGCCGTCCAGCACGTGCAGGCCGAGGTGGCCGTTCGCAGCCGGAGCGTTCAACGTCCCTTTGAAGAGCCACAGCGGCTTGGCCGCGCGGCCGGGGTTGGGCCCGTGGTCGGCGACGATGTTGGCGTTCGTCGCCTCGACCTGCCCGAGGTTGGAGCCGCGCGGTGCGCGAACCCGGATCACGAGCTGGTCACCTTCGACCAGGTTGCTCTGCTGGACGACGGTCGGGACGCCGTGCACCCAGCGCAGATACTCGGTGTTCGCGCCGACGGAGAACGCCTGGCCGGACGGCTGGCCGACCATCAGCCGCAGAGCGCGCTTGTTGCCGCCGGCGACATCGACGAGGAGCGACGGCGAGTTGGGCGGCGGGGTCGCCGCGAGCTCGCCGCGGAATTCGTATGCGACGTTGCCCTGCTGGCCGGCCGCGATCGAGCCGGTCGCACCGAGACCGACGGCGGCGACGGCCACGAGTGCGAGGAAGAGCATGCGGAGCTTCATTTGCAGCCTCCTTGGGCTATGGACTTGGGCGATCCAGCCAATGGTCGGCGGGAAACATCAGCGCCCGATGGGGCTGACGTAAGGAACGGGTAAATCTGACGTCCGCGCCTGCCCCAAAAGTGCTTGCAAACGCCTAGCGAAACGTTCACACGACCGTCCTACATTCGGACGGGTGAAACCTCGCGCGATCCGCCTAGCCGCTGCGGTGGTCGCCTTTTCGGTGGCCCTCGTGTCTTGGGGCGCGAGCGCGATGACGATCTCGCAGACCACGGAGATGGGAGACCCGGAGACGGCCGCGCTTCAAGTCGGGCTGCGGGAGCAAGGGCTCTATGCCGGAACGACCGATGGTGTCCTTGGCCCCGAGACGCGCCGCGCCGTGCGGCGCCTTCAGCGTCGGGCCGGGCTCCCCGCCGACGGCCAACCGAGCCGGGCGACGTTGGCGCTCCTGCGTCCATACAGCCGCCGAGCCCCACTGGGCGGACGAGTGCTTCGTACGGGCACGCGGGGCTGGGACGTTGCGGCGCTGCAGTTCTCGCTCGCCTGGCACGGCTTTGCGTCCGGAACGTTCGACGGACGTTTCGGGCCGCATACGGACGCAGCGCTCAGGCTCTTTCAGGCATGGGCCGGGCTGCAGCCCGACGGAACCGCCGGCCCCCAAACGGTCGCGGAGCTCCATGCCCCTCTGCCAGGGTCGCCGATCACGCTCGCCTCTCCCATCGGCGCGCCGATCGGTGACGGCTTCGGTCCACGCGGAGATCGCTTTCACGCCGGCGTGGACTACCTCGCGGCGTTCGGCGCGCGGGTGGAGGCCGCCGCAGGGGGACGGGTTTCGTTCGCCGGTGTGAATGCCGGCGGCTGGGGGCGGATGGTGAGCGTCACGCATCGCGCAGGTGTGAGCACGCTCTACGCCCACCTCTCGCGAATCCGGGTACGGGTGGGTCAGCGAGTCGCCGCGGGAGCGCTCCTCGGGCGCGTCGGCATGAGCGGGCGCGCCAGCGGGCCCCATCTACATTTCGAGGTTCACCTTCGAGGGGCGGCCATCGATCCGTTGACGGCCGGCGCACGCTGAACCACTCATCGCGGCGCTGCGCATGACCGGCGCGGGACGTGGGTATCTATTGCCGATGCGCCGCATCGCCCTCGTCGCGCTCGCCTCACTCCTGCTCGCGCTGCCTGCGGCTGCCGCGCCTGGTGCTCTCGACCCGGGCTTCTCCGGCAACGGCTGGGTTCGAACATACGACGTCTTCGGCTATTCGAGGCAGTTCTTCCCAAAGGGAGCGGAGGACATCGCCGTCCAGCCCGACGGCAAGATCCTCGCCGTCAGCGAGCTCCAGGACGGGCAGAGCCACTGGTGGTACGGCGTCTATCGCTGGCTCCCGAACGGAGACCTCGACCACTCGTTCGGATCCGGGGGCTGGGTTGCGACCGACCTCGGCGCGTTTCCGATGCCGCATGCTGTCGCGCTTCAGGCCGACGGCAAGATTCTCGTCGGTGGCCAGGTCGAGTGTCCCGGCCCGCAGCTGTGCTTCGGGGTCGTCCGCTACAACCCGAACGGCTCGATCGACGGCGCGTTCGGGACCTCGGGCGTTGCGCGGGCCACCTTTTCGGGTTCTAGCTGCGCCTGCGAGATCCGCGACCTCGCGGTCCAGAAGAACGGCCGGATCGTGGCCGTCGGCTGGCGGCTCAAGGGCGGCGACGCCCAGGACGACATGCTCCTCGCAGCCGCCCGCTTCCTTCCGGACGGCCGCCTCGATCGAAGCTTCTCGCGCGACGGGCGGCTCACGTTCGATTTCGGCTACGGCGACGACTTCGGCTCGTCAGTTGCCGTGCAGCGCGACGGGAGGATCGTCATCGGAGGCGTGGCGTCCTTCAGGTACAGGACTGAGAACGATTTCGTGGTCGTCCGGCTTCGCGCCAACGGCAAGCTCGATCGCTCCTTTTCTCGCGACGGTGTGAAGAGCGTCAACTTTCGCGGCCACCGGTACGACGACGCGTACGGGATCGCCCTCCAGCCCGACGGCCGGATCGTCGCGGCCGGAATGTCCGCGGTCGGGTTCCGGAGGGAGGATCCACGCGTTGCCGTGCTTCGCCTCAACCGCAACGGGTCGCTGGACGGGCGATTCGGCAAGCGCCTGCTCAAGCCGGGTGCGCACGGCGGCTACGCGCAGGCTGTTCTCGTCGATCCCGCGGGCGGGATCCTCGTCGGCGGACTGTCGTACGACAGCTCGGAGCTCGACGGTTCCGCGTGGGCGCTCATCCGCTATCGCTCCAACGGCACGCTGGATCGCTCGTACGGACGGGGCGGAATCGTGATCGGCGATTTCGGGACGGGCGCGGACTGGATCGGTGCGCTCGCCGCACAGCGGGACGGCCGGATCGTGGCCGGCGGCGAGGTGTATCGCGACCAGGCGCTCGCCCGCTACCTCGCGCGCTGATTCTCAGCCCTCGAGCCGGCCCGCGGCTTTGAGGATCCGCAGAGCGTTCAGACCCAGGGCAGCTTGTCCCAGTAGTCGGGCCGCCCGCGCTGGGCGCGTTCGTAGGGCGCGTATGCCTGCTTGGGATCGGGCGTGTCTTCTTCGGCGCTCGCGCCGTACTTCGCCGCGAGGTCGGATTTCGGATAGAGGAGCTGCTCGTCCTTCGAGCGCGCGCCGACCATCAGGACGACGCACGGCTCGTCCCCCGCGCCGACGAAGACGTGTGCAGTCCCGGCCGGGCAGTGGAAGAAGTCCCAGGGGCCGAGGTCGCGCTCCTCGCCGTCGACGAGCAGCTTGCAATTCCCGGACAGGACGAGGAACGCCTCCTGCTGGTTCAGCTCCGAGTGGTAGAGGCAATTCGGCTGGCCGGGCTCGAGGACGCAGATGTTGAGCCCGAACTGCGCGAACAGGGCGGTATCGCTCTCGAACACCGCTCCGGAACCGAACGTCTGCGACGTCCACCACTCGGCGTCGCGCGCGTTGACGACGAACCAGCCTTCGCTCGCCGGCGCGAGCCCCGATCCGCCGTCTTCGAGCCGCGCCTCGGGCATGGAGTGAGTCTATCCCGGTGCACGAGACGGGCTACAATCGCTGCGACCCGGGCGGTTAGCTCAGTTGGGAGAGCACCAGCTCGACAAGCTGGGGGTCACTGGTTCGAGCCCAGTACCGCCCATCACACAGAAGCCCCGCTTAGGCGGGGTTTTTTGTTGGAGGGCGAGAGAGCGGGTGGGACGGGATGTTGGTTGCAGAAACAGCGATTTTGGCTGTACATGGCTACAGCTGGCTCGTCGACCAAGGCCGTCCCCACTCGAGCGCTCAAGTGCGGTGAGCAACTTTGTCGATTAGCTCGCGTCTAACTAGTCAACAAGGAGGGAGTTCCCGACTATGCACAGCTTGCCCAACTGGCGCGTTCTCGTTCCGTTTCTCGTGGCTCTGGTAGCGGGACTCGTGGTCGCCTGGAGCTCCTCGGCTGCCTCTGATCACGCGACCACGGCAAACGCCACACGCGGCTCGATCGCCGTCGTTGGGAACGGCCTCTACCGCCGCTTCCCAGATGGTCGCCTCGCGCTGCTGACGGAGGACGGGCGGGCGCCGGCTTGGTCGCACGACGGCAGGCAGATCGCCTTCGTCCGCGTCATCGACGCAGGCCCGTCCCGCGTCTGCCCGCTGTTGGTGATGAACAGCGACGGCAGCAACGTGCGCCAGGTTGGTCAGGCGAACACCGACTGCTCGGGCGTGAGTTGGGGCCCCGGCGACCGCCAGATCGTCTTTGGCGGAGCACCCCCGGCGAATTACGCCGTCGGAATGGGCCTCTGGATCGTCAACGCCAACGGAAGCGGGCTTCGCCGACTGCGGGCCGGTCGGGGCGCAACGGAAGGCATCCACCCGACCTGGTCTCCTGACGGGCGCTGGATCGTCTTCGGCTGGACGGGTCGCAGCCCCCATCCGTGGGGTCGTCTGGCCGCCGTTCGGCCTGACGGCAGCGGCTACCGCGTCTTGGTCAAGCCGCGCGCCGGTAAGCACGACGACGAGTTGACGTTCCCGGCTTGGTCGCGCGACGGCAAACGCCTCGCCTACGTGCGCATCGACCACCGGCTCGGGCGCGCGGGGAGGACGATCGAGGTCGCCGACGCGCGTGGCCAACACAAACGCGTGCTCCTTCACCTCCCCTACAACCCCAGTCAGCAAGGGGGCCCAACCTGGTCGCCGAACGGGCGGCTGCTCGCCTACTGGGGCGTGTGTGGCCAGGGCGTCTGTGTCTCGACCGTTCCGAGCCGAGGCGGTCGACCGCGCGTGCTCCTGGGTAGCTACGCCGAACCCGCGTGGGGGCCCGCAGGGACTTAGCAGAGCGCTAGGCGTTCGGCAACGGAAGAACGACCGAGCGCAGTACTGCCTACCTAGAAGAGCCCGGCAGCCTCCGCGTGCTTGGCGCCGATGAGCACCGCCAGCAGCAAGGTGCCCAGAAGCAGGAGCCGAAATCGCATCTTCACCCTCCTTCTCCCCCCGAAGACGGAGCTGAAATCAGTACTCGACGACGTTCTCGAGACTACTACGCGGCCAGGCTCAGGCCAAGAGGAAGATCGAGAGGCAGCTTCGGGGCGCCGCCCCTCGCGATTTCCGCAGCGCGGCTAACCGTCTTCTCCGCTGTTCCCACCGCCGTTGTCCTCACCGGTGGTCGTGCCCTCCTCCTCACCGGTGGTGGTGGAGCCGGTGGTCGTGTCCTCGGTGCTCGTGCCGGTGCTTGCGGTCGGGACCGTCGTGCTCGTCCCGCCGCCGCCGTTCTCATTATCGTCGCCGCAACCGGCGAGGCCCAGAGTGAGGCCCGCGAGCCCGGAAGCGAGGAGGATGAATGACTTTTTCATGCCGCCGAGGTTTCCGAAGCGCCACTGCTCAAACGCGCCCTGTTCGCGCTTGCGTCCGCCGAACGACTCCCTATCCTCTGCCCAGGTGAGCGAACCGCGCGACACCGGCTGGGCTCGTCTTTCGAGCGTGCGGATCGGCGCGGTGGTCGCGATCGCGCTCGCGGCGGGCTTCGTGGCCTGGCTCATCGTCCGCGGAAACGACGACTCGTCCAGCTCGCCGCAGACGACGAGCACCGCGGCGAGCGCCAAACCGATCGGCCCGATCGCGGCCACCCGGGCCAGACTGCGCGCGGCGGCCGCGGAGACCAAGCGCCCGATCTACTGGGTCGGCCCGCGCTCCGGTCAGACCTACGAGTTGACTCGAACGGCTGGCGGGCGCGTCTACGTCCGCTACCTGCCGCGGGGAGCCAAGATCGGCAACCAGCGCGCCGACTACACGATCGTCGGCACGTACCCGACGCCGAACGCGCTGAAGGTCCTGAAGGATCTCGCGAAGCAGCCCAACGAGAAAAGTGTCGCCGCGCCGGGCGGAGGCGTCGCGGTCTACGCAACGAACGCTCCGACGAACGTCTACGTCGCTTTTCCAGGCTCCAGCGAGCAGATCGAGGTCTTCGACCCGTCTGCGGAGCGGGCGCTGCGTCTCGTGACGTCAGGCCGCGTCGCGCCCGTCGGATAGCGCCCTGGCTCTGCTCATCGCCTGGGTGGTCTTCCCGCTCGTCCTCGCGGGGCTCTCGTTCGGCTGCGGACGGCTGGTCGAGGTTGCCACCGGCGAGCGGCTGCCCGGGCCGCTCGTGCTCCCGCTCGGGCTGGCGCTCGTCATCCTCGCGGGACAGTTCGCGACGCTGACGGATACCACCGCCGAGCTGGCGGCGCCGCTTGCGGCCGGCCTTGCAATCGCAGGACTGCTGCTCGGGCCGATCAGGCGCAGCCGTCCCGACCTGTGGGCGCTCGGCACGGCCGTCGGCGTCTTCGCAGTGTTCGCCGCGCCGGTCGTCCTCTCGGGCGAAGCCACATTCGCCGGCTACATCAAGCTCGACGACACGGCGACGTACTTCGCGATGGCCGACCGCGTGATGGAGCACGCCCGCGACCTCACGGGGCTCGCGCCGTCGACGTACGAGGCGACGTTGGCGACGACGCTCGCGATCGGCTACCCGACGGGCGTCCTGATGCCGATCGGCATCGGGCACGCCCTCACGGGCTCCGACCTCGCGTGGATCTTTCAGCCGTACATCGCGTTCCTCGCGGCGATGCTCGCGCTCTCGCTGTACGCCCTGCTGGGGCCGCTCATCCCGTTGAAGCCGATGCGGGCGTTCGCCGCCCTCGTCGCGGCGCAGCCGGCGATCCTGTTCGGCTACTCGCTCTGGGGCGGGCTCAAGGAGCTCGCAGGGGCGTGGCTATTCGCGCTGCTCGCGGTGCTGGTGCCCTGGACGATGGGGCCGCGCTCATCCGCTCGAGCAGTCGTGCCGCTGGCGACCGCCTGCGCGACCATCGTCTGCGTGCTGAGCCTGCCCGCGGCCGCGTGGCTTCTGCCTGCGGCTCTAGTCGCGGCGGTGCTCGTGTGGCGGCGGCCGGTTGGGTCGATCGGCGTCAAGCTCGGCGTCTTCGCAGCCGCAGCCGTCGTGCTCGCGGTGCCGGCGATCGTCGCGGCCGTCGACTGGCTCCCGAAGGTCTCGTCGTTTCGGGCCGAGACCGAGCTTGGGAACCTGTTCGGGCCGCTGAGCAAGCTCCAGGCGTTCGGGATCTGGCCGATCGGAGACTTTCGCGTCCGGCCGCACGATCTCGCCCCGACCTATGTACTGATCGCAGTCGTCGTCGCGGCCGGGCTCGTCGGGCTCTGGTGGGCCTGGCAGCGCGGGGCGTGGGAGCTCCCGACGTACCTCGGCATCGTCGCAATCGGCTCGGGCGCGGTCGTCGCGGTCAGCTCGCCCTGGGTGAGCGGGAAGGCGATCGCGATGGCGTCACCGGCTTTCCTGGCGGCTGCGTTTGCCGGATGTGCGGCGCTCTTCGGGCTGGGACGGCGCGTGGAGGCGGCCGTCGTGGCGATCGCGCTCACGGGCGGCGTCCTCTGGTCGAATGCGCTCGCCTACCACGACGTCTCACTCGCGCCCCGCGGCCAGCTGCACGAGCTCGAGACGATCGGCCGTAGCTTCGCCGGCCAGGGCCCGGCGCTGATGACGACCTACGAGCCGTACGGCGCTCGCCACTTCCTGCGCCGCGAGGATCCCGAAGGCGCCTCCGAGCTACGACGCCGCTTCGATTACCTGAGCAATGGCCAGATGCTCGACAAGGGCGAGTCGGCGGACATCGACCGGTTCCGGCTGGACGGCATCCTCGACTACAGGACGCTCGTCCTCCGGCGCGGGCCGGCGGCGAGCCGTCCGCCATCGGTCTACCGGCTCGTGCGGAGCGGGCGGTACTACGAGGTCTGGCAGCGTCCCGCGCGAGGCGGGCCGACGATCCTCGAGCACCTCTCGCTGGGGAACGCCGGTCAGGCGGCGTCCGTGCCTCGGTGTTCGGACGTGCTGCGACTCGGGCGCAAGGCCGAGGCAGCTTCGGGATACCTGGCGACGGCGACGCGCCCCCAGGCGATTCCGGTCGTCACCCCGTCGCTCGCAGGAACGGTCTCGGCAAAGATCACGGCCCCCGAGGCTGGGCGTTACACGGCCTGGCTCGCCGGCGACTGGTTCGGGCGGGCTTCGGTCGAGGTCGACGGACGCGAGGTCGGTTCGAAGCGGGCGGAGCTGAACTGGCCGGGGCTCTACACGGATCTCGGGGGCGTCGAGCTTGGCGCCGGCCCGCACAACGTCGCGCTCACCTACGACACGGGCGGCCTCCACCCAGGAAGCGGCGGGCCGCCGTTCGCGTTCGGCCCGCTGGCGCTCAGCCGTGACGATTCACGCGAGCCCGTTCAGACTCTTGCGCCGTCGGCCGCGCGGGCTCTCTGCGGCCGGCGACTCGACTGGATCGAAGCGGTTCGCTAGCTGCTGATTACGGCAGCGGGATCGCCATGATCGATCTGTTCACGAACAAGCACGTTGCCGCGCCGCCACCGCCCTCGCGCTTGTACATCGCGGTGAGCGTCGTGCTTCCCGGAGTTAGCCCGCTGAGGACCGACGACGCGCTCGCCCGCTGCAAGGTACCCGCCGCGAGGGTCACGGCATTGGCGTCGATGGCGGGGAAGATGTTCGCGCCGGTGCCCGCAAACGACATGAAACAGGACACCGCGCCGGAGCTGCCGATCATGCCACTCGTCGCCGATACCAGCACTTTGCCCGAAGCGGGAACCACGAGCGTGACCACGGGTCCGGGGGTATTCAGCGGGAGGTAGGTCAGCGACGTCGTCAGCTCACCCGCCGGAACGCTGTCGGCAACGGTTCCAGCCGTGCCGGCCTGCCCGGTCGGGCCGCGGACGCCGGTCGCGCCCCTGGCGCCGGTCGGGCCGCGGGCACCGGTGGGGCCTCTCACGCCGGTCGGGCCGCGTGTGCCGGTTGCGCCACGCGCACCGGTCGCCCCGGGCGGGCCGGTTGCGCCGCGCGTGCCGGTCGTGCCGTTCGTGCCGTTGGTGCCGTTCTGGCCAGTAGCGCCCTGAGCACCGGTCGCGCCGCGTGCGCCAGTCGGGCCTCGCACTCCGGGCGGACCGGTTGCGCCGCGAGCGCCGGTCGCGCCACGCGCTCCGGTGGCTCCGGATCCAGTGGCTCCGCGCGATCCTGTTGCTCCGCGGGACCCCGTCGCACCGGTCGCGCCTGTAGCCCCGGTTGCTCCCGTGGTTCCCTTGGCCCCGGTCGGACCGGTCGCGCCACGCGCTCCGGTCGTACCGTTTGCCCCGGTCACACCCGTTGCTCCTGTTGCTCCCTGGGCACCGGTGGCACCGCTGGCGCCTGTCGCCCCGGTAGCGCCGGTCGCACCAATAGCTCCAGTCGTTCCATTGGCTCCCGTCGCACCGGTCGCGCCGGTCGGGCCGCTAGCCCCTGTGGGGCCGGTCGCGCCCTGAGTGCCGGTTGCACCCGTCGCTCCAGTCGCGCCGTTAGCTCCGGTCGTTCCCTTGGCTCCCGTCGCTCCCCGCGCGCCGGTCGGGCCGCGAACACCGGTCGGGCCGCGAACACCAGTTGCGCCCCGAGCGCCGGTCGCACCTCGAGCACCGGTCGCACCTCGAACTCCCGTCGCACCGCGGACACCCGTTGCACCTCTGGCTCCCGTCGCACCGCGGACGCCGGTCGGGCCGCGGACGCCAGTTGCCCCGCGCGCACCGGTCGCACCTCGTGCACCCGTCGCGCCGCGGGCACCAGTTGCACCTCTGGCTCCCGTCGCTCCCCGCGCGCCGGTCGGGCCGCGGACGCCCGTCGGGCCGCGGACGCCAGTTGCCCCGCGCGCACCGGTCGCACCTCGTGCACCCGTCGCGCCGCGGATACCGGTTGCGCCTCTAGCTCCAGTCGCTCCTCGGGCGCCGGTCGGACCGCGAACACCGGTCGGCCCGCGTACACCAGTCGCACCTCGCGCGCCGGTCGCGCCTCTAGCTCCAGTCGCGCCGCGCACGCCGGTCGCGCCGCGTGCGCCTGTCGCGCCCCGAGCTCCCGTTGCGCCGCGAGCTCCAGTGGCACCTCGTGTTCCGGTTGCGCCTCGTGTCCCACTGGCACCTCGCGCACCGGTTGCTCCACGAGCTCCGGTCGCTCCCTGGGTGCCCGTAGCTCCGCGCGCTCCGGTGGCGCCGCGCGGACCACTGGGGCCGGCGGGCCCGATGGCTCCAGCCGCACCGGTGGCGCCCTTGGCGCCTTGTGCGCCCGCGGGACCCTGCGGGCCGGCGGGACCTTCAGCACCCCTGGGCCCCTGAGCGCCGCGGCGACCCGTGGGGAACGGGACCAGTTTCTCGCCGCGAGGGCACCGACCGTGACTTCGAAGCTTGATGTCGCGCCTCGTCTCGAGGTTCCCGTGCAACTCGACGCAAATGACGTTGATCGAAATCTGCTTGGACGCGCCCTGCGATGGCTTGTCACGCCCCCCAGAGCTGGGCAGCACGACGACGAGAGCGCACAGAACCACCGCTCCCGCGACCAACGTTCGCACGGGTCGACGAGATCTCACTCGACCTCTAGTTCCCGTCCGACCACGCGTTCTCCTCTCCTTGCCGAGATACAGAACTACCGCAGGAGAGGAATCGCGGTTTGACCCTCAGCGCGAGGATACCTCGATTCGGGCGGCTTGACTAGTGTCGGAGTAGTTCGGCGCGCCTACGACACGCAGAGGACGAAGACCGTCCACGGCGCGGTTTGGGAGCCGTGGTAGACGACTCTCCAGCCGTTGGGGTTCGTCGAGCCGTTCGCCGGGAGATTCGCTCCGGTTCCGGAGATCGCGAACGACGAGTCGAGCTGGGCCTGGTTCCCGCTGCCCGGGGTCTGAGAGCCTCCACCGACTGCGCGCATCACGGAAGCCGAGTTGTTCTGGCAGTTGACCGACCCTGCGGTCGTGGCTGCCGGCATCGTCGCCGAGTAGACGGTCACCGCCCCGACTCCGGCGGCGCCGGTCGGGCCGCGGGCTCCCGTCGTGCCATTCGCTCCAGTCGTTCCCCTGGATCCCGTCGCACCCGTGGATCCTGTCGCTCCCTTCGAGCCTGTCGGACCGATCGCTCCGGTCGGGCCCTGAGCACCCGTCGGGCCGCGCGTGCCGGTCGGGCCCTGCGCGCCGGTCGTGCCGTTGACGCCGCTCTGGCCCGTGGCGCCCTGGGCTCCTGTCGGACCGCGTGCGCCGGTCGGGCCCTGTGCACCCGCCGGTCCGGTGGCGCCCTGCGCGCCCGTGGCGCCGGTCGACCCCATCGCTCCGGTGGCGCCCGTCGGGCCGCGGGCACCGGTGGGGCCTTGCTCGCCCGTCGCGCCCTGGTTTCCGGTCGCGCCGGTTGCACCTGTCGAGCCCGTGGTGCCAGTCAAACCTGTCACACCTTGCGCTCCGGTGGCACCACGCGCACCCGTCGGGCCCCGTGTGCCTGCCGGACCAGTGGCGCCGCGTGCTCCTGCAGCGCCGGTCGCGCCTGCGGCACCGGTCGCTCCCGTCAGCCCTTGCTGCCCCACGGCCCCCGCAAGACCCGTTGCGCCGCGCTCGCCCGCAGGGCCTGTGAGGCCGGTCGGACCGGTCCCGCCCCTCTGTCCCGGAGTTCCGGGCACACCCTGCGCGCCTGCCGGACCGTTCGCCCCAGGCGCACCGCCGGGGCCGTCTGGGCCGGCGACCCCGGGGACTCCGCGCTTCCCTTGCGGGCCGCGTGGGAACGAGATTCTCCGCTCGCCGCGCTGGCACCTGCGGCTTCGCGCCTTGACGTCACCGCGAGTCTCGGCGCCGCCGCGGGTCTCGACGCACAGCACCCGGGCGACACGGGCGCGCTGCGCGTCGTGCAGGCGACCGCCGGAGCTCGGCAATGCAGTGACGAGGGCGCTGAACACGATCGCAGCCGCGACCAGGCTCTTGGGGTGCCGCAGAGAGAGCATTGAGGTTCATGTCGCCATCTGAGCCTCGCCGCCCTCTCCCCCGTCAGAGGGACTTGCAGCGCTGACTACAGGCGCTCGAGCGGCGCGTACTCGAGGATCAGGCGGCGCTCGACGCCGTCGGCAAACCGAACGGTGACCACCCCGCCCACGTCGATCGCGGTCACGACGCCCTCGCCGAGCGTTCCGTGCCGGACGTTGTCGCCGGTCGAGAGATCCGGGACGTCCGTGCGCGGCGCGACCTTCTGCTGCTGCGTTCCGTAGTTCGACCAGGACGTGGGCCGAAGCCGCTCGCGCTCGACGCCTTGCTCGGGGAGCTCGTCGATGAAGCGCGACGGAAGGTTGTAGCTCCGGGAGCCCCAGAGCGATCGCGACGAGGCGTGCGTGAGCGTCAACCGTTCCTTCGCGCGGGTCATGCCGACGTACGCGAGGCGCCGCTCCTCCTCCAGCATCGCCTCCTCGAGCGAGCGCGAGTGCGGGAAGATCCCCTCCTCCATCCCGATCATGAAGACGGCTCGGAACTCGAGCCCCTTGGCGTTGTGCAGCGTCATCAGCGTGACGAGGCTCTGCTCGCCCCGGAGCGCGTCCTGGTCGGCGAAGAGCGAGATCTCCTGGAGGAAGCTCGACAGGGACGGCTCGTCCGCGGCGGCCTGGTACTCCTGGGCCGCCCCAACGAGCTCCTCGAGGTTCTCGAGGCGGCCCTGCGCCTCGATCGTGCGCTCGGCCTCGAGCGCGTCGGTGTACCCGGTCCTCTCGAGGACGCGCTCGACGAGCTCGGGCACCGTCAGCTCGAGCGCGCCGGCCATCAGCGACTGGAGGAGCGTGCGGAACGCCTGGACGGCCTTCAGCGGCGCCGCCCCCACTCCCGCCTCCTCGGGGAACTCGGTCGCTTCCCAGAGGGAGATCCCGTGCGCGTCCGCGTGTGTCTGGAGGCGCGCGATCGTCGTGTCCCCGATCCCGCGGCGCGGCTTGTTCGCGATCCGCATCAGCGAGACGGCGTCGTACGGGTTGTCGATCACCTGCAGGTAGGCGATCACGTCCTTGATCTCGGCGCGCTCGTAGAACTTCGGTCCGCCGATCACCTGGTACTGGATCGCCTGGCGGACCAGCACGTCCTCGAGCACCCGCGACTGCGCGTTCGTCCGGTAGAAGACCGCGACCTCCGAGCCGCTGAAGCCCTCCTCGACCAGGCGCGCGATCTCGGCGGCGACGAACCGCGCCTCGGCGTGCTCGTCCTCGACCTCGATCACGTGGATCGGCTCGCCGTCGCCGAGCTCGGACCAGAGCTCCTTGGGCTTGCGCTCCCGGTTGTTGGCGATGACCGCGTTGGAGCCGCGGAGAATCGTGTTCGTCGAGCGGTAGTTCTGCTCGAGCGGGATCACCCGCGTGCCGGGGAAGTCGGCCTCGAACTCCATGATGTTGCGGATGTCCGCGCCTCTGAAGGCGTAGATGGACTGGTCCGGATCGCCTACGGCGAACAGGTTCATGTGCTTTTCGGCCATGAGCTGCAGGAACCGGTACTGGGCGTGATTCGTGTCCTGGTACTCGTCGACGAGGATGTAGCGGAACGCGTTCTGCCAGCGCTCACGCGCCTCCGGGAAGCGCTCGAGCAGCTGGACTGTGAGGAAGAGCATGTCGTCGAAGTCGACCGCGTTCGAGGCGAAGAGCCGGCGCTGGTAGAGGTCGTAGGCGTCGGCGACCGTCTGGTCGTAAAAGGACGAGACGCGCTCGCGGTACTCGTCGGGGCTGATCAGGTTGTTCTTCGCGGTCGAGATCTGGGCGTGGATGCCACGCGGGACGAAGCGCTTCGGGTCGCGCTCGAGCTCTTCGAGGACGGCCTTCGTGAGCCGGACCTGGTCGGCCTGGTCGTAGATCGTGAAGTTCGTGCGATAGCCGAGCCGAGGCGCCTCGCGGCGCAGGATGCGGCCGCAGGCCGAGTGGAACGTGAGGATCCAGAGCCCGCGCCCGCGACCGCCGAGCATGTCGTCCAGCCGCTCGCGCATCTCGCCCGCGGCCTTGTTCGTGAACGTGATCGCGAGGATCTCCTGCGGCTTGATGCCGTGCGCGTTGATCAGGTGCGCGACGCGGTGCGTGAGGACGCGCGTCTTCCCAGAGCCGGCGCCGGCGACGACGAGCATCGGCCCCTCGGTGTTGAGGACGGCCTCCCGCTGGGCGGGGTTCAGGTCGGCGAGATAGGCCTCTGCTTCGGCGACGGACACTCGCCGCCGATGCTAGCTAGTGACGAAGGCCCAGATAGCGTCCGAAGACCGCGAACCCGCTCAGGCACGCGAGCGCTTCCGCGGCGCCGTTCAGGGCTCCGTCGAACGGGTCGCCCTGGAGCGCGGCGACGAGGAACACGACGAGCCCGAGGCCGACCGCGAGGAGACCGGCGAAGCGCCACGGATCGGCGCGGAAGCCGACATCGTCGAAGAGATCGCCGGCGGAGCCCGCGACGCGCGGATGCATACGCGCAGCGCTCGCCGCCGGCAGCGCGGCGAGCAGGAGGAGCGGCGTTGCGAGCGCCGTCCCGATCAGCGTCAGAGCGACCCACCAGGCCGCGACGTCAGCGCTGAGCTCGAAGGCGATCAGGGCGAGGGCGGCCATCGTCACGAGGCCGGAGAGGAGCGCGATTCCCGTCCGGCGGTGGATCACGGTCAGCTCCTCGCTGGGGAGAACGGGGTCGCGACGGCGAAGTACTCGGACGAGCGCCAGCGAGCCCGCAACGAACGAGACCTGCGGCGAGACGATGAGCACGGGAAGCGCGAGCTGCGCGAGCACCGGCCAGGTGTCGGGCGCCGGCTGGCCTGCGAGGGCGGCGCTCAGGAAGGAGACGGCGAACACCGCTCCTGCGAAGGCGAGCGCGGCGAACGCTCCGACCGCGGCTCGCCGGGACGCCCGCGTTCCCAGCTCGGCCGCGAACGTGTTCGCGAGCTCCGCCGACGAGCCGAAGCGCTCGAGCGCCGCCGGGTCGCTGCGCAGATGATCCTCGGACTCGGCCAGGATCCGACGCCGCAGCCGCCCGCGGATCCCGACCTGCTCGAGCTCGCGGCTCAGCTCGGCCAGATACGCCTTCACGTCACGACCGCCTCGACTGCGAGGGAGAACGCCTTCCACTCCTTGCGCTCGCGCACGAGCTCCGTGCGGCCTCGCTTCGTGAGCTGGTAGACGCGGCGGCGCCGTCCTCCAGCGGTCGTCCACTTGCTCGAGAGCAGGCCCGCGGCCTCGAGCCGGTAGAGCGCGGGATAGACCGTCCCCTCGGCGAGGTCGAACGCGCCGTCGCTCGCGCCGCGGAGCTTCTCGACGATGCCGTAGCCGTGCAGCGGGCCGTCCCGAAGCGTCGCCAGGATGAGGAAGTCGACGTGGCCCTTCAATACCTCGGATCGCAAAGTATTGCGAGCCTAGGTACTCGAGCCTCGTCTGTCAAGGGCCGTAGACGTTGGCGACCATCGTGTCCGCCCACTGCTGGCGATAGGCGATGTAGCCGGCGGCGCTCGGATGCAGGTTGTCGCCCGAGATCAGGTTCTGGTGCGTGATGAAGAACTGCCAGAGATCCGGGCCGTGCACGACCTGCGGGAAGTTCTGGTACAGGAGCTGGATCTTGGCGTTGAGCCCGGGGCCGCAGTTCTGGACGTCCTGTGTGCGGGCCCAGGGGATCGTCGGGACGACCGGGACCTTCCCGGCGCTCTGCACGGCCTGCACCATCGTCACGTAGCTGTTGTAGAAGGCGGTCGGGCTCATGCATCCGTTCGCGTCATTCGTTCCGTAGGCGAGCCCGACGAAGCGGCCGGGGAAGAGAGACAGCCACGTGTTCATGTGCGATGCGCCGTCGGCTGACATGAGCCCTCCGATGCCGCCGTCCTCTGCGGCCGGGAAGTACTCCGGCAGTGCCGAGTTGATCAGCTGGCTGAAGTTGGGCGCAGTCGAGCCCGAGACAGGCTCGTGCGCCATCCCGTCCTGGGTGATCGAGTCGCCGTAGAACATCCAGCTGTCCGACGCGCCGTCCGAACTCGCGTCCTGGACGTCCATGTTGATCATGGCGTCGTTGTTACCGGACGAGCCGTCGATGGCCGTGACGTTGACCCGGATCCAGTTGTCCCCGGTCATGTTCACCAGGTGCTGGCGGGAGTGATAGCGATTGTTCGTCACGCTCGCGACCGTCACCCAGCCGTTTGCGGGTGGTTGTCCCCCACCGGCGCCCGGGTTCACCTGGATCGTGTAGCTCCCGAGGTTGTTGTAGCCGACCTCGCCGATGACCGTGTGGTCGTACGGCGTCGTGACGGGGTCGTTGTACCAGCCGACGACGACCTGCCCGCGGTTCGCGGCCGGCACCGTGGAGAGGTCGTACGCGAGCCAGGCGGGGCCGTTCGAGTGCCAGTACGTGCTGTAGCTCGCGTCGTTGGCGTGGCTCGCCGCCTCCTGCGCGGATGAGGCGTACGCGGGCTTGCCGCGGCTGATGACAGGCATCGGCGCCGGGGCTCCGGGCGGAGGTGGTGGCGGAGGCGGCGGTGGCGGTGGCGGTGGCGGCGGTGGCGGCGGTGGCGGCGGAGGAGGTGGCGGCGGCGGCGGCGGTGGCGGCGGCGGCGGCGGAGGAGGTGGCGGCGGTGGCGGTGGCGGCGGCGGCGGTGGCGGCGGCGGCGGCGGAGGAGGTGGCGGCGGCGGCGGCGGTGGTGGCGGTGGTGGCGGCGGCGGGGGTGGCGGCGGCGGCGGCGGAGGCGGAGGTGGCGGCGGAGGCGGAGGTGGCGGCGGCGGAGGCGGCGGCGGAGGCGGCGGAGGAGGCGGAGGAGGCGGAGGCGGAGGAGGCGGAGGTCGGCCGTGGTCCCGCTTCTTGACCGGCTTGCTCCAGATCGACCGGGCTTTCGCCATACCGTCCCCGTTCGCCGCGACCACGACGACACGTAGCCGGTGGCCCACATCGGTCGAGTTGACGATGTACGTCGCCTTCGAGGCACGGGCGACCTTGAGGCACTTCCGGCCCTTGTTGCAGCGCTGCCAGGCGTAGCGGAACGAGGTTGGATGACCGGCCCAGCGGCCGTGCGAGGCAGTCAACCGGCTCCCTACCTTGGCCGCTCCGGTGATCTTGGGCACGGCGAGATTGCGCGGCGCGCCGAAGGAGCGCGCGGCGGAGCCACCTGCGAGGAACAGCGCGGCTGCAAGCAGGCAGAGAGCGATGGGGGCGGCGGGGCGGCGTTTCTGCACGGCGGGGGCCTCGTACTTCAACGTCTATGTCGGCTCGGCCAGGGATGCCCTTCATCCCCTTTCCGAGCGGAGAGGGGAGATTATTCGATGTCGCTAGGTTTCGGAGAATGGCGTATTCCTTCGGTTCGATCGACGAGATGGGAGACGGCGTCTTCCGAAAGGTGCGCCGCGAGCTCGGTGTCACGGCGTTCGGCGTCAACGCCCTCGTCCTCGCCCCGGGCGTGGTCAGCCGGCCTCACTTCCACGAGGAGCAGGACGAGCTCTACTTCGTCCATCGCGGACGGGCGAGGTTCGACTTCTCGAAAGAGAGCTTCGAGCTCGGGCCGGGTGGGGTCGTGCACGTCGAGGCGGCGACGCCGCGCCGCTTCACGAGCGTCGGCGACGAGGATCTGGTCCTGCTCGTCGTCGGTGCGAAGGACGGCTACGTCGGGCGGGACGGCCAGCTAGCCGAGCCCGACGCTTTCTAGGAGGTCGCTTCTTCCAGTGCCCGCTCGATCCATGCGACGGCCGCCTCGAGCGCGGCGGGGTCGGACGACTTGACCACGACCTCGACCGTGGCGCCGTCCGGATGGAACTTGGGGTACGAGCCGACGAGGACACCGGGGTAGCGGTCGCCCATCGCCTCGAGCACGCCGACGATGCGCGCCTCGGTCGTCTCGTAGGTCCGGCGCCACGACGTGATCGGCTGCTCGGTGGCCAGCTCGGACGTGAAGGTCGCGAACATCGCCTTCATCTCGGCCGGCAGCCCGGGCAGGACGTAGACGTTGCCGACGACGAAGCCGGGAGCTCCGCCGAGCGGGTTCTCGAGCGGGCGGGCGCCGGCCGGAAGGTTCGCCCAGCGGGCCGCGTACTCCGGGTCGGCGGGGAACCTGGAGCGCAACCGCTCGGCCAGATCCGAGACCTCGCCCTGCGGAGCCTCGAAGGCCTCGGCCATCGCCTCGCGCGTCACGTCGTCTGGCGTCCCGCCCAGACCGCCGGTCACGAGCACGATGTCCGCCCGCTCAGCCTCGGTGCGGACGAACGCCGCGATGCGGTCGATCTCGTCGGGCAGCGAGGCCATCAGCGTCACCGCCACGCCCAGCTCTTCGAGCTGCTGCGCCAGCCAGGACGCGTTCGTGTTCACGGTGTCCCCGGAGAGAAGCTCGTACCCGATCGTGATGATCGAGGCCGTGACGCGGCCCGCCATGCGGCGAGACTAACCGAGGGGGAAAGCTTTGCGAGCCAAGGCAGACAGGACCTGGGAGGTGACCCAGACGGGCGTCACGGCGTAACGCTTCGAGTAGCGGTAGCTGCCGTCTGCGCGGCGCAGCCTTGCGAGGTACGCGAACGCACGCTTGCCCGGGGGCCTGTCGGCCGCGACGAAGGCCTGGATCGCCCACGCGGTCGACTGCGCGTCGGGGGCGCGTCCCCTCACGAGCGCGAAGCCGCCGTCACGAGCCTGCAGCCGGCGCAGATACGCGAGGCCCCTTCTGATCGCGCGCGATCTCGGTCCGACCCCCGCAGCCCGAAGCGCCTCGATCGCCGCGGCGGTGTCGTTCGAGTCGGCCGCTCCTCTCGGGTACCAGGCCCAGCCCCCGCTCGACCGCTGGGCGCGGAGCAGGTAGCGCACGCTCGTCGCCGCCGGACGCCCGGCCGTCCGTAACGCCAGCACGCCCCAGATCGTCGAGTTGACGAGCGTCCCGATGCGTCCATCCGGGCGGCGCATACCCTCCAGCCTCGTAGCGAACGAGCCCGTGTCCCGGCCGAGCGCATCGAGCGCGAGGATGCGAAGCGCCACGTCGTTGGGGCTCGTCGCCGGGGCTTCGGCGAGGTAGTCGGCCGCCGATCGCCCCGGAGCCTTTCCGGCGGCGGCCAAGCCGAGAACCGCCCAGGCCGTGAGGTTCGGGTCGGAGGACTGCTGACCGGCCTCGGCGAACCCGCCGTCCGACTGCTGGTGTGCAGCGACGTACTCGGCCGGAGACGCGGCGAGCGCGAGCCCCACTGCGAGGAGGGCGAGCTTCACGCCCACACGACCTCGGTTTTCAGCCGCCGGTCGTAGCGCTCCAGCAGACGTCTCAGCTCCGGGCCGATCGTCAACGCGATCACGACGTTGCCCGCGGCGTGCGCGACGTCGTACCAGAGGCCCTGGCCGATCACGACTACGAGCGCCTGCCACGTGTGCGGGAGGTACGTCACCCAGATCCAGAGGTCCATGGACGCGCTGAACGCGAAGCCGAGGACGCAGCAGAGCACCGCGAACGCGACGCGGCGCCTGATCAGCCGCGCACAAGCGGCGCCCGCGAGGCCGCACGCTCCCCAGGCGAGCATCTGCCACGGCGTCCACGGGCCCTGGCCCAGGAAGAAGTTCGAGGCGAGCGCCGCGATCGCTCCGGTGGCGAAGCCCGCGCGCGCGCCGAGGGCCGCTCCGGCAGCCACGGTGACGACCGTCACCGGCTGAACTCCGGGGATGGCGACGAACAGGACTCTGCCCGCCGCCGCGACCGCGGCGAGCGTCGCGACGAGGACGATCTCCTTCGAGGCGGCCGGGCCCGTCTCGAGCCACGCGGCGCCGGCGACGAGCAGCCCCATCGCCGCGAGGAGGAGCGGGAGCCCGGAGTGCGCGGGGGCGATCGCGACCCAGGCGGCCGCCGCCATCGCTGCTATCACTGCTCCGGCGGCGGTCAACCTAGGCACGGGCAGCCTCCAGCGCACCCAGCTCGACCGCGCGGTCGGCGACGTCGCCCGCGAAGACGAGATCGTGGGTCACGACGAGGGTCGCGCGATGGGCCGCGCCGCGTCGCAGCAGCTCCGCGAGCTCGGTCTTGCGCGGCGGGTCGACTCCGCGGGTCGGCTCGTCGAGGACGAGCACGTCCGGGTCGGCGACGAGGACGCAGGCGAGGGCCAGGCGCTCGCGCTCGCCGCTCGAGAGGTCGCGCGGGTGACGTCCTTCGAAGCCGGCCAGGCCCACGTTCGCCAGAGCCTGACCGGCGCGGGCTCGATCGCCGTCGACGGCGAGCGCAACCTCGTCCTCGACCCGCTCGGTGACGAGGTAGCGGCCGGGGTCCTGCGACAGGTAGCAGACGCGCCCACGCCGCTCCACGCGGCCACTGTCCGGGTGAATAAGGCCCGAGGCGATCTTGGCGAGAGTCGTCTTGCCGGCTCCGTTGGGGCCGATCAGGGCGAGAACCTCGCCGCGTCGCAGCTGCAGCGAGGCGCCGGTGAGAACGGGGGCCGTGTCGTATGCATGCGAGATGCCCTCGAGCTGGGCAAAGACCTCTCCCCCGGCTTCGGCCCCCGAACGAAGCTCACGCCGGCGCGGCCGGTAGGCGTGGTCGAGCCGTGCAAGCGCTTCTTCGCGCGGTGCGTCGAGCGTCACGCGGCCGTTCTCAACGAACAGGACACGGTCGCAGCGCTCCAGCGGGAGCGCAGGGCGCTGCTCCGAGACGACGACTGCGGCACCGAGCTCGCAGGCGAGGTCGAGGATCGCCTCCGCGCCGGCCGGGTCGAGCTGCGAGGTCGGCTCGTCCAGGAGGAGCAGCGACGGCTTGAGCGCCACGACCGAGGCGAGACAGACGCGTTGCAGCTCTCCCGCCGAGAGCGTTTCCGTGCGGCGCTCGGCCAGCCGCGCGATGCCCGTGTCCGCGAGCGCCGAATGGACGCGCGGCCAGATGTCGAGCGGAGGCGTCCCGAGGTTCTCGAGGCCGAACGCGACCTCGTTCTCGACGCGGCCGAAGACGACCTGGTCCTCGGGATCCTGGAAGAGGAACGCGACCTCGTCCGCGAGATCGGCAGGCCGGAAACGCCGCGTGTCGCGGCCGGCGACCTCGACTCGGCCCTCGAAGCGGCCTCCGTGGAAGTGCGGCACGAGCCCTGCGAGCGCACGGAGAAGCGTCGACTTGCCGGAGCCGGAGGGGCCGAGGAGCGCGATCACCTCGCCCGGCTCGATCCGCACGGAGACATCCGCGAGCGCCGGGCCGGTCGCTCCCGGATAGGCGAACGTGAGCCGGTCGACCTGCGCTAGAGCCACAGCGCCCCCACCAGCAGGAGCACCGCCGCCACGAGCCCGAGACGGTCGACGCGCGTCCACGGCGGCCTCGGCGACCGGGTCCTCCCCGCTCGCCCGAAGCCCCGCGTTTCCATCGCCTCGGCGAGGGTCAGCGCCCGCTCGAGCGAGCCCGCGACCACCGGCGACAGCAGCTTCGCCCGGCCGCGGATGCCCTCGACCTGCACGCCGCGTCCGCGCAGAGCCTCGACGAGGCCTGCCGCATCTCGCTCGAGCGTCGGGACGAGCCGCGTGGCCAGGCCGACGGCGAGGACCGACCGACGCGCGAAGCCGGCCGACTGGAGCAGCCGGTCGAGGTCGAGGAGCAGCACATACGCGGCGAACGCGAGGCCGACCGCCGCCAGGCGCAGCGCCTGGATCCCAGCCGCAGCGAGCTCCTCGCTCGTCACGTCGAGATAGCCGATCACCGGGATCTGCGGGCCCTCCCAGATCACGTGTGTCCCCACATGCGACACGAGTGGGCTGAGCACGAAGACGGACAGGGCCGAGATGAGCGTCCCCGAGATGTAGAGCCAGCGTCGCGACCGGGGCGCCGCGAGACAGGCGAGGAAGAGGCCACCCGCGATCAGGGCGACGACCCAGCCTCGGTCGGCGATCAGGGAGACCGCCGCGAGCGACGCGAGGAGCGCGGCTGCCGGGACCGGGCTCACGGGACGCTGTACCGGTAGCGGTAGCGATCCGGGTGGCGGGCGAGAGCGGCTGCGTTGCCGGCGAAGGTGAACTGGACGGGCGAGCCCGCGCTCGAGCCCGGATCGCGCAACGAAGCCGTGAATCGGTCGCTGCCACTTACTGTGTAAAAGACATTCGCGTCCGAAGCGGGCTCGTCCGAAAGCGGCGCGACCGAGCTCGCATGCAGGAGCCGGCCGAGCGCGCGGGCGCCCGCCTCGCGGTCGGGCGCGTAGCGAACCGCGACCGGCCTCACCTTGCCGAGGTAGCCGTGGAGGAACGGCTCCGGGAAGGCGCCGACGACCACCGGCTCGCGCATCTCTCCGGTCCAGGAGCGGAAGTCCCACCACTCGACGTCGCCGGGTTGGAGCCTGTAGTCGGCCGCGCTGCGGTCGCCTTCGATCCCGTTCAGGAACCAGAACCAGTCGCGCTGCCTCGAGGCGTCGCCGTCGATGCCCTCGATCGACTGGACGAAGCGGCCGCCGTAGGTCGTCTTCACGTCGAGCTCGCGGTCGAGCGCCTGCATCGCGGTCAGCCCCGCCGGGACGGTCTCGACCGCAAGCACGGTCGCCCCGCGGTCGCGCGTGACCCAGAGTGACGCGGATCCCGAGCCTGTCCGCTCGTGCCCGCACCCGGGTAGCAGGACGAGCGCAAGGGCGACGAGGACGCCACGCTTCACCTGAGCGCGTTCGAGCGAACCGCGTTCGACACCGTCGCGCGCACGAGGCCGCGGTGCTTGCCGACGCACCCCCGTCCGGCCTTCGTCCTGACGCTGCGGCTGTCGACCAGGAGACGTGCGCCCGTCGCAGGAGTCGAGACGCCCTGGTCGTTCTGCGACAGCACCGTGTAGCAGTTGCGCGCGGCGCGCTTCCGCAAGAGGAGCGTCGGCGAGCCGCCCTGCTCGGTGAAGGTCGACCAGTACCAGAGGATCGTGTCCCCGTCCTGCACCGTCGCCTGGTCGGCGCCGACCGGAGGCGAGACGCCGTTGATCTTGTAGCTCCAGCCGTTGAAGCCGGCGCCCGGGTAGAGCCCGATCTGGTCGACGAACGGGCCGAACGACGTGGTCGTGACGTGGTAGTAGAACTCGCCGGCCATGCTGGCCGAGTCGAGCGCCGCGAGGGCGTTCGACCCGGTGGTGAGCGCCGGCTCGGCCGCACCGAAGATCGTCGTCGTCTTGCCCTCGACGCGCACCTTCACGCGCACCGCGAGGGCCGGAGCCGCCAGCGCGCACGCGAGCGCGGCGACGCCGGCCAGGATGATGAGACGTCGAAACACGAATCCTCCTTCCGCGAGGGGTTCGGGATTTGCGGCGGCGCGGAAGGTCTTCTGACTCGGGGCTCCCCCCTCCGCCACCTTCCCGGCTCGAGAGCCAGTGGTCTTCGACGGAGGAGCAACTCCCCTCACAGCGGCGGGACCGTCCCGGATTTACACCGGCTTCCCTTACCGCGTGCCGTTCTCTCGACCCTATCATGGGCCGATGCCAGCCTCTTCACGGGCGCTTTCGCTCTGGCTGCCCGTGGTGATCTGGGCCGCCGTCATCTTCGCGTTCTCGTCGATTCCGAGCCTCGGGACGGGCCTCGGAACCTGGGACACGATCCTGCGCAAGGGCGCGCACATGACCGAGTACGCGATCCTCGGGATACTGCTCGTGCGCGCGCTCGGCAAAGGTCTCCCCGCGCTCGCGGTCGGAATCGCTTACGCGATCACGGACGAGGTGCACCAGCACTTCGTCGGCGGGCGGCACGCATCGCCGGTCGACGTGCTCATCGACACCGTCGGCCTGGCAGCGGGGCTACTGGTGTCGAGGCTCGCCACGCGGAACGTGCCGCCGGTCAGGGACGCCGCAGATCCGGCTCGCTGAAGCCCGCCGGGTGTACCCGCAGGTCGCGCAGGAGCCAGCTCGCGGCAAGGGCCGCTCCCCCGCCCAGCCCCACGAGCAGGGCCAGTTCGAGCGGCTGATGGTGGCGCAGGAGCTCGACCATCAGGATCAGGCCGCCCAGGACGACCATCGTCAAAGCCATCACCCGGTGGAAGCGCCCGGCCTCGGAGTGCGGCCAAGGGTCCAGGGGACGAACGACCTCCCGCCCGTCGTCGGAATCCGTACAGCGGTCCTTGCTCGGGCAGGCGTTGCAGACGTGAGCGCGCGCGCGGTAGCGGACGAGCCGGCGTTCGCGGTCGAGCTCGTGCGGCCAGAGGTGCTCGCCCTCCGGACAGACCCAGAAGTCGTGGCCGTCGTGGTACGTGAAGCCCGCGGTTCGGTAGCGAAGCGCGCGCCGGTGCGTGTGCGCCGAGAGCCACTCCAGGGTGAATGCCGCCCCGATCAGAAAGGCCGCATAGCTCGCCGCGAACAACACTTCGGGCCTCACGTCAGCCTCGCCGCGGTCGCCTCTTGCTCGTCGAACGCGCTTACTCGCTCGGGCTGGGAGACCTCTGTGAACAGCGAGTCCGCCTCGTCGAAGGTCACGCGCTTGACCGTGTGCCGGACCCCCAGATACGCGATGTAGAGCGCGGGGAGCGCGCCGCCGATGATGAACACGAGGTCACCCGGGAAGCGCAGCCACTCGATCAGGCTGTTGGTGTGGTTGGTCAGGAACTTCAGCTCCCGCGCGTCCACGTAGCCGGTGTCGACCGACTTGTAGAGCTGGAGGATCCCGAGCGGGAGGAGCGTCGCGAAGCACATCCACGCGAGCCCGAGGTTCGTCGACCAGAAGCAGATCTTGGCCCAGCGCTCGGGCCACTTGTCGGCCGGGATCAGATAGCGCAGGCAGAACATCGCGAGGCCCAGCGCGAGCATCCCGTACACGCCCATCATCGCCGCGTGCCCGTGGTTCGCAGTCAGCGCCGTGCCGATCTCGTAATAGGAGACGATCGGCAGGTTGATCAGGAACCCGAAGATGCCGGCGCCGAGGAAGTTCCAGAAGCCGACCGCGACGAGGAACATCACGGCCCAGCGGTGCGGGAAGGGCTGCTCCGTCCTCGCTTGTTGCGTCGCGCCGAGCTGGAGGAAGGACCACGCCTCGACGGTCAGGAACGTGAGCGGGATCACCTCTGCCGCCGAGAAGAACGCCCCCAGCGCCATGTGCTCGGCCGGCTCGCCGGAGAAGTACAGGTGGTGCATCGTCCCGATCACCCCGCCGACGGAGTAGAGGATGATGTCGAGGAAGACGACGGTCAGGGCGATCCGCTCCCTCACGACGCCGAGCAGCACGAACATGTAGGCGACCATCACGGTCGTGAACAGCTCCAGGAAGTCCTCGACCCAGAGGTGCACGACCCAGAAGCGCCAGAACTCCGTCGTGGTGAAGTTGTCGCCCGTGCGGGCGATCAGGCCGACCGCATAGAACGCGGGGATCGCGCAGGCGGCGAGGAAGAAGAGCCACGGCATGTTGCCCACGTGCTCTCCCCTGAGCCGCACGCGGAGCACCCGCCAGAGCATCACCACCCAGACGACGAGGCCGACCGTGAGCAGGATCTGCCAGAGACGGGCGAGGTCGAGGTATTCGAAGCCCTGCAGGCCGAACCAGTTCGCCGCCGCGCTCTCGAGAACCCCGTGCACGGCCAGATAGGAGCCGATCAGGGTGCCGAACACGACGACCGCGAGCGCGCCGAGGAGGGCAAACGCGAGCTTGCCCTGGTGGCGTGGTTCCCGCCGCGCGATCATCGGGGCGAGGAAGATGCCTGCAGCGACGAACGAGGTCGCGACCCAGAAGATCGCCAATTGCACGTGCCACGTGCGCATCAGGTTGTACGGGAAGAGGCGCGCGAGGTCGAAGCCGAAGAAGTTGTCGATCTCGGCGCGGTAGTGCTGCGACGCGGCGCCGACCAAGGTCTGGACCACGAACAGGCCGGCCATCACGAAGAAGAACCACGCAGTGGCACGCTGCGCGGGAGTCAGCGCGACGTCGCCCGGCGAGCGGAACGAGAGCGTCGCCTGCTCGCGTCCATGCCAGCCAAGCCCGCGCCCCCAGCGCCCGAACGCGGCGAAGAGCACGCCGATCCCGCCGAGCAGGGCGATCAGTGACAGCACCGACCAGACGATCACGTTCGCGGTGGGCGTGTTGCCGACGAGCGGCTCCGACGGCCAGTTGTTCGTGTACGAGTAGTCGTGGCCCGGTCTCTTCGCGGCCGCTGCCCACGCGGTCCAGGCGAAGAACGAGGTCAGCTGGCGCAGCTGCGTGCGATCGGTGATCGCGCTGGGCTTGAGCCCGTGCTCACTCTTGGGATCCGAGAAGAAGCCGCTGTAGTACACGACAAGCCTCTGGAAGGCCGCTGCCTGCGCCGCGCTGAGCCGGAGCGTCTTCGTCTTCCCGTCGTAGCGGTTCGTCCGGAGGTCGACCATCGTCCGTAACGCCGCTTCCGATGAGGGACCGCCGTACGTTGCCTGCACCATCGTGGCCTCACGGCGAAGGTAGTCGGCCGTGTAGTCCGGGCCGAGGTAGGCGCCGTGCCCGAAGACGGACCCGTATTCCATCAGTCCGTGGTTGAGAAAGACCTTCTGCCCCTCACTGATGTCCCGGCCGGTGAACAGCGTGTTCCCGGTCGGGCCGACCACCCGTTCGGGAACGGGCGGATGGGCTTGGTACGTGCGATAGGCGAGGAGGCCGAGCACGAAGAAGCCGCAGAGGACGACCAGGACGACAGCCTGGATCCATACCTTCGAGATCAGAAACTCTCGTCTGCCTACGACAGCTTCCAACGCGTCTCCCTCTACCGGCTCCGGTGCCCGGCGATGATCACATAATCGGCGCGCTTGCGCCCTCCCCTCAGCTGATCGGTACGCTCACGCCGTGCCGCTAACGCGCGCCTCCCAGCCCGCGACGGCGCCCAGGCCGACGAAGTTGCCGATCGCACTCGATCTGGACGGCGTGCTCGGCGACACCAGGCCGCTCTGGGACAGTTGGCTGGACGACGCCGCGCGGCGGTACCGGTCGATCGCCCCCCTCGATCCGGCCGAGCTCCCGCAAGACCGTGCGGAAGCAGCACGCGCGCTCGACGAGTGGGCCGCTGCAGGCGTCGGCGACTGGCGCGCTTCGCTGGCGCGTTTTGCCGAGGACCGTGCGCCCGTCTACCTGCGCCCCGACGCCGAGGTCAGCGCCGCTCTTCGCGGGCTCGCTGCCCGCGGACAGACGATCGGCGCGTTCACCGACGCACCGGAGGCCCTCGCGCGAATCGCGGTCTCCCAGCTCGGTGCCGACCGTCGCCTCGCCGCGCTCGAGACGGGCGAGGGCGCACTCGACCGCCTGCTGGAGAAGCTCGGCCCGGACACGCTTGTCGTCCGTGAGCGTTCAGCGCTCCCCCTACAATTCAACCCGTGAAGGAGAACGAGCTCGGGGATCGCCAGCTGGACGCGCTGCTCGAGCGCCTCGACCGGCTGAACGCGGAAGTCCACGCCCTGAACCGCCGACTGGACGCGGGCGAGCACCTCGCCCCGATCGTCTACGAGCTCCGCTCGCTCAACGAGTCGCTGCAGGCGCTCGCCTACGCCGCGCTCGGCCAGCAGGCGCCGCAGGTCAGACGCCGCCGCGCCGGCTAGTCGGCTAGCCGGTACACGTTGCCGCTCTGCACGGAGGTCAGGTAGAGCTCACCGCGGGCGTCCTCGCCGAACGACGAGAGCCCGTCCACCGTGAACGGCTCGGTGCGGTACGAGCCGCTGCCGCCGCCCGCGCTCGTGCTGTGCACCTTGTTCACGCAGTTGTCCCCGAAGAAGTACCGCCCCTTCGCCGCCGGCACCGCGTTCCCGCGGTAGACGAAGCCGCCGATCACCGAGCAGTACGGCCCGTTCGGCAGGACGATGTACGGCATCACCAGGTGCCCGGCCGCGTTCGGCTGCTGCCCCTGGGTGTAGCGCGACTTGCCCTCGTACACGCGCCAGCCGTAGTTCTCCAGCCCGGCCGTGCCCTTCTTCGTGTAGTCGAGCTCCTCCCAGGAGTCCTGCCCGACGTCGCCGATGTACAGGTCGCCGGTCTGACGGTCGAACGAGAAGCGCCACGGATTGCGCAGGCCGTAGCCGACGACCACCGGGGACGGCCGCCTCTTGGCGACGTCGAAGCGGAGCAGCTTGCCGAAGGTCGAGCGCAGGTTCTGCGCCCGATTCTCGGGATCGCCGCCTGAGCCGCCGTCGCCGGTCCCCGTGTACAGGTAGCCGCCCGGCCCGAAGACGAGGTTGCCCCCGTTGTGGTTCTCGTACGGATCGTTCTGGAAGAAGATCTGGCGCAGCTTCAGCGGCTTCCGAAGCATCCCGCGCGATTTGTACTCGACGATCCGCGCGTCCCCGTTTCGGTCCGTGTAGTCGACGTAGAAGTGCCGGTTCTTCGCGTAGTTCGGGCTGAACGCGAGGCCGAGCATGCCCTGCTCGCCGTTGTCGAGGACGAGCGAGCGGATGTCGAGGAACGGCCGTGCGCGCAGCCGCCCCCTCACGATCACGCGGACCCGACCGACCTTCTCCGCGACGTAGACGTTGTTCGGCTCGTTCTTCGGAGCGGTGACGGCGATCGGCTCCGTCAGGCCGCTCGCGACCCGCACGATGCTCAACTGCGCGCGCGTCGGCTCCCCGTCCGCGCGCAGCGCGACAATCGCGGCTAGCGCGGCGAGCGGAATGGCTGCGAGGGCGATGCGGCGCATTCGTTCGTCAATTCTTTAGCAGAACTCGACGCAGCTCGTCTTCCTTCCCGGGCTCGAGAATGGCCAGCACCTGGTCGCCCGCGCGGAGCTCGGTGTCGGCGTCCGGGATCTCGGCGCGGCCGTCGCGCATCACCGAGATCAGGCGCGAGCCGGCGGGCAGGTCGAGCCCGGAGACGCGTTTGCCGGCCGAGGGCGAGCTCTTGTCGATCTGCACCTCGACGATCTCGAGGTTCTCCTTGCGCAGCTCGAGCAGGTGGATCAGCTCGTGCTCGGGCACCTCGTGCTCGATCAGGGCCATGATCGTCTGGGTCGCGCTCACGGTCGGGGAGATGCCGAGCAGGTCGAAATGCGGCTCGTTGCGCGGGTCGTTCACGCGCGCGATCACCTTCTCGGCGCCGTACCGCTCCCGCGCCATCTGGCAGATCACCATGTTGTCCTCGTCGTCGCCCGTGACCGCGACCACGAGGTCGGGCGGCCGCGCGATCCCGGCCCGTTCGAGAACGAAGATCTCCGTCGCGTCGCCGAGGATCGCCGCATGCTCGAACTCGTCTTCGAGCTGGACGAACCGCTCGCGACGCTGTTCGATGATCGTCACTTCGTGGCTCATGCGCCGAAGCGCGCGAGCGAGGTTCGAGCCGACCTTTCCGCCTCCCGCGACCAGGATGAACATTTAGGACGCGGCCGCTGACGGCGCGCGCGCGGGCTTGACCACGCACGACTTGACGGCCTCGGAGAGCACCTCGATCGCCGTCGAGGTCGGAGAGACGGTGCGCAGGCCGAGCGTCGCGTAGAGCTCGGCGCGCGCCGGGTCGAGGATCCGAACGACGGTGCACTCGATCCCGAAGCGCTTCTGCGCGACCTGGCCGACCACGATGTTCGTGTTGTCGCCGTTCGTGGCCACGACGACGGCGTCGGCCTCCTCGATCCCAGCCTCACGGAGGACGTTGACGTCCATCCCGTGGCCGACGACGAATCCGCCCGTCCAGTGCTCGCCGAGCCTGGCCAGAGCCTCCTCGTTCTCGTCGATCGCGGTCACTTCCCAGCCGCTCTTCGTGAGCTTCTTCGCAACCGCCGAGCCCACGCGGCCGCACCCGACGACGATCGCCTTCATGGAGTCAGGTTAACTCACGCGAGGGCTTCCTCCAGAACGCCCTGCGGGTAGGCGATGACCATCACCTCGCACGGTGCCTTGCGCAGGACGTAGTCGACGGTCGGGCTGAAGAACCGCGCCTGGCGGCGCCAGCGCGGAGCCGAGCCGAGGACGATCAGGTCGGCGCCGTGCGAGCTCGCTTCCTCGACGATCGCCGAGCCGATCGAGCGCGCGCGCACGAGCTCGGCCTCGATCGGGACGTTCGCCTCGGCGGCCAGCAGTTTCGCCTCGGCGAGCGACGCCTCGGCCTGCTCTTCGGCGTCGATCATCGGAGCGTTGAACGGCTTCTCCATCGGCACCCGGATCACGTGGATCGCTAGGACCGAGCACCGCTGCTCCTCGGCGAGCCTCAGCGCGGTGCCGAGAACCTCCTCCCCGATCACGCCGATCTTCATCGGCACGAGGATCCTCTTGTACGTGCCCTCGAGGTCGGGCACGAGGTCTCCGATCGCGGGCGTCACGCGGCCCAGGACCCGCTCGCGCGCGGTCAGGCGGGAGGCGATGAAGAGGACGGCTCCGATCGCGAGCCAGACCGGGCCGGCGACGCGCGCGGCGTCGTGCGTGAGCAGCGCGGCGACCCAGATCGCGAACGTGAGAGGCGCTCCGACGAGCGCCGCGACCGGGACGGCCGTGCCCCGAATGCTCACGTTCCCCGGGACGCGGAACGGCCGCTCGAGGTCGGGCTCGGTGTAACGGAGCCGGATCACGGCCACCTGGGCGGCCGTGAACGCGATCAGGACGCCGAAGCTGTACAGGCTCGCCAGGAACCGCACCGGGTCGTTCGCGGCTTTCGCGATCAGGAGGATCCCGGTCGAGACCCCCGCCGTGGACAGGATCGCAGCCGGCGAGATCAACGTCCGCCCGCTCAGGCGGCCGAGCGCCCGCGGAAGCATGTCGCGCTTGCCGAGCGAGTACGCGAGCCGTCCCGCCCCCGAGAACGAGGTCGCGACGACCGCGATCAGGATCATCGCCCCGGTCAGCCCGACGAAGACGCGCAGCGCGTCGACGAACGGCGCAGGCAAGTGGCCGTTGAACGCGTCGGCGAGCCCGACGAGCGGCGCGCGCAGCCAGGTCGTGCCGAGCGCCGTCTCCGGATCGGCGGGATACGCGGAGAGAGCGACCAGGCCGATCAGGAACGAGATGAGCACCGCTCCCCCGATTCCGACGAAGAGGCTGCGCGGCAGCGTGCGTCCGGGCTCGCGCGTCTCGGCGGCGAGGTTCGCGACGGTCTCGAGACCCGTGAAGGCCAGCATCGCGACCGGAATCGCGAACGCGATCGCCGACCAGGTTGGCGCCGTGCCGAGATCGGTGCCCTTCGAGAGGTTGTCCGCCGAGAAGAGGAGCGGAAAGCCGAGCACGATCAGGAGCAGCTGGCCCACCACTGCCAACGAGGCGATCGCGATCGCCAGGCGGTAGAGACTCGGTCGGCGGACGAAGCGCACCGCCGCCATGACGACGATGACCACGATTCCGAGGAAGAGGTCGGTCGGGCTGTGCGTGATCGCGTTCCATCCGAGCGCGTTGCCGAGGTAGTGCGGCACGAACAGGCTCGCCAGCGCGATCACGATCACGTAGTCGAGGAGGAGCGCCCAGCCGGTCAAGAAGCCGAGCTGGTCGTTGAACGCGCGGCGTACGAAGGTCGCTGCGCCCCCGGTCTCAGGAAGCGCGGCGGTGCCCTCCGCGTAGGAGAGCGCGACCAGGAGGAACAGCACGCCGACGAGCAGCAGCACCCATGGCGTGAAACCGAGCGCCTGGAGCGCGACCACCCCGAGCGCGAAGAAGAGCGACGACGCGATCTCGCCGTAGGCGACCGCGGCCAGCGAGGGCGTCTCGAGGACTCGCTGCAGGCCGGGGAGCTTTTTAGCCACTTACGCGCGAAAGGTACAACCGGAGCGCCCCGGCGAGGATCAGCAGCGCCCCGATGACGATCCCGAGCCCGCCCCCCACACCGGCCGCGATCGTGCGGACGACGAGCGCGATCCCGAGCACGACCACGACCCAGGGCAGGAGGCGTCCAAGCACGCGTCTACGCGGCCCGCTTGCCGGCCACGACTGCGACCCGCGTCGGCGAGTTCCGCAGCACGTAGTCGACGGTGCGCCCGAAGATCGGCTTGCCGCCGCGCACCTTGTTCCGCGACGCGCCGAGGATGATCACCTCTGCGTTGCGGCGCGCAGCCTCCTCGACGATCGCGGGCCCCGCGCTGCGTGCTCGGTCGAGGCGGCTCACGATCTGGACGCCCGCGTAGCCCTCGAGCAGCGTCTGCGCCTCGTCGAGGATCTCGTCAGCGACCGCTTCCTGCTCGTCCATCTCGGCGTCGAGCGTCCGGTCGAGCGGCACCTCGAGCACGTGCAGGATCACGATCCGCGAGCGGCGCTCCGAAGCCAGGCGAGCCGCGGCAACCAGCGCCTCCTCCGACTCGGCGGTGCGCAGCACCGGTACGAGGATCGTCCGGTACGCGACCTCGAGCCCGAGCATGATTGCCGGCGCACGCACCGTTTGACGCAGCGGCAGATGGAGCGCGCGCCTGCGGTAGAGCGCGTATGCGGCGAACCCGACCGCGAGCCAGGCGAACCCGACCCAACGTGTGGTCTCCTCCTGGAGGACGATCACGAGCCAGGCTGCGCCCGTTCCGAAGCCGCCGAGAATGGCGAACAGGGGCCAGTCGACCCCTCCCAGCCGCAGGTTCGGCCGCGAGCGGTACACGAGCTCCTCGTCGCGTCCTTTGACGCGGAGCGCGACGATCGCCGCGTGGGCGATCGTGAACGAGAGCATCGCCCCGAACGCGTACATCGTTCCGAGGAAGTTGGTCTGCCCGGGCAGGATGACGGCGATCGACGCGATCCCGGCGAAGACGAGGAGCGCGAGCCAGGGCGTCTGAAAGCGCGGATGCAGGCGGCGAAAAACCTCTGGGAGCTGGCGATAGGTCGCCATCGCGTAGGTGATTCGTGACGCTCCGATCACGCCCGCGTTGGTCGCGACGAGCAGGATCGTGGCGGCCAGGATGCCGACGTAGACCTCCAGCCCGTTTTCGACCGCGCCGTGCAGGTTCAGGTTCTTGACGAGCCCGAGCACGGGGTCGTTCGCGTAGCCGCCGTCCTCCGGCGGGAGGCCGAGGAGCGTCTGGTACTCGCCCTCGACCTTGTGCACCGGCAGCGCGGAGAGCGCGATGAACGGCAGCGTGAAGTAGATCGCGAAGACGGCCACGGCGACGAGTCGGATCGAGCGCGGGATGTCGCGCGGCGGGTCCCTGGCCTCCTCCGACAGGTTGGAGACGGTCTCGATGCCCGTGTACGCGATCATCGCCACCGGGATCGCGAGGAAGAAGTCCTTCCAGGTCGGGGCGACGCCCCAGTGCACGTTCGCCTTCAGGATCGACGGGCTGAAGATGAGCACGAAGCCGATCACGACCAGCAGCAGCTGGGTCGCGAAGTCGACGACCGCGAGGAAGATGTTCAGCCCCGCGGCCTCCTTGATCCCGACGATGTTCAGGCCCACGAGGAGGGCGATCACGACCGCGCCGACGATGACGTCCCATGGGTTGTCCTTGAGCGGCTCCCAGAAGATCGAGAGGTAGTGCGGGACGAAGAACGCCGAGATGGCGATCGTGATCACGTAGTTCAGGAGCTGGGCCCAGGCGGCGCCGAAGCTGACGAGCTCGTCGAATGCGTGGCGCGCGAAGCTGGAGGAGCCGCCGGCCTCGGGATAGCGGACGGTGCCTTCGGTGTACGTCAGCGCCGTTGCGGCGAAGATCAGGCCGGCGATGATGAAGACGAGGGGCGTCAGGCCGAGCGCGAAGACGGCCGTGACGCCGAGCGCGTAGTAGATCGACGAGCCGACGTTGCCGTACGCCGTGGCGAAGAGCGCAGGCGTCCCGAGGACGCGGTCGAGCCGCTGCTCGCGGCGTCGCCGACTCTGTGGAGCGGGTCTTCCGTCGGCCGCCGCGCTGCTCACGAGCGCAGGCTAAGCCCTGGGACGGCCGCCAGACCCCCGAACGGCCTCACGCCCCGACTCAAACCCGGGGTCAGACCCCGGGCCAAAAGGCAAATGATTCGTCCACACGCCGTCGCCGCCGGGGTCAGACCCTGGGCCAAAAGGCCGACGATTCGTCCCCAGGCCGCGTTCCAGCGCCGACACCTCCACGCCCCCGGGGTCAGACCCTGGGCCAGAAGGCGGACGAATCATCGACAGGCGCCGTCCTGAAAGGCGCTCTCTCGCGGAGCCGCCCAGGGAGCTAGCCGTGGATCGAGACGATCAGCGGGATGAGCAGGATCGCCACGATGTTGGCGATCTTGATCATCGGGTTGATCGCCGGGCCGGCCGCGTCCTTGTACGGGTCGCCGACCGTGTCGCCCGTGACCGCGGCCGCGTGGGCCTCCGAGCCCTTGCCGCCGTAGAGCCCGTCCTCGATCAGCTTCTTCGCGTTGTCCCAGGCGCCGCCGCCGGAGGTCATCGCGATCGCGAGGAAGATCCCGGTCACGATCGTTCCGATCAGCAGGCCGCCGAGCATCTCGGGCTTGATGATCCCCGCCACGAGCGGGAACAGGATCGGAATCGTCGCCGGCAGCATCATCTGCTTGATCGCCGAGCCGGTCACGATGTCGATCGCGCGGCCGTACTCGGGGCGCGCAGTCCCTTCCATGATCCCGGGGATCTCACGGAACTGGCGCCGCACCTCCTGCACGACCTGCCCGCCGACGCGCCCGACCGCCTGCATCGCCAGCGAGGCGAACAGGAACGGCATCAGCCCGCCGATGAAGAGGCCCGCGATCACCCACGGATCGGAGAGGTCGAACGTGATGTCCGTCATCCCGCGGTCGCGCAGGCCGCGCGTGTACTCGTCGAACAGGATCAGCGCGGCGAGGCCCGCAGAGCCGATGGCGTAGCCCTTCGTGACCGCCTTCGTCGTGTTGCCCACAGCGTCGAGTGGATCGGTGATGGCACGAACGGACTCGTCCAGATTCGCCATCTCCGCGATCCCGCCCGCGTTGTCGGTCACCGGGCCGTACGCGTCGAGCGCGACGATCAGGCCCGTCATCGAGAGCTGCGCCATCACGGCGACGCCGATTCCGAAGATGTTTTCTCCGGCCGCGTAGTAGGCGCCGACGATCCCGGCCGCGATCACGATCACGGGCAGCGCCGTCGCCTGCATCCCCACGGCGAGGCCCTCGATGATGTTCGTCGCGTGCCCCGTGCGCGACGCGCTCGAGATCGACTTCACCGGCCCCCAGCGCGTCCCGGTGTAGTACTCGGTGATCGCGACCAGCAGGAAGGTGATGCCGAGCCCGATCAGCGCGGAGCCGTAGAGGTTCCAGAAGCTGAACGTGTCGCTGTCGAACGCGCTGGTGACCGGAATGAACCCGATCGCCGACAGGATCGTCGCAACGACGACCGCCTTGTAGAGCGCGTTCATGATCGACCCGCCCTTGCCGACACGCGCGAAGAACGTCCCGATGATCGACGCGAGGATCGAGATGCCGCCGATCCCGAGCGGGTAGAGCCAGAGCTCGCTCGCCGGGTACGCCCGCGCGAGGAGCATCACGGCTACAGCCGTCACCGCGTACGTCTCGAAGAGGTCGGCCGCCATGCCGGCGCAGTCGCCGACGTTGTCGCCCACGTTGTCCGCGATCACGGCCGGGTTGCGCGGATCGTCCTCGGGGATGCCCGCCTCGATCTTCCCGACCAGGTCGGCGCCGACGTCTGCAGCCTTCGTGTAGATGCCGCCGCCGAGCCGCGCGAAGACGGAGATCAGCGAGCCGCCGAAGGCGAGCCCGATCAGGTCGTTGATGGCCGAGTCCGCCGAATTGCCGAGCCAGTCCGTGAGCACCCAGTAGTAGCCGGCGACTCCGAGGAGCCCGAGGCCGACCACGAGCAAGCCGGTCACCGAGCCCGCGCGGAACGCGACGTTCAGCGCAGGCTTCAGGCCCTGCTTCGCCGCTTCCGCGGTGCGGGTGTTCGAGCGCACGGCCACGTTCATCCCGATGAAGCCGGCCGCTGAGGAGAGGAGCGCGCCGATCAGGAAGCCGATCGCAGTCCCCCAGCCGAGCTTGTCGTAGAAGCCGATCAGCAGGAACGGGACGACTGCGACGATCGCGATCGTCTGGTACTGGCGTCTGAGGTAGGCGGACGCGCCTTCCTGGATCGCCTTCCCGATCTCTTGCATCCGCTCGTTCCCCGGCGGCAGGCTGAGGAGCCACGTGGTGAGGTAGATGCCGTACGCGACGGCGACTCCGCCGCAGAGGAGCGCGAACAGAACGGCGTGATCTCGGAAGAAGCTCATTCCCGGCCTTTACACACGTCGGCGCCGAGGAGCCCCGGCGCGCGCGGAGTTTCTAACACACGGACGCGGATGGCGACGGAAGACTTGTCCGCTTAGCGGCGGCCGACGACAAGGTTGACGGGGAAGCCGCGCCTGCGGAGCGAGCCCGGCCGCGGCGTCTGCTTGATCACGCGTCCCCGGAGCGAGCGCCTGGAGCGTGCGCGCCGCACCCGTCCGACCGAGCAGTGCGCCCGGCGGATCTTCGTCTTCGCCGCGCCGAGCCGCTGGCCGAGGACGCGGGGCACGCGGCAGCGGGTTGGCGGAGGTGGTGGTGGTGGCGGCGGAGGAGGTGGTGGTGGAGGTGGCGGCGGCGGCGGCGGAGGTGGTGGCGGAGGTGGAGGAGGCGGCGGAGGAGGAGGCGGAGGCGGTGGCGGCGGCGGCCCGGACGGGGTGAACGTCAGCTCCTGCCCCGGGTTCTGGAGGGTCCCGGCGTTGCAGAGGAACTCATCCGCCCGCGTCGCGCTGTCCTGGAGCCCGACCGTCTCGGACAGGCCATGGTCCGCGTCGACGCCGAAGCGCATTCGGATCACGTCGCTGCCCTCGGTGAAGATCGCCTCGAAGTTGGCGTTGCCCGCACCGGTTCGCGTAACCGGTGCGCCACTCGACGATGAACTGCCTGTTCGGAGCCGAGCCGTTGACCGCGGTGAAGATGCCGTGGCCGGAGCCGGTCGGTGAGCAGGTCGTCCCAGTAGACGATGACGGCCGCCTGGAGCGCAGTCGTCGGCAGGCAGCTGTTGATGAACGCCGTGTTCCGCGGTGCCGCCGAACTGGAGGTTTCCGTTCGAGCTCACCCGCGCCGTCGG
Source organism: uncultured Actinomycetes bacterium (assembly GCA_963736835.1). GTDB lineage: Bacteria > Actinomycetota > Thermoleophilia > Gaiellales > Gaiellaceae > VAXT01. The sequence goes on from CAVTQI010000001.1 coordinate 89,566, forward strand.
TCGTAGGTCTGGCCGTACAGCGTGATCGGGAACGGGAGCGTGATCGGCGTCGTGCAGTCGTCGCAGTGGTTCCCGGCATCGTGCCGTCCCCGGGAGGATCGGCATGCCCGCTGGCACTCTGGACGCCGTAGCACGGAGGCCCGCCCTGGACGGTGAAGTCGACGATGTTCTCGCCCTGGCCGGTCGCCACGGTCAGCCGGAGCTGGATCAGCGTCCCGCACGGGAGCTCGCTCCGTCGCGACACCGGCGAAGTGCGTCGAGTTCGTGCCCATTGCCGCCCTCGGGGATGTCCGGATAGGTCGAGGTCGCCTGCGTGATCTCGATGCCCGGTGTGGTCGTCGACAGCGTTGCGCTGACCCCGGTCGCGGTCGCGTGACCGGTGTTCTTCAGCTGCTCGTCGAGCTGGAAGGTCTCGCCCGGCTCGACCTTTCCGTTGCCGTTCTGGTCCGTCAGCGTCGTAGCGTTGTGCTCGAGCGCGGGGACCGGCGTCAGGTTGAAGTCCTTCGTCGTCGTCGCGTCCTGCGTGATGTCGACGTTCGACACCGTCTGGGTCGCGTTGAGCCGTGCCCGGTGACGGTGACCGTGTACGTGCCGACCGGCAACACCATCGTGTATTGCCGCCGCGGGATTCGTTGCAACTCCGCGGTTGCCGGGGCCGGTCACGTGCACCTCGGCGCCGCCGATGGCGCTCATGTTGTCGGCTCGCCCTGAACTGCCCCGGAGAGCGTTCCCGTCGGCCCCGTCGGAGCGGCGGTGACGGCCGCGAGCGCGTCGATCTTGCCTTCGCCCCAGACGTTGTTGTCGGCCGGAGTGCCGCCGCAGGTCGTGTTGTTCACGTCGGTCGCGGTCTGGTCGAGGAGCGCCTCCGTGCGGGCGATGTCGCCTCGCAGCTCCGGGGAGATCGACCAGATCGAGCGCCACGGTGCCCGCGACGTGCGGCGAGGCCATCGACGTCCCGCTCAGGCCCCCGTACTGCGAGTCGCTGCCGCTCTCGAGGAGCGGACGTTGACGCCCGGCGCCGAGATGTTCGGCTTGATGATCCCGCCGAACGCGGAGGGACCTCGAGAGGAGAAGCTGGCGATGTGCCGCCGATGTCGAACGCCCCGGCGGCGTAGGTCTCGGGAAGGTCGCCCGGGGAGCCGGCGGTGCCGCAGCCATGGGCCCTCGTTCCCGTTCGAGAAGGCCGGGAAGATGCCTGAAGCGATCCAGGCCTGGACTGCCGGCTGGAAGAACGGATCTCCGGAGCCGCCGCCCCACGAGTTGTTGACGATGTCCGGTCGCAGGTCAGGACGCGGATTGCTCCCGCTCGAGGTCGGTCGGCGCGAGGATCCACTGGCCGGACGAGATGAGCGCGGTGTCGAGGCAGCAGCCCTTCGCCGGGATCCACTTGGCGTGCGGCGCGACGCCGATCTGGTTCGGGCCTGGGTCGCCGTCGTCGCCGACCATCGTGCCCATGGTGTGCGTGCCGTGGGTGTCGGTGTCGCACGGGTCGGCGGTCGGGCACTCGTCGCAGCGGATCCCACCAGTTGTAGTTGTGATCGAAGCTGCCTCCGCCAAGGTTTCCTCGGTAGTGCTCGACGAGCGCATCATGCGAGTAGCGGACGCCCGTGTCGATGCTGGAGATGACGATGCCTTCGCCGCGGTCGTTGAAGGTCGACCAGACCTGCGGCGCGTTGATCGCGTTCAGGCCCCACTCGGTCGTGGAAGGGCTTGCCTTGGAGCGAGTCACGGTCTCTTTCGGGATCTCGTACGAGTGGTTCGCGCGGATCAGCTTCACGTCCGGGCGCGCGGCGATCGCGTTCAGCTGAGCCTGATCGGCCGATTTCACGAAGATCGCGTTGACGATCCAGTAGGGCTGGTAGTCGATGTTCCGCGCGTCGAGCCACGCTCGGAAGGGCGCCTGGCTCTCGCGCGCGAACGACGTCAGAGTGTCGTAGACCTCGACTCCCCGCCGGCTGCGGTTGCGCGTGTCAGCGGCCGCGGTGAGGTTCGCGTTTCCACGCAGCACGACGAAGAACGAGGCGTGGCCGTTCTGCGCCAACTGACGCATGACCTGCGCCTCGACCGGAGCACCGGACTGGCTCCGTCCACCGCCCGCAGCGAAGGAGGCGCCGGCGATGAGCGCGACCAAGCCGAGCGTCGCAAGGACACGTCCGAACCTCGATCCCCCTCCCATCGAGGCGGATTGTTAGCACCCTCATAGAGAAAACTCAATGCGCGGAATGAGTGCGGCGGCCCCGGTTAGGAGCCGCCGCACATCCCACGAATCGCGCCCTTCCTAGCCCCGGCCGACCACCAGGTTCACCGGGAAGCCACGACGCCTCAGCGCGCCCGGCGGCGGGCTCTGCCTGACCACGCGTCCCCGCAGCGAGCGCCTCGAGCGTGCGTGGCGCACCGACCCGACCGAGCAGTGCCTCGCGCGAATCTTCCGCTTCGCCGCTCCCAGCCTGAGCCCGAGCACACGCGGTACCCGGCACCGGACCGGCGGGGGCGGTGGAGGCGGAGGCGGTGGCGGCGGAGGAGGCGGAGGCGGCGGAGGCGGCGGAGGCGGCGGAGGCGGCGGGGAGGCGGCGGAGGCGGCGGCGGAGGCGGCGGCGGCGGTGGCGGGGGCGGAGGTGGCGGCGGCGGCCCACCGCAG
>CAVTQI010000002.1:0-19331 GCA_963736835.1 uncultured Actinomycetes bacterium
GACAGGCTACAAAAGCCGAACCTCTTCGCGGCGCTCCCGCGCGAAGAAGTGGACGCCGTCCACGAAGCGCACCCAGTTGCAGCGGGTGCACATGACGAGCGAGTGCGTCCTGGCGCTGTCCGCGCCGTAGCGGACTCCGCGTAAGAGGTCCCCGTTGGAAACGCCCGTCGCGGCCACGATGACCTCGGTCGGGGCGAGGTCGTCGATCGAGAACACCTGCTCGATGTCGTCGATGCCGTCCTCGCGTGCGCGGTCGATCTCGCTGCGGGTCGTCGGCCACAGCTGAGCCTGCATCTCGCCGCCGAGGCAGCGCAGCGCGGCGGCGGTCAGGACGGCCTGCCTGGTCCCGCCGATACCGATCGCGAGGTGGTCGTTCGTGCCGCGGATCGCGGCCGAGATGGACGCGGTGACGTCGCCGTCTTGGATGAGCTTGATCCGCGCGCCCGCCTCCCGGATCTCGGCGATCAGGTCGTGATGCCGAGGGCGGTCGAGGATGATCGTCGTCACGTCGGCGACTCGACGGCCGAATGCGTTCGCGATCGCCTGGATGTTGTCCGCGACCGGCCGCCGGAGGTCGATCTTCCCGCGCGCGACCGGCCCGACGGCCATCTTCCGCATGTACATGTCCGGAAACGTCGGGAACGATCCACGCGGACCGGAGGCGATCATCGACATCGCGCCGCTCCCTCCCCGGGCGACGATCCCGGCTCCTTCGAGCGGATCGAGCGCGAGGTCAGCGGGCTCGCCGTGGGCGCCGATCTCCTGTCCTGCGCCGAGCGCATCTGCGCCCTCGGACGCGCCGATCACGATGTGCCCGTCGATCGGGAGCTGCTCGAGCGACTCCTGCATGCCCGCGCAGGCGGCCTCGGTCGCTCCGTCCTGGTCGTCGCGGCCGAGCCAGCGTGCGCTCGCGAGGGCAGAACGCTCCGTGACCCGCGCGTAGCTCTCACAGAGGCAGGGCCGGGCGGCTCCCTGCTCCTGGCTCGACAGAGTCTCGACCGAGCTCGCCATCAGACGCGCTGCAGCCGGTCGGCGGCGCTCAGGACGAGCTCCATGACGGCCGACGTGGCTCCCTCGCGATCCTGGTTCCAGATGACCGGCACGTCGTTCCTTTCAGCCCGCTCGACGATGTAATCCTGCAGGTAGCGGATATCCGACAGGTGATCGAGGTACTTGTCGAGCGCGCGGGCACCTTCCGAAGCGACGTCGCGGATCCAGAAATGGCTTGCATGGGCGTCCTCGCTCTTGATCGCCAGCACGCACTGCACGACCAGCGCGTTCGAGATCGGCGCGACCATGCCGGGTACGAGGTGGACGCCCTCGAGCACGGTCGACCAGCCTTCGGCGAGCGAGCGCTCGATCGCGGCGTTCACGCCCACGAGGACGTTCCGCGTCTGGTCGAGGAATCCGTGGAGCAGCGGGTCGACCTCTTCGGTCTCCGCGCTCTGCAGCGCCTGGCCGGCTTCGAAGCTCGAGTAGTGGATGGACGGCATGAACTCGGTGCTGAAGAACGCCCTCAGGGTCTGGCGCACGAAATCCGTCGACGTCACGCGCGTGACGCCGAGGCGGTATGCGATCTCCGTGGCGACGGTCGACTTGCCCGTGCCCGTGGCTCCGCCGATGAGCACGATGATCGGCAGGTCGAGCTCGGCGAGCTCGGTGTAGCGGCGGAGGCGATGGATGGCCTTGCTCCCCTCCCCCTCGCCGATGACGTCTTCGCCGAGCTCCTCGAGGCGCTCGAGCTCGATCGAGTCCACCTTCCGGTCGGTGAGGTCCTTCTCCACGCGGCGCGCGAGCTCGTACGCACGCACCGCGGAGACGCCGACGCGCATCAGCGCCCGCGCCATCAGGCCCTTCGAGAACGGCTCGTCCCCGCCGAGCGGGAGCGGGTCGGTGTGTCGCCGCTCGCTCATCCGGCCACCGGCTGCGCGGTCGCGGCCTCGGCCAGCGCCAGCAGCTCCGAGTCGAGGTCGACGCCGGCCTCGAGCGGCCGCACGTCGTTCATAGCGAAGACGCACTCGGCTCCACGCTCGAGGGCCGCTTCGGCGACGACGTCGATCGCGGCGGCCTTGATCTCGATCAGGAACACGTCCGCGTCGACCCGCTGCAGCTCCTCGCGGAGCCTCGCGCGATCAGCGAGGTTGCGGGAGACGTGCACGACGTCGGCGCCGAGGTGGTCGACCGGAGCCGGGCCGGCCGTGAACACCGCGACACGGCGACCCTCGACGGGAGTGACGGGCTGTAGCCGCAGCTCGACGGGGATCACGGGAACGTTCTTCAGCTCGCGGACGGCTGCCACGTCGCCGCCGCCGACGAGCAGCACGAGATCCGAGATCAGCACCCGGTACGGATTGAGATAGGCGGTCGCGTCCTGCCCGGGGCCGACGACGAGGATCCGCGCGTTGACCGAGACCGGAGGAATCGCCGCGCCGCTGCCGTCGAAGACCACGATCCCCGGTTTGCGCTCCTCGGCCAGCTCGACGCCTCGGCGCAGGTTCGACGTGAACACCTCGCCGGCGAAGCCGCCTCCCGCGCGGCGACAGCCGATCGTCGGGACGCCGACGAGCGCAGCCGTCTCCAGGTAGTCCGAGGCGGCGTGACCACCGGCGCGCGAGATCTCCAGCAGGCGCTCGAGCGTCGGCTGCACCTCGACGATCTCCGGCTCGGGCGGTCCACCCCGCCCCATCGAGACGACGACGACCTCGCTGCGCTCCGCCAGCAGCCGCGCCACGTGCCCCGTGACGGCGGTCTTCCCGATCCGCTTCCCGGTTCCGACCACGGCGACCGACGGCATCGACGGGAACGGGAGAAACTCCGGCGGGCGGAACTCGAAGTCCGAGCCGACGTACCGGAGCCCGCGCGCGAGCGCCTCGCTCGCCCAGCGCATCCGCTCGCGCGGCCCGAGGACCGGCTCGTCCGAAAGGTCCACCACGGCCTCGGCGCCCACGTCGTCGAGCGAATCCACGAGCCGCACTCCATAGTCCTCGCCTCCGGAGAGCTTCTCCGTGCCGCCGACCAGGATCGCCCCGACGAACTCGAACGGCAGCTCCACGAGCGCGTCCCGCACCACGTCTCCGCGGTGCTCGCCGTCGATGAGCGCGATCGCTTTCACGAGTGCGACGTCACCTCCGACTCGATTCGCGCCGTGTACTTCTCGAAGGACATCGTGTCGGTCGAGAACTGGATGATCCGCTCCTGGCCGTGGAACGGGTACTTGCGCCAGACGTCCACGTGCGCCCCGTTGATCTCGACGACGTTGTAACAGGGCCTCGTGTTCCCGCGGAGGCGCAGCGAGGAGACCGTGCCCGTGTTCACGATGAACAGGTCCTCGAGGCGCCACGCGTATGGCACGTGCTTGTGGCCGGACAGCACGAGGTCGACGCCGGCGCGCTGCAGGCACTCGATCGCGTCGCCCGCGTCGTAGACGACGTTGCGCTCACGTCCCGTGCCCGGGACCGGCAGCAGATGGTGGTGCAGGACGAAGATCTTCAGGTGCGCGTCCGAGGCGCTGAACTGCTCCTCGATCCACTTGTAGCGGCCCCTCCCGATCTGGCCGTGGTCGAGATCCGGCTCGGTGGAGTCGACCGCGACCACCGAGACGCCGTCGACGTGCAGCACCGAGTTCCGGTCGCCGAAGTGCTGCTCGAAGTGGACGTACCCGACGTTCCGCGAGTCGTGGTTTCCGGGCACGACGACGAACGACTTGCACTCGAGCCGGTCGAGATACGACTTCGCCTGGGCGAACTCCTGCTTGAAGCCGAACGTCGTCAGGTCGCCCGTGCAGATGACGAGGTCCGGGCCCAGGTCGTTGATCTCTCCGATCGCCCGATCCATCAGGCTGGGCATGAAATGCGGGCCCCCGCAGTGGATGTCCGAGATGTGCGCGATCGTGAAACTGCGGTCCGCGGCCGGCATTGATCGAAGTGTACGTCCGGCTCGCGAAAAGGGGGCGTATCCGAAGCCGTTGCTACCATTTTTGACGTGGCCTCAGAAATGCCTGATTTCCAGGCATATTGCGGGGAGGGAAATCCGCGTTTTGCAAACGACGCGGAGCTCGAGTGCGCCAAGCTGCTCGACTACTACGGCGTGCGCTGGGAATACGAGCCGAGGACGTTCGTCCTCGAGCAGGCCGAGGACGGGACAGTGGTCGAGGCATTCAGGCCCGACTTCTACCTCCCGGACCAGGATCTGTACGTCGAGGTCACCGTGATGAAGCAGTCGCTCGTCACGCGCAAGAACCGGAAGCTGCGGAAGCTCCGGCAGCGGTACCCCGACGTCAAGATCAAGCTCTTCTACAAGCGCGACATCGCGCGTCTGGCCGAGAGATACAACCTCGACTTAGCCTCATAGAGCCCGACGAGCTCGGCGAGGTCTACCTGACCGCCGAGGAGATCCGAGCGCGCGTTTCGGAGCTCGCAGCCGAGATCGCCCGCGACTACGAAGGCCGCGAGCCGATCCTCGTCGCCTCGCTGAAGACGAGCGTCTTCTTCCTGACCGACCTCTCGCGGGCGCTGAAGATCCCGCACGCGATCGACTTCGTCGCACTGGCGGGATACGCGGGACGGACGCCCCGGTCGGGCGTCCGGCTGATCAAGGATCTCGACGCCTCGATCACGGGCCGGGACGTGCTGCTGGTCGAAGACGTGGTCGACACCGGCCTCACGCTGAACTACGTCTGCAAGACGTTCGGCCTCCGCGAGCCCGCTTCGCTGAACGCGGTGACGTTCCTCGATCGCCCGTACCGGCGACTCGTCGACGACCTGCCCGTCAAGTACATCGGCTTCACGGTCCCGGACGAGTTCTTCGTCGGCTACGGCTTCGACCTCGATGAGCGGTACCGGCACCTGCCGGACCTGCACCTGGCGCACACGCGACACGCAGCGCCCAGGGAGACTCAAGAGCTCTAGAGGTAGCCCATCGGGTCGACGGGCGACCCGTTGACGCGCACCTCGAAGTGCAGGTGCGGCCCGAAGCAGTGGCCCGTGCAGCCGACGTAGCCGATCACCTGGCCCTGCGAGACTGTGCCGCCGCCGACGGCGATGCTGGACTGGTGCCCGTACGCGGTGGCGATGCCGCCGCCGTGGTCGATGATCACGAAGTTCCCGTAGCCGCCCATCCACCCCGAGAAGACGACGGTCCCACTCGCGGCCGCGTGGATCGGAGTGCCGTAGCCCACCGCGATGTCGACCCCCTCGTGCATGCGGCCCCAGCGCATGCCGAAGCCGCTCACGACGGGCCCGCTCACCGGCCAGATGAACCCGCTGGACGACGGCGACGAGTCGTAGCTGGACGAGCCCGACGCCTGCAGAGTCGCCGTCACCTGGCTGCTCGAGGCCTGGAGCCCCGCGACCTCGTGGAGGTACTCGGCCTTGCTCTCCTGCACCGACGCGAGCTGCGTCTTCTTGCGCCCCTTGAGTTGGGAGAGGCCCTTCTCGCTGATCAGCAGCCGCTCCTTCACGGCGCGAACCTCGACCGTCCGCACCGCGATCGTGCGCGTCACGGACTCGACCCGCGCCTTGGTTACCTTCGTCTTTGCGCGAACCGAGCGCCAGCGGTCACGCGCGCCGTGCACCTGCTTCGTGATCGTGACGTCCTGTGAGTCGATCTCACGGACGTAGTCGACCTGGTCGAGGAAGTCGCCGAGGCTCTGGCTCGAGAGCAGGACGTCGAGCGTCGTCGGATCCTCGGACTCGTACATCTGGATCAGACGCTCGTTCAGCCGGTCGACCGAGACGTTGTACTCGTGCTGGAACGAGTCCAGTTGCTGGGACTGGAAGCGGTAGAGCGCCCGGATCCGGTTCAGCCGCTCCTGCTGGAGCCGGAGATCGTGCTCGAGCGCGTCGAGCTTCGTCGACACGCCGCCGACCTGGCTCTCGAGCGTCCGGATCTTGGTCTCGATCGAGCCGATGTCGGACTGCAGGCGCGACTCCTGAGACTGCGCAGCGGCGATCTTCGCCTGCAGCGACTGGATGCGGTCCGCGTGGGCGGGCGTGGAGAGCGCCGCCGGCAGGAGCACGACGAGGCAGACGAAGAAGAGGAGGGCGAGCCGACGGGGCATCGGTTGACGGGTTCGGGAAAGGGAGTGACGTCCCTCCCCCTGGCAAAAGCCGCTGGATTTTAGCTGGTTTTTCGGACGGAGACGAGTTCGCCCTAGTCCGAGTCCGTCGTCGGGCTCGGCTCCGGGATCTCCGGCGGCCTCGGGCGCTCGCCCTCGTCCGGCGGCGGATAGGGCTCCGGGACCGGCGTCGGGGCCGGCTCGGGCACCTGCGCCGGCTCGGGCGGCTGGGCCGGCTCCGACGGCTGGTCGGGGAGTTCCACGCCCTCGGAAAGCACCTGGGTGGGCTGCACCTGCATCTTCGCGCGTCCGATCCTGTCCATCGCGTCCATCGTCACCTGAGCCATCTGACCCTCCTTCGACGCTATCTCGTCGTCAATCTCCTTGATGCGAGCTTTCGAATCCTCTGCGGCTTCGTCGTTTTCCGCGTAGACGGCCTCGCCCAGCGCTCGCGCCCGCTCGCCGCGCTCCTTCGCCAACGTGGACATTTCTCGGCGCAGCCGCGCCAGATCGATCCTCGCGCTGCCGTGCGCGGCGATCGTCTCCTTGGCGGCCCCGGCGCGCGTGCGAACGCTTGTGAGCGCGCCGAGCGAAATGCGGCCCGGAGCGCCCGCCTCGTCCGGGAGGCGGCGGGCCTGGGCGCGGAAGCCGGTGAGCAGCAAGAGCCCGAGGCCGAGGGCGATCAGCGCCCAGGGCCAGTTCCCGGTTGCGAAGAGCACGATCGCGAGGATCAGGCCGACGACTCCGAGCGCGAGCATTACCGAGGACGGCGCAACCCCGAAGAGCTGCCGCTGTGAGACGTGCGCCTCGACCGGCGCTGGCCCCGTCTCGGTCGGCGGGACTTCCTGGACGACAGTGTCGCCGGAACCGACGGCGGCCCCGCACTCCGGGCAGAACTTGCTGTTCCTGGGCAGCGTCGCCCCGCAGGTCGCGCACCGTGGCCTACCCATTCGCGATCCTCGGGGGAACCTCTCGGCTCCCCCGAGCCCCTTCCCCCGGTCCGCCGTCGCGGACAGACGGCTGCGCCGTCGGCTCCAGCGCCCGTAGCGCCTCCGCGACGCGCGCGCGCAGCGGGCCGACGAGCTCCCGGTAGTCCTCGTCCGAGATCTTGCCCGTGCGATGGTCGAACTCGAGCTCCTTCAACGCCCCGAGCGCCCGGTCACGCTCCTCGGCGAGCTCCAGCGCCCGCCGCTCGAGCGCGCCCGGCTCGTCGAGGCGATCTTCGGCCGGGTCGGGCTCGCGCAGAAAAGGGAGCGCGACGAAGACCGCGCAGGTGACGGCCAGCACCGCACCGATCGCGAGCGCCAGCGCGGTCATGCTCTGGCCAGTGCGCGCAGCTCGCGGTAACGCAGGGCGAGGCGCCGCTGCTCCGCTGCGCTCGGCCAGAGGGCGACGAGCGAGCCGATCAGGAAGACAATCCCGGACAGCCAGATCAGGTTCACGAGCGGCTTGACGAGAATCTTGAAAGCGATCGTCCCGTTCTTGTTGATCTGATCGGTGATCACGTACAGGTCCTCGCCCGTCAGCGGGTCGGAGCGGATTCCGACCTCGTTCGAGACCTGCTGCTCGGCACGGTAGGAGTTCTTCCCGGATTCGAGCGTGCCCACGCTGCGCCCGTTCTTCTCGACATCGAGGATCGCGCGGAACTCGGTCGCGTTCGGGCCGTCGCGCTTTACCAGCTGGTCGTACTTCACCGTGTAGTGGCTGACCGCCATCGTCTGGCCGGGCGCGAGCGTCCGCTCACGGACCGTGTCGTAGGCACTCGAGCCGACGATTCCGATCGCGAGCAAGACGATCGCCGCGTGCACGATGTAGCCGCCGTAGCGGCGCCTGTTGCGGCCCACCAGCTCGACGAATGCGGCGGGCCACGTCCCACCCGTCAGCGCGCGACGAGCCCGCGTCCCGCGCACGAACTCGTAGCCGATCGAGGCAAGGACGAACGCCGAGAACGTGTACGCGACGAGCCCGATCCACGAGGAGCCGGCGCCGAGGATCAAGAGCACCGCTCCGACGACGAGCGCGAGCCCGGCCGGCCACGCAAAGCTTCTGCCCAGCGACCGGAGCGAGGCGCGCCGCCAGGCTACGAGCGGCCCGATCGCCATCAGCAGGAGGAGGGGTATCCCGAAGACGCGCAGGAAGAAGTTGTAGTACGGGCTGCTGACCGTGATCTGCTCCCCGTGCACCGCCTCCGAGAGGATCGGGAACGCGACGCCCCAGAGAATCGTCAGGCAGAGCGCGACGAGCAGCAGGTTGTTGTAGAGGAACGTCGCCTCGCGCGAGACGAGCGACTCCATACGGGTCTTCGAGCGCAACAGAGGGAGCCGCGAGATGACGAGCGCGACCGACCCGACGGTGATCAGGCAGATGAAGCCGAGGAACCAACCGCCGAGCGGGCTCTGCGTGAAGGAGTGGATCGAGCTGATCACGCCCGACCTCGTGAGGAACGTCCCGAAGAGCGCCAGCGTGAACCCGAGGATCACGAGCAGGACATTCCAGACTTTCAGCATCCCGCGCTTCTCCTGGATCATCACCGAGTGCAGGAAGGCCGTCGCGGCCAGCCACGGCATCAGCGCGGCGTTCTCGACGGGATCCCACGCGTAGTAGCCGCCCCACCCCACCTCGACGTACGCCCAGTGCGAGCCCAGGAGCTGCCCGATCCCGAGCGCCGTCCAGGCGAAGAGCGTCCAGCGGCGCGTCGCGACGATCCAGAGCTCGTCGGCGCGGCGCGAGAGCAGCGCGCCCATCGCGAACGCGAACGGGATCGTGAGCCCCACGTAGCCCAGATAGAGGCAGGGCGGGTGGATCATCATGTACGGGTTCTGAAGGCTCGGGTTCAGCCCCGCGCCGTCCGCAGGGGCCAGCTGTGTGTCGAACGGGCTCGAGACTACGACGAGCATGAAGGCGAAGAAGGTCGCGACCAGGCCGAGGACCGGGACGACCCACGGCAGCAGCTCCGGCGCCGACCGCCGGCTGAGCGCGACAGCGACGGCGGAGAACCCGGTCAGGATCAGGAGCCAGAGGAGCAGCGAGCCCTCCTGCCCGCCCCAGAACGCCGAGATCGTGTACGCCGTCGGCAGTTCGCGACTGGTGTGGTCGGCGACGTAGGTGAACGAGAAGTCGTTGCGCAGGAGCGCGCCCAGCAGGACGATCGACGCGACTCCCGCGGAGCCGAAAGCCGCGAGGAGCGCGTTCTGCGCCGAGCGGGCGAGCCGCCGGCGCCTGGTCTTCGCCGCGTACGCGCCCGCGATCAGCGCGTAGATGGCGAGGCCGAGACAGAGGGCTAGAGCCGCGCGCCCGAGCTCAGGCATTAGGTGCTCTTTTTAGCCACGTACTTGGATGGGCACTTCGTCCGCAGCGAGTCCTTCTTGGCGACGAAGACCCCGTTCCGGAGCCGGCCCTCGACGCGCACCTCGCGGCCGACCTTGAACAGGTCCGGAACCGACCCGCGGTAGACGACCGGAATGCTCGCGCTCTGCCCCGAGACGTCGCGCATCCGGAAGCGAAGCCCGCTCGCCTGCGCGTCTCCGGCCGGCGAGCCGGTCACCTTGCCGACGAGCGCGACCTCACCAGTGCGCCCGTGCAGCTGGCTCGGCTGGATCGACGGCGTGCCGCCTGCAACCGAGACGTACAGCAGGAAGATCGCCAGGACGGCGGCGACGGACAGCGCGATGACCAACCGGACAGGGCTACCGGTGCGGGACACGGCAAAAAGTCTAGCCCCGAGCCGCCCCGGTTCCGACCGGGTACAGGCTGGAGAGCACCGTTGCGACCGCTGTGTCCCCGTCGGCGGTCTCCAGCAGGCAGTCGGCGACTCCCTGTCCGATCGCGTCGACGATCTCCGCGACGGCCTCGAGCTCGAGCAGGCTGAGCTGCCGCAACCGGCCCTGCTTGCGCAGGAAACGGTCCTGGGTCACCTCCCGGGCATGGCTCCGCAGCGCGTCCCCGTCGATCGTCATCTCGCCAGCGCCGGGCGTTCGAGGGCGCGGTCAGACGGGCGGGCCGGGACAGGCTCGATCTTCCGGCCCGCGAACGTGAAGCCGCAGAACATGAGCGCGATCCCGATCAGTTGGCCGAGATAGACGAGCGAATAGTCCCCGGTCCGCGAGAGGCCGGTGGCGAGCGCGATCACGATCGCCCCCGAGGCGATCCAGGCGTTCGCGCTCACACGGCGGCGCCGTACGATCGAGTAGAGCGAGCCTCCGATGAGGGCGAGGGAGCCGAGGGAGTTGAAGGCGACGGCCCAGAGGAAGGCGTGCCCTCCCAGGACGGAGTTGTCCGGCGGCCGGCCGCTCGCGGTAGCGGCGAGCGCCTGGGCGTCGACGGGCGCGAGCCAGATCGAGAGCGCCGCAGCGAGCGCGCCTACCGCGAGGGCGCCAAGCAGCGCGTCCCGCCCGCGGCGCGGGAGAAGGAGCCAGGCCGAGCCGGCGCCGAGGAACCCGACCGTCAGGACGCCTCCCGCGACGTAGTAGGTCGCGGAAGAGCGCAGGGCTCCATCCGAGCCGCTGCCCCGCTGCCTCGCAGACCGTCGCGACGGCGAAGCAGGCGAAGCCGGCCGCCCAGAAGGCCTTCTGTCCCGCGGGCCGCTGGAGGAACGACCGTCCGAGCAGGAGGACGAAGAGCAGCGCGACGAGAGCTGCGGCGACGGGCAGACAGCGAGTCGGCGATCTGCGGCGCGGAATCGTCGTTCGGCCCGCTGATCGGGGTCACAGGCCGGCCGGCGCCCACGACCGTGAGGTATGCGAAGTCCCGGCCGCCGAACATGCCCTGGCGCGTGGCGACGTACATGTACTTCCCCGGTCGAAGCGGACGAGCCGGTGCGAGCTCGAGCTGGCGACCCGTCGCCGAGCGGACGCGAAGCGGGACACGTGAGCTGTGGTCGAGGTCGTAGAGGCCGTATGCGGCGGGATCGTCGACGGCCGCAGCGCGCGCAACGAGCGCACGCAGGTCGGTCGAGTGGATCCGCAGCGCATCGGAGGGGTAGGGGCTCTGCGGCTCCTGCCACGTGAAGAGCTTGACGGCCCCGCTTCGCGTCGTGAGGAACTGCCCGACGATGTCAGGCGTGAAGCGCGTCTCGTATGCGTACCGGATCGAGCTCCCGCCCACCCCGGCCACCGCGGGCACGAACGGCAACGAGACGAGCAGGAGCACGATCGACCCGGCGGCGACGCTGACGCGGGTGCGGTAGCCGCGCCTGGCGCCGGGCCGGCGAGGCATTCGGGGAGGAGTGCCTTCGAGCAGCCGGCGCCTGCGTCGTTGTGCGCGGTAGAGCATGAGCGTCGAGATGAGGGCGGTCAGCGGGATCCACACGAGCTCGACCTTCCAGCCGAGCGTGTTGAGGGGACCTTGCCCGTACGGGGAGAAGGCGACCGGGATCACGGCCCAGGTGAGAGCAGGGCCCGCCAGGAGCAGCACCGAGGCGGTGAACGAGAAGCCCGCGAAGAGCCAGCCGACACCTGGAAAGCCGAGCAGCGCCATCGGCAGCTCGTACCCTGCGAGCGCTGCGGGGCTGCGTCCGCGGACGCGCCGCGGGATCCGCCCGGTGAACGCCTCCGGCGCCTCGATGATCGCCTTCGCGCCCGCCAGCCGCTGCCGTGCGGTCATCCGCCAGGCGCTGATCGCGTACGAGGAGAAGCCTGCCAGCACGGCAAGCGCGGCCGGGACGAGGACAAGCGCCGCCCAGGGCTCCAGCCTGGCCACGGCATCGTGGAAGGTCGCGCCGCGCGCCACGTCGTGAGCCTCGACGACCGACGTCTCGATTCCCACCCCGTAGTACGTGGCTACTCCGAACGCGATGCCTGCGAGCGCCACCCGCTCGGCGCGAACGACCGCCTGCCCCCCGAGGCGCGCCAGGAGGGCCAGCGCGAGCCCGACGAGCATCGCGAGCAGCCCGCCGAGCATGTTCAGCTGCGCGTGGAGGTTGACGATCACCGCACCCGCATCGCCGCCCCGGTCGAGGAGGTCGTGAACCGCTGGGAACGCCTGGATCGGCCCCTGTAGCGTCCCGACGGCGAGCGCCGCGCACCCAGCCAGGACGAAGCCGCGCGCAGGGCCCCGTGCGCCGAGATACGACCGCGCGACGAGGCCGAGCAGAAGCCAGAACGCGGCCAGCATCGCGGTGCCCGCGGCCATGATCAGGAACGGATGGACCGCGGTCGCTTCCTCCGCCTGCTCCGGCGTGACGCCGCGCCCCACGACCAGGGATCCTTCGTGGAAGCCGAGGTACATGGCCGCGCCGTAGAAGGCGAGCGATCCTGCGAGGAGGGCGTAGAAGCAGGCGTTGACGGCGCGCCGCGAGGGGGCTCGCCCGCCCAGCAGCGGAGCGAAGTAGAAGAGCGTGCCCGCAGTCAGCATCGTCAGGCCGGTGACGAGGTTGATGTGCGCGTGGGCGATCGGGTCGATCCATTCGCCTGCATGTCCGGCCCGGAAGAGCCAGTCCGCGTTCGCAGGCTGGACCTGGATCACGCCCTGGACGGTGCCGACGGTCAAGCCCAGGGCGCCGGTGGCGAGGAACTTCCAGAGGTGGCCGTTCGGCTTGGGCACGTGCACGAGCCGCCCCTGGAAGACGGTGAGGAACACGGTCGCCGCGAAGCACCAGTAGCCGATCCCCATCACGCCTGCCCCCATGCCGACCGGGGCGCGGTACCAGTCGCCCATGCTCGCCTTCGCGGCCTGATACTCCCAGCCGTCTCGCACGCGCATGCCGATTGCGATCCCGTTGGCGACGAACGCTACGTAGAAGACCGCGAGCCCGCCGGCCGTGAACCAGAAGGCTCCCTGCGCGAGGCCGTCGCTCGCCAGCGGGCGTCCGACGATCCGGGGGAGCACGTACCAGCAGAGCCCCGTTGCAATCAGGGTCCCCCCTCCGACGATCATCAGGTGCGTGTTGGAGAGGTCGCGGACGAGATGGCCTGCGTACCCGGCGCTCGCCAGCCATTCGGCGGCCCACGGCAGGTTCTTCAAGACCATGTGCACGCTGCCGAGCACGAGGAAGAGCCCGCCGGTCAGGAAGTACTTGGCGAGCTTGCCGTCGTGACGTCCGAGCTCCTCGTCGGTGTACGGCTTCGTCCGGATCGGAGGCTTCTTCCCGGGCATGACGATGAAGACCGCGGCCACGACGACCGCGAAGAACGCCGCATAGCTCAGGAACTGGAGCGAGGAGAGGTGCTGGATCCACATGGCCCTGGCTCCGGGCCTAGCGGAGCCCCGGCTCGACGAAGTAGACGGTCAGCGTCCACGCGAGGTAGAGGACGACCATGATCGCGAGGATCACCCACGCGCGGCTGACCGCCTGCCGCGAGTGGCGAACGTCCTCGCCCACGTCGCGATAGCCGAGCAAGGGGCGCGCGGGTCGTCTCGGGCGCGCCATCAGAAGACCTTCTCCATGACGAGGCTCCGCTCCGCGCGGAAGTCGCCGAAGTCGGCCAGGAGCCGCTCGAGCGTGTAGCCGCGCTCGAGGAACGCTTCGAGCTGCCAGGGCGTGTCCCAGGTCGTGTAGCAGTGGATGCGCACCTCGCCGCTGTCCTCGGCCCGGATGAAGACGTCGAAGCGCTGACAGCCTGGGTACTCCTGGACGTGACCCTTGAGCGTCTGCAGCGAGGCGTACAGCCCTTCCCATTCGGCGGCCGTGGCCACGACCTCGGTCAGCGACGAGTAGGAGACGAACGGGAGCGGCGCGCCGGCCATCAGAAGATCTGCCCCCAGACGAGGTGGCCGATGATGAGCACGGCCGCGAACAGGGTCAGCCCGAGGGTGAGGACGAGGAAGAAGAGCGAGCTGGGCCGAGCGGCCTCGGAGACGTAGTTCCCCCAGCTGTCGACCGGGTACAGGCCGGCGACGTTGCGCTTGAGCGTCGTTCGGTACTGCATGACCCAGAGGATCAGGATCAGCGTCATCGCCACGACGAATCCCCACATCCAGGCGAGCGAGACCCAGTCCACCGTCCACGTCACGGTGCGCCCGTCGTTCTGGTGGTGGGCGAGCAGGTAGTCGTAGTAGGCCTGTGCGTCGTCGGGCGAGCTGCCGCTCGGCATCGTCATTCCTGCCACTCCTCCTCGGATAGCGCCCACTCGGGCGTGTAGTAGTCCTCCTCCTCGACGTAGAGCGGGATCGACGCGTGCGTGTCGAGCTCGTGGAAGGCGCCCGACTTCCACGCCGCGAGGAACGCGACGAGCGCGAGGCCCGAGAAGACGAAGAACACGTCCATCATCCAGTCGGCCATGACCCAGCGCGACTGGTCCGTCTCGGGCTGGTCGTGCGCGAGCGCCGCCGCCGGCAGCGCCAGCGCCAGGAACGCGACGAGACCGATCGGGATCAGGCGCCGTCTCATTGCTGCCCCGGCACCGTGGGCGGGATCTCCTTCTGCGACTCGTCGGGCAGCTTGTTCCCGCGGTCCCTCGCGTCGGCCCACGCCCTGTTCAGGAGGTCTTCGTAGATCGTCCTGATCCCCGCGGCGGCGTCCGGCAGAGAGAGTTGCGTCTTGCCGTCGTTGATCAGGAAGCTGTCACCGGGAGCGAGGCCGGGGATCACGCGCAACGCCTCCTGGACGAACGGATCCGACGCCTGCCTCTTCGAGAACGCGACGTTGTCCGCCAACTTCTGCCGGGTCTTCGTCCAGGCGAGCAACTCCTTGGACGGCTGCCAGACGATGTAGTCGGACGGCTGCGGCACGTAGTCCTTGCGCAGGGTGCCGTTCGGGATCGTCTTGATGAAGAGGACGACGCGCCAGATGTCGTCCACGCTCAGGCGTTCGCCGAAGTTCTCCATCGCGGTCCCGGGCCAGCCACGGAGGATCCGGTAGTAGAAGTCGCCGGGGCCGGTGTCGCCGCCGCAGCACGCATCGTCCTTGTCGGTGAAGTCGGCGGGGGTTGGCGACAGGAACCGCGCCCCAGGCCCTTTGCCGTCGCCCTTCAGCCCGTGGCAGCCGACGCACCGATCGTTGAAGACTTCCTTCCCACGCATGAGGTTCTGCTCTGTGACCGGGAGCGGGTTGCTCGAGAGCCAGTAGCCCCGGTCGATCTGCGCGAGGTTTCCCGCCTCCTCGAGCTGCCCCTCCGGCAGGTTGAGGATCTTGTCGTTCCCTTCGAGAGCAGGCTTGTGCGCGCCGTTGAAGCCGGTGTACGGCGGCGGGAAGCCCTGGTTTGCAAGCACGATGTGCTTCGCGTAGAGCGTTCCGGCGTAACGCAGCAGCCCCGACTTGCCGCTCCGCGTCTCGACGTACGCGACGAGCTGGTCGACCTGGTCGTTCGAGAAGAGAGACTTCATCGGCGGCATCAGCGAAAGCGGGTCGATGAAGCGCGGGTCGTAGAAGTGGGCGTTCTGCCAGTCGTCCGGGTGCCAACCCGACTCCTGGGAGAGGTCGGGCCCGGTGCGCTCGGTTCCCAACAGGTTCGGCGTCTGGTCGCTCCCGTAGAAATCGCCGGGGTGCGACACCTTCGGGTAGAGGAAGTAGAGCGCCTCGCGAACGTCCTGGGGGCGCGAGTAGCCCGAGTGGCAGACGTAGCAGCCGTTCGAGGCGAACAGGTTGCGGCCCTTGACTGCGTCGTCTGAGAGCGGTGTCCAGTCGTTCGAGGCCGGCGGGTCGAACGTGTGGATCGGCAGCCAGACGACGACGAAGACGACGATGAAGAAGGCGATCAGCCCGCCGACGCCCGCGACGAGCGGCGTGATCAGCATCCGCTCCGGCGGGTGGCGCGCCCAGCCCCGCGGGACCCTGGGCTCGTCGCTGCGCTGGGAGTCGTCCGTCATCCGCCCACCGGCGGTGCGACCGCCTCTGCGATCTTCAGCGTCTCACTGCGCCTGCGCTCGGCCGTGTTCGCTGAACATCGTCAGGCCGATGTTCACCATCTGGACGATCCCGGAGATCACGATCATCGCGCCGAAGATCCCGCGCGCGATGTAGTACGCGTGCAGCTGCGGCAGCACGTTCACCTCGGGGATCCCCTGCGCCCAGCTGAAGCCTTGCTGGAAGCCGGCCAGGGTCAGCACGCTGAAGAAGCCGGAGAATCCGACCGTCACGAGCCAGTACTGCCACTCGGTGAGGTTCCGGCTGTAGAGGGGACGGTGGAAGACTTGTGCGGCCATGTAGTCGATCACGCCCATCCCGAGGATCGTGAACGCGCCGAGCAGCGCAAGGTGCGCGTGGGCGACGACGAAGTTCGTGAAGTGGGTGAGGCGGTTGAACGGCTGCAGCGCCTCGAACGCGCCCTGGATGTTGACCAGGAAGTAGAAGAAGAAGGCGGTGAGCGTGAAGCGCAGGGGTAAGTTCGTGAAGAACTTGTCCCAGTTGCCCTTCATCGTCCCGAGGATGTTGATCGTGAAGGCGAAGACCGGGACGAGCAGCATCCAGGACGAGACCTCGGCGATCGTCTTCAGCCAGGCCGGGGTCGGAGACTGCAGGATGTGGTGGTCGCCGACGCCGGTGTAGAAGAACGCCATTCCCCAGAAGCTGATGAGCGACAGCGTGTAGCTGTAGAGCGGCGTGTTCGTGACGCGCGGGACGATGTAGTAGGTGAGCGCGAGCAGCATCGGCGTCAGCCATAAGCCGAAGAGGTTGTGCGCGTACCACCAGTTGAGGATCGCGTCCGACAGGCTGTTCGTCAGAGCTCCCGACGGCGCGCTCCAGATGTGCCCCGGATTCCAGATCACGTTCCCGATCGCGTAGTCGACGGCGAGCCAGATCGGGCTCGCGATGAAGAACCAGACGGAGACGTAGATCGGGCGGATCGTCCGGATCTGGACGGTCGCCAGGATGTTGAAGATGTTGGCGCACCAGATGACGAGCAGCACGATGTCGAGGGGCCAGATGAACTCCCCGTACTCGCGGCCCTGGCTGTGCCCGGTCAGCAGGCCGATGATCCCGAGCGTGTACATGACGTTCCACGCCCAGGCGCACCAGACGCCCAGCCGTTCGCTCCACATGCCGCGTGTCCCGACCAGCCGCGGGAGCATGTAGAAGAGGGCCCCGAAGTACATCATCGTCAGCCACGCGAGGATCACGCCGTTCACGTGCGACGGCCGCACCCGGCTGAACGAGAGCCACGAGATGCCGCCGAACGCCTCTGGCGTGATGAACTCGGTGGCCAGGACGAGCCCGAACAGGTCGACGACGGTCAGCCAGACGATCGAAGACAGGAACCAGTGCTTGGCCGCTTGGTCGGTGAACGGGGCCCGTCGTGCCGCCCGCTCCGTCTGGGGCGCGGGCGCCGCCGCCGAGGTCGCGTCCGTGGGCTCGGACATCGGCGCGACGCTATTCGCTCACGAGGCTTCTTTCCCTCGAGATGACGAAACTGTCATTTACCCGTCATTTGCAGGTCATCCACGTTATGGTCGCTCCCGCAAGCGATGCAGATCCTGGTCATCGAGGATGAACCCCGAATCCTCGCGTTCCTGGCTCGCGGCTTGGAGGCGGAAGGTTTTCGCGTGGATGCGGCAGACACAGGGCCGATGGGCCTGAAGCAGGCGCTTGCGTCCAGCTACGACGCTGTCATCCTCGACCTGCTGCTCCCGGGCCTCGACGGCCTGACAATCCTCCGTGAGCTACAACAGCGCGTGCCCGAGCTCCCGGTCGTGATCGTCTCGGCCCGCTCCGACTTGCCGACGAAGCTTCGAGGGTTCGGCCTCGGGGCGAGCGACTACTTGGCGAAGCCCTTCGCGCTCGACGAATTGGTGGCTCGGCTCCGAGTCCAGCTGCGACGACATGCGGTCATGCACGACGAGAGCCTCGTCCGCGCCGGGACGCTCACGCTCGATCTCGCGCGTCGGCAGGCGCGCATCGGCGAGCTCGTGGCCGATCTCTCGGATCGCGAGTTCCGTCTCCTCCACCATCTCGTCGAGCACGCGGGCACGATCGTGAGCCGCGAGCGCCTGCTGTCGGAGGTGTGGGGCTACCACTTCGATCCCGCCTCGAACGTCGTCGAGGTCTGCGTGCGACGTCTTCGCAAGAAACTCGGAGCGGATGCTCCGATCGAAACGGTTCGCCATGCGGGTTACAGGGTTCGGGCGGCTTAGCCTCCTCGAGATCGGCTGGGTCGCGTTCGGGCTCGCCAATCTCGCCGCGATGGCCTTCTGGCCGAGCTGGGAGACGATCCCGTTCCACTTCATCTGGGTCAGCCTGACCCTGCTCTACGGCTTCCGGATCTGGGGCCTGCGGGTGACCGGCTTCGTCCTTGCCCTTGTGGCGGCCTCCACCGGCTTCCTGATCATGAACGACGCCGTCCACGGCGAGCAGCTGTGGGGAGAGCTCTTCGAGGTGCCGCTCATGTCGGCCATGTTCGTCGCCATGGTTTGGCATGCTCGCCGCCGCCAGGACGCGCTCAAGAAAGTGAGGCGTCAGGCCGAGGAGCGCGCGGCGCTGCTCGAGCAGCAAAGGCAGTTCCTTCACGACGTCTCGCACGAGCTGCGTACGCCCGTGACGATTGCCCGAGGGCATCTCGACGTCCTCCGGCAGAACGGGCACGGGCCTCTCCACGAAGTCGACGTCGCTCTCGACGAGCTCGGTCGGATCGAGCGGATCCTTCAGCAGCTCTTGCTGCTCGCGAAGACCGATCATCCCGACTTCGTTCTTCTCGGCGACATCGACGTCGAGTCGTATCTCGAGGACGTCTTCATGCGCTGGTCGGAGGTCGCGCCGCGCGCGTGGCGTCTCGGCCCGCTACCGGCGGGATCCCTGCACGCCGACCCGGAGGCGCTTCGGATCGCTCTCGACTCGTTGCTCGAGAACGCCGTCCACTACACGGATAGCTCGGATTCGATCGAGCTCCGGGCGCGGGCGGAGGGAAAGACGATCGTGCTCGAGGTCGAAGACGAAGGCTGCGGTGTCGATCCGGACTCGCTTCGGCACATCTTCGAGCGCTTCGCCAGAGCGGATCCTGCGCGGTCCCGCGCGCACGGCGGGGTCGGGCTGGGGCTCGCTATCGTCGACGCGATCGCGAAGGCGCACGGCGGAAGCTGCGCCGTGAGAAGCGCCCGGAACGGCACGACGTTCTCCCTCAGGCTGCCGGGCTTCTCAGCGGTGCGCGACCCGGCTGCGCAGTCGACGAGCCTGGTCTAGGCCGCGCGCTCGGCGGGCGCCTGCTGGCGCGGCGGCACTCGGTAGCCGTGATCCTCGCACAGGCTGCCGGGCAGTTCCTCCGTCAGAGCGTCGCAGTACCCCTTGCCGTAGGCCGCTCGCATGAAGGCGGCGACGACGTCGAGGTTCCAGTCCTGGACGTCAGCGGCCTCACGCCAGAGGTCGGCGAGCCGGAGGTCGATGTCGAGCTCGAGGAGGTCGATTCGGGAT
>CAVTQI010000003.1:0-369295 GCA_963736835.1 uncultured Actinomycetes bacterium
GGCCGACCACCAGGTTCACCGGGAAGCCACGACGCCTCAGCGCGCCCGGCCGCGGGCTCTGCCTGACGACGCGTCCCCGCAGCGAGCGCCTCGAGCGTGCCTGCCGCACCGAACCGACCGAGCAGTGCCTCGCGCGAATCTTCCGCTTCGCAGCTCCCAGCCTGAGCCCGAGCACACGTGGCACCCGGCAGCGGACCGGCGGGGGCGGTGGAGGCGGAGGCGGAGGCGGCGGCGGAGGCGGAGGCGGCGGCGGCGGCGGAGGCGGCGGAGGCGGCGGAGGTGGCGGAGGCGGAGGCGGCGGCGGAGGCGGCGGCGGCGGTGGCGGAGGCGGAGGTGGCGGCGGCGGCGGCCCGCCGCAGGTTGGGAACTTGAAGCTTCCGATCCGCGTCTTCCACGGATTCACGCCCGTCGTCTGCAGGTACTCGGTCGTGTACCAGAACGTGCAGTCGTCGACGGGGTCGGTCGTCATCATCGAGTAGTCGCCCCAGCGGCTCGCGGTGCCCGTCTGGGAGCCCGTGCCGGCGTGCATCATCGCCTCGCCCTGGCCGAGCGTGTTCGGCGCGTCGCTCGCGAGCCGGCCCGCGTACGCGATGCTCGGATAGTTCGGTGCCGTGCCGTTTCCGATCGAATAGCCGACGGCGAGGTTCCCGTCCTTGTCCATCGCGGCCGAGCCCATCCAGCGATAGAGCCCGTCGGACGGGCCGAACGTGCCCTGGTTCTGGATCGCCCAGTTGCCCGTCGTCTTGCGGAGCTCGTACCAGCGGATTCCCGCGCGGTTGCCCGAAGGCGCGTCCGCGTCGACGGTGTGATCCCATGCAAGCGCCTGGTAGGAGCCGAAGTTGCGGTAAGCGGCGCGGTACATGGGGCGGTTGGGAAGGGCGTCGACCCGAACCGACGTCCCCGGCTGCGGGATGCACGTGCGCCCGCCGCCGCAGCCGACGTCCTGGTCGAACGGCGCCACCGGGATCACTCCCTCGTGCGTGACGTTGATCGTCGGGGTCGAGCCCCACGTCATCGTCGCGTTCCAGAAGTCGATCTGGTCGGCCGGGAAGCCGGCGCCGTCGTCGTTGTCGGTCACGATCGGCTGAGGCGCGCCGTCGGGAGGCGGCGTCGTGCCGTCGGCGTCGGCCGGGAGGATCCGCGGGAGGCTCGGGGAGAGCCCGACCATGTCCTGATAGACGAAGCGCGCCGTCTGGCACGAGAGCATCTTGTCGCGCTCGAAGCCCCAGACGCCCTGGCCGCCGGTGGAGTTGAACTGCGGCGCGGTCATCGTGTACGAGTTCTGCGCCGGCCAGATGCCGAACTTGGGATAGTCGTTGAACTTCGTCTGGTGGACGAGGAACTCGTAGCCGCACCAGCCGGCGGTCGGGTCGCTCGAGTTCGAGACCGCGATGCACTGGTAGAACGGCCCCTGCGTCGTGCTGTTGAAGGCGAACTGCGAGACCATCCAGCGCTGCGCGAACTGGTCGTAGAGCACGATCGGGTCGCCGTTGTTGTGCGAGCCGCAGAACGACGTGCCCGTGAAGAGGGTGTTCCCGGTCGTCGGCGGCACGACCTGCGTCCCCGTCTTCGTGTAGATCGCGTAGTGAAGGTTCACCCACTGCATGTAGTGGTTCGGGCCCACGTCGCCCTCGGTGTCGGGCGGATAGCAGCCGCACAGGTTCGAGACACCGTCGAAGGACTCGATCGGCGACGGCATGTCGTGCTTGGCCGTGCGCTGGACGACGGTGTCGCGGGTGCTGCTCCCGGGTTGCCTTGCCGGATAGCTCTCGAAGTCGGTCTCGGGGACCCGACCGACCTTGACCGGCTGCGACTTCAGCGCCTTGAGGGAGGCGATCCGAACCGGCGTCGCCTGGCCGCGCATCTTGTCGGGAGAGGATGCTTCGCTCGACGCCGACGCACCGATCACCGGAGCATCGGGCGAGCTCGCCACTGCTGCCCGTTGGTCACCCGAGCCCTTCGTCGCCGCGAAGACCACTCCGATGATCCCCACGGTCAGTGCTACGAGCGCAAGACGGCGCGGCGCATGTGTCCCTCCCCCTAGATTGCGCCGATTTTGACACCCCGAAAGTCAAAACTCAATGGACCCCAGACAGACGGAGGGCCCCGTCGCCGGGGCCCTCCTCGAGCTCAGTCTCGGTTCGTGCCTAGCCCCGGCCGACTACCAGGTTCACCGGGAAGCCACGGCGCCTGAGCGCGCCGGGCGGCGGGTTCTGCCTGACCACACGTCCGCGGAGCGAGCGCCTCGAGCGTGCGTGCCTGACGCTGCCGACCGAGCAGTTCCTCGCCCGGATCTTCCGCTTCGCAACTCCGAGCCTGAGCCCGAGCACGCGTGGCACGCGGCACCGGACCGGCGGGGGCGGTGGAGGCGGAGGCGGAGGTGGAGGCGGAGGCGGAGGCGGAGGCGGAGGCGGAGGTGGTGGCGGAGGCGGAGGTGGTGGCGGAGGCGGAGGCGGAGGCGGAGGTGGCGGAGGCGGAGGCGGAGGCGGAGGCGGCGGCGGAGGCGGTGGCGGAGGCGGAGGCGGTGGTGGTGGCCCCCCGGTGCAGGATGGGAACTTGAAGCTCCCGACCTGGGTCTTCCACGGCCCGCCGGTCGTCTGCATGTGCTCGCTCGTGAACCAGAAGGTGCAGTCGTCCGTCGGGTCGATCGCCATCATCGAGTAATCGCCCCAGCGGCTCAGGCTCGTCTGGGAGCCGTGACCGTCGATGAGCACCGACTCGCCCTGGGACAGCTCCCCGAGCGGATCGGCTGCAAGGCGGCCGGCGTAGCGGATGCCCGGATAGTTCGGAGCCGTGCCGCTGCTCGTCGAGAACCCGACGGCCATGTTGCCGTCGTGGTCCTGCGCGGCCGAGCCCATCCAGCGGTTCACGGTCGTGTCCGGCTCGTACGTGCCCTGCTGGTAGATCGACCAAGCGCTACCGGTGTTTCGCAGCTCGTACCAGCGAACGCCTGCATGGTCCGCCCCGTCGACGTCGACGGAGTGGTTGACGACCAGCGCCTGGTGATCGCCGAAGTTCCGGTACGCCATCCGGTACATCAGCCGGTCGTTGAGCGTGTCCAGCTTCACCGATGTGCCCGGCTGTGGGATGCAGGAGGCGAAGTTGCAGAGGTTCCCGTCGAACGGCGCCGTCGGGAGCGGCCCCTGGTGCGAGACGTTGATCGTGCCTGCGCCCGACCAGTCGACGGTCGCGTTCCAGACATCGAGTCGATCCTGCGGGAAGTGCGCCGGATCCCATTCCTGCGCGTCGACCTCGATCAGCGGTGCCGGCGCGTTGTCAGGCGGCATCGTCGAACCGTCGAGGTCGGCCGGAAGCATGCCGCCCCAGAGGTTCGGGTCGACCGGGAGCATGTCCTTGTAGAGCATCCGCGCGCTGCCGCAGCCGCTCATCAGCGCGTCGCGCTCGAGCGCGAAGACGCCGACCCCGGCCCAGGCGTCGCCCGGCTCGTGGAACTGGTTGACGGTGATCATGTAGGAGTGCTGGGTCGGCCAGACGCCGAACTTCGGATAGTCGTTGAGGTTGGTCGCGTGCGCGACGTACTGGTATGCGCACCACGTGCCCGTCGGGTCGCTCGTCGAGGAGTACGCGACGCACTGGTAGAACGGCCCGTTCGGATAGGTCGGATACGCCAGCTGAGCAGCGATCCAGCGGTTCGCGAACTGGTCGTAGAGGACGATCGGGTCGCCGCCGTTCCCGCTCGGGCTTCCGCACACCGACTGGCCGGTGAAGAGCTGGTAGCCCGGTGTGATGTTGCTCGCAGGAGTGCCATTGCGGTTGTAGATCCGGAACGCGAGGTTGACCCACTGCATGTAGTGGTTCGGGCCGATGTCTCCCTCGGTGTCCGGCGGAGAGGCTCCGCTGACGTTCCCGACGCCTTCGAAGTTGACGATCGGACTGGGCATGGCGTTCCGCAGAGCGCCGTGCTGGACGAGCGCACTGCCCTCGTGCTTGTCGGGCATTCGCACGCTGTCGCTGCGCGAATGCTCTGCGACCTTGTTGAAAGCCTTGTTCCAGTGGCCCGACAGGCGAGGCATGTCACGGACTGCCGGAGTCAGGACTCCGTGCGCCACCTGGACGCGCGGCATCGCCTGCGAATGAGTGATCGAGGCACCCGAAGCCGCTCCGGACGGGCCTGCGAGCCCGATCGTCGCCCTGGCCGTCGGAGCACTGTGGCTCGACCCTGCGACGGCGAGCCCGATGCTCACGATCGCAACTGCACCTGCAACTGCAACAGCGGCGGCTGTAACCAGCCCGAAACGCCTGCGCATGAAGTCCCTCCCCTAGTGGATAACGCAAACACTTTGTAGCACGATCTATCTCGGATCGTCTATGGAGAACCCGCACCGCTGAGCGCCTTGGGTTCGCGTCGGCGTGCCTGAGTAGTGTCCGAGCCGTGAGCATCGTCGTCCAGGTGATCGTCACCGGCCTCGCTGCGGGCGGGATCTACGGTCTCTTCGCGGTCGGCTACTCGCTGATCTACCGGCTGACGGGCGTCGTCTACTTCGCGTTCGGCGACCTGGTCGCGTTCGCGGTGTTCACGACGCTCCTCGTCTCGGCGGGCACCGGGCCGGTCAGCCAGACGAGCCTCGGGTTCGGCCGATTCCTCGTCGGGCTGGCAGTGGGCCTCGTCCTGTGTATCGGGGTCGGAGCGGCCACGTACGTGCTCTTCATCGAGCCCTATCTGCTGCGCGGCTCGACCCTGGGCTGGGTGGCGTCGACGCTCGCGATCGCGTTCGCCCTGCGCGGGATGATCGGCGCGGTCTTCACCCGGCCTGCCTACGTCTTCCCGGATCCGTTCCACTTCGAGGACCTGGGCCGGAACGGGATCGTGACGATCGCGGGAGCGAGCGTGCAGATTCGGTCGTTCTTCGTGATCGGCCTGGCCGCGGGGCTTGCCGCGCTCGCCGCGTGGACGCTGGAGCGGACTCGGCACGGGCGCGCGCTGCAGGCGATCGCGTCCGATCCCGAGGCCGCGCGCTTCGTCGGGCTGCCCGTGGAGACGCTCGTCGCGCTCACCTTCGGCCTCGTCGGGGGCCTGGCTGCGATCGCGGCCGTGGCGGCAGCGCCATCGGCTCCGTTCACGGTCGATTCCGGCGCTCTCCTCGGCCTGAAGGGGCTCGTGGCCGCGCTGATCGTCCGCTTCGGGTCGCCCTGGGCCGCATTCGCGGCCGGACTGGGCGTCGGACTGGCCGAGGCGGCGATCGACAACATGGGCGGCGTCGGCCTGGGGCCGCAGTACGGGGAGCTCATCCCGCTCGCGTTCGCGCTGGGGGTGATCGCGTACCGCTCGCTTCGCTCGGAGCCCGCCCCGAGCCCGGCATGAACGCGGCGCAGGGCGTCTTCGGCCAGACTCGCCTCGAGCTCGCGGCAGCCGCGCGGGAGGCCCGCTCCGCGTGGAGCTGGACGGCGACGCTCTGGGTGCTCGCATTCGCGGCTGCCGCGCTCGTTCCGCTCGTCCTGGCGGAGGGGCGCATGGCCGATCTGGCTGGCTTCGTCTATCTCGCGCTCGCGGCCGTGGGCCTCGGCTACGCGGTCGGGCTGGCCGGGATCCCGTCGCTCGGACAGGGAGCGTTCCTCGGGATCGGCGCCTTCACCGAGGCGCTCCTGCGCGCGAAGTGGGGCTGGCCGCTGCTCCCCTCGCTCGTCGTGGCGATCGGCGTGACCGCGGCTGCGGGAGTGCTCACCGGAATCGCGACCGGCCGGCTGCGGAGCGCGTTCGTCGCCGTCAGCACCTGGATCCTGAGCTGGATCGTCCTGATCCTGCTGACGTCGTTCCCGGGCATCTCCGGCGGCGCGCAGGGCCTCGTCCTTCCGGAGACGACCGTTCTCGGCCATACGGTGACCCCGACCGGCCACTACCTCGTCGGGCTCTCGCTCGTGGCGCTCGCGATCCTCGCGCTCGCCGTGCTCGCTCCGCGCGGGCCGGGGCTCGCGCTCGCCGCAGGGCGCGACCATGCTGCCGCCGCGCTGGGCCTCGGAGTGCCGGTCGCACGCGCCCGCCTCGGAGTCTTCGCCGCCTCCGCGACGATCGCCGGCCTGGCGGGAGCCCTCGGGGTCGAGCTCGCACAGGTCGCCGATCCGTCCTCGTACGGGCCGGTGCTCTCGTTCGAGCTCTTCGTCGCCGTCATCCTCGGCGGCGCTCGCCTGCCGCTGGGCCCGGTCGTCGGGCTCGCCGTGATCTCGGGCTTCAGGCACCTGGCCGAGGAGATCGGGGGCCTGCGCGGACTGCCGCCGGGCCGGCTCGAGGAGATGCTCACGGGCTACGGCATGCTGCTCGTGCTCGGCCTCGGAGGCGCGGGGCTGCTGCCGGCGGCACGCCTCTGGTGGCGCAGCCGGATCCCGCCGAGGCACGCGCCGCGAGCCGCCTCTCAGGGAAGCGCGCTGGCGCCCATAGAGCACCCGGAGCCGCTGCAAGCGCGCGGCGTCTCGAAACATTTCGGCAGTCTTATGGCCCTCGATGGCCTCGACCTCGACATCCAGCCCGGGAAAGTCCACGCCCTGATCGGCCCCAACGGCAGCGGCAAGACGACCGCGCTGCGCACGCTCGTCGGCGAGCTCGGGCCGGACGCGGGCACGGTCCGCATCGGCTCGTCGAAGCTCGACGGCTCCTCGCGCCCGCGTGCACTGCTCGGAGTCGTCGGGACGCAGCAGGCGACGGCCGTCTTCACCGATCTCACGGTGCTCCAGAACACCCTGGTCGGCGCCGGGCTGCGCAGGCAGTACGCAGGACCGTTCCGGACCATGTTCCGCACGCCGAAGGCACGTCGCGAGGACGCCGTCGCCGAGACGAAGGCGGTCGAGGCGCTGACCCTGGTGGGCCTGACCGACCCCGACCGGCCGGCCGCCGAGCTGAGCGCGCACGAGCAGCGCCTGCTGATGCTCGCCGCCGCGCTCGCCACGCAGCCGCGCGTCCTGCTCCTGGACGAGCCCGCGGCCGGCGCGTCGGCAGCCGAGCTCGACAGCCTCGCCGAGCTCCTCGACGAGCTGCGCGACAGCGGCCTCGCGCTCCTCGTCATCGAGCACAACCTCAGGTTCGTCCGGCGGGTCGCCGATCAGGTGACCGTGCTCGAAGCCGGGAAGCGGATCTCGTCGGGCACGCTCGCCGAGGTCGCGGCCGACGAGGCCGTGCGCACGGCGTACCTGGGGCGGCAGAGGCTCTCGTGATCCGGCTTGTCCTGCTCCTGGCCGCCTTGGCGGTGCTCGTGGCCGGCTGCGGCAGCGACGGCGGCTCCGACAAGGAGCAGACGCTGACGATCGCCGTCAATGCGCCGTTCTCGAAGACCCCGTACGTGGGCGAGACGATCGCGGACGGAGCGGAGCTGGCCGCGGCGGACGCGTCCGTCGACGCGAAGGGGGTCAAGTACAAGTTCCAGATCAAGCGCTACGACACCGGGCTGTCGGCGCGCACCGCGGTCGCGAACGTCCGGCGCGCGATCGCGGACGGCGCCGTGGCGATCGTGGACGAGGGCACCGGCGTGGACGCCTCGTGGCGGATCGCGCGCGACGCGGACCGGCCGCTCGCCGTGACGTACCAGGGTGGCGAGGGGCTGATCGATCCGGTCGAGCGCCCGAACGTCTTCCGGGTCGCGCCGACCGATCACGGCATGGCCTTCCGGTTCGCGGAGTACCTGATCCCGAAGAAGCTGAAGGTGGCGCTCATCACCGACGACTCGTCGTACGGACAGGAGGGCGCGAAGGCGCTCGACAGGTCCTTCGGGCAGGACCCGGACTCGGTCGCGATGCGGCTCACGGTTCCCGAGGGCGCGCCCGATCTCGCGCCGCAGGTGCTGCGTGCGCGTCGTGCCGGCGCGACGGCTCTCCTCGTGTGGGCGCAGCCGACGACGATCGCGGGCGTGATCTCCGCCGCACGCTCGTCCGGCTGGGACGTCCCGGTCTACACGCCTCCGACCGGTGAGGACCCGCTCGTCCGCCAGCAGCTCGCCCTCCATCCCGACTGGGTGGACGGGCTGACCTTCGCCTCGGGGCGGCCGACCGCCGAGGTCGGCGCAGGCCCCTTCCTCACGTTCCAGAAGCGGCTCGAGGACCGCTTCGGCGTGCAGCCCGTCGGGGTGAAGACGCCCGACGGCGCGGACGTGATCCAGCCGCCCGACTATGCGATGTACTCGTACGACTTCGTGAACGTGCTCGTGGCGGCGATCCAGCAGGCCGGCGGCGTGGCCGACCGCCAGAAGGTGCTCGACGCGCTCAACCAGGTCACGGTCGCGGGCGCGAACGGGGACCAGCGAGGCTTCAACGAGCGCAACCACGAGGGCGTCGTCGACGACGACGTCTACTTCGGGACCTTCCAAGGAATGACCTACAAACCCGTACAGGACGACCCGCTATCCCGGACGCTCGTCCCCATCGAGCAGCGGCGCTGATCCTCGCCGCGGCCTTCGCGGCTGCGGCGCCGGGTGCGGCGCGCGCGACGACGGTCTCGCTCCCGTGGCCGCCCGACGTTCTGCCGCGGATACCGCCGCTCGCGCCCGGGAACGCGGGCGTGCTTCCACTCCAGCCCCGGTTCGTCCGGCGCGTGTCGAACAAGGAGCGCGTCCTCGTCGGGCTGGACCCGGACGGGACGCCGAACTCGGTCACGGTCGTCCAGCGGTCGCGGCTCAACCGGCTCGGCGACTACGTGTTCGCGATCCCGGCTCCGGTCGTCTCCGTGCTCCCGGGCCCGGGCACGGAGTCGCAGCCGGGACAGCGGACGAACCAGATCCTCTGGCAGGGCTTCTCGCCCGGGCAGCGCATGCTCGCGGCGCGGGCAGAGCTTCGGCTCGAGGAGAGCGCGCCGTACCTGCCGGTCAAGGTGCGGGTCGAGCCTGGCGACGGGCGGACGACCGTGATCATCGAGAACCAGACCGCCGTGGCGGCGTCGTCCTACACGGGCGACGTCGAGCCGACGAGCCTGACGCAGGTTCTCGGGCGCATTCGGACGGCGATCGACCGGAACCTCTTCGCCGAAGGGCTGAACGTCGAGCTGCGCGGCCGCAAGACGCCGGTTCAGGTCGAGGTCGCGGCGCCGCTGCGGGTGACGGGCACGGTGGGCTCGAAACGCTTCTCGGCGGTGCTCGACGGTCTCGAGAGGCGCGCCGTCAGCATCACCGTCCCGGGAGCTGAGCCCAAGGTCGCGTTCACGGTCCGCACCGCTCCGGTGCCCGATGACGTCACCGGAAAGCAGGATCCGAGGACGCGGCTGGCCGGGACGATCCGGCTCGAGCTCACGTACGCGCGCACGAGGCAGTTCGACCAGTTCCTGTCGAGCCCCGACCAGACCGGCCACAGCTCGACGACCTACGTCTACAAGACCGCCGCGCGCCCGGTCGCCGCGGCGCCGATCGAGGAGAGCGGATCGGACGGCCACGCGATGGGCTGGATCGCGCTCGGGCTACTCCTCGCCGCCGGGCTCCCCCTCGCCGCCGTCTTCTGGGCCCGCTCCTGATCCCTCCTGCACCGCTCTGGCGTAGGCGAGCTGCAGGTCGGAGGTGACCTCCTTGAACTGCTTGAGCACCTCGTCGGGCACGGAGCCCTCGAGCACGGGCACGATCGCGCGAAGGGCGTCGATCGCAAGCTTTGCCTGCTCGAGGTCGCGCCCGGCGGGATCGAGCTTCGAGTAACCCAGCTGCACGACCGTCGTGATCGTGGTGAGCAGCAGGTCGGAGACCTTCATCCGGCGAATCTGCTCGAGCAGCTCCTCCGGCGACATTTCCTCGGACGGCCGCTCAGCCACCAACGGTCTCTTTCGGGCGCACCTGCTCGGCGTAGATCTCCTCCAGCGACGCGCCCTCTTCGAAGCGGGCGATCTGCCGCTCGGCCGCGTTGGCGGCCGGGATCGCGAGGTACTCGGCCGCGCCCAGCTCCTCCGCGACTGGCTGCACCCACTCGATCAGCTCCTCGATCGCGGCGCGCGTGGGACGAACCTCGTGCGTCCGCAGGTCGATGAGCTCACCGCCGAGACCCCAGCGGATCGCGCGCCAGAAGTTCTCCTCGATGTCGCGGTTCGGCGGCAGGAGCAGCTCCTCGCCCTCGTCGATCGCGCGGGCGATCCGTGCCGCGAGCGAGTACGAAAGCGCCGCGAGCGAGATCGCCTCCTCCTGGAGGGGCTGACCGTCGGAGATGCGGATCTCGACCGTCGGGAACGCGAGGTGCGGGCGGACCGACCACCACATCTCGGTGTGCTCCTTGATCGATCCGGTGTCGAAGAGGAACCGACAGTACTTCTCGAACGTGGCCCAGTCGCCGTAGACGTCCGGCACGCCGCAGCGCGGGAAGAAGCGCGTGAAGATCTGCGTGCGGACCGAGTGCAGGCCCGAGTTCACGTGCTCGGTGAACGGCGAGCTCGCCGAGAGCGCCAGCAGCTCCGGGAGATATGCGCGCAGGCCGTCGCAGACCTGGACGGCACGGTCCGGGCCGCGGATTCCGACGTGGACGTGGATCCCGAACGAGTTGTTTCGCCAGACGACGTACCGCAGCAGCTCGTCCCGCAGGCGGTAGTGCGGCGTGTCGATGATGCGTTGTTCCTGCCAGGGGCTCCAGGGATGAGTGCCCGTGCCGCCGAGCTCGACGCCGAGGTCGTCCGCCAGCTCGCGCAGCTGGGCGCGCCGCTTCGGCACGAGCGCCGCGGCATCGGCGAAGGTCTCGCAGCGGCCGGTCCGGATCTCGACTTCCGACGCGATCAGCTCACCGACGATGTGCGGATCGAGCTCGGTTCCGTCGGCGGAAGCCTTCAGCTCCTCGAAGCGGTTCGTGAGCGCGAGCGTGTCGGGATCGAGGATCGCGAGCTCCTCCTCGATCGCGACCGTGAAGTCGGTCGCGTCTTCGTACTGCTCGCGGCCGGCGCGCAGCTGCTCGTCGCCGCTCAGGACGCTTTCCTCCGCCACGGCGAGAGGTTAGTGGAAGGGCTCGAGCAGGCGTTTGGCGACGCCCGCCCAGCTCCAGCGCTCGACGACGGCGCGCCTGGCCGCTGCGGAGAGCTGCGCACGCTCTTCCGGGGCGAGGGCGAGCAGGCGTCGGAGCTTGTCGGCGAGGTCGGAGGAATCGCCGGTCGCGAAGCTGACGAGGTCACGGTCGGGCTGGGGATACTCGGCGGCGACTCCGGCCGCGATCTCGGCCAGGCCGGAGTGATGCGCCACGAGCGGTAGCGACCCCGCGGCGGCCGCCTCGGCCGCGACCATCCCGAAGGCCTCGGGGAAGATCGACGGAACGACGGTCACGTCGGTGAGCGGGACGAGCTTCGAGAGGTGCCGGTGCTCGAGCGCTCCGGTGAAGAGCGTGCCGGGCGGGGCCAGCGCTTCCAGCTCGTCGCGGTAGTCCCCGAACCCGACGACGACGGCGCGCGCGTCGAGGTCGCGGAGCGCCTCGAAGAGGACGTGGACGCCCTTGTTGCGCAGGAGCTTGCCGAAGTACAGAACCTTTGGCTCGTCTCCCGAGAAGAAGGCCTCGAGCCGGTCGGCGTTCCCCTCGTCCGGGAGGCGGTCGTTCGCGTTGCCGGGGTTCGGCGGATCGGCGCGGCTCTCGGCGAGCAGGTCGCGAAGCGCCTCGTCCCGCGGGAGCGGTGTGAACAGGTCGATGTCGACTCCCGGCGGGACGACGTGGACTCGGTCCACGTGCCCGACGACCTCGTCGAGCACCTCGCGGGTGTGCTCGGAGCCGACGAAGACCGCCTCGGCTCGCTCGAGCGACTCCCTCCCCCACGCCGACAGCTCGTCGTTTCCGCGCATCGCGTACTCGAGCTCGGAGCCGTGCGCCTTCACGGCGAAACGCGCGCCGCTCGCGGCGGCGACGGGGCCGCCGAGGATGACGTGGTTCGCGAAGACGAGATCGGCGGGCAGGTGCTCGCGGAGCGCTTCCGCGTTCGCGGCCACGTACCGCTCGCGCTCCTCGGCCGTGAGGTCCTGTACCAGCTTCACCTCGAGCCCCTCGTACTCGTCGAGCACGAACACGGGCAGGAGTCCTCCGATGTCGGGGCGGACGACCTGCGCGCCGCCGAGGTCGTACAGGTCCGGATGCGGCTCCTGGGCGAAGACGGTCACGTCGTGTCCGGCGCGGCTCCACTCGCGCGCGAGGGCGCGCGTGTACACGTTGGAGCCGGTGCCTCCGAGCAGGTAGCCGTGCCAGAGGAGGATGCGCATCGGGCCCATCTTCACCACTCTCGAGGAGACATGGCCGGTGCCAGGCACCGGACGGGGGACGGGGCTCGTTAGGTCAGGTGGAAGTAGAGCGCGTAGAGAAGGTCGACCGCGGGGTTCGACGTGTGGACCGCGACGTCCGACGGGACGTCGAGCAGCGCCTCGGAGTAGTTGAAGATGATCTTCACCCCCGAGTCGACGAGGTCCTGGGCCGCCTTCTGCGCGCTCGTCGCCGGGACCGCGAGCACGCCCACGATGATGTTCTTGTCACGAACGAGGTCGCTCAACTCGCCGTAGTCGCTGACCCCGATGTCGCCGACCGTCCGCCCCACCTTCTCGGGATCGGTTTCGACGATCGCCGCGATGTGGATCCCGTGCTCCGCGAAGATCGGCGACGATACGATCGCCTCGCCCAGCCGGCCGGCGCCGACGAGCAGGATGTTGTGCTGCCCCTGGGTGCGGAGGATCTTCCGGATCTCGCCGAGCAGCGAGTCGATGTTGTAGCCGACTCCGCGCTTGCCGAACTTGCCGAACGCCGAGAGATCGCGCCGGATCTGAGTCGCGTTGATGTTCGTGTAGTCCGAGATCTCCTGCGAGGAGATCCTGCTCTTCCCCATCTTCTTGGCCTGGGTCAGGACCTGCAGGTAGCGGCTGAGCCGAGCCGCGACGCCGACGGTCAGTCGATCGGTCGGCGCACCTTGCGGTGGAGCTTGTAACACCACACAAGGATTCTTGCATTTCCGCACCCCTTCTTGCGTCGGGGTGTCACAAAGTCAGCGCTCAGGACTGAGTTTGTGCGAGCTTGCGCCGCAGCGCATCAGGCGGAACGAAGTAGACGAACGCCCGCTCGCCGTCGATCTCGACGACGGGAATCAGCTCTCGATAGCGCGCCTCGAGCTCCGCATCCCCGTCGATCGCCACCTCCTCGAGCTCGAACCCGAGCTCGTCGCGGGCGGCCAGGACGGTCTCGCGAGCGCGCTCGCAGAGATGACACCCAGCCGCCCCGTAGAGCCGGACTAGGGGTATAGCCCGCGCGTGGTCGTGGCCTCGGAAACCCGCTGCACCGCGAGCCCGTAGGCCGCCATCCGCATGCTCGTCCCGCGGCTCTCGCGCGTCGCCCACGTCTCGTTGAACGCCCGGGTCGAGATGTCGTTCAGCCGCGCGTTCACCTCGTCCTCCTTCCAGAAGTACTCCTGGAGGCCCTGCACCCACTCGAAGTAGGAGACGACGACTCCACCCGCGTTCGCGAGCACGTCCGGAAGGACGAGCACGCCCCGGTCCTCGAGGATCTCGTCAGCGGTCGGCGTCGTCGGCCCGTTGGCGCCTTCGCAGATGATCCTCGCCTTGATCTTGTCCGCGTTGTCGCTCGTGATCACCTGCTCGAGGGCACACGGCGCGAGCACGTCGCACTCGAGCAGAAGCAGCTCTTCGTGGCTGATCCCCTCGCTGTCCTTGAGCCCGGACAGCGCCCCGGTCTCCTGCTTGTGCGCGATCGCGGCCTCCACGTCGATCCCCTTCGCGTTGTAGACACCGCCGGTGGAGTCGGACGCCGCGATCACGGTCGCTCCCTCCTGCGCGAGGAACCGTGAGAGGTACAGGCCGACGTTCCCGAAGCCCTCGACGACGACGCGCTGACCGGCGATCGTCGACTGCTGCTTGCGCACGGCCTCGCGGATGCAGTAGAGCGCCCCCCGCGCGGTCGCCTCGATGCGCCCCAGCGACCCGCCGATGTTCAGCGGCTTGCCGGTCACGACCCCGAGCACCGAGTGGCCCTTGTTCATCGAGTACGTGTCGAAGATCCACGCCATCACCCGCCCGTCGGTGCCGACGTCCGGCGCGGGAATGTCCTTCTCCGGCCCGATCTCGTTGATGATCTCGGACGTGTAGCGGCGGGTCAGCTTCTGCAGCTCCATCTGCGAGAGCTGCTTCGGATTGCACGCGATGCCGCCCTTGGCGCCGCCGAACGGGATGTTCATCAGCGCGCACTTCCACGTCATCCACATCGCAAGCGACTTGACCTCGTCGAGCGTGACGTCCGGGTGGTACCGGATCCCGCCCTTCGACGGCCCGCGCGCGATGTTGTGCGTCACGCGGTAGCCCTCGAACGCGCGCACCGACCCGTCGTCCAGGACCACCGGAATCGAGACCACGACCGCCTTCTTGCACTCCTGCAGGACGGCGATCAGGTTCGGGTCGATCTTGAACGTGTCCGCAACGCGCCTCAGCTGCTGCTGGGCGAGCTCGAATGGGTTCTCGCGAAGGTGGGAGACAGGGGCCTCGACGGTGGTCACAGAGTCACTCCTTGAATCGGCTGCAAATGACGATGTTCCGGCTCGCGAGTATAAGCCCGTCCGGGTGCGTCACCGAATGGTGAACGGGACCGTCGCCACGCTGGGGTCGCCCTGGCCCGTCGGGTACGCGGCCAGCCGAACGGTGTAGCGGCCGGGCTCGAGCGCGTTGCCCTTGGCGTCTCTACCGGTCAGCCCGAAGGCGAAGCGGCCGGGGAGGAGATCGCGGAGCTGGGCGAGCGTCCCGAGCGGCCGGCCACGGCTGTCGCGCAGCTTGAGCTGGAGAAGCGCGACCGGCTCCAGCTGGCCGCCGGTGTCGAGTCGGCCGGCCTGGAACGAGAGGACTGCCGGGGTCGAGTCGGACGGCTCGAACGACCGGTTCGAGAGCCGGATCGAGGAGAGCAGCGCGTCGTGCCTCGGCCGCGACATGATCAGCCAGGGCACGTGGATCGCGTCGCCGCCCTCAGGGCGGACGGCGAAGCGGCCCTCGACGGGATTGCCGACCGGAGCCAGGGCCCGCACGGCCACGTAGACGGTCGCGATTCCGTGCGGCCTGATGCGCACGTGCGAGGGAGCGAAGGCGAAGACGAGGGCGCGTGCGCCGCCGCGGTCCCGGGGATCGGTGGCGAGCTCGATGCGGAGCCTGCGTGAGGAGAGGTTGCGCAGAACGAGCCTGCGCGTCGCGTGCCAGCCCTCCCGGTGCGTCGCGCGGCCGAAGCTGAGCGTGGTCGGAAGCGACGCGGTCTCGCCGGCCGAGGCGGCGCCGAGATCGAGCAGGCCCGTCCCTTGTGCAGCGACCGATTCGCCCGGAACAGCTCGCGCGGAGCCGGCGAGCAGCCCCTTGAGCGCGGACGCGTCGAGCTGCGGCCGAGCCTGGGCGAGGAGCGCGGCCGCACCGGCGACGATCGCCGACGAGGCGCTCGTGCCGCTGATGCTCGAGTATCGCGCCGAGCCGTCCTCTGCCTTGCCCGGATCCGACGTCAGCAGGCCGACGCCCGGTGCGACGAGATCCGGCTTGACGAATCCGTCGAAGGCCAGTCCCCTCGAGGAGAACGGCGCGACGCCGCCCGCGCTCGGGCTCGCCTCGGAGCTGACCCGTCCGAGCGAGACGTGCGCGCTCCGTCCGTCGTTGAGCTCCTGTGCCACCCGCGCTCCCACGTCTGCGGGGATGCCGACGACCGGGACGGTCACGCCGTCGTCGAGGCCGATGCCTCCGCTCGGCAGGCTGTCGCCGCCGTAGAGGACGACGAGCGCCGCGCCCGCCTTCACCGCCTGCGAGGCCGCGTAGGCCGGGTCGTCGCCTGCAGGCACGAGCGCCGCGCGCCCGGCGACGAGGCTGAGCCCGTTCGCCGCGAAGAAGTGGTCGAGCCGCGGTGGAGCGCCCTGTGTCCGCTCGGCCCGATCGAGGCGCGGCATGCTCACCTCCAGCGACTGCCGGATGGTCGGCGCGACGGCGCCGGCCAGCGGCACTCGCTCGTCGAACAGGACTCCGAGCCCCACGCGGACCACGGCGTGCACGGAGGCAGACGACTCTCGGAGGTCGGCCGCGCCGACGGTCAGAGCGGCGCGCGACCCTCCCGGCCCCGCGATGCTCCCGTAGCCGGGCCCGGCGACGCCGTCGTTCCCCGCCGGAGCGACGACGAGCGTGTCGAGCCGAAGCGCCCCCGCGACCGCCCGTGCCGAGGGACTGTCCTCGAAGGCTGCGAACGGCTCGGCGACGCCCACCAGCGCCACCCGTGCGGCGTCGAGCGCGATCCCGTCCAGGTTCGGGTCGACCGCGTGCTCGAGCCCTGCGATCAGCTGATCCGTCCGACCGAAGACCGCCCAGCGTCCGCCCGCTTCGCGCTGCCAGCCTGCGACCCTGATCGGCAGGACCGTGGCGCCGGGCGCGACGCCTTCGATCTTCGCCGGTCCCTGGGAGCCGACGAGCAGCCCGGCGAGCTGCGTCCCGTGCCGCTCGAGACGGGTCGAGTCCTCGGGGCTCGCCTCGGCTCTGGCGTCGGTGCTCGGGTCGATCGCGTCGTAGCCGTCGAGCACCTGGCCGAGGATGTACGGCTGCTTCGTGTCCACCCCCGTGTCCAGGAGCGCGATCGAGACCCCGCGGCCGTCGAAGCCCGGCAGCGAGACTCCGGGCCTCGTGCCGGCGCCGGCGGCGAGCCCGCCCTTCTCGATCAGGCTGGAAGAGACGGAGGCCGGATACGTGACGCGAACCGGATACACGCCCGCCACCTCCGGCGCGCTCTCGAGGTAGCTGACCGCGCGCGGGTCGAGCGGAGCCGAGAAGCCGGTCAGGACGCGCGCGTAGCGGTGCTCCGGCTTGACCAGCACGCCCTGCTGTGCGAGGCGCGCGATCAGGAGATTGTCGGCGGCGAGCGCCGAGGCGGTCCACTGCCGCTGCTGGGCCTCGGTCGCCTGTCCCCCGGCCGCGGCGACCCGGTCGGAAAGCGAAGGACTGTTGAGGACGACGAGCACGCGCTGGCCGACGGCGACCTGCTCGCGTGGGCTGCCGACGAGACCGCGCCAGGCCGACCCGGCGAGGTCCTCGTGCTCACGCCCGGCGCTGCCCGCCCCGGCAGCGACCGAGAGCAGCGTCGCAGTCAGCGCGAGCGCGCCGAGCACGCCCAGCTGCGGGGCTTCACGCCGCCGTAGACGCATACGCATCGAGACCAAGATAACGAGCGAACGGGATCTCCTCGACATACCGCGCGGCCGAAGCGATCATCGCCGCGTTGTCGGTGCAGAGCTCGAGCGGGGCGAGTGCCGCGCCCGGGAGGGCAGCGCGAAGCTCCGAGTTCGCCGCCACGCCTCCAACGACCGCGATCCGGTCCATCCCGCCCTGCTCGGCGGCCGCTTCCGCGCGCTCGACGAGGGCGCGGACGATCGCGCGCTGATACGAGGCGGCAAGATCGGCGCGCCGCCGCTCCAGCTCGTCTGCCTCGAGGTCCCGAACCGTGTACAGGAGCGCGGTCTTCAGCCCCGAGAACGAGAAGTCGAGGCCCGGCACGCGCGCGACCGGGAAGTCGTACGCCCCGGGGTCGCCCTCCCGCGCGAGACGGTCGATCGCGGCCCCGCCCGGGTAGCCCAGCCCGAGCAGGCGAGCGCCCTTGTCGAACGCCTCGCCGGCCGCGTCGTCGAGCGTCGTCCCGAGGATCCTGAAGCCCCGCTTGTCCTGGACGTCGAGCACGAGCGTGTGGCCGCCGGAGGCGAGGAGGCAGAGGAAGGGCGGCTCCACCGGGTCGGGTTTGAGAAACAGTGAGGCGACGTGGCCGTGCAAGTGGTCGACCGGAATCAGCGGAAGCCGCAGCGCCCAGGCGAGCGCCTTCGCCGCCGAGAGACCGACGAGCAGCGCGCCGATCAGGCCGGGGCCCTGCGTGACCGCGATCCGCTGCACGTGCTCGAGCTGGGCTCCCGCCTCCTGCAGCGCTTCCCGGATCACGGGCGTGATGAGCTCGAGGTGCCGCCGCGACGCGACCTCGGGGACGACGCCGCCGTACTTCGCGTGCAGCTCGGCCTGCGAGGAGACGACGTTGGCCAGGATCGCGCCGTTCCGGCTGACGAGCGCCGCGGCGGTCTCGTCGCAGGAAGTCTCGAGGCCGAGGATCAAGCGCTCGCCGGCTCGCGCACCGGGTCGCGCCACATGATCAGCGCGTCCTCCCGGTTGTCCGTGTAGTAGCCGCGCCGAATTCCCCGGGCGTGGAAGCCGAGCGCTTCGTAGAGCTGGATCGCTCCATCGTTCGAGACGCGGACCTCGAGCGTGTACCCGCGACGCGCGTCCCGGGCCGTGACCTCGAAGAGCCGCTCCATGAGCCCGCGTGCGATGCCCCGACGGCGGTGCGTGGGCGCGACGGCGATGTTCATCACGTGCCAGGCGTCGACGTAGCGGGAGATGATCAGGTAGCCGACGAGCTCGTCGGTCGCGCCGTCGACGGCGCCGAGGCAGATCGAGGACGGCTTCGCCAGCTCACCCGCGAACATCGAGCGCGACCACGGGGTGGGATACGAGGCGCGCTCGATCTCCTCGATCGCGGTCAGGTCGCGGAGCTTGAGCTTGCGGAACTCGATCATCGCTTCAGCACCTTGTCGGCGTCCGGCGCGCGGACGTAGATCGGCTCGACGAGCTCGGCGAGGCCGAAGCTCTGCGCGAGGCGCGCGTGCACGGCCGCACGCGGGACGTGCAGCTCGCTGTCGTCGGGCGGGATCTCGGCGCCCGCGGCCTCCATCACTTCGCGATATCGCACGGCCCCATCTCCTACACAAGTCCGGCCTTGAAACAGACTCTTGCCAAGTCGCTCCGGCGGCGCAGCGACGGGCTCCCCGTCGATCAGCGTGAAGACCTCTCGGCGGCGCGCGTCGATGACCGGGAGCGCGGCGGGAGCGCCGGCGGCGAGGGCGGCCAGCGTCGAGACGCCAGCGACCTCCGCGTCCAGCGCCAGGGCCAGGGTGCGGCTCGCCGCGAGGCCCATGCGCAGCGACGTGAAGCTCCCCGGGCCTGTGCCGACGACGATTCGCTCGAGCTCCTGCGGATCCGCATCTGCGCCTGCGAACAGCGCGTCCACGTCCTCGAGCAGGCGACCCGGGATTCCCGTTCTCTCGCCGAGCACGTTGCCGTCTTCGAGCAATGCGCTCGTGGCGACGTTCGTAGCGGTGTCAAACGCGAGCGTCAGCACGGTCGATCTCGATCAGGCGGCTGTTCTCTCCGGCATGTCGCAGGACGACGTGGAAGCGGGGCGCGGGCAGCGCCTCGCCGGCAGCCTCCGGCCACTCGACGAAGCAGACGGCACCGTCGAAGTACGGTTCGAGGTCGCCCCACTCGGCAGGCGAGACGCTCTCGAATCGATAGAGGTCGAGATGAGAGACATCTACCGCTCCACGGTACCGATGCCCGATGGTGAAGGTGGGGCTTGTCACCGGTCCGGTGACTCCGAGCGCGCGGCACGCGCCGCGGACGAAGGTCGTCTTGCCGGACCCGAGCTCGCCGGAGACGGTGACGACGTCGCCCGGCTCGAGCTCTCGGGCGAGCTCCGCTGCGATGTGCTCGGTCTCCTCGGGCGAGGCCGATTCACGACGCTCCATGTGTCTCAGACTAGAAGAGACCCAGCTGAACGGCAGGCTCGGCCGCGAGCAGCGGCTCCGGCTCGGGCGGCGGCTCGACGACGCGGCCGAGCAGCTCCGGGATGCGCTTGAAGTCCTCCTGCAGGACACCCAGCATCGCGGGCGTGTACAGCGCCGCGGCAGGATGGTAGAGCGGGTAGAGCAGCACCTGGCGCCCGCCGAGCACGACCTGCTGGTCCTGGCCGTGGACGCGCGTGATCCCGGTCGGCTTCCCGGAGAGGAGCTTCGTCGCGAAGTTGCCGAGCGTGCCCACGAGCTTCGGCTGGATCAGCTCGACCTGGCGGAAGAGGTGGCTCTCGCAGGCCTCGATCTCGTCGGGCTGGGGGTCACGGTTCCCGGGCGGGCGGCACTTGATCACGTTCGCGATGTACACGTCCTCGCGGGACATGCCGATGCCGCCCAGGAGCTGGTCGAGCAGCTTCCCGGCCTGGCCGACGAACGGGTAGCCCTGCTTGTCCTCGTGGAAGCCGGGCGCCTCGCCGACGAACATCAGGTCCGCCTCGGGGTTGCCCACGCCGAAGACGACCTGTGTCCGCCCCTGCGCGAGGCGGCAGCGTGTGCAGCCGGCGACCTCGGCCGCGTACGCATTGAGCGCTTCGCTCATGAGCGGTGCCTCCGCGTGCTCTGGGGCGTCGCGGAGTGTGCGGGGCCGGAGGGCACAGTGCTTTGCACGGGCCTGGAGAGCCCCGTGCGCTCAGCGGCGTCAGCGCTTGGCGGAGCCGGGCTTCGCCCGGCGCGAGCCGAGCGCGGCCAGTGCGCGCGGAGGTTTAGCTCAGTGCCCGCAGCCACAACTTCCGCCGCAACAACCGCCCGACGAAGGTCCGCCGAAGGAAGGCTGCTCGGCGGTGCCGTGAGTCGCGAACACGGAGAGCTGCTTGCGCACGTTCGAGGCCTCGCAGTCGGGGCAATGCACCGCTTCCCCGTTGCGGACGAGCTCCTCGAAGTGCGACTCGCACTCCATGCACACGTACTCGTAGATCGGCATCGCCGCGAGAGTTTAGGCATAGATCCGGACACTCGGAGGTACACTCCGTCGTGCCCGGTATCCGCTACGGAACTGGAGCTTTTGTGGTGCAGACGATTCAAGTCATCGGCTCGGGCCGAGTCGGCTCGGCTGTCGCCGCCAGGCTGCGTGAGCGTGGCTACGCGGTTTCCCCGGACGAGGGCGAGCTCGTGCTGCTTTGCGTCCCCGACCGGGTAATCGCGGATGTCGCCTCGGGGATCGAGCCCGGGCCCTGGATCGCGCACACGAGCGGGGCGACGCCGCTGGCCGCGCTCCATCCGCATACGCGCCGGTTCGGGATCCACCCGCTGCAGTCGTTCACACGCGCGCGAGGGCCGGAGCAGCTCGACGGGGCGTACGCCGCGGTCACCGCGGAGACCGACGACGCGCGTGAGATCGGCTTCTGGCTCGCCGACGAGCTCGGTCTCGCGCCGTTCGCGCTCGACGAGTCCGAGCGAGCGCTCTACCACGCGGGCGCGGTCGTGGCGGCGAGCTATCTCGTGACGCTGCACGAGGCTGCCGCGGAGATGCTCGAGGCGGCGGGCGCGCCTCCGGAGGCGCTGGTTCCGATGATGCGCCGCGTGATCGAGAACGACTTCGAGCTGACCGGGCCCGTCATCCGCGGTGACTGGGCGACCGTCGAAGCGCATCTAGAGGCGATCCGGGAGCGCCTACCGACGCTCGAGCCGCTCTACCGGGCGCTCGCGGATGCGACCGCGGAGGTGGCGGCGCGATGAAGATCGTCCGCCGGATTTCCGAGCTGCCCGAGGGACAGGCCCTTAACAGGGACAGGCCCTTAACAGGGACAGGCCCTCGGACGGGTCTCGTCCCGACGATGGGGGCCTTCCACGCCGGGCATCTGGCGCTGTTCGCGGCCGCGCGCGAGGAGAACGACGTCGTCGTCGCGAGCCTGTTCGTGAACCCGGCCCAGTTCGGAGCGAACGAGGACCTCGACCGCTACCCGCGCGACGAGGAGCGCGACGCGAAGCTGGCCGAGGAGTCCGGCGTCGACGTCCTGTTCGCGCCGTCGGCGGAGGAGATGTATCCGGAGGGTTACGCCACCTGGGTCGACGTCGGCGAGCTGGGCGAGCGCCTCGAGGGCGAGTTTCGTCCCGATCACTTCCGAGGCGTGGCAACCGTCTGTCTCAAGCTGTTCAACATCGTCAGCCCCGACCGCGCCTACTTCGGACAGAAGGACGCGCAGCAGGCCGCGGTCGTGAAGCAGCTCG
Organism: uncultured Actinomycetes bacterium; assembly: GCA_963736835.1. Classification (GTDB taxonomy): domain Bacteria; phylum Actinomycetota; class Thermoleophilia; order Gaiellales; family Gaiellaceae; genus VAXT01. The sequence continues at coordinate 21,761 of CAVTQI010000003.1, forward strand.
TGCGAGACCTCAACCTCGGGCTCGAGATCCGCGTCGTGCCGACCGTCCGCGACGAGGACGGCCTCGCGCTGTCCTCGCGGAACGAGTACCTGTCGCCTGACGAGCGCGAAGCGGCCCTTGCGCTTCCGCGCGCGCTCGCGACGAAGGACCGAGAGCAGGCCCGGGAACTGCTCCGCGACCTCGAGCTCGACTACCTCGAAGAGGCCAACTTCAACGGTCAGCGCGTGCTGGCCGCCGCAGTCCGCGTCGGCGGAACGCGTTTGATCGACAACGTGATCCTGGAAGGAGAAAGCAAGTGAGCACACCGCCCAAGGGAAAGCTGGCGCTGCCCGAGCTTCTCGAAATGAAGCGCCGCGGCCAGAAGATCGTGATGGTCACCGCCTACGACTCGCCGGGCGCACGCTTCGCCGAAGACGCCGGCGTGGACATCATCCTCGTCGGCGACACCGCGGCGATGGTCGTCCTCGGTCACCAGGGCACGACCGTCCCGGTCACGATGGACGAGATGCTCTTCCTCACGCGCACGGTCGTGCGCGCGGTACGGCACCCGATCGTCGTCGGCGACATGCCGTTCGGCTCGTTCCAGGTCTCCGACGAGAAGGCGCTCGAGAACGCGATCCGCTTCGTGAAGGAGGCGGGCGCGGACGCGATCAAGCTCGAGGGGGCGGGCCCGATGGTCTCGCGCGTGCGCGCGATCGTCGAGGCGGGGATCCCGGTCATGGGGCACGTCGGGCTGACGCCGCAGTCCGCGACCATGCTCGGCGGGTTCAAGACGCAGGGGAAGACGGCCGACGCCGCGGCGCAGCTCGTCGAGGGCGCGCTCGCGCTCGAGGACGCGGGAGCCTTCGCGGTCGTGCTGGAAGCGGTTCCGGCGCCCGTGGCGGCCGAGGTCACGAGCCGCCTGACCGTGCCGACGATCGGTATCGGCGCAGGCCCGGAAACCGACGGCCAGGTGCTCGTCTACCACGACCTGCTCGGCCTCACCGAAGGGCATCTCCCCCGCTTCGTCAAGCGCTACGCGAGCCTCTCGCGGGAGATTCGCGACGCGCTCGAGCACTACGCCGAGGAGGTGCGAGACGGCACCTTCCCGGGCGACGAGCACACCTACGGAATGGAAGACGCCGAGCTCGAAGCCTTCCGCAGCTCGATCAGCCCGACCGCCACGAGCGCGAGCGACCAGACGAACGACGCCGCGACGAGCGCCTCGAAGAGCTTGTCGCCGACTCCGGTGTCCGAGCCGCCGCTGCGAAAGACGTCCTCGCCGTAGATCGCGAGCCGGGCGGGCCAGACGAGAACCAGGGACACGACGAGCGGAACGGATGCGAGCCCGACGACGTGCCTCGCCTGGCGGAACGAGTAGCGCGCGCCGATCCCGTGCCCCAGCGCGTAGACGAACAGCCCACCGACGAAGTAGACGAGCGCGCCGTAGATCCCCCCGCCGATGAAGGCCCACAGGACGACGTTCAGAGCGTCGAAGCTCGCGTCGTCCAGAAGCCGGCCGGCGAGCGAGGTGGAGAGCATCCCCGCGATTCCCGCAAGGAAGACGATCGCGAGGATCGGCTCCTGCCGCGCCTCGGCAGCCTCGTCGGAGTCGTCCCGGAGCGCGGCGAATGTCGTCCGCGGATGAGCGAGGACGGCGACTGCGCGGAGCCACCAGTCCTTCCGCAGCGAACGGGTGGTCTCCACGGCGGTGCTCACACGGCCAGCGTACTGTGCGCGCGATGCCGGAAACCGCGCTCGTGGTCGAGGTGCCCGAAGCCGAGCCGCTCGTTTCCGAGTGGCGCGCGAAGCACGACTGGTCCGCGCAGCGCGGCGTCCCGGCCCACATCACGATCCTGTACCCCTTCGCACCGACCGAGCGCGTCGACGCGGAGCTCCTCGACGGTCTGAGACAGCTCTTCGCCCGGCGGCCCGCATTCTCGTTTCGGCTGCCGCGCGTCGCCCGCTTCCCCGAAGTTGCCTGGCTCGCGCCCGAGCCGGCCGAGCCGTTCAAGGACCTGATCGAGCTCGTCGCGGACGAGTACCCGGAATACCCGCCGTACGAGGGGATGCACGACGAGGTGATCCCGCACCTGACCGTCGCCGAGGGAACCGTTGACCTTCAAGACGAGGTCGAGGCCGTCCTCTCGCCGCATCTCCCGATCGATGCGCGTGCCGATTCGGTGTCACTGCTCGCCGAAGACCTGAACGGGCGCTGGCACAGGGCCGAGCGCTTTCCGCTCGAGGGCTAGGCTGCGGCCCTGGCGGGCTTGCGCGCCCGTTTCTTCGGCAGCACCTCGCGCAAAAACTGTCCGGTCGCCGAATCCTCGACCTCCGCAACCTGCTCCGGAGTCCCCGTCGCGATCACCTCGCCGCCGGCCTCACCGCCCTCAGGCCCGAGGTCGATGATCCAGTCCGCCTGCTTGATCACGTCGAGGTTGTGCTCGATCACGAGCACCGTGTTGCCCGAGTCGACGAGACGCTGAAGCACCTCGAGCAGCTTCTCGATGTCCGCGAAGTGCAACCCGGTCGTCGGCTCGTCCAGGATGTAGAGCGTCCGTCCGGTCGCGATCTTCGACAGCTCCGACGCGAGCTTCACACGCTGTGCCTCGCCGCCCGACAGCGTCGTCGCGGGCTGCCCGAGCTTGATGTAGTCGAGCCCCACGTCGTGGAGCGTCTGCAGCCGCCGGCGCAGCTTCGGGATCTTGGCGAAGAAGCGAAGCGCCTCCTCGACCGACATCTCGAGCACGTCCGCGATCGACTTCCCCTTGAACCGAACCTCGAGCGTCTCGCGGTTGTAGCGCCGTCCATGACAGGTCTCGCACGGGACGTACACGTCCGGCAGGAAGTGCATCTCGATCTTGATCGTCCCGTCGCCCTTGCACGTCTCGCAGCGCCCGCCGCGCACGTTGAACGAGAAACGGCCAGGCTTGTAGCCGCGCACCTTCGCCTCGGGCGTGAACGAGTACAGCTCCCGAATGTGGTCGAAGAGCTTCGTGTACGTCGCCGGGTTCGAGCGCGGCGTGCGGCCGATCGGCGACTGGTCGATGTCGATCACCTTGTCGTAGCACTCGATGCCTTCGCAGGTCTCGTGCTCGCCGGGCTTGACGCGCATCCGATGCAGGCGATTGGCGAGCGCCTTGAAGACGATCTCGTTCACGAGCGTCGACTTCCCCGAGCCGGAGACTCCGGTGACCGTGATGAACTTGCCGACCGGGAACTCGACGTCGATCGACTTCAGGTTGTGCTGCGTCGCGCCGCGCACCCAGAACGACCCCTGCTGCTCGGTGCGCCGCTCCGGAATCGCAATCTCACGCTTCCGCGAGAGGAACTGACCGGTGACCGACTTCTCGTTCTGCTCGACCTCCTCCGCCGTCCCTTCGGCCACGACGTGGCCGCCGTGCTCGCCTGCGCCGGGCCCCATGTCGACCAGATAGTCGGCCGAGCGCATCATCTGCTCGTCGTGCTCGACCACGAGCACGGTGTTGCCGAGGTCGCGCAGCCGCTCGAGCGTCCCGATCAGCTTTCCGTTGTCGCGCTGGTGCAGCCCGATCGACGGCTCGTCGAGGATGTACAACACGCCGACGAGCTGCGAGCCGATCTGCGTGGCCAGCCTGAGCCGCTGCGCCTCGCCGCCGGACAGCGTCGCCGCCGCGCGGTCGAGCTGCAGGTAGCCGACACCGACGTTGTCGAGGAACGTCAGCCGCTCCCGGATCTCCTTGATGATCCGCTCGCCGATCAGCTGCTCGGTCTCGGTCAGCCCGAGCGCGTCCAGGAACTCGATCGCCCGGGTGACGGACATCTTCGAGAACTCGTGGATGTTCCTCTCGCCGACCGTGACCGCGAGCACCTCGGGCTTGAGCCTCGCCCCGCCGCACTCCGGGCACGGGCGGAAGCTCATGTACTCCTCGATCCGCTCGCGCTGCTGCGCCGAGTCGGTCTCGCGATAGCGCCGCTCGAGATTCTTGACGATCCCCTCGAAGGCGAGCATGTAGGAACGCTTTCGTCCCATGCGGTTGCGGTAGCGGACGTAGACGCGCTCGCCGTCGGTGCCGTACAGGAAGAGGTCCTGCTCCTCGGCCGTCAGGTCCTGCCACGGCTGGTCGAGGTCGAGCTCCCACTTGTCGGCGATCCCCTGGATGACCGCCTCGTAGAAGCTCGCGCCGCCCGTCGACCACGGGACGAGGGCGCCCTCGCCGATCGAGAGCGTCGGATCCGGGACGAGGAGGTCGGGATCGATCTCCTGCTGCGCGCCGAGGCCGGTGCACCGGGGACAGGCCCCGTGCGGCGAGTTGAACGAGAAGATCCGCGGCTGGAGCTCCGGGAGCCCGACACCGTGCTCGGGGCACGCGAACTTCTCGGAGAACGTGAGCTGTTCGCCGTCCTGGACGTCGATCACGACGAGCCCGTCCGCGAGCGACAGGGCCGTCTCGATCGACTGTGCGAGCCTCGTCCGCAGGTCCGGCTTCATGATCAGCCGGTCGACCACGACCTCGATCGTGTGCTTGAACTTCTTGTCGAGGACGATCTCCTCTTCGAGCATCCGAATCTCACCGTCGACCTTCACGCGCGTAAAACCGTCGGCGCGGAGCTCCTCCAAGACGTCCTTGTACTCGCCCTTGCGGTCGCGCACGACCGGTGCGTTGACCGTGAACTTCGTCCCCTCCTCGAGCCGCAGGACCCGGTCGACGATCGCCTCGATCGACTGCCCCGCGATCGGCCGGCCGCAGACCGGGCAGTGCGGCCGCCCGACCCGCGCGTACAGGAGGCGCAGGTAGTCGTAGATCTCGGTCACGGTGCCGACGGTCGAGCGCGGGTTCCGCGAGGTCGTCTTCTGGTCGATCGAGATCGCCGGGGACAGGCCCTCGATCGAGTCCACGTCCGGCTTCTCCATCATCTGGAGGAACTGGCGCGCGTAGGCGGAGAGCGATTCGACGTAGCGGCGCTGGCCCTCCGCGTAGATCGTGTCGAAGGCCAGGGACGACTTCCCGGAGCCCGAAAGCCCCGTGATCGTGATCAGCTTGTGGCGCGGCAGCCGGACATCGATGTCCTTGAGGTTGTGCTCGCGGGCGCCGTGAATGACGAGCTCTTCGGAAGCCATAACCGACCCAGTTTAGCCACCCGGGTCGGATCGAACAAGTGTTCGCTTTGAGCTACGAGGCCAGACGCTCGACGAGGTGGCAGACCTCGCTCGGCCGGGCGATGTGCCCCACCTTGAGCGGGCCGACGACGACGGTTCCGTAGCCGAAGAGCTGCCCTACCAGCGACTGGTCGACCTCGACCGCGTCGACCAGCTGCAGGCGCACGGCTTTCGAGCGCCGGTGGAGCGTTCCGTTCAGGAGGTAGACCTTCTCCGTCGTCACGACGAGGTGCGTCCGCTCCCACTGCCAGACCGCCCGCAGGGTGAAGAACGCGCCCGCCGCGATCAGGACCGCGCCGAGGGCAGGCCCCGCCGCGTAAGGGACGAGCATCGCCGCGATCCCGAGCACTACGAGCAGCGACGACCGGAAGATCGGACGCGCCAGAACCGCGCCGTGCAACCGCGCGTCTAGGTAGACCTCCTCGTCCCGGTGAGGACGCATGGGCGCGGCTTCAACGGGCGGATTGCGTTTCCTGCCGTTTGCCCAGCCGCCGAAACGGCGAAAAGGGCTGCATGAAGCGGACAGTCGGCCGAGTCGCACTCGCCACGCTCGTTGTCATCGGCATCGTCGTCGGTGTCCTCGCGCTGTGGAAGCTGAAGGTGCTGATCGCGCTCCTCTTCTTCGCGTTCATCGTCGCCGCGGCGATTCGGCCGAGCGTGGAATGGCTCCGACGTCATCGGGTCCCGCGCGGCGCCGGGATCATCGTCCACTACCTGGCCGTGGCGGGGTTCGTCGCGCTCCTCCTGTGGCTGCTCGTCCCTCGGGCAGTGAGCCAGGTCGAGGCTGCGGTGGGAGGCGACAACCTGCGCGCCGAAGCCCGCCAGGAGACGGGCTGGAAGCACGACGCCCTGCTGGCCGTCGACCGCTGGCTCCACGACGTGCCGACCGCCGGCAACGCGGTTGACCACGCGCTCGATGCGACCGTGCTCGGGTTCGAGATCCTCGTCGGGCTCTTCTTCGTCCTCGCATCGGCCGCGTACTGGGTGTTCGAGCGCAATCGTGCGATCTCGCTCGTCGTCTCGCTGCTGCCGCGGGAGAAGCGGCGCATCGTCCGCGACACGTGGGACTTGATCGACCTCAAGCTCGGCGCCTACGTGCGCGGGCAGCTGATCCTGATCGTCGCGGTCGCCGGCGTGCTCTCGACGGCGTTCTTCGCCATCGGCCTGCCCTACTGGCTGCTCGTGGGGGTGTTCGCAGGGGTGGTCGAGATCGTTCCTGTGATCGGCCCTCTGACGGCCGGAGCGCTCGCGGTAGGCGTCGGCCTCACCGAGTCGTGGCACGTCGCGCTCATGGCAGGGCTCGTCGTGCTCGCGGTGAGACTGCTCGAGGACTACTTGGTGATCCCGAAGGTCCTCGGAGACGCGGTCGGGCTCTCACCGCTCGTCGTCCTCGTGTCGGTAACGGCGACGGCGATCCTCTTCGGAGGCTGGGCCGTCCTGCTGGCGATCCCGCTCGCGGCTGTCCTCGCGACGCTGGTCAGCGTGATCGTGCTCGAGAAGGACCCGGCCGAGGAGGAGGTGCCGACCGTGCTCTTCGCCGCCAAGGACGCGGAAGGCTAGATCGAACCTGAGAACGTGTCGCAGGCCGCCGGCTTGCCCTGCTCGTAGCCGCGGGAGAACCAGCGCCGCCGCTGCTCAGACGAGCCGTGTGTCCAGGTCTCCGGGTTCACCTGGCCCTGCGTCTGCTGCTGGATCCGGTCGTCGCCGATCGCGGCCGCGGCGTCGAGGCCCTCGTTGATGTCGGACTGCGGGATCTGCTCGATCGTCCCGGTCTGAACCGCATTGGCCGCCCAGACGCCCGCATAGCAATCTGCCTGAAGCTCTGAGCGAACGGCCTTGCTCTCCGGCCCCTGCCGCGACCCGCGGATCGCCTCCAGCACGCCGAGCTGGTCCTGGACGTGATGCCCGTACTCGTGGGCGATCACGTACGCCTGGACGAAGGGGCCGGCCGACGCGCCGAAGCGCGACTGCAGCTCGTCGAAGAAGCCGAGGTCGATGTAGACGAGCTTGTCCTGCGGGCAGTAGAACGGCCCGACCTCGGAGCTCGCGAAGCCGCAGCCTGTCTGCACCTGGCCCGTGAAGAAGACCGTGTTCACGTCCTGGTACTGCTTGCCGCTCCGCTGGAAGACCCCGCTCCAGAACTTCTGAACGCTGTTCACGACGCCGACGATCCGGCAGTCGTCACGTTGGTTCGCGTCCTCACCGGTCTGGCATTTCTGGTCGACTGCCGAGGGCGTGCTTCCTTGGCCAACCTGCGTGTTGTCCAGCGGCTCGAGTTGGCCGAGGCCCCCGCTGTTGCCGGAGAGAAGCGTGAACGCGAGATAGACGACGAGTGCGACGAGGCCGATCCCTCCGCCGCCCACAGCGAGCCCGCCGGTGCCGACGCCCCGACCGCGGACGTCCGTCACCTGACCGGTGTCTAGCCGTGCACCACGACGAAAGCGCATCGCTCTGTTGTGCCCCCGCTCAGTGCCAGGTGAAACTCAGGCCTTGCGCCAGCGGCCGAAAACCAGGCCGCCGAGTGTGAAGCCGAGACCGAACGTGCCGATCGCGAACGCGCCGATCGTGGCCGCCTTGCGAGCGCCGGAGAGGGATTCCCAGCGCCCGAGCGCCTCTTCCTCTTCCATCGTGAGCACCTCGCCGCGGCGCTTCTTACGCATCGCTCCGCCTGCCCGCAGCCCGAGATAGAGGTCGTCGAAGATCTCGGTAGGCTCGTTCGACATCGCCATGAGTGTACCCAGAGGTTCGGCTCAACCAACACGGCTCCTGCATCTCTCGGACCTCCACGTCGGCACCGAGGAGGCGCCCGTGGTCGAGAGCAGCCTGGCCGCCCTGATCGAGCGCATCGAGCCCCAGCTCGTCGTGGCGAGCGGCGACCTCACACACCGCGGACGGCCGCACCAGCACGCCGCAGCGGCCGCATTTCTCAGCTCGCTGGGACCCCCCGTGCTGGCGATCCCGGGGAACCACGACATTCCCTATACGTTCCCGGCCCGGTTCACGAAGACGTTCTCTGAGTTCGAGCGGCACTGGGAGATCACCGAGCCCGTGTACAGCTCCGAGCGCTTGCACGTGGTCGGGCTGAATTCGGTGCGCGCTTGGCGGCACCAGTCGGGCGGAATCCGCGAATCCCAGCTGGCCCACGCACGCGAGGCTCTGGCCCGGGCGCCCGCGGGCGCGCTGAAGGTGGTGACGCTGCACCACCACCTGATCGGCGCGCCCTGGCGCTCGAGGAAGAAGCCCGTGTCGCGGCGGTCGAAGGTGCTCGCGGGCCTCGTCGACTCAGGCGCAGAGCTGATCCTCGCCGGCCACATTCACCAGGGCGCGGTCAGCGAGCGGCACGAGTTCGAGGTGATCAGAGGCGAAACCCGCGGCGCGGTGGTGTCGATCGCCCCCGGCCTCGGACAGCCGCGGCCGGACCGGCGGGGCGAGGCGCGCGGCCTCCAGGTCTACGAGGCGCGCGAGGACGCGATCCGCGTAGAGACGTACATCTGGCGCGAGGACGACTGGGGGCTCACGGCCCGGCGCGAGTTCGCGCGGGGCCGTGAGCCGCTTGCGGTGCAGGCCGCGGACTGACTAGTACGCGGGCCTGCGCGACCGGCCGACGATGAGCCGATAGATCAGCAGCAGGGCGATCGCGCCGATGATGGCCGTCAGCCAGGTGCTGATGTCGAAGAACTCGTCCAGCGGATGCGCATCGAAGAGCGCAGCTGCCACGAAGCCGCCGATGATCGCGCCTGCGATGCCGATCAGCGCCGTGATGATGAATCCGCCCGGGTCGTCGCCGGGAAGGAGCGCCTTGGCGATCGCTCCGGCGAGTAGCCCCAGGATGATGAACGCGATGATTCCCATTACTTAGCCTCCTCTTGAAGTGAGCAAGGGGATTCCCGCTGGGCTGTGCGCCGAAACGCGCGTCAGGTGGCCTCGACGGTGACCGGGGTCACCGGCTCCTGTCGCCGGAAAGCCACGAACGCGAACGGAAGCGAGGCGAGGAACTGCCCCGCGGCGACGAAGAGCAGCACCGGGCGAGGGCCCCAGCTCTGAAGCAACGGGCCGACGACGACCAGTCCGATCGGCCCGGCGAGGAGCGCCATCGTCAGGACGCCCGTCATGACCTTGGGGCGAAGGGCCTCGGGCGTGCGCATCGTGAGCACGCCGATCAGCGGGGCGTTGACAAGGGGCCCGAAGATGGAGCCCGCGAACAGCACCAGCATGACGGCTCCAGCGGAGATGGGCAGCCCTAACAGCGGGATCGGAATCGTGAGGCAGACCAGGGCGACCGCGCCCAGGCGGATCGGATCGAACTTCGGCACGAGCTTCAACGCAAGGATGCTTCCGAGGACCGCCCCGGCACCGAATGCAGCGAAGAAGAGACCTGCGATCGCCGCGCTCCCGTCGAACTCGTCGAACGCGAGCACCGGCAGCGACGCGACGAGCATCTGGCCGAACATGTTCAGGAACAGAGCCGTCACGGCCAGGACGCGGAGCAGCCGGTCGCGGAGCAGGAAGCGGATCCCGGCGAGGACACCACCGGACTCCTCGGTCGCCTCGACCGGCGGGCGCTTCGGCACGAGCGTGACGAGAATCAGAAACGAGATGAAGTAGGTGACGGCGTCGACGTAGAGGACGTTCGTGGCCCCGATGACCGCGATCAGGATCCCGGCGAGCGAAGGGCCGAGGAGCGCCGTCGCCCGCTGCGTACCCTCGACGACCGCGTTGGCCTGCGCAACCGTCGCTTCGTCGTCGCCGACGAGCTCCGGCAGGATCAGCCGCTGCGCCGAGAAGTACGGGGCGAGGAAGCAGCCCATCGCGAAGACGCAGGTGAGCAGAACCGGGAAGCTGAGCCAGCCCGCCTCGTGAAGAAGCGGGATCGCGAGCATCAGCGGCGCACGCGCAGCGTCGCCCACGACCATCGTCTTCCGCGCGCCCCACTTCGAGATGACGATCCCGCTCGGGATCCCGAGCAGCGCCACCGGAAGCAGCTCGACCGCGAGAACGAGGCTCATCTTCGCCGCCGACCCCGTCGTGACGAGCACGAACCAGGGCAGCGCGAGGAAGGTCATCTGCGCGCCGAGGGAGGAGATCGCCTCCGCAGTCAGGAGCGAGACAAGCCCGCGGTTGCGGAGCATGTGTGAGATCTTAAGCCGCCCCTTCAAGGCAGCCTGCGGCCGGCGATCTAGATGCTTCGTCCCATGAGGGCGATGTCCTCAGGCCGACGACAGGGTGAACTTCGGAGGGAGAAGCGCATAACACGGAAGGAGATCGATTCGTGCTGAAGATCGTCGGAATCCTTGTCGCGATCGCCATCGGCGGATTCGTGCTGTGGCAGCTCATCGACATGGCCTGGTATCTCTGGGGAGGGCTGGCCGCGTTGGTTTTCGCCTTCCTGCTCGTCTTCCTGGTCGTTTACCTCCTGGACCGCCGGAAGATCAAGGAATCCGAGGACCTGTTCGCGAGCTGATCGCGACCGTAAAGGCCTAAGCTGGCGCCTCAGCGGCGGCCTGAAGCTCTCGCCGCAGGTCCTTGATCTCGTCGCGGAGCTTGGCCGCGTACTCGAACCGCAGCTCCTCGGCCGCTGCGAACATCTCCTCCTCGAGCGTGACGGCGAGCTTCTCGATCTCCTCGGTGCTCATGCCCTCGACCTTGCGCCCGCCTCGGCGCCGCCGGCCGGGAACGTGCGGCGCTTCGAGCGAGAGGAACTCGGCGATGTCGGAGACGCCCTTCTGGATCGACGCCGGCGTGATCCCGTGCTCCTCGTTGTAGGCGAGCTGCACGGCGCGGCGGCGATCCGTCTCGTCGAGGGCGCCCGTGATCGCCTCGGTCATCTTGTCGGCGTACATCAGCACCTTGCCGTTCGTGTTCCGCGCTGCGCGCCCGATCGTCTGGATCAGCGCCGTCTTGCCGCGCAGGAAGCCCTCCTTGTCCGCGTCGAGGATCGCGACGAGCGAGACCTCGGGCAGGTCGAGGCCCTCCCGGAGCAGGTTGACGCCGACGAGCACGTCGTACTCGCCGAGCCTGAGCTCGCGGATGATCTGGATCCGGTCGAGCGTGTCGACCTCCGAGTGCAGGTAGCGCGCCTTGACTCCGGACTCGAGCAGGTAGTCGGTCAGGTCCTCGGCCATCTTCTTCGTGAGCGTCGTGACGAGCGTGCGCTCGCCGACCTCCTCGCGCCGGCGGATCTCGTTCAGTAGATCGTCGATCTGGTTCTTCGTCGCGCGCAGCTCGACCTCCGGGTCGACGATCCCCGTCGGCCGCACGAGCTGCTCCGCGATCCGGGTCGAGTGGCGCAGCTCGAACGGGCCCGGCGTCGCGGACACGAACACCATCTGGTTCACCTTGTCCAGGAACTCGTCGAAGCGGAGCGGCCGGTTGTCGAGCGCGGACGGGAGCCGGAAGCCGAAATCGACGAGCGTCTGCTTGCGTGAGCGGTCGCCCTCGTACATGCCGCCGAGCTGCGGCACCGTCTGGTGGGACTCGTCGATGAAGACGACCATGTCCTCCGGGAAGTAGTCGAGGAGCGTGAACGGGTGCGATCCCGGCGGACGCCCCTCCAGGATCCGCGAGTAGTTCTCGATCCCGTTGCAGAAGCCGAGCTCCTTCAGCATCTCGAGGTCGTACTCGGTGCGCTGGCGGAGCCGGTGGCCCTCGAGCATCTTGCCCTCTAGCTCGAGCTCCTTGACTCGCTCGTTCATCTCGTGCCGGATCTCGTCGACGGCGCGCTCGACGGTCGGCTTCGACGTGACGTACTCCGTCGCCGGCCAGATCGCCACGTTGTCCAGCTTGGCCAGCACCTCGCCGGTCAGCGGGTCGAAGTGGGTGATCTGCTCGACCTCGTCGCCGAAGAACGAGACGCGATACGCGCTCTCCTGGTTCGCGGGCTGCACCTCGACGACGTCGCCGCGCACGCGGAAGCGCCCGCGGCCGAGCACGGCGTCGTTGCGGACGTACTGGCTGTCGATCAGCTTGCGCAGAACGAGGTCGCGGTCGTGCTCCTCCCCAACGTCGAGGATCAGGACGCGCTCGCGCCACTCCTCCGGCGAGCCGAGGCCGTAGATGCACGAGACCGAGGCGACCACGACCACGTCCCGGCGGGTGAAGAGCGAGGAGGTCGCCGCGAGCCGGAGCCGCGCGATGTCGTCGTTCTGGGACGAGTCCTTTTCGATGTAGAGGTCGGCCTGAGGGACGTACGCCTCGGGCTGGTAGTAGTCGTAGTAGGAGACGAAGTACTCGACCGCGTTCGCCGGGAAGAACTCGCGGAACTCGTTGCAGAGCTGCGCGGCCAGCGTCTTGTTGTGCGCGATGATCAGGGCGGGCCGCTGGACCTGCTCGATGATCCAGGCCATCGTCGCCGTCTTGCCGGTGCCGGTGGCTCCGAGCATGGTCTGGAAGCGCTCGCCGGCATTGATGCCCTCGGAGAGCTCGGCAATCGCTTGCGGCTGGTCGCCGGTCGGGCGATACACATCGGAGGTCTTGAGCGCGGTCGCCATCAGCGACAGGCTAGCTGGGCGTCAGTTGCTCAAGTACTGCGTGCGCTCGCCCCGAGTGAACGTGCGGCCGGTCGCCGAAAGGCGGGCCTCGGCCGTGTGGATCAGCTCATTCAGAGTCCCGCAGAAGTCACAGAACCACTCGCGGACCCTGCCGTCGCGCGCGAAGGTCACGATCCGCCTGTCGCCCGTGAACGTGGCGACAATGGGGCGATCCGTGTTGTGCAAATACGTATGGATCGAATCCTCGTTCGATCGCCAGAGGCCGGCCGTGATCGGGCCGGCGGTCACGACCCAGCGGCCGTCCGGGTTGAACTCGGCGTCGTTGACGACGTTGAAATGGCCGCGAAGGGTGTGCAGCCTGACTCCCGTCGTCGCGTCCCAGATCCGGGCATCTCCGTCCTCGCTCGAGGTCACCAGGCGCTCTCCGGAGCGGTCGAAATTCACCGAGGTGATTGGTCTCGAGTGGCCGACGAGCGTGACCGCCTTCCCGGTCCGCTGATCTTGGACGATCACCCTGTTGCCGTGCACCGTCGCGCGCTTGCCGGCTGCTTCGGCTACCAGCGCCGGCCGCTTCGGCGGTTCGGCATCGTGGACAAGACGCATCCAGGGCTCGGGCTCAGGATCCCAGGTGCGCCGGGTTCCATCGGTGCTCACGGTCACGATGCGGCGTCCGTCGCGCGTGAACGCCAGCCGTGTGACGCCGTCTCGGTGGCCGCGCAGCACCAGCGGAGGGCGCCCGAGCCCGATCTGCCAGATCCGGACAGTGCGGTCGAGGCTCCCGGTCGCCACGAGGTCACTGCGCGGATTGAACGCCACAGTCGTGACGACGCCGGTGTGCCCGACGAGAGGCCCGACAAACGAGCCGTCAGACCTCCACAACCGGGCCGAGCCGTCAGATGCCCCAGTCGCGAAGAGCTTGCCGTCCGGACTGAAGGCGACCGCGATGACTTGGCCTCCGTGGCCTGGGAGCGTGCGCAGTAGGCGCCCCGTTCGCACCGACCACAAGCGAGCCAGATGGTCGCGGTGCCCGGTCACGACGAGTCGGCCATTCGGACTCACAGCGAGTGCCGACACGCCGCTGTGGGGGAGCTCGAGCTTCCGTTCGATGCGCGCTAGCTCTCCGGGCGGAGGTACGAGGCGTGCGGTCTCGGCGACCTTCCTCACCCCCCGCATGCGTGATGCCTCCACCGCCTGGCTGAGCACGTCTTGGGTCTCGTCCGTACGGTCGGCCTTGGCGGCCTCCAGGCCCAGCAGCAGGCTCAGCTGAGGGTCGATGTCGAGCTCTTTCAACGCCTCGCCGAGCAGCGCCCGGGCATGGGCATGCCGGCTTTCCGTCCGTGCGTGCGCCCGCTGGTCGAACGCATAGATGGCGACGGCGGTCATGGCCGCCAGCGCCACGAGCGCGCCGATGGCGACGGCAAACAGACGCCGGTGGCGACGCTCGGCCTCTCGACGCTCGCGTTCGAGCTCCTGCTCTCGGCGCCAGGCGAGCACCGCCTCGCCGAGGATGTCGTGGAAGATCTCGTATCGCGTCGCGTTCGACCCCGCGCCGTCGACGGTTCGGACGATTCGCTCCTGGCCGAGCGTGGAGAGGACCGGCAAGAGGCGCTGCTCGTCCACTGAGGCGTACTCGGCAAGATCTCCGACCTCATGGGCGATCTTCGTGCCAGACGGAGTCACCAGGAAACGGAACACGTCGGCGGCCACGTCTCGCTGCTCGGAGGTCAGCTCCTCGACGGCGCGCCGAAGATGCGCACGGACGATCGATTCGGCGCCGCCGAGCGACACGAGGGTCGATGCTCGCAGGCGGTCGGATCCTGCGGCTCGCTCCTCCTCCCAGATCCGCTCGAGGACGAGCTGGAGATACGCCGCCTCGATCCGACCCGTGCTCGCCTCGTCCGCGGCCAGGCCACGTCCGGCCGTGCCGAGATCGACTTGGCCGGCCGCCGTCTCGTCGAGCACTGTCTCGACGAGCTCCGGCTCGACCTCGATCGATCCGCCCGTGAGCTCGTTGAAGCGCTCCACGGGCCGAACGACGGCCTCGCGGGCGGACCGGCGATCGAGATGGTCGAGCCGTAGGTAGTTCGCGAACAGATTCGGGATGCGGCCCTTGAAGCGGTCGAGCTTGGAGAGCGCATCGTCGCGCAGCGACAGCAGGACACGGACCCGCAGGCCCGGCTGCGTGACCAGGTCCGGCAGCTCGAGGGCGAAACCGCCCTCCGCCTGGTGGTAGAGGAAGTACTCCTCGGCTTGATCGAGAATCAGCAGGAGGTCGCAGGCGAGAGCGTCCGTCCACCGCCGGAACGTGTCGCCGAGAGACTCGCCGTCCATCTCGTCCAGAAGCGCAGAGCCGAACTGAGCGGAGAGAGCGTCTCGCGCCGCCGCTCGCAGGCTGTCGGTGGGCTCTTCGCTCCAGCTGTCGAAGACGACCACGGTGAACTCGGGATGGCCGCGTTCGTCGACGTTCACGCGCGCCTGTTCGCGTAGGCGATGCGCTACGCCCGCTCTCAACACCGACGTCTTCCCGACTCCGCTGGGGCCGTAGAGGACAGTCAGCTTCGCGGCGAGTAGGTTCTCCGCGATGACCGCGCTCTCCCGCTCGCGGCCGAAGAAGAGGAGCGCATCGGGGCCGCTGTCCTCGAACGGGACGAGCCCCTTGTACGGACTTTCGGGGTTCATGACGGCGCGGCCTCGAGTCGACGCTCCAACTCGGCGACGAAGTCGTCGAGCGGCGCGGCATAGAGGTCGACGCCTCTCCGCCGCCAGTACTCCTGCTGGATCGGCTGCGCACCCGGAAGCACGGCCCACGATCGATAGCTGATTGGCTCATCGCCGAAGACCCGTTGGAGAAACACACGCAGGCTCCACTCGAGGACGGGGTACGCGATGAAAAGCACGTGGCTACGACGGAGCTTCGCCGCGACGGTCACGGGGACCACGCTCGCGAGCTCGCTCTGCGCGAGGTACCCGATGTAGTCGTCCTCGCTGACGACGAAGCTCTCGCCGACACGATCCGGGCGGGGGTCGAAGCTCCCGTGCACCTTCAGGATCACCGGACGTGCCGCGAGCGAGAGCTCGGTGTAGCTGTTCGGCACCGCGACGACCGTCTCCATGCCATCGGGCGTCCGGTGCAGGAACTTCCCGCGGTTCGGGCCTGCAGCGACGAAGGACACGATGTCGACCTCTTCGCCGCGCTGCTCGAACGCGCCCTCGAGCGCGTTGCCGTAGCCCGTCGTGACGAGCAGCGGACATTCGACCCCATGCGCTCGCGCGATCTCCGGGAGTCGGGCCAGAAAGTGCTCGAGACGCTGGGGCCCGTCCTGCTCGGCCGCCAGCTCGTGCAGCTCGTCGTAGAGCGGCCCGACTCCCTGAGTGACGGCGACGTATTGCGAGACGCGCGTGAGGTCCCCGCGGTATTCGTCCGGGCAGTCGAAGGCCCGCGCAACCCGGTCCGCGAGAGCGCGGCCGTCCTCCTCGGAAGGGGCCGGGCCGAGCACGACGACAAGCCGACCCGAAAGCAAGGCGCGCGCCATTTCCCCCACCCGATCGACACCGAGCTCGGGCATCGTCTCCGGTTGCAGCACCGACTCCTGGCGCAGGATCGAGGCGTGAAGCTCCTGAAGCGCAGGCGTCGGCTCGATCCCCAGCTCGTCGACCAGCAGGCGGCGGGTCTCCTGGTATACGCGCAACGCTTCGGCCTGGCGGCCCGAGCGGTAGAGGGCAAGCATCAGCTGGCCCCGGAGCCGCTCCCGGAGCGGATTCTCTTTCGCGAGCCCTTCGAGCTCACCGACGAGCTCAGCGGCTTGGCCCCTGTCGAGATCGGCCTCGATCCGCTCTTCGACCGCCGCTGCCCGCAACTCCTCGAGGCGGGCGATCTCAGTCTCGGCGAAGGGCTCGAAGGTGAAATCGGCAAGCGGCGGGCCACGCCACAGTTCGAGAGCCTCGCGGAGCTTGGCACTCCGCGCCTCCGGCTCGAGCGGGCGAGCTGCGGCTACGAGCTGCTCGAAGCGAGCGAGGTCGACCTGACCCGGCGCAACGTTCAGCTGATAGCCAGGGGTCTTCGTGATGACGACATCGGCGCCAACCACCTTCCGCAACTGCGAGATGAAGTTCTGGAGCGAGGTCGCCGCAGTCCTCGGCGGCCGCTCTCCCCAGAGGAGGTCCACGAGTCGATCGGTCGAGACGACACGACCCGGGTTCAGAGCGAGAATCGCGAGGACGGCGCGCTGCTTCTGGCCGCCGATCTCGACAACTCGGCCGTCGTCCTCGACTTCGAGGCTCCCGAGGAGACCGAAGCTCAGTCGTCGCGAGGGACCCAGCGGAGTCCCCTTCCACTCTTCATAGCGCCAACAGCGTGACACGCAGCGGGCTCGAGCGGAAGCCGCTCGGACATCACGGCGGCAATTAGTGGGCCGTTAGAGCGCCGTGACTGAGCGGTTTGAGGCCCCCACGACGGTGGGGGCATGGACACCAAAACCGCACATATCAGCAGGCGTAGCAGGCCGATCATCGCCTCCGCCGTCCTCGCCCCCGCCCTCCTTCTCGGCCTCGCGGCCCACACGTCGGCCGCCTCCGGCCGGCAAGCCGCAAAGCCCGAACTGACGCAGACCCGAACCGTCGGCCACCGGCCCGCGGTACGCCCCTCGTACGGATGGCCGGTCAAGCCCTTCAATCGTCAGCACCCGGTCCGCGGGTACCTGAACGATCCACGGGGAAACGACTTTCATTTCGGCATCGATATCTCGGCTCCCGACGGAACCCCTGTCTACGCAGTTGCCGCGGGACGCGTGGTCATCGACTACGCCAACCACGCGCTCACCGTCTGGGGAGCGCCGCGGAGCTTCAGCTACTGGCACATCGTGCCGGCCGTTCGTAATCAGCAGAGCGTCCGCCTTCACCAGCTGCTCGGGCGGGTTCTTACCAGCGCGAGGCACGTGCACCTGGCGGAGCAGGTGGGAGGCGTTTGCGTGAATCCGCTGCGCCCCGGAGGCATCGGCCCCTACGTCGACCGGACACCCCCGACCGTGTACTCGGTCGAGTTCCTGCGCAACGGCCACCAGCTCAACGCCAAGGCACTGACGGGCCAATTCGACATCGTCGTCGAGGCCTTCGACACGACCCCCATGCTTGTTCCGGAGCCCTGGTCACGACTACCGGTGACCCCGGCGCGCATCCGCTGGAGCCTCTCGTACGGCGCTGACCGAGTTGTGTCCCCACAGACGGTGGTGGATTCCAGCCGACAGCTTCCACGCGCGCTCAATAGCTGGATCTTCGCCCCGGGCACCTTCGGGAACAGGCCGCACCACCCTGGTCGTTACCGGTACTTCCTCGCTCACGCCTTCCGCGCGTCCCGCCTTCGGGCCGGCACGGGTCTCCTGCGCGTCGCGGCTTCCGATACGCGGGGGAACCTCGCCGTCGCCAGCGTGAAGGTCGCAGCCGGCACGAATTAGGCAGGGGCTTGCACCGCTGAGTGGATGGCGATGCAGAGCGAAGACCCCACCGTACAGGGGCTAGTGGCGAACCTTCGCCTGTGGTCTCTCGAGCGCACCAGGTACGAGGTCTCGAGCGAGGGTTCGCCGCTGGCAGGCGCATGAGGACAAGGACGGAGAACGGGTCCGAAGCGGCGGTATGAAGCAGGCGATTAGCGGGCCGTTAGAGCGCCGTGACTGAGCGGTTTGAGGCCCCCACGACGGTGGGGGCATGGACACCAAAACCGCACATATCAGCAGGCGTAGCAGGCCGATCATCGCCTCCGCCGTCCTCGCCCCCGCCCTCCTTCTCGGCCTCGCGGCCCACACGTCGGCCGCCTCCGGCCGGCAAGCCGCAAGAGCCCGAACTGACGCAGACCCGAACCGTCGGCCACCGGCCCGCGGTACGCCCCTCGTACGGATGGCCGGTCAAGCCCTTCAATCGTCAGCACCCGGTCCGCGGGTACCTGAACGACCCGAGGAATGCAAACGGCGCGAAGAATTTCCACTTCGGCATCGACATCTCGGCTCCCGACGGAACCGCCGTCTACGCGGTTGCCGCGGGGCGGGTCTTCCTAATGCACGGCCGCGACCGAGTCGCGGTCAGAGGAACGAGCCGGACGTTCGGCTACTGGCACGTCGTACCGGCCGTCCGAAACCATCAGGTGGTTCGCATTCACCAACTGCTGGGACATGTCGTACGCGGAGAGAGCCATGTCCATCTCGCCGAGCATCTCCAGAACGAATACCTGAACCCGCTGCGTCCAGGCGGGATTGGCCCCTACGTCGACCATACAGCCCCGACCGTCAGTTCGGTCCAGTTCCTTCGAGGCGGGCAAGAACAAGACGGCCGGAGCCTCACTGGTCGGGTGGACATCGTCGTCGAGGTCTTCGACACCACTCCACTCGTCGTGCCCGAGCCCTGGTCGAATCTGCCGGTTACTCCCGCGCGGATTCGGTGGAGCGTCGCTCGGAGCTCTCGTCGCGTCGATCGCACACGTACCGCAGCCGATTTCCGCCGCGCATGGCTGCCCGGGAGACTCTTCGACTCCATCTACGCCCCGGGTACTCAAAAGAACAGCCCCGGCGCGCCAGGCCATTACCGCTTCTATCTCCGACGCAACCTCGACGCCTCAAGCCTCCCAGCCGGGCTCTGTCGGCTGAGGATCGAAGCCATCGACACGCGCGGGAACCGCGTCGTCGCGGAGGTCGAGATCGCCCGGGCCGACACGTGAGGCAATTCACCGGGGTCGCGTGCCAAGGTTAGGGCCAGGCGCAAGTGGAAATGCCTAGCCAATGGCGATCCGAGGTGCGAGCCCGCCCTACTCGAGCTACGCAGCGATCATGGCCGTGTTTGTCGGCGGCCTGGGCACAGCCGGTGCGATGGCCCGAGCGCTGAAGCGCGACGCTCAGTGCCATACGGCCCTCGACTTCATCGTGCTAAGCGCGGCCTCCTTCAAGGCCGCGCGAACGCTCTCGCACGACGAGGTGACCAGCTTCATTCGCGACCCGTTCGTCCGCGGGAAGGCGCACACGCGGAGAGGACGAGGAGCCCGTCGAGGGCGGCATGGAGCAGGCGATCGGCGAGCTCGTGACGTGCTCACGGTGCGCGGGCACATGGGTTGCGGCCGGGCTCGCCGCGACTCAGATCCTCGCTCCGCGCTTCGGACGCCTGCTCACGTGGTCGCTCGGCGCAGCGGCCGCGAACGACTTCCTGCAAGCCGGCGTTCTCGACGCTCACGGAGAAGGCGAACCAGCTGGAGCAGGGGCGCTGATCCCCGCGGCACGCGCTCGGAGGGACGCGACGGAGACGCCGAGCATGCACACGGTCTGAACGAGCGCGAAGCCGACGAGCACCGGCTGTGGCCCGACCGTGGAGAGCACCGGGCCCGCGAAAAGGAGCCCGAGCGGCGTGCCGAGGCCCCAGATCACGGTCGCCGCCGACATCGCCTTCGCGCGAATCGCGACCGGCATGCGCAGCGTGAAGAGCGAGTGGATCGTCGGATTGCAGATCCCGTTCCCGATCCCGCTCGCGAGCACCGCACAGAACATCGCGCGCGCGGGCAGGTGCAGTGTCAGGAGCCACAGCGGCGCCGCCTGGAGCGGGACGGACAACGCAATCAGGCGCAGTCCGTCGATCCGCTGCGCGAGGAACCGGAACGAGAGGAAGTTCCCGATCAGCGCGCCCGCCCCGAACCCCGCGAAGAGCGCTCCCGCGATCTTGGCGTCCGCGCCGAACCGCTCGATCGTCAACACCGGCACCGCGATGAAGAACGCCTGCCAGGCCGCGTCCCCGGCGACGAAGAGCGGAATCCACACGCGTAGCAGCGGCTCGCGGACCAGGAACTTGAGACCGGCGAGGAGACCGCCCGAATCCGTTCCCTCCTCCTTCGCCGCGGGCTCCCGAGTCGGGACGAACAGGGCGACAAGCAGCGAACGAGACGAGGTACGTCGCCGCGTCGACGACCAGCACGTTCGCCGCGCCGATCAGGCCGATGAGCACGCCGCCCAGCGGCGGCCCCAGCAACAGCGTCGTGCGGATCGCGCCCTGGAAGAGCGCGTTCGCCTGGCTCATCGTCTCTTCGTCCTCGCCGAGCAGCTCCGGCATGATCACCCGCTGCGCAGTGAAGTACGGACCGGCGAGAGCTCCCAGGAGGAACGCGAGCACGAGGAGCGCCGGCAGCGTGAGGTGGCCCGACCAGTGGAGGATCGGGACGA
This sequence comes from uncultured Actinomycetes bacterium, assembly GCA_963736835.1. Taxonomy (GTDB): domain Bacteria; phylum Actinomycetota; class Thermoleophilia; order Gaiellales; family Gaiellaceae; genus VAXT01. The sequence goes on from CAVTQI010000003.1 coordinate 42,553, forward strand.
ACAGCATGAGGGGCGCGCGCGCCGCGTCCGCGAACAGCATCGACCGTTTCGCGCCGAAGCGCTCGACGAATACTCCGCCGGGCAGCCCGGCCGCCGCGAGCCCGATCGACTCCGCGAGAACGACGACGGTCATACGCCCGGCCGAGCCCGTCGTCGTCAGGACGAACCAGGGCAGCGCGAGCCAGGTCATTTGCGCGCCGGTCGTCGAAATCACCTCGGCGAAGAGGAGCGCCCGGAGTGGCCTGTGCCTGAGGATCTCCGATCGGCTCACGCGAGATCCTCCTCGCGGATCCGCGGCATCGGCGAGGCGATCAGGAAGAGCGCCCCGACGAGGCAGCCGACAACCGCGATCCACAGCGTCGGGCCGCAGGCCGATCGCCGTGCCGAGCACACCGCCGAGCAGCGCCCCGAACGGCCTGGTCCCGTAGTTGAAGAACCTCGCGACGCCGACCACGCGGCTGCGAACGGCCTGCGGGATCAGCATCGCCATCAGGCTGTTCTGATTGACGTCGAAGATCATCACGCCGACGCTCGCGAGGAACTCGCCGGCGAGCAGCATCGAACCGCTCAGCCAGTGCGAGCCGTGCGCCAGTGGGAAGAGCGCCATCGGAGCCGGGAAGAGGATCGAGCCGACGACGACTGCACGGCCGATCCCGAGCCTCCGCCCCACCCGCGGCGCGATCAGGGCGCCTGCGAGCGCTCCGAACGAGGCCGCGCCCAGGATGAGCCCGATCGCACCGGCGCCGAGCCCGAGCGTGCGGCTCGCGTAGAGCACGAAGATCGCGAAGATGAAGAAGCTGAAGAAGTTGATCGTGCTCGTGCATGCGACCCCGGCCCGCAGCACCTTTTCCTGCGCCAGGTAACGGAAGCCCTCCCGGAGATCCTGCCGCGCGCTCGACCCGTTCAGCTCCACTTCCGGCTCCGCCACGTTGACCCCGCGCAGCGCGATCGCCGAGGCGACGAACGAGAGCGCGTCGGCAGCGATCGCGACCGGGCGCCGTCAGAACCTGCACGAGGACGCCCGCCGTCGTCGGCCCGGCGATGTACGAGAGCGAGCGGGTCGTCGAGAACTTGCTGTTCGCATCGACGTACTGCGAGCGGTGGACGAGCGCGACGAAGAACGAGGCGCTCGAGAGGTCGAAGAAGACGGTCAGCGCTCCGACGGCGAACGCCACCGCGAGCAGCTGCCAGATGGTGAGCGCTCCCAGCCACCAGGCGAGCGGGATCGTCGCCAGCGAGGCCGCGCGCAGGATGTCCGCAACGATCATGTTGCGCCGGCGGGCCGCGCGCCGGTCGATCCAGACGCCCGCCGGCAGCGAGAAGAGCAGGTGCGGAAGCCACGCGAGCGAGGCCAGGATCCCGACTTCGAGCGCGGATGCGTCGAGCGCGAGAATCGCGGTCAGCGGGATCGCCAGCGCGCTGATCTGGTCTCCGAAGACGGAGATCGTCTGCCCGATCCAGAACCGCACGAAGAGCGGCTGCCGGGTCAGAGGCGGTGGGGCCTCCTCCCGAGGCCGGGCCCGTTCGATGCCGAGTGCGACCGACATTGCCCCTAGGCGCGCTTGACCGTGATGTCGCCGCTCATGGCGGTGGCCCGAACCTCGACCATGGGACCTTCGCCGTCGGTCGGCGTGTCGCCGAGCTCCAGGTCGGAGCTCGTCTCGCCGCTCATCGACTTCGCGTCGATCCAGAGCTTGGAGCCCTGCTTGATCCCCACCTCGATGTCGCCGGAGGCGGTCTGGAGAACCACGTCGCCCTCGCGGACGCTCTCGATCTGGACGTCGCCGGAAGCGGTCTGGACCTTCAGCGAGGCTTCCGCTTCCTCGAGCTGGACGTCGCCGGAGGCTGAGCGGATCTTGCCGTCGCCGGCCAGGCGGCCGAGGTCGACGTCGCCCGACGCCGTGTTGACCGTGAGCGCGCCGCCGACCTCCTCCAGCTTGAGGTCGCCGCTGGCGGAGTTGACCTGAACGTCTCCGGTCGCCTTCTCGAACGAGACGTCACCGGATGCCGTGCTGACCTCGATGCCGCCGAAGACTCCGCGGGCGTCGACGTCCGCGGATGCGGTCGAGACGTCGACGTCGCTCCCCGGAGGAGCGGTCACGCGCAGACGCACTTCCTCGCGGAACGAGCGGAAGAGGCCGCTGCGCTTCTCGATGACGACGCTCAGCTCGTGCCCGTCACGCTTGGGGCGCAGCTCGATGCGTGCTTCCTCTTCCAGCTCTGGGCTCGCGGTGAGCTCCACGATTGCCTCGGAGCCCTCGGCAGACTCGATTTCGACCTCCCCGCTCGGAACGCGGATGTCCAGTGCGAGCGGTCCCGGTATGTCGAATGTTTCGCGCCTCATCGCCGCCTCCGGGGCCGCGCACGCTTCGCCGGCCTGGAATCGACGCGCACTTCCACGTGTCCGAAAGGCACTGGAAAGAACTTGGTCGCCATTTCCTTCTCCCTCCTTCTCAGCTCTGACCGAAGCCCTGGAGCCGTTTGCCGGATCGTCGGGCCGGCCCGGCCGCGCCCCGCGAAAGGGCGCGGACGAGCCAGCTGTTCACGGAAATTCCTTCTCGTGCGGCCGCCGCCTCGATCGTGGTCTTGAGCGACTCCGGGAGGCGGAGTGTGATGCGCGCGGTCAGCCCGTCCTCGGCCGCCGGCTCCGGAGGCTCTTGCTCCTCGCCGACGTACACGAGCGCGGGATCCTGGCCCACGAGCCTGACTTCGACGTGCCCGGAGGGCAGCTGAGCGCTGAGCTCGAGAGCCGCCTCGCCGAGCGTGTCGAGGAGCCGAAGGCCTACGGAACCGCGGATCGCCTGCAGCACGCGTTCGGCCGCGGCACGGGTCTGCTCGTCCCCGACCGCGGCCACCGCGGCCAGGTCGGACTCGAGCGCTTCGATGAACCGTGCCATCTCCATGACGTCATTATGACATCACTCTAGCGTCTGTCAAGTGTCTTTTTGACAGTCATGGAGACATCAGCCCGAAAACCTAGACTCATCCGCATGGTTACGTGCTCCCGCTGCGGCCAGGAGAACCCGGAGGGATTCGCATTCTGCGGCGCGTGCGCTGCTCCCCTCGCCCCCACCGAGCCCGCCCGAGACGTCCGCAAGGTCGTGACCGTCGTCTTCTCCGACGTCACCGGGTCGACCGCGCTCGGCGAGCAGCTCGACCCGGAGTCGCTGCGGCGCGTGATGGGCCGGTACTTCGACGAGATGCAGACGGTCGTCGAGAGCCACGAGGGAACCGTCGAAAAGTTCATCGGGGACGCCGTGATGGCCGTCTTCGGAGTCCCGGTGCTCCACGAGGACGACGCGCTGCGGGCGGTGCGGGCGGCCACGGAGATGCGCGAACGGCTCGCGGCCCTGAACGAGGAGCTGGAACGCGACTGGGGCGTCACGATCGCCGTTCGCACCGGCGTGAACACCGGCGAAGTGGTCGCCGGCGACGGGAGCGAGGGCCAGCGTTTCGCCACCGGTGACGCGGTGAACGTGGCCAAGCGGTTCGAGGAGGCCGCTCCTGCCGGCGAGATCCTGCTCGGCGAGACGACCTATCGCCTCGTTCGCGACGCGGTGGAGGTCGAGCCGACCGAGCCGCTCGGGCTGAAGGGCAAGAGCGAAGCGGTCAGGGCGTACCGGCTCGTCACGCTCGCGGGAGATCTGCCCGGCCGGGCGCGCCGCCTCGATTCCCCGATGGTCGGACGCGGCAGGGAGCTCGCCGCGCTCGAGCAGGCGTACCAGCGAGCCGTCGGCGAGCGCGCCTGCCTCCTGTTCACGGTGCTCGGCGCCGCGGGCGTCGGCAAGTCGAGGCTCATCGCGGAGTTCCTGGCGCGTGTCGGCGGCGAGGCGACGGTCATGCGCGGCCGCTGCCTTCCCTACGGCGAGGGCATCACGTACTGGCCGCTCGCAGAGGCTCTGCGCGGTCACTACGGAGAGGATCCACTGGCCGCGATCGAACGCGTCCTCTCCGGCGACGAAGCACCTCTCATCGCGGAGCGGATCGCCGCCGCGATCGACCTCGGAGGCAGCGCCGGCGCACCGCCGGACGAGACGGCCTGGGCGCTCCGCCGCCTCTTCGAGGCCGAGGGCCGGACGAGGCCGCTGGTCGCCCTCTTCGACGACCTCCAGTGGGCCGAGCCAACGTTCCTGGACCTCGTCGAGCACCTCGCCGATTGGGCCCGCGAAGCGCCGATTCTGCTCATCTGCCTCGCACGTCCGGAGTTCCTCGACGAGCGCCCGAGCTGGGGCGGCGGCAAGTTCAACGCGACGTCCGTGCTCCTCGAGCGACTGAGCGACGGCGAGTCCGCCGAGCTCGTGACGAACCTTCTCGGCCGCGCACAGCTCGACGAGACCGTCCGCGACCGGATCATGAGCGCCGCGGAGGGAAATCCGCTCTTCGTCGAAGAGATGCTCGCGATGCTGATCGACGACGGGCTGCTCACGCGGAGCGACGGCACGTGGGTGCCGGCGGGCGACCTTTCTCGGATCACGGTTCCGCCGACGATTCATGCGCTCCTCTCGGCGCGACTCGACCGGCTGGGCCGAGACGAGCGGGCGGTCATCGAGCGCGGCTCGGTCGAGGGAAAGGTCTTCCACCGCGGCGCTGTTGCTCAGCTGACGACGGACGATCTGCGTGAGTCGGTGTGGAATCACTTGCAGACGCTCGTCCGCAAGGAGCTGATCCGGCCCGACCGGACGGATCTGCCGGGCGAGGACGCGTTCCGCTTCCGTCACCTGCTCATCCGCGACGCCGCGTACGAGGCGATGCCGAAGGAGCTTCGAGCCGAGCTTCATGCGCGATTCGCCGACTGGCTCGAGCAGATCGATGCCGAGCATCTCGCCGAGCGGGACGAGATCATCGGGTACCACCTGGAGCAGGCGCACCGGTACCGGACTGAGCTCGCTCCCGTCGACGACGAGGCGCAGGAGCTCGCCCTCCGCGCCGGAGAAAGGCTCGCGGCAGCCGCCCACAGGGCTGTGCGCCGATCCGATGTCGGGGCGACGATCGGGCTCTCCGAGCGTGCGCTCGCCCTTCTTCCGGAGCGGCACGAGCTACGAGGCAGGCTTCTCTCCGAGCTCGGTTACTCCTATCGCGAGCGGGGAGATCTCGAGGCGGCACAGGACGCCTTCGAGAGGGGTCTCGTCGCCGCGGGAGAGACCGGCGATCGCGCCGCGGCTGCGCTGATCGAGGCCAGGATGGCCGCGCTCACGAGCATGCGCGGCGGGACGATGGACGGGGCGCTCGTCGTCCTCCGCTCACTGGCGGAAGAGCTCGAACAGCTAGGCGATCCAGAAGCCCTTGCCGAGACGCTGTACCTCCTTGGCATGCACATCAGCTGGACTGATGGGAACCCGCACGACACGCTCGAGGACGGAGCCCGGATCGCGCGTGAGATCGGGAATCTGGGTCTCGAAGCGTCCTGCATCGGCTGGCTCGCCATCGATGCCTTCTACTACGACGTGTCGGTCGACGACGGGTTGGAGCTCGTCGCGCGCGTTCTCGAACGGCAGAACATGGGCAGCGAGGCCAGCCGGTTGCTGGTCATCGGCGGGAACTTCAAGCGCATGGGGGGCCGGGAGGCTGAGGGCCTGGCCGATATCGAGGAAGGAACCACGCGGTTGTTGGAATTCGGCCGTATGGTCGATGCGCACGCCATGGCTATGGCGACCGCGTGCGTGTCGCTCCTTGCGGGCCGATACGACGAAGCGGAGCGCGTGACCATGCCCGCGCACGAGGCGCTCAAGGCGTACGGAGAAGCCGGATATTTCTCGACGGTGACCGCGATAGCCGGGCTCGCCCTCGCCGGTCAGGGTCGCTACGAAGAAGCGGAGCTCCTGGTGGACGAGGCCAGAGCGGTCGGCGCGGAGGACGATGTGTCGACCCAGGCGTACTGGCGCGCCGGAAAGGCACGAATCCTGGCCGGGCGCGGCGACCCCGAGCGAGCCTGCCAAGTCGTCGAGGAAAGTCTCGAGGAACTGGACTCCCGTCGCCTGTTCGACAGGGTGCTCCTCCACCTCAACGGGGCTGAGGTCCATCGACTTGCCGGCAGACCGGCAGAAGCGAGACGGCTTCTCGACGAGGCGATGGTCGCTCGCCGGGAGAAGGGCATCGTCATCGGCGACGCCTGGCTGGCGCAGCTGCAGGCCGAGCTCTAGAGATCGTACGCGCGGGCGTAGACGCGCTTCAGGTGCTCCACTCGGTCGACGTAGGCCCGGGTTTCCGAGAACTGGATCCCCTTGCCCTCCGCCCGCCACTCGTCGACGTTCCGCTGGCCCGCGTTGTACGCCGCGAGCGCCGTCTTCTCGTCTCCGTACTTGTCCAGCAGGTGCCGGAGGTACCACGAGCCGTAGCGGATGTTGATCTCCGGGTTGTACAGGTCGGACGTCCGGAACCTGGCGCCTCCCGTTCGGATCGCGATGCCCTGGGCGGTCTCGGGCTTGAGCTGCATGAGGCCGATCGCGCCCGAGCTCGATTTCGCGTCGGCGCGGAACTTGCTCTCCTGGTAGATGACGGCCGCTACGAGCGCCGGATCGAGGTCGTAGTTCTTGGCGTGACCGCGGACGATCTGCTCGTAGTGGAGCGGGTAGCGGATGCGCTCGAACCAGGTCGGCTCGCCGCTGCGCAGGTAGACGAAGCCGACCGAGACGGCCGCGACGAGGATCAGTACGGAGACGAGGCGACGGATGCTCACGGAGCGCTCAGGGTACGAACGACGTCGGCCACGAACGCGTCGAGGTCTTCCAGCGAGCCGTCGTTCACGTAGGCGAAGTCGGCGCGCTCGATCTTGTCCTCGTCGGGGATCAGGCGCCGTTCGCGCTCGTCGAGCCGATCGCCGGCACGCTCGGCCCGCAGCTCGCGCGGCGCAGTGATCACCACGACGACGTCGAAGCGGCCCTCCGCGCCGGCTTCGTAGAGCAGCGGTACCTCGTTCACGGCCACCGCGGGTGGCTCGGGAAGCCGCGAAAGCTCGTCGCGCCAGGCCTCTGTTCGTTGCAGGACCCGCGGATGCAGGAGCCCCTCGAGCCAGACGAGCGCGTCCCGATCGGCCACGACCTGCTCGCGGATCTCGGCCTTGTCGCTCGTCGAGAAGCGCTCTTCGAGCGCAGCTTTCACCTCGGGGTCGTCGTAGAGCTCGTGGACGACCGCGTCGCTCGAGATCGTGGCGGCGCCGTGACGCGCGAAGGCGGCCAGCGCCTCGCTCTTCCCCGCTCCGATTCCGCCGGTGATCGCGACGGAAACTGGCTTAGCTCTGGTGGTCTTGCTCAGCGTCGTCAGGCGCAGCCGGCGGCTCGCCCTCGGAGTCGCCGGGGCCCTGCTCCTGGGGAGCGATGGCGTCGGCTTCGATGCTCGCGTCGGTCGTCTCGGGCTCGACCTCGGGCTCCCCGGCAGGGATGTCCGGCGTGGATTCGGCGACCGGGGCCTCGGATTCGGCGAGCGGGGCCTCGGATTCGGCGACCGGGGTCTCCGCAAGAGCCTCGTCGGTTGCCTCCTCGCCGGTTCGCTCCTCGATCGGAGCCTCCCCCTCGGGGAAGACGTCCTCCGAGAGGTCGATCTGCGGCGCCGGAGTCGGTGACGGCGTCTCGAGCGGCTGACCGTCGGCGCGCGGCTGCACGTCGTCGTCGTCCTCGACCCGCTTCAGCGAGAGCGAGAGCCGGCGGCGGTCCGCGTCGACCTCGATGATCTTCACGTTCACGACGTCGCCCTGAGAGACGACCTCGCGCGGATTCTCGACGTGGTGCTGGGCGAGCTCGGAGATGTGAACGAGCCCCTCGACACCGGGCATGATCTCGACGAAAGCGCCGAACGTGACGACCTTCGTCACCTTGCCCTGCACGACGTCGTCCTCGTTGTACGCATCGACGACCTGCTGCCAGGGGTCCGATTGCGTCTGCTTGAGGCCGAGCGAGATCCGCTGGCGGTCGCGGTCGATGTCGAGCACCTTGACCTGCACCGTCTGGCCGATCTCGAGCACCTCGGACGGATGGTTGACGTGGCTCCACGACAGCTCGGAGATGTGGATCAGCCCGTCCATCCCGTCGAGGTCGACGAACGCGCCGAAGTCGACGATGTTCGAGATCTGGCCTTCGACGACGTCGCCGGGCGAGAGCCGGTCGAGGATCGCCTGCCGCATCTCCTTGCGCTCGTCCTCGAGGACGGCGCGGCGCGAGAGCACGACGTTGTTCCGCGAGCGGTTGAGCTCGATCACCTTGCAGCGGAGCTCCTGGCTCAGGAACTCGTCGAGATCCTGCACACGGCGGATGTCGACCAGCGATGCGGGAAGGAAACCGCGCACGCCCAGGTCGAGGATCAGGCCGCCCTTGACGACCTCGATCACCTTGCCGATCACGGCCTCGCCGCTCTCGGCAGCAGCCTCGATCGCCTTCCACGCGATTTCGAATCGCGCGCGCTTCTTCGAGAGGATCAGGCGCCCGTCGGCGTCCTCCTTCGTGAGCACGAGCGCGTCGATCTCGTCGCCGAGCTTGACCTCGTCCTCGGGATTCACCGAGCGCCGGATGGAGAGCTCGGCGACCGGGATCACGCCTTCAGACTTGTAACCGATGTCGACGAGAACCTCGTCCTTGTCCACGCGCACGACCTGTCCGTGGACGACTTCGCCCTCGTTGATCGTCGGGAACGTGGCCTCGTAGTTCGGGATCTGCTCCCCGTCGGGCCCCGTGGTCCAGACGTCGTCCTCGGTCAGGGTCGTCGTCGCGTTCGTATCAACCGTGCCGTTGGTCATGCGAAGCCGCGCAGTATAGCCCTGGAGTAAAGGTTCTCTCTGGATTCAGACCGCGATCAGTCGCACTTCGTGCCCGTAGGCGTTGCCGTCTGCACAGTGGTGTCGTTTCCGGGCGGATCGCCGTCCATGGCCGTCACCCGCGCCGACCACAGCTTGTAGCCGCCGAGCAGCGAAACAGGGCCTACATCGAGGGACAGGCCCTTGCGGGTGAACTTCTTCCGGTACGAGCCGGCGATGTCGGTTCCCGACACCGTGATCACCGCGGTCGTCCCGAGGTACTGGATCGCGTGGTAGTCGGGTTTCCAGATGAAGCGGATCCGCATGGAGCAGCCGTTCGGCGCCACTTTCGGCGCCACCGCCCGCAGGTAGTAGAGGTTCGTTCGCTCCTCTGGCGCGGTCGTCGTCGCGGTGGAGCTCTCGTCGCCCCCGGAGAGCAGGACGAACGCCGCGCCTGCGGCCACGAGAAGGATGACGACGATCGCCGCACCGATCGCGATCGGCTTCCAGCCGACGCGCTCCAGGAAGAGGCGGATGCGCCACATCAAGCGGCCACCTTGTGCAAGAACGTGCCCACGGCATCGAGATACGCCTCCGGCGCCTCCACGAAGCTCATGTGGCCGGCCCCGGGCACGACGACGAGCTCGCTGCCGGAGATTCCCTCGTGCAGGACGCGAGCAGCGCGCACTGTCGTGGTGCGGTCCTGCTCGCCGACGATGACGAGCGTCGGCTTCGAGACGCGCGCGCAGGCTCGGCACGTGGTCGAAGTTTCCGTAGCCGATGTTGGCGAAATAGCGCAGGACATCGGGGGTTCCGACGATGTCGTCGCCGTAGCCGGGTGGAGGATCGCCCGCGAAGTGGAACGGCATCTGCGTCCGCAGCAGCTCCTTCAGCTCCTGCTCCGTTCTGACCGTCTTCTCCTGCTCCCAGCTGGCTTCGATCGCCTCGCGGTTCTCGTCCAGCGCCTCGAACGAAGCGTTCACGTCCTCGTCGAGCGCCTCGCTGGAGTCGCCGCCGCCCGAGATCACGTAACCGGCGGCCGTACCGAGCGCCGTCGCGTGCTTGGTGGCGACGATCGCGCCGAAGGAATGCCCGAGCAGCGCGAACCGCTCGAGCCCGAGCGCGTCGGCGAGCAGGTCGACGTCGCGGGCGAAGACCTCGAGCGAAAGCGTCTCCGGATCGACGCGCTCGCTCCGCCCCTGTCCGCGCTCGTCGACGTAGAGGAGCCGAAACTCCTCTGCCAGCGGGTCGAGGTACGGCCGGAACATCGAATGGTCGAGCCCGGGCCCGCCGTGCAGCACGATCAGCGGGAAGCCTTCACCGAGCTCGTGGACGAAGATGTCGACCCCGTCACCGAGCCTTACTGTCGTGTCGAGATCCACCACTGGTTTCCCCACGGGTCGTCGACCGCGTAACGGCGGTCGCCGAAGTCCGTTTCGTGCTCGTCCATGACGCTGGTCGCGCCCGCCTCCAGAGCTAGGCGGTAGGCCGCTCCCGCGTCGTCGAGGTAGACGTGGAGCATCGCCGTTCGCCCGCCTCCGGGGCTCCCCGCTCCGATCATGACGAGCGAGTCGCCGACCTCGATCTCGACGTGCGTCCGTCCGGCTGCACCGGTCGCCCGGTGGCGGTCGGTGCCTCCGAAGACGTCGCAGATGAAGGACACGAGCCCTTCGAGGTCCTCGGTCATGAGGTACGGCGAAACGGAGTGGTATCCAGGCGGGGGATTCGTCATTTCTTCGCGTCCGCCCAATCTTCGCCGACCCCTACGTCCACGGCGAGCGGCGGATCGAGGTCGTAGGCGCGGCACATCTCGTCCCGCACGAGCTCCTTCGCGGCGGAGACCTCGGCGTCCGGCACCTCGAGCAGGAGCTCGTCGTGCACCTGCAGGACGAGGCGCGCGCCTCTCCCCTCCTCCCGCAGCCGCTCGTGTATGCGCACCATGGCGACTTTGATGATGTCCGCGTTCGAGCCCTGCATGACGAAGTTGACCGCGAGCCGCTCGCCGAGCGACCGCGTCTGGCGGTTCGAGGCGCGAAGCTCCGGAACCGGCCGGCGCCGGCCCATCAGGCTCGTCGCGAACCCGTCGCGCTCGGCCTGCTCGATCGTCCTGCGGATGAAGTCCTGCACGTGCGGGAAACGCGCCAGGTACGCGTCGATGTACGCCTGCGCCTCCTCGCGGGGGATCTCGAGGTTCTCGGAGAGCCCGAAGGACGAGATGCCGTAGACGATCCCGAAGTTGATCATCTTCGCGACGGACCGCTGAGCCGAGGTGAGCTCGGCCGGCTCGACTCCCAGCACCTCGACAGCCGTGGCCGTGTGGATGTCCTCGCCTTTCTCGAATGCTTCACGCAGCTTCGGCTCTCCGGAGACGTGCGCCAGGATCCTGAGCTCGATCTGCGAGTAGTCGGCCGAGAGCAGCTTGTGACCGGGCTCGGCGACGAAAGCGGAGCGGATCTCGCGGCCCAGCTCGGTGCGGATCGGGATCGCCTGCAGGTTCGGGCTCGTCGTGGACAGCCGTCCGGTTGCGGCGACCGCCTGATTGATCGTCGTATGCAGGCGCCCGTCCTCGGCGATCAGGGTGGGCAGTGGGCCGAGGTACGTGTTCAGGAGCTTCGAGTACTCGCGCCACTCCTCGATCACGCCGACGATCTCGTGCTCGCCGCGGATCGTGCGCAGGACGCGCGTGTCGGTCGAGTAGCCGGTCTTGCCTTTGCGACCAGGCGTCAGGCCGAGCTTCTCGAACAGGATCCGGCCGACCTGCTGCGTCGAGCCGAGCATGAACTCCTCGCCCGCGAGCTCGTACGCGCGTGACTCGAGCTCCTCGACCATCTCGCGCAGGCGCGCCGTGATCTCGCCCATGCGGTACTCGTCGATCTTGACCCCGGCCCGCTCCATCGCGGCCAGGACGGGCGAGAGCGGGAGCTCGACGTTCCGGTAGAGCGCCTCCATGTCTCGCTCGCGAACGCGGTCGAGGAGCAGGTCGCGGAGCCGGTAGGTCGCCGCCGCGTTTCGGACGAGCGCCGTCGTCTCCTCGTCGGTCGGCGGATCGGGCTCGAGCTCCAGGCCGTACTCGGCTTCGAGCTCCTCGAGGGGATACTCGGGCCGCGACGGCTCGATCAGGTACGCCAGCAGGAGCGTGTCGTCGATCGCGTCGACCTCCTGCGCCTTCGCGTCGTGGACGATCACCGGCCGCCCGACGTTCTCGGCCGGCGAGAGGACGACGCGCGCCTCATCAGCGGCCGCAACCCGCCCCTCGTCACGCGCGACCGCCACCTCCCGGCTTCCTTGCAACAAGCTGTTACTGAGCTCCTCGCTCCAGGGAACCGCAGTCTTCTCGAGCAGCATCGGAGCGGCCGGGAGCGCAACGTCGAGCTCGTCGACACGGTGCAGCAGGTTCCGGAACTCGAAGCGCCGGAACATCTCCTTGAGCTGCGAGCGGTCCGGCGGCGAGAGCACGAGTTGCGTCACGTCGCAGTCGAGGTCGAGGTCGCGGCGCATCGTCGCCAGCTCCTTCGACTGCCGTGCCTGGTCCGCGTTCTCGAGGATGTTGCGCTTGCGCGCGGGGGAGAGCTCCTCCGCGTGCGCGATCACCTCCTCGACCGAGCCGTACTGGGAGATCAGCTGCCCGGCCGTCTTGTCGCCGATCCCGGGGATGCCCGGGATGTTGTCCGACGTGTCGCCCTTGAGCCCGATGAAGTCAGGGATCTGTTCGGGCCGGATGCCGTAGCGCGCTTCGACCCGCTCGGGCGTGTAGACGTTCACGTCCGAGACTCCGCGCGGGGTCATCATCAGCGCGATGTTCTCCGAGACCAGCTGGAAGGCGTCGCGGTCCGTCGAGACGACGGTCGTCTTGATCCCGGCCTCGTCGGCCTGGGTCGCGAGCGTGGCGATGACGTCGTCCGCCTCCCAGCCCTCGAACTCGAGGTTCCGGTAGCCGAACGCCTCGACGATGGGCCGGAAGTGCGGGAATTGCTCGCGTAGGAGATCCGGCATCGGCCGGCGCTCGGACTTGTAGTCCTCCGAGACTGCGGCGCGGTGCACGGGGCGCGTGTCCCAGGCCACGGCGACGCCCTTCGGCTTGTAGTCGGCGAGGAGCTTGAAGAGCATGTTCGTGAAGCCGAGCAGGGCGTTCGTGGACATGCCGTCGCTCGTCGCCAGCTCCTCGGGCAGCGCGAAGAAGGCCCGGTAGGCGAGGTTGTTCCCGTCGACGAGGAAGAGCTCGGAGTCGCGAACCGGGCCGTCGTCCAGCTGCAGCTCGGCGCCAGTGAGCGTTTTCGGCACAGGGCAACGGTATCGTCCTGCGGCGATGCCGGAGCTGGAGATTCAGCCATTTTCCGAGGAGCACCTCGAGGGCGCGGCCGCGCTGCTCGAGGAGCGACACAACCGCCACCGTGCGGTTGAGCCGGCGCTGCCGCAGAGCGTCAACTTTCGCGGAGAGATCGAATCGCTCTGGGGCATGGCGCACCGATCGGGCGCGGCGGCCACGCGGAACGGGGAGCTCGTCGGCTACCTGCTCGGGGTGCCGCGCGACGAGATCTGGGGCTCGAACATGTGGGTCGAATACGCAGGCCATGCGGTCCGCGAGCCCGAGCTCGTTCGCGATCTCTATGCGGTCGCTGCCGAGGAATGGGTCGCTCGAGGGCGCGATCGCCACTACGCGCTCGTGCCGGCGACCGACCCCGGGCTCGTCGATGCCTGGTTCCGGCTCTCGTTCGGTGCGCAGCATGCGGCGGCCGTCCAGGAAACGCCCGATTCGACGGCTGATTCGCCCGCGGGCGTCGTGGTCCGGCGCGCAGAGCGAGAGGACATCGAAGCGGCGACGGCGCTCGATCTCGAGCTGGCGCGCCACCAGGAGCGCTCGCCGGTGTTCAGCCAGATCGCGCCGACTGCGGTCACCGAGGAGGACCGCGATGAGGTCCTCACGGACATCGACGACCCCGCCGTCGGGCTCTTCCTCGCCGAGATCGACGGCAAGGCTGTGGGCGAATTGCTGATGGTCCCGGTCGAGCGATCCTCGATGCACGTCGGACTCGCCCGTCCCGAGCGCGCGGCCTTCCTCGCGTACGCAGCCACGGTGCCGGAAGCTCGCGGTTCGGGCGCAGGGCTCGGCCTGACCAGCGCCGGGCTGGCCTGGGCGCGCGAGCAGGGCTACCCGGTGACCGTCGTCGACTGGCGCGAGACGAACCTGCTCGCGTCGCGCTTCTGGCCCGCGCGCGGGTTCCGCCGAACCTTTCTCAGGCTCTACCGCGCGATCCCTTGACCAGGCTCCCGCTGGCGTACGGCTCGCGGCTCGCGGTCGTCGACACGGGCGAGAACTCGGTCGTGCTCGCCCCACCGCCGCCGGTCGACTCGATCGCGGACGTGGCGGCAGCCGTCCGCGACGCGCTTCGCTTTCCACTCGCCGGCCAGCCGCTCGAGGCGCTCGTCCCGAGAGGCGCCCGGGCAACGATCGTCGTCGAGCCGCCCGCGCTCCCGATTCCCGGCTCGCCGACCGACCCACGGCGGACAGCGATCGCGGCGGCGATGCTCGAGCTCGAACGCGCGGGCGCCCCGTCGGAGCGCCAGACGCTGCTCGTGGCCGGAGGCCTCGCACGCCGTCCCGCACATCGCGAGCTGGAGCTGCTCGTTCCTCCGGAGATCGCACGCCGTTTTCGGGGCCGGGTCGAGGTGCACGACGTGGAGAGCGACCAGCTCGTGGAGATCGCAGACGGCGAACGTGTGGTCCGGGTCAACCAGGCCCTGACCAACACGGACGTCGTCGTCACGGTCACGGCGGCGGAAACGGTGATCCATGGCGGTGCCGCAGCGCTCCTCGCCGCGTCCGACCGCACCTCCCTGCGTGCCGCCAATGCCTACTCACTGCTCGAGACCTCCGCTTCCGGCGGCTGGAAGCGGGCGCTCGAGCTCGAGCGCGCCCTTGCCCGGCGAGTCCCGCTGATCGGCGTCTCGCTGACGCTGAACACGCCGGCCCTCGGCGGCGTCCTGCACGGCTATCCCCACGACCGCGAGACGGTTGACCGCATCGCCAGCTTCCCTCTCCGCGGGCTCTTCGGATTGCTCCCCGGCCCGGTCCGCATCGGAGTCATGCGCCACCTTCCGAGCGAGCTCTCCTCGATCGCCGTGTTCGCCGGACCGCCATCGGTCGCACACTCGGAGGCTTTGCTCCGAGGCGTGGAGTCGAAGGCGGCCCGGCTCGAGGAGCCGCTCGACGCGATCTGCATCGGAGTCCCGCACACGACCCCCAACCTTCCGCGCGAGGCGCCGAACCCGATGGCGGCGGCCTACCTCGGGCTCGGGCTCGCGCTGCGCCTCTGGCGGGACTCGTTCCCGGTCGCCGACGGGGGGACAGCGATCCTCCTCAGCCGCTTCAAGCGCCGCTTCCCGCACCCCACCCAGCAGCCCTACCGGGCGCTTTTCCAGGCGCTCCGCTCGAGCGGCGCTCGCGACCCGGGCGACCTCGCCGGCGAGGAGGAGTTGGTCGTGGCGGACAGCCGCGCGATCGACACCTACCGCGCGAGCCGTTCCTGCCATCCACTCCTCCCGTTCGCCCAGTGGGAGGCGTGCCAACCGGCGATCCAGCGGTTGGGGCGGGTCCTGGTCGCCGGCTGCCGCGACGCCGCGGTCGCGCGCCAGCTCGGGTTCGTCCCGACCCACGGCGTCGGCGCCGCGATCACGATGACGCACGGCTGGGCAGACCGGCCGCCGAGGATCGGCTTCCTCCTGAGCCCGCCGTATTTCCCGCTGCGAGTCGGGCCGGGCTAGTCGACGCCTAGGTACGTCTTCTGGACCTGCTCGTTCTCGCGGAGCGCCTTGGCGTCGTCCGCGAGCGCGATCGCGCCGGTCTCCATCACGTAGCCGCGCTGGGCGACGTCCAGCGCCATCAGCGCGTTCTGCTCGACGAGCAGGATCGGAGTCCCCTGCGCGTTGATCTCCTGGACGATCTCGAAGATCTTCTCGACGAAGATCGGCGCGAGCCCCATCGACGGCTCGTCGAGCATCAGCAGCTTCGGCTGAGCCATCAGCGCGCGGCCGATCGCGCACATCTGCTGCTCGCCCCCGGACATCGTCCCCGCCTTCTGGTTCTTCCGCTCGGCGAGCCGCGGGAAGAGCTCGAAGACGCGGTCCATCGACTCCCGGATGCCCTTGCGGTCGTTCCGCTGGTACGCCCCCATCTCGAGGTTCTCGGTCACGCTCATCCGCGGGAAGAGCCGGCGCCCCTCGGGTGACTGGCTGATGCCCATCTTCACGACGTTGTGCGGCGACTCGTTCGTGATGTCCTGCCCCTTGAAGGCGATCGTCCCCTCGCGCGGGTGGTTGAGCCCGTTGATCGAGCGGAGGGTCGTCGACTTGCCGGCGCCGTTGGCTCCGATCAGCGTCACGATCTCGCCTTCGCGCACCTCGATCGAGATCCCCTTGAGGGCCTCGATCGAGCCGTAGAACGTGTGCACGTCCTTGAGCTCCAGGATCGGCTGTCCCGCGTTCGCCGCCATCACGACACCGCAGCCGAGCCCAGGTACGCCTCGATCACGCGTTCGTCCTTCTGGACTTCCTGCGGAGTGCCCTCGGCGATCTTCTCGCCGTAGTCGAGCACGGTCACCCGCTCCGAGATTCCCATCACCACGCGCATGTCGTGCTCGATGAGTAGCACAGTGAGCCCCTCTTCCTCGCGCAGACGGCTGACGAAATCCGTGAACTCAGCAGTCTCCTGGGGGTTCATCCCGGCAGTCGGCTCGTCGAGGAGCAAGAGCTTCGGCTGCGTCGCGAGCGCGCGGGCGACCTCGAGCCGCCGCTGGTCGCCGTACGAGAGGTTTCGCGCGACCTCCTGGTCGCGCCCGCGCAGCCCGCTGAACTCGAGCAGCTCGCGCGCCCGCTCTTCAGCCCCACGCTCCTCGCGCCTCTGGCCGCGGGTGCGCAGGACGCTCTTGAGGATCCCGGCGTGCAGCCGCGCGTGCATCCCGACGAGGGTGTTCTCCAGCGCCGTCATGTTGTGGAAGAGACGAATGTTCTGGAACGTCCGCCCGATGCCGCGCTCGGTGATCGCGTGCGGCGGCTTGCCGGTGACATCGTGGCCGTCGAACACGATCACGCCGCCCGTCGGTTTGTAGACGCCCGTAAGCATGTTGAAGAACGTCGTCTTCCCGGCGCCGTTCGGCCCGATCAGGCTCACGATCGAGCGCTCCGGGATCGTGAAGTCCACGTCGTTGACGGCGACGAGGCCGCCGAACTCCTTGCGCACGCCTTCTGCTACGAGGAGATCGGCCACGGTCACTCGTGCTCGACGTCGTAGAGCTGGGCCTGCTCAGGCACGCCCTCATGGAACTCGGCCTTCCGCCGGGAGCTGGGGATGAGGCCTTCCGGCCTGAAGAGCATGGTCAGCACGAGGATCACACCGAAGATCCCGGACGTGTAGAGCGGAACATCGATGTCCTTGCCGAAGACCGCGTCGCTCACGCCGTTCTTGTTCATCCAGGCGCCGATGTTCGCCAGGCCTTCCTGGTTGAGGTACGACAGGAACGCGGCCCCGACGATGACGCCCCAGATGCTGCCCATGCCGCCGAGGATGACCATGCACAGGATGAAGATCGAGATGTTGAAGTAGAAGTCCCCGGGGAACGTCCCGCTCTTGAAGCTCGCGTAGTAGGCGCCGGCGATCCCGCCGAAGAACGCGCCCGCGGCGTAGGCCCAGGTCTTCGTCCGCATCAGCGGCACGCCCATCGCGGCGGCGGCCGTCTCGTCCTCACGGATCGCGATCCAGGCGCGTCCCAGCCGCGAGTCCCGCAGCCGGACCGAGCAGAAGACCGTGAACAGGACGAGCCCGAGCGCGGTCCAGTAGAAGAGCCGGATGCTGTTCGGTGAGCTCAGGTAGTCGGTGGGCAGGCCGACGGCGTTGTGCAGGGTGTCGCCGAATCCGGGCGGGTCGATCGGGTTGATGCCCTGCGGCCCGTTCGTGACGTTGTACCCGAGGAGATGGTCGCCGTTGTTCGCGACCTGGGGCATGATCTCGCCGAAGCCGAGCGTGACGATCGCGAGATAGTCGCCGCGGAGCCGAAGCGTCGGGAAGCCGATGATGATCCCGACCGCCGCCGTGAGGATCCCGGCGACCAGGAGCACGAGCCAGATCGAGACGTGGATCCCGGGCACCTCGGGCCCGACGCCCACGCCGCCGAAATGGAGCGTGACGGTGGAGAAGTGCTGAGACGCGAACCACGCCGCCGTATAGGCGCCCATCGCATAGAACGCCACGTACCCGAGATCGAGCAGGCCGGCGTAGCCGACGACGATGTTCAGGCCGAGGGCCATCATGATGAAGATCAGCATCGTCACGCCCGTGTCGACGGTCGGGAAGTTGCCGAAGATGACAACGTCGAACAGGTTCGGCTGGTAGAACGGGTAGAGAAAAGCGAGGACGATCACGGTGAGCGGGACGATCCACTTCCCGAGCGGCAGCACGTTCCACGCGGGCACGTAGAGCGCCGCCAGGATCAGGCCCGCGACGACCAGGCCGAGCGACGCCGAGCCGGTGATCGCGAGGACGAACAGGCCGGGAAGGCCGGCGATCGCAAACCGCTTCGCGCGCGGCATCGTCTCCCGCTGCAGGGCGGGCCGGCGCTCACGGACGTTGTCGAGGAGCTTCATCAGACGCCCTCCGGAGTGCGCTCCCCGAGGAGCCCTTCAGGCCGGAAGACGAGGATCAGGATCAGGATCCCGAAGATGATCGACTGGCTCCAGTCGCTCCCGGGGGCGTGCCAGCCGAGGCCGTTGTTGAAGGCCTCGACGAACCCGATCACGAGCCCGCCGAGAACGGCGCCCGGGAGATTGCCGATCCCACCGAGAACGGCGGCCGTAAAGGCGATCAGTCCGACGCGGAAGCCCTCCGTGTAGCGGATGTTCGTGAAGTAGAGCGCGTAGAGGAGTGCGGCGGCGCCCGCGAGACAGCCGGCGATGAAGAACGTGAAAGAGATCGTGCGGTTGACGCTGATCCCCATCATCGCGGCCGCGTCGCGATCCTGCGCCGTCGCCCGCATCGCCTTCCCGTGCCGCGTCCGCTGCACGAGCCACATGAGCGCCAGGAGCACGGGAACCGTGAACAAGATGACGATGAACTTGTTCCACGTGTACGGGACGCCGCCGATGGTGAACACGGTCCCGGTCGGGAGAATGTCCGGCACCGACGTCGGGCGGGCGCCTTTCCAGATGAGCCCGATGTTCTGGAGGATGAACGACATCCCGATCGCCGTGATCAGGGGGGCCAGCCGCGGCGCATTGCGTAAGCGCCGGTAGGCGACGATCTCGATCGTGGTGTTGATCGTGGCGCAGAACGCCATCGCGATCAGGAGCATCAGCAGCACGAAGAGCCACAGGACGACGCCCGACTTGTCGACGAGCGCCCACGAGGTGACCATCGTCGCCACGAGCATGCCGCCGAGCATGAACACGTCGCCGTGGGCGAAGTTGATCAGCTCGAGGATGCCGTAGACGAGCGAGTACCCGAGTGCGACGAGGCCGTACACCGCCCCGTTCGTGAGCCCGATCAGAAAGAGGTTGTAGAAGTCCGACGGGTCCTTGATGAAGTTGATGAGCAGCCAGATCCCGACGATGACGACGAGCGCGATCCCGATGATCGACAGCACGTCCGGGCGATAGCCGGGCCGCACACGGATCCTCGCCTGCTCAGTTGCCACATCGCCTCCTGAAAGGCGCTGGGGGAGGTCGATGCCTCCCCCAGCCTAGACCGGACTTTCTAGCTCGGACTATCCCCCTTTGACGAAGCTCAGCTCAGGGGTGATCGTCTTCTGGAACACGCCCTTCTGGCCCTTGACCTGCCAGACGCCCACGGTTCCGAGCGTGGTGTCGCCGTTGTCGTCGATCTTGAAGTCGCCGAGGATGCCGTCCTTGACGTCGAGACCGAAGACTTGCTCGGCGGTCTTGTCCCGCTCACCATTCGCCTTGTCGATCGCGGTGATCAGGATCTCTGCAGCCTGGGCGGCATAGTTCGTGTACGGGTTCGGCTCCTTGCCGATCTCCTTGCCGAAGTCCTCCACGAACGTCTTGCCGGCGCCCGTCAGCTGCTCGGACGGAATTCCGGGCTGCGTGATGAACATGCCCTCCGAAGCCGGACCGGCGGTCTTGACCGTCGCCTCGTCGATCGGGGTGAACCCATCGGGGGCGAAGAGCGTGACGTCCGGGCCCAAGCCTGCCCGGAGGTCCTTGATCAGCTTGCCGCCGTTGTTGCAGATGATGCCGCCGAGGAAGACCGCGTCCGCGCCGGACGTCTTGATCTTGGTCGCGATCGCATCATAGGCCGAGGCATTCTTGTCCCAGGCCTGTGGCGTGTTCGGGGTGGTCGCGATTCCGAGCTTCCTGGCGTACTGGCCGAAGAGCGTCGCGATGCCGTTGCCGTACGTCTCCTTGTCCGTGAGCACGTAGACCTTCTTGAAGCCCTGGTCCTTCGCGAACTGCGCGTCTGCCGCGCCCTGGAACTGGTCGTTCCACACGACGCGGGCGTAGTTGCGCTTACCCGTCGGGTAGTAGTTGTCGGGCTCGCCGGCCTCCGTGCCGGGGCCGCTGATCGTCAGGCCCGGATACGTGTTCGCCGGGCTGACATAGAGCAGCGGACCGCCGCTGGCGCGGTTCGCGATCGGGATCTCGAGCTTCGCGCAGCCCGAGTTGAACGTTCCGATCACGCCCAACAAGCTGCTGTTGTTCGCGTAGTTGCGTGCGTTGGCCGTGCACTTCGCCGAGTCCCAGCTCCCGGCCTGCGCGGTGGAGTCGTCGCAGGACTGGAAGCCGATCGTCTTGCCGCCGGCCTTCCAATCGTGCGACTGGAGCACGAATTGGACGGCCTTCGCCATCTCCGTCGTCAGCGCACGGTTCGAGCCCTGGAGCGGCAGGTCGCTCGCGATGATCGCATCGGGCGTCCCACCTGGCCCATACTGGACCGGCTCGCACGAGGACGAGGGAAGCGCGGTCGCACTGCCGCCGCCCCCATTGTCCCCACCGCCGCCTCCGCAGCCTGCTGCCGCAAAGGCGAGCGGGATTGCGAGTAGTGCTGTTGCTACTAGCAATCCGGGTTTCTTCAACTGCTGTCCCTCCTCCGTCACGGGTTGCACCTCGGCGGAACGACAGCCGCAACCGAGGCGTCGGCCCGCGTGGCGGCAAGTATCAGGGCATTGGGCCTCGCTTTCAACTTTTTACCGCGCTCCAAGCTGTCGGCCCGACGAGCTCGTCGGGCCCCAGCAACGCCTGCAGCGCACGGTGGAGGGCGGGTTCGAGCGACTCGGGCGATCTGAGAGACAGTGAAGTCTTCGCCCCCGAAGTGGAGGACGAGCTCCCGGCCTCGGAGCGGTCTCGTCAAGTGCGGCGGGTGGGATTCGAACCCACATGTCCCGAAGGACAATGGCTTTTGAGGCCATCATGTATACCGTTCCATCACCGCCGCATTCCAGAAATTGTAGCTATGGGACCGGACGGCTTTGTTGTCCGATGCGGCAACAACCTCTGCGTGAAAGACTCTCGTGATGCGTGTCGGAATCCTCACCGGCGGGGGCGACTGCCCGGGGCTGAATGCCGTGATCCGCGCGGTTGCTCGGCGCTCCCAGGTTCGCGGCGATGAGGTGCTCGGCGTCCGGGCCGGCTGGCGCGGCCTCGTCGACGGCGTCGTCGAGCCGCTCGGGCCGCGCGAGATCTCGGGGCTCCTGCCTCGGGGCGGGACGATCCTCGGCACTTCGCGAACGAACCCGTACAAGGTCGATGGCGGCGTCGACCGCGTGCTCGAGCACTTCCGCGAGCAGGGCCTCGACGCGCTCGTCGCGATCGGCGGCGAGGACACGCTCGGTGTCGCGGCACGGCTCTACGAGGAGCACGAGCTTCCGGTCGTCGGCGTCCCGAAGACGATCGACAACGACCTGTCGGCGACCGACTACACGTTCGGTTTCGACACGGCCGTTTGGGTCTGCACGGAGGCGATCGACCGGCTGCACACGACGGCCGAGTCGCACAACCGCGTGATGGTCCTCGAGGTCATGGGCCGGCACACCGGCTGGATCGCGGTGATGAGCGGGATCGCCGGCGGCGCCGACGTGATCCTGATCCCCGAGCAGCCGATCACGGTCGAGGCGGCATGCGCCGAGATCCAGCACCGGCACCAGCGCGGGAAGGACTTCTCGATCGTCGTGGTGAGCGAGGGCTATGAGCTGACCTACGAGACCGGCGAGCAACGACAGGTCGCGCAGCAGGCGGCTGCGAGCGATCAGTTCGGACACGTTCGGTTGGGCGGAGTCGGCCACGAGCTCGGCGCCGAGATCGAGGAGCGCACCGGCTACGAGACGCGCGTCACTGTCCTCGGACATGTCCAGCGCGGCGGAAGCCCGACCCCGCGCGACCGCGTCCTGGCCACCCGTTACGGCCTCAAAGCGGCGGACCTGGTCGGCGAAGGCCGCTTCGGCCGGATGGCGGCGCTGCACGGCGACGACATCGTCGACGTCTCCCTGGCCGAGGCGACCGCCGAGCTGAAGACGGTCCCCGAGGACTGGTACGCAGTAGCGAAAGCGTTCTTCGGCTAACAAAAGGCGCGAGCGAAGCGAGAGGCCCCTCTTCTGTGTCCACTCACTCATAGCTCGACAAGAGGAAACGCCCGGTGCCGGCGGGGCGGCACCAGAAAATTTTGCCGGTGCGTCGTCTGCAGGATCGCGTTGAACCCCTGCCCGCGGTCGCCCCGTGCGAACGGAAGCTTCGCGCCGCCGGGCATGACGCCGTCCATGGCGAGGCGGTTGCGATGGAAGTCGTCGCTCGTCGGATTGAAGACGACGAAGTGCAGGCCGGCCGCAGGCTCATCGGTCATCCGGTCTAGATCGGGGGTCGCGCTCCAGAAGAACGGGTTGTCGAGCGTGTTGAAGTCGGCGCGCTGCGGGATCGCGGTCCCCTTGCGGTAGAGCGTGCCGTCCGAGCCGCGCACGTCGTGCTGGAGCCGCGACGCCGGCTGGATCGAGGAGCTGTGGCCGATGGCGCCGAACCGGTGGAAGTCGCGCTCGACCTCGGACGCCGAGGAGGCACGCGCGGGTGGCTGCGGCACCGTCTGCGTCCCCTCCTTGACGGGCATCCTCGGCTTGAAGGTCGTGTTCACCCGTTCGCGGAAGTCGAAGTTCAGGTACCAGGCCTCGAGGTCCTCGAACACGTGCGAGAGGTGCATGTGCGTCCCGCCGCGGAAATAGGAGCGCGGGCCGAGGTCGACGAGCCCGAGCGTCTCGAAGTTCACGATCCGCGGCGGCCCGAGCGCGTGCCGCTGGGTCGACGTGAACCCGAGGAAGAGCTCGGCGCCGTCCGGGATCAGCTCCGCCCCCGGCACTCCGGCCGCGGTGGCCATCTCCTTCGGAAGACCGGGGCCCCCGTCGAGCTGGCCCGCGAAGCCCTTGCGGATGCTCGTGATCGCAAGCACGCCCTTCATGCGGTCGAAAATCTCGGTCGCCGCCTTCTGGATGTGCTCCTGGTGGTCGGTCCGAAAGAGGAACGCGACGTCGTTGTCCTCGAGACGTGCGTCCGGCGGGTCGCTCGGAAAGCGCCTGGCGTCCAGAAGGGCGTGCTTGCCCGCGCGCCGGTCGAACGGGAGGTGCTGCGCCGCCGCAGCGGGGACGTGCGTATGGAAGTACGGCAGGCCCCAGGCGACGGTGATCGCCAGCCCCTCCGGGGTTCCGGGGTGCTCGTCGTCCAGCTTCTGCAGCACCTCGCTCAGCGCGGCCCGAGCATCGGCGAGCGAGCCCGGTGAGTCGGCGATCTTCGCCGTGACCATCTGATGGTGCCGCGTCGGGATCACGACCTCCACGCCTTCGCTGTGCTCGATCCGCATCCCGTCGAGGAGGTGCTGCTCGGGCTCGCGGCCCTCCCCGAAATGGGTCGGAGAGTCCGCGAGCCGGTCGACGAGCTCGTAGATGCCCGCGGCGCCGAGAGCCGCCCCCGCGGCTCCGCCGACGAGCAGCTCCTTCCGCGTGAGCTTCATGTTCCTACGGGGAGACGCGAACCAGGCCGCGCATCACGCGGTCGAGGTTGCGACGCACCTGCTGGAAGGTGAGCGGTTTCGCAACGTGCTCGCTGACCGCGTACAGGCTGCCGTGGTCCTTCCACGCGTAGAGGATGTGCCACTGGTCGACTCCGCGGTTCACCGTGTACAGCGTGGCCGCGATCGGGCCGAAGCGGCGTTTGCCGTTCGCGTCGCTGAAGCACGGTGAGTACGTCTTGCGCGCCTTGCCGGCGACGACCTCCACGTCCTCGCAGCGCGGGATCTTCGTCCGCCCCGGATAGCCCCGGAAGTTCACGTGGACGTCCTGGGCCGGCGGCTCGTGCCACAGGAAGCTGACGAGATAGCTCCGGTCCTTCTTCACCGAGACGCCGTTGTCCCACTGGCCGCCGATCTCGCCGTCGAGCGGGTTCGGCATCCAGGTCGGGCAATAGACCGGCGCGCCGACTCGCACCGCGAGACGATGCCAGGCTCCCTTCCAGCTCTGGGGACACGTCGGAGCCTTGGGCGGGGCCGCAGCGGCGGGCTTGCTCTCGTCACCGGAGCACGCCGAGGCCATAAGCGCCAACGCGACCAAAATCCCTGCTCCCGCCAGTCGCAGCATCAGCACGTTATAGCCGGTAAATCGTGAGGCCCGCACAGCCATACGGGTCTGGCTTAGCTACGCGGCCGTCCTTGCCGTACAGGGTGCGAAATACTGTGGCCGTGTGGCCCGGCTGTTGGCCTGGGAATTGTTGCCTGTCCCGGCAAGACACGTCCCTGACCACCATCTTGTTCGCGCTACCCCGTACGGCCTAACGTTGACGGGTGGCCGGCGTTCCGCACTTCCACCCGCACGACCTGAGACACCGCTACGCGTCCGTGAAGCTCCGTGAGGGCGTCCCCATCACCGACCTGGCCGCGCAGCTTGGACACGCGAAGAAGTCCATGACGTTGGACACCTACTCGCACGTGATGATCGACGAGGGGCCGGATGGCTCCGTGCGCTCCATCTCGTGATGAGGTGGCGTAGGGTGGACGGCACAACGACACGTTCCGACGGAGGAGGAGTCAATGGTCCTGGCAACGGCGAAGATCGGGGATTTCGACCGCTTCTGGAATACCTTCTCAACCAAGGGCGCTGAGAAGCGAAAGGAGCACGGTTGCAAGGGCTCGCACGTCTTTCGGGATCCAAATGAGAGCGACCGGGTTTGGGCGATCTTCGACTGGGACGAGGCGGGCTGGCAAAGGTTCACCTCGGACCCCGAGGTCCCGGCGATCTTTCAGGAAGCCGGGTTTACGCAAGGTCCGCCCAAGTCGGCGGAGTTCCTCCGCCAGCACGACGCCTAGCCGCTGACGGCGATGATCGCCGCGATTTCGGGCTCCTTCGGGGGCCCTTTCGCTGTCCCGGTGTGGCCTGGGTGTGGCCTGGAACCCACCCGGCACGGCGAAATCCCTGCTAATCAGCGGGTCGATGGTTATAGCCGGTAAATTTCGAGCCATGGCCCGCCAACGTCACCGTGCGGGCGAACCGCGTACACGCGCTTCTGCTTCTGCAGGCTCTCGTAGAAGCGCGCCTCGCGCGGATAGTGCGTTTTCGCGGCCAGGACGCGGTCCTCGACTGCGCCCGTGACGACGACGTAGTCGACTCCGAGCCCGCGCAGTCGCGAGACGTCACGGTTCGTGTCGTAGGGCCGGCCGGGGCGCGGGAGAGCCAGTCCCAGTACGCGGAAGCCTTCGAAGGTCGGAGTCGACGAGTCCGCAGCGAGGTAAGCCCCGCGCGGGAGATGCCGTTCCGCCCAGCCGTGGGCGACGACGCGCGCGTCGGTCCGGGTCAGCTGGCGTGCATCGCGTACGTCCCAAGTGAACGGGATGACGAGCAGGAGAAGCGTCACGGGCGCCAGCGAGCGCAGGCGGCCCGCGAGCGCTCCGAGCGCGGGCACGAGCGGAAGGAGGTAGCGATCGAAGTGCGCCTGGAGCGTCAGGAGATCGGCGAAGTAGACGACGACGAACGTGCCGAGGACGAGGTCCGCTCGCGTCCGCTGCACGAACGCCACGATCAGGCCGGCGACAGCGATCAGCAAGACCGGCCCGAAGCCGTCCCAGAGCCGCGCGGCGAACGCGATCGGGGCGGCATGGTCGCTCTCGAACCCGAGCCAGCCCTGGCGGGCGTCCTGCTGCACGCGCCAGGCGTCTCCCACGGCCTCGCCGAAGTGGAGGACGACGAAGGGGCTCGTCAGGAAGAAGGCGAGCGCGGCCAGGCCGCACGCGATCGCGAGCCGCCTCCATCTCCCCCAGGCCGCAACGATGAGCGGCGCCAGCAGGAGGACGCCGGGGTACTTGGCGCTCGCCGCGAGCCCGACCGCGACCCCGGCGAGCTCCCACCGCCCCGAGACCATGAGCGCCAGGGCGACCGCCACTCCGAGCGTGAGCGGCACGTCCGTCACGGCCATGCGCGAATAGGCCACGTAGGTCGTCTCCACCGCGACGGCAGCCGCGGCCACGAACCCCGCGAGCGGCCCGTAGGAGCGCCGTCCGAGCCACCAGGAGGCCGCGATTCCCGCGAGCGCGAGCACGACGACGGTGAGCCGCGCCGCGAGGTAGGACGGCTCCGCCTGCCACGCCTGGAACGGGGCGAGCAGGTACATGGTCAGCGTCGGATAGTCGAACCAGTGCGGGTCGAGACCGCCCCCGTGCGTCATCGCCCAGGCGCGCGGCACGATGTTGCGCTCGTCGGGGTTCAGGAGCGCGAACGGGAGCCCGTACCGGATCCCGACGAGCCGGATCGCAGCCGCGAGCACCAGCACGGCCGCCAGCGCGACCCACGGCCCGCCCCACCGGTTTTCGACCAGCTCAGACTTCGGGCGGGGCCGCACGCACCAGGCCGGCGAGGTTCTGGGAGGCGACGATGACCGCGTCGACCCCGGCCCGCTCGAGCTCCGCGATCTCGTCCTGCGTCGTCACCGCGAGATCGGCGATCGCCAGCTTCCCGGCCGGAACGTCGGCGAGCAGGTCGAGCACGTTGTCCAGCGGATCGTCGTCGTTCCCGGACTCCTGCGGAGAGAGCAGGAAGATCTCCGGGTCGAGGCGCTCCATCGCGAGCTCGAGCTCGTCCGCGTCGCGCACCTCGACCACGCACTCCAGGCCGATGTCGTGGGCCTCTCGCCACAGTCTCTCGACCCGGTCGGGGTCGTCCTCGAGCGCAGAGGCAGGCATGAGCAGGGCGTCCGCGCCTCGGTTGAGCGCGTCTGCGGGCGACGTGTCCAGGCGCCAGAGGATCGGGAGACCGGTCGCTTCACGGATTCCGGGGAGGTCACGGTCGAGGACGACGCCCTCGGCTCCGCCGCGCTCGGCGGCGAGCGCGGACTCCGCGTCGGGAGCGGGTGCCATGAGCGAGATGCCGTCGCCCTCGGAGATCGCCTGGCTCAAGTGGCGCATGCGGGCGTGCATGCTAGTGGCCCGTCCGGTGACGCTGCCGAGCTTCTGGGTTGCGACCACCAAGGCAGGGGCCGCAGTCCGACGAGTCAAGGTCCGTCGACCTTGGCGAGGAGGAGGGTGGACTCTGGCGCCGCGTGATCGCGGGCCAGAGGCCGGCATGTGTTGCCGGATGGGGCACTAGACGCCTATGGGATGCCAGACGGTTTTGAGCTCGAGGAAGGACGCGATCTCCCACGGGCTCTGTTCGTCGGCGGAGCCATGGACGACTCGCTTCACGTTCTCTGCGGCGAGCTGCTCGAGCTCCGCAGCCTGGCCGTCGGCGCCCGCGAGGTCGAGCGCGTTGACGTCCATGTGGCCGGCGAGCCAGGAGCCCAGCTCCTCTCGGTGGCCGGTCAGGAGATTGACGACTCCGCCGGGCACGTCTGACGTGGCGAGCACCTCGGCCAGCTCGACCGCGGCCAGCGGGTGTGTCCCGGAGGCCACGACGACGGTCGTGTTCCCCCCGACGATGGCCGGCGCGATGCGCGAGACGAGGCCCAGGAGCGGCGGCTCGTCCGGAGCGAGGATCCCGACGACGCCGGTCGGCTCGGGAACGGTGAAGTTGAAGTACGGGCCGGCGACGGGGTTCGAGGAGCCGAGCACCTGCGCGAGCTTGTCCGCCCAGCCGGCGTACCAGACGAGGCGATCGATCGACCGGTCGACTTCCTTCGCACCCGAGCTGAGGTCTGCGAACTCGGATCGCCGCGACTCGAGCATCTCGGCGATGCGGTAGATGACCTGGCCCCGGTTGTACGCGGTCATCGAGGCCCACTTCGGGAACGCGGCGCGGGCTGCGCGGACGGCGTCGCGGAGGTCCTTGCGGGACCCGCGCGCGACGTTCGCGCCTTCGGCCTCGTAGGTGCGTCCGGACTCGGAGCGCGGGAACTCCCCTCCGATGTAGAGCTTGTACGTCTTCTTGACCGGCAGGCGGCTCATTCGGGCGCCCCGGCATAGACCGGCGCTCCGAGCTGCTGCATGAGGCCGAGGTCGTCGCGATGATTCCAGATCTCTACGACCTTCCCGTCGGAGACCCGGAACACGTTGATGCCCGAGAAGCGCATCGGCTTGGCGGTCGCTTCGACGCCGGCCCACGCGCCGAGGTGTGTCCCGCTGGCGGTCCAGCGCCCGACGACGAACTCACCGTCGGCGAGGATGAAGTCGATCTGCCACGAGAGGTCCGGGAACGCGGCCCGAAACTCGCCGGCGATCTGCCTTTGCCCTTCGGGTCCGGGAGTCGGCTCGCCGGTCCGGAAGTCGTGACGCTCGTACTGGTCAGCGAACACCTCGTCCGCAACGCCGAGATTGCCTCGCTGCCAGACCTCCTCGTAGAAGCGCCTGATGAGCGCCTTGTTCTCCGCCTCCGTCACTCGAACTCCAGGTACGGCTCGAGCCCATGGCGCCCGCCCTCGCGGCCGAAGCCGGACTCCTTGTAGCCGCCGAACGGCGAGGCCGGGTCGAAGCGGTTGTACGTGTTCGCCCAGATCACACCCGCGCGCAGCTGTTGGGCCATGGCGAGGATGCGCGAGCCCTTCTCCGTCCAGACACCGGCCGAGAGCCCGTACGGCGTGTTGTTCGCCTTCTCGACCGCCTCGTCGGGCGTGCGGAAGGTGAGCACCGAGAGCACCGGGCCGAAGATCTCCTCCTGCGCGATGCGGTAGCTCTGAGCGACGTTCGTGAACACGGTCGGCGCGAACCAGTAGCCCTTCTCGGGGAGCCGGCATGGCGGCTGGTAGATCTCGGCGCCCTCCTCCTCGCCCGCGGCGACGAGCTCCTTGATCTTGTCCAGCTGCTGGCGGGAGTTGATCGCCCCGACGTCGGTGTTCTTGTCCAGCGGGTCGCCGACGCGCAGCGTCTGGAGGCGGCGCTTGAGCTTCCCGATCAGCGGCTCGTAGATGGACTCCTGGACGAGCAGCCGCGAGCCCGCGCAGCAGACGTGGCCCTGGTTGAAATAGATCCCGTTGACGATCCCCTCGACCGCCTGGTCGAGCGCAGCGTCGTCGAAGATGATGTTCGCCGCCTTTCCCCCGAGCTCGAGCGTCAGGCGTTTCCCGGTTCCGGCGAGCTCGCGCTGGATCGACTTGCCGACCTCCGTCGAGCCCGTGAACGCGATCTTGTCCACGCCTTCGTGCTTGACGAGCGCCGCGCCGGTGCTGCCGTCGCCGGTGACGATGTTGACGACGCCCGGCGGGAGCTCGGCCTGGCGGAGAACATCAGCGAAGAGGAGCGCGGAGAGCGGTGTCGTCTCGGCCGGCTTGAGCACGACCGTATTCCCGGCTGCGAGCGCGGGCGCGATCTTCCAGGAGAGCATGAGCAGCGGGAAGTTCCACGGCACGATCTGGCCGGCGACCCCGATCGGGCTCGGCTTGCGGTTCGGGAACGCGTACTCGAGCTTGTCCGCCCAGCCCGCGTAGTAGAAGAAGTGCGCAGCCGCGAGCGGGAGGTCGACGTCGCGCGACTCCCTGATCGGCTTGCCGCCGTTCATCGACTCGAGGACTGCGAACTCGCGGGAGCGCTCCTGGAGGATGCGCGCGATTCGGAACAGGTACTTCGCGCGCTCCGACGGCGAGATCGACGACCAGCCGTCGTCGAACGCCTCGCGCGCGGCTCCGACGGCTTGGTCGACCTCTTCCGCGGTCGCCTGCCCCACCTCTGCGAGGGGCTCCTCGCTGGACGGGTCGATCGTCGTGTACGTCTCGGTGGGCTCGAGCCAGTCGCCCGCGACGAAGAGCCCGTAGCGGTCGCGGAGCTCGACGAGATCGCGAGCCTCGGGAGCGGGCGCGTAGTCCCAGGCGGCGGGGACGGGAGCGCGGTCGCGCTTTCGATCGAGCTCGGTCATGGCTCCTGCCGGGTGGCCGACCCACCACCCACCCCCCACCCGTGAAGGGAGGGGTTCGACGGTAGCCGGCGAGTGCCCGCGGCCGTGTGCCGATTTGGCGCCGAATCAGTCAACGGTGAAGTAGTCCGGGCTTTGGTACTTGCCCGTCTTCTCCTTCCGGATCTGCATCAGGACGTCGTTCAGGAGCGTCGAGGCACCCAGCCGGTACAGGTCGGGGGTCAGCCACTCGGGCCCGAGTGTCTCGTGCAGCTGGACGAGGTACTGCACCGCCTGCTTCGCCTGCCGGATCCCACCGGCCGCCTTCATCCCGACCCGCCGGCCCGTCTCCTCGTAGACGTCGCGAATCGCCTCGAGCATGACGAGCGTCACGGGCAGCGTCGCGGCCGACGGGAGCTTGCCGGTCGAGGTCTTGATGAAGTCCGCGCCGCCCGCGATCGCCAGCAGGCTCGCACGCCGCACGTTGTCGTAGGTGCCGAGCTCTCCGGTCTCCAGGATCACCTTCACGTGCGCGTCGCCCGCGGCCTCCTTCACTTGCACGATCTCGTCGTAGACCTTCGCGTAGCGCCCGGAGAGGAATGCGCCGCGGTCGATCACCATGTCCACCTCGTCCGCGCCCATCTCGACCACGTCTCGCACCTCGGCCACCTTCACGTGCAACGGCGCCTGGCCCGACGGGAACGCGGTCGCCACCGACGCCACCTTGACGCTCGTCCCGCGCGTCCGCTCGACCGCAGTCGGCACGAGGTTGGGATAGACGCACACGGCCGCCACGGAAGGGATGGTCAGGTCGGACGGATCGGGCCGGACCGCCTTCGACGAGAGCGCAGACACCTTGCCCGGCGTGTCCGCCCCTTCGAGTGTCGTCAGATCGATCATCCGCACCGCGAGATCGAGCGCGAACAGCTTCGCCTCGCGCTTGATCGAACGCTTCGCGAGCGTCGCCGCGCGCTCTTCGACCGCAACCGCGTCAACCGAGCCGATGCGCGGCAGACGCGGCTCGAGCGGGAGCTCGAATCCCGTCGCCAACACTGGCGCCTTGGCCATAAGAGGAGTCTAGCCCTGCGCCAGCCGCTCGCCGTCGAGCGCGTATTCCCAGCCCTCCCGCCAGTCGAACGGCGCCACGATCAGCTGTTCGAGCGGCTCGGCGAGCAGGAGATGCTGGAGCGACCACCGGTTCGCGGCATGCGCGATCACGAGCACCCGCCGGCCGTCGTGCTGGGCGAGGAGCTCCGACAGGAAGTCGCGCGTACGCTCGACCACCTGCCTGTAGCTCTCACCACCCGGATACGGCTCGTCGACCCGGGTCGCCTTCAGCGCGTCGATCTCGGCCACGGGCCGGCCGTTCAGCTCGCCGTAGTTGCACTCGCGGAGCCGTGGATCCTGGCGCCGAGGCACGTCCGAACCGGCGAACGCGATGTCCGCCGTCTGGATCGCGCGGTTGAGATCAGAGGTGTAGACGACAGCGAGCCCATCGTCGCGCCGCCGGGCGCCGAGCTCCTCGGCTTGCCTGCGACCCGACTCGGACAGCTCGCCGCCGAGCCAGCCGGTGGCGATCCCGGCCTCGTTGTCCGTCGATGTGGAATGCGTCTCGTAGACGAGCTCGATCATCAGATCCCGAGGCGCTCGAGCATGCGCTCGTCGCGGCGCCATTTCGGCCGCACCTTGACCTGCAGCTCGAGGAAGACCGGGTGCCCAACCAGGTGCTCGATCTCCGGCCGCGCCCGGGTGCCGATCTCCTTCACGACCGAGCCGCCTTTGCCGACAACGATCTGCTTCTGCGACTCGGTCTCGACGTAGAGGTTCGCGCGCACGACCTTCTCGTCGATCTCCTCGACCTCGACCGAGATCGCGTGCGGCACCTCCTCACGCGTCAGGGCGAGCGCCTTCTCGCGGATGAGCTCGGCCACTTCCTCGTCCGGAGACAGATCACTTCGCTGGTCGGCCGGGAAATAGGCGGGCCCTTCCTTCAACAGCTCGACGAGCTCTTCGCGCAAGGCATCGATTCCATCACGGGTCTTAGCGCTGACCGGATGCAGCGCATGAAAATCGCCGAGCTTCGACGCCGTCTCCATCTGCGTCGCAATGTGCCCGCCCTTCAGGTTGTCGACCTTGTTGAGCACGATCACGACCGGGACGCCGAGCGAGAACACACGCTTGGCGATGAAGCGATCGCCGGCGCCGATCCGCTCCCGCGCCGAGAGAACGAGGAGCACCGCGTCGACATCCTCGAACGCATGGTCAACCGTGCGCTGCATGCGCTCCGTCATCGGGTCGAGCGGCCGCTGGAAGCCCGGGAGGTCGACGAGGACGAGCTGATAGCCGTCGCCGTTGACGACGCCAGCTATTCGCCGACGCGTGGTCTGAGGCTTGTCGGAGACGATCGCGACCTTGCCGCCGGCGAGCGCGTTGACGAGCGTCGACTTGCCGACATTCGGACGACCGGCGACGGCGACGAACCCGGACTTCACAGCTCGAAGGTCTCGGGCAGAAGCTCAGCGGGTGCGCGGGTGACGAGCTCGCCGTCGGCGTTCTTGAACGTCACCCGGTCGAAGCGGAACTCGTGAATCCACTGGCGGCAGCCGCCGCAGGGAGACGCCGTGATCGCGATCTCCTCGAGGTCTCCCGGACGGCACCCGTCGGTGACTGCGCGCGAGATCGCGGTTCGCTCTGCACAGATCCCGAGCGGGTACGCCGCGTTCTCGACGTTGACGCCTTCGAACAGCCGCCCGTCCCGTGCGCGCACCACGGCGCCGACGTTGAAGTTCGAGTACGGGGCGTAGGCGCGCTCCGCGACTCGGACGGCCTGCTCGTACAGCTCGTCGCTCATCCGAACACCTGAAACATGACGAGGACGGACAGCGCCCCGAGGACCCCGCCGTAGACCACCTCGAGGAACGAGTGAACCCCCGACTCGATCCGCGTCTGCGCGACGAGCAGAGCCATGAGGAACGTCAGGGACGTGATCAGGAACCAGTGCTCGTTGTCACCGACGACCTGGGTGACGGCCATCCAGCTGCCGAAGGCGACCGCAGCGTGGCCCGACGGCAGGCCGCCGCGCAGCGGAGTCCCGCGCCCTGTGTACGCCTTCGTCGCTAGCACGAGGATGATCGTGAGCACGAGCGCGATCACCGTCAACTCGGCCGGCGCGTCGCGCAGCCGCTCGATCAGGCGCGAGCTGCGGTGGACGAAGACGTCCGAGAAGACGAGGTATCCGACCGCGACGGCGTTCACGGTCGCGATCAGCACGGCTCCGGCGGCGATGTCCTTGGCGAGCTTCGCCAGCGGGTCGAACGACGTG
Organism: uncultured Actinomycetes bacterium; assembly: GCA_963736835.1. GTDB lineage: Bacteria > Actinomycetota > Thermoleophilia > Gaiellales > Gaiellaceae > VAXT01. The sequence continues at coordinate 75,875 of CAVTQI010000003.1, forward strand.
GTTGCCACGTCGATACCCGCCTCGAGCGCCGAGTTGAGCATCTCCGCGATCAGGACGAACGAGACCGCGAGTAGCAGCGCGATCAGCTCGATCCTCCCCACCCCGACCGCGATCGCGGCGATCAGCACCGCGGCGGCGATCGCGAAGTGGATCCGCATGTTCCGCTGCGTGCGCAGGACATGGATCACGCCCTCGAACGCGAAGTTGAAGCTCTCGAGGAGCGACGGCCGCCGGCGTGGGGCCGCGCTCACAGGAGCTCCGCCTCCCGCTGCTCCATCTCCGGGCCGTGGTCGTAGCCGAGCAGATGGAGCAGCCCGTGGACGAGCGGTGCGCGCCACGCCTCGGCGACCACCTGTGGGCAGAGGACGGCGTCGCCGAGCTGGCGCGGGAGACCGTCCGGGAGCTCCTCCCGGCCGTCGATCGGAAACGAGAGCACGTCGGTCGCCTCGTCCACTCCCAGATGGTTGCGCTTCAACGCGCGCATCTCGTCGGGCCCGACGAACGCGAGCCCGAGGTCGCCCTCCTCGATGCCCTCGGCTGCCAGGACGCGGCGCGCGAGCTCTTCGGCGCCCGCCTCGTCGACCTGGATGCCGCTTCGGTTCTCGATCTCGACCGTCACCAAGCTGCGGATCACTTCCGCCGCTGCGTGCCGGTCTCCTCCGCGTGCTTGCGATAGGCCTCGACGATGCGCTGCACGAGCTTGTGCCGGACGACGTCCTCGTGGCCGAACCGGACGAACGCGACACCGTCGAGCGAGCCGAGGATGTCCTGCACCTGGATCAGTCCCGAGGCCTGCTCGCGCGGGAGGTCGACCTGCGTGACGTCGCCCGTGACGACGACCTTCGAGCCGAAGCCGAGCCGGGTCAGGAACATCTGCATCTGCTCGGGGCTCGTGTTCTGGGCTTCGTCGAGGATGACGAAGGAATCGTTGAGCGTGCGCCCGCGCATGAAGGCGAGCGGCGCGACCTCGACGATGCCCTTCTCCATGTACGAGGCGAGGCGGTCGGCGTCGAGCATGTCGTACAGGGCGTCGAAGAGCGGCCGCAGGTACGGGTCGACCTTCTCCAGCATCGTCCCCGGGAGGTAGCCGAGGCTCTCGCCGGCCTCGACCGCCGGGCGGGTGAGGATGATCCGCCCGACTTGTCGGTCCGCGAGCGCGGCGACCGCGAGAGCCATGGCCAGGTACGTCTTGCCGGTTCCGGCCGGGCCGATTCCGAACGTGACCGTGTACTCGCGGATCGCGTCCACGTAGCGCTTCTGGGTGACGGTCTTCGGCGCGATCTTCTTGCCGCGGTGCCGCCAGACGACGTCCTCGAAGACGTCGCGCACGTCCTCGACCTGGTCGAGAGCGCCGATCACTGCGTCGACCGTCGAGGGGCCGATCTCGTGGCCGCCCTGGACGAGCTCGACGAGCTCGTCGACGACGGCGCGGGCCTCGGTCACACGATCGTCCTCGCCTTCGATCGTGAGTCGGTTGCCGCGCAGGCGGATGGTGCAGCGCAGGCGGTCGCGCAGCGCGTCGAGCACGCCGTCGCCGATTGCGGCCAGCTCAGCCGCGACGTCGTTCGAGACATCGAGCACCTGCTGCATGGCCCGAAGTGTAGGGCGCGGGCCGCGGCGCACCGTTGCACTTTCGGCACGGCTGCGACACGGACACGTGCGGATTTCCTCAGTAGGATCGAACCGGGGAGGAGGTGGACTGTGCCGTAAAAGGCCGCCCCGCTCAGGCGAGCTTCTCGCGAACGAGCTGGCTCACAGCCGACCCGTCCGCGCGCCCTGCGACCTGGGGCATGACGTCGGCCATCACCCGCCCAAGGTCCCGCATGCTCGTCGCACCGCACTCGGCGATCGCGTCGTCGACGATCGACTCGAGCTCCTCCTCGGACAGCGGCTCGGGCATGAACTCCTCGATCACGTCGAGCTCGTCCTCCTCCGCCTCCGCGCGCTCCTCGTTGCCCGCATCGCGGAAGGCGTCCGCCGCCTCGATCCGCTTCTTTCGCTCGCGCTGCAGCACCTGCAGCTCCTCCTGGTCGTTCAGCTCCCGCTGAAGCTCCTTCTCCGCCGAGCGGAGGTTGGACAGGATCAGGCGCAGCGCGTCGCGCCGAGTCGCGTCCCGCTCCCGCATCGCGTTCGCGAGCTCCTCCTCGATCCTCGCGATCAGCGTCATCCGGGCATCCCGGTCATCTGTCCGCCGAGAACGTGCCAGTGCAGGTGAAAGATCGTCTGGCCGCCGCCCGGCCCGACGTTGACCATGACGCGGTAGTCCTCGAGCCCCGCCTCGCGCGCGGTGTCCGCGACGAACTCGAGCATCCGCTCGGCCTCCTCCGCCGGGAACTCGCCGATGTCACGGAACGTCTCGACATGCCGCTCGGGGATGACGAGCAAGTGCGTCTCGGCCCGGGGGTTGATGTCCCGAACCGCCACGAAGGCGTCCGCCTTCCGGACGTGATCACCCTCACGGTAGATCTGGCAGAAGAGGCAGTCAGGCTGCACCGACGATCCCATCATCCTCGACCGCGACCGCGCGCACGGGAACGAGCTCTCCGAGCGGTGCCGCCCGATCGACGATCCACGGCGAATAGTCGTCCCCGTAGCCGCGGCCAGGCCGGTCGACGAGCACCTCGTCCACCGAGCCGAGCTTCGACCGCCAGCGGCGCACACATGCCTCGTGCGACTCCTCACGGAGAACAGCGCTCCGACGTTTCTTCACCGCAGCCGGGACGGAATCGTCGGCGGACGTCACCGTCCCCGGCCTCGGCGAGTACGGGAAGACGTGCACCTTCGTCACACCCGCGTCGGCCAGCACCCGGCGCGTCGAGGCGAACGCGGCCTCGTCCTCGGCGGGAAAGCCGACGATCACGTCGGCGGTCAGGTTGAAGTCGCCCAGTGGGGCCAGTCGGCGCAGGTAGGTCGCCGCCGTGTACCGGCGACCCATCGCGCTCAGCACGCGATCGTCCCCCGACTGAAGCGGAACGTGGAGGTGGCGGGAGACGGTGGGCGTCTCGCGCAGCGCCCGGACGAGCTCGTCGTTCACGTGGTTGACCTCGATCGACGAAAGCCGGAGCCGCTGCAGGCCGGGGGTCGCCCCCACCTCTCGGATGAGCCGTGCGAGCGTGTAGCCGGCCTCACGGTCGCGGAAGCAGCCGAGGTTGATTCCCGTGAGGACGACTTCCCGGTGGCCCTGCTCGACTCGCCGCCGCACCTCGCGCAGCACAGCTGACGCGCTGCGGCTGCGCGACGCGCCCCGGACGACCGGAATCACGCAGAAGTTGCACGAGAAGCTGCACCCGTCCTGCACGCGCACGAAGGCGCGCACGCGGTCGAGCCTCGCGTCGGCCTGGACGCAGCCGATCGCGCCGACGTCGCCGGCGACGAACTCCGGAGTCTCCTCGCTCGGCCGCGCCACGACGGTCACGTTTCCGGGCAGGCCGTCGAACGCGCGCTCGAGGTTCGCGCCGCAGCCGGTCACGTAGACGCGTCGATGGGCGCGCGCCGCGCGTCGGGCAGCCTGCCGCGATTTCCGCACGGCCTCGTTCGTCACGCAGCACGTGTTGATCACCGCGACCTCTCCCACACCGGCCTCCTCGTGCCCGTCGCGCAGGAGCGCCTCGCGGATCGCGTGCGCATCCGAGTGCGAGACCTTGCAGCCGAGGAAGCGAACCGAGAACGTCGCCATCGCGACGCGATGCTACTCGCGTCGGAAGAGATCGGCCGCCCACCCGTCCCGCGTTCGCCGCTCGAGGTGGTGGAAGCCGGAGACCTCGGGCCGATCCGTCACGGAGTACCCAGACGTGACAAGCCGGCTGCCTCTCGGCCGTATCGCGGAACTCGTCCGCAGGTCGATGTTCGCGACGGCGACATCGGCCGGCGGCACCTCCTCGTGCAGGAGGTCGAGCAGCCGCGCATCCACCTGGACGCCGTTCGCCGCGGCGTTCCGGCTCGTGGCCTCGACGGCCGCCTCGTCGAGGTCGACCGCGAGAACGGGCGCATAGCCGAGGCGCGCCGCCGCGATCGCGATTACGCCGGAGCCGCAGCCGAGATCGACGAGACTGCCCCGATCCAGCTCCTGGAGCAGCTCGAGGCAGAGCTGTGTCGTTGGATGCGCGCCTGTGCCGAACGCTCGCCCGGGATCGATCACGACGGAGATCGAGCCGGAGCTCGGCTTCTCCCAGGGAGGCCCGACCCACAACGCCCCGATCTGCACGGGCCGGTGGAAGCGCCTCCACTCGTCCTCCCAGCCCTCGAGGACCGGCTCCACGCGAACGTCGCCGAACCTCGACCGCAGCCGCTCCGCCCCTTCCTCGTCCGTGAACGCAGCCAGCTCGATCGAGTCGTCCTCTCGAGCCTCGGCGTAGCCCTCCGGGAAGAGCTCGAGCATCGCGGCCGCCGCCTCCTCGCCCCGACCGACGGGCACCAGGATCGAAGCGCGGAGCAGGCTCAGCGGAACGCGCTCTTCAGCTTCTCGAAGAAGCCTTCGTCCGGGCGGTAGGTCTCCGCGCTTGCGGTCTCCGCGAACTGTTCGAGAAGACCTTGCTGCTCGTCGGTCAGCTGCCGCGGCACGGCCACGTTCACCAGCACCCGATGGTCGCCGCGGCCGAACCCCTGGAGCACGGGCATTCCCTTGCCCTTCAGGACCTGCACCGCACCGGGCTGCGTGCCCGGCTCGAACTCGAGGTCGAACGCGCCGTCGAGCGTCGGCACCTTGGCCTTCGTGCCGAGCGCGGCTTCGGTCATCGTGAGGTCGATCGTCGAATAGACGTCGTCGCCCTCGCGCACGAGTCGCTCGTGGGGCCGGACGTGGACGAGGACGTAGACGTCACCGGACTGGCCGCCGAGCGCGCCCGCATGTCCTTCACCCGAGAGCCGGATCCGCTGGCCGTCGTGGATCCCGGGTGGGATCTCGACGTCGAGGCTGCGCTCCTCGAGCACTCGTCCGGCGCCGGAGCACGCCTTGCACGGGTGCTCGACGATCTGACCCGTCCCGCTGCAGCGCGGACACGCCTGGCTGCGGAGGAAATCGCCGAAACCGGTGCGCGTCACGCGCTGGAGGTGACCGGTGCCCCCACAGTCCTCGCAGGTCGAGACGGCAGTCCCCGGCTCCACTCCGTCGCCGCCGCACGCCGCGCAGCGCGTGGCCACTTGCACCGGCACCGCACGTGTGATGCCGGTCGCAGCTTCCTCGAGCTCGATCTCGACCTCGGCCGCGATGTCGGCCCCGCGCGCTCTCCGTGCGCCGGTGGCGACCCCGAAGACGTCGTCGCCGAAGAAGGCGGAGAAGATGTCCGCGAGGCTCCCGAAATCGACCGCGGTTGGACGGAAGCCTCCGCTCCTGAGTCCGGCGTGCCCGAACCGGTCGTAGAGCTGGCGCGTCTCGGACTTCGAAAGCACCTCGTAGGCCTCGACCACCTCCTTGAAGCGTTCGTCCGCGTCGAGCGCCTCCGAGACGTCCGGGTGCAGCTCCCGGGCGAGCTGTCTGAACGCCTTCTTGATCTCCGCCTCGCCGGCGGAGCGGTGGACGCCGAGGATCTCGTAGTAGTCACGCCCCGTCGTCGCCATGGCCTCAGGGTAGCGAGGGGGCCTAGTTGTCTTCGTAAACGGACTCGACGAAGCGGGACAGCTCGTACGCGGCCGCCCGCACGGAGCGGATCGCCTTCTCGTAGTCCATGCGCAGCGGCCCGAGGAGACTGACGGCGCCGAGCGTTCGCGTCGAGAGCCCGTAGGACGCCCCGACGAGAGCGACGTCCCGGAGCGCGTGACTCTCGAGCTCGCCGCCGACCCGGACGAACGGCCTCCGCGTTCCGAGCGTCTCGCCGAGCATCTCGAGGATCGCGGCCCGCTTCTCCAGCGCCTCGAGGAGCCGCTGGCATGCTTCGAGCTCGTCGGAGCGGACCTCGCCGAGGAGGCTCGCCGCCCCGCCGACGAAGAGGCGCTGGTCGTCCTCGCCAGCCAGCTCGGTGAAGGCGGGTCGCAGGAGCTCGAGGAACTCGCGCTCACGCGCCGAGAGCGCCGGGTCCTCGAACCGCCGCCTGAACACGGCACTCCCGAGCTCGAGCCCGGCAAGCTGCTCGTTCAGGTACTCGCCCGCCCAGAGCGCGAGGCCTGCGTCGACCGGCTCGGCCAGCGCGAAGAGGCGCTTGGACACGCCGCCGGTCGAGGTGATCATCACGACCATCAGCACCTGCGGTTGGAGGACGAGCACTTCGATGTGCCGCACGGTCGCGGTCTGCAGCGGCGGGGCGGAGACGAGAGCGAGCAGGCGCGTTGCCTGGGAGAGCGACTCGGTCGTTTCCTGGAGCGCAGACTCGAGCTCGCTCCGGGCCGCCGGGAGGTCGAGCGGGAAGGGGCTCGGCCGAGGCTCGAGGCGCTCGAGCAGCGAGTCCGCGTAGAACCGGTAGCCGGCCTCCGTGGGGACGCGTCCGGCGGAGGTGTGCGGATGCGTGAGCAGCCCGAGGCGCTCGAGCTCCGCGAGATCGGCCCGCACGGTCGAGGGCGAGACGGTCATTCCCCCGCGCGTGACGAGATTCTTCGAGCCGACCGGCTCTCCGCTCTCGACGTACTCCTCGACGACCCGCCGCAGGATCTCCCGCTGGCGATCGGTCGGCGTCGTGTCGGTGTCAGTGCCCTCAACCATCTCTATGCAGGAATTTTAGGCGAGCAGCTCGACCGTGACGGCGCCCCCGAGACGGCGCCCGCGCGGGGTCAGGACCAGGGTCCCAGGTCCCTCCTCGTCGGCACGGAGGGTCGCCAGGCCCAGCCGCTCCAGGCGGCCGAGCGCGCTCGCGTCCACCGACGACTCGGCCGCCGCGTACGGGAGCCCCTGGTCGAGCCGAAGGCCGAGCATCACCCGCTCGCGGGCTCGCGTCGCCTCGTCGAGCGGCTCGACGTCGCGCTCGGGCGTTTCACCGCGCGCGAGCGCCGCGAGGTACGCGCCGAGCCGAGGAGTGTTCCGTCTCCTCTCGGTTCCGACCGTCGAGACTGCGCCGATGCCGAGCCCGAGGTACTCCCGTCCGAGCCAGTACGCGAGGTTGTGACGGGCACGTAGGTCATGCCCCTCCGCCTGCTCCGGCGCGAGGCAGAAGTTCGCGGTCTCGTACCAGCGGTAACCGGCCTCGATCAGCCGCTCGACGACGACGTCGAAGTAGTCCTCCATGGCCTCGGCCTGGCACTCCAGCTCCGCCCCGTGCGCGTGGGCGAACCTGGTGCCCGGCTTGGCCTCGAGTTCGTAGTACGAGATGTGCTCCGGCCCGAGCGCGAGCGCCTCGGAGATGTCGAGCTCGAGCGCGGCGGTGCTCTGGCCGGGAATCCCGTGCAGGAGATCGAGCGAGATGTTGTCAAAACTGGCATCACGAAGATGGTAGAAGGCGCGCCGGACGGATTCCGGGCCCGCCTGTCGCTCCAGGACGCGCAGGAGATCCGGCTGGAAGCTCTGGGCCCCGAGCGACACCCGATTCACGCCCGCCGCCCGCAACATGCGCGCGAGCTCGGGCGTGACGGTCTCCGGGTTCGCCTCGACGGTGACCTCGGCGGCCGGCGGCAACGCGGCCAGCAGTCGCTCGAGCTCGGCCGCCGCGGTGAACGTCGGCGTGCCTCCGCCGAGAAAGACCGTCTCGATCCGCCCCGCGAGCAGCCCACGCTCGAGGTCGAGCTCCGCGAGGAGCGCGTCGACGTAGCGCCGATGCTGCTCCTCTCGGCCTACGACGGTCACGAAGTCGCAGTAGCCGCAACGATGCGCGCAGAACGGCAGGTGCACGTAGAGATGTCGAACGCCGCCTGTCATTTCTTCCCGTCGTTCAGGTTGAGCACCGCGAGGAACGCCTCCTGCGGAACCTCGACCGCCCCCACCTGCTTCATGCGGCGCTTGCCCGCCTTCTGGCGCTCGAGCAGCTTCCGCTTGCGCGTGATGTCGCCTCCGTAGCACTTCGCGAGCACGTCCTTCCGCTTCGCCTTGATCGTCTCGCGCGCGATGATCCGCGACCCGATCGCCGCCTGGACCGGCACGTCGAACATCTGCCGCGGAATCTCCGCGCGCAGGCGATCGACGAGCGCGCGGCCGCGCCCGTACGCCTCGTCGCGATGGAGGACGAGTGACAGCGCGTCCACCGGCTCGCCGCCGACGAGGACGTCGAGGCGGACGAGCTCGCCCTCGCGGAAGCCCGCGAAGTCGTAGTCGAAGCTCGCGTAGCCGCTCGTCCGCGACTTCAACTGGTCGTAGAAGTCGAAGACGATCTCCGCGAGCGGCAGCTCGTAGATGAGCAGCACGCGCTCCGGCGACGGGTACTCCATGTGGTCGAAGCGGCCGCGCCGGTCGTTGCACAGCTCCATCACCTGACCGACGCCGTCCTTGGGGACGACGATCGAGGCGCGGACGTACGGCTCGTCGACCCGCTCGCGCTCGGGCGGCATCTCAGCGGGGTTGTGCACCTCGACGACCTCCCCGGTCGGGGTGATCACCTTGTAGGCGACAGTCGGTGCGGTCACGAGCAGGTCGAGGTCGAACTCCCGCTCCAGCCGCTCGCGGACGATCTCCATGTGCAGGAGGCCGAGGAACCCGCAGCGGAAGCCGAAGCCGAGCGCCTGGGAGGTCTCGGGCTCGTAGGAAAGGGACGCGTCGTTGAGGCGCAGCCGCTCGAGGGCGTCACGGAGCTGCGGATACTCGTCCGAGTCGGTCGGGAAGAGCGCCGCGAACACCATCGGCTTGACGTCCTTGTAGCCGGGGAGCGGCTCGCTCGCGGGGCTGGCCTGGGACGTGAGCGTGTCGCCGACGCGGAGCTTGGCCACGTCCTTCAGACCGGTCACGATGTAGCCCACCTCGCCGGCGCCGAGGGAGTCGGCCGCCGTCATGGTCGGCGCGAAGAAGCCGACCTCTTCCGTCTCGAAGCGCGTGCCCTGAGCCATGGCGAGCACGTTCTCGCGCGCGTGAAAAGCCCCGTCGACGACACGAACGAACGCCACGACCCCGCGGTACTGGTCGTAGGACGAATCGAAGACGAGTGCCCGAGGTGGCGCCTCGAGGTCACCGCTCGGCGGAGGAATGCGCTCCACGATCGCGTCGAGGACCGCCTCGACCCCGATGCCGGTCTTGGCGGAAACCCGGACGACGTGATCCGGGGTGTCGCCGACGAGGGCGGCGAGCTCCTTCGCGGCGCTATCGGCGTCGGCCTGCGGCAGGTCGATCTTGTTCGCGACGGGCAGCAGCTCGAGATCGTTCTCGATCGCCAAGTAGGCGTTGGCCACGGTCTGCGCCTCGATTCCCTGCGCCGCGTCGACGACGAGCACCGCGCCCTCGCATGCCTGCAGCGCGCGCGAGACCTCGTACGTGAAGTCCACGTGTCCGGGCGTGTCGATGAGGTTCAGCTCGTGACCTTTCCAGGTCACCCGCACGGCCTGCGCCTTGATCGTGATCCCGCGCTCGCGTTCGAGGTCCATCGAGTCGAGCACCTGGGCGCGCATGTCGCGGCCCGTGACGGTGTTCGTGAGCTCGAGGATGCGATCGGCCAGCGTCGACTTGCCGTGGTCGATGTGCGCGATGATCGAGAAGTTGCGGATGCGTTCCAGGTCCATGGGAAATCAGCCGCGACGGAAGCGGCTCGCCAACGATAGCAACGGCTCGAGCTCGCGAACTCCCAGCAAACGGCACGAAATCAGGTAGGTGCCGAAGCCGAGGACGAATGCGCTCGTGAGGGAGACGAGCTGACCGGCGAGCGAGCGGCCGAGCGCCTCGTCGAGCACGCGCCAGATCGGATACGCGACGACCGCGAGCGCAGCCGACGCAACCGAGATCTTCACGACTGAGCTCAGCGTCCCGCCGAACTCGATGCGCCCCATCCGGCGCCGAAAGAGGACGAGGAGCATCGCAGTGCCGCCGATGTTCGCGAGCGATGTTGCGAGCGGAATCCCCCAGACCCCTACCTGGTAGAGCGCGGCCGCGAGCGCCGTGTTCAGCGCGAGGTTGCCGAGCGCGACGGCGGTCGGAGTCCAGGGGCGCTGGAGGCTGAAGAAGGCGCGGTTCAGCATCAGCATCGCGCCGTTGAACGTGAGGCCGAGCGAGAACGCGGCCAGCGCCTGGGCAGTGACGGTCGTCTCGTGCGGTCCCCAGGCTCCGCGCTCGTAGACGATCCGCGTGATCGGGGTCGCGAGGATGGCGGTGAAGACGCTGGCGGGAACGAGCGTGAAGATGATCTGGCGCAGGCCGGTGGCGACGGTGTGCCGGAAGCCGTCCATGTCCTGCCGCGCGGAGAGCCGCGAGAGCCGTGGGAACAGGACGGTCGCGACGGCGACCGAGAACATGCCCTGCGGGAGCATGTAGATCCGGAAGGCCGCGTCGATCGCGCGGGGTGCCAGCTCGGGGTCGATGAAGCGCGACGCGAAGAGCGTGTTGACGACGAGGTTGAAGTTGATGAGCCCGAGCCCGATCGTGACCGGGACCATCAGGACGAACACACGGGCGACCGCCGGGTCGCGCCAGTCGATGACGACTCGGAGCCGATCGTCGAGGCCGCGCAGCCACGGGATCGGGAGTAGGACCTGGATGATCGTCCCGATCACGATCGAGACGGCGTAGACGTAGAGCTTGCCGTTGATCGTCTCCGCTTTCGGGACCCCGAGGACGAGGCCGGCGATGATCGCGAGGTTCCAGAACACGGGCGTGAGGGCCGGCACCGTGAAGTGCTCGTAGCTGTTGAGGATCCCGACGATGATCCCGGACACGCCGAGCAGGACGACGATCGGGAAGAGGATCCGCGACAGGGTGATCGCTAGCTCCTTGTCGCCGCCGGGGTCGCCGAACGGGGCGATGATGATCGGCGCGAAGACGATCAGGAGGGCGACGAGCCCGCCGAGGCCGAGCAGCAGGAGCCAGAACAGCGTCGACGCGACGCGCCACGCTCGTTTCTTCTCGCCCTTCTCGAGGAGCTCGCTGAAGACCGGGACGAACGCGGACGAGAGCGCGGCGTCGGCGACGAGCGAGCGGATGAGGTTGGGGACCTGGAACGCGACCGTGAAGGCGTTGATCTTTCCGGCCGCACCGAAGTAGTACGCGGCGACGATCTCGCGGACGAGGCCGAGGACGCGCGAGAGCCCGGTGGCCAGCGAGAAGATCGCCGTCGACCAGGCGAGACGCCGGCCGGGGGGCCGCTCTTCCACGACGGCGAGTATAGGAACGGGGCCTGTCGGGACGGGCCTTTGCGCGGCCCCCACTCAGGATCGGTAGCCCCAACCTCCTCCCCACTGCGAGCCTATCGGGGAAATGCGAACACGTGGGTGACCGGTCCGCGCCGATTGTGTGCCAAACGGCTCTGGTACCATCGCCGGGCCCGCATCCTTGCGGGCCTTTCTTCGAAATGCCCAACATCAAGCAGCAGAAGAAGCGCGTGCGCACCTCCGCGGACGACCGGGGGGAGAACCTCCGCTACCGCTCGACGGTGAAGACGATCACGCGTCGCCTGGAGGCTGCCGTCGACGCCGGCGACAGCGACCGGATCTCTGCCGAGCACACGGAGCTCCAGCGCTGGATCGACCGGGCCGCAGCGCGCGGCGCGATCCACAGGAACACGGCGGCGCGCAAGAAGGCCCAGGCCGCGCGGCTCGTCGCGAAGGCCTAGCCGGCCGCGACCGGCTGCTCGGCGCCGCGCGTGGCGTCGACGAGTGCGAGCACCAGCTCGAGCTCCGCGGAGAGCCTCGACGCGCCCTTGATCGCCGCGTCGAGCTCTGCCAGGCGCACGAGCGCGGCGTCGAGCTCCGCGCGCGAGTACCGCTCCGCGTGCTGCAGAGCCTTGCGGGCCGGAAAGTCCTTGATGCGCAGGCGCGAGGCGATCTCCCGGACGGCGAGCCCTTCCTCGGCGAGGGCCTGCGCTGCCCGGACGCGGCCGACGTGCGAAGCCAGGTTGACGGCGATCAGGAACGGTTCTCTTTTCTCGAGCGCGAGCTCGCACGCCTCGAGGACTGCCGCGAGGTCACGCGTCCCCCACGCGTCGGTCACCGCCCAGGTGGCTGCCTCGCGCCCGGGTGCGGCGAGCTGCTCGACCTCTCGGCGGCCCACCGGATCTCCGTCTGCCCACGCGCCGAGCTTGCCCACCTCGGAGGCGAGCGACACCGGATCCTCGCCGACGATCTCGACCAGCGTCTTCGCCGCCTCGCCGTCCGCGTGCACCCCCGCCTCCTTGAACTGTGCGGAGACCCAGCTGACGAGCTTCCCGCCGCGCGGAATGTCGTAGCGAAGAACCTTGCCCTTGCTCGCGGCAAGCTTCTCGAGCGGCGAGTCCTTTCTCAGATCGTCCGCGACGAGTACGAGCACGGTGCCGGGCGTCGGGTCGTCGAGGTAGGCGCGAAGAGCGTCGACGTCCGCCTTGCGCCAGCTCTCGACGGTGTCGACGACCACGGCTCGACCGCCCGAATCGCCGAACAGGCCGAGGGCGTTCGAGGCGGCCACGATGTCTGCGCCGGACGCGGAATCGCCGGACAGGAGCTCGACCGAGTCCGATCCGACTCGATCCCGGAGTCGCTTGAGGGCGACGCTCCGCTTCGGGCGGTCGCTCCCGGTGAGCAGGTACACCGGCAGAAGCGACTCGGGCGGCATCGAGCGAAGGATAGTCAGCGGCCCGCGTGCACCGAGATACCGCGACCGTCGGATTCGACGACGACCGGGCCGTCACGATCGGTGCGATAGACGGCGAGCCCGGGGGCGGCTGCGAGGGCTGCGAGTGTCGCAGGGCTCGGATGACCGTAATCGTTGTGCGCGCCGACGGAGATGACCGCGACCCGCGGCTGGATGCTCTCGAGCTCCTCGGGCAGGCCGGGGTCCTCCGAGCCATGGTGCGCGACCTTCAAGACCTCCACCGGCGGCAGGTGCAGGTGTCCCGTGACGTCGGATTCGGCGTCCGCCGTGAACAGGGCATCCGTTTTCCCATACGACGCGACGAGTACTACGGCGTGATTGTTCGGATCGTCGGCGGGCGATCCTGGGCCGTCGGGCCACAGGACGCGGAGGCGCAGCGCACCGATGCGGTAGGCCTCGCCTGCTCTGGCTGTTTCGATCCGGACGCGGTGCTTGCGCGCCTCGACGAGCGCCCCTCGCTCGTCCGAGCTCTCGTTCGGGAGTGCCGGGTCGAGGACGAGCCCGACGCGCACCTGGCGCAGGACGTCCTCTGCCCCGCCGACGTGATCGCGCTGAGGATGCGTGAGGACGATCATCGACAGGCTCGTCACTCCCAGCCGTCGGAGCTGACCGGCGACGTCCGCTTCGGGCGGGCCCTCGTCGACGAGCACCGATCCGCCCGGGACCTGGAGGAGCGCACCGTCGCCTTGACCGACGTCGAGGAACGTAATCCGGAGCCCCGTCGGAGGCGGCGGTACCGGAGGGCCGTTGTAGAGGCGCCACCCGCCCGCGACGAGAGCCACTCCGAGGACCGCCGCGACGAGTTGGGCTCGCCGCGGGCCGCGAGCACGACTGACGAGGTAGACGAGCCCGAGGATCACGCCGGCCCCGACCAGGGCCGCGCGCACGGAGACTGCTGCGAACGGCAGCCCGCCCATCAGCCGCGCGCACCCGGCGAGATATGCGGCGAGCCAGCCGTTGACCCACGCGAGGGCAGCGGCGAGCGGTGGCGCGACAGGCGCGACGATCGCGGTGACCAGCGCGGTCCCCAGGAGTGGAGCGACGACCGGTGCCGCGAGCGCGTTGGCCGGGATCGAATACACGGGGATCACGCCGAACTGCGTGAGCAGGATCGGCGCTGTCGCCACCCCGCAGGCGCCGGAAACGGCAACCACCTCCCCGAGCGAGCGCGGCACCGGATACCCGGCCAGCGTCCGCTGAAGGCGCGGCACGACGACGAAGATCGCCGCGACGGCGGCGAAGGAGAGCTGAAATCCCGCGTCGAGCAGCGAATACGGGCTCCATGCGAGGAGCAGCGCCGCTCCGAGTAGCAGGAAGTACCAGCGATCGCTCGGACGCGACGCGAGCCACGCGAGCGAGGCGAGCGCCCCCGCGACTCCAGCGCGCACCACGGAGGGTTGCCAGCCCACGGCGAGGACGTAGCCGCCGATCGCAATCAGCGCGACCACCTCGCCGACGATCCTCGAGAGCCCGACGAGGTAGACCAGCATGATCGCGCCGCCCGCGATCAAGGCAACGTTCTGTCCCGACACCGCCAGCAGGTGGTAGAGGCCTGACGCGCGAAAGCGCCCCTGCAATTCCTCCGACAGCCCCTCGTCCTCGCCGAGCACGATCCCTGCGATCACGGCCCGCCGCTCGCCGTGGAGGCCGGGCGCCATGTCCCGCGACAACCGCTCACGCAGTCGATCGGCGAGGCCCGCGAGACCTCCGCGGCGGCCGACGATGCGCCACCCGTCGGCTCGGACGATCACGTGCACCCCGTGGCGCCGGAGCCAGGTCCGCTCGTCGAAGCCGTTCTGCGGCCCGCGCGGCCGACGGATCTCGCCGACGAGGTCGAGGAGCGCGCCCTGCGGAGGCGACCGGCCAGCGGGAAGCCGAAGCAGGACCGGCTCGCGGATCGACTCGTCTCCGAAGCGCCGCATCTGGCCCGGGATTCGAAGGTCGAAGGGAGAGCGCCGCGCAGGCCCCGTCACGACGACGAGCGCGCGTTCGGCAGTCCCGACCTTGGACGAGAGCGGGCTGCGGTCGAGGGCGTCCAACCGCGCGCTGCCCCACCACCAGCCGCCGAGCCCCAGCGCGATTCCGAGCACCGGCAATCGCCAGGCGGGAGGCACCACGAGCGCGCTCGACGCTCCGCCGACCGCGACGAGCGCCACGGCCATGGACGCATCTCGCCCGAGATTGGCCGAGGCAAGCCCCAGGCAGAGCGAAGCCGCCAACACGTGCGGCCGGGCGCGGAGCAGCCGCTTCACGGCGCAGCCGCGTCCCGGAGCTGTTCGATGCGGGCAGACCCGATCCCGGGAATTGCGTCGAGCTCCTCCAGCGAGCTGAACGCTCCGTGCTTCTGTCGGTAGTCGAGGATCTTCTGGGCGGTCACGGGCCCGACGCCGGGGAGCGAGTCGAGTTGCTCGAGCGTCGCGACGTTGAGATGGACGGGACCCGCCGGCCCAGCCGCCGAGCCCGAGCTCGAGCCCGCAGCCCCGGCAGGCGCCTTTATTGGGACGACGACCTGCGTACCGTCGGCAAGCGGCGCGGCGAGGTTGATCAGCGTCAGATCGGCCTTGCGGGTGGAGCCGCCTGCGCGGGCCACGGCGTCGGCGACGCGCGAGTGCGAGGAGAAGCGATAGAGACCTGGTCTGTGCACTGCGCCGACGACGTGGACGACGAGCTCCGGGCCCGCGTCCGCTCGGATCGGAGCAACCGGGGCCAGCGCGGCCTGGGACGCCGTGCCCGCGCCCACGAGATGACGTCCCGCGAGCACGAGCACGACGGCCAAGAGCAACGCGCCGGCGACGAGGCGCCGGCGCGTTGGGGGGAGGGTGTCCAGCACGTCGTCAAGTCTGGCAACGGTGAAGTGACGCGTGGGTGCCCGAAATGCATCGAAACTGTGCCAAGAAAACGTGTGACGAATCACTCCGTAGCGGCGTAAGAGAGGTGTGAGCGCGGTGCCGACCCCCTGGCCCACCCGCAAGCGAGCGCTCCGCGACGAGCGGAGCTTCGCAAGCGTGGCCGAGGAGCACCTCGACGACGTCTACCGCTACCTGCTGTACATGACCGGAAACCCGCACCTGGCCGAAGACCTCGCCGCCGAGACCTTCGAGCGCGCGCTCAAACGCTGGCGCCGCTTCGATCCGCGCCGCGGCGCCGCACGTACCTGGCTCTGCCAGCTCGCGCGCGGGACCGCGCTGGACCACTTCCGGTCGGAACGCCGCCGCCGGAGGCGCGAAGGGGTCTACGCATCCGACATCCCCGAGCTCGACGAGCCCGTCTTCGGCGAGGGCCTATCGCCCGAGCTCGAACGCGCCGTGCGCAGTCTGTCCGCGGCCGAGCGCGAAGTCGTCGTCCTACGCGTCGTCTTGGAGCTCGACGGCGAGACCGCGGCGCGCGTGCTCGGAATCCGGCCGACCGCGGTCTCGACGAGGCTCAGCCGCGCCCTGCAAAAGCTCGAGGAGAGGATGGTCAGCGATGTCCGAGGCTAGCTACCTGGTGGAGCTCCGAGAGGGCGCCCCGCGAGCGCCGGAAGTGCTGCGCGAGCTGGTACGAGAGCTGCCTCCGACGAGACAGGCGCGAACCATTCCGCCAATTCGCCCGCTCCTCGCTGCCGGAACCGGGATTGCCGTTGCGGTTGCAGTGGTCGCGGCAGCGATCAGCGGCATCCATGGCAGCGGGAGCCACAATCAAGGGGCACGCGCTGTCGAGTTGCGCGCGACGCGCGACTTCAGCCCGCAGATTCCGTCCCATGGCGCGCCTGCGTCCAAGGCATACCGCGCCGCCCCCGGGCTGACGGCGCCGAGCCGGCTCCAGAGCCAGGACGTGTCGATGAGCATGCGCGTCAAAGACCTGTCAGGCGCCACCCAGAGCGCAGTCCGCACGACGCGCCGGCTCGGCGGCTTCGTCGCAGGCGCCGACTACTCGACCGGGTCGAACACGGGCTACTCGCGCCTCGGCCTTCGCATTCCCATCGCGAACCTCCAGCAGGCGATCGCAAGCTTCACCGGCCTCGGGACGATCCTTTCGCAGCACATCTCGGTCGCGGACCTCCAGACCGGGCTCGACCAACTGAACGCCCGCATCGCGACCGCTCGTAAGGCCGGTCACAAGAAGCAGGTGACCCGCCTCGAGCGTAGGCGCGCAGCGCTCGTCCGCGAGGGCACGTACGCCAAGGTCGCCCTCCAGCTCACCACCACCAAGCCCACCGCAAAACACGTGGTACCGAGCCGGTTCGACCGGTTCTGGGATAACACCAAGGACATTCTGGGTAAAGAAGCAATCGGAGTGCTCTACTTTCTCGTCATCGCCGGCCCGTTCATCCTCCTCGCCGCCCTCGCGCTCCTCGGAGAACGCGCACGGAGGCGCCGCGCGGATCACCGCCTGCTCGAGGAGACCGGATGACGAGGCTCGTCGCGCTGGCCGCCGTCGCCACTCTCGCGTTCGGCTGCGGCTCGGCCGGTGGCGGAACGAACAGCACGGGGCTCAAGGGCTACGTCAAGCGCGGCCCGACGATGCCCGTCTGCCGCGTCGGCGTCGCCGTGCACCGAGCCCGCGCGGGGCGTGAAGATGATCTTCTCGCGCTCGGGCAAGGTCGTCGCGACCGCGATCACGAACAAGAAGGGCTGGTACCGCGTGACGCTCCGCGCGGGCCGCTACACGGTTCGCACGAACAAGCGAGGCCCCGAGTCGACGCCACAGCCGCGAACGGCGTCGGTCCAGGCGAGCACCGTCCGCCGCCGCGACTTCCTGCTCGACACCGGCATCCGCTAGCCGACGACCAGGTTCACGAGCTTCCCCGGGACGACGATCTCCTTGCGGATCTCCTTGCCGTCCAGGAACTCCTGAACCCGAGCCGACGCGCGCGCCTGCGCGATCAACTCCTCCTCGGACATGTCCGACGAGACCTCGACCCGGTCGCGCACGCGGCCGTTGACCTGGATCACGAGCTCAAACGTCTCGCGCTCCAGCAGCGCCGGATCCGCCTGCGGCCAGGGCTGCTCCCACAGCCGCTCGTGCCCCAGAATCGACCAGAGCTCCTCCGCGATGTGCGGCGCATACGGCTGCAGCAGCGAGACGGCCGTTTCCGCTGCGAACCGCGAGGCCGGATCCGCCGCCGAACGCCCGAGCTCGTTCACTAGCTCCATGACCGCCGCTATCGGCGTGTTGAACTGAAAGCGGCGGTCGATGTCGTCGGTCACGCGCGCGATCGTCCGGTGCGAGAACCGCGTCAGGTCGGTCACCTGGTCGCCCTGCGGCGGCTGCTCCGCGACCTCGTTCACGACCCGCCACAGCCGGCGCAGGAAGCGCGAGACGCCTTCGACGCCGTCCTCGCTCCACTCCATGTCCTGATCGGCCGGGCCCATGAACAGGATGTACGTCCGGACGGCGTCCGCCCCGTATCTGTCCACCAGCTCGTCCGGCCCGATGACGTTCCCTTTCGATTTCGACATCTTCGTGCCGCCCTGGCGCACCCAGCCCTGGTGGAACAGCCGCTGGAACGGCTCGCGGAAGCCCAGCAGGTCGAAGTCGTTCAGCGCCTTGACGAAGAAGCGCGAGTAGAGCAGGTGCCCAGTCGCGTGGTCGATGCCGCCGATGTACTGGTCGACGGGCATCCAGTAGTCGACGAGCCGCCGGTCCCACGGCGCC
Organism: uncultured Actinomycetes bacterium; assembly: GCA_963736835.1. Taxonomy (GTDB): domain Bacteria; phylum Actinomycetota; class Thermoleophilia; order Gaiellales; family Gaiellaceae; genus VAXT01. The sequence goes on from CAVTQI010000003.1 coordinate 94,125, forward strand.
TGGTCGTTGTGCGGATCGCAGTAGCGCAGGAAGTACCACGACGAGTCGACGAACGTGTCCATCGTGTCCGCCTCGCGCTGCGCCGGCTTGCCACACTTCGGGCACGGCACGTTGATCCACTCCTCGTTCGAGGCGAGCGGCGGCTTGCCCATGGGCCGGTAGTCCTCGACCTCGGGCAGCACGAGCGGCAGCTGATCCTCGGGCACCGGAACCATGCCGTCGTCGGCGCAGTAGACGACCGGGATCGGACAGCCCCAGTAGCGCTGCCGCGAAAACGACCAGTCGCGCAGGCGGTACGAGATCGCCGACGCGCCACGCCCCTCCTTGCGCAGCCACTCGACGATCTTCGTCTTGCCTTCGTCGACGCGCGCTCCGGTGAACTCGCCTGAGTCGAGGAGCACGCCTTCCTCCTCGTCGATCACGGGCCGGATCTCCAGGCCGAAGCGCTCCGCGAACTCGCGGTCGCGCTCGTCGTGTGCCGGCACCGCCATGATCGCGCCCGTCCCGTAGTCCATCAGGACGTAGTCGGCGACCCACACCGGGATGCGCTCGCCGTTCACCGGGTTCACGACGTGGTGGCCGGTGAAGACGCCGTCCTTCTCCTTCGTCTGGCGTTCCTCGACTGATCGCGCGCCCGCGCTTTCCGCGTAGGCGCGCACCTCGTCGTCCAGCCGCTCGACGAACGGATGCTCCGGCGCCACGACGAAGAAGGTCGCCCCGAACAGCGTGTCCGGACGCGTCGTGAAGACCGGGACGTCCACGTCCAGCTCCTCGTCGCGGAAGAGCACCTCCGCGCCCTCGGAGCGTCCGATCCAGTTGCGCTGGATCGTCTTTGTCTTCTCGGGCCAGTCGATCAGCTCCAGATCCTCGAGCAGCTGGTCCGCGTAGGCCGTGATCCGGAAGAACCACTGCTCCATGTTCTTCGCGACGACGGGCGTGCCGCAGCGCTCGCACCTGCCGTCGATCACGTACTCGTTGGCGACGACGGTCTGGTCCTTCGGGCACCAGTTGACGGGCGCCTCCTTGCGATACGCAAGCCCGGCCTCGAAGAACTTCAGGAACAGCCACTGGGTCCAGCGGTAGTACTCCGGCTCGTGCGCCCCGACCTCCCGGTCCCAGTCGATCACCCAGCCCAGCCGGCGCATCTCGCTGCGGATGTGCGTGATGTTCCGCTCGACGATCTCCTTCGGATGACCGCCCTCGCGGATCGCCGCATTCTCGGCGGGCAGCCCGAACGAATCCCAGCCCATCGGGCGCAGGACGTCCCAGCCCGTTCGCCGGCGGTAATGCGTGACGACGTCCCCCAGCGTGTAGTTGAGGACGTGACCCATGTGCAGCGTCCCCGAGGGATACGGGAGCATCTCGAGCATGTAGAACTTGCGCCCCGGCTCGGTCCCGGGCTCGGGGTCGGGGGCGTAGAAGGCACGCTCGGCCTCCCAGACCTCTTGCCACTTCTTCTCGATTGTCTCCGGCTGGTACGTGTCCATGTCTGTCTCCGAGTACAAAAAAGCCTCTCACTGAGAGAGGCCCATGGGAAGCTCCGCGCGGCTCTCGCCGCGTTCGCTTCCTGCGCTAGGGAAGGAGCTCCTGCTGCATTGCTCTCTGACTGTACCAAGCTGAAAGAATCGTCGCCATGAGCGAATACACGATCGTCAACCTGAAAGAGGTCGAGGACCAGGCGCCGAACTTCGGTCTCTCACCCCAGTTCGAGGCCCGCTTCGCCCGCGTCGCGCTCGAAGCGGAGCTCGTCGGACTGACCTATCAGCGGCTGGCGCCGAACCTGACCGTGCCCTGGGGCCACACGCACAAGACGCAGGAGGAGGTGTTCCTCGTTTTGAGCGGCAACGTCCAGGTGAAGGTCGGAGACGAGATCAAGGAGCTTGGGCCGTGGGACGCGATTCGCGTGCACAAGGACACGCCGCGCGGCTTCCGGGCCGGGCCGGAGGGAGTCGAGATGATCGCGATCGGCTGTCCCGGCGGGCCGGGCGACGCGGTCAATATCGAGAAGTTCTGGGACGAGTAGGGATCCAGCGCCGGACGCGGCGCCGGTAGTCGTCGTACGACGCGCCGAAGCGCCGTCGTAGCTGCGGCTCCTCGTAGAAGGCCAGGAATGCCGTGAAGATCAGCCACGCGGCGACCGCCCAGGCGAACAGGACCTCGCGGCCGAGCAGGAGCGCCTGACCGATCACCAGCAGGAGCACGCCGAGGTACATCGGGCTGCGCACGAACCGATAGGAGCCGCGCTCGACGAAACGCTCCGGGGGCGCCCACGGCGCAGGCGTCCCGCGGCCGTGAAACGCGAACCGGGCTGTCGTCTCGAGGACGAGCGCCCCACCGGCCGCGAGCACGATGCCGCCGAGGATCTTCAGCGCGAGTGGCTGCGGGTCTGCGTCCCAGCGCGTCAGCAGCCACGGAACGAGCCCGGCAACGATCGTCGGCCCACCGAAGGCGATGAAACCGGCACCACCGGCCGCCGCGCGTAGCCTCGAACGCGTCACGGCGCCAAAGCTAGGTGATTCCATCGAGCCGGTATCGCCCTTCCATGGAACTCCGCTCGGCAGAGGCGCAGACTCGAGGGGCAATGTTTCGCCGCTCGCTGATCGGATCGCTGCCCGCACTCGCATGCTTGGTCGCGGTCGCGTGCTCGGTCGCCCTGGGCGCGTCGGCGAGCTCCGCGGCGCCCAGCGGCTCGGCGCCTTCGTTCGCCCGCCACCGGAGCTACGCAACCGGAAAGCGTCCTGTCTCGGTCGCGATCGGCGACCTGAACGGCGACCGCAAGCCGGACCTGGCAACCGCGAACCGCGACGCATCCACCGTCTCCGTGCTCCTGAACCGGGGCGACGGCAGCTTCCGGCCCAAGCGCAACTACGCAACGGGACGCCACCCCGACTCGGTCGCGATCGGCGACCTGAACGGCGACGGCAAGCCGGACCTGGCGGCCGCGGACTACGACACGAACAGCGCGTCCGTGCTCCTGAACCGGGGCGACGGCAGCTTCCAGCCCAAGTTCGACCTCAAAGCCGGGGGCCACCCTCTCTCAGTCGCCATCGGCGATCTGAACGGCGACGGCAAGCCCGACCTGGCGACCACGAGTTCCGTGCTCTTGAACCGGGGCGACGGCAGCTTCCAGCCCAAGCTCGACTACGCAATCCGGGGAAGTGCCTCCTCGATCGCGATCGGCGACCTGAACGACGACCGTAAGCCCGACTTGGCGGCAGCGAATCTTGACGCGAACGCGGTCTCGGTACTCCTCGGCCGGGGCGACGGCACCTTCCGGCCGGAGCGCGACTACGCAACCGGGCCGGTCCCTGAGTCGGTCGCGATCGGCGACCTGAACGGTGACGGCAACCCCGACCTGGCGACCGCGAACGCAGACCCGTACACGGTCTCCGTCTCCGTGCTCCTCAACCGGGGCGACGGCAGTTTCAAGCACAAGCTCGACTACGCAGCCGGAACCCCGACTGAAACGTGCTTCGGATGCCTGAGCCAGCCTCTGTCGGTCGCGATCGGCGATCTGAACGGCGACGGCAAGCCGGACCTGGCGACCGCGAACTACGGGGGCAGTGTCTCCGTGCTCCCGAACCGGGGCGACGCCAGCTTCCAGGCCAAGCTCGACTACTACCCGTACCCTGAATTGGGCGCTCGCTCGGTCGCGATCGCCGATCTGAACGGCGACCGCAAGCCGGACCTGGCGACCGCAAACGCCGCGTCGAACAGCGTCTCCGTGCTCCTCAACAGGCCGGGCCTCTGCACGGTGCAGGACGTCTGGCGCCAGACGGTGCCGGCTGCGAAGCGGACGCTCGCACGTGCCAATTGCCGCGTCGGGAAGATCCGCCGCGCCTACTCGGGCGCCTACTCGAAGGTCAAGAGGGGCGGCGTGATCTCGCAGAAGCCGGACCTCGGCGCGGTGCTGCCGGGCGGCTCGAAGGTCAACCTCGTCGTCAGCCTCGGCCGACGGCGCTGAGCTAGCTTCGAGCCTTCAGCAGCCCGCCGAAGGAGATCCAGCGGCCGTTGTGCCAGCGCTGGAGCCGCGCCTGGTCGAGCGGGTAGTGGTCGGTCGACGTCGTGCGCACAGACATCCGCGGCAGGAGGAACGGGTTGTTGCGCTCGTTCAGGTGCGTCGCCGCCCGCATCAGTGAGGCGCGGGTCGGGCTCTTGCCGGCGTGCTTCAACGCGTCGACGAACGTGAACGCGACGGACATCCCGTACAGGTTGTAGACGTCCTTGATGTTCGATCCCCGCGCGTACTTCTTCATGATCTTGCGGTAGAGCAGGACGGCCGGGTCCTTCGCCCACTTCGGATCGTTCGGGTCCTTGAGGAAGACGATCGAGATCGAGCCCTCGACGCGCTTGTTCTTGCCCTGGCTCGAGGAGAGCACCATCACGTTCGACGCGCTCGAGACCGCGTTCACGAAGATCTTCGGCTTCCAGCCGAGCCCGTTCACGTACTGGTAGGCCTGGATCACGAACTTCGGCGTCGCGAACAGCATCAGGATCCCGGCCTTCGAGGAGCGCAGGCGCGCGATCTGGGACTGGACGTTGTCGTCGGTCGCCGAGTAGCTGACGCGCGAGACGATGTTCGACTTCCTGGGGCCGAGCCCGCGCTCGAGGCCCTTGACGAGGTCGCCGCCGTAGCTGTCGTCCTGATAGAGGATCGCAATCTTCGCTTTCGGCTGCGTTCGCCGGATGTACGAGCCGTACATGGCTCCTTCGGCGATGTACGTCGGCTGGTAGGCGATCGTCCACGGATACTGCTGGCGGTCGCGGCCGAACGTCGTGCCGCCGGTCGCGACGAAGAGCTGCGGCACGTCCTTCGTGTTCAGGTACGGGCGGGTCGCCTCGTTCTGCTCGGTGCCGAGCGAGTTGAAGATCGCGAAGACGTCCTTGTCCTCGACGAGGACGCGCGTCTGACGGACGGTCTCCGACGGGATGTACTGGTCGTCGAGGTACTCGTAGTTGATCTTCCGCTTGTTCACGCCGCCGCGCGCGTTGACGTACTTGAAGTACGCGTCAGCGCCCTTGGCGACCGACTGGAACGCCTGGGCGGAACCGCTCAGCGGGACGGTGCCGCCGATGTGAATCGAGGTCGGCGTGATCCCGGGGTCGGCCTGCGTGCCGCCGAAGGCGACCGGGATTCCGAGCACGAGAAGCGCGGCTGTTGCGATGAGGAGAACGCGAGGCACTAGGACTGAGACCGAGTGTATAGCCGAGTTGTTAGCGGACTTAAAGCACGTCGCAGGCCTCCTGCCACGCCGGTTGGGAGCAGTAGGACGATCAGGATCAGCGCCGCGCCGTAGACCGTGTCGGGAACGCCCTGGGCCTTGGAGATGTGGACGGCGAAGTCCGGGCAGGAACTGGACGAACGCTGCGCCGGCGAGGACGCCCCATAGCGACCCGAGGCCGGCAACGGCCGCGCCGACGAGAAGCGTCAGCGAGAGCGTGGCCGGAAACGACTGCGGATCGGCGAACGCGAGCGCGATCACGAACAGGGAGCCGGCGATCCCCGCATACGCGGCGCTGATCGCGAACGCCAACGTCTTGTACGTCGCCACGTGGACGCCCGACGAGGTCGCGGCCAGCTCGCTGTCCCGCACTGCCCGGAACGCTCGGCCGGGGGCGCCTCGCAGGATCAGCCACGCGACGACGAGCAGGACGAGCGCGATGCCCCAGGTCAGGTAGTAGACCGCGTGGTTGAAGGGCAGCGTGCGCCCGAGGAAGTGCACGTCCTCGAAGCCCTTGCCGATCAGGTGCGGGCTGTTGAAGAGCTGGATCTCGTGGCCGCTCTTCGTGACCGCGTCGAGTTTGTCCCAGCTGAGGATCGCCGGCATCGCGAGCGCCAGCCCGAATGTGGCGAGCGCGAGGTAGAGGCCGGACAGCCGCAGGGCCGGAACGCCCACGATGAATCCGGCGAGCCCCGCGACGAGCGCCGCGATCGGGATCGTCCAGAGGTCGCGAACGCCGTGCTCGCTGACGAGGATCGCGGTCGTGTACCCGCCGATGGCCATGAATGCCCCGTGGCCGAGCGAGATCTGGCCCGTGTACCCGGTGACGATGTTCAGCCCGAGGATGGCGATGAAGTACGTCCCCAGTTGGGCGCCCTTGATGTAGCCGATCCGGTCCGCGTGCGGAGCGAAGTACATGAGGACGATCCCGGCGAGGAGCGCGACCGCGGTGACTGCGGCACGGACCGTGGTCAGCCTAGACACGGCGCACCACCGATCGGCCGAGGAGCCCGGACGGGCGGACGAGGAGCACGATCAGGATCATCAGGAACGCGATCGGGATCCGCATGCGGTCGAGGTCGAGGTGGATGTGCGTGTCGTACGTGACGACGAGGTTCAGGAGGACGCCGATCGCGAGGCCGCCGATGATCGCGCCGACGGGGCTCTCCAGACCGCCGAGGACGGCCGCAGCGAGGGCGTAGATGAGGACCGGCCGCATCATGTTCGGGTCGAGCGGCGGGCTGGCGGCGGCGGTGAAGAGGCCGGCGACGGCTCCAAGCGCAGCGGCAAGCCCCCAGCCCAGCGCGAGCATCCATCCCACGCGGATCCCGACGAGCCGGCTCGCGGTCGGGTTCAGGGCCGAGGCGCGCAAGGCGAGCCCGAGCTTCGTGAGCTGGAACAGCGCCCAGAGCGCGACGACGAGCACGACGGTGATCGCGAGGATCCCCGCGTCCTGCTTCGAGATCGCGACTCCGCCGAGGTCCCAGGCGCTCGTCGGGAACGGCCGGTCCGGCGGGAACGAGCGCACCTCCGCCTTCCAGATCCAGTTCGAGAGGCCGCCGAGCAGGATGAAGAGGCCGATCGTGAGGATGACCGCGGTGATCACCGGCCCGCCCTCGACCCGCCGGACGATCGTCCGCTCGAGCGCGATCCCGCCCGCGAAGGCGATCAGGAGCGTCAGCGGGAACGCGGCCCAGTAGCCGAGCCCGTGGTCGACGAGCGTCCAGGCGATGAAGGTCGTGAACGTCGCCATCTCCCCCTGCGCGAAGTTCACGATCCCGGTCGAGCGGTAGATGATCACGATCCCGAGCGCGAGCAGCGCGTAGATGGATCCGGACGCGAGCCCCGCGACGACCTGTTGCAGGAACTGGGTCAATAGCCCAGGTACGCCTTCCGCACCGATTCGTTCTCCGCGAGCTCGGCGCTGGGGCCTTCGAGCGCGACCCGGCCCACCTCGAGCACGTAGGCCCGGCTCGACGAGCGCAGAGCGAGCTTTGCGTTCTGCTCGACGACGAGCACCGCGAGCCCCTCCTTCTCGTTCAGGTCGTCGAGGATCCCGAAGATCTCGCGGACGACGAGCGGCGCGAGGCCGAGCGAGGGCTCGTCGAGGAGCAGCAGCCTGGGGCGACCCATCAGAGCACGCGCGACCGCGAGCATCTGCTGCTCGCCGCCGGAGAGCGTCCCCGCCTGCTGGTCGCGCCGGCGTTCGAGCCACGGGAAGTGCGCCTGCACGCGCTCGTAGCCTTCGTCGAAACCGTCGCGCTGGAGGTATGCGCCGAGCCGGAGGTTGTCGTACACCGAGAGCTCGTTGAAGAGGCCACGTCCTTCTGGGACGTGCGCAACGCCGGCGCGCGCGACCCGCTCCGGCGAAGCGCCGGTGATGCGCTCTCCGGCGAAGCGAACCTGGCCCGAGGTCGACACGAGGCCCGAGACAGCCCTCAGCATCGTCGTCTTGCCCGCGCCGTTCCCGCCGAGCACCGCCACGACCTCGCCCTCCCCCACGCTGAGCGAGACGCCGTGCAGCGCCTGAACTGCGCCGTAGCGGGCTTCCACGTTCTCGAGCTCGAGGAGAGGCACCTAGTCCGCCGTCCCGAGGTAGGCCTCGATCACGGCCGGGTCACGCTGCACGTCGGCCGGCGCGCCGCCCGCGATCTTCCTCCCGAAGTCGAGCACCGTCACGGAGTCCGAGATCCGCATCACGAGATTCATGTGGTGTTCGACGAGCAGCACGGTCACGCCGAACTCCTTGCGCGTGCGCCTGATGAAGTCGGCCAGCCCCTCGACCTCCTCGTGGCTCAGGCCGCCCGCCGGCTCGTCGAGGAGCAGCAGTCGCGGCCCGGAGACGAGCGCGCGTGCGAGCTCGATCCGCTTCTGGGTCGCGTACGGAAGGCCCGAGACGGGCCGCTCAGCGATGCCCCCGAGCCCGACGTACTCGAGCATCTCCTGTGCGCGGCCTCGCTCCGAGCGGCGCCCGTGCGCCCCGACGCGAACGTTGTCCAGCACGCTCATGGTCTGGAAGAGCTCGACGTTCTGGAACGTGCGGGCCACCCCGCGCCGGACGACCCGGTACGGAGCAGTGCGCAGGATGCTCTTTCCGTCGAGGAGCACGTCTCCGGACTCCGGCTTGGAGAGGCGCGTGATGACATTGAAGGCGGTCGTCTTGCCGGCGCCGTTCGGCCCGATCAGACCCGCGATCTCTCCTTCGTCGACCTCGAACGACACGTCGTCGAGCGCGACGACGCCGCCGAAGCGCCGCGTGACGTTCCGCAGCTCGAGGAGAGGCACCTACGCGCGTCCTTGAACCAGGTCGAAGAGGCGGCCGAGAACCTGCTGGCCGTTCGAGCGCAGGGCGTCGTGCTCGTACTCGTTCGTGAGCCACGGACGCAGCCCGTGAACGCGCGCGGCGGTCTCCTCGGAGAAGTCGCGTGGGACGTACAGGTCCTCGGCGTAGATCGCGGCGGCCGTGGGGACGTCGTTTTCCGCCAGTCGCGGCGGGTCGTAGAGCACGGGCCACTCGTGCTCGGCAAGGATCTGCGCGGCCTCCGCGAGTGGCCGAAGCGCCCCGTAGTCCTCGAACATCCACGGGTAGATGTGCTCCCCGGTGAGAAACGTCGGGTCGTCCCGCAGGTCGTCCGGAAAGACCCGTTCGGCCGACCAGCGGGTCGTTCCCCCCGACGCGTAACAGGCCTCGTGGATGACCGCGTAGATCGGGTTCCGGGCGAACGGCATCGGCGCCTGGACGTCGTGCAGGAACGCGGGCGAGCCGAACGGCAGCTCGAGGATGTAGTGCAGCTGCTCGAAGCCGTAGCTCATCCCGAGCATGTTTCCGAGCTGGCGGAAGCGTCGAACCGTGAGGCGGTCGCCGTCGGGCAGACGAACGTCTTCGGCCTCGAGCCGTTCGACGATCGCGAGCACGCGGTCACGGTCGTCGGGATAGCGCTCGTAGTACGCGCGATTCTTGGCGCGCGCCTGCTCGTAGGTGGCGCGGTAGACGTCGTCGGGGTGACGGTCGAGCGGTGGCAGCCCGCCCGTGACGAAGGCCTCCGCGAGCCCTTCGGGCGCCTGGGACAGGTAGTGGACGACACAGAAGCCGCCGAAGCTCTGGCCGAGAACGCTCCAGCGCTGGACTCCGAGCTCGGCGCGAATCGCCTCGGCGTCCCGGACGATCGAGTCGGCCCGAAAGTGGGTCAGGTACTCGGCCTGTTCCTCGCGTGACATCCCGGGCAGCGATCCGACCGGCGTCGAGCGGCCCGTGCCGCGCTGGTCGAGGAGCAGCAGCCTGTAGTCCTTCAGCGCGCGATCCCACCAGGTTTCCGAGACAAGCTTCAGGAGCCGGGGCGCCTCGCTCCCGGGGCCGCCCTGGAAGTACACGAGCCATGGCAGATCGTCGTGCTCGCGCTTGGGGAGGACGACTTCGCGGGCGAAGACCGTGATCGTCGGCCCGTCCGGCTGCGAGTGGTCGAGCGGGAGGTCGAACTCGTGCTCGGTGAAGACGAAGTTCGGTGCGCGGTGGCTTGCGACTCGCACCGCGGGATCCTATGTCCGCCTTGGACTAGAAGGCGCAGCCGATGAGGCGGTGCCCGAGCGTCATGCGTCGCGAGTCGCCGAGCGTGATCACGGCTTCGACGAGCGAGCCGTCCGGCTTTGCGAACCGCTTGGGCACGAGCGCGGTGAACGGGCGCCGACGGTCGCGCTTCAGCAAGTGGCCGTCGATGTAGAAGAGGACGGCGGCAATCTTCTTCGACGACGGGCCGCCAACGCGGTACGCGAGACGTGCCGACCGGCAGTTACGCACGCCGCGGGGGTACTGCAACCGCTTCGTGAGCGCGAGCTGCGGCCCTCGGCGGCAGGCCGAGCCCTTGCACTGGCGCAGGCGCGCGAGACGGTTGGCGAGGTTCCTCTTCATCGCGTCGAGCGCCGGGTTGTTGTGTTGGCTGTCGAGCTCGTAGCGGTCGCGCGCGAGGTTGTACAGCTCGCGCTCGCCCGTCGTGTACTCCGCGTAGAGCCAGTTCGGCGAGCGGACGGCGGCGTAGGTCGGCGTCTCGAGCAAAAGGTCGCGGCCCGACTGCAGGAGCTTGTCCTTGGCGAACGGGATCAGCGAACGCCCGTCCATGACGCGGCCCGGCTGCGCGCCCGTCGCCTGGACGATCGTCGGGGCGAGGTCCGTGTTCGCGACGAACTGCGAGCGGTGCTGCCCAGCCGGGAGCCCCGGTCCGCGAACGATCAGCGGGACGCGGATCGAGGGCTCGTAGAGGACGACCTTGCCCTGCGGCACGCGGTGCTCGCCGTGCATGAAGCCGTTGTCCGACGTGAAGATGATGTAGGTGTTGTCGAGCTTCCCGGTCGCCGCCAGCTGGTTCATCATCTGGCCGATGGCCTCGTCGACCGCGAGGAGCGACTCGAGGCGCTGCTGGTAGTTCTCGCGGATCGCGCGGAGCCTGGCCGGAGTCAGCACAGGACGATTGCGGATCGCGGCCGGCTTGTCGGAGACGTCGGCCTCGTTCAGCGACGGCGGCGCAGGCAGCGGCTCGTTGACGAAGTGGTTCCGGTGGCGAGGGGCCGGCGACGGGGTCGAGATGCCGCTCGGGTCGTCAGGATCTCTCGGCCCGCCCGAGTGCGGCGCGACGAACGTGACCCACATGAAGAACGGGCGCGGATCCGCGGCCTGGCGCGCGATCAAGTCGCTGCCCAGACGCGCTTCGACGTCGGTCTTGTAATCGGTCGCGGCCGTCCCGAAGTTCACGAGCGTCCCGTTCTCGTTGATCGTGTAGTTGCGATAGCGATAGGTCGACGGATCCGGCGTCCCGTACCACTGGCCCCAGCCGGGCGGGATCTCACGGGCGTTCTTCGTGCCGTACTGGTTCAGGTACTTGCCGAGGAGAATCGTCTGGTAGCCGGCGCGTTGAAGCCAGACGGGGAGCGTGTTGGACGAGTCGAGCTTGTAGTAGCCGCCGTTCGGCGCCGCGTTGCCCCAGACGCCGTGGTTGTGCGCGTACTGCCCCGTCAGGAACGTCGCGCGCGACGGGCAGCAGAGCGAGTAGGAGACGAAGCTGTTGTCGAACGTGACGCCCTGGTCGGCGATCAGCGTCTTCACGTTGGGCATGACGCGCATCGACTCGACCGTCTGGTCGTCGGTCTCGAAGACGAGGACATTGGGGCGGGTCGTGGCGCTCGCCTTGCCGGGCGAGGCGGCGCCGTTGAGCGCGCCCACCGCGGCGATCCCTGCGGCGAGGGCTGCCAGGACGATCCAACGAGTCGAGGCTGCCATGCCGGAGAGTCTTCCGAGAAAGCGTGAGGGTTCTGTTAGGAGGCTGTGAAAGCTTCGTTCGACGTGACGGGCGCCTGGCACGCGAAGTTCTCGCATACGTACACGGCCGGGTTCCCGTCGACCAGGTTTTTTCCAGCTAGGAGCGGGACGTCGTCGGCCGGGCCGACGGCGACGACCGTGTCGGGTTGGAACGACTGGAGCGCGGCTCGCGCGACCGGGGACTCGACCGGCCCGATGATCGCCAGCTCGCGCGGCGGCGAGAAGTGGAGCTCGAGGGCGGTGAGCGCGTGGCCGAAGGCGGAGGGGACTCGCGTGACGGCGCCGTGGACGAGGCGGAAGACTCCGACCGCCCGCTTCTCGAGCTCCTCGTCCCCGTAGATCCGCGCGAGGCGGAGCAGGACGTACGCGAGCATCGAGTTCCCGGAGGGTGTCGGGTGGTCTTCGAGGTCCTTCTTGCGCGCGACCAGCTCTTCGCCGTCTGCGGGCGAGAGGAAGAAGCCGCCGCGCTCGTCGTCGCCGAACAGCTCGACGGCGAGGCGGGCCAGGCGGTTCGCCTCGCGGAGCCAGCGCAGGTCACCAGTCGCGACGTGCAGCTCGAGGAGCCCGTGCGCGACGTCGGCGTAGTCCTCGAGGTAGCCGGTGCCCTTGGCCTCGCCGGCTCGAAACGTACGGTGCAGCCGGCCCTCGTTCGAGAGCGGACCGAGCAGGAACTCGCCGAGCCGGCGGGCGGCCGCGAGGTAGTCGGCGCGGTCGAGCCGGCGCGCGGCCTCGGCCAGTGCCGCGAGGGCGAGCCCGTTCCAGGACGCGATCGCCTTGTCGTCGCGCAGGGGCTTCGGGCGCTGCTCGCGGATCTCGAACAGCCGCGCGCGCTCCTCGTCGCTCAGGTCCCCGCGGATGACCGAGCGCCCGTCCTCGAACGGCTGGAGCAGCTCCTCGCGCACGCCCTCCTCGGCCGTCCACGTGAAGGTGAGGCCTTCCACGCCTTCGGTGTCCGCGTCCTGCGCCGACGCGAAGCCGCCCTCGGGCAGCTGCAGCTCGCGGAGCATGTAGTCGAGGGTCTCCTCGGTCACGCGGCGGTACCGCTCCTCGCGCGTGACCGCCCAGGCGTGGAGATACGTCGCGGCAAGGAGGGCGTTGTCGTAGAGCATCTTTTCGAAGTGCGGGACGAGCCACTCCCGGTCGACCGAGTACCGGTGGAAGCCGCCGCCGACGAGGTCGTACATCCCGCCCGCGGCCATCGCGTCCAGGGTCGTCCGCACCATCGGCAGAAACAGCGCGTCCTCCTCGCCGCGCAGGTGCATGCGGAGCAGAAACTCGAGCGTCGGGGCCTGGGGGAACTTGGGCGCGCCGCCCCAGCCGCCCCACTCCGAGTCGAACTGGCGAGCGAGGGCTCGGGCCGCCTCGCCGAGCATGCTCTCCGTGAGCGGATCGTTCGACGGGGCGAGCTCGGCGGAGCGTCGTACGGCCTCGACCACCGCCGAGGCCTGGGTCGCGATGTCGCCGCGCCGGTCGCGGTACGCGGCCGCGACCGCCTCGAGCAGTTGGCGGAAGCTCGGCAGCCCATGGCGCGGCTCCGGCGGGTAGTACGTGCCACCGAGGAACGGCTCCCCTTCGGGCGTGAGGAAGACCGTCATCGGCCAGCCGCCCTGGCCGGTGAGCGCGACGACCGCGTCCATGTACAGCGAGTCGACGTCGGGCCGCTCCTCGCGGTCGACCTTGATGTTCACGAAGCGGTCGTTCATCAGCGCCGCGGTCTCGTCGTCCTCGAACGACTCGTGCTCCATGACATGGCACCAGTGGCACGCGGCGTACCCGACCGAGAGCAGCACGGGCTTGTCCTCGGTCCGCGCCCGCTCGAATGCCTCGTCGCCCCACGGGAACCAGTCGACGGGGTTGTCCGCGTGCTGGAGGAGGTACGGGCTGGTCTCCTGTGCAAGACGGTTCATGCCCATACTCTGCCCGTGCGAGCTCGGTTGCTGATCCTCGCCTGTGCAGTGCTCCTGGCGAGCGATGCAGGCGCCGCGCCCCCGTCTCCGTTCCTGCCCCAGTCCATAGCCTTCTGGGACGCGCAGCACGGCATAGCGACGTTCTCCTCGTGCGGTCACGTGAGCTGCCTGGGGCAGATCGCGACTACGAGCGACGGCGGGCGAACCTGGCGCGTTCGGCGCGACGAACCGCGACTTGGCGGCGTGTTCGTCGTGCGGGGATCGAGGGACGCCTGGGTCCAGACTTCACGAGGGCTGCGCTACAGCTCGGATGGAGGCTCGATCTGGCGCACCCTGCCCGGCACGGCTCGGTTCGACGAGTTCTCATTTCCGACACGGCGCGTCGCGTATGCCCTCAGTGGTCTCGAGTACCGGATCCAGTTGAGGCGCAGCGGAAACGGAGGAACGACCTGGAGGCGCGATCGACCCCCGTGCGGCCGCTTGCTCAATCGGTCCGCGATCCTGTCCTTTGCGACACCACGGCACGGATGGCTGCTGTGCAAGGGGCAGCCTGGTACGGGGCAACAGGCCCGTGCCCTATACGAAACGCACTCCGGTGGCCGGCACTGGCGCTTGCTCCTCGGGACGGGAGCCGGCCGGCCAGGCGGTCTCTTTGGCTCCGGGTATCCACGGGGGATGAGCATGCTCGCCTCGGGCGACGGCCTGCTGTGGGAGGACCGGGAAAACACGTACCGGACCATGGACGGCGGACGGCATTGGCAAGCGCTGAGCATCACATCGCCCGAGTCGCGGGAGGGATACGCGGGCTGGGTCGTCTCTCCAGAGACGTCGTATCTCCTCGTCCGGGACAACGGAACAAGGTTCGACACCGAGCTGATGCGGTCGGACGACGGCAGGCGAACGTGGCGTCGCGTGCGGTCCTGGTCTCGGCGCTAGCCCGCGCCGGGCCAGGTCCAGAGCTCGACGACGTTGCCATCCGGGTCGGTCACGTACGCGGCGCGGGTGTCGTTGTCCTCGAACTGTTCCTCGTGCGGGTCGAGCCCAGCGTCCCGGAGGTGCCGCAGCGCCGAGTCGTAATCCGCAGCGTCGACGTGCATGGCGTAGTGCACGTGCGCGCCGCCCTGGCCGCCTGCGATCCCCATCTGCGGCGTCCAGAGGCCGATCCGCGAGCGCTCGCCGACGAGGAACCACGCTCGATCGTCGGAGCGCCTCAGGGCCGGCAGTCCGAGCACTTCTCCGTAGAAGCGCGCGGCCGCTTCGAGGTCGGCGACCTCGAGCACGAGCTCGTTGAGGCCGGTGACCGGGAGCCCCACTCAGCTCTGTGAGGCGGACAGCTCGACCGCGGCCGGTTGCTCGACCTCCTCGCGCCGGACGAGGAAGACCGCTGCGAGCAGCCCCGCGGCCCAGATCCCGGCCGCCACCCAGAAGCCCCACGCGAAGCCCTGGGTCAGCGCTTCGCTCGGCGGCGTCCGCTCCTCGAGGAGCGTCTTCGAGTGCGTGACGAAGACGGTCGAGAGCACCGCCGTGCCGATTGCGCCACCGACCTGCTGCGATGTGTTGATCAGCCCGGATGCGAGCCCGGCCTTCTCGTGCGTCACGCCGGCGAGCGCGGCGATCGTGATCGGAATGAACGAGAACGGGATCCCGATGCCCACCGCGACGAACCCCGGAAGCAGATCCATCTGGTACGAGCCGTCGGCGTCGATCTGCGTGTACCAGAGACACCCGGCCACGAGCAGGCTCATGCCGACGATCAGCACGGGTTTGGCGCCGAAGCGGGTCGTCAACGCCTGCGCCGGGCCTGCCATCAGGACCGCCGTCCCGGCCGTGGCCAGGAACGCGACTCCCGTCTGGAGCACCGACATGTGCAGCACCTGCTGCATGTAGAGCGTGAGCATGAGAAACGTGCCGTACATCCCGCCGGCGAGCAGGAACCCGCCGAGGTTGGCTGCGGCGACGAGGCGGATCCGGAAGATCGAGAGCGGCATCAGCGGTTCCTTCTCGCGCGCCTCCCACCACAGGAAGAACGCGAGGAGGAGGCCCGAGGCCACGAGCAGGCCGATCGTGCGGAACGTCCCCCACCCGACCTGCGGCGCTTCCGAGATCGCGTAGACGAGCAGGATCAGGCCCGTGGTCACGCTGATCGCACCGGGCAGGTCGTACTCGTGGACGACGTCCTCGCGCCGGCTCTCGCGCACGTAGATCGGCGTGAGGATCAGGACGATCACTGCGACCGGGACGTTGACCCAGAAGATCCACTCCCAGCCCAGGTACTTCGTCAGGACGCCGCCCATCAGCACGCCCGCTGCGGCGCCGCTACCGCCGACCGCGCCCCATGCGCCGAGCGCCTTGTTCCGCTCGCTGCCCTCGGTGAAGGTGACCGAGATGATGGAGAGCGCAGCCGGTGTCACGATCGCCGCGCCGAAGCCCTGTACGCCGCGCGCTGCGATCAGCATCCCCGAGGACGTCGAGAGCCCGCAAACGAGCGAGGCGGCGCCGAAGATCCCCAGACCGATCATGAAGATGATCCGGCGCCCGATCAGGTCGGCCGCACGCCCGCCGAGCAGGAGGAAACCGCCGTACGTGAGCCCGTAGGCGGTGATCACCCACTGCAGGTTCCGCTCCGCGAAGTTCAGGTCGTCCTGGATCGTCGGGAGCGCGACGTTGACGATCGCGATGTCGAGCACCACGACGAAGATCGCGGTGCAGATCAGGATGAGCGCTTTCCAGCGGCGAGGATCCGGTGCGGCTGCGTTCACTCGATCTCGACCATACACTCACCCGCATGAGTGTGCTCCCGGGCGGCACCGTGACGTTTCTGTTCACCGATATCGAGGGCTCCACGCGGCTGCTCCAGGAGCTCGGGGACGCCTACGGCGACGTCGTCCGCGACCATCGCCTACTTCTGCGGGAGCATCTCGGCGACAAAGGCGGCACAGAGGTCGACACACAGGGGGACGCCTTCTTCTACTCGTTCCCCCGCGCGCGAGACGCAGTCGCCGGGGCGGTCGCTGCCCAGCGCGCCCTCGCCGGCCACTCCTGGCCCGAGGACAAGGCGGTCCGTGTGCGGATGGGCCTGCACACGGGCGAGCCGTCGGTCGGCGACGAGGGGTACCTCGGGCTCGACGTCGTCCGGGCCGCGCGCATCTGCTCCGCGGGGCACGGCGGCCAGATCCTCCTCTCCGAGACCACGCGGGCCCTGCTCGGGAACGAGCTTCCCGAGGGCGTGGCCGTCGTCGACCTCGGCCAGCAAAATCTGAAGGACGTCCAGCACGAGCGGATCTACCAGCTCGCGATCGACGGCGACCAGAGCTTCCCGCCTCTGAAGACCGATGCTCCGAAGAGCGCCTCAGACGAGCTCGGAGATCGGATCGAGCGCCACGTCGAGGAGATGATCTCGAGGTCGTTCAACCCTGCGGAGAGCACAAGAGGGAAGTCGAAGGCCCAGGTGGACACCCTTCGGTACACGGTCAGCGGCCTGATCCAGTTGCTGCTCGTCGTCCTTACGATCGTGATCATCATCTGGCTCGTGAAGACCTTCGTGTTCTGAGTGGGCCGCCGGGTCCGACCGGCGGCCCACTCGAACGAACTACGCGGCCGCCTCGAAGGCTGGCTCGGGTACTTCCTCCTGCACCAGATCGCGTCGACTGACGACGAAGATCGAGACCAAGACGCCGACGAAGGCGACGATCGCGCCCGCGATGAACGCGTCCTGGAACCCGTTCGTCAGCGCGAACGCGGGAGCGGTGCCCGTCGAGAGATCGGTCTCCGCCGTGGAGGTCGCGATCGCGGAGAGCGCGGCGATGCCGAGCGCGCCGCCGATCTGCTGCGAGGTGTTGAGCAGCCCGGACGCCAACCCGGCCTCGGCCGGCTGCACGCCGGCGAGCGCGGCGATCGAGATCGGCACGAACGAGAAGCCGAGCCCGACGGCGACCATCAGGAACCCCGGGAAGAGGTCCGTCCAGTAGGAACCGCCGACCGAGACCTGCGTGAACCAAACGAGGCCTCCAGTCAGCGCGGCCATCCCGATGATGAGCACCGGCTTGACCCCGACGCGGTTCACGAGCTGGGCGGCGATGCCCGAGGTCACGATCGCCGAACCGGCCACCGCCAGGTAGGCGACGCCCGTCTTCATCGCCGAGTAGCCCAGCACCTGCTGCATGTACAGCGTGAGCATCAGGAACATCCCGAACAACGCCGTCCCGAGGATGAACCCGGCGATGTTCGCACCCACGAGGGTCCGCAGCCGGAAGATCGAGAACGGCATCAGCGGATCCTTGGCGCGGGCCTCCCACGCCAGGAAGCCGCCGATGAGCGCCACGGCGGCGGTGAAGAGCCCGATCGTGGTCAGCGACGTCCAGCCGTAGTTGTTCGCCTGCGTGATGGCGTAGACCAGGGTGACGAGCCCGCTCGTGACCAGAACCGCACCTGGAACGTCATAGCTCTCGGCGGTCGCGTCACGACTCTCGTTGATCAGGAACGGCGCGGCCACGAGAGCGAGCAGGCCGACCGGGACGTTGACGAAGAAGATCCACTCCCAGCTCAGAAGATCCGTGAGGACCCCGCCGAGCAGGACGCCGGCGACTGCGCCGAATGCCCCGACCCCACCCCAGGCGCCCAGGGCTGCGTTTCGCTCCTTGCCCTCGGCGAAGGTCGTCATCAGGATCGAGAGAGCCGCGGGCGTGATGATTGCCGCCCCGAGCCCCTGGAAGGCGCGTGCGCCGATCAGCGGGCCTTCGCCCCAGGCGAGCCCGGAGACGAGCGAAGCGGTGGTGAAGAGCACGACTCCGGCCAGGAACAGCCGGCGTCGTCCGAGCAGGTCAGCGGCCCGGCCTCCGAGCAGGAGGAAGCCGCCGAAGAACAGCGCGTAGGCGCTGATCACCCACTGAAGATTTTCCTGGGAGAAGCCCAGGTCGACCTGAATCGAGGGCAGCGCTACGTTCACGATCGCGATGTCCAGCACGACCATGAACTGCACGAGCAGAAGCAGCGCCAGCCCGTACCACTTGCGTCGAGCTGATGCGATCACTGGTCTCTTCCTTTCTCCGTTAGCGGTCACTAGCTTGCAACCTAGCACGATCAACTTTCTTTTTGCAAGTATCCACTTCTAAATGTGAAGATCTGCGCTACAATCCGCTCATGGCGAAGCGCTACGACCAGTACTGCCCCGTCTGTCATGCACTCGGCCTGGTCGGCGAGCGCTGGGCGCTGCTGGTCGTCCGCGAGCTTCTGAAGGGCCCGAAGCGCTATACAGACCTGCTCGAGGGGATGCCCGGAGTCGGGACGAACATCCTCGCCGCGCGCCTGAAGGAGCTCGAGGAGGGCGGCGTCGTGCGCAAGCGCAAGCTTCCTCCGCCGGCGGCATCGACCGTCTACGAGCTGACGGAATACGGTCAGGAGCTCGAGGAGCCTCTCTATGCGCTCGCCCGCTGGGGCGCTCGTTCACTGCCTCCGCCGGCGAAGAACGAGGAGTTCTATCCCGACTGGGGCCTGAACGCGTTCGCTGCACTCCTCGACCAGGAAGCGGCGAACGGACTTTCGGAGACGTACGTCGTGCGCGTCGCGGACGACGTGTACACCGTGCAGCTCGACGAGGGCAAGGTTCATGTCGAGCCCGGTGCAGCAGAGGCCGCAGATCTCGACTTCGAGACCGACCAGGAGACCTTCTTCGCAATGGCGTCGGGCCAATTCGATCCGCGCTCGGCCGTCAGTGAGGGGCGCGTGAAGATCGCAACCGGCAAGCCCGCCGTGCTGGACCGCTTCTTCTCGGTCTTCAACTTCGCGCACAGGGCGCAGATCGCGGTCTAACCGTGCGGCTCGAGACGGAGCGCCTCGTGCTCCGGCCGCTGACGCTCGACGACCTCGACGACATCGCCCGCTTCGTCGCCGATCCCGAGACGATGCGCTACATCGGCACGGGCGGAGCGCGGACGCGGGACCAGGCACGCGAGTCGCTCGAGTGGATGATCGAGACCTTCGAGCGACAAGGCTTCGGGCACTTCGGCGTCGAGCGCAAGGAGGACGGGGCTCTCGTCGGCCGCGCGGGCCTGAACGTCTGGGATCCGTCTGACTGGTCGATCACGAGAGTGGACGAGGCGGCGGGCCCGATCGAGATCGAGATCGCCTACCTGTTCGGTCGGGAG
Source organism: uncultured Actinomycetes bacterium (assembly GCA_963736835.1). Lineage (GTDB taxonomy): Bacteria > Actinomycetota > Thermoleophilia > Gaiellales > Gaiellaceae > VAXT01. The sequence continues at coordinate 113,704 of CAVTQI010000003.1, forward strand.
TACTGGGGCCAGGGGCTCGCGACGGAGGCGGCGACCGCGGTTCGCGACTGGGCGCTCGGAGAGCTCGGGCTCGGGCGCCTGATCGCGCTCATCTATCCCGACAACGTCCGTTCGATCGGAGTCGCACGGAACCTCGGCATGGAGCCTGCGGGCGAGGCGGACTTCGGCGGCGACCCACTGACGATCTACGCGCTGCACGCCTAACAAAACCCTGATCGGCCGGGGCTAGCCTGCGGGAATGAAGGGGATCCTGGCCGTGCTCTTCGCCGCGGCGCTCACAAGCGGGCTTGCGCGGGCCACTCCGGTCGCCACGCAGCCGACGCTTTCCTTCACCGTCGCGCCCGGCGTCTCGGATTACGGCTTCACGCCCCTCGGCGGCGGGATCTGCCTCGGCAGCCGGCGCGTGACCGACCCCGCCGCGGACGGTGGGATCTCCTGGTCGCCGGACGGCAGCCGAGTCGCGTTCTTCCGGCAAACCGGAACGCTCACGGCCGACGTGTTCGTGGCGAACGCCGACGGCAGCCAGCTTCTCAACTTGACCAAGGGCAGCGCGCAGTTCAGCTGGGCGCCGGACTGGTCGCCCGACGGGAGCCTCATCGTCTACGTCGCCGGCGATCCCGACATCGAAAGGCTCGTCACAGTCAGACCGGACGGCTCCGACCGAAAGCCGATCCCGGGAACGGCCGTCGATCCGACGGATCAGCTTGGCGGCCCACAGTGGTATCCCGACGGCAGCCTCATCGGCTACACGCTCACGGACGGAATCCACGTCATCCGGCCGAACGGATCGGAAGGCCGACTGCTCCTGGCGGACGCTTTCGGCCTCGACTGGTCGCCCGACGGGCGGCGGATCGCCTTCACCCGTGCCGGCGACCTCGCGCTGGCTGACTCCGATGGAAGCGATGTCTCCTTCGTGACCCGGACTCCGAACCTCTCCGAGGGGGCGGCCGAATGGTCGCCCGACGGGTCGAGAATGGTCTATGTCTCGATCGACGAGACCGACCCGAAGGTGGGAAACGGGCCCGGCGACCACCTGTACATCGCCGACGGCAACGGTCGCAACAGGCGCGTTCTGCATGGCCCCAAGGGGGTGCCGATCTGGAGCGCGGCGTGGCGTCCCGCGGCGCCGAAGCCGAGAGGAACGCGGCCCTGTGTGCTGCTCGGCACCCGGCACGCCGACGTCCTCGTGGGGACTGCAAAGGGTGACCTGATCTTCGCCGGAGGAGGCAACGACCTCGTGCGTGGACGAGGGGGCAACGACATCATCGTCGGCGACATCCCCTTCTCAGCCCACCCGGGCAAGGACCGGCTGTTCGGCGGCCCCGGGCGCGACTTCGTCAACTCGTCCGACGGGCGGCGCGACGTCGTGAACGGCGGTGCGGGCAAGGACCGAGGCGTGTTCGACCGTCACGACCGCGTCAGGTCGATCGAGCACTACGGCTAGCCGGAAAGTCCCCGGCTCGGTAGAGCTGGCCCTCCAGCGATCGGCCGAGGACCGTTTCGAGCCACTCGGAGATCCCGATCAGCGCATCGAGGTCGACCCCCGTCTCGACGCCGTCGCCTTCGAGCATGTACACGAGGTCTTCCGTGGCGATGTTGCCCGTCGCCTTGGGCGCGAACGGGCAGCCGCCGAGGCCGCCGATCGAGGAGTCGAGCGTGGTCGCCCCGCCCTCGAGCGCGGCGTACGCGTTGGCGAAGCCCGTGTTGCGCGTGTTGTGGCCGTGGAAGCCCCTGGCAGCGCTGTCCTCGATCAGGCCACGGACCTGCTTGGGCGTCGCGACGCCGATCGTGTCGGCCAGGACGACCTCGCCGGCCGCTGAGAACCGGCTTGCGAGCTCGACGACCTTCGCCGGATCGACCCGCCCCTCGAACGGGCAGCCGAAGGCGACGCTGATCGTCACCGTCGAGCGCACGCCGTCCTCGCGCGCGCGCGCGAGAACACTCTGCGCTGCGGTGGCGGCCTCGTCGACCGACGCGTTCGCGTTCCGCCGGCTGAAGCTCTCGGTCGCGGCGACGGCGAAGCGCACCTCGTCGAGGGTGGCCTCGCGCAGACGGTCGTAGCCCTTCTCGTTCAGCGCGAGCCCAGCGTAGACCGTTCCGTCGCGCCGCTCGATTCTCTCGACCACCTCCTCGGCGCCGGCCATCTGCGGCACGCGCTCTGCGCTCACGAAGCTGACCGCCTCGACGACCGGCAGCCCGGCGACCGCGAGCCTGTTGACGAGCTCGGCGCGGGTCGCGGGAGACAGGACATCGCGTTCGTTCTGGAGCCCGTCGCGCGGACCGACCTCGCAGATCGAGATCAAGAGACGCGCTCGGGTGTGACTCGGACGATCACCCTGCGCTCGCCCGCCCGGTGGCTCTGGAACTTCGGATTGCCCGTGTACTTCTCGGAGAGCTTGTCGATGTGCCGGTCGGCCGCCTCGCCCTCCTCGAACTCGACCGGTCCCGTAACGGTCACGTAGTCGTACGGGTCGTCCTGCGCGTAGACCTCGATCGTGACCCGCGGATCGCGCTTCATGTGGTGCCACTTGGCGCGGCCCGTCGCGGTGTTGAAGAGGACGTGCTCGCCGTCGTAGTCGACCCAGACCGGCGTCACGTGCGGCGTTCCGTCGGGGCGGATCGTCGCGACGGCGCCGAAGTTCTTGCCGAGGAAGAGCTGCGCCTGCTCGTCGGTGAGCTTGACCACGTTAGTAGGCTAGCGAGCGATGACTCCGGCGATTCTGGTCGGCACCCGGAAGGGGCTTTTCGTCCTGAAAGGCGACGAGGCACGGCGCGAGTGGGAGCTCGAAGGGCCGTACCTGACCGGATGGGACGTGTTCCATGCGGTCAAGGACGACGGCTCGATCTTCGCCGCCGCGAACCACGCCGTCTACGGCGCGACCGTCCAGCGCTCCGGCGACCGCGGGAAGACCTGGGAGCGCAGCGAGGGGCTCGGCTTGCCCGAGGACACCGGGCTCACGCTCGAGAAGACATGGCACGTGGAGCCGGGGCACGGGAACACGTTGTGGCTCGGTGCAGCACCTGGTGTGCTCTTCCGCTCGGACGACCGAGGCGAGAACTGGGAACCGGTGATGAGCCTGATCCAGCACGAGACGCGAGAGCGCTGGAACCCGGGCGCGGGCGGTATGTGCACGCACTCGATCCAGGTGCACCCGACCGACCCGAACACCATCTACATCGGAATCTCCGCCGCCGGCGTCTTCCGCAGCGACGACGACGGCAAGACCTGGACGCCGAAGAACAAGGGAACGGCCGCCGACTTCATGGAGGACGACCGCTTCCCCGAGGTCGGTCAATGCGTCCACAAGGTGCTGCTCCATCCCGAGCAAGAGGGCCGGCTCTGGCAGCAGAACCACTGCGGCGTCTACCGCACCGACGACAAGGGCGAGAACTGGGAGCGGCTCGAGGACAACGGCCTGCCGAGCTCGTTCGGCTTCCCGATCGCGATCAACCACCTGAAACCGGACATGGCCTTCGTGATCCCCGAGGATTCGGTTCGGGGTTCCGAGGGAGAGGTCGGGGGCGGGGACCGGTTGACGAGCGACGGGCGCCTGGGCGTCTATCGCACCGAGGACGGCGGCAAGAGCTGGGAGCTGGCCTCGAACGGGCTCCCCGAGCAGGCGTTCGTCGAGGTCCTGCGCGAGGGCATGGCCTCGGACCGGGGCGACCCGGTCGGGATCTACTTCGGCACGAAGAGCGGCTCGATCTTCGTCTCGCCCAACGAGGGCGACGAGTGGATCGAGGCGGCGCGGCACCTGCCGGCCGTGCTCTCGGTCGAAGTCGCCGAGTGGTAACCGTTCGCGTCCCGGGCTTGCTCGCCGATCAGGCTGGCGGCCAGAAGGAGTTCGAGGTCGAGGCGCCGACGGTTCGCGGCGCGCTCGAGGCTCTGCCGGTGCGGGACCTGCTCTTCGACGAGCGCGGGGAGCTGCGGCCGCTCGTGAACGTCTACGTCGAGCGCGAGGACATCCGCGCAGGCGGCGGGATCGAGACAGCGCTGAGCGGCGGCGAGACGATCAGGGTCGTCGCCGCCATCGCCGGCGGCTAGGGACAGTCCCTATGAGGGACAGTCCCTATGAGGGACTGTCCCTCGGAACAAAGTGCAACGACTTAGGCGAACTTTTCGCCTCGGGTTTCTCGGCCGAAGAAGGCTGCGACCGCCGCTCCGGCGACCATCACGATCGCGACGAAGGTCAGCGACCACGTCGTGCTTCCGGTCGCGTCCTTCAGGTTCCCGAAGATGTACGGGCCCGCGATTGCGGCGGCCTTCCCTACTCCCTCCATCACCCCGAACGCACTCGAGCGCAGGCGCGTCGGGAACAGCTCGGCCGTGTACGGATAGACCGCGCCCCACGCACCAAGGTTGAAGAAGCCGACGAAGAAGAGCGCCGTCACGTAGACCGACTCCGAGTCGGCGACCGCGAACGCATACGCAGAGAGCCCGCCGAGGAGCAAGAACATCGCCAGCGTCGGCTTGCGCCCGATCCGTTCGACGAGCCAGATCGCCGCCGCATACCCCGGGAACTGCGACAACGCGCTCAGCGTGAGCAGCAGGTAGACGTTGATCGAGAAGCTCTTCTCGGCTTGGAGCACGAACGGAAGCCACAGGAAGAGCCCGTAATACGAGACGTTCAGCGCGATCCAGATCAGCGCCGTCGTGAAGGCTCGCCCGCGCAGCGTCCCCGAGAACAGGTCGCGGACGGACGAGCGGGGCTCCTCCGGCGCCTCGAGCGCACGCTCGTCGACCGGCTCGCCCGTGATCTCGGTCAGCACCTCCGCCGCCTCGCGCTTTCGTCCGTGGCGCACCAGGAAGTACGGGCTCTCGGGCAGTGTCCTGCGCACGAAGAACGCGAGCACGGCCGGGAACGCCGCGGCGACGAACAGGTAGCGCCAGCTCCAGTCGCCGAAGCGGTCGAACGTCGGCCCGAGGAAGACGTACGAGAGCCCGGTCGCGAGCAGCAGGCCCACCGGCCACCAGAAGTCGAGGAAGACGAGCAGTCGCCCCCGACGCTGCGGCGGCAGGTACTCGGAGAGCATCGAGGGATCGACGACGAGCATCCCGCCCAGCCCGAGCCCCGCGAGGAAGCGGAACGTCATCACCGACCACGGCCCCCACGACAGGGCGGTCATCGCGGTGAAGGCCGCGTACCAAAGGATCGAGTACTGAAAGATCGCCCGGCGGCCGATCCGGTCGGCGAGCCGTCCGAGCGTCAGGCTCCCGACGAGCGACCCGGCCAGGGCGGCGCTGTTCACGAGCCCCTGCATGCGCCCGTTCAGGTCCCACAGGTTGGCGAAGATCGGCGCCACGAAGCCGACGAGCAGGATCTCCATCGCGACGAACGTCCACGCGGCTCCCGTGACCAGGACAGCCTTCCGGTGGAACCGCGTAAGACCGCGTCTGCGCAGAACCTCCTCGACGTCTCCGGCGACCGGCGGTGCTGCGATCTCGGCTGTGGTCATCCCTCGCTCCTGGTAGGTTTTAGACTGTCAGGCGAAAACCATGGCGGAGTCTACCAAACCGGCACACGTGACCCTCGCGGTCGTGTTTCAGGTTCGCTCGGGAAAGCTCCAGGTTCTCCTCTGGGAGCGCGCCAAGGAGCCGTTCGCGGGCGCCTGGTCCCTCCCGGGCGGGTATCTGGAGCCCGGCGAGACGCTCGAGGACTCGATCCGCAAGCATCTGGCCGCGAAGGTCGACGTCCGCGAGTTGTCGCACCTCGAGCAACTCGACACCCGCAGCGAGCCCGACCGTCACCCCCGCGAGTGGCAGCTGGCGACGGCGTATCTCGGGGTCGTGCCGCTCGGGGTGGACCCGGCGCTCCCCGATGACACGGACTGGCACCCGGTCGACCGGCTCCCCAAGCTCGCTTTCGACCACCGCGAGATCACGCTCGCCGGCCGCGAGCGACTGCGGGCGAAGCTCTCATACACGAACATCGGGTTCGCGCTCGCCCCGGAGACATTCACGATGCGCGAGCTACGGGACGTCTACGCCGCTGCGCTCGGCCACGACGTGTCGACGACGAACCTCCACCGCGTGCTCGTGAGACGCGGCGTGCTCGAGGCCACCGGCGAGCGGCGGAGCTCAGGGCGGACGGGCGGCCGTCCTGCCGAGCTGTTCCGGTTCAGCACGCCGGAGCTCGAGGTGACCGATCAGTTCGCGGTGCTGCGCCCGCCCGGCTAGCGGCGGCCGACGACGAGCTTCACGGGGAAGCCGCGCCGTCTGATCGCTCCGCGCCGAGGTGACTGAGCGATCACGCGTCCGACCCGCGCCGAGTGCGTCCGCCGGATCCGGCCGACCGAGCAGTGGGCGCGTCGGATTCTGGTCCGCGCAGCACCGAGGCGGAGCCCGATCACCCGAGGGACACGACACCTCGTTGGGGGAGGCGGGGATGGTGGCGGTGGCGGTGGCGGTGGCGGTGGCGGTGGCTGCGGCGGAGGTGGTGGTGGAGGAGGCGGGGGCGGTGGAGGAGGCGGGGGGCGGTGGCGGGGGCGGCGGTGGCGGTGGCGGTGGCGGTGGCGGCACCCAATCCGTGCGGGTGCTCATGAAGGCGATCCTGGAGCTGTCCGGAGACCACGACGGTCCGCTGTCGTCTCCCGTGGCGTCGTTCGAGAGGTTCGTGATCCCGGTTCCGTCGGCGTTGATCGAGTAGACCTCCACCCATTTCTGCGAGCCCATCGCCGTGTACGCGATGCGCGTCCCGTCCGGAGACCAGGCGGGCCCGAACTCGACCGTGCCGGGGTCATTCGTGAGATTCGTCTGTTGGGAGCCGTCGGAGCCCATGACGTAGATGTCCTCGACGTCGCCGAAACGGACGAATGCGATGTGCGAGCCGTCAGGCGACCAGGTGGGGTCGAAGTCGTTCGCGCTGTTACTCGTGACGTCGACCTGGTTGCTCCCGTCCGCGTTCATCACGTAGATCTCGCCGGACTCGCCGTTCGCGTACATCGTGAACGCGATCTTCAGCCCGTCGGGAGACCACGCCGGCGCAAGCTCGGTCTTTGTCGGAGACATCGTGATGTTCGTCACTCCACTCCCGTCGGCGTTCATCACGTAGATGTCAGCGCCTTCGGTGCCGTAGCGGACGAATGCGATCTTCGAGCCGTCCGGCGACCAGTCGGGTTCGTTGTCGTCCTCATCACCAGTCGTGAGGCCAGTCGCTCCACTCCCGTCCGCGTTCATGACGTAGATGTCTCCCGGGAAGTCGGGACTGCGAACGAAGGCGATCCGTTGCCCGTCCGGCGACCAGTCGGGCGCGTAGTCCGAGGCCGGATCGCTGGTCAGTGGGACCGGGTCGGTCCCGTCCGAGTCCATGGAGTAGATGTCCGGGGCCTGCGGTGCCGGCGGCAGGACGAACCTGACGAAGGCGATCCGGTCGCCCGAGCCCGACCAGGACGGCCAGGAGTCGTCGTCGTCCGCGTCGTTCGTGAGGTTGACCTGGTTCGAGCCGTCGGCGTCCATCGAATAGACCTCGGAGGCACCGAAGCCGGGCAAGCGTGCAAATGTGATCTTGGTTCCGTCGGCCGACCAGTCGGGCGCGAAGTCCGTGGCGGGATCGTTGGTGAGATTGACGATGTTCGAGCCGTCCGCGTTCATCGAGTAGATGTCGAACGTCCCGGTGCCTTCCACGCGCGTGAACGCGATCGTCGTACCGTCCGGAGACCAGGCGGGCGCCCAGTCTTCGGCCGAGGGGTCGTTCGTCACGTTGACCTCGCCGCTGCCGTCGGCGTTCATCACGAAGATGTCGGAAAGAGCGCCCACGGTCCGCGAGAACGCGATCTTCGTTCCGTCGGGCGACCACACCGGATAGGCATCGGATGCGGGGTCCGTGGTCAGCTGCGTCTGGTTCGTGCCGTCGGCGTGCATGACCCAGATGTCGTACTGCTCGCCGACGACGGCGCGTGCCCAGACGACGAGCGACCCGTCGGGAGACCAGTCGGGGTCGTAGTCCAAGTACGCGGCGTCGTTCGACAGGTCGTGCTTGTTCGAGCCGTCGGCGTCCATCGCGAAGATCTCCGGGTCGCCGTTCGGCCCGATGTTCGTGTACGCGATCTTCGATCCGTCAGCGGACCAGCCGGGATACTCGTCGTCCGCGGCCGGATCGTTCGTCAGGTTCACCTGCGACGACCCGTCGGTGCCCATCGCGTAGATCTCGCCGCCGCCCGGCCCGGCCGGCGTGTAATCGTGGAGGTAGCGGGCCGACTGCTGTTGCGCCGCGCGTGCTTCCCCGAAGCCTCCGAGAAGCAGGGCGACAAGGCCTGCGGCCAGCGCGAAGCGGCCTACCTTGATGCTCGTCCCCCCGAGCCGCGCCTCCCGCATGTGCCCTCCTTGGCAGGAGGAATCCTCGCAGGGCCGGCGAGAAAAGACTAGGGCAGGGCTAGAGCTCGGGCTCGAAGCTGACGACGCTGAGATCGCCGGTCGGCGGCATCCCGCCCGCGGTCACGAGACGATCGCGGCCCATGCGCTTCGCCTCGTACAGCGCTGCGTCGGCGCGGCCGACGAGCTCCTCGGCCGTCTCGCGCCCGTTCCAGCAGGCGACGCCCGCGGAGACGGTCTGGTCTGCGGGCATCGACGCGCGGAGGCGCTCGACGATGTCCTTCGCGTTCGGCAGCGTGCAGCCCGGAAGCGCGACGGTGAACTCCTCGCCGCCGTAGCGGGCGAGCGTGTCGCTGGCCCTGAGCTCGGCGACCCAGGCGGACGCGCTCTGCTTCAGGAGACGGTCGCCGGCCTGGTGACCGCGCTCGTCGTTGTAGTTCTTGAAGAAGTCGAGGTCGAGCAGCGCGACGCAGAGCGGTTCGTTGTTGCGGCGGGCGCGGGCCAGCTCCCGCGGCAGCTGCTCCTCCCAGGCGCGGCGGTTGAGGAGCCCGGTCAGGTCGTCCGTGCGTGCGACCTCCTCGAGGCGAGCGAGCAAGTCGGAGCGCTCGAGCGCCATCGCGGTCTCGGCGGCGAGCATGCGCATCGACGCGGCGATCCGGCTGTCGCCGTCGACTTCTCGGCTCCAGCCCACGACCAGCACCCCGACGGCCTCCTCGTTCCGGAGCACCGGCTCGAAATGCATCGAAACTGCCCCGGTCGCCTGGACGATGCGCCGCAGGACCTGGTCGTCGACGCGCGCGTCCGCGACGAACATCGGCTTCTTGGTCACGAACACCGTTCCCGCCCCAGACGCTTCCTCCGCCAGTGAGACCCGAAGCGGAGGAGCGCCCTGGAGCCCGTGGTTCGCGGTCATCACGAGATCGCCGTCCGGATTGCGCTCCATCAGCTTGGCAAAGCGCGCACCCGTGATCGTGCACGCGGCGGAGCAGATCACTTCACGGGCGACCTTGGGGTCGGCCGTCCGGGCAAGCTCGCGCGTGGCCTCGGTCACGGCGGCCATGCTGACGACGAGCTTGCGCGTTTCCTCCTGGCTGACCTGGAGCTCCTGCGCGCGGCGCAGATTCTCCCCGGCGCTCGTGCGCAGCTGGCCGACGAGCGACTGGACCGTGAAGCCGACGATCGGAGCGACGCAGATCCAGAGCAGGGCGCGCGTCCACTCACTGGGTGGGTACTGGGGCTCGCCCAGGACGAGGAGCGGCACGACGAACACCGCGGCGACGCCTGCGATGCTGACTGCGAGCTGCTCACGCGTCCCGTAGAGGGCGAGCCAGAAGACGGGCAGCATCGACAGGGCGCCGTAGCTGGACATGCCGCCGCCGTCGGCTTCCCGCAGGAGGGCGATAACGACGAAGTAGGCGAACACTGGGATGATCTGGGCGAACTGCGGCAGCCGCTTCCAGGGCAGGGCGATCGCGGCCAGGACGATCAGCGCATTGAGAACGAGAGCCGCGGCAGGCAGGGCACGCGAATCGCCGCCGTGCACCAGCGGGTAGATCATGATCGCGAGCCACATCGCTCCCAGGAACGGGGCGGCCCGCCGGAGCAGGCCTTCCCGATCGAAGGCTTGAAGAGTCGAGTGTTCGTCCATCGCGGTGACCGCAGAGGAAGCCGCGGCTGTCATGCGGCCACGGTTAGAAGATCGATCCAAAAGGGGGATTCCTCGATACTCGTTCGAGGGAACGAAGGCCGCTTTTGGGCTCAGCCGGCGAAGACGCGCTCTTCGCCGTACTCGATGACCTCCCGTTGCGTCGGGGGCGTGAGCATCATCTCGACGATCTGCTCCACGTTCGGTTGTCCGCTGGAGCGGTAGCGCTCGAGCGTGGCATCGAGGTCGTAGTCGGTCCGCCTGAACTCGACGTCCGGGCCGAGGAGCGCCCAGTACGCGCCGGGCGCCGTCTCATAGGGCAGGCCGACGCTCCCCGCGTTCAGGCTTCGAATCCCGGCCACCTCGCGGTCGAACTGGATATGGATGTGGGCCGTGACGATCACCTTCTCGTCGACGTCCGCGCTGAATTCCCTGACGCGCTTCTCGGGCGTCTCGGGCGTGACGCACTCCTCGTCGCTCCGAGGCGACCCGTGAGCGAGACGGACCGGGCCGAGGCCGTCGACCTCGACGGAGACGGTGTCCTCGAAGGTCGCGAGGAAGTCGCGTAGCTCCTGGTCGTGGTGCTCCTGCATCCACTGCTCGCGCTCGCTCTCGGAGACGCGTTCGAGAACCGCGCGGTCGGCATTGCCCCGGACGAACCGGGCATTCAGCCCGCGGGCGAGCTCGTACGTCTCCTCCGGCAGCGGGCCCCACGTCAGGTCGCCGCAGGAGACGATCAGGTCGACGTCCTCGCGCTCGATCTCGGCGAGCACGGCCGCGAGCGCAGGCGCGTTCCCGTGGACGTCCGCGATGACCGCGACCTTCCTCAATAGAGCACCAGCTTGTCACGGTGGACCGCCTCCACGCCGCGCGGCCGGCCCGTGAGCTCCTCCGCTCCCGCGCCGGCGATTCCCTTGCCGAAGACCGTGCCGTCGGGCCCGACTAGCTCGACGGCGGCACCGGGGTCGAAGCGGCCCTCGCAGCGCTCGACGCCGACGCCGAGCAGGCTGGCACCGGTCTCGACGAGCGCGCGGCGAGCGCCTTCGTCCACGTACAGCCGCCCCGCGACCGGCTTGCCGAAGCGCAGCCAGAGCTTGAAGGCCGACTCTCCTCGCTCCTGGGGCGCGAACCGGGTGCCGCGCTCCTCGCCGGCGAGAATCGGCCCGAGGACGTCGTCCCCGTCCCCCGCGGCGATCACCGTCGGGATCCCCGCCGAGCTCGCCATCTGCCCGGCGAGCACCTTGCTGGCCATCCCTCCGCGCCCGAGCTCCGTCCCGACGCCGATCTCGGCTTCGCCGGCCAGCTCGCCCTCGGAGATGAGCTCTGCGCCCGGAGTCCCCGGAGCGCGGGAGTACACGCCCTCGACCTCGGTCAGCAGGACGAGCAGCCGTGCCCGGAGGAGGATCGCGACCTGGGCCGCGAGCGCGTCGTTGTCGCCGAAGGTGATCTCGTCGGTCGCCGTCGCGTCGTTCTCGTTCACGATCGGGAGCGCCTTCAGGCGGAAGAGCTCGGCGAACGCCTGGCGCGCGTTCACGTACGCGGTTCGATCCGAGATGTCGCCCGCGGTGAGCAGGATCTGCGCCGCGGCGATGCCATGAGGGATCAGCGCCTCCTCCCACGCTCCCTGCAGCGACGCCTGGCCGAGAGCCGAGGCCGCCTGGAGCCGCGAGATCGTCCGGGGACGGCGCCGCAGCCCGAGCTTCGGCAGGCCGAGTGCGATCGCGCCGGACGAGACGACGCAGACGGGGTCGCCTGCGCCGACGAGCGAGGCGAGCTCTTTCGCGCGCGCTTGGACCAGCTCGGTGCGCACCTGGCCGTCCTCCCCCACGACGAGCCCGGTTCCGAACTTGACGACGACCGGGAGGTTCAACGCGTCTGGGTGCCGTCTCCGACGACGCGGTACTGGCGCAGCCAGAGGTCGCGGTACGTCACGGGGCCGCGCGGGCCCGGGACGACGTCCACGTTGATGCCGGTCTCCGGCGCGCCGGTCAGCTCGAAGCCGTCGGTGAAGCGCGTCGTCGCATGCCAGAACGCAGCGGTGCCGCGGTAGCCGTCGAGGAACCGGTTCGCCGCCTCCGCATCCTCCGTCACGATCCCGGCCGCGAGCCCGGAGGTCTCCTCGTTGGCGATGCGGAGCGCGTCGGCCAGGTCGTCGACGACGTCGAGCGTGACCGTCGACACGCGCTCGGGCTCGTTCGCCCACTCGTAGCCGAGGCGGTCGCGATCGTGCGGCTCCACGCCGTCGCCGGCAGCTGCGATCGCACGGTCGGTCCCACGTACGTCGAGCCCCTTCTCCCGGAAGATCGCCAGCAGCGCGGGCAGGAGCCCGACAGCCTCGCGGTCGACCAGCGCCAGATTGAGGCGGTTGCAGACCCCGAGCCGGTCGAGCGCGGCCTCGGTCATCGCGAGCGCGCGCTCGCGGTCGGCCTGCGCGTGGACGTAGAGCACTCCCCCGCCCTCGGCATGCGCGAGCGTGCGCACGCCGTGCTCCGCGGCGAGCCGTGCGAGCTCGGCCGTCGTCGGGCCGCTCCCGCGCAGGATCACGAGCGGGATCCGCTCCGGCATCGTGACGAGCACGCGTGCGCCCTCCCGGTCGGGCGAACGGACGAGCCCGACCGCCGCCGGTGGAAGGCCGGCCTGCTCGAGCGCGGGGCGCAGGACGTCGTCGACGAGCACGGTCACGGTCCGCAGCGCCGCGCCGCCGGTCCTCGAGCACCGCCGTGTTCAGGCTCTTGAGCAGCTGTCCGGCCACGTCGAGCGCGACATTGGGGCGAGCCTCGAAGTTCGCGCCGACGGTTCCGATCGGGATCCGCCGCTCGCTGACCTGGAGCCCGTTCGGGAGCGTCCACGACGAGATCTCCCGCTCGAGCGGCTCGATCGCGGCGACCGCGGCGACCTGCTCCGCGATCCCGTCGACGCGGGCGTCGTCCAGCCGCAACCGGTCGAGCATCCCCTCGTCGAGCCGGCCTGCGGCGCCTTCCACGTCGGCCTCGTTCGCGCCCAGGATTTCGGTCCTGCGCTCGCGCACGAGCGACGCCGCGATCGTCAGCGCCTCGGCGACCGCGTCGTCGGTGAGGCACGAAGCCGCCCGACCGGCCTCGAGCGCCTCGCGCTCGACCTCGTCGCGCAGCGTGACTGTGGCCATCGGCGAATTCTGCCCAGTGACAGTCTGTACGAGCCCGCTCTAGGGCTGGCCTTCGGGCAAGCCCTGCGCTCGGATCTTGTTCCGTGCCGCGACGACCTGCTGCTGGAGGTCGTTCAGCTGCGTCGGGTCGGCCGGTTCGCTGGTCGGCTGCATGAGGATCCGGCTCCGGAAGACCTCGGCGCGCCACGCGGTGATCCGGTCGACTGCGTCCCGGTACGCCTGCAGCGGCGTCGGGGGCCGCGCCTGCGAGAGCGACAGCGTCGAGCCGAGATGATTCGCGTTCGCGACTCGCGCCCCCATGTCCGGGATCTGCCCGTTCTTCTGGCAGAAGCGGAGCAGGATCGTCTTGATCACGGACGTGTGGTCGAAGATCTCGGTGGAGACGCTCCCCCGCGGCGTGAACGGCGAGACGACGATCGACGGGACGCGCACCCCGTAGGTGCGGAACGCCGGCCGGTCGTCGTGCGCGGCCGGCGGGGAAACGTGGTCGAAGAAGCCGCCGTGCTCGTCGTAGGTGATGACGAGCATCGTCTTCCGCCAGTTCGGGCTGTTCACGAGCGCCGTGTACGTCTTGAGGACGAGCTCCTGCCCGGCCCTGATGTCCGACGGCGGATGGTCGTCGTTCGAGCCCGAGGGCCCGATGAAGGACACGTCCACGAAGTTCGGGTCGATCCAGGACACGGCCGGCAGCTTCCCGTCTTTCGCGTCGTCGAGGAAGTTCCGCGGCGCGAGGAAGCTCCGCCGGTCGAAGTACGCGAACTTGTCCAGATAGCCGAGCCGGAACTTCGAGTCGGTGAAGCGGAGCGTGCCCACGTCGTGCGAGTACCAGCGCCACGAGACCTTGTTCGTCTCGAGATGGCGAACGAACGAGGGGACGTCGTAGATCGGGACGCGCACGCCGTCCTTGCTCCCGGCCGCCTGGCCGCACAGCGCGTACAACCGGTTCGGCCACGTCGCGCCCGGCACCGAGCAGAACCAGCGGTCGCAGACCATGAACTCGCGCCCGAGATGGTCGTACACGGGCAACTGGCTCCCGTTGTAGTAGCCCATGACCACGTCCAGGAGCTTGGCCTTCTTCCGCTCCTTGGCGAAGTTCGCGACGAAGCCGCCCATGTCATTGCTCACCTGCTCCGCGGTGCACGCGCCGCCGTGGCAGGGGTCCTCGTCCTTCGTCAGCGCGGTCCGCTGCAGGTGGCGGACCTTGTACTTCTTGCCGCGGTAGGCGTTCGACATGCTCGCCTTCAACCCGTCGACGTCGGTGCGCCCCGTCTCGAGCGAGAGGTAGCCGAGCATGTGGTCGAAGGAGCGGTTCTCGAGCATGAGGACGACGATGTGGTCGATCTTGCGGAGGTTCGCGAGATCGGGGTCGGCCGTCGCGACCGGGGTCCTCGTGCGCCGCGGCCTAGCCATGGTCAGAAGAGGTCGGGAACATGGTCGGCTACCTCCTTGGGCAGGTTCTGCTCCTTGGCGAGCGTGTCGACGAACCGGCTGTCGTCGGCCACGGTCAGCGGATCGAGGGTGAGCGGCACGAGCAGGTCCTCGAGCGGCGTGGAGGCGCCCGCGCTGTCGAGCATGGCCGTCAGCTCCCCGCTCGGGCCGGGGAGGTGCGGCCGCTGCTCCAAGCCTTCGTCTTCCTCGTGGTCGAGGACGAGGAACGTGGCGTCGGGGTCGAGCGTCGGATGCTCGACCATGTCCTTGGCCAGGTCGGGCAGGCGATGCAGTCCGTCCGCCAGCAGGTCGGATGCCTCCTTCAGCGTCAGATCTCCCACGTCCGGATCGCCGCTTGCCTGCTCGAGGTAGAAGAGGCGGGCTCGGCCCCCAGCAGAGCCCGCCTCCCCCTTGGCCGCAGCCTCCCCCAACAGCTTCCGCATCAGCCTGCTCGCGCCGTAGCGCGGAACGCCGTTCACGACGACGAGCTCGACGTCGTGCTCGCCGGAGGTGAAGAGATGCGCGTGCGCATCGCCCGAGTCCCCGGAGACGACGAGCAGGTCGGCACGCTTGCCCGTCTCGACGGTCCCGACGCCCTTGTCCCAGCCGAGGATCTTCGCCGGGTTCCTCGTTGCGAGCGCGAGCAGGTCGTAGTCGCTCAGCGCGCTGCCGTTCGTGCGGTCGACGAGCCGCGCGACCTTGAGCTCACCGAGGAGGTTCTTGCTCCCGCTCGGTGACCAGTCCGGCCCGAGCGCCGTCAGCACGCCCGCCTTCCGCGCCTCGGCCACGTCGGCCGTCTCTCCGTACAGCAACAGATTGCTCAGCGGAGACCAGACCATCGCGGCGCCTGCCTCGGCGAGCACGTCGAAGTCCTTCTTCTGCAAGGCCACGCAGTGGATCCCGACCAGCGACTTGGTGACGGCCCAGTCCCCGTCCGGGCCTTTCAGCGCGAGGAAGTGCTCGCGAGCAGCGTCGTCGGTGCCCTCACTCAGGTGCAGCAGCAGGCAGTGGAGGCTGTTCAGGCGCTTCAGGAACTTCTCGCGGTCCTTCGCCTCGACGTCGGCGATGTGCGTCGACGCCTCGGGGAGCTCGGGCTCGTCCGTCTGCTCGACGTTCCGGACGATGCCCTTGTAGAAGCGCTGGATCCCCGAGAAGCTCGAGAGCGCGATCCCCTGCGACGTGGTCGTCCCGCCGACCAGGCACTTGCACTCGACGTAGCGCACGATCGCCGGCACGTACTTGGGCGTGTGCGCGAGCACCTTCATCGGGCCCGTGACCAGCTTGCGGTACGTGTCGCCCTTGGCCCACTGGTCGCGGTTCGTGTACCGCTTGGGGACGTCCCAGAGCTGGAGCGCGTTGTAGCTCAGGTGATCGTGGAGGTCGATCAGCCCCGGGTAGATCGTCCCGTTCGTGTCGGCGACGACGACGTCCTCGAACCCGGCCGGCGGCGGGGCGGATGCCTTCTGCACCGCAGCGATCATTCCGCCCTTGACGTAGACGACGCCCTGGTCGACGACGTGCTTGCCGTCGTCCATCGTCACGACGCGGCCGCCGAGTGCGAAGGCCGGCCCGTCGAGAGGATCGACCGGCGCCCCGAAGACGTCGCTCACGGGGTCCCGCTCTTCGGGGCGACCCAGACCAGTGTGTGGCCGTCGTCCGGAGCGGGCCGTGAGACCTGGTTGTTGTGCCGAGGGTGTCCGGTGCGGCCCGCGGCGTCGTCCCCCAGGAAATCCGGCACGCCGAACGGGAGATCCCGCCGGGGGATCGGCGCATAGTCGGACTCCTTGAACGACGAGCCGTAGTTCGGGCCGGTCGCGTCTCCGTCGGAGTCGGCGTCGACTATCTGCCGCAGCCTCCCGACGGCGTCGTGCCATTCGGAGAGAAGCTGCGCCGCATCGCGGCTGCTCGGGTGCGGAATGCGCTCGACCGGGACGTTCGGCTTGTGCGGCCAGAGGTCGAGCGCCTTCTGGGCGTTTCCTCCGAAGGCAACGACTGCGTCGACCGATCCAGGGCGGACGGCGTCGAAGAACTGGTTGCGCCACTCCATCTGCACCGGGTCCTCCAGGAGCTCGTCGGCCCCCATGCCCCAGCTCGGGTGCAGGGCGTACGGGAAGGCGTTCACGCAGAGGTACGAATGGGTGAGCCCGAGCTTGGCGAGGAACCCCTGCACCCGCTGGCCCGCGTCGCCGACGAGCGTGCGGTGCGCGATCCGCTCGGTCGGCCCGGGATCGGACGCGATGCAGAGCAGCCGCGCCGTCCCGTCGAGCCGGCCGCGGTAGAAGACAGGGCCCCAGTCGGTCCAGAACGCCTTGGGCTTGCCCGGTCGGGGGCAGCGCAGGCAGATCGAGGCGATTGCCTGCGACGGCCCCCGGTCGAACTCCGCGGCCACGGTCAGCGCTTGGAGGCGGCTGTCCGCTTCCGCGTCGTCGTGCTCCTCTTCCTCGTCGTGCTCCTCTTCCTCGTCGTGCGACGACGACCGCCCGTCGTGTCCGGCTCCACCGTGTAGACCGCCCAGAAGTCGCGGGCGAGCTGTGGATCGGTGAGATACCCGTACGGCATCTCGCAATAGCCCTTGATCCCCCACTTCGGGCCCCACGAGTTGCGCACGATGAACGACTGGATCGAGTCGTCGTAGCCGACCGCGAGCACAGCGTGCCCGCCGATCAGCTGCTCAGCGCGCGGTGGCAGCGGCACCTTGCCCGTCTTCGCCACCTCCGGGCTCATGAAGCTCTCGTAGACCGCGAAGCCGAACACGAACGGGTAGCCCTGTGCGAGGCAGCCCTGCATCTGATGCAGCTGCCCCATGACGCGCCTGTACACGAGCGCCTGGTGCTTCCTCGCCTCCGTGTACGCCTTCGCAGGGGGCTTCTCCGTGAACCGGGGGATGTCGTACGGCCAGGTGTCCTCGGTGCAGACGCCGACCTTGGCGACGCTCTTCATCCCGTCTCGGATCATCGCGCCCGAGTCCGTGTCGATCGTGCCCTCCATTGCGCGCTCGTTGTAGTAGATGAACAGGCGCGAGGGCATGAAGTCCTTCTGGCCCTGCTTGATCTGCCCGAACTCGAACGCGGCGCCGATCGCATTGGCGGTGCAGCTGCCGAGCTCGCCCTGGTCGTAGACCTTCGGCATCTTCGTCCCGCGCAAGTCCACTTTCGTCGGAAGCTTCGTCAGGACGGCCTCCGGCGCCGAGTACATGTAGTCCCGGGCGTCCGGAAGGTCGGGTGTCCAGCCGAAGCGCTTGATCTCCCGGGCCTTCAGGCGTCCGTTCACAGTGTCAGCCACTAGTACCTCCTCGTTCGGTCGCCTCCGTAGGGCCGGCGACGTTGACCGCGAGGGTGTGAGCCGACATCGGCGTCACCCCTTCCTCCCACGTTCGTCGCTGAACGAGATGGACCGTTGTCGCGCCCTCGGCCAGGCCCCGGAGGGTCAGCCGCTCGTTCTCGGTGAACGTCCTTGCCCCGACGGCCGCATCGTCGGCTCCTTCGAACTTCATCGAGACCTCGACCACGGCCTCGTCGTCAGCTTTCGCCTCCCACACGTAGCCGGCAGCCGCCCGGCTCGGCAGGAGGAGCGTCTGCTCCTCGCCGGCTTGCAGCGAGATCTCGTCCGGAAGCTCGGTCAGGTCAGGCACGACGATGTCGAGCGTGACGGTTTCCACCGCCTCGCTCAAGTTGTGCTCCTCTCTGCAGCTTTCGCCGAACCGTTGGGCGGCGGCTTGTCGGGGGCGTGCTCGTCGTCGCCGCCGTCCCCGAGAATCTTCGTCGCCCCTCCGAGCAGGACTCTCGCTTTCCGCTCGCTGAAACCGGCAACGAAGGCGAGCGTCGCGTAGAAGAAGATCTGCTCGTTCGCGCTCGAATCGGTCGTCGACAGCTGGACGAGCCCGCTGCGCAGCGCGAAGTAGAGGACGACTGCGAACACGGCGCCGATGACGGGGCGAAAGCTCCCGACTCGCCGGAGCGAGGGCCGCCCGACCTCGTAGTCGAGAAAGGCGTCGCTTCCCTTCGCCGCCATCCTCGTGAGGACGCTGATGATCGCGCCGATCGCCCCCATTCCGTAGCAGACGAAGAACGTCTTCGTTCCCTCGTCCTTGAGCTCGAAATCCGCGAGCAGCGAATAGATCAACGACCCGAGGACGGCCATCGCCCCGAGTGCGACGACCCCGATCATCATCCCCCAGAAGTA
Organism: uncultured Actinomycetes bacterium; assembly: GCA_963736835.1. GTDB lineage: Bacteria > Actinomycetota > Thermoleophilia > Gaiellales > Gaiellaceae > VAXT01. Next base: position 132,415 of record CAVTQI010000003.1, read on the forward strand.
GACGAGGCGACCGGTCTTCTCACCGGCGCGGTCGTAGTACGTCTCGACCTTGGAGAGCTCGTTCCGGGCCCGCCGCGCAACCTTCGCGGATTCGTGCCGGTTCGGCCGTCTCTCGGCATCGACCGCGCTCAGCAGATAGCCCGAGACCGACAGCAGCCACTGCATGGCGATCCGCTCGGCGGTTCCGGAAAGCACTTCGCTGACCCGGATCGCGAGCGTCTCGGCCGTGTGCATCACATGGCTGATCTCCGGTGCGTCGCGCGTAGCCCAGTCGGTCGCGCTGTGAAAGCGGACGTTCTTCTCGCGCCGCCAGAGGAATCCGAGCACGCGGTCGCCTTTCTTCTCGGTGAGCGCGGCCGCAGAGGCCTCCGTCGTGCACCAGTAGGCGTTGACGATCGGGCCGTGCTCGGCGACGAACCGCTCGAGCTGGGCGCGGAACTCCGCCTCCGCGGGCCCGTGGAGCACATCCTGCTCGTGCAGCTCGCGCTGGTACGCGAAGTGCGACCAGACGAGCTCCGGAAACGAGACGGCCTCCGATGCCGCCACTGAATCGCGCGCGTGCGAACGCGCCCGCAGGGCGAGCGACGAGGCCGCAGGAGTCGCACCGGAACTGGACATTGACTCCCTCTAAAGGGCGGGTACCGCAGGCCGCAGACAACGGTGTACCTGCCTTCGTTGTCTTGCCCACAGCTTGCGCTAGGCGCCAGCCAAATGTCAAGCCACAGAAGCCGCGTTGACAGCTTCGAAACACAGTGGGATCGTGAAGGCGAGCCGACATGCACGCCGCGCATTCACCCGCCTCTGCGGCGAAGATCGGGCTTGCCCTGTCCGGGGGCGGATTCCGAGCGGCGCTCTTCCACGTGGGCGTCCTCGCGCGGCTCGCGGAGCTCGGGATCCTGCGGCGCGTCGAGGTCATCTCGTCGGTCTCGGGCGGCTCGATCATCGGCGCCCTCTACTACATCCACGTCAAGAACCTGCTCGAGCGCAAGGCCGACTCCGAGATCACGGACGAGGACTACGTCGAGCTCGTCGAGACGATCCACCGCGAGTTCCGGGCGGGGATCCAGAAGAACCTTCGCGCGCGGGCCTTCCTGAACATCGTGAAGAACGTCTGGATGGCGAAGGCGACGTACTCGCGGAGCGACCGACTGGGCGACCTCTACGACAAGTTCTTCTACAAGCCGGCCTGGGGCAAGGAGCGGCCGAAGCGCTGGTTCGGGCTCGTCGACACGCAGATCGCGATGAGCGAGCTGAAGATCCACCCGCCCGACGAGCCGCAGTCGTTCCGTCCCGACGAGGACAACGCGCGGCGCAAGCACGCGAAGGTGCCGGTGCTCCTCGTCAACGCGACGACGCTCAACACGGGCCACAACTGGCGGTTCGAGGCCGTCCGGATGGGCGAGCCGCTCCCGAATGACGAGACTGCGCGCGAGGTCTACGCCAACGTCGACAAGAACATGCGCCTCGAGCCCGGCTACTTCGAGGCGGACACCTCGTCGGCCAAGCCGCACCACGCAATCACGAGCGCACAGCGCGATTTCCCCCTGGCCGTCGCCGTGGCCGCCTCGGCCTGCGTGCCGGCGCTCTTCCATCCCCTGTCGATCAGCGGGCTCTACAGCGGGATCCGCGTCCAGCTCGTCGACGGAGGGGTTCACGACAACCAGGGGCTGCAGGGGCTCTTCGACACCGACTGCACGCACCTGATCGTCAGCGACGCGTCCGGGCAGCTGGCCGACCAGCCACTGCCTGCGACGCGCATCCCGGGAGTCGGAGGGCGTGCCAACTCGATCCTCGCCGACCGCGTGCGGGACGAGCAGCTCGCGAACGCCTCCGAGCGGCCGCAGCCGATCGCGCTCATGCATCTGCGCAAGGGACTCGTCGGCGAAGTCGCCCTCCCTCTCGCTGACGACGGCAGGCCGGTCGAGGATGCGCCGAAGGAGAAGCTCTCGGTCAAGCCGCTCGCCGGCGACTTCGGAATCTCGATGGACGCGCAGCGGCTGCTCTCCCGCGTGCGCACCGACCTCGACTCGTTCAGCGACACCGAGGCGTTCGCGCTCATGCTCGACGCCTATTCGATGACGGACTTCGTGCTGAACCGCGATCCGCGCTTCGCGGCGTTCCTCGCGAAGAGCCCGCCGGTGGGCTCGCCGGTGCCGGAGCGGTGGGACTTCCGCGTGGTCGAGGAGCAGACGGGCGCAGCGATCCTGCCCGCCGACTACCGGCGCCGCCTGGCGGTCGCCCGCCAGCGGTTCTTCAAGCCGATCTCGCTGGTGCCCCATGCGGTCACGGCCCTGAAGGCGCTCGGTGCAGCGATCCTGATCGCGCTCGTCGCGCTGCTCGTCTTCCGCTGGACCGAGGTCATGGACGCCCTGAGCACCGAATGGCCGATCTGGTGGCTCCTGCTCGGGCTCGGGTTCCCGCTCCTGCTCGTCGCCCTCTATATCAAGGAGCGCGGGCCGTTCTTCGTCCGCTGGCCCGGCCTCGCTCTCGTCTCGTACCTGATGCCGATCGTGTTCGCGCCGCTCCTCTGGCTCTATTCGCTGTTCGCGGTGTACGTGACGACGCCGATCTTCAACCGACTGGGTCGCGTCCCGACTAGTTCGGCGCGCGGCGCCACGCGTCACGGCTCGCAATCAGCGCCAGCGCCACGTTGACCGCCGAGATCGCGGTCGCGGTCAGCGCAGCCCGCGGGGCGAGCGCACGCGTGAAGCCCGCCTTCGCCGCCGAGACCGTGTCCGAGCCGTGCACGAGCACCGAGGCCCGCAAGGCGTGGCGCCTCACCTCGGGATCGCTCGAGAGCAGGTCGACGCCCATCAGCACGGTGCGGATCCCGAACATCCGCCACGGGTAGTCGGCGCTGCGGTCGACCCCGAGCCTCGCGTCGAGCCGCTCCGGCGCGAGGAGTGCGGTGCCCCCGTTGAAGATCCGGATCGCCGCCAGGGCGAAGCGCGCCGCGTCGGAGCGCTTCACACCTTCGACCGCCGCCAGGGCGCGAACGGGTTCTCGACACCCTGAAGCGCAGGCTCGAGGTCGGGGAAGTGGCGCAGGAGCACGGAGCGCATCGAGTTGCCCTCGATCCAGTCGAGCCCGGTCTGCGTGTAGACCTCGGGCCGGTAGTCCCGCGTGAAGAAGCGATCGCTCTTCAGCCGGCGCGACGCCATCAGGATGAAGACGCGGAACGCGGTGTCCGAGAACCCGAACCCCTTCGGCTTCGGCTCCGCGTACATGCCCACCATGTGGTCGACCCGCTCGACGTCGCCGTAGACCGCGCGCAGCTCCTCGGCCGTCTCGGGATCGCCGGTCAGCTCCTCGAACGACTCGACCGGGTTCAGGTGGAAGAGGCGGCGGAACTGGTTGTAGCGCGGAACGCCCCGCTCGCGGGTGCGCAGGACGTCCGTCGCGGCCAGGTCGATCGTCGTCCCGTCCGGACGGTTGAACGTCTGCAGGAAGCGCGGGTAGTTGTGGAGCGCGATCGCGCCGGGGTGCGAGATGCCGAACGAGTAGAAGAGGTCCTCCATCTGCGTCTCGTCGAGTCGCTCGCGGACGTGGAGCGCGCCGAGGTCCTCGAGCGTGTGCTCGTGCAGGACCGCGTCCGTGGCGAGCGAGCGGAAGCTGTAGTCGTCCGGGATCAGCGGGTGCATCCGGTAGACGGCGACGAACTCCTCGGTCAGCGAGTAGCGCACGCCGTGGTGGTTCGTCGGCGAGCCGGGAATGCCGCGGATGACCTCGTTCGCAGTCTTGCGGCCGAAACGCTTGTCGAGGTTCTCGCCCTCGAGGCCCCACCAGTTGGCACGGAGCGCGAGCACCGTCGTCGGGTGGGCGATGATCGCGGGCGTCCAGTCGACCGTGTGGATCTTCGCCATCAGCGCCGCGTTGATCAGGCGGCCCTTGTCGTACAGCTCCTGGTCGGTGAGCTCCGGATGCCGTGCATGGAGCTCGTCGCAGATCGCGTTGTGCTCGCGCATGAAGAGCGAGTGCAGGAGCGCGAGGCCGACCCAGAAGTTGCCGGCGACTCCCGTGAGATCGATGTGCTTCTCGAGCGCCTGCGGGGGCAGGCCCTGGTCGTCGATCTGGAGCTTCCCGTTCTCGCCCGAACGCAGCGCGTTCGCGAACGCGGGGTCGCGGCCGTAGATCTGCGAGCCGTCCCACCAGTGCGTGTCGTCGGTGACGTACGTGAGCGGCTGGTTCGGGTCGGTGCTCGGGTCCGCGTGCGTCCGCGGGATCTTCATCGGATGCTCGGGCCAGGGGTCGTCGTCGGCGACCGGGATCTCCCACGGCTCCTCCGGGGCGGGCTTGCCGTGGCTGAACCAGTCGTGCACCTCGAACTGGATCCACGCTCCGGCGAGCAGGTTGAGCGTGGTCGCGGGCTGGAACTCCTCGCGGGTCAGGAGCTCGCGGCTGACGAGGCGCGGGCTCGGGTCGAGCATCGCGTCGGGCGGCTCGCGGTAGGTGAACGAGAGCGGCACGTTGCGGCCGAAGCGGCTCCCGAGGCTGCCCATCAGCGGGTCGTTGAGGTCGTTGAACGTCCCGTCGAGCGTGCGTGCCATCAGGTAGCCGTTGTGGTCGTCCACCGGCGGGACATCAAGGGCGCCACGGCCTGTGTCGTGGAGGTTCTCGTCGCGCAGGCGCTGGCGGAGGCCGACGAGGGTGAGAAGTCCGGCTGGAAGCGGCAGCCTGTCCCAGCCCACGCGGCGGTCGAGGGAGTCGGCGGTGCCTCGGAGGAGCGAGGAGAGCGACATCAGGGCGGTCCTTTCGGGACGTTGCCGCAGACGTCGCTGGTATGGAAGCACTCTTCTCCAGGCAGAGTCAACGTGCTACGTTCGGCCGCGTCACTGCCAAGCAGGGGTGGAGATGTCCGTGGAAGCACCCGACCTGCTGCGGCTGTCCGCTGAGGAGCTGGACCAGCTCTTCCGCTCGAGCGAGGCCGGTCCGATTCCGAGCGGCGAAGCACACGGGACCGTGCTCGTGCGGCCGGGAACGGAGCTCGCCGAGCCCGCGGCCAAGCTCCTCCACCTGATCGCCTGGAAGGGCAAGATCTTCGATCCCGACAACGCCGAGCTCCTGAACGAGGTCGGCCCGTTCGGCTGGAAGTCCGTGCGCGCGAAGGTCTACAAGGACGAGAGCTGGCTCGACGGGAAGCAGTCGATCGTCCTCGACTATTCGGGCACGTCGCTCGTCGCGCACTGGATCCGCGACGAGATCCGGCTCGTCGCGCCAGGGACGTATCTCGGCATCGTGTACTGGGAGCGGACGAAGATCCTCGACTTCGCGCTCGAGTTCCCGGCTTGAAGCAGCAGTCCGCAGTGACGATCGCGGCGCACGTGCGGCCGGGAGAGACTGCCGCGCTGGGAGAGCTGTTGGCGTCGATGGGCGACGGCGTGGCGAACGGGTCCGTGCTCGACCTCGGCACGCTCTCGGAGGTGCATTTCGCGCGGCTGTTCCTGCTCGAGGAGACGACCGACCTCGTGGGGACTGCGATGCCGGCCTCGCTCGTCTACCTGGCGGACTTCGACGTCGCGCGCGACCAGCACCTGGCGGAGCTCGCCGCTGCTCCCGGGCTCGACGAGGTCTTCGGGCACTGCGACGGCTACTCGGCGGACGACCGGCTCGGCTTCCTGCGGGCCCACGTGACCAAGGAGCAGGCCCGCTACGTGAACACCCCTGGCCGCGGAGTCGAGCAGATCCGGCGCGAGGCCGAGCTTCGAGAGGCGCTCGAGACGTTCCTCGACGAGCGGGGGGACTACCTGGAAGGGGTCGATCCTGCTGCGATCCGCGCCGAGATCGTCCACTACGTGCGAGACGAGCCGTCGCTCGCCTGGGCGCTCGAGCCCGAACCGCGCCCGTCGTTCGGCTGGAGCGTGCGCGAGGGGGCGCACCTGATGGCGATCCCGATCGGCGTCCTGCTGATCACGCCCCTGCTCATCTTGGGCGCGCCGGTCTACGCGATCCTGCTGCGCAGGCACGAGCGCGCGGACAAGGCCGAAGACCTCCTGCCCGACGAGGAGACCGTGCGGACGCTGGCAGCGCTCGAAGATCACGTCGTGCAGAACCCGTTCACGGCGATCGGATTCGTCAAGCCCGGCCGGCTTCGGCGGATGACGATCCTCGGGGTGCTGAACGGCGTCGCGTTCGCCGCGCGGCACGTCTTCAACCGCGGCAGCCTCGCCGGCGTGAAGACGATCCACTTCGCGCGCTGGGTCTTTCTCGACGAGGGCCGCCGCGTCTTCTTCGCGAGTAACTACGACGGGTCACTCGAGAGCTACATGGACGACTTCATCGATCAGATCTCGTGGGGCCTGAACATCGTCTTCTCGAACGGCTTCGGTTTCCCGAAGACGCGCTGGCTCGTGCTCGACGGTTCGCGCGACGAGCTCGCGTTCAAGCACTACCTGCGCAGGCACCAGGTGCCGACGAGCGTCTGGTACTCCGCCTATCCGCGGCTGACCGCGGCGAACGTCGCGCGGAACGAGCAGATCCGGAACGGGCTCCGGGGTGAGATGAGCACCGAGGAGGCGGAACAGTGGCTGCAGCTCCTTTGACACTCGAGCTCGGCGACGTGCAGGGGCTCGTGGCGCGCGGGTACGGGTCGCTGAGCGCGGCGTCGTTCCTGCTGCTCGGCCTCGAGGACGGCGCCGCCGCGCGGCGCTGGCTCGCCTCGGTCGTGGGCTTGGTCACCTCCGGCGACGATCGGCCCGAAGCACGGGCGGTGAACGTGGCGTTCACGAGCATGGGGCTTGTGCGGCTCGGTCTTCCGGACCCGCTGCTGCAGCAGTTCTCGAACGAGTTCGTGCACGGGATGACGACCGAGCACCGCCAGCGGGCCCTCGGGGACGTCGGCGATTCTGCCCCGGCAAGGTGGGACTGGGGCGGGCCGTCGACCGGCTCCATCGGTGCGGTGCTCCTGCTCTACGCGCGCGATCCACGCGAGCTCGAACGGCTCCTCGAGGAGCACTCACGCCTGCTCGTGGAGAGCGGCGTCGAGGTGCAGCGGAAGCTCGACACCTCGAACCTGGACGGCTTCGAGCCGTTCGGCTTCCGCGACGGGATCTCGCAGCCCTTCGTGGAGGGGCTGGCGAAGTCCGGGCCGGCCGGCCAGACCGTCCGCGCCGGCGAGTTCGTCCTCGGCTACGAAAACGAGCACGGGCATTACACCGACGAGCCGCTGGTCGAGGACGGGATCGGCAGGAACGGCTCGTACCTCGTCTTCCGCCAGCTCGAGCAGGACGTGCGCGGGTTCTGGCAGTTCATCGACTCGGCTGCGCCGCACCCCGCCGAGCGCACCAGGCTGGCCGCGAAGATGGTCGGGCGCTGGCCCGGAGGCGCGCCGCTCGCACTGTCGCCGGACCGTGACGACCCCGTGCTGGCCGAGGCCAACGACTTCGGCTACTTCCACGAGGATCGCGTCGGCACCGGCTGCCCGGTCGGCGCTCACGTCCGGCGGACGAACCCGCGGGACTCGCTCGACCCCGGCCCGGGCACGGACAAGTCGCTCGCGATCAACCGCCGCCACCGGCTCTTGCGGCGCGGCCGGGAGTACGGACATGCGCTGAGCCCCGACGCGGCGTTGACCGAGTCGCTGGCGCCGGACGAAGAGCGCGGCCTGCACTTCATCTGCCTGAACGGGAACATCGCCCGCCAGTTCGAGTTCGTCCAGAACACCTGGCTGAACAACCCGAAGTTCGCCGGGCTCTACGACGACTCGGACCCGCTCGTCGGCCAGTCGGCCCCGTACGGCGGAACCTTCACGATGCCCTCGGCGACAGGGGCGCGGTCACGAGTCATCGGCATGCCGCGCTTCATCACGGTCAAAGGCGGTGCGTACTTCTTCCTCCCCGGCCTGACAGCCCTCCGTCGCCTCGCCTCCCCCTAACCCCGGGGTCAGACCCAGCACAAATTGTGCGCCGGCCTTGTGACGCAAGGGGCGCGAATACGAACAGGATCTCCGCAAAGAGCGGCCGAGGGGCGAACGGATTGTGAACGGGGTCTGACCCCAGGGGTGTCCCGCCGAGACGTGGCGGTTTCCGCCGCTAAAAGGTCTCGTCCCCCGTCGGCTCGTAGTGCTCGACCTGGTTCATCTTCTGGCGCAGCTGGGCGAGCTCGGAGTACATCCGCTTGCGCGCGCGGCTTTGGTTTCCGAGCGGGCGGTGCTCGGCGACGCAGTGCCACGGGTTGTAGGTGAGCACGCGCGCGAAGTCGAGCTGTGCCGGCGAGTCGAACGTCTGCTTCGGGATGCGCAGCGTCGCCGCGGGCACGCGCGGCGAGTGCTTGGTCGGCCAGAGCACCGCGTTGTTCTCGATCGGCATCTTGTGCGGGTCGGTCTGCACCTGGAGCGTGAAGTCGAACTCCACGTCCTCCTCGGCGAGCGTCTTTGCCATCGCCTCGCGCAGGTAGTTGTCGGGAGGACGCCTGGGCAGGCGGGGCACGCGGCTCCGCTCCTTCCGGCCGCTGAGCATCGCGTACTGCATCGCCTGGCCCTCACCGAGCAGGTAGGGCACGCAGCTGAAGTACTGGCTCTCCAGCGGGCTCGTCTGCGTCTTCGTCCAGAGCAGCTGCATGATCGAGTCGAGGACGTGCGAGTCGCGCGGGTCGAGGAAGTAGAAGACCGGTGCGTTGCGATAGCTCCAGTACTGCAGGCGCGCGTTCGAGCGTGTGTCGGGCGTGACGAAGGTCGGCGTCGAGACACCGAGGAAGTCCTGTGTGTGCTGCTCGTCCTCGAGCAGCTTCGGGCCCGGGACGCCCATCAGCTTGATGCTCATGCTCATGAAGCCGACGTCGTCGATGTCCGGCGTGACGTACGGCCCCGGTCCCGAGAAGCGCACCCAGGCCCGGTAGGTCTTCGGCTCGGCGAAGATCCCGCGACGCAGGTGCTCCGGGAGGTCGTCGCGGACCGTGAACTCGCCGCGCACGATCCCGTGCGTCTTCGTGTTCCCTCCGCGCTCGAACCAGCCCGGCTCCCAGAGCGTGCGCATCTGCGCCGTGAACTGATCGATGATCGACTGGAGGTGCTCCTCCTCCCCGGGCTGCGTTCGCTCCTCGGCCAGCCCGAGCCCGTCGTCGCGCCGCTTGAGATTGAGGAGCGCTGTTGTCGCTTGAGACAACGGCCCGCGCAGCGCCTTGTCGAACGCCGGCCTGAAGAACGGATCGACGCGCCGCTCGGCGTGGATCGCGAAGAGCATCACGCGCGCCACGGCATCGAGGAACGCGTGCCCGGTTGCAGGCGGAGGCAGTCCGAAGCCAGGCCCCGGGCCGCTCTTTGCCGCAGTGACGTCGTCTGCGATCGCCACCGTCCGCTCCTTCGTCGCGGCTTTCGAGCGTACTTCGACTCGCCGGGCTAAAGCAAGATGCCGGGGGTGACCAAGCCGCTTCGCGTCGCGCTCCTCGGGTACGGCCTCGCCGGGTCGGTGTTCCACGCGCCGTACATCGCGGCGGCCGAAGGCCTCGAGCTGGCCGCGGTCACGACGCGCGATCCCGAGCGGCGCCGAAGCGCGGAGGAGAGGTTTCCCGGCGTGCTCGTGCTCGACCGCCCGGAGGACGTGTTCGAGCGAGCCCACAACTTCGACCTCGTCGTGGTGGCGACGCCGAACCGCTTGCACGTCCCCAATGCGTTGGCCGCGTTCGAGGTTGGGCTGCCGGTCGTCGTCGACAAGCCGCTCGCGCCGACGGCCGAGGAGGCACGGCGGCTCCTCGACAGCGCCGGCGAGCGCGGCCTCATGCTGACCGTGTTCCAGAACCGCCGCTGGGACGGTGACTTCCTCACGGTGCGGCAACTCGTCCGCGACGGCGCGCTCGGCGCGGTGCACCGCTTCGAGTCTCGGATCGACCGCTGGCGGCCGCAGCTCACCGGCGCCTGGCGCGAGCAGGCAGCCGAGGGTGGCGGGCTGCTGCTCGACCTCGGCACGCATCTCGTCGACCAGGCGCTCCAGCTCTTCGGCGCCGCGGAGCTCCGCCACGCGGAGGTGGACACGCGGCGCCCGGGCGCGGAGGTGGAGGACGATGTCTTCCTCGCGCTCGAGCACGAGTCGGGCGAGCGGTCGCATCTCTGGATGAGCCTCGTCGCGGCGCAGCCCGGCCCGCGCTTCCGCGTTCTCGGCGACCGCGCCGCGTACGTCAAGCACGGAGAGGACCCGCAGGAAGCCGCGCTGCGTGCAGGCCGAACTCCCGGGGACCCCGGCTGGGGCGAGGAGCCGCCCGAGGCGTGGGGGCTGCTCGGCGCCGAAGAGGCCCTTCCCGTTCCGACCGTGCCCGGCGACTACACGGCGTTCTACGACGGCGTCGCCCGGGCCCTCCGCGAAGGCGGCCCGCCCCCGGTCGACCCGGGGGACGCCGTCCAGGTCCTCGAGCTGCTCGAGGCCGCACGGCTCGCGTAGGGTCTCGACCATGAGCGAGGAAGCCAAGATCGAGCGGTCAGAGGAGGGCGCGCACGCCGCGTCGCCCGGCTGGTTCGTCCTCAACGTCGCGGAAGCCCGCTGGGGGCAGCACGACATCGCGGGCCGCTGGACCGAGCTCGAGCCGCCGGAGGGATTCGAGCACTACGGCATCGGAATCCACGTCCTCGAGCCCGGCCAGCCGAACGGGAAGTACCACTCCGAGAACGTGCAGGAGGACTTCCTCGTGCTCTCCGGCGAGTGCATCCTGATCGTCGAGGACGAGGAGCGGCACCTGAAGGCCTGGGACTTCTTCCACTGCGCCCCGGGGACGAACCACATCCTGATCGGAGCCGGGGACGGGCCGTGCGCGATCCTGATGGCCGGCCTGCGCGGGCCCGGGAAGGAGCTGCACTACCCGCTCAGCGAGGTCGCCGCGCGCCGCAACGCCTCCACGCCCGAGGAGACCGACACTCCGAAGGTCGCCTACAGCGACTGGTCGTTCGAAGAGCGGTACACGCGGCTCGACTGGCCGCTGTGACCTCCGAACGCGAGCGGGAGCTCCAGGCGGTGACGATCGGCGAGCCGCGGCGCGCCGACGGCCCGATCCCGATCGTCGACTACGACTCCGCGTGGCCCGGGCTGTACGAACGGGAAGCCGAACGAATCCGAGGTGCTCTGGGCGACCAGGCCCGTCTCCTCGAGCACGCCGGCTCGACCTCCGTGCCAGGGCTCGCGGCCAAGCCGATCATCGACATCGTCCTGGCCGTTCCGGACTCGGCCGACGAAGACGCGTACGTCCCGGCGCTCGAAGCCGCGGGCTACGTCCTGCGCATCCGCGAGCCGGACTGGTACGAGCACCGGGTCTTCAAGGGCCCCGACACGGACGTCAACCTGCACGTCTTCTCCGAGGGTTGCGAGGAGATCGGGCGCATGCTCGCCTTCCGCGACCACCTGCGGTCGAACGACGCCGACCGGAAGCTCTACGAGCGCACGAAGCGCGAGCTGGCCGCGCGCGAGTGGGCGTTCGTCCAGGACTATGCGGACGCGAAGACGGAGGTCGTGAAGGAGATCGTTACGCGCGCGGGCTCGCGGATTGAGCCGCGGAACGCGCAGCTACACTGAGGCCCTCGCGGGGCTATAGCTCAGCTGGGAGAGCGCCTGGATCGCACCCAGGAGGTCGCCGGTTCGAGTCCGGCTAGCTCCACTAGAAACCGCCCTGGCCTCGGAGTGTCGCGTCAAATGCTCCATTCCGCGGCGTGATTGACGGGCGGCCCGGAGCGCCGCGTTCCGGCCCGGGCCGAGCGTGACGAGCCCGGGCCGGCATCGAAGCGCTACCGAGTGAGCGGATGCGTGCCCCAGTCCTTGAGCCCTGCGCCCCGCCCTGCCTGGGTGACCTGGTAGAGGCCGGTGCCATCGGCGTTGACCGTGTAGAGGTCCGCCTGTCCGGTCTGCGGCACGAACATCGTGAAGGCGATCTTCGTCCCATCGGGTGACCAGACCGGCTCGAAGCACCCCGCCGCGCTTCCGCACCCGGCGATCGGGATCTGCCGAAGGCCGCTACCGTCGGCGTGGACGGCGAAGATCGAGCTCCTCGCTCCCCGCGGGCTGTGGGCCGAGAAGAGGATCTCGTTTCCCTGCGGTGACCAGCTCCCGCAGTTGAAGTTGAGATCCATGCCCGCGGGCGTGAGCGACCGCAGATCGGTTCCGTCCGTCTTGACCACGTACAGACCCTCCACTCCGAGCTCGAAGGACGCACGCAGGAAGACGAGGCGCTTTCCGTTCGGCGAGTAGTCGCCGGGGCAATCGTCGTCGCCGCCCCAGGTGAGGCGTTTGACGTCGCCGCCGTCCAACGAGTTGATCGTGTAGACGCCGTCGAGGGCGGGAGCGTCGCCGAAGCCCTCGCAAGCCAGACGAGCCGCGTCCGGGGACCAGATCACGCACGGGAGGAACAGCCCCAGATCGGGATAGAACGTGGGCAGTTGCGTGTAGCTGCCCGTGTCGGGGTTCAGGATCCTCTCCCCGCAACAGTCGGTCACGATGGCGATCCTCGTGCCGTCCGGCGACCACTGCCCCGACTCGGCTCCGGCCATCAGCGGCTGCTCGTGGCTGCCGTCCGGGTTCACGGTGTAGACGACGTCTTGATCGAGTGCCGGGTCGAAGCGGGTGAAGGAAATCAACCCGTTGGCGCCGGGGGGCTTCGCCGTCGCGGGAGTCACGACGAACGCTGCCGCGGCCGAGGCCAGAAGCGCGAGCTTGAGGAGCTTACGCAAGTGCATGTCACGTCCTTTCGTGTCGTCGTGGATGCTGAGGCCGAGCGCTGCTCGAGGAAGGCAACGCCTGCGCGTCGCCGGAGTCGTCGTAGAACGAGACGTCTCTCCATACCGCCGCGCAAAGGGCGAATTCTTCCGCGCACTCGGAGTCCTGGTAGGGCGGGAAACCGGTCCATGGCGCCGTCCAGAGGGCGCATTCCGCAAGGAGATCCTTGAGCCCGCTCGAGCGACGGAACTGGGCCCACGTCTCGCGGATGCCCGAGCGTGGAAGCGGAGCGCGGGCTCTTGCTTCGGGAGCCGGGGTTGCCGCGGCGCGTGCGACGAAGATCAGCCCGAAGTGGTTGTCGGTCAGCTCATTGGTGTCTGACATGAAGAAGTTCGAAGTGATCCGCCCACGAGCGCCGTGGAACTGGCCCTCGCCGCCCTCGACCTCCCAGATGGCGGTGCCGTGCCGGAGGTTCGGGTCGGGCGAGGGGCCGAGCCAAGCCGCGCCGACGCTGCGGAAGGCCAGCACGTGGCCGGCGGCGAATTCGATCGTCCCGGACTGGTCGAAGGAGCCGTCATCCGCCAGGACGAGGCGCGAGACGAGCAGCGCTTCCTTGCCCTCGCCCGGCTGGACGTCCCCGGCGAGCCCGTTGGCGTCGACGGTCGTGATCAGTACCTGGCTCGGCGCGCTTGCGCGTTGCTCGAGCACTCGTGACGAGAGCGATGTGATCCGTCCGCGGAACTGCAGCGAGTAGACAATCGGCTGGAGCGGCGTCTCCTGCATCGTCGAGGATCGTGCGGCGCCGGCGGGCTTCGGCGCATCTGGGATTTCCCTGGACCTGCCCCTGGTCTGGCTGTTCTACTAGCGTTTGGCCGTGCTGATCGGGCGCGATCGCGAGCGCGAGCAGCTGGATGCGCTGCTAACGGAGGCGCGCCTCGGCCGGAGCCGCGCTCTTGTCCTCCGCGGCAGCGCCGGGATCGGCAAGACGCTGCTTCTCGATTACGCCGTGCAGCAGGCGAGCGGCTTCCAGGTGCTGCACTACACGGCGGTCGAGTCCGAGGCGGAGCTCCCGTTCGCGGGCTTGCAGGCGCTCCTCGGGCCGCTGGTCGTCCATCTCTCCGAGATTCCGGAGCCGCAGGCGCGCGCCCTCAGCGCTGCGCTCGCGCTCGAGGCAAGCGCGAACGTGAATCGGCTCGCCGTCTACGCAGGCGCGCTCAGCCTCCTCGGCGTGGCGTCCGAGAGAGTCCCGCTGCTCGTCGTCGTCGACGACGCACACTGGCTCGACCGCCCGTCTGCCGAAGCGCTCACGTTCGCCGCGAGACGCCTCACGGCCGAGTCGCTCGCGCTCCTGTTTGCCGTGCGCGAAGGCGAAGGCATCGACCTCGGCGTCGCGCTTCCCACGATCGAGCTGGAGCCGCTAGAGGTGGCGGCGTCCATGGAGCTTCTTCACGAGCGGTTCGGCTCGACGATCGCCGCGAAGGTCGCCCGCCACCTCGCCGAGGCGACGGGCGGGAACCCGCTCGCCCTGCTCGAGGTCGCCGCGCTGCTCGATGAGGGAGAACGCGTCGGGCGCCAGCCCCTTCCGGATCACCTGCCCGCTTCCGAGAGCGTCGAGCGCACCGTGCGGCGCGCGCTTCGCAACCTACCTCCAGAGGCGCGTCGCGCACTGCTCGTCGCCGCAGCCTCCGATTCGCCGACCACAGGCGACCTCGCCGCGCTGGAGCCGGCGGAAGAAGCCGGGCTCGTCCGCATCCACGCGGGCTCGGTCGCGTTCCGGCACCCGCTCGTACGCTCGGCGGTCTACCACGCCGCTTCGGCGGACGAGCGTCGAGCGGCCCACCGCACGCTCGCCGACGCGCTCACCGGCGAAGAGGATGTCCGACCGGCGCGCGTGGCAGCTCGCAGCGGCCGCCGAAGGGCCGGACGAGACGGTCGCCGCGGCTCTCGAAGCCGCCGCCTCCCGCTTTGCCGAGCGCGGCGGTCAAGCGTCGGCCTCGCGAGCACTCGAGCGCGCAGCCGAGCTCAGCGAGGACGACGATGCGTGCGCCCGCCGGCTCCACGCCGCCGGGCGCGCTGCGGAGCACGCCGGCGACCTCGAGCGCGCGGCGCTGCTTGCCGAGCGGGCCTTGAAGCGTGTCCGCGACCCGGGTTTGCGAGCCGCTGCCAGGGTCCTCGCCTGGCAAGTAAACGACTGGCGCGGCCTGGCCGACGACGACTCCGACTTCGAGACAGAGGCCGAGCGCCTCGCTCCGCTCCACCCCGCACGGGCGGCACTCCTGCTCTACGTGAGCAGCAATGCAGCGTGGCGCAAGCTCGACCTCGAGCGTGCGCTGCGACTGGCGCGGAAGAGTGTCGAGCTCGCTCCGGTGGACGGCGCCCGGCCGGTCGAGGCCCTCTGGGAACCATGGATGGCGGACGTCGCGATGGGCAACCGCTGGAACCTCGCCTTCATCCTGATGCTCCTCGGACGGCCAACCGAAGCGGAGGAGGCGGTCCGCGGCCTCCCCCCGGGTCCAGACCTTCTCGTTGAACTACCACGCGTACGTGGAGCGCTACGACGAGGGGCGATCCAACATCGAGCGCGTGCTTCGGTCGAGGCAGGCGACGGGCGACGTCTGGGCCGAGATGTGGATGATCAGGAGTCTCGCCTTCGTCGATCTCTTGCAAGCGCGATTCCCGGCCGCCCGGGCGGGCGCGGCTCGGTCGCTGGCCATGGCGGAGACGATCGGGGCTCCGGGTGCGATTGCCATGAGCCTGGCCGTCCTCGCCTGGCTGGCCGCGGTCGAGGGTCGCGAGTCGGAGGCGCGACGAGCAGGTTGGTCGCGCCGATGACATGGCTCAGCGCGTTGGACACCTCTTTCTGCGAGGACGACTTCAAGCGACGCTCGGCCTGCTCGAGCTGGGTCTCGCGCGCCCACTGGCTGCGATCGAGAAGCTCG
Organism: uncultured Actinomycetes bacterium; assembly: GCA_963736835.1. Lineage (GTDB taxonomy): Bacteria > Actinomycetota > Thermoleophilia > Gaiellales > Gaiellaceae > VAXT01. The sequence goes on from CAVTQI010000003.1 coordinate 147,977, forward strand.
TACCGGTCGCAGACCTGGCCGAGCGCCACGGTGTGCGTGAGCCGAGCGTCCTGCCTTACGCGCCGGATCTCATCGAGGCATATGCGCGCGCCGGCGATCGGCAAGCCGCGACGAGGGAACTGGCGAAGTTCGCCGAGCTCGCCGGTGCCCTCGATCGACGCTGGGCCCTCGCCGCCGTCGCTCGCCTGCACGGCCTCCTCGGGCAAGACGACGACTTGGACGAGCACTTCGGCGCCGCGCTCGAGCTGCACGAGCAGGGAGCGGGCTCCGCCTTCGACCGCGCGCGGACTGAGCTCCTCTACGGCGAGCGGCTCCGACGCGCGAAGCGCCGCGTCGAGTCGCGTGAGCATCTGCGCAGCGCGGTCGAGCTCTTCGACGGGCTCGGCGCGGCACCCTGGTCGGAGCAGGCGCGCCGCGAGCTGCGAGCGAGCGGCGAGTCGATCCCCAGACGCGATCCCACGGCGCCCGAGAAGCTGACCCCGCAGGAGCTTCAGGTCGCGCTTCAGGTCGCCGAGGGAAGGACGAACCGCGACGTTGCCGCGGCGCTCTTTCTCAGCCCGAAGACGGTCGAGTTCCACCTCACACGCGTCTACCGCAAGCTCAACATCCACTCCCGCGCCGAACTCGTCCGGCTCTTCTCCTCAGAGCGCGCGCCCAAGACCTAGATCGCACCCAGGAGGTCTCGGTTCGAGTCCGGCTAAATGTCAGCCGAGCAGTCGGAAGTAGCGGGCGATCGGGAGCAGCGTGAAGCCAGCGGCTTCGTATGCCGCCCGCGCAGGCGCATGGCCAGGGTCGCCACCGGTCTCGACGACCGCGATGTCCATGCCGCAGCGCAGCATGTGCTCGGTGGCGTGCTCCGTGAGTCGGGAGCCGATCCCGCGCCGCTGATAGTCGGGGTCGACACCGATGATGTCGATCACGCCCATGCGTTCGTGGAACGCGTTCAGCGCGACCGTGGCGAACCCCACTGGCTTTCCGTCGGCGACGGCCACGAAGACGTCCCGCTCCTCGCTCAGACAGCTCGACCTGACCGCCTCGGCTTGACCAGCCCGCCAGTCAGGGTGCAAGCGGAGGAAGATCTCGTCCCCGAGGACTTCTCGAATCGAGTCGAAGATCGGTGCCCACGCCCGGAGGGAGAACGCGATTACCGCGTCAAGGTCTCCGTCGCGAAATTCGCGTACCTGGATCGAGTCGTCGGTCATGGCCCGGAGGGTCGCAGCCTAGACACGTCATGCCGGGGTGGCGTCGCGGTCGCGCTTGCGGCGCGAGGCAATCGACTGGCGTTTCGTCGCCGAGAGCTCGACCTTCCGCAGGCGGATGCTGTTCGGCGTCACCTCGACGCACTCGTCGTCCCGGATGAACTCGAGCGCCTGCTCGAGAGAGAGCGGGCGCGGCGGAATGAGCCGGACGAGCTCGTCCGCGGTGGAGGAGCGCATGTTCGTGAGCTTCTTCTCCTTGGTTGCGTTGACGTCGAGATCCTCGCCTCGGGCGTTCTCGCCGACGACCATGCCCTCGTAGACCTCAACGCGCGGGCCGATGAACAGCGACCCACGCTCCTGTAGCGCAGCTATCGCGAACGCGGTCGCGTCGCCTTTGCGATCGGCGACGAGGCTGCCCGTCGGACGAGTTCGCAGGTCACCGTGCCAGGGCTCCCAGCGCTCGAAGACGTGGTGCATGATCCCGGCCCCGCGCGTCTCCGTGAGGAATTCGGTACGGAAGCCGATCAGCCCGCGCGCCGGCACGAGGTACTCCATCCGAGCCCAGCCCGTGCCGTGGTTGACCATCTGCTGCATCCGGCCCTTCCGGAGCGCGAGCAACTGCGTGACGACGCCGATGTAGTCCTCCGGGACGTCGATGGAGACCCGTTCGACAGGCTCGTGCTTCTTCCCGTCGATCACGCGCGTCAGCACCTCGGGCTTCCCAACGGTGAGCTCGAATCCCTCGCGCCGCATGATCTCGACGAGGACGGCGAGCTGGAGCTCCCCGCGCCCTTGTACCTCCCAGACATCGGGGCTCGTCGTCGGTTGCACGCGCAGAGAAACGTTCCCGACGAGCTCGCGCTCGAGGCGGGCGAGCAACGCGCTGGCCGTCACCTTGTCGCCCTCCGTGCCGGCAAGCGGGGAGGTATTGATCCCGAGGGTCATCGCCAGAGACGGCTCGTCCACGGTGCTGACCGGAAGGGGGCGTGGGTCGTCGGCGTCCGCGATCGTCTCGCCGATCGTCACCTCGGCGAGGCCGGCGAGCGCGACGATCTCGCCAGGGCCGGCTTCCTCGGCGGGGATCCGGTCCAGCGCCTCGGTCACGTAGAGCTCGGTCACCTGCGCCTTCTCGATCGTCCCGTCGGCCCGGCACCACGCGACTTGCTCGCCTTTGCGAATCGTCCCGTGTAGAACGCGCAGCAAGGCCAGCCTTCCGACGTACGGCGACGCATCGAGGTTCGTGACGAGCGCTTGCAGCGGGTGATCCGGGTCGTAGGAGGGCGGCGGAACGGTTGCGAGCAGGGTCTCGCGAAGTGGCTCGAGGTCGGAGGCGAGCTCATCTGGTTCGAGGCCGGCCTGGCCGGCACGCGCGTTCGCGTACACGATCGGGAAGTCGATCTGCGTCTCGTCCGCGTCGAGGTCCAGGAAGAGCTCGTAGACCTCGTTCACAACTGCTTCGGGACGGGCGTCCGGACGGTCGACCTTGTTCACGACGAGGACGACGGGAAGTCGCGCCTCGAGCGCCTTGCGGAGGACGAACCGCGTCTGGGGCAGGGGCCCCTCGCTCGCATCGACCAGGAGGAGCACACCGTCGACCATGGTCAGGCCGCGTTCGACTTCGCCCCCGAAGTCGGCGTGGCCGGGCGTGTCGATGATGTTCACCTTCGTGTCGCCGATCTGGACCGCCGTGTTCTTGGCGAGGATCGTGATGCCTTTCTCGCGCTCGAGGTCCATCGAGTCCAGGACGCGCTCCGCAACTTCCTGATTGGCGCGGAACGAGCCGGATTGCCAGAGCAGGGCGTCGACGAGTGTCGTTTTGCCGTGGTCGACGTGCGCAACGATCGCGACGTTTCTCAGGTCGCCGCGGCGCGCGAGGGATGGAGCGCGGGCAGGCATGCGAGCCACACTAGCGGCGGTACCCTCCGCAGCATGTCTCGCGACAAGCCTGAACCGATGACGCCTGCCCAGAAGCAACGGCTCGAGTCGGAGCTCGCAGAGCTGGAGGGGCCGCGCCGCCGGGAGGTCGTTGAGGCGATCGCGACGGCCAGGGGGTTCGGGGACCTGTCCGAGAACTTCGAGTACCACGCGGCGAAGAACGACCAGGGTCTACTGGAGGCCAAGATCAGGACGATTCGCGATCGCTTGGACCGGTCGGTCGTCGTCGACCAGGCGTCGTCCGCGAGCGGCGAGGTCGGGATCGGGTCGACGGTCGAGGTCGAGGACGAGAACGGCGAGCGGATTACCGTCGAGATCTCCAGCGTCGGAGGCGTCTCGCCCGACTCCCCGCTCGGCAGCGCGCTGCTTGGGGCGAGCCCCGGGGACATCGTCGAGGTCGACGCGCCGCGGGGCTCCTGGCGGGCGCGCGTCATCGCGGTATCGCACCCAGGCGGTCGCCGGTTCGAGTCCGGCTAGCTCCATGAGAAAAGCCCTGGTGACAGGGCTTTCCTCGGTTCTCGGCTGGCAACGCACGGAGGCGTGGTCAGCATTTTGGCCAGCGGCCGGCTAAGGCGTGCGCGCCCCTTGCGGCTCTCGCGAGATGCCCTGGACGACCTCGCCCGTGTCCTTCTCCTTCGCTTCGCGAGCGACGTCCGCCTGCGAAACCACGCCCACGAGGCGCTCATCCTCGCCCGTCACCGCCAGGCGCCGGACCTGATGTCGCGCCATGAGCTCGAGCGCGTCCGAAAGATCGTCGTCGGGACCGACGGTCACGAGCTCGCGTGAAGAGATCGCGGATGCGGGCATCCCTTTCGGGTCCTTGCCCTTCGCGATTGCGCGCACGACGATGTCTCTGTCCGTGACGATGCCCACAAGCCGGTCGTTCTCCACGACGGGGAGCGATCCGACGTCCTCCGCCTCCATGATCTCGGCAACCTCTGTCAGAGGCGTCTGTGGGGTCACGGCGCGCGGTCGACTGGTCATCACATCGCTAACTTTGGCGCCCATTTTGGCTCCTTTCGCCGTTTCTCTAGTGGTCCCCGGCGTCACGTCCGTGAAACCACGTAGCCGCGTCGAGCCCAGCTCTACCGTCAGGGCTTAGCCCCACGGAGGGCTTCCGCGATCACATCGTCGAGCTCCGCCTGTGAAAGGACGCTCTCGTTGTGCCCTTCGACATGAAGCTGCGCACCGAACGACCGGACTGCATCGATGAGGGGCTGGGCCCGGGCGATGGTGTAGCCGCCGGAGGGCGCTTCGTAGAGGCAGTCGCCGAGGAAGAGCATCCCGTCCGGCTCGACGAAGTACACCGTGGAGTCATCCGCGTGGTCTCCGCCGACGTGCCGTGCCTCGACCCGAACGCCGCCGAGCTCGAGGCGAACGCCCTCTCGAAACACGATGTCGGCGTGCGCGATTTCCACCCTGCGCGGCGACGGGAGCTCAGCCTTGACGTTCTCGGCGTGCTGTGAGGAGGCTTCGCCGGAGGCGACGCGGCCCTCGAGCGCCTCGTCGCTCCAGTCCATTTCGGCGAGCTCCTCGAGATAGCCGGCGGTGAGCTCGTGCGCCACGACGTAGGCGCCGAGCTCGGCGGCGCCGAAGACGTGATCCCAGTGGGAGTGGGTCAGGACAACGTGACTGGGCTTCGGAATTGCCTTTTCGCCCAGGAACGCCAGGAACTCGCCGGCATGCGGTGCTGACGATCCCGCGTCGAGCCAAATCGTTCCGCGCTCGCCGACGACAGCGCAGAGCGACGGCCGGTCCGGCGGCCCGGGCGGCAGCCAGTAGACGTGCTCGCTGATCTTTGTCGGCGCGGCCCCCAAGGTCACACAGGCTGGACGAGCCAGCGGACACGCTCGGCGAGGAGCTCGGGGCTCCCGATGTGACCGATGTCCTGCTCGACGACGACTTCCGCGCCCGGCACGTTCTCCGCGAGCCATTCACCGTGTCGCCTCGGGACGAGAACATCGTCGTCGCCGTAGATGACCCGGGTCGGAACTCGGATCTCGGAGACGTCGAAACCCCACGGAGACAGGATGGCAAGGTCGTCGTCCACCAAGCCCCAGACACCGTTCCGGAACGCCTCGGCGACATCCTCGCGGATCACTTCGCCACGCTCGGGCCTCCCCAGCTCGGCCCGATCGGACTCGGGAATCGCCCAGCCGTCGAGCAGCTTGCCCGGGTCAGCCGCGACTCGCTCCAGCATCCCTTCGGCCAGTCGCTCGAGCTCGGTCACGTGGGCCGGCCCGCCCTCCAGGGCAACCTCGGTCAGCCGGACGTTCTCCGGGTCCATGCCGTCGGTCCAGTCGAAGTCGGGTATGTCATGCGGCGCCGGGGACACCGCGCAAGCCGCGCGCGTCACCCGATCCGGTAGACGAGCAGCGACAGCAAGCGCATGCGGGCCACCGCCCGAGCCGCCCGTGACGGCGAACCGCTCGATGCCGAGCGCATCGGCGATCGCAGCAACGTCTCCGACGCAGGAAACGACGCGTCGACCGGGGTCTCTGTCCGACCCGCCGTAGCCCGGCCGGTCATACGTGATGACTCTCGCCCCGGCCCGGGCGTACACGCTCTCGTCGTAGTGACGCGAGAATCGCGAGCCGGGGCTTCCGTGCAGCGAGAAGACGGGAACGCCGTCTGCGTCACCCCACTCCGCGACCGCCAGCGTCCGCCCATCGGACGCGAGCACGGATAGCGGAACGGTCGCCATGGCGGTCGAGGATGTCACAGCGCACTCGGCCGGTGCTCTCTGGCCACGGCCCGCCGCTCGTAGACTCGCGCGATGGTCCCGGCCCTGCTCGTAGAAGACGCCGCCAAGCGCTATGGGCGCGTCCAGGCGCTCGACGGAGTCAGCCTGGAGGTGCAACCAGGCGAGCTGGTGGGTCTCCTGGGCCCGAACGGGGCAGGGAAGTCGACCCTCGTCAAGATCGCCTGCGGTCTGATTCGCGCGTCCCGCGGCCGCGCGGAGATCTGCGGGGCGCCGGCCGGTTCACCCCGCGCCCGCGCCGCCCTCGGCTACCTCGCGGAGCTCTTCCGTTTTCCGGGCTGGTACTCCGCCGACGAGGTGCTGCGCCTCCACCAACGACTCGCCGGCTCGGCGGGCGGCGCCGACGAACGCGGACGGCTACTCGAGCTCGTCGGGCTCGCGAAGGCCCGCGCCGTGCGTGTCGACGCCATGTCCAAGGGGATGCAGCAGCGGCTCGGGATCGCGCAGGCGCTCGTCGGGTCTCCGCCCGTGCTCTTGCTCGACGAGCCGACCAGCGCACTCGACCCGGCGGGCCGACGAACCGTGCGTGCACTGCTCGAGGAGCTACGGGAGCGCGAGATCGGCGTCCTGCTCAACTCTCATCTCCTCAGCGAGATCGAGCTCGTCTGCGACCGGGTCGTGATCCTGTCCCGCGGCCGGGTCGTCGCGGCGGGGCGTCCGGAGGATCTCTCTCAACCGCGCGGCGTGGAGATCGAGACCGACGAGGGGCTCCGGCTCTTCCCGAAGGCGCTGCGGGATCAGGCTCCCGGGCTCGTCGAGCAGCTCGTCCGCGAGGGCAGGCAGATCTATGGGGTGCGCGTGCTCGCAACCAGCCTCGAGGAGGAGTACCTCGAGGCGGTCGGAGGCGACACGGCGTGAGAGCGGTGCCGATCATCGCGGTCTACGCCCTCCAGGAGGCGCTCCGGCGCCGAATCTTCCACGTCGTCCTGCTGATGACGGCTGTCTTTCTCGTCCTCTACTGGCTCGGCGCCAACACGGCGTTCGACGAGGTGGCTCGGGCCGAGAACGGCCTCCCGGTCGACAAGCAGGAGCTCACGGGGGGGACGCTCTTCGGCCTCTCGATGTTCGGCACGCTCTTCCTCGGAGCGGTGCTGGCCGCCTTTCTCACGCTGGGAGTCGTCCGCGGGGACGCGGAGCGCGGCCTCCTTCAGCCACTTGTCGTGCGACCCGTTGGCCGCGGCGCGCTCCTGGCAGGACGTTTCCTCGGCGCAGCTGCCGTCTGCGCCCCCTACGTGCTCGCGGTCTACACCGCCTGCGCGTTGATCACCCGAGCCGCCGGCGGCTGGTGGCCCGACCAATTCGTGATCCCCGGCGCCCAGCTCGCGGCCGGAGTGCTCATGATCGCCGCGCTCGGGCTTCTCGGGTCCGTGTTCCTGTCGGCGACTGCGAACGGGATCGCGATCTTCATGGTCTTCGGCGCGGGCCTCGTCGCCGGCCTGCTCGGGCAGATCGGCGAAGCGCTCGACTCCGAGACGCTCCAGACCGTCGCCGACCGGACGTCGTGGGCGCTCCCGTTCGAAGCGCTCTACCAGGACGCGCTCTACCGGATCACAGCCGAGAGCCGTGGCTTCACGGGTCTCGCGATCCAGCTCGGGCCCTTCGGGGGCGCGCAGGCAGGCGGCGCACACCTGCCGCTCTGGGCGGTCGCCTACTTCGGGATCACGCTCGCCGTGACGCTCGCAGCCTTCTCGCGCAAGGACCTGTAGCTTCTGCGGCGTGACCCGGTTCGTCGTCGACTGCGAAATACTGCTCCAGATTGCCGCCGGCGAGGTCGAGGTCGCCGCCGGCCACCAGCTCGTCGCGCCGACACTCGTCCGCTCCCAGGCTCTGGCTGCGCTCTACGAGGCGTCCCGCCGCGGAGAGATCTCGGCCACCGAGGGGATGGAGCGGGTGACGAGGATCAACTCGCTGAAGGTCCGCTTTCTCGGGGACAAGGTGCTACAGCGGCAGGCCTGGAGGGTCGCCGACGAGCTGGGCTGGGAGACGACGTACGACGCCGAGTACGTGGCGCTGACGAAGCTTCAGGCGGACGCCTTCGTCACTTCGAACCGCGAGCTTGCGCGGGCGGTCTCCGACATCGTGGAGACGGCGACGATCGACGCGCTGCGCACGGCTTGAACGCCTACAGGAGCGCCTCGAACTCGTCGTCGGTCAGCTCGATGTCGAGCGCTTCCAGGTTCGAGCGCACGTGCTCGATCGAAAGGCTCCCGGGGATGGGCAGCATCACAGGCGAACGGCGAAGGAGCCACGCGAGCGCGACCTGCTCGGGCGTCGCGCCCCGCGAGTCGGCGATCTTCTCCAGCGCAGAGCCGCCGTCGGCTCTGAGCGGGAAGAAGGGCACGAAGACGATCCCCTCGCGCTCGCAGTGGTCGACCACGTCGTCGTACCCGCGCTCCGAGAGGTTGTAGCGGTTCTGGACGGCGGTGATCGGCACCACCTGGCGGGCGCGGTCGATCTCCTCGACCCCGACCTCCGAGAGGCCGATGTGCCGGATCTGCCCCCGGTCTCGATACTCCTTGATGGCGCCGAGGCTCGTCTCGAGCGGCGTCTCCGGGTCGACGCGGTGCAGGTAGTAGAGCTCGATCGTGTCGGTGCGGAGGCTGCGGAGGCTCTGTTCGATCTGCGCGGCGAGCACCTCCGGCCGCCCCTCCCCTCGCCTGAAGCCCCCTTTCGTCTCGATCACGCATCCCGGAGGCGGCGGGGAGAGCGCGGCGCCGATCGTGCGCTCGCTCTCTCCCGACGTGTAGAGATGCGCGGTGTCGATCACGTTCACGCCGGCAGCGACCGCCTGCTCGACGAACTCGACGTTCTCGGGCGTGTGCGCGAGCCGGTTCGTGCCGAGCCCGACGCGGTTGACCTCCGTGTCTCCGAGTCGCAGCGTCCGCGTCACGACTTTCATGTTCCTCAGGTCGCGGGAGCGAAAACGAGCTCCGCGTCCCGGCTGACCAGCCCGCTGTAGCGGCCGCCCGCGCGAAGCAGGTCCTCGTGCCGGCCCGACTCGACGATATGGCCGTGGTCGAGGACGAGGATCTGGTCGGCGTCGCGGATCGTCGACAGGCGATGCGCGATTGCGATCGTCGTACGCCCCTCCGAGAGCCTGTCGAGCGCCTCCTGCACCAGTCGCTCGGTCCCCGTGTCGAGCGAGCTCGTCGCCTCGTCGAGGATGAGGATCGGCGGGTTGCGCAGGATCGTTCGTGCGATCGCGATGCGCTGCTTCTCGCCCCCGGAGAAGCGGTAGCCGCGCTCGCCGACGACGGTGTCGTAGCCCTCGGGGAGCGCCGCGATCACGTCGTGGATACGTGCGGCGTCTGCGGCGGTCTCGATCTCCTCGTCCGTCGCGTCCGGCTTCGCGAAGCGGAGATTGTCGCGCACGGAATCGTGGAAGAGGTACGTCTCCTGGGAGACGACCCCGACGAGGTCGGTCAGCGCCGGGAAGCTCAGGTCGCGCACGTCGACGCCGTCGATCGTGATCCGGCCGCGCGTGACGTCGTAGAGCCTCGCGGCGAGGTAGGCGAGCGTCGTCTTGCCGGAGCCCGTCTCGCCGACGAGCGCCGTGGTGGTGCCCGCGGGAACGTTGAAGGACACGTCCTCGAGCGTCCAGTGCTCGCCGTAGCGGAACCAGACGTGGTCGAAGACGACGTCACCGGCACGCGCGGCCGGGAGCGCATCCGCCTTCTCGACGATGTCGATCGGCTCGTCGAGGTACTCGAAGATGCGATCGAAGAGCGCGAGCGAGGTCTGCACGTCCAGCCCGACCCCGAGCAACGACCCGACCGGGAAGAAGAGCCGCGTCTGCAGCGTCGTGAACGAGACGAGGAGCGGGATCGAGACCGCGCTCGAGCCATGCGCGAGCGCGAGCCCGCCGAACCAGTAGACGGCCGCGGGCATGACGGCAAAGCTGGTCTGGATCATCGCCATCACCCAGCGGCCGGTCATGCGCTGGCGTACCTCCAGGTCCGCGAGGCGGCGCGAGTCGGCCTCGAAGCGATCGGCGAGCTCGGCTCCGCGGCCCATCGTCTTGCCGAGCAGGATCCCGGAGACGGAGAGCGACTCCTGGACGACGCTCGAGATGTCCGCGAGCGTCTCCTGCGTCGTCTTTGCGATGCGCCTGCGCTCGTTGCCGACGCGCCGCGTGAGGAGGACGAAGAACGGGATCAGCGCGAAGGCGAACAGGGAGAGCTGCCAGCTGAGGAAGAGCATGCCGACCATCGTCGCGGCGACCGTCGTCACGTTCGACGCGATCGAGGTGGCGGTGTTCGTGACGACGTTCTGCACGCCGCCGATGTCGTTCGAGATCCGCGACTGCACCTCGCCGGTCCGCGTGCGCGTGAAGAACGCGAGCGAGAGCTTCTGCAGGTGCCGGAAGACCGCGGAGCGCAGGTCGTGCATGACGCGCTGGCCGACCTGGTTCGAGAGCAGGGTCTGGATCACTCCGAGCGCCCCCGTCACGAGTGCGATCGCGATCATGCCCGCGGCGTTCAGTGACAGCGCGCGGGTGTCGTTCCGCCCGATCGCCTCGAGCGCGTTCTTGAGCAGGAAGGCCGGCACGACGCCGAGCGCGGCCGATCCGACGATCAGCGCGAGGACGCTCCCGAGCCGCAGCTCGTACGGCGAGAAGAGCCTGCCGATCCGGCGCAGGTTGGCCCGGCGCACTGCGGGATCCGCGGGGCGCTCGGGCGGCGCCTCCGCGCCCCTCACCCTCTCGAACACCGCACCAGCTCTCGCACGAGGGGCTCGAACCGCTGGCCTTCGGGGGTCAAGCGGTATTCGACCGCAGGCGGGCGCGTGTCCAGCACCCGGCGCTCCAGCAATCCCGCAGCGACGAGCTCCGTCAGCCGCGCCGTCAGCGTTCCCGGCGGCACGCGCCCGAGGACGGTGACGAACTCGTTGAAGCGCGAGGCGCCCTCGACCGAGGCGTAGAGGATCGAGAGCGTCCAGCGCCGCTCGAGGAGGTCCGCCGCGCGGCGGACCTCCTCGGGCATGGGCTCACGCCGCTTGCAGCGCATGGTCGGGCGTCGGCTCGAGTGCGAGCTCGAGCACCTCGGAGACGCTGAGCACGGGGTGGAACCGCATCGACTCGCGGACTTCCTCGGGGACGTCCTCGAGATCGGGCCGGTTGCGCTCCGGGATGATCACCTCGGTCAGACCCGCGGCGTGCGCGGCGAGCACCTTCTGCTTCAGGCCGCCGATCGGCAGCACGCGACCCTGCAGGGTCACCTCGCCGGTCATCCCGACCGTGTGCTTGACCGGCCGCTTCGTGAGCAGCGAGGCGAGCGCCGTGGTCATCGTGATACCGGCGCTCGGCCCGTCCTTCGGGATCGCCCCGGCCGGGACGTGCACGTGGAACGACTTGCCGTCCAGGTCGTCCGCCCCGATGTCCAGGTCGTCGCCGTGCGCGCGGACCCAGGAGAGGGCGATCTGCGCCGACTCCTTCATCACGTCGCCCAGCTGGCCGGTGAGGACGAGGCCGCCTTCGCCGTCCATGCCGGTCGCCTCGACGAAGAGGACGTCGCCGCCCGTCCCGGTGACCGCAAGGCCTGTCGCCACGCCCGGCACGGCCGTTCGCTCGGCGGCTTCCTGCCAGAAGCGCTGGCGCCCGAGCCCGTCGCGCACCTGGTCGAGGCCGATCGCGATCGGGGCCTCGGCGTCGCCGGATGCGATCCGGGTCGCCGTCTTGCGCAGCAGCTTCCCGAGCTCGCGCTCGAGCTGCCGCACGCCCGCCTCGCGCGTGTACTCGCTGACGATCGTCGAGATCAGCTCGTCGCGGATCTCGACCTCGTCCTCGCGCAGGCCGTTCCGCTCACGCTGCCGCGGCCAGAGATAGCCACGGGCGATCGCTGACCTTCTCGTCCACCGTGTAGCCGTCGAAGCGGATGACTTCCATCCGGTCGAGCAGCGGCCCCGGGATCGTCTCCGCGACGTTCGCGGTCGCGATGAAGACGACCTGAGAGAGGTCGAGCTCGACGTCGAGGTAGTGGTCGCGGAACGAGTGGTTCTGCGCCGGGTCGAGCACCTCCAGCAGCGCCGCCGACGGGTCGCCGCGCCAGTCCGCGCCGACCTTGTCGACCTCGTCGAGCATGATCACCGGGTTCATCGTCCCGGCGTCGCGGAGCGCCCGGACGAGCCTGCCCGGGAGCGCGCCGATGTAGGTGCGGCGGTGCCCGCGGATCTCGGCTTCGTCACGGACGCCGCCGAGGGACATGCGCACGAACTCTCTGTTCAGCGCCCGGGCGATCGACTCGCCGATCGAGGTCTTGCCGGTGCCGGGCGGGCCGATCAGGGTCAGGATCGCGCCGGACCGCTTGTCCTCGGCGATGCCGCGCTCCTGGCGCAGCTTGCGCACTGCGAGGTACTCGACGATCCGTTCCTTCACGTCCTCGAGCCCCGCGTGGTCGGCGTCGAGGATCTCGCGCGCGAGCTTCGGGTCGAGCCGCTCGTCGGACGTCGTCCCCCACGGCACCGCAAGCAGCCAGTCGAGGTAGGTGCGGATCATCGACGCCTCGCCGGAGGCGTCGCCCATCCGCTCCAGCCGACCGAGCTCCCGCTCCGCCTGCTCGCGCACCTCGTCGGGCATGTCGGCTCCTTCGATCTTCGTGCGGTACTCGTCCACGACCGAGGCCTCGTCCTCTCCGAGCTCCTTGCGGATGGAGTCGAGCTGCTTGCGCAGGAAGTACTCGCGCTGCTGAGCCTGCGCGCCGGACTCCACGTCCTCGCGGATACGGCGGCGGACCTGCAGCTCGGCGAGCCGCTCGCGCTGGAGCGACAGCGCCAGCTCGAGACGCGCTACGACGTCGACGGTCTCGAGGAGCTCGACGCGCTGCTCGAAACTCAGATCGGGTGAGTAGGCGGCAGTGTCGGCGAGGGCGCCGGCCTCCGCGACGGAGCGCAGGAACTCGGCGATGCGTGGATCGGCGTCGCGCAGCTCCAGGATCTCCTGGACGACGGCGCGGTACTCGGTCTCCAGCTGGCGCGTCTTGATGGGCGGAGGCGTCTCGTCGAGCCGCTCCTCGACCTCGACGTACAGGCGGCCGCCGGAGCCCGTCTCGGCCGCGCCGATCAGCGCACGGTGAAGGCCGCTCAGCGTCGCAACCGGGGCGCCGCCGGGCAGCCGCGCGGTCTCGACGACCTCGGCGAGCGTGCCGACCTCGGCGTACACGCCTTCGTGGCGCGGCACCAGGACGACTCGGTCCTCGTCTCCGGTGTCGAGCGGAAGGGTCACCGTCATGTCCGGGAAGACGACGGTGTCCTCTAGGGGGATGAGCAGGTACTTCTCCATGAACGAAATCTCCTGATCTAGTCGGCGTATTAACTACAAAGATTGTAGCTACACACCGACAGGGCGCCGGGAGCCACGGCACCGCCTCGCGTTACCGTAGCGCCGTGGATCTCGTGCTCCTCGAAAGCGCCCTAGCCGACCTGGGTGAGCCGCCCTATCGCGCACGGCAGGTCTGGGAGTGGACCACGCGCGGGGCCGAGTCCTACGACGCGATGACGACGCTTCCGAAATCGCTCCGGCCCCGGCTCGAGGAGACCGTCCCGTTTTCGACGCTGGAGCTCGTCGCCGAGCAGGAATCGCGGGACGGCACGATCAAGGCTCTCTTCGAGACGGCCGACGGCCATCCGGTCGAAGCCGTCCTCATGCGCTATCGCGACGGACGGCGCTCGTTGTGCCTCTCCTCGCAATCGGGCTGCCCGCTGACGTGCACCTTTTGCGCGACCGGCTCGATGCGCTTCAGACGCAACCTGACGGAGTCCGAGATCCTCGACCAGGCGCTGCACTTCCGGCGCAAGGAGCCCGTGAACCACGCGGTGTACATGGGCATGGGCGAGCCGTTCCTGAACTTCGACGCAGTCGTCGCCTCCGCACGCCGGCTGCCCGAGCTCGGGATCACACATCGCCGCACCACGATCTCCACGGTCGGCTGGCTGCCGGGCCTTCAGCGGTTCGTCGACGAGGTCGACGCGCCCATCCGCCTGGCGCTCTCGATCCATGCCGCCGACCCGCACAAGCGCTCGCAGCTGATGCCCGTGAACGACCGCTATCCGCTCGCCGACGTGCTCGCCGAATGCCGGCGCTACGCCGAGCTCCGGCGCCGCCAGGTGTTCGTCGAGTACGTGATGCTCGCGGGCGTGAACGACTCGCGGGACGACGCGAGGCAGCTCGCCGAGCTGCTCGGGCGAGGGACGTTCAAGGTCAACCTGATCCCCTACAACCCCACCGGGCGCTTCGACGGCTCCTCGCGGGAGGCGATCGCTGCCTTCAAGGCCGAGCTGGACCGCGCGCGTGTCCCGGCGACGGTGCGCCTCACGAGGGGACGGGACATCGACGCGGCGTGCGGCCAACTCGCGGCCGCGGCCCGGCAGCAGCCCGCCTAGCCACGTGTTCCACACGTTCACGCAGCTGGTCGCCGACGCGTCCGGCTGGGCATACCTGATCGTCTTCCTGTTCGCGATCCTCGACGCCGTAGTGCCGCTCGTCCCTAGCGAGACCGCGGTCATCACGGCCGGCGTGGTGGCCGCCAACGGCGATCTGAGCCTCGCCCTGATCATCCCCGCCGCTGCGAGCGGCGCCTTCATCGGCGACAACTGTGCGTATCTCATCGGCAGGCGGTTCGGCTGGCGCGCGACGAAGCGCGTCAGCGGAGAGAAGGGCATGCGACGCATGAAGTGGGCCGAAGAGCAGCTCGAAGAGCGCGGCGGAGAGCTGATCGTCGTCGCGCGGTTCATTCCCGGCGGCCGTACCGCGGTGACGCTCAGCGCAGGCACGCTCGGCTATCCATGGCGGCGTTTCGCAGCATTCGACGCGGCGGCCGCGCTCGCGTGGGCGCTCTACGCGTCGCTGCTCGGCTACTACGGCGGCAAGACCTTCGAGAGCTTCTGGGGACTCGTGGTCGCCCTCCTGTCCGCGTTCGCGATCGCGGGTGGGATCGAGCTCACGCGCTGGATTCTGAAGCGCCGCCGGGGCTAGAGCCTGCGGCTCAGTGCGAGCACGCCGGCGACGTACTGCCGGGTCTCGCGGAACAGGCCATGGCGGTGGACGGAGCGCGGGCCCTGGGCATACGCCCCCAGCGCGAGCCGGACGTCGCCCCCGAACTCGCGGAGCAGCTCGTCGAGGAAGGCGACGCCGACCTGCACGTTGCCGCTGACCGTGTTCGGGACCCGGTGGCCGACGAGCAGCATCTCCGCGTAGCTCCAGGTCGCCGGCGTCACCTGCATCACGCCGCGCGCGCCGGTCGGGGAAACGAGGGCGTTGTTGAAGCCCGACTCCCACCAGGCGATCGCGCGAACGAGGCGCGGGTCGACGCCGTACACCCTCGACCAGTAGTCGATCGCGCCGCGCACGCCGGCCGAGCGAGACGCAGGCTTCGGTGCATGGCGCAGGCTTGCAGCGCGCCACGCGCAGGCCCGCAGCCCACAGAGTCGCCTTGCTGTACGCGGGCCGACGACTCCGTCAGGTAGCAGCCGGGCACGCCGCTGGAACCCCCTCAGGGCGGCGTCGGTCCTTCGACCGAAGTGGCCGTCGAGCCTTCCCGGTCGCAGTCCGCGCCGACGGAGCAGGAACTGCAGGACTCCGACGTCGTAGCCGCGCATGCCGCGGCGGATGACGCGAGCGCCGAAGAGGGGCTTGCCCCGAGAGCCGAGCGCCGCTCGCGTCCGCGGCCCTGCGAGGCCGTCGACGGTGAGCCGATGGCGCCGCTGGAAGGACCGGACCGCATGGACCGTCTGCGGCCCCTGGACGCCGTCGATCGAGCCTCGGTACAGCCCCTCCTGGCGGAGCGCGATCTGGAGCCCCGCGACCTGGGGATTGAAGCCGTGCGCCGCAGGGGCGAGCAGCAGCGCCGCAGTCGCCGCCACGATCGTGACGACCAGGCGGTTCACTCGCCTAGGGTTGGCGGTGCAGAGCCGGTTTCCTCCCTTTCAAGTCGTAATTGCGGCCGCGAGTTGTTTCCCTCCGCCGCCCCGCGTACGCTCACCACGCATGTCCGAGGCAACCGCATCAGCCACAGGCCCCGCCGAGCCGGAGCAGGCCTCCAAGAGCCGGCGCACGGTCAGGATCGTTGCCTGGATCGTCGGGCTCGTCCTCTTGCTCGGCCTGCTCAACCTGGTCGGGATCGACGTCCGCGGCTGGCTCAGCGAGCTCTGGGACACGGTCACGGAGATCTCGTTCGGCTACATCGTCCTCGGCTGCCTCTTCCAGGGCCTGCAGACCGTCCTGACCGCCCTCGGCTGGTACGGGATCTTGCGCTACGCATATCCGCGCGGCGTGACCTTCATGCCCGTGCTCGCGTCGTACGCGGCCGGCGTCGCGCTGAACAACTTCCTGCCCGCGAACATCGGGACGTTCGTGACGCTGCTCATGTACGTCGCGGTCGTACGCGGCTCCACGTTCCCGGGCGTGCTCGCCGGATACGTCGTCCAGAAGATCTTCTACTTCATCATCGGCACGCTGATCTACATCTACCTGTTCTGGGCCGTGGCCGGCTCCTTCGAGTTTCAATTCGGAAACGAGCGCGACGCGGTCACGAACCACCCCCTGCTGATCCTCGGGATCGTCTTCGGAGCGATCTTCCTGCTGGTCCTGCTCGCGCGGATCTTCTGGGGCTGGGTCAAGAAGATGTGGGCGCGGGCAAAGAAGGGCGCGGCCATCCTCGGCGACATGCGCGCGTACGTGAAGCTCGTGCTGATCCCGCAGGTAGGCGGCTACGTGGCGAAGGTGATGGTGATCATCGTCTTCCTCGCCGCGTACTCGATCCCCGTGACGTTCGGATCGGTGATGAGCGTTCTCGGCTCGAACCAGCTCGCGAACATCCTCTCGTTCACGCCCGGCGGCGTCGGCATCAATCAGGCGTTCAACTCGTTCGCGCTCGACAGCTACACGGACTCGACGACCGCTACCGCCTATTCGATCTCGCAGCAGCTGATCACGACGGCGTTCAACGTCGGCTTTGCGGTCATCCTCATCTGCGTCGTGTTCGGCTGGAGCGGCGGGTCGCAGCTCGTCCGCACCTCCTATTCCGGCGCGAAGGAGAAGGCGGGCGAGATGCGGGCGAAGCGGGGCGACGGGCTCGGCGGAGAGGCCGACGAGCCCGAATCGGCCTGAGGGCTGAGGGCCAGGCTGCGGCTGCCCGGCCCTCCCCGCTCCTCAGTGCGACATCGTGCCCTTGACGTCGCCGACCTTGAGCAGGCCGACCTGTCCCTGGTCGACCGCAGCGAAGGCGTGTGACACGAACGGATAGAGCCCCGGCTTGTCGATCTTGACGTCGAAGACGCCTCCGCCGCCGGCCGGGACGCTCACCGTCTGCACGTTGTTCAGCGCGTGCGCGGGATTCATGTCGGCGAACGGGTACGCGGTGTTGAGCACGGTCCCGACGATGTGGAAGTCCGTGTCGATCGACGGACCGGCGTCGACGACCCAGAAGCGGACGAGCTCGCCCGGCTTGGCGGTCAGCGGATGCTTCACGTACTGCCCGGAGTAGCCGTTGAACGTCATCCAGTCGGGCGTCCGGGCGTGCGCCTTCGTCATGTCGAACTGCGCCGGTGACTTCAACCCGTCCGAGTTGAGGTACCACTCGCTGGCGACGAGGACGTAGTTCTTGTCCGCCTTGGGGAGAACGCCCGCCCTCGGCTCGACGACGATCGCGCCGTACATGCCGTTGGCGATGTGCATCAGCACCGGCTTCGTGCCGCAGTGGTACATGAAGACGCCGGCGTCGTTCGCGCGGAACGAGTAGCTGACGGACTCACCAGGCATGACGTCGCGGAAGGCTTTGTCCGGCGCCACCCGGGCGGCGTGAAAGTCGACGGAGTGCGGGATCGCGCCGTCGTTCGTGAGCGTGATCTTCACCATTTGTCCCTGACGGACATGGATCACCGGACCGGGTGCGCCGCCGGCCCAGGCCCACGCTGCGTACTTGACGCCGGGGGCGATCTCCACGGTCACGTCCTTGAGGACGAGCTTGACGTCGGCGATCGGGCCGGCGGGGACGGCCGGCATCGCTGCGGGGAACGGCTTGTGGGCGGTTGCGAGCGCGTCGGCGTTCGAGGGGGCCGCGCCCGCGTAGCTGGTCATGGAGCCGGCCGTGCCCGAGCCGGACATGCCAGGCATATCTGCCGTCGACTGGTTACCGCCGGACGTCACTCCTGCCGCGGCGCGCTCGGCTGCGCTCTTCGCGTTGTGAGCGTCGAACCACATCGACGCGGCGAAGACGGCGAGAATTGCGACGAGTACCCCGAGAATCGTGGCGACGATCGCCGAGAGCGCATGGGAGTCCGATTCGTCGCGTGGGATGCCGCCGTCAGAGTGGGTCGGGGTGCGTGGCTGATCCGGATTCGCTCCGTTCGAGCGCGTTCGGGGTGGTGAGAGAGTGGGCACGCTGGGTCTCCTTGTCGAAGGTCTCGGCTCATCGTGGTTTCCAGCCGGCGACGCGGCCTCATGGCGAGCCCGCAGTCTCGATCCGGACTCGGCCACAAGCCCGCTGCGGGTTTTCCGCAGCGCCGACGACTCAGATCAGCCGGTCGGCGACCGGGAACACGGCATCGGCCTCGATGCAGGAAGCCAGCGCCATCGCCACGCCTTCGTCGCCCGTGAACAGCGAGTGCCACCCATGGCCGAGGCGAGCCGCACGGGCCTCGGCCTGAAGCGCGGCGTGCTGCGCGAAGGCGCGGGCGCGATCGAGCCACTGCTCGTTCTTGGTGCGCTCCCAAAGTGCGAGCAGCGCATAGGCATTCCCGGCCGTTCCGTGGCAGAGGCCCGGAGCGTCGCGGATCGGCCCCGCCTCCCAGACGAGGCGGCCTCCGGCGAGGAGGAGCTCTCCCCACTCCTCGTCGGCCGACGCGATCTTCGCAAGCGTCGACATCACACCCGCTGCGCCGTGGCACCACTGCACGCGGATCCGATCGTTGGCGACCAGCGACTCGCCGACGTCCGTCGACCAGTTCGCGCGCCCGTCCTCGACCACCGCGAGCCGGGTCAGCGTCTCGACCGCGCGCCGCTCGACCTCCGATCGACGACCCGCGCCGAGCAGGTCGCCGCCGCGAAGGAGGACGTGGAGGTTGCCGACGAGACCGTGCGCGGCGCCGAGGTAGCGCGCATCCTTCTCACCGAAGCGCTGCGTCCACGCCCAGACGCCGAGTGCTTCGTCGTACCACCACTCGTCGAAGAGCCGTTCAGCGCCGTCCGCCCAGAACTCGGCCCAGCGCTCCTCCCCGGTCCGAGCGTGGAGCTCGGCGGCGAGGGCCATGTAGCCGGGATGGCCGAACATGATGTCGAGCGCGGGATCGGTCAGCGACGCACGCGCCAGCTCGAAGAGCCGGTCTCGGCGCGACGCATCGGGCCAGCGGTGCTCGGCGACGGCCAGCGTTCCGGCCGGGCCGAACCAGACGCCGTTCGCCGCGTAATCGAACGGATCGGGCTCGGCGGCGAGCTTCGCCTCGAGCGACTCCACCTGCTCGCGGTCGACGATGTCCGGCGAGCAGTAGCCCGTGTCAGCCAGCTCGCCGAGGGCCCACGCGATGCCCGCCGCGCCGTGGTAGACGGCGCTCGCCGGTCCCTCCTCCTCGCTGTCCGCGTCCTCCCGATCGAGTGGCCAGCGGCCGTCCGCGCGGTCGAGGTCGGCCTCCGCGCGCCCGGCGATCCTGGCGATCGCAGCGCGCGCGCCGGCCTCCGTGAACGGACGGTCTGTGAGGGGCTCGTGGCGCTCGGGCGTGAAGAGCACCGTCAGACCGTAATGACGAGCTTCCCCCTGGCGTGGCCTTCACCGAAATGCGCGAGGGCGTCGACTGCCTGGCTCAGGGGATAGGTGCGCTCGATCACCGGCTTCACCTTGCCGCTGTCGAACAGCTCGCCGAGGTACGTCAGGTTCTCCGTCGTGATGTCGGCGACGAAGAACTTCACGGTCTGGCTTCGGCCCTTCCCCTTGAGGAACGTGCCGGCGATGTGAGGCAGCGGGCCGAGCCCGCGATACGACATGCGTCCTCCGATCAGGACGTACGTCGCGTCGTCGGTCAGCACCGGCCGACAGGCGAGGAACGAGGTGCGGCCCGCGATGTCGAGGAAGAGCTCGTGGCGGATCCCGAGCTTCGTGAAGTCTTCTTTCGCGTAGTCGACCACGCGGTCGGCGCCGAGCGCCCAGGCCTGCTCGACGTTCCTCGTGCTGCACACGGCCGTCACGTCCGCGCCGAAGGCCTTGGCGAGCTGCACCGCGAACGTCCCCACGCCGCCGGACGCGCCGTTGACGAGGACCTTCTGCCCCGCCTGCACGCCGCCCTTGTCCCGCAGCGCCTGGAGCGCGGTCACCGCCGCCACGGGCACGGCCGCAGCCTCCTCGAACGACAGCGAGGCGGGCTTGGGAGCGAGGCGGTCCCCCCGGGCCTTCGCGTGCTCCGCCCACGCGCCGGTGCCGACGCCGTAGACCTCGTCGCCCGGCCGAAAGCCCTCCACGTCCTTCCCGACGGCCTCGATCGTTCCGGCGAGATCCCCGCCGACGGTCGGGTCGTTTGGCGCGCGGAGCCCATTCCCGAGGCGCGCGAAGTACGGGCCTGTCACGCCGTACCACTCGACCGGGTTCACCGAAGATGCGTGCACGCGCACGAGCGTCTGGTGGTCTTCGAGCTCGGGGATATCGAGCTCCCCGAGCTCGAGCACGCCTGGCCCCGGACGGCCGTATCGCTTGTGGACGATTGCCTTCATCGTGGTCGCCCTCGACTCTGCCGCAACGTCCCGTCCTCCTTCAGTGCCATGACTGCCATTTCGTCCCACTCCTCTCTACGTACGGTGTAAGCTTATGGCGTAAGCCTAGACATACGCCGTAAGCTTGTCAAGACGATGACGCAGACGAGAGCCCCAGTGACCCGCGAACGCGTGCTCCGGGCCGCGCTCGAGCTCGCCGACGAGGGCGGAGTCGAGGGGGTCAGCATGCGCAAGATCGCCGACGAGCTAGGCGTGAAGGCGATGTCGCTCTACAACCACGTCGCGAACAAGGACGACGTGCTCGACGGCATGGTGGACGCGACGTACGCCGAGATCGCCGCCCCCACTCCGGGCGCGGAGTGGCAAGCCCAGGTCCGGGAGATCGCCATCTCGGCCCACGAAGTCTTCCTCAGCCATCCCTGGGCCGCCGGCCTGCAGACGAGCGTGAAGCCAGGCCCCGGGCGACTCCGCTACGGCGACCGGCTTCTCGGCTGCTTCCGCAATGCGGGCTTCTCGAAGGAGCTGACCTACCACGGGTACCACATCATCGAGAGCTACATCCTCGGATACACGTCCCAGGTGCTCGCCTACCGGGCCGTCGACACGGCTCAGTTCGAAGACGTCGTGGAGCGTTTCACCCGAGGCGACTTCGCCAAGGAGTATCCGCATTTCACCGAGCACGCTCTCCAGCACATGGATCCCGAGCCCGGGCAGGAGGACGTCAACGCGTACGAGCTCGGCTTGGACATGATCCTGTTGGGGCTCGAGGGCGAACGCACAGCGGAGAGCCACCGCGCGGATTGAGTGAGTGGCCACAGAAACGGGCCCCCGGCTGCGCGGATTAAGTGAGTGGACACAGAAGAGGGCCCCCGGCTGCGCGGGGGCCCTCTTCTCCCACTAGTTCGTTCGGGCTTAGCCTCGGCCGACTACGAGGTTGACCGGGAAGCCACGGCGCCTGAGCGCGCCCGGGCGCGGGTTCTGCCTGATGACCCGTCCGCGGAGGGAGCGCCTCGAGCGTGCTCGCCGGACTCGTCCGACCGAGCAGTGCCTTGCCCGAATCTTCCGCTTAGCAGCTCCGAGCCGCAGCCCGAGCACGCGAGGAACGCGGCACCGGACCGGCGGAGGCGGAGGCGGAGGCGGCGGAGGTGGCGGAGGTGGAGGAGGCGGAGGCGGCGGTGGTGGTGGAGGTGGAGGCGGAGGCGGAGGCGGTGGTGGCGGAGGCGGCGGTGGCGGAGGTGGCGGCGGCGGGCCGCCCGGGATCGAGTACGTGAGCGTGAAGTCCCCGACCTCAGTTTGCCAGCCATCGACAGCGACCGAGTAGGTCGTGCCGGCATCGACGGGGAAGTCGAGGATGCTTCCGGTTCCGGTACCGCCGCAGCCATCGTCGTTGAAGACGATGTTGGTCAAGTTGTCGACCGCGTCGCCGGTGTAGGACGCCATGTACCCGTCGTACAGGACGTCGGTACAGGTGTCGAAGTGCGCCGTCCCGCTCTCAGTCGGAGTGAAGCGATACCAGACGGAGGTGATGGGCTCCTGGTCAGACTGTGCAGGCTCTCCGACCTCACCGGTTGCGTCCACGACGGTGCCGCCGATCGTTCCGCCTGGACCAGACAGCGTGACTGCGTTGACGAAGTCGTCGTTCGGCGGAGGCGGAGGGGGAGGGGGAGGCGGAGGCGGAGGTGGAGGCGGAGGTGGAGGCGGTGGTGGAGGCCCGGCGCCGTCCAGCGGCGCCACCCAGGCGCCACGCCCGCGCGTCCACGCCGAGATCGTCGTCGCGCCGCGGTCGATCTGGAGATCCCAGATCATCGTGTGCGGCATGCCGTTTTCGTATCGGAACCAGGTCGGCGACGCGGCGGTGATGTCGTCCGTGTAGTACACGCCCCAGTCCGTCCCGGCGAAGACCTGTTCCGGGATGTTGTGGTTCGGAATGATCGAGTCGACCGGGATGTCGGGCAGGTTGCCCGTCTTGTCGAGCCACGTAGACGTTGCGCAGTTCGCCGTGCAGGTCACCTGGAAGACATGCCCCGGGGTCGACGGCGTGTTCGCGTCGAACCCGCCGATCGCCGCGTAGCCGACCGCGAGGTCGCGCGTCGGCGTCGAGGCGTCGAGGGCGATCCCCAGCACAGGCCTGTTCGGCAGGACGGTGTTGCCCCCGGTCACGTCGACCCAGTTCGCCTGGCCCTGTGTGCCCGTGCCCAGGTTGAAGCCGATCCAGACGTTGCCGTCGTTCGTGCCGACGATGCCCTGCGTCGACCACTTCGGCGAGTACTTGACCTGGTTGATGAAGGAGCGGTTGCCGAGCGACTGCTTGGTCATGTTCTGGGTTGTCGGGTTGTTCGTGACGTACCAGCTGCCGCTCATGCTGGCGTCGCCGCCCTTGATCGACTCCCAGACGCGGGTCGTTCCGTCGACGAGGTGGCCGCAGCCGCCCGGAGTGCCGGCCGGAGCGCAGTCGTCGCCGCCGGGGACCCCGCCGTGGAACAGGTCGAACGGCTGGGTGAAGGACCGCGTGTCGCCGCTCCACGGCCCCGTCACGGACTGGTAGCCCGCGCCGCCGTTCAGGCAGGCCGAACCTGTGATGCAGCGAGACATGCCGCCGCTGTTGTTACCGACGAAATATCGCGGGCCCGACGCATTGCCGACGGGATCGATGCGCGCGTAGAAGCCGTCGCCGCCGATGGTCATCTGCCACTGCTTCGGGCCGGTCGGATAGCCGGTGAAGCCGACGACGCTCGGCGCGTTGTCCTGTGCGCCGCCTGCAGCCGACGGGGTGGGCGACGTCGCGAAGTAGCCGCTGATGTCGCCCGAATAGAACTCGATCGTGTTCAGACCGTCGTCCATGTTCACGAAGGTCGGGGTGCCGGATCCGGCGATGTCAGCGTTCGACGTCGAGAAGGCGCCGCCGTCGCTTCCGATCAGGAGGATGCTCGACGAGCCCGGCACGAACGCGAGCGCGTGCTGGTCGACGTGGACGACATGCCCGTTCGAGCCGTTGTAGCCGCACGTGAGGTCGGTCAACGAGGTGCCGGTACGCGTAGCGAACCAGACGTCGTAGGTGTCGATGAAGAGACGGTCCGCGTTGTTCGGGTCGACCTCGAGCCCCTGGTCGTACCAGTTCTGGGCATAGTCGAAGCCGCAGCCGCCGAGCGCGGGGCCCTGCGAGCCCTGCATGTACGTCCACGAGCTCCCGGCGTTGTTCGTCTGCCAGATGCCGAGCTGACAGCCGGGCGCGCCGCCGCAATCCCCGCTGTTCGGGGCGATCGACTGCACCTGCGCATAGATGACCTGCGAATTGTTCGGGGCAACCGCGATGTCGATCCGGCCGAGCTGGTCGCCCGTGGTCGGGTTCGAATACGGCGTCCCGGTGCCCGCGTTCATCGGCGCGCCCGTCGTATACGGGCTCCCCGAGATCGCGTTGCCGTAGACGAAGCCGTTCGCGTTCGAGGCGATCGAGCTGAAGCTCGGGCAGCCGCTCGTCGCTGGCATGTTTGCGCTGTAAAGACCGTTCGCGCCGTTGTTCCCGAGGTCGTACTGGACTGTCGTCGCGAAGCCGCGCACGCCGACCGCGGCGACGATCCGTGTGTCCGCGCCCATGTCGGACAGCTCGAGCCCGGTGATGTCCTGGCGCTGGGTCGGGAAGCCGTTCGTCGAGCACGGCCCCGTCCAGTCGGTGCCGCCGTTGTACGAGACGAAGATGCCCTTCTTCGTTCCGGCGATGACCTTCTGGCTCGCGTTCGGATCGACTCGCACCTTGCCGACGGCGTCGTACTGCGGGAACTGGCCGGCCGGCTCGGTGTACGCCGGGCCGAACACGTCCTCACCGAGGATCGTCCAGTGAGCTCCGCCGTCCGTCGACTTGAGAATCCCCTGGCTGCCCATCGAGAAGGAGCCGTAGTTCAGGTCGCCCGTTCCCGCGTAGATCGTGTTGTGGTTGTTCGGGTCGATGGTGAGGGTGTCGATCGCGAGCGTGGAGATGAGGGGGTCGTCGGTCGTCGAGACCCAGGTGGTCGAGTTGCTGCAGCAGTTCGTCGTCTTCCAGACACCGCCGCCGACCGCGCCTAGGTAGGCGACGATCGAGCCCTGACTCGTGGTCGTCGGATCGACGACGATCTCGTTGACTCGACCCTCGGTGAAGCCGTAGTCGTAACAGCCGGTACACCCGGTCATGCGCTCCGGCTGGGGGCCGAGCCCCGTCCACGTGCCGAGGTCCGGCGCATCGCCGGGCCTACGGCTCGCGATGCGCGCGTCCTGACGCTTCGCGGCGCGGAGCCAAGCGGGGTTGAAATGGCCGGTCGGATACGTGAGTCGGTCGTTCCAGTACGTATCCATCGCGGCGAACTGCTCGCCCTTTCCCACCTCACCGCCGGGCGGCAGGTAGTGAGGCGCGGCCGACGGCGCCACGTTCGAGTGGGCGCGTGCCTGCCAGCCTCCTAGGACGATCGCGCTCAATGCGAGCACGCCGACGACGATGGTCGAGACGATTCGCCTGCGATTCATAAGTGCTTCTCCCCTTTCGGGCCCCCGGGCGCTTCAGCCCGCGAGCCGTTCTCCCTCCCGGAACGTGTAACAGACCGTCATAGCAGCCTGATAGCGGAAAATCAATGAAGACGCGGGGCGCTCTGGGCGGGCTTCTCATTTCGAACGCTCCGCAATACACTCACCGCAAATCAGCAGGGGAGGAGAGGGGCTGGAATGAGGCGCGTCACGAGGCTTGTCGGCCTGGCAGCGGCCATCGCTCTATCGGCGACCGCGGTTTCGGCTGGAAGCCCGTCCCGAGCGACGGTTCCCGTGCGGGATCCGTACGGCACGAAGGCGTTCTGGGCGCCGGCTGCGAAGCCCGCCGTAGCAGAGGGCCAGAAGGTCGCGGTCCACGCGCTGCGCGTCCGCGCGCTGCGGCTGGACACCCGCGCTCTCGCCCCGGTGCTCGCTCGAGCGCCGCGTGAGAACACGCCGCTCGCACGGACGAGCCCCCTCGTTCTCGACCTCCCCGCTCCGAACGGGAAGTTCCAGCGCTTCGCGCTCCAGGAGTCGGCGATCATGGCGCCAGGCCTCGCCGCGCGTCACCCGGACATCCACACCTACAGCGGCCGCGGGGTCTCCGATCCGAGCGCCACGCTGCACGCGGACCTGACGCCCCTCGGGTTCCATGCCTCGGTGCGCTCTGCCAGAGGCGACTGGTACGTCGACCCCTACTTCGTGGAGCGCCACCCGGGCTTCTACGCGAGCTATTACACGCGCGAGGCGAAGAGCACCGACGGAGCGTTCGTCGAGCACGAGCCGAGCGCCACGGACCGGCCGCTCGCCGGGAGCAGCGCGGCTCCGAGCATCGGCGAGCAGCTCCGCACATACAAGCTCGCCCTGATCACGGATCCGGGCTACTCGACCTACTTCGGCGGCCCGCCGAACGTCACGCCCGCAAAGGTCGCACTGATGAACCGCGTCGACCAGGTCTACGAGGACGACCTGTCGATCCGGCTGCAGCTGATTGCGAACAACGACCTGCTGAACCTCGACACGTACGACCTGGCCACGGCTCCGAACGGCCCCTGCGGCGCGGCTGCGTGCTTCAGCCAGTCCCAGGTCACAGGGTGCTCGAGCACGTCCCGCGCGCGGTATGTGATCAGCCAGATCATCGGCGCGAGCGGCTACGACATCGGCCACCTCGCGCTCGGCCAGCCGGGCGGCGGCGTCGCCAACCTCGGCGTCGTGGGTCGCTCGAACAAGGCCGGCGGCTGCACCGGCGTCCCCACTCCGGTCGGCGACTTCTACGCGATCGACTACGTCGCTCACGAGATGGGCCACCAGTTCGCGGGCAACCACACGTTCAACGGCAACCAGCTGAACTGCTCCGGCGGGAACCGCTCCGGCCCGACCTCGGTCGAGCCCGGCAGCGGCCAGTCGATCATGGCCTACGCCGGCATCTGCCTGACCGACGACGAGCAGCCGCACAGCGACGGCTACTTCTCGCAGCGCAGCCAGCAGGAGATCGGCGCGTACACCTCCTCGAGCCAGGGCCCGATCAACGAGGTGCAGACCGTCTCGCTCCGCCACTTCGGCGGCGGCAACGAGACGCAGGTCGTCACCTTCGGTCCGGGTTACGCGAAGACGGCGACGATCACGCCGCTCAGCCTCTCCATCAACGCGCCGCCGAGCGCCACGTCACGCGGCGGCGCCGAGGAGAACGGCAGCACGGTGACGATTGCGACGAGCTCACCGCACACGCTGCGGGTAGGCGAGACGGTCACTGTCTCGGGCGTCGCGGTCGCCGACTACAACGGCACGTACACCGTCACGGCGGTCCCCTCCTCGCGGTCGTTCCAGTACACGAGCGGAACCACGGGCCTGCCCGTCTCCGGCGGCGGCAGCGCGACGCCGGCGATCCCGGGCGCGAGCTCTTCCGGCACGACCGCCACGATCCACACGAGCGCGGATCACGGCCGTTCCGTCGGCGACGTGGTCGTGATCTCGGGTGTCTCGGTGGGCGGCTACAACGGCACGTACGCGATCACAGCCGTCCCGAGCCCGCGCACGTTCCAGTACGCGATCCCGAGCGAGCTCGCGAACGCCGGCGGCGGAAGCTCGACGTACTACTCGCCGTTCAAGGTGCGCATCGGCGGCAACGACTCGGTGCTGATCGGTGGGACCGGCCTTCCGTACACGGCCGCGAACCTGACGACCGCGATCAACGGCATCGCGGGCTTCGCGGGAACCGTGACCGTGACCAACGCGACGGCGCCCGGCTTCACGATCTCGTACGCCGGCGCCTCGGCGGGCGTGGACGTCCCGAACATCGAGCTCGTCGAGCTGAACTGCGGCGCCTGCTTCTTCTCCGTCCAGGAGACGAACCACGGCGGCGCGCTCGACTCGTTCCGGCTCAACTACGACGGGAACCTGTCCGCGCCGATCGTGAACGGCACGAACTACACGGCCGCCGGAGTCCAGGCAGCCCTCCTCCCGATCCTGCCGGCGGGCGCGACCGCGACCGTGGCCGGCTTCGGCGGCGGGTCGTTCGACAACACGGGCTTCCAGGTGACGTACGGCGGCACGCTCGGCCTCGTCAACGTCTCCGTGCTGCTCGGCGTCCAGGACTTCACGGCTGGCGCGTCCGGATTCACGGGCGAGACGGACAAGGGCGGGGCGGTCGACAACCAGGGCACCGTGAGCGCGACCGGCAACCATCCGCCGGTCGTCACGGTTCCCGGGCCGTACACGATCCCGCTGCGAACGCCGTTCGCCCTGACGGGGAACGCGACCGACGAGGACGGCGACACGATCTACTACTCATGGGAGCAGAACGACGCCGGAGCATCCGCCGGGACCTCCCTCCTGACCAACACGAAGACGAACGGGCCGCTGTTCGCGATGTTCAACAAGTCGGCTCCGGTCACCGAGGAGGACACGCTCCTCTACAACTCGCCGCACGAGAACCACGTGACGACGAGCCCGACGCGGGTGTTCCCCGACCTGGAGCAGGTGCTGGCGAACAACACGAACGCGGACACGGGCGCGTGCGCGAGCGGTCCGATCGCTCCTCCGGTCCCGATCCCGGCGAAGGAGTGCTTCTCCGAGTTCCTGCCGACCTCGGACTACACGCCGACGCTCGCTCCACTTCCGCATGACGGCGCGCGACCTGCACGTCGGCGGCGGCGGCAACACCTTCGGCGACGTGACCCTGACGCTCGCGCCGAACGCGGGGCCGTTCCTCGTCACCTCGCCGAACACGCCGGTCACGTACGAGGGCGGCTCGACGCAGACGGTCACGTGGGACAAGGCGAACACGGACCTGCCGCCGACGAGCGTCTCGAACGTGGCGATCAGCATGTCCGAGGACGGCGGGCTCACCTATCCGTACGTCCTCGCGGCGAGCACGGCCAACGACGGCTCCCAGGATGTGACCATCCCGGACATCGCGACGACGACTGCCCGGGTCAAGATCGAGGCGGTCGGCAACATCTTCTTCGACGTCTCGAACGCGAACTTCACGATCGGCGAGCCGCCACCGCCACCGCCACCCCCTCCACCACCACCGCCCCCACCTCCTCCACCACCACCGCCACCCCTCCACCACCACCGCCTCCACCACCACCGCCACCACCACCGCCGCCACCACCTCCTCCTCCGCCGACCCGCTGCCGCGTTCCGCGCGTGCTGGGGCTCAGGCTCGGAGCTGCGAAGCGGAAGATCCGGGCGAGGCACTGCTCGGTCGGACGGGTCCGGCGGGCTCGGTCGAGGCGCTCCCTCCGGGGACGCGTCGTCAAGCAGACCCCGCGGCCGGGCGCGCTCAGGCGCCGCGGTTTCCCGGTCAGCCTGGTGGTCGGCAGGGGGTAGGAACTAGGCAGCCACCGAGGCGAGCCGTCCCTCGATGCGAGTCGGCCGCCCGACTATGTCCGCACGGCCGTGATGTAGGTCCAGCAGCATTCGAAAGTCGAGCGACCGCCGAAGACGACCGCGAGCGATTCACGTAGAAGTCGAAGGCGATCGGCGGCGGCTTCCTTGGACGCGCTCTCGCCGTCGACCTTGACCGACCCACCGACCCACCCGAGGACGGCATCGGCGTACGCGGCCAGGAACTCGTACCACTCTTCGACCTCGGCCTCGATCGTGCGCTCGGTCACCTCGGCGATCTCGAAGCCGGCGGCCCGCAGGGCGTCGAGATAGTGCTCGAGCGGGCGCGGCGCGAGGAAAACCCGGTCGCGGTAGTCGAGGTACGGACGCAGGCGGGCCTCGTCGTCGAGCACGGCGCGATACGGGGCATAGCGCTCGTCGGAGCGGACGAGCTCCGCCGCGGCCTCGTGAACGGGAAAGACCGTGTCGTCGATGATCCACTCGTCCTCGGCAGCACGCGGGTTGCGGATGTTGCCCGAGTTGATCCGGGCCGTCGCCCCGGGCCGTAGCACGCGGGTCCACGCACGCAATGTCTCCTCGAGGCGGTCGTACAGGTGGATCGCATTCGTCGAGGCGAGAGCGTCGGCTTCGAATCCCGCCGGCAGCGCCTCGTCCACGTACTGGAGCCGCCGCTCGCCCTTCAGGTAGCGAATCCGGCGGAACGCCACACGCTCGTCGGACCTGAAGCGGTCGAGGGCGACGCGGAGGAACTTCGGCGAGCTGTCCACGATCAGCAGGCCGACCGCGCGATCGCCGATGGCCGCGCGCAGGCGCTCGAGCAGGATCCCCGTTCCCCCGGAGTAGTCGATGAGAGTCTCCCCGTCGCCGAGGTCGGCCGCGAGCTGCTCCACGGTCAGATCGAGGTTTCGGTACCAGCCGTGGTTCTCGACCGTGTCGTAGTGCAGCCCGAACGCGTCGACGGGCTGAGAGACCCAGTCCTCGTCGGGAATCCGCTCGAGGCCTCCCCAGTCGAAGTGGCGCGGTCGCACGCGCTCATTCTGACCCGGGCGGCTCGAGTTCCGTCTAGGCTTGCGGCGCTGTACGACCCGAGGAGGTTGCCATGACCCACAGCTCGCGCAGGCGCTTCCGCGGCCTCTGGCCGTAGGCGTACACCGCTTTCCGAAAGGAGCTTCTTCATGCAGATTCGAGCTGCGACGCTCGATGACGTCGCACGACTCGCCGCGTTCATGGGCCGCTGCACGCTCGCCCACCAGGGCGTGCACCGCGCGTCCGAGGACGAGCTGCGCCAACGGCTGACCCGGCCGGGGACCGACCCGGCGCTGGACAGCTGGCTCGTCGAGGAGGGCGACGCGATCGGCTTCGCGCAGGTCTGGGCCGAGCCCGCCGACGTCGTCTGTTACGTCCGCGTCGACCCTGAGCGCCGCGGCGAGGGGATCGCGACCGCGCTCCTCGAGCGAGCAGCGAAGCGGGCACGAGAGCTCTCGGCCCAGCCGCTGCACGCGACGAGCTGGCCGAAGGACGACGCGGCCGCGCCGTTTCTCGAGGCCCAGGGCTTCGAGCCAATCCGCTACCTCTCGCTGATGACGATCGACCTCGACCAGCCGCCGGCGGCGCCCCGCTGGCCCGCGGGCATCCGCGTTCGCGCGCTCGCCGAGGGCGCCGACCTGCGCCCCGTCTGGGAAGCGCAACAATCGATCTTCCCCGAAACGCCGCAGACCCTCGACGAGTGGCTTCACGAGTACACGGGGGGAGGAGGGTTCGACCCCACGCTCTGGCTCGTCGCGGATGCGGGCGACGGCTGGGCGGGGTTCGCACTGTGCATGCCCGAGCTCGCCGAGGATCCGCAGGCCGGTTACGTGAACGAGCTCGGCGTCCGTTCCGAGTGGCGCGGGCAGGGCCTGGGGGTCGCGCTTCTTCGCCAGACGTTCGCCGAGTTCCACCGCCGTGGAAAGCGACGAGTCTCGCTACACGTCGACGTCGACAACCTGACGGGCGCCGTGCGGCTCTACACCCGTGCGGGGATGAGCCCCGATCCGAGGCTCGTCGTCTGGCAGAGAGAGGGGAGTCGGCCGGCGGATTGAGCTCCGCCGGCCGGTTGGGGAGGGGTGTTCAGCGAACCGTGACGGTAATCATCCGGCGGCCGCGGCGAGAGCGGCGGCGAGCCGGCGAATGCGCTTCTTGTTCGACATGTGATCCGCTCCTTGCACGATTTCGCTCAGTCTTGGCCGCTCGGCCGGGAGGGAAATCGGCGCTTCTACTGATTCGCGCTGCGGGTTTCCCCTGAACGCGAGAGGGCGGCCCGAAGGCCGCCCTCTGCTTCCGAGCGGAGTCGCCGCTCAGTTCGCTGCGGGAGCAGGCTTCGGCGCCGTTTGCTTGGCAGCCTCTCTCCGCTCCAACCCGCCCAGCGTCAGGACGAGGAATCCGATCCCCGTCAGCAGCAGGGCGATTCCCATCACGATCCCGAACACACCGACCCGCTCTGCGAAGTACGAGACGTTGAGCGCGGTGGCGAGCGAGGTCTCCGTCACCCACAGGTTCCGGAGCCCGTTCTCGACCGGCTGGCCCGTCTTCGGATCCTTCGCTGCCTGCGACTCGTCCGAGGTCGGTTTGCCGTTCGCGTCGAGGAAGCGGCCCATCTCGGCGTAGGTCTGCCCGCCCGTTGCCTCGAGCGCATGGATGCGCATGTAGCTCGCGAAGCAGCGAGCTTCCTCGCCGGTGTCGACCGTCTCGTTCGCGATGCTGCACGTCGGATACGTCACGTTCGTCAGTCCGGCCTTCTGGCCCTCGGCCTTGATCGCGGCCGGGGTCATGTCAGGCGAGCCCGAGATCTGCTCGAGCTTGAGGTTGTCGCGGACGTTGTTGATCCCCCAGGCGCCGATTGCGATTGAACCGGCTCCGAAAGCGATCAGAACGATGCTGGCGGCGACTCCGCCCCACTTGAAGATGTTGCTCCTCATGGCGACTCCTTTCTCGGTTCCTTGCATGGATCGCACTTTGGGCTAGTTCCCGACGAGCGCCATCGGTGGCGAGCCGTGCACATTGTGCGGAAAGCCCGCAGCCCTGTCGGAGGAACCCGACCCTGCTAGACGCCGACGGAAGCCGCCAGCGCGACCATCACAGCGGCTCCGGCGAGGCTTCCAGCGCTTGCTCGCAGCCAGCGGCTCTGCCCGAACGCCTGCGGGACGAGCTCGAACGCGACGAGGGCGAGCATGGCGCCGGCGGCGAACGCGAACGACGCCGGCAGGAGGCCCCGCACGTGCTCGACGACGTAGAAGGCCAGTACGGCGCCAACCGGCTGCGGCGCACTCGTCAGCACGGCGGCCCAGAACTGCTCCGCACGGCTGAACCCGGCCGCGGCCATCGGGATCGCAACACTCGTGCCTTCAGGGATGTTCTGAAGGCCGATCGCGAGGATGACGAAAAGGCTCAGTCCGGCTCGGTCGGACGCGTACGCCGTTCCGATGGCCAGGCCCTCGGGAAGGCTGTGCACGAGGAGCACGCCGAAGACGAGAGCGGACGTGCGGACGCCCGCACCGCGGAGCTCGCCGACATGGACGTCGCGCCCAGCCAGGATCCGGCGCGCGACTACGAGCAGCGAGACGCCCGCCGCGAAGCCGATGACGATCTCCGGTGTTCCACCTTCGTCCAGCGCCGGCTTCAGCAGGCCGAGCACCGAGGCGACGGACATCGCGCCGATCGCAGCGCCGAGGAGGACCGGGCGCAGGAGCTCGGCCCGAGAACCGAGGTAGAAGACGGGAATCGCGCCCAGCCCTGTCGCCAGAGCCGTCGCGGACGCCGCGGCGGTCAGCAGGACGAGGTCCACGGTGCCCTAGGGGCTTGGCTAGGCGGCCTGCAGCCGTCGCGGACGAGCCTGCTTCGTCACGAGCACCGGAACGTTCGCATGCTGGGCGACCTCGCTCGAGACGCTGCCGAGCACTGCCCCTGCGAGAGCGCCGTGCCCACGCGAGCCCATCACGATCAGGTCCGCGCCGCAATTGTCGGCGAAGCTGAGGATCTCGTCGACGGCATTGCCCTCGACCATCTCCCCCCGAGCCTCGATGCCGGCCC
The DNA here is from genome assembly GCA_963736835.1 of uncultured Actinomycetes bacterium. GTDB lineage: Bacteria > Actinomycetota > Thermoleophilia > Gaiellales > Gaiellaceae > VAXT01. The sequence continues at coordinate 180,975 of CAVTQI010000003.1, forward strand.
CACGCGCCTTTTTCAGTGCTGCGTCGACCGCAGCGCGCGTCACCCCGAGGTCGCGGGCCAGGCGGCACTCGTAGTTCGGGGTGCCGAGCAGCGACGACGGCGCCTTGCGCACCGACAGAAACGTGATGTGGGCTCCGAGCGGGGCCGCGAGCTCGACCGCTTCGTCGATCGCGGCGACGCTCCCATCGGAACCGTCGATTGCGACCATGATCTCTTTCATCTTGTCCTCCTTTGCTTCGAAGGATCCGACGCGGCCGCCACATCTGAATCGGGGCGGCGACTGATCCACTGTGTGGGAAATTCCGCATCCGCGCCGACGCCCGAGACGACACCATGTAGGCGTGATGGCGAAGCGCGTACTCGTCCTGGGAGCAGGAGTCGCCGGGCTCGAAGCCGCACTGGCGCTGCAGGCGCTCGGCGAGGGCCGCGTGACGGTCGAGCTCGTCTCGCCCGACAGCGAGTTCGTGTATCGACCGCTCGCCGTCGCTGAGCCGTTCCGCCTCGCAGAGGCGCGGCGGTTCCCAGTCGCCCATCTCGCCGAGGCGGCAGGCGCGAGCTTGACCGTCGCGTCCGCGCTCCGGGTCGATCCGGACCGGAAGACGGTCGAAACCTCGGCTGGGGAAATCGACTACGACGTTCTGCTCCTCGCGCTCGGCGCGAAGCCGCTGGTAGCCGTTCCAGGAGCGGTGACCTTCCGCGGACCTCGAGACGAGGCGGCGTTCGAAGCCGTGCTCAGCGACGCGAAAGAGGGTCGCGCCCACCGGCTGGTCTTCACGATGCCGGCCGGGATGTCGTGGCCGCTTCCCCTCTACGAGCTCGCTTTGCTGACCGCGGTTCACCTCAGCGACACGGGTTCCGAGGTGACGATCGAGCTCGTGACGCCGGAGCCGGAACCGCTGCAACTCTTCGGGAAGGCGGCCAGCGAGGCGATCACGGAGCTCTTTGGTCTCCACGGAATCCGCCTCGTCACGAGCACCATCCCGCTCGAGGCGTCCGGGGGCGTGCTGCGGTTCCTCGGGACCGGGGAGACGGCGGCGGATCGTGTGATCGCACTCCCGCGCCTGGAAGGGCCGCGACTCGAGGGTATCCCGCACGACGGGAACGGCTTCGTCCCCGTCGACGAGCACCAGCGCGTGCGCGACCTGGAGGACGTGTTCGCGGCGGGGGACATTGCCAGCTTCCCGGTCAAGCAGGGAGGGCTGGCCGCCCAGCAGGCCGATGCCGCGGCCGAGGCCATAGCCGCCGAAGCGGGCGCGCAAGTCGAGCCGCAGCCGTTCAGGCCGGTCCTGCGTGGGATCCTGCTGACGGGCCTGACACCGCGCTTCATGCGCACGGAGCTCGGAACGTACGAGACCGAGCTCGACACTGAAGCGCTCTGGTGGCCGCCGGCCAAGATCGTCGGCCGCTACCTCGCACCCTTCCTGGCCGATCAGCTCCAGCTCTCGTCGCCTCCGCCAGGAGCGGGCTCGGTCAAGGTGGAGGTCGAGCTCGATCGTGGGCCGGCCGGCGCCTGGCAGCCAATCTGACGCTCGTCCGTAGAAAGCCGAGCCGCGAAACCGGGTCGGCACTGACGGATCCGAAAGGCGCCGAGGCAAGACTCGGGGCATGAGACCAGCCACCTGCCACCTTCTCGAAGCGGTCGACATCATCGAGCCGTGCCCGGGGAAGCAGTGCCCGTTCTACGAAGAGACGTGCCTGCTGACGGAGCTGCGTCCCCAGCTCGCGACGAACCCGCCGCTCGTCCAGTTCCTCCTGGGATTCCGGGAGAAGCTCGAAGACGGGCCGCGACCGTTCCTCGCACGCGAGCCCGGCTTCGACTGATCGAAGTCTGCGGTAAATCGCGTAATCAATATCGGCCCGCGCCCCGATTCGCTCACCTGGCTCTCGGCGCAGAGTTGGCGCGACGAATCCAAGGAGGTGCAGGAAAATGAAGAACGGAAACGCACGACGACTGAGCGTCGTGGTGATCGCGATCCTGACGGCGGCACTTGCGCTGTCAGCCTCCGCGGGCGCGCGACTCGCCGCCGGCCCGAAGGCCGACCACATTGCCTTCATGAGCTTGAAGGACGGCCAGGCCGACATCTACACGATGGACGCCGCGGGCTTCGCGCAGGTCAACCTCACCCACGACCAGACGATCGGCTGGCGAGCCGACTCGGAGCCCGCCTGGTCGCCGGATGGCCAATGGGTCGCGTTCCAGAGGGCCTACACCAAGGCTCCGGAACTGGGGACGCGGCTGTTCGTGGTCAGTTCGTTCGGGAAAGAGATGCATGCCCTGACGCCGACGACCGGTCCCGCGGTGATCGACCAGCATCCGGCGTGGTCGCCGGACGGGAGCACGATCGTGTTCTCGAGCAATCGGACCGGTCACTTCGAGCTGTACATGGTCAAGGCGACGGGCACCGGCCTCGTACGGCTGACATACACGAACGTCGGGACCGAGAACCTCGAGCCGGCCTGGTCGCCGGACGGGCAATCGATCGCCTTCGTCCGCCGCCAGTGGAGCATCGGCCCCGAAATCCCATCGATCCCCACGAACTCGATCTACAAGCTCTCCTTCACGAACAGCGTGGTTCAGCGAGTGACGAGCCCGCCGCTCGGACGAAGCGACGGCCAGCCGGCCTGGTCGGCCGACAGCAGGCAGATCGCCTTCGAGAGCAACCGCACGGGGAACTGGGACATCTACATCGTCAACCGCACGCTTAGCACGACGAGCCTGATGCGGGTGACGAGCTCCAAGTCCGCGGAGCTCCACCCGACCTGGGCGCCGTACGGGAACCAGATCGCTCTCATCAGCGATCGCACAGGAGCAACCGAGCTCTACACGCTCGTGCTCCCGGTTCCCGGGTCGATCACACCGCCGCAGCAACCGCGGCAGCTGACCTTCGACAAGGCTCCGAAGTCGAATCCCTCCTGGGAGCACGTCTTCATGAGCGCTTCCAGCTGAGCGACGCCGGCAGCAACACCAGAGGGCCCGCGTGAGCGGGCCCTCTGCCGTCCGTACAAATTCCGGAGCCCGAACCCGCGCCGCCGCTGATGTCGGGTCATATCCATCGAGCGAGCCTGATCGGGACAGCGCAGAATGAGCCAGTTGGCAGAGCACATTTCTCGAACCCCTCCGACGGGGCGCCCAACAAGCGCCCGGTCCCCCCTCCCCGTCGACGGCTTCGCGGACGTGATCCTGCGCGACGGCGGAACGTTGCGGCTCCGCTCGCCGTACGCGGCCGACGTCGACGCGCTCGTCGGCTTCTTCGACGCGCTCTCGGAGCGGAGCTTTTATCTGAGATTTCACGGCGCCCCCACCATCCGCCCGTCCCTCGTCGAGCCGTTCGTCGATCCCGACTGGATCGAGCGGGGCGCGCTCGTCGGGACGCTCGAGGACCGGATCGTCGCTCTCGCAAGCTACTCGCGCCTCCGTGACCCCGATGTCGCTGAGGTCGCGTTCGCCGTCGCCGACGACCAGCAGGGGCGCGGGGTCGGGACGCGCATGCTCGAGCAGCTCGCCGGGCGCGCGGGAGCGGTTGGCATCGAACGCTTCGTCGCCGAGGTGATCGGCGACAACAACGCGATGCTCAGGGTGTTCGAGGACGCCGGCTTCGGCGTCTCGCGCGCCCTGGAGCACGGCACGTTCGAGGTCACCTTTCCGATCGAGCCGACAGCGAGCTACGTCGAGCACGTCGACGAGCGCGACCACCTCGGCGTCGTTGCCTCGCTGCAGCCCTTCTTCTCCCCCGGAAGCGTCGCGGTGATCGGCGCCTCCACGCGCCGAGAGGCGATCGGCGGAATCGTGTTCAGGAACATCCTGAGCGGCGACTTCAAAGGCGCTGCCTACCCGGTCAACATCAAGGGAGCGCCGGTGGCAGGCGTGAGGGCGTACACGTCGATCGAAGAGCTTCCCGAAGTCGTCGACCTCGCGGTGATCTGCCTGCCGGCCGCGCGCGTGATCGAGGCAGCCCAGGCCGCGCTTCGCACTGGCATTCGCGCCATCTGCGTGATCTCGGCCGGCTTCGCGGAGGTCGGTGAGGAAGGCCGCGCGCGCCAGGACGAGCTGCTCGCGCTCGTGCGCGCACACGGCGGCCGCCTCGTCGGCCCCAACTGCCTCGGGATCGCGGTCGCCGGGCCTTCGTTGAACGCGACGTTCGGTCCGCGCGCGCTCCCGCCCGGGCCGATCGCCTTCTCCTCGCAGAGCGGAGCCCTCGGCCTCGCGCTCCTCGAGAAAGCATCCGAGCGCAGCCTCGGCTTCTCCTCCTTCATCTCGATCGGCAACAAGGCGGACGTCTCGTCCAACGACCTCCTCGAGTACTGGGAGGAAGACGAGAGCACCGGACTGATCGTGCTCTACCTCGAGTCGTTCGGAAATCCGCGCCGCTTCGGCCGGATCGCGAGCCGCGTCGCGCGCAAGAAGCCGATCCTGGCGATGAAGAGCGGCACGTCCAAGGCCGGCGCCCGGGCGGCCGGTTCGCACACCGCTGCGCTGGCCGGGTCGGAGCAAGCCGTCGAGGCGCTCTTCCACCAGGCCGGGGTGTTGCGCGCGGAGACGCTCGAAGAGCTGATCGACGCGGCCGCGCTGCTCTCGACGCAGCCGCTGCCGCGCGGACGGCGCGTCGCGATCCTGACCAACGCAGGCGGCCTGGGGATCCTCTGCTCGGACGCGTGCGAGGCTGCGGGCCTCGAGCTTTCGGAGGTGTCGTCCGAGACGCGGGCACAACTCGCCGAGCTGCTGCCCGGCGAGGCGAGCCTCGCCAATCCAATCGACATGCTCGGCTCGGCGACCGCCGCCAGCTACGAAGCAGTCCTGCCTCTCGTGCTCGCGGACCCGGCGGTCGACTCCGCGATCGTGCTCTTCGTGCCGCCGGCCACGGCCGAGGCCGGAGACGTCGCGGCGGGGATCGCGCGCACGCTCGAATCGGTCTCCACGGACAAGACCGTGCTCGCGGCCCTCCTCAGCGCCGAAGGGATCCCGGAGGCACTGCGCAGGGCACCGGCGCCGGCCGCGCTCTTCACCTACCCCGAGTCCGCCGCACGCGCCCTCGGGCTGGCAACGCAGCGCGCAGAGTGGCTGCGCCGCCCGGCGGGGACGGTTCCCGCGACCGAGGGGATAGACGCTGCCGCGGCGCAGCAGGTCGTCGCACGGGCGCTCGACACCGCCGACGACGTCTGGCTCGCGCCCGCGGAGACGAGAGAGCTGCTGGCCTGCTACGGCATCCCGCTCGTCGGCGAGCGGCTCGCGGAGACTCTCGACGGCGCAGCCGAGGCTGCCGGCGAGCTTGGCTATCCGGTCGTCGTCAAGTCCGGGATCCCGGGCGCGCACAAGACGGAGACCGGCGGCGTGGCTCTCGACCTCGCCGACGAGGCTGCCGTGCGCGAGGCGTCGGAGCGGATCGGCCTCCCCGTGATCGTCCAGCCGATGATCGAAGGCAGCACCGAGCTCCTGGCCGGGATCGTCCAGGATCCGACGTTCGGCCCGCTCGTCGCGTTCGGGCCGGGCGGAGTCCTCGCCGAGCTGATCGGTGAAGCCGGTTTCCGGATCGCACCGCTCACCGACGTGGACGCAGAGGAGCTCCTGCACCAGGAGAAGACCGGGCTGCTCGTGGCCGGCTACCGCGGTGCGCCTGCAGCCGACCCGGCGGCGCTGGCCGACCTCATCCACCGCCTGTCGCGGCTCGGCGTCGACCTGCACGAGGTGGCCGAGCTCGACCTGAACCCGGTCATCGCGCGCCCCGACGGCTGCGTCGTCGTCGACGCCCGGGTGCGCGTCCAGCGCCCGGAGGCGTCCGCGCTCATCAAGACGTGGTGACGCCTACGCGCCGGGCGTGCCGGGTGCCGCCGCGCTCTCGTGAGGACGCGAGAAGACGACGAGGACGCTCAGGCCTTCGTAGCCGGTGAACCGGTGATCGGCTCCCGCCGGCACGAAGGCCGCCTTGCCCTGGCTCACCTCGACCCTCTCGCCTTCGACCTCGAGCACACCGCGGCCGTCGAGCACGACGTAGACCTCGTCGTCGACGTGCGGCTGCTGCCGGTCGGGCTCTGGCGCCACGAGCACGTAGACCCCGATCTCGAGCCCGGGTGACGTGTGGACGACCTCGTAGCCGCCGCCTGATTCCTCCAGCCGCAGCCGGGTCGCCTCGATGTCGAGCGCGTCCATTGCGGACGAGCCTACTCCTCGGGGCTGGAGAGGTCTCCTCCGTCGCTGTCCCCAGGACCCGGCGTCGCAGCGAACGTGAGGCCTTCCCGGGGATGCGGCCGCAGCCACGTGTACGAGTCTTCGGCCAGGCGCGGCGGTCCCGCGACGAGCTCCTTCCACGCCTCAGCCGCCTCCCACATGCCGTCGCCGCCGATCAGCCGCTCCGCGGCCTGGAGGTCGTCGGCCTCGAACACGAAGACGGCCTCCTCGTCGGTGAGGAAGACGTGATGCCGCTCGAGGCCCATCTCGTACGGATCGAACGGCGGGCCCTTCCGGAGCAGCTGCGCGGCCCGCTCGCTCGCGCCCTCGTGCAACGGAACTACGACTACGGCGCGGCTCATCACGTGCTCCTCTCGGAGATGTGACCCGAGCTGCTCGGCGAGCTCGGCGACGATGCCTGGTTGGACGACGCCCGCGATCCGAATCGGCTCGCCGGCCCGCCGCTCGAGGACGAGCGTCTGGCGGCCCGCGATCCTGTCCGCGGGCGAGCGGCCGATGCGCACGTCGACGAGATCCGAGAAATCGACACTCAGCTCGGATGCTACGCCGTTGTCGCCCGGGCCCTCGAACGCGAGGCCGTGGCCACGAACCTCGAGACGGCCCGAACGCAACAGGTCGTCCCCCTGCTGCCAGGTCACGGCATAGGTCGTCATGGCCGAATCTTCGGCCAGCCAGGCGGCGGCGCCCTCGGTGGCCGCCCTCATCCTCGTGCGGAAAAACCCGCAGCTCGACTAGGAGGGCTCGGCCTGCTCCTCGAGCAGCCCGTGGTCGATCGCGAAGCGCACGAGCTCGGCGCGGGTGGTCAGGCGCAGCTTCTGCATGATGTGCGCCCGGTGCGTCTCGACCGTGCGCACCGACAGGTACAGCATCTTGGCGATCTCCTGGTTGGTGTGCCCGAGAGCGAGGAGCCGGAGCACCTCGCGCTCGCGCTCCGAGAGCGGATCTTCCTCGGCGTGGGCCCGCTCCTCGGCCTCGGCCTGGATCAGCCGGGCGCCCAGCACGGGGTGGACGTAACGCCCACCGGCCGCGACCTCGCGGACAGCATCGACGACCTCGGCGTCGACCGCCTCCTTGAGCACATAGCCGCTCGCGCCGGCCGAGAAGGCTTCACGGACGTACCGGGGGTCGTCCTGCATGGAGAGCATCAGCACCTTTGCGTCTCTCGCCTCCTTCAGCACAGCCGGCGTGGCCTCGATCCCGCTCGCGCCGGGCATGACGACGTCCATCAGGATCACGTCCGGCTTGTGCGCACGCGCCTCGAACACGGCGTCCCTGAGATCGCCCGCCTCCGCCACGACCTCGATGTCGTCCTCGGCTTCGAGCACGCGGCGCAGGCCGGAGCGGACGACGGCATGGTCGTCGACCACGAGCACCCGGATCGTCACGAGATCGGCACCTCGATGGAGAGCGTAGTACCGGAGCCGGGCGACGACTCCACCTCCAGCCGTCCCCCGACGAGCGCGATCCGCTCGCGCATGCCGAGAAGCCCGAGCCCGCTCGAGTCGTCGCCGCTCCCGAGGCCCCGGCCGTCGTCCTCGATCACGGCCGCGACGCTCCCCTCCCGCCGCGTGAGGACGATGCTCACGTGCCTGGCCTGGGCGTGCTTGACGACATTGGTCAGGGCTTCCTGCGTGATGCGGTACAGCGTCGTCTCGACGTCGGACGGCAAGCGCTCCGCGCCGAGCTGCGGCTCGAGGTGGACCTCGAGCCCCGTGTGCTCGCGGAATGTCTCCACGAGGCGCTCGATGGCCGGCACGAGGCCGAAGTCGTCGAGCGCCTTCGGGCGCAGCTCGACGGCGAGCCGACGGACGTCTTGAAGCGTGCTCACGACGAGCTCTCTGAGCTGGCCCGCCGCGGCATCGAGGTCGGACCTGTCCTTTGCGTCCTCGACGGCCTTGAGACCCAGGAGGATCGACGTCAGCGCCTGACCCGTCTCGTCGTGCAGCTCGCGCGCGAGCCGCTGGCGCTCGAGCTCCTGCGCGCTGACGACCCGGCGCAGTGCGTCGGTCGCGACGCGCTCGGAGAGGTCGACCGCGACGGCCGCACGTGAGGCGAACGCCTCGGCGAGGCGAACGTCCTCGTCCGTGAAACGCGCGTCGCTGCTCTCCTTGTCATGGGCGCTGATCACCCCGATCGCGCGGTCGCGCAGCAGCATGGGCACGAAGAGGCCGGTCCGGGCGGCCAGCCTGCGGCCCGCATCCTGGTCGATCTCGAAGTCGTCGATCATCGAGTCCACACGCTCGCTCCGCCGCCGCTCGAGCACCTTTCCCGTTTTCGAGCCATCGCGCTCGAGCCGTATCCCGAGGAACTCGTCGGCGCCCTCGCCGTCGCTGGCGCGGACGACGAGGGTCGCACCGTCGGACACCGGCAAGGCGATGAGGACGAGCCGGGCGTGCACGAGCTCACGGAGCCGGGACGCGACGAGCTCGAGCACGCGCGAGAGCTCGACCTCGGATGCGAGCGCGCTCGCGATCTCGTTCAGAGATTCGAGCTGCGTCAACCACCGCGTCGCCGCCTCGTACAGCCGTGCGTTTTCGATCGCCACCGCGGCCTGGGAGGAGAGCATCGTCGTCAGCTCCTCGTCCTCCGCCGTGAACGGCGCGCCGTCCGCCTTCTCGGTCAGGTACAGGTTCCCGTACGCAACGCCGCGCAGGAGGATCGGCACTCCGAGGAAGGCGCGCATCGGTGGATGGTTCGGCGGGAACCCGACCGAGCGCGGATCCTCGGCGAGATTCTCGAGCCGCAGCGGCTTCGCGTCCTGGATCAACGCGCCGAGGATTCCCCGGCCGCGCGGAACGTCGCCGATCGCCGCCTGCGTCTCCTCGTCGATGCCGGTGACGACGAACCGCTCGAGCGCCTGGCCGCTCGGATCGATCACCCCCAGCGCCGCGTACCGGGCCCCGGTCAGCTCTGCGGCGGTCTCGACGATCTTCTGCAGGACGGCGTCCAGCGACAGCTCCGACGCGAGCGCAACGCCCGCGTCGACGATCGCACGCAGTCGGTCGGTCTCGGACACGGATCAATTATCCGCTGTGGGTTCGCTTCCGGGCGAGCCCCTCGGCCCGGCGCAAGCGAAGTCGGGGTCAGGACGACGGTCGCGCCAGTCGAGCGAGCCGGCGTCGCCGAGTCGCTTTGAGCAACTCGAGCCCGACGAGGGGCACCAGGGCGAACGGCACGATCAGCAGCGCCTGCCAGACCTCGAGCGACACGGTTGCGAACGGCTCGTGCGCCTGTGGCAGCAGGACGATGCCGGCGACGAGGCCGATCGACGCCGCCACGCTCAGGTCGAGCCACCGGTTCCGTGGCCCCTCCCAGGCCGCGGCTGTCGGCGAACGCATGCCGTAAACCAACGCGAGCTCGGCGAGCGCCAGCGTGGCGAAGGCCATCGTCTGTGCCACGCCGCCACCCAGAGCACGCCCGATGGCGAACGCGGCGAAGGTCGTGCACCCGACCAGTGCTCCCACGGCGAGCAGCATGCGCCAGGTTCGACCGTCGAAGAGGGCGGAGCCAACGCGCGGCGGAGTGCTCATCGTCTCCTTGCCGGCCGGGTCGCGTGCCAGGGCCAATGCGGGTAGGCCGTCGGTCACGAGGTTCACGAGCAGCACCTGAATCACCGCGAGCGGCGCTCCGAGTCCGACCGTGATCGCGACCGCGAACACGAGGACCTCGCCGAGATTTGCGGAGAGGAGGAAGGCGACGAACTTGCGGATGTTGTCTCCGATGCGCCGGCCCTCGCCGACCGCGGCCACGATCGTCGCGAAATCGTCATCGGTCAGCACGATCGCGGCCGCCTCTCGCGCAGCTTCGGTGCCGGTGCGACCCATCGCGATACCGACGTCGGCGCGGCGAAGGGCAGGCGCATCGTTGACGCCATCGCCGGTGACGGCGACGACCTCGCCGCACGCCTGGAGCTCCTCGACCAGTGCAAGCTTGTCTGCCGGGGTAGCACGGGCGAGAATCTCGTGGTCTGCCAGCCCGAGCGCGTGCCCAATCGTGCGAGCGGTCGCAGGGTGGTCTCCCGTGACCATCTGGACCCTGATCCCGGCCGTGCGGGCCGCCACGACCGCGGGCTCGGCCGAAGGACGCAGAGGGTCATGCATGGCGATCACGCCGAGCAGGCGGAAGTCGTGCTCGATCTCGTCCGACGTGGGGTCTTCGAACTCCCCGAGCTCGCGGGTAGCCACGGCCAGGACCCTCAGCCCCTCGGCCGCCCACGCGTCGGCCGTCTCGAGCAGCTCGGGCGGCGCCACAGCGGCGAGCTCGGCGACGATCTCGAAGCCGCCCTTGCTGACGGCGCGCCGCCCAGGCCCATCCTCGTACACGACGGTCATACGCTTGCGTTCGGACGAGAACGGGATCTCGTGGACGCGCTGATACCGGCGGCGCAAGTCGCCCGCGACAAGCCCGCGCTCCATGGCGGCCGTGAGCAGCGCCGTCTCGATCGGGTCTCCAAGAAGCTCGTCGCCGACGCGGTGGGCGCTCGAGGCCAGAACTGCGGCCTCCAGCAACTGCTCCTCGGTCACCTTCGATGTGGGGCGAATCGCGGCGACCCTGATCTGGTTCTCGGTCAACGTGCCCGTCTTGTCGGTGCAGATCACCGACGTCTCGCCGAGCGCCTCGATCGCTGCCAGCCGGCGGACGATCGCTCCGCGGGCGGCCATGGCCCGCGCTCCGAAAGCAAGCGCCGCGGTCACGGTCGCCGCCAGCCCTTCGGGGACGGCGGCCACCGCGAGTGCGACAGCGATCAAGAACGCATCGCTCCAGCCTTCCCCGCGGGCGAGCATCACGCCGCCGAGAGCCACCGTGATCAGGACACCCGCGACAACCATCTCGCGGGCGAGACGACCGAGTCGCCTCGTGAGCGGAGTCGGCGGCGTCTTCGCTTCGGCCGCCAGCCGCTCGATCGCACCCATGACGGTGCGAGGGCCGGTGCCGACGACGAGCGCCCTGCCCGCGCCGTGAGTGACACCGGTGCCGGCGAAGATCATCGACGTGCGCTCGGCGAGCGGCGCGGCGAGGGCGGTTGGCTCGATCTCCTTCGCCACGGGAAGCGACTCCCCGGTCAGCGCCGACTCGTCCACTTCGAGCGAAGTCGTTTCGACGAGGCGCGCGTCCGCTGCGACACGCTCGCCGGCGGCGACGATGAGAACGTCGCCCGGAACGACGTCCTCGGCAGCGACCTGGCGCTCGACGCCCTCGCGCACCACCACGGCGGCCTGCGTGAAGCCCTCGGAGAGCGCGAGGATCGCACGCTCGGCAGCCGCTTCCTGCCAGAAGCCGAGGGCGCCGTTGAGGACGATGATCGCCGCGATCGCAATCCCCTCAGTCGTCTCTCCGATCGCAATCGAAATCGCGGCCGCGGCAACGAGAAGAGCGACGAGCGGGTCGAGAAGCTGGTTCAGCGCGAGCCGAACGTAGGGTGGCCGCCGTACCCGTTCAGGACGGTTCGGGCCATAGCGCGCGAGCCGGAGAGCAGCCTCCTGCCCTCCGAGCCCCCGGTCGAGGTCGGTCCGGAGACCCTGAGCAAGCTCGACGGCCGAAGCCGCGTGCGGCCGGTCGGTCGCACCGTTCGGGTGACCGACCCCTGTCTGGACGATCGTTTCGATCGCGGTCGCCGGAGGACGACTCAACGGCTTGACGGTCATGCGGCGCGGACGACGAGCACGGAGCTTGCCGAGCGATGCGCGACCCGCTCGCTGACGCTCCCCAACGCCTCCAGGCCGTGTAGCCCACGGCTGCCGACGACGACGAGGTCGTTCCCATGCGACGCGGCGACCAGGGCGTCGGCCGGCTTCCGTTCATCCCAGTCGACGGCCCCGACGTCCCGCAGCCCATCGAGGTGCAGGGGCTTTCCACCGGTCGCGGCGAGCACGCGAAGCGGCCTCCGCAGCCTCTCGCCGAGCACGCGTGCGGAATCGAGAGCGCGGAGAGAGGCCGACGATCCGTCGACCCCGACGACGATCGAGGCCGGGAACTCGTTCGGAGACCCCGGCTCGCGGGCGAGGAGGACCGAGCACGGTGCTTCGTGGAGAAGCGTCGTCGCCGTACCGCCGAGCAGGATTCCCGCAGCGCGACTCTGGCCGTGGCTTCCCAGCGCCACGGCGGTTGCCCGGTACCGGTCGATCTCGAGGAGCAGGGCCTGAGCGGGGCTGCCCTCGACGAGCCTCGAGCTCGACGTCCGGGAGTGCTCTCCGGCTCGTGCCAGCGCGATCTCCGCAGCGGAGAGCGTCTGCTCATAGAGCATCGGCGCAAACAAGCCGCCATGAACGGCGAGGCTCAGCTCGGCGACAGCGAGAAGGCGAAGCTCGGCGTCCCTCGGCCGAAGCAATTCGATCTGGCGAAGGGCCTCGAGCGACTCCGGAGACCCGTCGATGCCGCAAACGATTCGCTCGAGCACATCGGCCATGACACCCCACTCCTTCTGGAGAATCCCGTGCACCCACGATTGCCGCCGGCCGCGCCAGGGGCATCGTGGTTTCGTCCGATCTGCTCCCGTAGGAAGTACTGAGGACCGGACCGGCCGCGTGTCAGTGCAACCGGTCCGTTCCTCGCTGTTCCTTCAGACGGCCGCCTCGACCGGCTGGCGCACCTCGCGAACGATCAGCACCGGCCGCTTCGCGGCGTGCAGGATCCCGCGTGAGACGCTCCCGAGCAGCGCGCTCGAGATCGTGCCGTGGCCTCTCGAGCCGACGACGATCAGGTCGGCGTCGATCGAGTCGGCGAACTGAACGATCTCCTTCGCGGCGTCGCCGACGAGGAGCTTCGTGTGTGACCCGATCCCGCGCACCTCGGCGAGCCGAACGGCCTCGTGCAGCGACTCCATGTCGTACTCCTCGGGCTCGTGGGGAACCGTCACGGGGCCCATCGCGAAGCCGGTGACCGGAAGCACCTCGGTGCCCGGCGCGACGTGGACGAACGTCGGCTCCACGCCCTGCTCGGCTGCGAGCTCGATCCCGTACTCGATTGCCTGGAACGCCGAGGGCGATCCATCGGTTGCGATGACGATCTTCTTCATCGTGTCCTCCTTTCTCTTCGAGCTGATCGTCGAGGCGTGGGAAACGGGCCGCGTCGGGACTCTCACCGATCTGCTCACGGACAACTACGGATCCAGATTGCGCAGGGCCTCCGATGCGATCAGGGCCGGCCGCGTGGAGGATCGGAGCAGACCATCCAGGCAAAGGAGGAGCCATGGCAACGCGCACCAGCAACGGCGCGGCTCCAGTGGTCGACCTGAAGCCACGCTCGCCCGACGGCTCACGCCGCAGGGCTCGAGTCAGAGAGCACTCCCCGGTCGCCGAGGTGCACGAGACGCCGACCGACGTGATCGTTCGCGTCCGTCTCGAGCAAGGCGCCCTCGAGCTGAGCGTGCCCAAGCGCGCGCTCTCCGACCGCAAGCACACCGTCACTACTCCGGGCTCGAACCCGGACGCGGCTGCTTGCTAGCCGCAGAAAGGAATCAGCGATGAGACTCGGTCCTCGGATATCAGGGCCGAACGGGCACGCGCGCCAGCCGAGCCTGAAGCGCTCGATGGGGCTGTGGATGGCGACCGCGCTCGTCGTCGGCAACATGGTCGGCTCGGGGATCTTCACCCTGCCGGCCGCTCTGTCCGGTGAGGCAGGCCCCGCGTCGATCGTCGCGCTGGCCTTCACGGGCCTCGGCGCGATGCTCCTGGCGCTCGTCTTCGCGAACCTCGGACGCGCCCACCCGCGTACGGGCGGGCCGTACTACTTCGCGCGGAAGGCGTTCGGAGACTTCGTCGGCTTCCAGACCGCCTGGGCCTACTGGATCGCGGCCTGGGTCGGCAACGCCGCCATCGCCGTCGCCTTCGCCGGCTACCTCGGCGTGTTCTGGGGCGACGTCAGGACGTCGAACTGGGTCGCGGCGCTCGTCGCGGTCGGTGCGATCTGGCTGTTCACCTTCGTGAACATCCTCGGCGTCCGCGAGACGGGCTTCGCGCAGGTCGTGACGACCGTGCTCAAGTTCGTCCCGCTCGCCGTGATCGGAATCATCGGGCTGTTCTACATCGACGGCGCGAACTTCACGCCGTTCACGACGGCAGAAGGAGGATTCGACTGGCACGTGAACGCCGCGGCGACGCTCGCCCTCTGGGCCTTCATCGGGCTCGAGTCGGCGACGGTGCCTGCGGAAGAGGTGAAGAACCCCGAGAAGACGATCCCGCGGGCGACGATCATCGGCACGCTCGCGACGACGGCGCTGTACATCGTCGCGCTGGTCGCGATCGTGGGCGTCCTCTCGCAGGCCGCGCTGGCGGGCTCGTCCGCACCGTTCGCCGATGCGGCGAACGCGATGTGGGGCGGCACGTTCCTCGGGCTGGCCTGGGGCAAGTGGATCTCGCTCGTCGCGATCGCGGCGACGCTCGGCGCGCTCAACGGCTGGATCATGCTGAGCGCTCGGGTCTCGCTCGCCGCGGCTGACGACGGTCTGTTCCCACGGCCCTTCTCGCGCCTCCGGAGGTCGACGCCCGTCTTCGGGCTCGTTGCCTCCTCGGCGCTCGCGAGCGGGCTCGTGCTCTACAACTGGAACGTCGACTTCGGGGCTCGCTTCACCGACATCGTCTTGCTCGCGACGTGGATGACGTTGATCGCGTACGCGTACGCAGCGGCGGCCGAGGTGGTGCTGTTCTACCGCGAGCGAGAGCTGTTCTCGTGGGTGAAGATGGCCCGCGACACGGTGATCGCCGGGCTCGCCTTCGCCTACTCCGTGTGGGCGATCTGGGGCTCGGGGGAGGAGTGGCTCGCCAAGGGCTTCATGCTCCTGCTCTTCGGGATTCCGGTCTACGTCTTCCTGAAGTGGCGTGAGAGCCGGAAGACCGAGCTTGTCGAGATCGTCGTGCCGCCGACACCGGTGGTCGCGGCCAACGGCAAGCCAAAGGTGCTCGCCGGAATCGAGTGAACGAACGAACGCGTGGGGCCGGGAGCTCCCGGCCCCACGCGCCGAAAGGAGGAACGATGCGCAAGGTCATCATCATGGGAGCGGGAGGCCGCGACTTCCATAACTTCAACACGGTCTTCCGCGAGGAGCCTGGCACCGAGGTCGTCGCCTTCACGGCGGCTCAGATCCCCGGCATCGACGACCGCCGCTACCCGGCCTCGCTCGCCGGGCCGCAGTACCCGGACGGCATCCCGATCAGGCCCGAGCACGAGCTCACCGACCTGATCCAGGGCGAGGGAGTGGACGAGGTCGTCCTCTCCTATTCCGACCTGTCGCACGAAACGGTCATGCACAAGGCGTCGACCGTCCTCGCGGCAGGCGCCGACTTCACGCTCCTCGGCCCGAACGCGACGATGCTCGAGAGCACGAAGCCCGTGGTCGCGGTCTGCGCAGTCCGCACGGGCTGCGGCAAGAGCCAGACGAGCCGCAAAGTCGGCCGGATCCTGCTCGACGCCGGCCTGAAGGTCGCGCTCGTCCGGCATCCGATGCCGTACGGCGACCTCGAGGCGATGCGCGTCCAGCGGTTCGAGTCGATCGAGGAGATCGACGCCACGCACCCGACGATCGAGGAGCGAGAGGAGTACGAGCTCCCGGTCGAGATGGGCATGGTCATGTACTCGGGAGTCGACTACGAGGAGATCCTGCGCCAGGCCGAGGAGGAGGCCGACGTCGTGATCTGGGACGGCGGGAACAACGACCTGCCGTTCTTCAGGCCGAGCCTGCACATCGTCGTCGCCGACCCGCTTCGCGCCGGGCACGAGCTGCGCTACCACCCGGGCGAGGCGAACCTCCGCATGGCCGACGTCGTCGTCATCAACAAGGTCGACTCGGCCGAGGCGCACAACGTGGAGCAGGTGCTGGAGAACGTCGAGGCAGTAAATCCGATGGCGCGAGTCATCTTCGGAAAATCCCCGCCGAAGTTGGAATACGGGCCTGACCTGCTTGGCCGGCGCGTGCTCGTCGTCGACGACGGCCCGACGCTGACGCACGGCGAGATGCCGTTCGGCGCGGGCCTCGTGGCTGCGCGAAACGCAGGCGCAGGCACGATCGTCGACCCGCGGCCGTACGCGGTCGGGTCGATCAAGGAGGTCCTCGAGCGCTGGCCGCAGCTGACGAACGTCCTGCCCGCGATGGGTTACGGCGACGAGCAGCTCGCAGAGCTGGAGGCCACGATCAACGCCGCTGAGTGCGACGTCGTCGTCACGGGCACGCCGATCGACCTCGGCCGGCTGATCGCGTCAAGGCATCCGATCCGCCACGCGCGGTACGAGCTCGAGGAGCTCGGAACGCCCACGCTCGCGGAGGTGCTGGAGCCGATCCTCGCCGAGAAGCGCGCGCTCGTCGCGGCGCAGTGAAGGAGCGAACGCAGGGGCCGCATTACACGTGCGGCCCTTGCGTCCTCATACGTACTTCTCCCCCTGCCGGATCAGGCTGCGCTCGGATGCCGCCCCCCGCGCCCCGCTCGCAAGCTTCTGGTGACGAAAGGAGGCAGCCGTGCACCAGTGGTTGGACAACATGAACTGGATGTGGATGAGCGCCGTGATGATCGTCTGGATCCTGCTGATCGCGGTGGTCGGCTACGCAGCCGTCCTCGCGGCCTGGCGGCAGGGGAACGAGCCTCGGGCTCACCACAGGCGACCCAAGCGCGCCTGATCCGGTCCCGACGGTGGCCCAGGCGCGGATGGAAACGGCCGATCGACCCAGGCTGACTGCGGACGTCGATCCGACGGCGCTTCCGAACATCTTCCTTCGCGACCTTCGCACCGGCCCGCGAGGCCTGTCGACCCGCGAGGCCGCACGGCGGCTCGTCGCGTACGGCCCGAATGAGCTCCGGCGCCGCGCAGAGCGACGCTGGCCGCGAGAGCTCGTCAAGCAGTTCGTCCACCCGCTGGCGCTGCTGCTGTGGCTCGCCGCCGCCCTGGCGCTCGATCGCAGGCACCGCCGGTTCTGGCCGGCGCGATCGTCGCGGTGATCGTCCTCAACGCGGCCTTTGCGTTCGTCCAGGAGCAGCAGGCCGAGAAGGCGGTCGAGGCGCTCAAGCAGCTACCTGCCCGATGCAGGCGTTCGTCGTGCGCGACGGGAGGCGCGCCGTGATCGAGGCGAAGGAGCTCGTCCCCGGCGACGTCCTGCTCCTCGAGGAGGGAGAGCGGATCTCGGCCGACGCCCGGCTGCTGGACGGGCGCGCTCGAGGTGGACATGTCGACGCTGACCGGCGAGTCGGTGCCGGTCTCCCGAGCGGCGTCGCCGAACGAACACGGGGCAGAGCCCGCTGTCGGCGAGCGACCCTCGTCTTCAGTGGAACCTCCTGCACCGGAGGAGAAGCTCGCGCGGTCGTTTACGCGACCGGCATGCGAACGGAGCTCGGCCGGATCGCGGCCTTGTCGGAGCGCGTCGATCGAGAGGAGAGCCCGCTCGAGCGGCAGGTCCGACGCGTCGCGTGGCTGGTTGCTGGAGTCGCGATCGCGGTCGGCATTGCCTTCATCCCGCTCGGCATGTTCGGCGCCGGGCTTGCGTTCGGCGACGCGCTGCTCTTCGCGATCGGGCTCCTGGTCGCAAATGTGCCCGAGGGACTGCTGCCGACGATCACACTCGCGCTCGCGGTCGGCGTCCGAACGCTCGCGCGCCGCGGCGCGCTGGTCAAACGTCTGAGCGCGGTCGAGACGCTCGGCTCGACGACCGTCATCTGCACGGACAAGACCGGGACGCTGACCGAGAACCGGATGGACGTGACCGGCATCTGGACAGCCGCCACGGGCGCGATCGGCCTGGAGGACGGATCGCCGCCGACGCTCCGGGCACTGGCCCGCACCGCTGCTGCGTGCAACAGCGCCGAGCTCGACAAGACCGGGAGCTCGGGCTCGGGCGACCCGACGGAGATCGCCCTCCTCCGCTCCGCCGCCGCGCTCGGCGAGGACGTCAGCCTGCTGGGGCGGGAGCGGAGAAGGCGGCAGAGGTTCAACTTCGACCCCGGACTCAGGCTGATGTCCACTGTGGACGACTCTCCGGATGGGCTCACCGTTCACGTGAAGGGCGCTCCGGAAGCGGTGCTCGCGCGTTGTGACCGCGTCCGAGTCGGCGACGACGATGCGCCTCTCGACGAAGCCTGGTCGGCGGAGATCGTCGCCGCCGTGGACGGCTACGCGAACCGCGGGCTCCGCGTGATCGCCCTTGCTCGCCGGCCTCTGCTCGACGAGCTCATCCCCGAGCAGCGCGCGGATGCGGAGCGAGATCTGACGTTCCTCGGGCTGGTCGCCATGTTCGACCCGCCGCGACCCGAGGTCGCAGACGCCGTCCGTCAGTGCCACGACGCCGGCATCAGGATCATCGTCGTCACCGGCGACCACGGACTGACGGCGGCTGAGGTGGCACGCAAGGTCGGCATCGCGCGGGACGGCGTGACCATCGTCACCGGAGAGGAGCTCGACCGGATGGACGAGCAGCAGCTCGACCGGGTGCTCGCCGGCTCGGAGGAGCTGATCTTCGCTCGCACCTCGCCCGAGGCGAAGCTCCGGATCGCCGACGCGCTCCGCGACGAGGGCGAGGTCGTCGCGATGACAGGCGACGGTGTCAACGACGCGCCCGCCCTGAGGCGCGCGGACATCGGAGTCGCCATGGGCCGCAGCGGCACGGACGTCGCCCGAGAGGCCTCGACGATGGTGCTCACCGACGACAACTTCGCCACGATCGTCCGCGCGGTCGAGGAGGGACGGCGCGTCTACGACAACGTGCGGAAGTTCGTCTTCTACATCTTCGTGCACACGACGCCCGAAGTCGTCCCGTTCCTCGCGTTCGCCCTCTCCGGCGGCCTGATCCCGCTCGCGTTGACGGTCGCGCTCATCCTCGCGATCGACCTGGGCACCGAGACGCTCCCCGCACTCGCTCTCGGTCGCGAGCCCGTCGAGCCGGGAACCATGCAGAGGGCGCCGCGGCGTCGCTCGGAGGGCGTGATCCGCGGGGCGATGCTCGTGCGCGCGTGGCTCTTCCTGGGCGTGATCTCGGCGGCGCTTGCGATGGGCGCGTTCTTCTATGTCCTGCTCGGGGCCGGGTGGAGCCCGGGCGACTCGGTCTCGGAAGGCGCACCGCTCCACCACGCCTATCTGGAGGCGACGACGATCACATTCCTCGCGATCGTCGTCTGCCAGATTGGAACGGCACTGGCCGCACGCACCGAGCGGGCGTCGCTGCGCTCGATCGGCCTCTTCACGAACCCGCTCCTACTCTGGGGCTTCCTCTTCGAGCTCGCGTTCGCCGCTGCGGTCGTCTACCTCCCGCCCCTCCAAGCTGCGTTCTCGACCGCGGCGCTCGGCCCCTCTGAACTGGTCGTCCTCCTCCCGCTCCCGTTCGTCATCTGGGGGGCGGACGAGCTGCGGCGGATGTTCTTGCGGCGCCGTTCAGGCCCGCTTTAGACCGTCAGCACTTTCCCGCGCATGCACTACGGGCGGGCGCGGATGGCAATGCAGCCCGTCGCGCGGACACTGGCTGTATGAGCGCAACGACGCAGCCAGAGCTCGACTTCGACGAGCTGCGGCCGCCGCTCGCACCGGCCGAGGCGCTCGTCGAGGCGGACCGGTGCCTCGAGTGCGGTGGGCCCCACGCCCCCGCGCCGTGCGCGGTCGCCTGTCCCGCCGAAGTCGACGTCGCCCGCTTCATCGCGCAGATCGCAAGCGGAGACCCGGAAGCCGCTGCGGCCACGATCTTCGAGGAGAACATCCTCGGAGGCACGTGCGCGCGCGTCTGCCCGGTCGAGGTCCTGTGCGAAGCCGCCTGCGTCCTCGAGCACGAGGGCGGGCCGCCGATCGCGATCGCCGCACTCCAGCGCTACGCGACGGACAGATTCTTCGAGCACGGCGCACCGATCCGCCCGCACGCTCCGCCGAACGGCCGGCGGGTCGTCGTGATCGGCGCCGGGCCGTCCGGCCTCACCTGCGCGGGCGAGCTCGCTGCCCGCGGCTACGCGGTCACCGTCGTCGACGAGCGCGAAGAGATCGGCGGTCTCGTCCGGTACGCGATCGCTCCGTACCGGCAGGTCCGCGACCCGCTTCCCGACGAGGAACGTGCGCTCGGCGAGCTCGGGGTCGAGCTCCGGCTCGGAACCAGGGTCGAGAGCCGGGAGCAGCTCGAGGCGCTGACCGAAGACGCCGACGCGGTCTTCCTCGGGGTCGGTCTCGGGCCGGACACGAAGGTTTCGTATCCCGGCGACGACCTGCACGGGATCTGGGAGTCGCTCCCCTTCATCGAGGCGATCAAGTGCGGACGGCCCCCGAGCGTCGGCAGCCGCGTCGTCGTGATCGGCGGCGGCAACACGGCGATCGACGTCGCGCGCGAGGCCGTTCTGCTCGGAGCGGACGAAGTGACGATCCTCTACCGCCGCACCGAGAGCGAGATGCCGGCCTACCCGCACGAGATCGAAGAGGCGCGCGATGAGGGCGTCCGCTTCCGCTTCCTCGCGGCCCCGGTCGCGTTTCTCGGAGAGTCGCTCCTGGTGGACGTGCAGTGCGTGCAGATGACGCTCGGCGAGCCGGACGACTCCGGGCGCCGGCGGCCGGTACCACTCGAGGGCTCCGAGTTCACGATCCCTGCGGACACGGCCGTCAAGGCGATCGGCCAGGAGGCCCGCGCAGAGCTGACAGCCTGGGTCGACGGCCTCGAGCTCGACCACGGACGCGTGAGCGTCGACGAGAGCGGCCAAACCGGAAATGGAAAGTTCTTCTGCGGTGGAGATGCGATCAACGGCGGCGCGAGCGTCGTCGAGGCCGTGCGCGACGGAAAGCGCGCCGCCGAGGCGATCGACCGGGAGCTCCGATGCCGGAGCTGACCGAGATCCGCTGGCACGCACGCGCGGGCCAGGGCGCGAAGACCGCGTCGCAGCTGCTCGCGCTCGCACTGCTGCGCTCGGGTCGCAGCGTCCAGGCGTTCCCGGAATACGGGCCTGAGCGCCGAGGCGCGCCGCTGCGCGCCTACACCCGCGTCTCCGACCGGCCGATCAGGCGCCACGACGCGATCGAGCACCCGGACGTCGTCGTCGTCCTCGAGCCGTCGCTCGTGCACGAGGCCGGCGTGACCGAAGGCCTCGACGAGAAGAGCTACGTCCTGCTGAACGCAGACGACGCTCCGGAGGAGCTCGCTGGAGCGCGTGTCCTCTGTGTCCCGGCCTCCCGGATCGCCGCCGCTCAGGGATCGAGCTTCGGGAACATCGTCATGGTCGGCGCCGTCGCGGCCGCGATCGGCGAGCCGGCCCTCGAGGACGTCCAGGACGCCGCGGTCGACCTGCTGGGCGGCAAGCTGTCGCCCGACTCGGTGCGGACGGCGGTCGCGGAGGGGTACCGATGCCTGAGCTGACGCCCTGGAGCGAGTTGCGCGGCGGCGGGGTCGTCGTCCCCGGCGAGGCGGAGCGTCCGCAGACGGGCGGCTGGCGAACGGGCGTCAAGCCCGAAGTCGACCTATCGAAGTGCGTGAACTGCCTGCTGTGCTGGATCTACTGTCCGGACTCGGCCGTCGAGCTCGACGGGACGACGTTCAGCGGCTTCGACCTCACCTATTGCAAGGGCTGCGAGATCTGCGCCGAGGTGTGCCCCGTCGATGCGGTGACGATGGTGCCCGAGGAGGTCGCGTCGTGACCGAGACCACGCTCCGGCTGATGACGGGCGGCGAGGCCGTCGTCGAAGCCATGCGCCAGATCGACCCGGATGTCGTCCCCGTCTACCCGATCACTCCCCAGACGCCGATCATCCAGGGGTTCGCCAAGTTCGTGGCGGACGGGAAGGCGCAGGCCGAGCTGGTCAACGTCGAGTCCGAGCACTCTGCGATGAGCGCCGCAGTCGGCTCTGCCCTCGCCGGGGCCCGCACGATGACGGCCACCTCGTCTCAGGGGCTCGCGCTGATGGCCGAGGTCGTCTACATCGCCGCGAGCATGCGCGCGCCGATCGTGATGGCGGTCGGGAACCGAGCGCTCTCGGGACCGATCAACATCCACTGCGACCACTCCGACTCGATGCTGATCCGGGACTCCGGCGTCGCCCAGCTCTTCGCAGAGAACGCCCAGGAGGCGTACGACCTGACCGTGATGGCGCCGCGGCTCGCGGAGCACCCTGACGTGCTCCTGCCAGTGCTCGTCTGCCAGGACGGCTTCACGATCACGCACTCCGCGGAGCCGGTCGCCATGCTCGACGACGAGGACGTCTCGAGCTTCGTCGGCGACTACTCGCTCCCGCACCGGGTCCTCGACACGGCGCACCCGACGACACAGGGGCCGTTCGCGATGCCCGACTACTACTTCGAGCTGCGCCGCCAGCAGGCGGCCGCGCTCGAGACCGCGCTCGACGCCTTCACCGGGATCGCAACCGAGTACGAGGAGCTGTCCGGCCGTCCCTACGGCCCCCTCGAGGCATACCGGCTGGAGGACGCGGAGCGCGTCATCGTCGCGCTCGGCTCCTCGGCCGGAACGGTGAAGGACGTCGTCGACGACCTCCGCGACGAGGGTGACCCGGTGGGTCTCCTGCGGATCGTCTCCTTCCGGCCCTTCCCGGCCCGCGAGGCCGCGGCGCTCCTCGAGGACGCCGACACCGTGATCGTCCTCGATCGCGCGGATTCTCCCGGCGGCGCTGCGCCGCTGCGCGCGGAGGTGGCGGCGGCGCTGTACGGAAGCGCCGCTCGACTCGACGGTCATGTCTACGGCCTCGGCGGCAGGGACCTCCACCCGGAGGACGTCCGGGAGATCTTCTCGGGCTGCGCGCCGCCGTACGTGGGACTGCGAGGTGTCGCATGTCCCGCCTGAAGACTCTGGTCCGCAACGAGGCAGGCGTCCCGCCTCTCGGCGGCGGCCACGCGCTCTGCCAGGGGTGCGGCGTGCCGGTCGTCGTACGCACCGTGCTGAACACGTTCACGCAGCCGGTCGTGGTCGTGAACGCGACGGGCTGCCTCGAGGTGGCGACGACCCGGTTCCCGGCGACGGCCTGGAACGTGCCGTGGCTGCACGTCGCCTTCGAGAACGCAGCCGCGGTGGGGAGCGGCGTCGAGAGCGCTCAGCGGGCGCTCCGCCGACGGCACGCGATGTCGGCCGACGACGAGGTGGCCGTCGTCGTCTTCGCCGGCGACGGAGGCACGTACGACATCGGCCTCCAGGCGCTCTCGGGCGCGCTCGAACGCGGCCACAAGCTCCTTTTCGTCTGCTACGACAACGAGGCCTACATGAACACGGGCATCCAGCGCTCCGGCGCGACGCCGTTCGGAGCCGCGACCACGACGAGCCCGAGCGGCGAGGTGAGCTTCGGCAAAGCCCAGCAGCGCAAGGACATGACCGCGATCGCGGTCGCCCATCACGTGCCTTACGCGGCGCAGGCCACCGCTTCGCACTGGCATGACCTCAGCGTCAAGGTCGAGCACGCCGCCGCTGCCGAAGGCCCCGCATTCCTGAACGTGCTCACGGACTGCCCGGTGGGCTGGGGGCACGAGCCACGACTGTCCCTTCGCCTTCTGAACGCCGCCGTCGACAGCCTCTTCTGGCCGCTGTACGAGGTCGTCGACGGCCGCTACCGGGTGACGTACCAGCCGGACAAAGTGGTGCCGATCGAGGACTGGCTTCGCCCGCAGAAGCGCTTCGCGCACCTGCTGCGCCCGGAGAACGCAAACCTCGTCGCAGAGATCCAGGCGAAGGTCGACGCCGACTGGGAAGACCTGCTCCGTCGCTGCCAAGGAGGTGACCTGCCATGACCAGGACGATCGTCGTCACCTGTTCCGTCCCGTGCGAAGACCTCACGAAGCTGGAATTGACGCCGCTCGACCACACGATCGAGGTCGTCGGCCCGGACGGCTTCCGTCACGATCTCGAGTTTCCGCTCGAAGCAGACATGTCTCATCTGGACGTCGAGCTGTACAGGGGCATTCTCGAGGTACGCGCGCCGCGAAGAGCTACGTAGAGACGTCGCGACGGGCGAAGAGCAGCGGGGCGAGCGTGGTCGCGACGATCGCGATCCCGACGAGTACCGCCAGGTGGGAAAGGGAGACGCCGCGACGGAGCGGATCGCCCGCGGCGTAGTGGTAGAAGGGCGAGAGCTTCTGCGGCCCTTCGAGTGCGTCGACGAGCGGCGCCAGCCCGTTGACGAGGTAGGCGGCGACCGCGATCGCAGCCGTCACTCCGATCGTGAGGCTCCGTCTCCCGCTCGCGGCGCCGACGAGGACGGCGATCTCGCCGTACGCGATCGCGAGCAGGACGGCGGCGAGCGTCGCGGCCGCGAGGTGCCCCACCGAGATGTCCATTCCGACAGCCAGCGCCCCGACCCAGAGCGCCAGCCACAGCACGAGACCCAACCCGACGATCTCGAGCGCGAGTGCGAGCGACTTCTCCAGCACGACCCGAGTGCGCGACACCGGGTTCGCCAGAAGCGTCTCGAGCGTCCCACGCTCCTCCTCCCCGGCGATCGTCCCCGCCCCGGTCGCGATCGCAGCGACGAGAAACAGGAGCGGCACCATGAGCGAGAAGAGCTCGATCCCGAGGTAGCCGGCGGCTGACGAGTAGTCGACCTGCCCGCCGAACGCGATGAACGCCTGGAGCGCCTTCGGGTAGTCCTCGGAAAGCCTCTTCAGCGCCGGGTTCGAGTGCACGGTCGGGTACACCGAGACGATCAGCGCCACGAATCCGGCCAGCCCGATGCTCCACCAGACGAAGCCCTTGCCCACGTCGCGCAGGCTCTTCAGGAGCGATGCTACGAAGCATCCGGCCCCGCCCCTCGGTAGAGCGCCATGAAGATGTCCTCGAGGTCGGCCTCGTGCACGTCGAGCGCACGCACGTGGAAGCGCGCGAGCGCCTTCAACAGCGGGTCGATCTCGCCTTCGAGCGAGAAGCGCACGACGTCGCCGCGGCGTTCGAGCTCCGCCACGCCCGGGATCCCGGCGAAGGCATCGGGCGGAGGGGGCTCCGCGAACGTCGCCTCCACGTGCGTGAAGGAGCGCGCGCGGAGGTTGTCGACGGTGTCGACGAGGTCGAGTCGGCCCTCCCGGATCAGGCCGACGCGATCCGCGATGTGCTGTACCTCGGAGAGGACGTGCGAGGAGAGAAAGACCGTGCCGCCGCGCCGAGTGGCCTCGGCGACCAGCTCGTAGAAGGTCTCCTGCACGAGCGGGTCGAGGCCGCTCGTCGGCTCGTCGAGGACGAACAGGTCGGGATCGTGCATGAACGCCTGGACGAGCCCGATCTTCTGCCGGTTTCCGCGGGAGAGCTCCTTGATCCGGCGGTCGAGGTCGAGGTCGAGCCGTTCCGCGAGGGCGTCGCCCCTGCCCCGGCTCCCGCGCAGGTGGCCGAAGAACTCGAGCAGGTCGCGCCCTGTCATCCGTTCGTAGAGGCGGAGATCGCCCGGCAGGTAGCCGAGACGGCGGCGGATGGCCACGCTGTCGCGGCGGGCGTCCAGGCCGAAGACGCTGAGCCGGCCGCTCGTCGGTCGGATCAGGTCCAGGACCAGGCGGATGGTCGTCGTCTTCCCGGCGCCGTTCGGTCCCAGGAAGCCGAAGACCTCCCCCGCCTGGACCGAGAAGTCGACCTCGACGATGCCGCGGTTCTGGCCGTAGGTCTTGGTCAGCTGCTCCGCGCGGATGACGTCGGCCACCCGGAGAGCATCACAGCGTCACGCAGCAGCCGCCACCTCCAGCCTCAGCCCGCCCATCGCGGCCGGCTGGTTCGATGCCAGCGCCGCGACGAGCTTGCCGCCTCGGGCGCGGTAGCGGGCGACGAACGAGTCGTGCGAGCCCTCGAGCTCGACCTCGTCCGCGTGCGTCGTGTCGCCGACCAGCTGGAGCCTCAGGCCGAACTGGTCGGACCAGAAGAACGGCGGCTGGGCCGGGAGCGGGTCGAGCTCGAGGATGCGCCTGGCAGCGCCCACGGCCTCGGCCGCGGCGCCGGTCCAGTGGCCCCGGCTGCCCGCGTTGTCGCCGCAGGCGTAGATCGGCGGCTCGACCTCGGCGCCGAGCTCGTGCGCGGGCGCCACGCCGACCGCGACGAGGACGACGTCGCACTCGACGACGCTGCCGTCGGCGAGCTCGACCGCCCGCACCCGTCCATGGGGACGAGCCTGGAATGCGGCCGCGGCCGTCTCGGTGCGGATGTCGACACCGTGGTCGACGTAGCGCTCGGCGAGCCTGGCGCCGAGCTCAGGCCCGAGCGCCCGCTCGAACGGAGCTGAGCCGGCCTCGAGCAGGGTCACGTCGACGCCGAGCTTCCGCGCCGTCGACGCGACCTCGGCCCCGACGAACCCGCCGCCCACGATCGCGAGCCGGGCCCCTGGGAGGAGCTCCCTGCGGAGCGCGATCGCATCAGCGAGCGTCCGCAGGACGTGCGTCCCGGCGGGAGCCTCGAAGGGGAGCTGACGGGCACGCGCGCCCGTTGCGAGCACGAGCGCGTCCCAGTGAATGACACGCCCGCCGCTGGTGGTCGCCGTCCGACGCTCGCGGTCGACTGATGCGACGCGCTGACCGAGGACGAGCTCGATCCGCTGCTCGTGCCAGAACGCGTTCGGCCGGAGGAAGAGCTCCTCCGCGGAGCGCTCGCCCGTGAGGAACTCCTTGGACAGCGCCGGGCGCTCGTAGGGCGCGAACGGCTCCTCGCCGACGAGCACGAGCTCGCCGTCGAAGCCTTCCGCCCGGAGCGTCTCGGCGCAGCGGGCGCCGGCGAGACCGGCGCCCACGACCAGGACGGAGCGCGGCGGGGTCATGCCGCTTCCTCCTCGGTGATCAGGATCGCGGCCATCGGGCAGGCCGCGGCCGCATCGAGGACGGCGGGATCGTCGGACAGCCCGACGCGAGCCGTGGCGTTGCCGCTCGCGTCGAGCTCGATGATGTCCGGAGCGAGCTCGGCACAGGCGCCGAAGCCGCTACACAGCGACCGGTCGATCTGGATTCGGTACACGGTTTCCTCCTTGTGGTTTCGGTCGAACGGGACGGTTGAGCGCGCGCCAGGCGGTCGCGAAGACGACCGCTCCGACGGCGCCGACGTAGAGCGAGAAGGCCCACGGCGTCGGCGTGTCGGTGCCGGCCGCGAGACCGTGGACGTGGCCAGGCCGAAGATGGCGTAGGTCGCCCAGTGCAGCCGCCGCCACGCCTTCATCCCGATCCGCTTGCGCAGCGGGAACGAGAGGATGACGAGCATCATCAGGTCGAGCGCGAGGACGCCGAGAGCCGTCCAGAGCGGGCGGTACGGCGCGAGTCCGGGCACGATGAGCGCGGTCGGGCTGATCCGAATGGTCGAGTCGAGCACGAGCGTCAGCCCGTGGAGCGCGACGGCGCCGAGCCCGAGGGTCGCGAGAAACCTGTGCGTGTCGGTGACCGCGGCGGCGCTCAGCGCGCGGCCGAAGGGCCGCGACTTGAGGACGAGCCCGGCAAGGACCGACAGCGTCAGCAGGAAGTAGGCGGTCAACCCGCTCGCCCGCGCGAGGATCCAGAACGTCGGGTCTTTCATGCCAGGCCCCCTGCGAGTCGGGTGCGCCCGCCGGTCGTGACGAGGACGCACGGCATTGCGCGAACGTCGGCCTCGCGAGCGGCTTCCTCCTCGCCGGCGATGTAGAGCGCCTTCGCCCAGACCTCTGCCTCGACGGCGTCGGAACCGACGACCGTGACGCGAAGCAGGTCGCTGGGCGCGGGAGAGCCCGTCGCCGGGTCGATCAGATGATGGAGCTCCCGGCCGTTGCGGCGCCAGCGCCGGCGGTCGCTGCCCGAGGTGGCGAGTCCGCCATCCGCGAGCTCGAGCGTCAGCTCACTGTCGGCCGTCTCGACCCCCACCGGCCAGCGTCCCTCCCTGACCGCGATGTCGCCGCCGGCGTTGACGAGCGCGGGTCCGGCCGCCGACAGCAGCTCGGCAACACGCATTGCCGCGTAGCCCTTGCCGATCCCGCCGAGGTCGAGCCGGACGCCCTCGTCGAGCTCGATTCTCGTGCCGTCGATGCGGACGGCGCCGCCGCAGACGGAGCCGACGATCACGCCCGTTCCTTCCTCCGGAACGTGCTCGAACGAGCGGTCGTATCCGGCGGAGACGACGGCGTCGTGGACCGTCGGGTCGAAGCGGCCGTCGGTCCGGGCGCGCGCCGCGAGTGCCAGCTCGACCACCTCGAGCAGCTCCGGCCCCGCGTCGAGCGAGCCGCCCTCGTTCAGTCGCGAGAGCTCCGAGTCGGGCCGGAAACGGGTGAGGATCGCCTCGAGCCGGTGGAACTCGCTCTCGGCGGCCGCAAGTGCCTCGCCCGCTCCGTCGCCGTCCAGGAGAAGCTCGATGTCCGTTCCCATCGCCCTGAAGCGCCGCGACTCCATCACGAGGTCCTCGTCGTGGTCAGCGGCGGCAGGTTGACGACTCGCACCGACGGAGCGGCTGCAATCGCCTGCGCCTGCGCCTGTTTGGCCGCGGCGATCTGCGACTGCCGCTTGCGGAGCTGGACGCGGTAGACGGCCCAGCGGTGCTTGACGAGCCTCTGGACGGCGACGCTCTCATGCCGGAGCCGCTGCTCGCGCGCCGCCAGAGCGGCGAGCCGCGGATCCTTCCGCGTCACGCTCGCGCTGGCCCAGGGGCGTGCGCCGATCGCCGTCCACGTGAGGAAGAAGACGAAGAGCGCCAGCGCGAGGGAGTACAGCCTGCCGACGTGACTAGTCATCGTCGCCCTCGTGCTCGTTCTCGTCGTCGGACTCGTGATGGCCGCTGTTGCTCACCAGGACGAGGGGAGGCGGCCGGCGGTAGACCACATGCGGTGGTGGCGGCTGGGATGAGCTCCGCGACGCAGGTACCGCCGGCAGCGCAGGAGGCTTGTCCCGACCGGCGCGAGCGATCTGCCGCTGCACCTTGTCGAGCTGCTTCGTCCGCGCTGCGATCGCGGAGTCCGAGACGCCGCCCGCAGCCGGTGTGCGAAGCGCCGTAGTGTGAGTCGCCGCCGCCACCCCTAGCGCGCCGGATGCTCCGAGAATGAGTGCTACGACCGTGGCGTGAATCTTGTTCATTTCGACCTCCAGTGCTTGACGCGCTGAAGGTAGGCGGGCTTCGGTAAAGCCCGGGTCATCCGAAGGCAAGGATTCGGTAGCGGCGGGCAAAGCTTCGGATAACCCGAGAACCGGCTCGGCAGGTCATCCGTAGTCGCCCACAGCGCGGAGCGGCGCTCGTCGCGAACGCCAACGCTGCGGGAAACCCGCATGCCTATCCGCCGAGCCACCGATGCCGCACGCCGCCCTCCGAGCGACAGTCAGGGCATCGACAGGAGGTTCCCCATGAGCATCACAAAAGATTTCCGCTACCACGTCGGCGTTGACTGGGAAGGCGACCGCCTCACGAACGTCAGCGCGGAGGACAAGCCGAACCTCACGGTCGCCACGCCGCCCGAGTTCAAGAACGGCGTGCCCGGCGTCTGGTCTCCCGAAGACCTGCTCGTCGCCTCGGTCGCCTCCTGCTACGCGGTGACCCTGGTCGCGGTCGCCGAGCGCCGTGATCTCCCGCTCTACGAGCTCGAGGTCAGCGGCACCGGCCACGTGACCAAGCGCGACGACGGCCGCTTCGGCTTCGTGGCGATCGAACTGACGGCCCTGATCCGGACGGACGCGGAGTCGGTCGAAGGGATGACGCGAACCGCGCACTACGCCGAGCGGGCGTGCCTCGTCTCCATGGCGCTCGACGTGCCGGTGCACGTGGAGGCCGTCGTACGAACGCGCGCTCCGGTGCTCGAGGCCGTCTAAGCCGGGCCGGGGTCTGACGATGAGTAGACGTACCTACGCGGCCGTCGGCACGATCGCCCTGATCGTCGCGGTCGCCCTGATCGCCGCGAGCCTGATCGGAGCGCGGGGCGGTGGACCGGCCCAGGCGGAGCAGCTGTCCGTCAACGACGGCTCCACCCTTCTCCGGGGAATCCCGCAATCCGGGCCCAGCCTGGGGCGGCCGACGGCGCCTGTGACCCTCGTCGAGTTCGCCGACCCCCAGTGCCCGTACTGCGCCCAGTGGTCGCAGCAGACGTTCCCCGAGCTCGTCCGTGACTACGTGCGGCCGGGCAAGGTGCGGGTCGTGTTCGCAGGCCTGGCTTTCATCGGCCCGGACTCCGACGAGGCTCTTCGCTTCGCGTTCGCAGCCGGTCGCCAGGGCAAGCTGTGGGAGGTCGTGGACCTCCTGTACGCGAACCAGGGCGCTGAGAACTCGGACTGGGTCAGCGAGGACTTCCTCCGCGAGGTCGGCGACGCCGTTCCCGGACTCGACGTGGAGCGTGCGCTGCGCGAGACGAGCTCCCCCGAAGTGGAGAGCGAGCTCGCGGCGGCCAAGGATCTGCAGGCGCGGCTCGGCGTCGACTCGACGCCGGCCTTTGCCGCGGCACGGAAAGGCGGCAAGCTCTCCCCTGTGCAGATCACGAGCCTCGACGCCGGCGGGATCCGACCGAGCCTCGACGGGCTGCTCGCTCGGTGACCGACCGAACGCTGCGCCTCGCCGTGGGCGTGCTCTCGGCGGCCGGCGCGGCGGTCGCGGGCTACCTCGTCTACGCCCGTTACACCGACACGACGCTCGCCTGCGCGACGGGTGGCTGCGAGACCGTGCAGCGATCCGATTACGCGCTGATCGCAGGAATCCCGGTCGCCGTCCTCGGGCTCGTCGCCTACCTCGTCCTCCTGGCGACGGCCTTCTCGACGAGCGAGATCGCCCGTGTCGTAGGCGCCGTCGTCGCTGGCTCGGGCACGCTCTTCGCCGCCTACCTGCTGTACGCGCAGATCGTCGTCATCGACGCGGTCTGCCAATGGTGCGTCGCCAGCGACGTCCTGATCTTCCTGCTCGCGGTGACGTGCCTGCTGCGGCTGCGCTCAGGCTAGGCCGACGATCCGGCCGTCGGCATCGAGATCCATCCTCTCGGCCGCGGAGTGTGCCGGTAGCCCAGGCATCGTCTGCGTCTCTCCGCAGACCGCGACGAGCCAACCGGCTCCCGTGTAGGCGCGTAGCTCCCGGACCGGGAGGACGAAGTCGGCCGGCGCCCCGACGAGCTCCGGGTCGTGCGAGAGGGAGAGGTGGGTCTTCGCAACGCAGACCGGAACCTCGTGGAGCTCGGCCGGCAGCCGCTCGAGCGTCTCGCGTGCAGAGGGCGAGAGCTCCGCCCCGGCGCCTCCGTAGATCTTTCGCGCCAGCGCGTCGAGCTTCTTCTCCACCGGATCGGCGAGGTCGTAGACGAATCTCGCTTGGGCTCCGCGGTTCGCTGCTTCGGCGACGAGCTCCGCAAGCGCGGCAGCTCCTTCGCCCCCGTGCGCATACGCGTCGTTGACCGCAACGCCGAAGGCGCCGAGGTCGAGGGCGAGGGCTGAAGCGGCCTCGAGCTCGAGAAGGCTGTCGCCGGGAAACTTGTTCACAGCGACGACGGCGTGGAAACCGAGCTCCTCGACGATTCTCAGGTGGGCGGCGAGGTTCTGCGCGCCGCGCTCCAGCGCCGGAAGGCCGCCGTCGGGGTCGCCTCCGTGCCGCTTCAGCGCCTGCGTCGTGGCGACGAGGACGACGGCGTCGGGCGAGAGCCCCGCCTGGCGGCAGACGATGTGGATGAACTTCTCGAAGCCGAGGTCGCTGGCGAAGCCGCCCTCGGTGACGACGTAGTCGGCGAGCTTGAGGCCGACGAGGTCGCCGACGAGCGAGCTGTTTCCGTGCGCGATGTTCGCGAACGGCCCTGCGTGGACGAGAGCCGGCTGGCCTTCCAGCGTCTGGACGAGGTTCGGCTTGATCGCGTCCTTGAGCAGGACAGCCATCGCGCCGGCGACCTCGAGGTCCTCGGCGGTCACGGGGCCGCCCTCGCGTGTCGTCGCCACGGTGATGGCGCCGAGGCGGTGCCGGAGGTCGTCTCGGTCGCGCGCCATGGCGAGCAGCGCCATCACCTCGGAGGCCGCAGTGATGTCGAACCCGCATTCACGCGGGAACGGCGCATCCTCGCCCAGCCCGACGGCGATCCTGCGCAGCATGCGGTCCTCGATGTCGAGACAGCGGCGCCAGGTGATCGTTGCCGGGTCGATGCCGAGCTCGTTTCCGTGGACGAGATGCGCGTCGATGGCCGACGCGAGCAGGTTGTTGGCTGCGGCGATCGCGTGCAGGTCCCCCGTGAAGTGGAGGTTGATGTCCTCTCCGGGTACGACCTGCGCGAGCCCGGCGCCTGTTCCTCCGCCCTTTGCGCCGAGAGTCGGCCCGACCGACGGCTCACGGAGACAGACCAGCGAGCTCTCGCCGATGTAGCCGAGCCCTTCGGTGAGCGAGATCGCCGTCGTCGTCTTGCCTTCGCCGGCCTTGGTCGGGGTGATCGCCGTGACAGCGATCAGCTTCCCGTTGGGACGCTTGGCGAGGCGCTCGATGACGCCGAGCCCGATCTTCGCCTTGTCGCGGCCGAAGAGCTCGACCTCGTCGGCAGCGAGGTCGAGACCCGCCGCCACCTCCGAGATCGGACGCAATTCCATCTGGGGCTGCGCGTCGGTTCGAATGTCAGTTGCCATGGCCCAACCATGCGCTCTGCGGGGGGTCGCGCCATCAGTGCCGACCCTGAGCGGGCCACGGGTAACCCGAAACGCTCGTCGGGGTGCACTCCGATGCCGCCAGCGGCGATCGGCCTGACCATCTGGTCGAAAGGAGGAGTCATGACAACTCCTACAACCACGGTGCGAACGCGGCCGGACACGTCGCGCCTGCACCACGTCGCAGCAGCTGACGCGATGCATCGCGGTGTGCTCAGCGTGCCGTTCGACACCCCACTGACGAAGGTCGCGCAGATGATGGCGCGCTACTCGATGCACTGCGTCGTGGCGCTCGAGGAGCGGGGCGAGTATCAGACCCGCTACTGGGGCCTGATCCCGGCGGCCGAGGTCGTTCGGATCGCCACCCACCACGAGCTCGAGGACCGCACCGCGGGCGGAAGCATCCTGACGCCCGTCTACACCGTCGAGCCGACGGACTCCCTCCACGACGCCGCCGAGCTGATGAGAGACAACGAGGTGGAGCACGTGGTCGTGGTCGACCCCGTCTCGGATCGGCCTCTCGGCGTCATCTCCACGCTCGACGTGGTTCGGATGCTCGCAGGCGAGACGCACCCGCGACCACGCGGCGCTTACCGGGTCGCTCAGGTCATGACCAGGAACGTGCTGACGGTCACCCCGAACACCAAGCTCCGCGCTGTCGCCCGGCTCCTGACGGAGCACCGGATCTCCGGCGTCCCCGTCGTCGAGAAAGGAAGCGTGCTCGGGATCGTCTCCGAGTCGGACATCATGGCCAAGGAACGAGGGCCTGCGGCTCCCCGGGGCCGGATCAAGAGGTGGCTCGCCCGCAAGCCGAGTCGTGCGGAAGCCGATCGGCTCCAGGCGCGGACCGCCGGCGAGGCGATGACAGCGCCCGCGATCACGATCGACTCCTGGCGCAGCACCTCGGATGCGGCCGGTTTGATGCTCGACCGGCGCGTCCATCGCGTGCCGGTGCTCGAGGACGGCAAGCTCGTCGGAATCGTCACGCGAGCCGACCTCGTGAGCGCGTTCGCGCGCTCGGACGAGGAAATCGCGCTCGACATCCGCGACGACGTGCTGCTCGGGACGTTCTGGATCACCCCCGGAGACGTGGACGTCACCGTTCGCAACGGTGAGGTCGCCCTGAGAGGAACGGTCGACTCAGACCTCCTCACGGAACTGCTCCCGGAAGCCGTCCAGCGGGTCCCGGGCGTCGTCAGGGTCAAGTCCAGGCTCGCCGCACGGCCGACGGACACGACGCCGGCCGACGTCGGGCTCTTCCGGAGAGTCTGAAACCCGCTCGCGCGCGGCCTACCCGGCACCTGCGGGTAGGCCGCCTGCGGCCCGGTTGACCGCAGCGAGCGCCTGCACGGTGGCGTCGAGCAGCCTGCGCGCCCGAGAGCTCGTCATTCGCTCGCAGACGAAGTCCCAGTGCAGCGACACCCAGTCGCCGGGCTGCAGCGTCTCCGCGAAGGCCAGCCCGTCCGCGCGCCAGTGCACCTCGCGGCGGGACCACGGGCCGAGTCGAAGCTCACGCCCGCTCCAGGCGAGGAGGGGCGCGAGCACCTCGGCCCGGTCTCCTTCGACGGCCAGGACCCGCCCCGGCGTCGTCCTGCACTGGTCGAGGACGCGCAAGGGCTCGTCGACGATTCCCGTGCGCATGAGACCGAGCCACGGGTAGACCGCGAAGACGTGGAACGAGTGGTGCGGAACAGCGCCTGCGGCGACCGTGTCGAGGATGTCCCCCCAGCCCCGTCCGACGCGGCCGCGGAACCTGTCCTCGACGTGTCTGGCGAGCGAGTCGGGGCCGACCTTGTCCAGCAGCCCGTTGCCGACCCAGTACGCGTCCACGACTCGAGGGTCGAGCGGGTCGTCGATCCGGTTCGCGGCGGCGATCAGCTCCAGGTACGGCCAGGCGCCTTCGAAGGTACGAGCGAGCTCCGAGAGTCCGCGGTCGGAGGCCTGCGCGTCCCCGTATTCGAGCAGCGTGCGGGGCTCGTCGGCCCCGCAGTAGCCGAGGGCGTTCGGCGCGTACGCATAGCGAGCGAAGAGGAGCGGTCCCGGGATCATGCCGCTGCAGGCGAGGCGCGCCTGCGCGCCGGAAGGGCGATGAGGATGGCGCCCGCGGTGATCAGGACGGCGCCGCCGAGGTCGAAGGCCGCGCCGTCAGCCACGCGCGTGAGGACGGCTGTGACCACGGCGCCGAAGACGAGCACGGCGGTCACGTCGACGGCCTGGGCCCTGGCGAGGGCCGCGTACCACGTCGCGACGTAGCCGGCGAGGATCAGCCCGGTGAGCAGGACCCAGCTCCACTGATCTCCCGACAGAGACACGAGCTCGCCCGCGCGCCCCGAGACCGCAACCCACGCGAGGAGGACGAGCGTTCCCAGGGCCATTCGTGCGGCCCCGAGCAGGCGGGAATCGAGGCCCGCGAGCAGCTTCTTCGCGACGATCACCTCCACCGCCCACAGCAGCGTGGCGGCCAGGATCAACGCCTCCCCCGATCCGAAGGCGACCGTGCCGGCGTCGCCCACGAGCCAGGCCTGGCCTGCGACGAGCAGCGCAATGGCGGCGAGATGCGGCCAGCCGAGTCGTTCGTGCAGCAGCGGCACCGCGATGATCGCGACCCATACGACGAGCGTTTTCTGGATGAACGCCGCCTGCGTCGCCTCCGCACGGGCGAGCCCCTCGAAGAAGAGCACGAACGGCACGCTGCCGCCGATGACGGCGACCGCGATCAGGCCGAGCCGGTGCTTCCGGATCTTCGGGACTTCGCTGCGCGGCCCGCCGAGCAGCGGAGCCGCGAGCGCGAGCAGCAGGACGCCCGCGACGGCGTTCTTCGCGGTCGTGTAGACGGTCGCGTCGCCGAAGTGCTTCACGGCGCGGCCGTTGACGAAGATCGCGACACCGCTGATCAGCGCGGTGACGAATGCCAGGGCGATTCCGGTCGCACGGGTCGAGCTCATTCGGCGCCTCCTTCGCTTCGCAGTGCGATCGCTTCTTGGGCCACTTCGGGATCGAGAACCTCGACGGGCACACCGAGATGGACGAGCACGTGGTCGCCGTCGCGCACCTCGGGGACGAAGGCAAGCGGGACGACCTTGCCGCAGCCGAGCCGCCCGACGCGCGTGTCGCCGTCCTCCCACGACTCGGCGAGCACGTCGATCGAGCCGAGGCACATCAGGCCGTCTCCTCGAGCTCGACGCTCTCGAGCAGGACGCCCTGGGCGTTCGGGTCGGTTGTGCTCTCGTCCATCGTCGCGTCGATAGCCGCGCCTTCGGCGATCGTGCCGTGCGCCGCGTCGCGGTAGTGCTCCCGGAAGTGCTCGGGCGTGAAGTGCGAAAGGGCGCCGAGTCGAACCGTCACGCGCGTCACGCCGCTCGCGCCCTCGGCCTCGGCGACGGACACGATCTGGGAGATCAGGTCGCGCATCAGCGCTTGCTCGTGCACCCGGCCTCCTCGAGGACGAGATCGACGGCGCGTTGGACTCCTGCCTGCGCCGCCGCGCTGAGCTCGGTCCCCGACCCGAACGTCTCGCCTTCGATCCCGAAGACGACGATCCGCTCGGGCAAGCGCCCGATCGCGCGTGCGAGCTCGATCGTCTCGCCGATCCCGAGCGCATGCGTCGACGAGCGAAACTCGCGGCTGGGCAGCGCCTCGCTCGTGGTGTCGAACCGATGCACCGTCCCGGGCTCGGCCCCGGACGCGACCGCGTCCACGACGAGCGCCGCGTCCGCCCCCTCCCAGGCGTCGATCAGCCGCGTCGGCTCGAGCTCGCAGACGACGACCTCGAGCTCCTCCGCCACGCGCTCCTGGACGAGGCGCGCGACCTCACGCCCGGCGGCGTCGTCCCCGCGATACGAGTTGCCGACCCCGATTACCACGGTGCGACTCATTCGCGCCCCTCGCCGGCGGCAGCTCCCGGCCGGCGGAGCCGGCCTCCGCCGCCGCCTGACGCCGCTGCGGGCACGGTGCTCTCCGGGCTCGTATTGCCAATACTGTTCCCTCCGGCCCCGCACCCGCAGCGGCGCCCGAGGAACGCGCAAGCAGTTCCCGAGGTCCGGCTCAACGCGGACGATCTCCAGGTCGAGGAAGTGCGTGGCGCACGAGATGCACGGGTCGAAGTTCCGGATCGCCTGCTCGCAGACATGCTTCAGCTCGTCGTCGGCCAGATCGTGGTAGCGGTCCACGACCTGACGCAGGTCCTCCTCGATCGCGAGCTGGTTCTGCGACGTCGGGGGGACGATCTTCGCGTCGAGGATCGTGCCCTCGGAATCGAGCTCGTAGCGGTGATAGAGAAGGCCGCGCGGCGCTTCGGTGGCTCCGTGGCCGACCCCGGCCCGCGGTTCGACCTCTGCGGCCGGCGCGTCCGGTTCCTCGTACTCGTCGATGATCCGCAGCGCCTCGTCGCACGCGTAGACGAGCTCGACGCTGCGGACGACGATGCTGCGGAAGGCATCGCGGCAGGGAACCTCGAGGCCGACCTCGGCAGCCACCTCGCGCGCGAGCGGCGAGAGGCGATCGGCGCTCAGCGCGTAGCGGGCGAGCGGGCCGCAAAGGTACGTGCTCCCGTCCGTGCGGCGTGAATGGAGAGCGTTCGAGCGGGCGACGTGCTCCTCGTAGAAATGGTCGTTGTACTCCTGGACGCCGATGTCGAGCCCGTGGTCGGAGACGACTCGGCCCTGCTCGATCGCGTACGCGTCGGGCGCCGCGAGCGCGACGAGCTCGCAGTCGACTGCACGCTCGGGGAAGTCGAAGCCGGCGGTCCAGCGCACGGTCTCCACGGCCGCCTCGCGCGCACGCTCGAGGGGCTCGACGAGCGTCTGCAGCTCCCCCCGCGTCGGCGCGCGGTAGAAGCCGCCCACCTTCACGTTCACGGGATGGATCTCGCGGCCGCCGACGACGATCATCAGCTCGTTGCCGGTCTTCTTCAGCTGGAGGCCGCGCTGGACGACGTCCGGGTGCTCGCGCGCCATCTCGACCGCTCCGTCGTAGCCGAGGAAGTCGGGGGCGTGGAGCATGTAGACGTGGAGTGCATGGCTCTCGATCCACTCGCCGCAGTAGAGGAGCCGGCGCAGCAGGCGGATCGGCTCGCTCACCTCGACCCCGCAGAGGTCCTCCATCGCGTTGATCGCGCTCATCTGGTACGCGACCGGGCAGATGCCGCAGATGCGCGACGTGATGTCGGGCGCCTCGAGGAACGAGCGCCCGCGCAGGAGCGCCTCGAAGAAGCGCGGCGGCTCGAAGATGCGGAGCTCGACCTCGTCGACCTTGCCGTCCACGAGTCGGACCGACATCGCACCTTCGCCCTCGACGCGGGCGAGATAGTCAGTCTGGATCGTGCGCCGTGTTGGCTCGCTCACGCTGCCTCCGGAAGGCTTCCACGTTAAACGTCGCGAGAGCTCGTTGTAACCCCTTCTCGTCGACGCCGAGATTGCGCCACCACGATTCGAGCGAGGCGAGGTTCGGCGTCTCGGCCGGCCCGAAGCAGCCGAAGCAGCCTCGGTTGTAGGCCGGGCAGAGCGCGCCGCAGCCGGCCTGCGTGACCGGGCCGAGGCACGGGATGCCGTGCGAGACCATCACGCAGGGGATGCCGCGGCTCTTGCACTCGACGCAGACCGAGTGGGTGGCGATGCTCGGCTTGCGGCGCTGGAGCATCGCCGAGACGAGCTCGAGCAGCTGCTTCTTGTTGATCGGACAGCCGCGGAGCTCGAAGTCGACGTCGACGTGGTCGGCGATCGGCGTCGAGGTGGCGAGCGTCGAGATGTACTCGGGGCTCGCGTAGACGGCGGCGACGTAGTCGTCGATGTCCGCGTAGTTGCGCAGCGCCTGGATCCCGCCGGCGGTCGCGCAGGCGCCGATCGTGACGAGGGCGTGCGAGACGGCGCGGACTTCCTTGATCCGTTCCGCTTCCTCGGGAGTCGTGATCGAGCCCTCGACGAGCGAGACGTCGTACGGGCCCTCCACGGTCGCGCTCGAGGCCTCGAGGAAGTGCGCGATCTGGACGCGGTCGGCGATCGCGAGCAGGTCGTCCTCGACGTCGAGCAGGCTCAGCTGGCAGCCGTCGCAGGAGCTGAACTTCCAGACGGCGAGTGTCGGCCGCGACTCCATCTAGAGCTCCCTCACCGCCAGCAGCCCGCCGACCTCGTCCCACGTGAAGACGGGGCCGTCGCGGCAGATCAGGATCGGCCCGAGCTGGCAATGGCCGCAGTGGCCGATGCCGCAGCTCATGCTGCGCTCGAGCGAGACGTAGGTGCGCGTGGGGGGCACGCCGCGCTGCAGGAGCGCGCCGATGGTGACCCGCATCATCACCTCGGGCCCGCAGACGAGCGCGACCGCGGGCTCGTCGAGCGTGACGTCGTCGAGGAGGGCCGACACGAACCCGACCCGGTCGAGCCACGAGCGCGTTCCGGCGTCGACGGTCAGGCGCACGTCGAGCCCCTCCGCGCGCCAGTCCTCGAGCTGCTGCGGATAGAGCAGGTCGCCCGGAGTGCGCGCGCCGTAGAGGAGGAACACGCGGCCGTACGAGTCGCGCTCGGCCAGCAGGCCCTCGACTGCGGGCCGGAGCGGCGCGAGACCGAGCCCGCCCGCGAGCACGACGACGTCCGCGCCCCGCGCATCCTCGAGCGGCCACGTCGTGCCGAACGGCCCGCGGACTCCGATCGTCCCGCCGCGAGAAATGCGGCAGAGCTCGGCCGTGACCGCGCCGACGTCGCGGATCGTGTGGATCAGCGAGCCGCCTTCGCCGCGGCCGCTCAACGAGATGGGGACCTCGCCGACGCCGTAGGCGGTCAGCATCGCGAACTGACCCGGCTCCGGCTCGATCGCCTCTCCGGCGACCGGCTCCAGCTCGATCGTCCACGTGTCGGCCGTCTCGCGGCCTCTGCTGCGGACGACGTACGGCTCGGGAACCATCGGCCCCGGCGAGACGAGAAGAGGCTCAACCGCCATGGCCGCCTCCGTAGAGATCGGCGAGCC
Source organism: uncultured Actinomycetes bacterium (assembly GCA_963736835.1). GTDB lineage: Bacteria > Actinomycetota > Thermoleophilia > Gaiellales > Gaiellaceae > VAXT01. Next base: position 220,535 of record CAVTQI010000003.1, read on the forward strand.
GGAGCCGCGTCGCGTTCAGGCGCTCGAGGAGCACCGCGGAGAAGCGCTGCATCAGCTCGTAGCCGAGCGCGGGGTCCTCCTCGCACTTGCCCCGGAGGCACGCGCCGTCGACCGCGACCGCGCGTACCGGCGCCACTGCTCTCGCGTCGAAGTGCCACACGTGCGGAGGGAAGAGCCACGACCAGCCCACGACCGACCCGGGGTCGATCGTCTCGATCGTCAGCTCACCCCGGCCGGGAACGTAGAGCTCGAGCGCGACGCGCCCGCGGCGGAGCACGTAGAAGACGTCCGCCGGCTCTCCCTCGCGGAACAGGGTCTCGCCCGCCTCGAAGCCGGCAGTCTGCGAGCAGCCCGCGAGCTGCTCCGCGAACGTGTCGTCGAGCCCCGCGAAGACCCGAGCCTCGAGGACGACCCGGTCAAGCGTTCGCATCGCCCGCCTCCTCACGAATCGCCGCGGCCTCCTCGGTGATGTCGATGCCGACGGGGCACCAGGCGATGCAGCGGCCGCAGCCGACGCAGCCGCTCGTCCCGAACTGGTCGTGCCAGGTCGCGAGCTTGTGCGTCATCCACTGGCGGTAGCGCGACCGGCCGCTCTGGCGGACGCTCCCGCCGGCGACGTACGAGTGGTCGAGCGAGAAGCAGCTGTTCCAGACTCGCGTTCGCTCGATGGTCTCACCGGTCAGGTCGGCCGTGTCCTCGACTCCTACGCAGAAACAGGTCGGGCAGACGAGCGTGCAGTTGCCGCACGAGAGGCACCGGTCGGCGACCTCGTCCCAGCGAGGGTGCTGGAGGTTCTGGAGGATGTCCTCCTTCAAGCGTTCGGTATCGAGCGTCCTCCCCATGCTCGCGCGTGCCTTGTCGACCAGCGTGGAAGCCTCGTCGCGATCCGCCGTATTCGCCTCCTCGTGCGAGACGTCCTCCATGATCTCGGCGCCGCGCTCGCTTCCGATCCGGACGAGGAAGCGATGCTCTTCGCCCACGAGCTCCGTCAGCGCGAGGTCGAACCCGCTCTCAGCCGACGGTCCCGTGCCCATCGAGTCGCAGAAGCAGAGCCGGCCGGGCTCGGCGCAGTCGACGACGACGACGAAGATCCCCTCGCGCCGCGCCGCGTAGTCGTGATCGGCGTAGCGTCCGCCGGTGAGGACCCGGTCCTGGATCCCGATCGCTGCCAGGTCGCAGCTGCGCACGCCGAAGAAGGCGAACGGTTTCTCGGGCGGAGGCTCTTCCTCGATCTCCGGTGCGCCGCCGTTCAGCCGGGCACGCCAGAGTCGAATTCGCGAGGGGAGCAGGAACTGCTTCCAGGAGTGCGGCCCGACCGTGAAGCCGAAGCGCGCCTCGTCGTCGCGGCGCTCGACGCGGTACGAGCCCGGGTCGTGGATCTCCGTCCAGCCCGCCGGCAGCTCGTCGGCCGAGGCCAGCTCGTCGTAGAGGATCGCGCCCTCGCGGAGCTTGGGGCCGACGACCTGGTAACCGCGTGCCTGGAGCACCCCGACGAGGCGGCTCAGCCCATCGAGCCGGATCACGAGGTCGGGTGTCCTCTTCCCAATCACTACTCGGACATCGTCCCCAAGGAGCGACCCTACTACCTCGGGGCTGACGCTCACACTTCATGCGGACTTTCCGCAGGCACATAAAGGGCCCGCTTTTCGCGGGCCCTTGTGACCTTCGTGGAGTCAGCTCCGTTTCGTCTGCTCTTCGTCGAAGACTTTCGGGGGGTTCTGCCTACTCCGCCTTCTTCTTGGAGCTTCTCCCTACTGGGGAGCTGTTCTCTGCGCAGTCGCATCATCGCGGCCGACATCGCCCGCGGCATCGGTGCCGCCACCGACAACGGTCCGTAGTTCCCCGCAGGCGGGTTCAGCCGATGCGCCGATGGCGGCGTCGGCGCACTGGTGCAGGTTGAGCGCATGACCTCCGACGGACAACGCTCGCCCGGGCTACTCGGCCGGCTGAGTCGCGCGATTCACCCCGACAGCCATCCGACGCTCCATCCCTCAGCGTCGTTCAGCGCGACGATGCGCGTGCGTCTGGAGAACCACCCGGGCGCGTTCGCCCAGCTCGCCGAGGCGATCGGCGACGCAGGCGGACTGCTCGGCGCGATCGACCTCGTGCGGGTCGGGCACGGGCACAAGGTCCGCGACGTCACCTTCCTCGCCTCGGACGGCGCTCACGTGGAGCGGATCCTCGAAGCCGTGCGGCATCTGCACGGGGTCGAGGTCGAGCACGTCTCCGACCGGACCTTCCTCGCCCACCTCGGCGGCAAGCTCGAGGTGACCTCGAAGACACCGTTGAAGACGCGCGACGACCTCTCGATCGCGTACACGCCGGGCGTCGGCCGCGTCTCCTCGGCGATCGCCGCGGATCCCGACAAGGTCTGGTCGCTCACGATCAAGCAGAACACCGTGGCAGTCGTCAGCGACGGGACGGCGGTGCTCGGGCTCGGCGACATCGGGCCCGAGGGAGCGCTCCCGGTCATGGAGGGCAAGGCCGTCCTGTTCAAGGAGTTCGGCGGCGTCGACGCCTGGCCGATCTGCCTGGCGACAAAGGACGTCGACGAGATCGTGCAGACCGTGACGGCGATCGCGCCGGTCTTCGGCGGGATCAACCTCGAGGACATCTCGGCGCCGCGCTGCTTCGAGATCGAGCGCCGGTTGCGTGACACCCTCGACATACCCGTGTTCCACGACGACCAGCACGGCACAGCGATCGTCGTCGTGGCCTCGCTCCTGAACGCGCTGCAGGTCGTCGGCAAGCAACTGGCGGACGTCCGCATCGTGATCACGGGCGTCGGTGCGGCCGGGACGGCCGTGACAAGGACGCTGCTCGCCGCCGGCGCTCGCGACATCGTCGGCTGTGACCGGGCCGGCACCCTCTACCGCGCTCGGCCGGGATTGAGCCCGGAAAAGACCGAGTACGCAGAGCTGACGAACCCGCGCGACCTCCGCTGCCCGGCGAACGAGGCGCTCCAGGGAGCAGACGTCTACATCGGGCTCTCGACCCCCGGCGCGGTCAGCGCGGACGCGATCCGGCGCATGGCCGAACGGGCGATCGTCTTCGCGATGGCGAACCCGGTCCCCGAAGTCATGCCGGAGGAAATCGAGAGCGACGTCGAGGTGATCGCCACCGGCCGCTCCGACTACCCGAACCAGATCAACAACGTGCTCGCCTTCCCGGGGGTGTTTCGAGGAGCGCTCGACGTGCGTGCGCGCGAAATCACGCCGGAGATGGAGGTCGCGGCGGCGCGCGCGATCGCTGCGGTCGTCAAGCCCGAGGAGCTCGAGGCCGACTACATCGTCCCGAGCGTCTTCAACCGCGAGGTCGCGCCTCTCGTGGCGGAGGCCGTCGCAACCTCGGCCGAGGAGTGCGGCGTTGCCCGCCGCATCCGACCCACCGGCGAGGCGGATCCCTCCGAGCTGCCGGTCGCGTAGACGCTGGAGCTTCCATGACTGTCGCACCTTCCCCGTTTACGCTCGACCAGGAGTACTGGCTGGCTCACTGCCAGGGATTTCGCGTGGATTCGGACACGGGGCGGATCGGCCTCGTGGAAGAGGTTTGCAGTACGCGGAACGGCCATCCGGACCTTCTCGTCTTGCGGCCCGGACGATTTGGTCGGAGGCGCCTCCTCCTCGCTGCCGAAGAGGTCACGGCGGTCGCCCCGCGGGAAGGGCGGATCGTCGTGCAGTCACCCGTCCGGATCCTGGCGAGCGTTCTGCGCTGAGATCGGCGGAAAGCCACGGGACCGCTTCGGGTTTGCCGCAGGCGAATCGGCGTGCGTCCCGATGCTGCCTCGAACGCTCGCACGGATGCTTTGACCATGGTCGCGCCTCCCTGGAAGATCAAGGTCGTCGAGCCGATCGAGCTCGTCCATCCCGAGGCGCGCCGCGAGGCACTGCAGCGCGCGGGGTTCAACACGTTCCTGCTGCGCTCGGAGGACGTCTACGTCGATCTCCTGACCGACAGCGGCACGTCCGCGCTCTCCCAGGAGCAGCGCGCCGCGATGGAGCTCGGCGACGAGGCGTACGCGGGCTCGCGGAGCTTCTTCCGGCTCGAGCAGGCCGTCCGCGAGGTCTACGGCTACCGGCACGTGATTCCCACCCACCAGGGGCGCGGCGCCGAGCACCTGCTCGCCCGGATCCTCGTCGAGCCGGGTCAGCTCGTGCTGTCGAACCTCTACTTCACGACCTCACGGGAGCACGTCGAGCTCGCAGGCGGAATCTGGGTCGACGTAGCCGTGCCGGAGGCGACCGACCCGGGCGCCCGCGCTCCTTTCAAGGGCAACATCGACCTCGGCGCGCTCGAGCGGGTGCTCGAGAGCGTGACGAGGGACGGCGTCGCCTACGTGCGACAGGAGGCCTGCGTGAACATGGCCGGCGGGCAGCCGTTCTCGATCGACAACCTGGCCGAGGTGCACCGCCTCGCCCACAGCCACGGCGTTCCGCTCATCCTCGATGCGACCCGGATCTCGGAGAACGCGGTCTTCGTCAAGGACCGCGAATACGGCTGGAGCACGTGGCCGCTCCCCGAGATCATCCGAGCGATCACAGAGCTGAGCGATGGGGCGATCTTCTCGTCGAAGAAGGACCACTTCGTCCCGATCGGCGGCCTCCTCGCCGTGAACGACGACGGCTTCGCGGAACGCGCGCGCGAGCTCGTCGTCGTCTACGAGGGCTTCCCGCACTACGGCGGCCTCGCAGGGCACGACATGGAAGCGCTCGCGCAGGGCATCCACGAGTCGACCGACGAGACCATCGTCCGCCACTACGTCTCGCAGGCCGCGTATCTCGGCGGGCTGCTGGAGGAAGCCGGAGTCCCGATCGTCGTGCCGGTCGGCGCGCACGGCGTCTTCCTCGATGCGAAGCGCTTCCTGCCGCATCTCTCCCAGGAGCAGTTCCCTGCGCAGGCGCTGGCGGCCGCGATCTACCTCGCCGGGGGCGTGCGCTCGATGGAGCGAGGCATTGTCTCCGGCCAGCACGGATCGGAGCCGTATGACGGCCTCGAGCTCGTGCGCCTGACGATCCCGAGGCGGGTGTACACGCAGGAGCACCTCGCGTATGTCGCCGAGGTGGTCGCGGCCGTGCACGAGCACGCGGAAGAGGTGCCCGGGCTGCGGATGACCTACGAGCCGGAGCATCTCCGCTTCTTCCAGGCGCGCTTCGAGCCGCTCGCGCCGCTCCTGCAGCCGGCCTACGCCTGAGATGCACTCGCGTGGCCCGCGCACCGTCCGCCGCTTCGTGCTCACTGCCGTCGCGGTTTCGCTCTCTGCGACCGCGCTGCTCGCGATCGGGATCCTCCTCTTCGGCAACTTCGGCGAGACGGAGAGCCGAATCCTGCAGACAACGCTGATGCTGGCGGCGTACGGGCTCGTCTCGCTGCCCGCCGGGTTCCTCCTCGACCAGGCGCGTCAACGCGCCCTCGCCGCGGCGATCCTCGGTCTCGCGGCCACCGGCCTCGTCCCCAGCCTGTTCAGCGTGTGGTCGGGCGGCTCCTCGGCGGCCGTGGGCAAGATCGTCCTCACCGCGACAGTGTTCGCACTTGCTGCGTCTCAGATCGGCGCGCTCGCGGCACGCGCGGGTGAGAGCGACCCGACTCCGGTACGCGTGCTCTTCGCGGCCTCCTGCGCGACCGCGCTCGTCCTCGCGACGATGGCGACGGTCGCAGCTTGGGCGGAGCTGGGGAGCTCAGCCTACTTCCGGGCCTTCGGAGCGTTGGCCGTGCTGGACGCGCTCCTCGTCCTCCTCCAACCGGTGCTCGCGCTCGCGCGTCCCCGCGGCGAGGTCTACCACTTGCGCCTCGAGCTCGAGCAGGGCGAGCAGCTCGACACCGAGGTCGAAGCCGGCGATTTCGCCACCGCCGCGGCTCGAGCGATCCGCGAAGCCGAGGGGTCGGGGCGACGGGTCCGCGAGGTCGCCCGGAGCTAGGCCCGGGCGGCCAGGAGGCCCGCTTCCCGGCCGACCTTCTCGAAGGCCGCCAGTGCCCGGTGGAGGTGCTCCGGCTCGAGCGCGGCGGACATCTGGACGCGTACGCGCGCCGCTCCCTCCGGAACGACCGGGTAGCCGAAGCCTGTAACGAAGACGCCCTGCTCGAGCAGCCGGCGGCTCACCTCGATCGCGAAGGCCGTGTCCCCAACGATGATCGGGATGATCGCCGCCTCGCCGGGGAGCGGCTGGAAGCCAGCCTCCGTAAGCTGCCCGCGGAACGTTTCCGTGCTCGCGTGGAGCTTCTGCACGAGCTCCGGCTGCGAACGAAGCGTTCGCACCGCGGCGAGCGCACCGCAGGCGACCGGGGGCGGGATCGCGTTCGAGAAAAGCTGTGGCCTGGAGCGCTGGGACAGGAGATCGCACACCTCGCGGTTGGAGGCCACGAAGCCGCCGGCGGCGCCGCCGAGAGCCTTGCCCAGCGTGCTCGTGATGACGTCGATCTCGCCGAGGAGGCCGAAGTGCTCGGCGACTCCGCGACCGGTCGCGCCCATGACTCCCGTGCCGTGCGAGTCGTCGACGATCACGATCGCGTCATGCTCGCCGCGCGAGCTCGACGATCTCCGGGAGCCGCGCGAGGTCGCCCTCCATGCTGAAGACGCCGTCGGTGACGACTATCTTCCGCTGCCCGGGCTCGCAGGCGCGCAACGCCTCGCGCAGCTCGTCCATGTCGGAGTGCGTGTAGACGATCTTGCGCGCCGGCTTCGCGAGCCGCATGGCGTCGACGATGCTCGCGTGGTTCAGCTCGTCCGAGATCAAGACCGTGCTCTCGTCCGTCAGGGTCGGGATCACCGCCTCGTTCGCGTTCCAGCACGACGCGTACGTCAGAGCGGCTTCCGTGCCGACGAAGTCCGCGAGCCCGGCCTCGAGCTCCAGGTGCGGCTCGAACGTGCCGCAGATGAAGCGCACCGACGCCGTCCCGGCGCCGTACCGGTCGAGCCCGTCCTTCGTGGCCTCGATCACGGCCGGATGCGCAGCCAGGCCGAGGTAGTTGTTGGAGGAGAGGACGATCACGTCGCCGCGCCCCTCCATCTCGACGACGGGCCCCTGCGGCGAGCGGAGCGTCAGGAACGACTTGTACGTGTTCGCCGCACGCAGCGCGTCGAGCTCGGCCGAGACCTCGTCGCGGAGCCGGTCGTTCACGCGACGACCTGCTCCCGGACGAGCGCCTCTTCTGCGGCTTCGGAGCCGTTCGGGAAGAGAACGACCTTGCAGGCCTGCCCTGCGTCGAGGCGCTCGAGCCCGTGCTCGAAGTCCGAGAGGGCCAGGCGGTGGGTGATCAGTGGTCGCAAGTCGACGACTCCGTGCTCGAGCAGCCAGCGGGTCTTGTACCAGGTGCCGAAGATGCGCCGCCCGCTGACCGCGGTCACGGTCAAGTTCTTGAAGATCAGCGACTCCGCGACGTCGACCTCGACCGGCCGGGAAGGAATGCCGAACAGCACGACCTGCCCGCCGTTACGGACGATCCGGAACGCGTCGCCGATCGCGGCCGGCGCCCCGGACATCTCGAACACGATGTCGAGGTGCTCGCCCTCGTTGTGGTCGACGAACCACGCCGGCACGTCGGCGATCTCGCTCACGTTCACGACTTCGGTGGCACCCATCTCCGTTCCGAGGCCGAGCCGGTACGGGACGACGTCCGAGGCGAGAAGGCGCCCAACCCCGGAGGCCCGCGCGATCGCGATGCTGAACAGCCCGACCGGCCCACAGCCGAGGATGCCGACCGTCTGGCCGGCGAGATCGGCCCGGCTGGTCGCGAAGACGGCGTTTCCGAAGGGCTCCTGGAGCGTGGCTATGACGGGCGGGAGCTTTGCGCGGTCGTTGTGCCAGGCGACCGACTCGGGAATTGCGACGTACTCCGCGAAGGCGCCGTCGCGGTCGACTCCGAGGATCTGCGTCCGCTCGCACATGTGCGCCTGGCCGGTTCGGCAGTGGAAGCACATGCCGCAGGTGACGTGGCTCTCCGCCGAGACGTAGTCGCCTACCTCAACGTGGCGGACGTTGCGACCGATCTCGACGACGGTTCCCGCAAACTCGTGACCTAGGGTGAGCGGCGGCCGAATCCGGTGCGACGCCCAGTCGTCCCAGTGGAAGATGTGCAAGTCCGTTCCGCAGAGGCTCGCGGCCTCCACCCGAACGAGAACGTCCTCGTCACCGACGGCCGGAACCGGAGTCTCGTCGAGAACGAGGCCGGGCTCGGCTCGAAGCTTTCGCACCGCCCACATCGTCTCGCCCACGAGACTACTCCTCGTCGAGCTGCACTACGTCGCGGAGCGGCCGGCGCGGCGTCGGCTTGACCGGCCGCCCGTAGCCCATGCGCAGCACGAGCTGGGGGACGCCAACCTGTGCGAGCTGCGAGACCGGAGCGCGGAGCTCGGCGACCTCGATCGGTTGATTCAGGAAGGACGCCGAGATTCCGTCCTGGGCGGCGCGCAGGAGCAGCCGGCCGAGTGCCTGCCCCGCGACCAGCCAGTCACGCGGCTCGTCGCCGGCCGTGCCGAGCACGGCGAGGACGGGAGAGCCGTCGGCGATCTTGCGGTCGTGGGCGGCCGCGCCCTTCCCGACGTCGAAGGTTCGGATCACGAGCGGAGCGATCGGCTGGATCGGGCCTGGGAGGTCGAGACTCGCAACCGGCATGCCGTCCTGCGAGCGGTGTCGCGACCCGTGCATCCAGGCGGCGAGCTCGCGGCGGAAGCTACCGTCGCCGAACTGTCGCTTGTCACCCTCCGCCACGAGGTCGGCGAGCTGCCCGCGCTCCTCGTCGAATTCCAGGATCCGAAGCTGCGCGCCCTCCTCCTCGACCGCCAGCCTGAGCTCGGCGATCAGCTCGTCAGGCACGGGACGCTCTGAGAAGGCAGTGCGAGTGGTCTGCCGCGCGGCGATCGCCCAGAAAAGGAGCCGATCCGCACGAGCCGGCGGGCGCGGGTCGCCGAGCCGGATTCGCGCGAGCAGGTCAGGGTCGCCTTCGTCCGGGAACAGCTCCACCTCCGGCAGGAAGCCGTGGTGCCTGATAACCGCGCGCAGTGTCAAGAGCGCGGCGCCGCAACTCATCGTCAGCTCGCGGTCGTCGGGGTCGACGACCGGAAGCGCTCGGCTTCGGTCGGCCAGTAGCTCGACGGCATCGTCGGTGAGCCGGAATCGCCACGGCTGGCTGTTGTGGCTCGAGGGCGCGAGGATCGCGTATCGAAGGAAGTAGGCGAGCTTCTCGATGGGAAGCCCGCGCACCGGGAATTCGTGTCGGTCGAGGTCGATGTCCGGATGCGCGACGGGGGGCTCACCGCGCTCGTACCTCTCCATGGACTCCGCGATCGAGGCGACCGTGCCTTCCTCGTACTCGTACTCGAGCATCGGGAGGTAGACCTCCTCTTCCTTCCGGAAGTGGACGTCGAGCGTCGTGTAGATGCCGAACAAGACTTCCTGCAACGCTGCCGTGTCCTCGATGTCCGCTCCCTGGAGCGCCTCGATCTGCTCCGCGAGGAGCTTGTGGTCGAACGCCATGCCGGCGAGCGAGAACGGATGCCGGAGCTGGAGCGCGATCTCGGGATAGAGCCAGTTCTCCTCCGCCTCGGCATGCAGCCGCAGCTCTCCGCCGAGGAAGCCGACGATCTCGGTTACGGCGGCGCGGCGCTCCTCGAGCTCCATCAACGGGAGGTCGCGCGCCACTTCCGCGACGCGTTCGACCTTCGGACGGAGGCTTTCGTGCCTGCGAAGAAGGGGCTCTGTCAGCTGCTGCGTCATCGCCTCAACCTTTTCTCGCCACTGGCCGCGAGGCATCCGTGGCCACCCGTCTTCGAGCTACGGGTTTTCCGAACTCAGTACTTGACCGAAGGGCCGATCGGCGCGGCTCCCGATGTCGCCCGGGGCGACCGTGACGACGATGACCACATGGGGCTGACCGTGGGAATCAGTCGACTTCGCGCCTACGACGAGCGCCCTCACGGAGCAATCGTCGCGATCGTCGGCGGCCCGCAGCAGACGAACCTGGGTCTTGCCGCGGCCTGGCTTGAGCGCGGTATCCCGGCAGCTCTCTTCTCGGCGGAGGACGCGGTCGACCTACTCGCGCCGCTCGACACGGCGCTTCTTCGTCTCGACGTTCTTCCGACGCTCGACGGCATCGAGGACGGGCTCGACGAGATCGCCGGGCTGACCGATCGCGGTGTCCGCGTCCTCAACCCGCCGCAGTCGATGCTCTCGACGCACGACAAGCTTCGTACGGCAAGAGATCTCGTCGCCGCCCGGCTCCCACACCCAAAGACCGTGCATCTCCCGCGCGCGGACGCCCCGCTTGGCATGCGGCCGCCTCTCGTCCTCAAACCACGCTTCGGAAGCTGGGGTGAGGACGTCTTCCTCTGCGAGAACGACCTCGAGCTCTCCCGTGTGCTCGACGCCGTCGGCAGCCGAAGGTGGTTCCGCCGGCACGGTGCAATCCTGCAGGAGGTCGCCCCTTCGTCCGGGCGCGACATCCGGATCCTCGTCGCCCACGGCCGCGTCGTCGGTGCCATCCAGCGCGTCGCTCCTCCCGGTGAGTGGAGAACGAACGTCGCACGGGGCGCGACTCGTCTGCCCGTGACGCCTACTTTCGAGATGTCCCAGCTCGCGATCGCGGCCGCCGCGGCGGTCGGTGCGGATTTCGTCGGCGTCGATCTGCTGCCTGTTCCCGGCGGGCAGGTCGTGATCGAGCTCAACGGCGCAGTCGAATTCGACAGCGTCTACGACCTGGCCGGAACCGACGTGTACAGCGAGATTGCCGACGCCCTCGGAATCGAGCGAGCAACGGTGGCGGTGAGCTGATGTCGACGGCCCAGGCAACGCTCTTTCCGACCTCGGCCCCGGAGACGGTTACACACGAGCTCGCCGTAGATTCACTGTGGGAACGCGTCTTCACGGTCGCGCCGCTCGTCATCGTCGGCTCGAAGGACACCGACGGGAGCTACGACCTCGCGCCGAAGCACATGGCGACCCCGCTCGGGTGGCACGGTCGCTACGGCTTCGTCTGCACGCCCCGCCATCGCACCTACCGGAACATCGAGCGGCACGGCTTCTTCACGGTGAGCTTCCCGCGTTCGGTCCAGGTCGTCCAGACGAGCCTCGCCGCCTCGGAGCGGGAACCGGACGGCACGAAGCCCGCGCTCGAGGCGCTTCCGACCTTCCCGGCGCGCAAGGTCGAAGGGGTGCTCGTCGAGGGCTGCTACCTGTTCCTCGAGTGCGAGCTCGACCGCTTCGTGGAGCTGGACGACGCGTCGCTCGTCATCGGACGGATCGTCGCCGCCTCGGCAGTCGAGGGCGCCATTCGCAACCCCGACCGCGACGATGCCGACCTCCTGCTGCACCTGGCGCCGCTCGCCTATCTGAGCCCGTCGCGCTTCGCGACCGTGGATCGCTCGCAGTCGTTCCCGTTTCCCTCGACCTTCCGGAGATGACGATGCCCGCAGCCCGGGGCCTCGCGATCCTGGACTGGCTCCGTGAGCGCCAGGAGGAGATGTCGGAGCTCCTCGACCGCCTCGTCATGGCCGAGTCTCCGTCCCTCGTGCCGCGCTCGCAGAGTGCGGCTCTCGACATCCTGTCGCACGAGCTGGAGGAGGCTGCCTGCCGGACGCGTCGGCTCCCGGGCGAGGGCACCGGCGATCACCTCTTCGCGCGGCCTCGGGTCCGAACGAGGCCCGGCCCGTACCAGCTGGTCATCGGGCACGTGGACACCGTCTGGCCGCTGGGAACCGCGGGCGGCATGCGACACCGGGAGGACGGGCGGCTCTACGGCCCCGGCGCCTACGACATGAAGGGCGGGCTGGTCCAGCTCGTGTTCGCGCTGGCTGCGCTCCACGAGCTCGGCTACGAGCCGACCGTCGCGCCGGTCGTCTTCGTCAACTCGGACGAGGAGATCGGAAGCGTCCACTCGGCCCGGTACATCCGCCTGCTCGCGCGACGCGCCGGCCGCGCCTTCGTGCTCGAGCCGCCGGCTGGACCGATCGGGGATGCTCAAGACCGGCCGCAAGGGAGTCGAGCGCTTCGAGGTCGTCGTCACGGGCCGCGCGGCGCACGCCGGCACCAGCCCCGACGAAGGAGTGAGCGCGATCCTGGAGCTCTCGCACCAGATCCAGGAGCTCTTCGCGCTCAACGATCCCGAGCACGGCGTGACGGTCAACGTGGGCACCATCGACGGGGGCCTTCGGGCCAACGTCGTCGCCGCCCAGGCGAAGGCGCTCGTGGACGTTCGGGCCCCCAACGAGGCCGCGGCACGCGCGGTCGGACATGCGATTCGCTCGCTCGAGCCGGCCGGCTGGGGGACGACCATCACCGTGCGAGCCGATTCCGGCCGCCCGCCGATGCCTGCCACCGACCGCAACCGCGCCCTCTTCCGGCAGGCGCAACGGCTCGCGCATGGCCTTGGGCTCCAGGTCGACGAGGCGCCGCTCGTCGGAGGCGCATCGGACGCGAACCTGACCAGCGGGCTGACGGCCACGCTGGACGGCCTCGGCCCGATCGGGGACGGAGCGCACGCCGCGGACGAGCACGTCCTGCTGTCGGCGCTTCCCGAGCGGGCGGCGCTGCTGGCCCTGCTCCTGCTCGAAGGCGCCCCCGGCTACGAGCCTCGCGGGCGCCGCGAACGAATCCGTGATTTCGAGCATCGGGCCTGCCCGGGAGTACGGAAGACAGAACGGCTGCGCGAGCCTACCGTTCGGGCCGTGGAAGCAAGTGGTCTTCATCCGGGTCGGTTGCGCGAGTACGCGGCGCAGCAGCACGCGGCGCACCCCGACAGCTGGACGACGCAGCTCCGCTGGTTCGCGACCGCGTGCGTGGTCGGCTTCGCGGTTCCGTTCCTCGGTTCGAGCGTCCTCGACCTTCAGCACGACGTGTACCTCGGGATCTACTTCCTCGTGGTGCTCGGGCTTCTCTGGGCCTACGTCGCCGCGACGCAGTTGGACGTCCGCGCGGTTCTGACGCGCAACTGGAAGCCCGGAGTCGTGCTCGGTCTCGTGTTCGGCGTTCTTCTGGTGAAGAACGTCTACTCCGAGGGCGCCACGCCCCACCCGGACGGCGCCTACTTCTGGTTCGAGCTCCTGTGGCGAGGCGCGATCTACGGCGCCGTCGACGCGCTTCTGCTCAGTGTCCTGCCCTGTGTGATCGTCTACCGGTCGCTAGGCGGGCCGTTGCAGACATGGCGAAAGCGACTTGCCTACTTCGGCTGCGCACTCGCTCTGGTCGCGACCGTCACGGCCGTCTACCACCTCGGCTTTTCGCAGTACCGCGAGGATGGAGTACGGGCGCCGGAGACAGGCAACACGATCATCTCGATGCCGATGCTGCTGACGGCCAACCCGATCGGATCCGTCGCCGACCACATGGCGATGCACATCTCCGCAGTGGCGCATACGTATGAAACCGACGTGCGCCTCCCGCCGCCGGCGAAGTCGCGCTGAATACGCATCTAGCCGAGGCGCTGAAGATCCGTAGTTTCCACGGCCGCCCAATCGCGGTCGTCGCCGATGTAACGGGCCTCCCTTTCGGCCACCCTGCGAGGTGACAACGGAAAGGAGTGCCAGATGGCTGTCGACGTCGTAACCCGACCGCGATCGAAGCCTGCTCCGCTCCACGAGCCCGCGCCACGCGAGTCGATCGTCGAGGCGCGCGAAGTCGTGAAGACGTACGAGACCGGCAAGGTCCAGGTGCACGCGCTGCGCGGGATCTCGTTCGGCGTGGCCCGGGGTGAGATGGTCTCGATCATGGGGCCCAGCGGCTCCGGCAAGACGACGCTCCTCAACTGCCTGTCCGGGCCTCGACTCGATCAACGAGGGGAACGTCCTGATCGAGGGCGTGTCGCTCGCCGAGATGTCCGACCGCGAGCGAACGGACTACCGGGCGCGGCGGATGGGCTTCGTCTTCCAGTTCTACAACCTGATGCCGGTTCTGACCTCGGTCGAAAATGTCGAGCTCCCGCTGCTCGTGGCCGGCGTACCGTCGAAGGTCGCGAGGAGCAAGGCGCTCGATGCGCTCGAGCTCGTAGGCCTGAGGGAGTGGGCCGAGCACGTGCCCGACGAGCTGTCGGGCGGGCAGCGCCAGCGGGTGACGATCGCCCGCGCGCTGGTCAACAACCCGGCGATCGTGTGGGCGGACGAGCCGACCGGCGACCTCGACAGCGAGAACGCCGACGAGATCGTCGCCCTCATGAGACAGCTGAACCGAGAGCACGACCTGACCTTCCTGATCGTCACGCACGACATCGGGGTCGGCCGCAAGACCGATCGGATCGTGCGGATGGTCGACGGCCAGATCGTGAACGAAGAGATCTTGGAGGTGAACCGATGATCGCGCGCGCGACAAATGCCGAGATCGACCCGGTGCGGATGAGCATCGACCAGGCCGTCGAGCTCTTCCGCGACTCCGTCGTGCCCGCACTGCACGAGCAGGCGGGGTACGAGGGGGTGTTCGTCCTCGTCTCCCCGGAGGGACAGGCGCTCGTCCTGACTTTCTGGGAGAGCGAGGAGGCGGCCGACGTGGGCCTCGAGGGGAGTCGCAGCTTCTACGCCGAGCAGGTGGAGAAGTTCGTGACGCTCTACAAGGCGCCGCCCGGCCGCGACACCTATCAGGTCGTGCTCGCAGAAGAGCCGGCCGTGCTCGTCTAGGAGGCTTGCCGTGAAAGAGCTGTTCGGCATACCGATGGAGACGCTGGCGCTCGCTCTTGCGATTGTGATCGCCTGCATCGGCGGTGCGCTTGGCGTTCTCGCCCTGCGCAACCGCGTCCTCGTCAAGCTGGGGGTGCGCAACCTCCGCCGCCGAAGAGCGCGCTCCGCCCTGATCGTCGTCGGGCTGATGCTCGGCACGACGATCATCGCGTCCGCACTGGCGACCGGCGACACGATGAGCCACACGATCCGCTCCGAGGCCGTGCAGGCACTCGGCGGAACCGACGAGGTGGTCGCTGCGAAAGGCGCCGTGACGGACATCCCGGGGGAGCTCGGTCAAGCGTCCGGCGTCGGCTACTTCCCGCAGTCGACCGCCGACGACGTCCGAGTCGTCCTGGCCCGGTCGAACCTGGCCGACGGCGTGGCGGGCGCAATCCGCAAGGACGTCGCCGTACAAGCTCCGGTTCAGCGGCAGACGGAGCCGAGTGTCTCGCTCTTCGCCCCCGATCCGAACCACATGAGCGGGTTCGAGCCGATCCGCGACGTCGCGGGCGGCGAGGTCACGCTCGCTCAGCTGACGCCCGGGCAGATCTATCTCAACAAGGAGGCCGCCGACAAGCTGCACGTGAGCGCGGGAGATCCGCTGCTGGTCTTCACCGGCGCAACGCCGACACGCATGCACATCAAGGCGATCGTCAACTTCGACGGCGCAGGCACGGCCGACTCCGCCCTTCTCCTGCCACTCGATGAGGCGCAGCGATTGTTCGGCACGCCGGGCCAGATCGAGGGAGTGATCATCTCGAATCGTGGCCAGGGCGACGACGCCGTCGCGCTCACCGACAAGGTCGTCGCGACGCTGAAACCGACGGTCCAGCCGCTCGGGCTCGAGACGGCTCCTGCCAAGAAGGACGCGCTCGAAATGGCCGACAAGGCGGGCAATGCGTTCATGTCCCTGTTCACCACGTTCGGCACGTTCTCGATCGCCGCCGGCATCCTGCTCATCTTCCTGATCTTCGTCATGCTCGCGGCCGAGCGGCGCGGGGAGCTCGGGATTGCCCGCGCGGTCGGAACACGCCGCGGTCACCTCGTTCAGATGTTCACGTTCGAAGGCGCGGCGTACGACGTGATCGCCGCCGCGGTCGGGGCGCTGCTCGGGGCCGCGATCGCGTACGGCATGGTGCTCGTCATCGCGAGCGCGTTCGGCACCGAGGAGAGCGGCATCGAGATCGCGTACTTCGTGTCCTGGCGCAGCCTCTTCATCGCCTTTGCGATCGGCGGGTTGCTGACGCTGCTCGTGGTCGCGTTCTCCGCGTGGCGCGTGAGCGTGATGACGATCTCCGCGGCGATCCGGAACCTTCCCGAGCCGCCCGTTCCACATCGCCGGCGAAGACTGGTGCTCGCGCTCGTCACGATCGCATTCGGCGTCCTGCTCACCATGAGCGGCGCTGCCGGCGGGTCGGCGACGCCACTGATGCTCGGCGTCTGCCTCGTGCTCATCGGCCTCGTCCCCCTGCTGCGCCTTGCGCACGTATCGGAGCGACTGGCCTATACCACCTGCGGCCTTGCGATTGCCGTCACGATGCTTCTGCCCTGGAGCGTCTGGGAATCCGTGTTCGGGCAGACGTCGATGGACTTCACGACGTGGATCGTGGCGGGGCTGATGACGGTGATCGGAGCGGTCTGGGTGATCGTCTACAACGCCGACCTCGTCCTCCGGGGTCTCAGCCTCGTCGTCTCGCGGTTCGGCAGCGTCGCGCCGGTGGCGCGGATGGCGATCACGTACCCGCTGCGGGCACGCTTCCGCACGGGCGCAACGCTGGCGATGTTCACGCTCGTCGTGTTCACGCTCGTCACGGGAACGACGTCGTCGGGCTCCTTCCAGCAGGCGTTGGGGAACATCGACCAGTTCGGCGGCGGATTCCAGGTTCGGGCCGGAACCTCCGCGACGGCGCCGATCACGAACATGGAGGCGGCCCTGGAGCAGACGCGAGGGGTCGATCCTCGCGATTTCCTGGGTGTCGGCAGCCAGTCGGTGCTCTCGGTGAAGGCGCGACAGCTTCGTAGCGGACAGCCGGCTGAGAGCTACGTCGCGCGCGGCCTCGATCAGGACTTCCTCGAGCACACGACCTTCGGCTTCGGCGCCATGGCCCGCGGCTATGGAACCGCGCCGCAGGTCTGGCGTGCGCTCGCTACGGAGCCGGGCCTGGCGGTGGTCGACGCGACGGCGGCGCCGCACAGGGACAACTTCAACTTCGCCGTTCTGCCCGACTTCCAGCTCTCCGGGTTCTACGTCGAGGACGGCGTCTTCGATCCAATCCCGATCACGATCCGAGATCCACAGACCGGTCGAGCGCTTCGCCTGAAGGTGATCGGCATCCTGAAGGACTCCGCTCCCCTGGAGATGGCGGGCATCTCGAGCTCTCAGGCCACGTATCAGCACGCATTCCCGGGACGCTTCGAGCCGACGATCCACTACTTCGCGCTCGCACCTGGAGTCGATCCGGAGACAACGGCGACGCAGCTCGAGTCGGCGTTCCTCGCGAACGGGCTCCAGGCTGACTCGCTCCAGAAGGTCCTCGACGACGCGCTCGCGGCCAACCGGACGTTCAACCGGCTGATCCAGGGCTTCATGATGCTCGGGCTCGTCGTCGGCGTCGCCGCCTTGGGCGTGATCAGCGCCAGGGCGGTGGTCGAGCGACGGCAGCAGATCGGAGTGCTGCGGGCGATCGGCTTCCGGCGAGGGATGGTTCAGGCCGTCTTCCTGATCGAGTCCTCGTTCATCGCTCTGACCTCGATCGTCGCCGGCACCGTGCTCGGGCTGATCCTGGCCGAGAACATCGTCCGCGACTCTGCGAAGCAGCCGAGCTGGGAGAACCTGACCCTCGTCGTTCCCTGGGGAACCTTCGGCGTCGTCTTCCTCGTCGTCTACCTGGTCGCGCTGGCTGCGACGCTGGCCCCGGCGATGCGCGCTTCGCGGATCCGGCCGGCCGAGGCACTCCGGTACCAGTGAGCCGGTCGACGCTGGCAGTCGAGCGCAATCGTGTTCGCGCGGCTGCGCTCGATCGACGCTTCGAGGCGATCGTCTTCGACTGGGACGGCACGGCCGTTCCGAACCGGCAGGCGGACGCCACGAGGCTCCGCGCGCTGATCGAGGAGCTCTGCGAGCTCGGTCTCGAGCTCGCGGTCGTCACGGGAACCCATGTCGGGAACGTCCACGGGCAGCTCGGGGCCCGGCCGGGAGGCCCCGGCCACCTCCATCTGTGCATGAACCGCGGCTCAGAGGTGTTCCGAGCAGAAACGGACGGCGTCCATCTCCTCGAGCGCCGTGAGGCAACGCCCGAGGAGGAGGCGGCCCTGGACGCCGCTGCCGCGAAGACCGTCGTCGAGCTGGCAGCGTTGGGTCTGCGGGCCGAGGTCGTCTCCGAGCGCCTGAACAGGCGAAAGATCGATCTGATCCCGGAGCCGGAGTGGGCGGAGCCTCCGAAGGCGAGGATCGCGGAGTTGCTGGCCGCGGTCGAGGACCGACTTCACCAGGCAGGGCTCGCAGGCCTCGAAGAGGCCGTCGAGCTGGCGGAACGGTGCGCGGTCGAAGCCGGGCTCGCCGATCCCAAGGTGACGAGTGACGCGAAGCACGTCGAGATCGGGTTGACCGACAAGGCCGACGCCGCCCGTTGGGTGTTCGATTACCTCGAGCGCCGCGGCATCGCGCCGGGCCTGGTGCTCATTGCAGGAGACGAGTTCGGCACGCTCGGCGGGCTCCCCGGCAGTGATTCGTTCTTGCTCGTCGCCGAGGCGAGCAGGGCGACTGCGGTGACGGTCGGCTCGGAGCCGACCGGCCCTCCACCGGACGTGATCGCTCTCGGCGGAGGCCCGGACGCATTTCTCGACCTGCTCGAAGATCAGCTCGAGCGGCGGCGCCGACGCGATGTTCCCGAGCTCGACGCGAACCCGGAGTGGACGCTGACCGTCGACGGCTTCCACCCGGAGCTCAGGCGCGTTCACGAATCCTGGCTGGCGTTGGCCGACGGCCGAATGGGGATCCGGGGTGCGGCCGCGCTCGCCCACCCTGACAGCGATCGCGCCATCTTTGTCGCCGGCGAGTACGAAGGAACGGGGCCGGAGACGACACTGGCCCGCTTCGATGCCTGGCCCGACCTCCCCGGCAAGCTGCCGGCCGATCCGATGCTGCGCCGTCAACTGGATCTTCGCTCCGGCCTGCTCCGCGAAGACCTCGCGCTCCCGGAAGGCCGTCTGTCCCTCCTCCAGCTGTCTTCGCTCACACGGCCCGGGACGGCTGTCCTTCGAGCGCAGGGCCCTTCCGTTCCCACCGGGAGACTCGACCGATTCGCGGTCTACGTCGGCGGCAGAGACGAACGGACGAGTCGGCGGGAGGCTGCCGAGAAGGCCGGATTCGAACAGCTCTTGGCGGAGCACCGCGAGGCGTGGGCGCAACGCTGGCTGGAAGCCGACGTAGCCATCGACGGCGACTCGGAGCTGCAACACGCCGTTCGCTTCAACCTCTTCCATCTCATGGCCTCGGTGGCCGACGAAGGCGAGGCGGCGGTCGGTGCCCGCGGCATTTCCGGCCCTGGCTACAGGGGCCATGTCTTCTGGGACAGCGACGTCTTCGTCCTGCCGTTCCTCGCGGCGACGCACCCTGCCGCCGCGAGGGCGATGCTCGAGTACCGGGTCCGCCGGCTTCCGGCAGCGATCGAAGCAGCCCGTCGTCTGGGCCGACGAGGCGCACGCTTCCCATGGGAGTCTGCGGTCGACGGCCGCGACGTCACGCCCCAGTCCGCCCTGGACCGGACGGGCCGGCCCGTCCGCATCCGGACCGGCGAGCTCGAAGAGCACATCGTCGCCGACATCGCGTGGGCCGTCGACTGCTACCTCGCATGGACCGGCGACACCGCCTTCGCCACCGGGCCGGGACGCGAGCTCATCGTCGAGACGGCCCGGTACTGGGCGTCGCGCATCCGGGTCGACCACGCCGGGCGCGGACACATCTACGGGGTGATCGGGCCCGACGAGTACCACGAGCCCGTGGACGACAACGCCTACACGAACGTGATGGCGCGATGGAACCTGCGGCGCGCCGCATTGCTCAGCGGTGTCACCGCGGAGGAACGAGCAGAGTGGCTCCGCCTCGCAGAAGGCCTCGTCGACGGCTATGACCCGGAAACCGGCGTCTACGAGGAGTTCGCCGGCTTCTTCGGCCTTGAGCCGCTTCGGATCGCCGATATCGCTCCGCGCAGGCCGATCTCCGCCGACCTGCTGCTCGGCCCGGAGCGCGTCGACGGAGCCCAGGTCGTCAAGCAGCCCGACGTCCTCATGCTCCACCACCTCGTGCCGGACGAGGTCGTCCCGGGGTCGCTCGGCCCGAACCTCGCGTACTACGAGCCGCGAACCGCCCACGGCAGCTCACTCTCGCCCGCGATCCATGCCTCGCTCTTCGCGCGAGCCGGTCGCCTGACAGAGGCCGTGGCCGCTCTGCGGCTCGCTGCCCGCCTCGACCTCGACGACCTGACCGGGACGACTGCCGGCGGCCTCCACCTCGCAACGATGGGTGGCGTCTGGCAAGCTCTGGTCTTTGGGTTCGCCGGAGCCCGGCCTTGCGGGGGAGCGCTCCATCTCGACCCGCGGCTTCCCGAGAGCTGGGATGCGCTCGAGTTCAGTCTGTCTTTCCGCGGAAGCCCCGTGCGGATCCGGATCGAGCCGGACGACCTGGCGATCCGGGCAGATCCTTCCGTTCCCCTCCGCGTCGCCGGCCGGGAGGGCCGTCACTTCGAACGCGATTCCGGCCACTGGGAGGTGGTCTCCAGATGAAGGTCATAGCAGCCCTCGACAACAGCCTCGCCGCCCGACCGGTCGTCGCCACCGCGGGCGCTCTCGCCGAGCTTCTCGACTCAAACGTGGAGGCGCTTCACGTCGGCGAAAACGGAAACGCAGTTGCGCGGAGCGCTGCCGCGTCCGCCGGGCTCGAGCTGCACCTGCGCACCGGGTCGACGGTCGAGCGCCTCGTCGACGAAGGGTCGCAGGCGGATGTCGCCGCGATGGTGATCGGCGCCCGAGGAACCATCGCGCACCCCGTGGGAACGACTGCGCTCGAGATCGCAGAAGCGCTCCCGAAGCCGCTCGTCGTCGTCCCGCCCGAAGCGCAACGGCCAGGTGTCCTCCATCGCATTCTCGTGCCCCTCGAAGGCACGATCTCGACCGCGCTCGCCCCGATGGCGGTCTTCGAGCTCTCGGAGGAGAGCGAGCTCGACGTCGTCGTCCTGCACGTGCACGACGAGGAGTCGATCCCCGCATTCAGCGACCAGCCTCAGCATGAGACCAGGGAATGGAGCCGTGAGTTCCTCGCCAGGTACTGTCCGTGGGGCGTGGGAGACGTCCAGCTCGAAACCCGTGTCGGCCGCCGCGACGAAGAGATTGTTCGCGCGACGGAGGAGCTCGGCGTCGACCTGATCGCGCTCGGCTGGACGCAGGAGCTGGGCCCGGATCGGGCTTCGGTCGTCCGCGCGGCTCTCGAGCGCGCGCACGTGCCCGTTCTCCTCGTTCCCGTGCGACCAGACTCCGAGACAGCGGCCGCGAAGGAGGAAGCATGGAGAAGCTGGCCATTGTTGCCCGTCTGAAGCCGGGTGCGGAAGCACAGGCTGCCGAGCTGATCGAGAAGGGCCCGCCGTTCGACCCGGGGGAGGACGGGAGGGTCGACCGTCATGTCGTCTACCTCTCCGCGGGCGAGGTCGTGTTCGTCTTCGAGGGCCGCGAGGTGGAATGGGTCGTCGAAGAGCTCGTCGACGACCCGATGCACTGGCTGGCAGCCGACGCCCTCCAGGCATGGCGTCCGCTCGTCGAGGGCGAGCCGCGGATCGCACGGCCCGCGTACGCCTGGGCACACGGGCCTGTGCCGTCGGGCGGGTAAGCCCCAGTCCGAGCAGGCGCGGCTTGACGTGCTCGGCGACGGCGAGGGCGGAGACCAGGCCCCGGAATCGTCTTCCTGCTCGTCTACGCCGTCGCCCTCGCGGCGACTCTGGCACCGGCTGTGCGGGCCTCGAGGATCAGGCCGGCGGAGGCGCTCCGCTACCAGTAGCGGCTAGGGCGTCTGCCGGCGGAGGGTTGCTGCGCCGAGCGCGAGCGCCAGCAGCGTCGCCGCCACCACGATCGCCACGTCGAAGGCAAGGCGTGCGTCGAGCAGGTCGTCGCTCACGCGTTGCAGCGCGTCGTAGGCGTATGTGAGCGGCAGGAACGCCGAGACGATCTCGAGCAGCCTCGCCATCTGGTCGCGGGGCACGATCAGCCCGCACAGCAGGATCTGGGGCAGGACGACCGCGGGCATGAACTGCACCGCCTGGAACTCGGTCCGCGCGAACGCGCTGAGAAAGAGGCCAAGCGCCATCCCGAGGATCGCGTTCGAGACCGCGAGCACCACGACGAGCCAGCGTGGGCCCGTGGAGTGCAGGTCGAGGAGGCCGAACGCGACGAGCGAGACCAGCGTCGCCTGGGCCGCCGCGACGGTCGCGAAGGCGATGCCGTAGCCGAGCAGCAGGTCGAGCTTGGCCAGCG
This sequence comes from uncultured Actinomycetes bacterium, assembly GCA_963736835.1. GTDB lineage: Bacteria > Actinomycetota > Thermoleophilia > Gaiellales > Gaiellaceae > VAXT01. The sequence goes on from CAVTQI010000003.1 coordinate 242,691, forward strand.
GCATCGCCATCAACCGCTCGAGCGTGCCGCCGGTCCGCTCGCGGAGCATCGTGATCGAGGTGACGAGGAACATCGCGATGAACGGGAACAGCCCGAGCAGCGGCGCCCCCAGCCGGTCGAACACGGACGGCGTGTCGACGAACATGTACTTGAGGAGCGTGATCAGGACGACCGGCACGAACATGAGGAGCGCGACCGTCCTCGGGTCGCGGCGCAGCTGGGCGAACACCCTGAGCGCGGTGGCGCCGGTCGCCCTCGGGCTCATCGATCCGCCTCCTCGATCAGGCGCAGGAAGCCGTCCTCGAGGTCGTCCGCACCGGTGCGGAGACGGAGGTCCTCCGGGCTGCCGCTCGCGAGCAGCCTGCCCTCGCGGAGGAGGAGCAGCTCGTCGCAGTGCCGGGCCTCGTCCATGACGTGGCTCGAGACGAGGAGAGTGGCGCCGCCGGCCGCGAGCTCGCGGAACATCCCCCAGAGGTCGCGGCGGAGAACCGGGTCGAGGCCGACGGTCGGCTCGTCGAGCACGATCAGCTCCGGGTCGCCGACGAGCGCCGCGGCCAGCGACACCCGGGCGCGCTGACCTCCGGAGAGCCGGTCGACGACGCGATCCCGCTCGGGCTCGAGCCCGACGGCGCCGATCACGTTCGTCCACGCGCTCGAGCGGCCGGCCGAGGACGCGCGCGAAGTACTCGAGGTTCTCGCGCACCGTCAGGTCGACGTACACAGACGGCGCCTGCGTCATGTACCCGATGCGGCTGCGCAGCGCCGGGCTGCCCGCGTCGAGACCGAAGACGCGAACCGTGCCCGACTCGATCACCTGCACGCCGACGATCGACCTGATCAGAGTCGACTTCCCGCTTCCGCTCGGGCCGAGGAGCCCGGTGACCCGCCCGCGGTGCACCGTCACCGACAGGTCGTCGAGCGCCGGTCGGCCCCCGCGGACGACGCGCAGCCCATCGCTCACGACAGCCGGCTCGACCGACACGGCTCTTTCTAACGCACGGTAGGGTCGGGGCGTGAAGACAGCCGGCGAAGTCGACACGGCGACTGGGCCGCTGACATCCGAGGAGCTCCGCCTTCTCGACGCGTACTGGCGGGCGGCGAACTACCTCTCCGTCGGGCAGATCTTCCTGCTCGAGAACCCGTTGCTGAGAGAGCCCCTGACCGCGGAGCAGGTCAAGCCGCGCCTGCTGGGCCACTTCGGGACGACGCCGGGCCTCAACCTGATCTACGCGCACCTGAACCGCGCCATCCGGGCGCGCGACCTGAGCGTCCTCTACGTCACCGGCCCGGGCCACGGAGGCCCCGGCCTCGTCGCGAACACGTACCTCGAGGGGACCTACAGCGAGGTCTATCCGCAGGTCGGTCGAGACGAGGACGGGCTGCGTGAGCTGTTCCGCCGGTTCTCGTTCCCGGGAGGCATCCCGAGCCACGTGGCGCCCGAGACGCCCGGGTCGATCCACGAAGGGGGTGAGCTCGGCTACGCGCTCGCACACGCCTACGGTGCCGCGTACGACAACCCTGACCTGCTCGTTGCGTGCGTCGTGGGAGACGGCGAGGCGGAGACGGGGCCGCTCGCCGCGAGCTGGCACTCGAACAAGTTCCTGAACCCGAGAACCGACGGCGCGGTGCTCCCGATCCTGCACCTGAACGGCTACAAGATCGCGAACCCGACCGTCCTCGCGCGGATCCCGGAGGAGGAGCTGGGCGCGCTGCTCGAGGGCTACGGCCACCGGCCGGTCTTCGTCACCGGCGGGTTCGACGGCGAGGAGCCGGCGGCCGTCCACCAGCGTTTCGCGGCCGCGCTCGACGAGGTCGTCGACGAGATCACCGAGATCCAGCACAGGGCGCGCGAGAGCGATGGAGAGCTGCAACGGGCGCGCTGGCCGATGATCGTCCTACGCACTCCGAAGGGCTGGACGGGCCCGAAGGAGGTCGACGGGCAGCTGGTCGAGAACTCCTGGCGCTCGCACCAGGTCCCGATGACCGACGTGCGCGACAACCCGAAACACCTCCGCGTGCTCGAGGAGTGGCTGCGGAGCTACGAGCCGGAGGACCTGTTCGACGAGAGCGGCGCCCTCGTTGCCGAGCTGGCCGAGCTGCCCCCGACGGGCGAGCGCCGGATGGGCGCGGTGCCGCAGGCCAACGGCGGCACTCTCCTCCGCGATCTCGTTCTCCCCGATTTCCGCGACTACGCGGTCGAGGTGGACGAGCCCGGGACGACGTTCGGGGAGGCTACGAGGGTGCTCGGCGCGTTCCTTCGCGACGTGATCGCGCGGAACCCCGACAACTTCCGGCTCTTCGGGCCGGACGAGACGGCTTCGAACCGGCTCGGCGGCGTGTTCGAAGCCACCGCGCGAACGTGGGAGGCCGAGCTCCTGCCGAGTGACGAGGGGCTCTCGCGCGACGGCCGGGTGATGGAAGTCCTGTCCGAGCATCTCTGCCAGGGCTGGCTCGAGGGCTACCTGCTGACGGGCCGGCACGGCCTGTTCAACTGCTACGAGGCCTTCATCCACATCATCGACTCGATGTTCAACCAGCACGCGAAGTGGCTGAAGGTGACGCGCGATATCCCATGGCGACGACCGATCGCGTCGCTCAACTACCTCCTCAGCTCGCACGTCTGGCGCCAGGACCACAACGGCTTCTCGCACCAGGATCCCGGCTTCATCGACCACGTCGTGAACAAGAAGGCCGAGATCATCCGCGTCTACCTGCCGCCGGACGCGAACACGCTGCTGTCCGTCGCCGACCATTGCCTGCGGAGCCGCAACTACGTCAACGTCATCGTCGCGGGCAAGCAGCCTGCCCTCAACTACCTCTCGATGGAGGAAGCGATCATCCACTGCACCCGGGGGCTCGGGGCGTGGGACTGGGCCTCGAACGACGAGGGCGGCCAGCCTGACGTCGTCCTCGGCTGCTGCGGCGACGTGCCGACGCTCGAGACGCTTGCAGCCGCGGCGATTCTCCGCGAGCGGCTACCCGATCTCAAGGTTCGGGTCGTGAACGTCGTCGACCTGATGCGACTGCAGCCGGAGAGCGAGCATCCGCACGGCCTGTCCGACGCCGAGTTCGACTCGCTGTTCACGACGGATCGACCGATCGTCTTCGCCTACCACGGGTATCCATGGCTGATCCACCGGCTCACGTATCGCCGGGCGAACCACGGCAACCTCCACGTGCGCGGCTACAAGGAGGAGGGGACGACGACAACGCCCTTCGACATGGTCATGCTCAACGACCTCGACCGCTTCCGTCTGGTGATCGACGTCATCGACCGCGTGCCGGGGCTCGCTGCCAGGGCAGCCGGGCTGCGGCAGGACCTGATCGAGGAGCGGCTCCGCTGCCGAGCCTGGACTCGGGAGCACGGCGAGGACGAGGCGGCCGTCCGCGACTGGGTCTGGCCGTACTGACTAGAGCCGACGCGCTCCCACGAGCTCGGCGAGCTCTGCAGGGGCCGCAGACACGAGATCGTGCACGTTGCCAGGGAGGGTCTCGACCTCTAGCTGAGGCACGTTCGCCCGGAAGCGGTCGATCCCAGCACGCCCGACCGGGCCGATTCCTCGAGCCGGGGTCACGAGCAGGACGGAGAGGCTCGAGGCGGCGAGGGCGGCGTGCTCGGCTGCGGTCGGCTCAACACAGTTGCCATGGCGGATCGCACCCACCACCTCGGGCCCGGCGATCGGGACGATGAGGTCGTCTGCCTCCCGCATCGTCGCGCGGTGTGCCTCCTCGAGCGCGGGCGTCCACCGGCCCAGTGCCCTGCGCTCGTCCTCGAAGTACGCGTCCCAGCTCGGGTATCGCTCGTCTTCGGCACGCTTGCGCGCCGCGAGGATCCGAGCCTCGAGCCCCTGGCGCGTGTCGAAGTCGGGCAGATCCGCGAAGTCCCAGTAGCCCCCGTCGACGAGAACGAGCCCGGTCGCGTGCTGGGACTGCAGCGCACCGAACGCGACGGCGACCTCCGCGCCCCACGAGAACCCTACGAACAGTGCCGAGTCCACATCGAGCGCCGAGAGCAGATCGGCCGCGGTGGCTGCGAGCCGCGACGGCCGGTACGCATCGGCCGAGGCAGCCGGCGAGCGGCCGTGGCCAGGCGGGTCGGGGGCGATCACACGGGCCGCCAACCGATCTGCGAGCAACGGCCCGAGCTCGTTGGCGTGGAGCCCGGTGCCGCCCAGACCGTCCCAGTACAGGACGGCAGGCTGTCCGGCATCGCCCCACTCGTACACGAAGAGCGGTCCACTCGCAGTCTCGGTGGCGAAGGACCTCATCTCTGCCGTCAGTATCCAGCTTGATGAGCACGGTCCTGACCGTCAACGCGGGTTCGACGAGCCTGAAGCTGAACCTCGTCGACGGCGACTCCTCGCGGCCCGTCCACACATTCGAGCGCGCCGACGCCGTCGGCCACCGGGTCGTGCACGGCGGGGAGAAGTTCGCCGCGCCGGTACGGATCGACGACGAGGTGGAGCAGGCAATCGACGACCTCTCGGAGATCGCGCCGCTGCACAATCGGCCGGCCCTCCAGGCGATCCGCGAGGCTCGCGCGAAGCTGCCCGACGTCCCGCACGTGGCGGTCTTCGACACGGCGTTCCACGCCACGATCCCCGAGGAGGCCGCGACGTACGCGGTCCCGCTTGTCTGGCGTGAGCGGTGGGGCATCCGCCGCTACGGGTTCCACGGCCTCGCTGTTGAGTCGGTCGTCGCTCAGCTGGACGCAGAGCGGATCGTGGCCTGCCATCTCGGAGGCGGCTGCTCCGTGACGGCCGTGCGCGACGGGCGATCGATCGACACGACGATGGGCTTCACCCCCCTCGAAGGCGTCCCGATGGCGACCCGCTCGGGCTCGATCGATCCAGGCGTGCTGATCCACCTCCTGCGAGAGCGCGGGCTCAGTGCCGACGAGCTCGACCACGCCCTCGAGCACGAGTCGGGGCTCGCGGCGCTCGGCGGGCTCGACGACCCGCTGGCGTTCGGTGTCTACACCTACCGGATCGCTGCCGCCGTGGCCCAGATGGCCATGGCACTCAACGGGATCGACATCCTCGCGTTCTCCGGCGGAGTCGGCGAAAACCATCCCGAGGTGCGAGAGGCGATCGCAGAACGGCTTACCGTCCTCGGCGACGTCGAGATCGCGGTCGTCCCGGCCCGGGAGGAGCTGGCGATCGCGCGCGGAGTCCGCCACGTTCTGGCCAGCTGAGTGCGAGAGCCCGGCGCCTGGGCTCTCGCACTGTGGTGAGGGGGTGCTGCTACGGGCCGGCTTCGGTGCCGACGACCTCGAACGACTTGTTCACGTAGACGGTGACCCTCGACCCGTCGCTGCGGGTCATGTGGGCCTCGTACGCGGCATTGCCGTCCGCGTCGGTCTCGACCCGTTCGATCGTGCCGCCGCTCACCTTCGCAAGGGCGGCCGCACGGACCTTCGCCGCGGCGTCACCGGTGAGGAGCGTCTCGTCGGGACGCTGGGGCGGCACGCCCGCCTGACCGGGCCCACCGAAGTGCGGCCTGGCCGGCTGGCTGTTGTTGTTGTTGCTGCTGCCGTTCCCGCTCGATCCGCTCCCGCCGGATGCGGCACCGGCGAGGGCCGACCCTCCGAGTGCGAGGGCCGTGATCGAGACGACGATCAGCAGCACGTTCTTGACCCTGTCCGTCATAGGTCTCCTTTCTGTCGGGGATACGGACTCCCTCAGGAGACCAGCGCGACGTGAGAGCGGGCTAAGCCCGGCCTAAGAGCTTCTTCTGAATCCGATTAGGGTCATGTGAAGTGACGCGGACACTTACCGAGCGGGAGCTCAACCGGGCACTGCTCGCGCGCCAGCTGCTCCTCGAGCGCGCGAAGACGCCTCTCCCCCGCGCGCTGGAGCGGATCGGTGGAATCCAGGCTCAGTACGCGCCCGCGATGTACATCGGGCTCTGGTCGCGACTGGCCGATTTCGAGCGCGAGCAGCTGACGCGCGCGCTCGAGCGCCGGAGCGTCATCCAGGCCTCGATGATGCGCGCGACGATCCACCTGGTCTCGAAGCGGGATTACTGGCCCTTCGTCGTCGGAATTCGCGAGGGGCTGCACAAGTGGTGGCTCCGGGTGCACAAGGGAGTCACTACGCGAGAGATCTCGACGAACGACCGAAAGGTCACGCGCGCTCTTCGCGGCAAGACGTTGAGCCGGGCGGAGCTCGAGGAGGTCATTGGCCAGCGCCTCGGCCCCGCCGGTCTGTTCGTCGATCTGGTGCGGGTTCCACCGTCTGGAACGTGGGAGCGCCGTCGCGCCGACCTCTACGCGCTCGCCGAGGACTGGGTGGGGCCGGAGAACGCGACAGCTCAGGAAGGGATCGAGCATCTCGTTCGGCGGTACCTCCAGGGATTCGGGCCGGCACGCCCCACCGAGATCGCCGACTGGGCCAGTCTCGATGTGCTCCCGACGAAACGCGCGCTCGAACGGCTCGATTTGCGCCGCTTCCGGGACGAGCAGGGCAAGGAGCTCGTCGACCTCCCGCGCCTCCCGCTGCCCGACGCAGGCACGCCCGCGCCGGTCCGGTTCCTGCCGGTCTGGGACGCCACGCTCCTCGTCCACGCGCGCCGCACGCAGATCCTCCCGGAGCGCTACCGCCCACTGATCTTCAACACGAAGACCCCCCACTCGGTGAACGCGTTCCTCGTCGACGGCCAGGTCGCGGGCACGTGGCGTTACGAGAAAGGGACGGTGAAGATCGCACCGTTCGGCCGGCTGCCGAAGGGCGTGCGGGCCGAGCTCGACGACGAGGCCGAGCGCCTCGCCGAGTTCCACTCGTAAGAGGCCTCAAGTGCGGCACCCGGGAGGCCGAAGCCTCTTAGATGACCGTCCTCGTCCTCGTGGGCGGAATCTTCCTGCTCGCCCTCCTCGCCGGATTCGTCCCGTTCGTCTCGATCGAGCTCGCTCTGATCGTCTCCGCCGCGACCCACCACCCGTCGATCTCCGTGCTGCTGGCGCTGGCTGTTACTGCTGCAGCCGGCCTGATGGTGGGCAAAGGCTGCTTTTTCGTGGGAGGCCGAAGCGCCTTCTCGTGGCGCCGGCGTCGGTCGCGGCGCCCGCGGTTGCGGCTGCCCGGGTTCCTCAACCGGGCGACGGGAAAGCCCCGGGTCGCGGCCGCAACCGTCTTCGTCTCGGCGGCGACGGGTGTTCCGCCCTTCGCGGTCGTCTCCCCGCTCGCAGGCGGCTGGCACCTTCGGCTGTCGTCGTTCCTCGTCGTGGGCTTCGCCGGCAAGTCGGCCCGTTTCGCCGGGATCGTGCTCGTGCCGGGGCTGCTAGCCGCTCTCCACCCGTAGCCGATCGCCGCTCGAAAACTGCTCCAGGACGTGCGCGAGCAGCTCGAACGAGTGGAGGACGTGGTCGCGCGCCAGCGCCTTCGCCCCGGGGGCGTTGCCAGCCCTCAGTGCCGCCATGATCGCCTTGTGCTCGTTGTCGTTCCGCTCGTAGAGAGCGTCCGTCTCCGACCCTCCCGGCGCCCAGACGGCATGACCGGAGAAGGACCGGCGCGCGCTCTTCGCGAGACGCTCGATCAGCGGCATGGCCGCGACCCGGTAGATGACGTCGTGGAATCCATGGTTCGCGGTCACCCACTCGTGCGTGAGCCGCCAGCGGTCGACGTCCTCGCGCGGCCGGGCGCGCAGCGCCTGCGTCGCCTTGCTGAAGGCCGCTTCCGCGCGCTCCAGCTCTTCGAGGTCGGCTGCCGTGAACTTCGGCGCCGCGATCTCGGTCGCGAGTGACTCGAGCTCGGCGCGGACGAGGAACGCCTCGCGCAGGTCCTCGAGCGTGATCGTCCGCACACGCACTCCGCGGTTGGGAACGAAGGAGACGAGACCGAGCGCGGCCAGCCGGCGCAGCGCCTCGCGCACCGGCGTCCGGCTCACGTCGAATCGCTCCGACAGCTCCTCCTGTCGCAGGACGCGTCCGGGCTCGAGCTCGCCGGAGACGATTGCCTTCTCGAGCTGGAGGGCGATCTCGTCGGCCTTCGTGCTGTCTGTCATAGCCGTTCGTACGCAGACAGCGTAAGGAACTCGACGAACTCGTCGGCGAGAGCGACCTCCGTGAAGATCTCCTTCGCGTCCGCAGGCCCCTCCGCTTCACTGATCTCCCCGAGCACTTGCTCCCTCGAAATCCTGCCGTGCGCAATCCACTGCCAGAGCTGCGAGCGCGAGATCTCCGCGGTTGCCACGTCTTCCATCAGGTTGTCGATGGCGGCCGCGCCGGCACCGCGGAGCCAGGCGTCGAGATAGCCGATGCCGACGCGGACGTTCGTCGCGACGCCCTCGCCCGAAATCTCGCCCGGCGTCTCTGGAATCGAGAGCAGATCGGTGGCTGTGACATGGACGTCGTCTCGGAGCCGCGCGACCTGGTTCGGATGCGAGCCGAGCACCGAGTCGAAGACCTCGGTCGCCGTCGGGACGAGGTCGGGGTGGGCGACCCAGGTGCCGTCGAAACCGTCACCTGCCTCACGTTCCTTGTCCTCACGGACCTTCGCGAGCGCGACGTCGTTGACGGCCGCGTCCTTTCGCGACGGGATGAAAGCGGCCATTCCACCCATCGCGTGCGCGCCCCGACGATGACACGTCGCGACCAGGAGCTCGGTGTACGCACGCATGAAGGGCACGGTCATCGTCACCTCCGCCCGGTCGGGAAGGACGAACTCGGGGCGCGAGCGGAACTTCCTGATCACGCTGAAGATGTAGTCCCACCGCCCCGCGTTCAGCCCGGACGCGTGCTCACGGAGCTCGTACAAGATCTCGTCCATCTCGAACGCGGCGAGGACGTTCTCGATCAGCACGGTGGCGCGGATCGTGCCCGCCTCGAGCCCGAGCTCGTCCTGCGCCAGCAGGAACGCGTCGTTCCAGAGTCGGGCCTCGAGCCGGCTCTCGAGCTTCGGCAAGTAGAAGTACGGGCCCGAGTCGCGTGCGAGCAGCTCTCGTGCGTTGTGGAAGAAGGCAAGCCCGAAGTCGAAGAGGCTCGCGGAGACCGGCTCTCCGTCCACGAGGAGATGGCGCTCGTCGAGATGCCAGCCGCGCGGCCGCGGGACGAGTACGGCCGTGGTCTCGTTCAGCGCGTAGGTCTTGTCGGGAGTCTGGAGCTCGATCGTCCCGCGCACAGCATCGGCGAGGTTGCGCTGGCCCTCGACCACGTTGTGCCAGGTCGGCGAGCATGCGTCCTCGAAATCGGCCATGAAGACCCGCGCGCCGGAGTTCATCGCGTTGATCATCATCTTCCGGTCGACAGGCCCCGTGATCTCGACCCGGCGGTCGAGGAGGTCCGGCGGCGTGGGTGCCACGCGCCAATTGGACTCGCGGACGTCACGCGTCGCGGTCGGGAAGTCGGGCAGCGCCCCGGAGTCGAGCTCGGCCTGACGATCCCGACGACGCTGCAGGAGCTCGAGCCGCCGCGGGTTCAGTTCACGGTGAAGGTGCGCGACGAAAGCAAGCGCCGTCGGCGAAAGGATCTCGTCGTCGCCGCGGCCGAGCAGCTCGACCCCGTCGGGAGCCGTCTGCAGTCGGCTCACCCGAACTGTGCTTCTTCGGTCGAGCCCGTAAGCGCGAGCGTCGAGCTCTCCCCGACTGCCTGCAGGACCGCGTCGAAGTAGCCGGCCCCCACCTCGCGCTGGTGGCGCGTCGCCGTGTAGCCGTCCTCCTCGAGCGCGAACTCCCGCTCCTGAAGCTCGACGTAAGCCGACATCGCCCGCTCGCGGTAGCCCTTGGCGAGCCGGAAGAGCGACTCGTTCAGCGCGTGGAAGCCCGCGAGCGTCACGAATTGGAACTTGTAGCCGAGCGCGCCGAGGTCGTCCTGGAACGTCGCGATCGAAGCGTCATCCAGGTGGCGGCGCCAGTTGAAGGAGGGAGAACAGTTGTAGGCGAGGAGTTTCCCCGGGAAGCGCTCGTGGATGGCCTGCGCGAACTCGCGCGCCTCCCCGAGGTCGGGTGTCGAGGTCTCGAACCAGAGCACGTCTGCGAAAGGCGCATACGCGAGCGAGCGGGCGATCGCGGGCGCCAGCCCGTCCCGGATCCGGAAGAAGCCCTCCGGAGTGCGCTCGCCCGTCAGGAACTCGTTGTCGGCCGGGTCGACGTCACTCGTGAGCAGGGTGGCGCTCAACGCGTCCGTCCGGGCGACGAGCACCGTCGAGACGCCGGCGACGTCGGCCGCGAGGCGGGCTGCGGTGAGCGTACGCACGAACTGGCTCGTCGGAACGAGCACTTTCCCGCCCAGGTGGCCGCACTTCTTCTCGGCGGCGAGCTGATCCTCGTAGTGGACGCCTGCGGCGCCGGCTTCGATCATGCCGCGCATCAGCTCGTACGCCTGAAGCGGGCCGCCGAATCCCGCCTCCGCGTCGGCCACGATGGGAAGCAGCCAGTCGGCCTCGTTGCCCTCGACCGCCTCGACCTGTATCGCGCGAATGAGCGCGTTGTTCAGCCGGCGGACGAGCGCGGGTGCGCTGTCGGCCGGATACAAGCTCTGGTCGGGATATGTCTGGCCGGCGAGGTTGGCGTCGGCCGCCACCTGCCAGCCGGAAAGGTAGATCGCGTCGAGCCCCGCCTTGGCCATCTGCACCGCCTGGCCGCCCGTGAGCGCGCCGAGCGCGGAGACAGGCTCGTCGGCGCAGAGCAGCTCCCAGAGGCGCTCGGAGCCGAGGCGGGCCAGCGTGTGCTCGACGTGGACGGGCCCTCGGAGCCGCTGCACCTGCTCATCCGTGTATGGGCGCTCGATTCCGTCCCAGCGCCCGGCGACGGGGACGTCCGGCGACGCGCCGTTGCGGGAGTCAGACACGCGGTGGCCTAGTCGGTGTCGTGGTCGCGCTCGCAGAAGTCGGGGCAGGTGCACTCTGCGAGCTCGGCGGTGCTCAATGCGTGCTCGTCGACGCTCGAGTTGCGCGCGACGGGCCGCTCAACAGGCCACTCGGTCATGAGTGTGGATCCAATTTCCAGCATCTTGGATCCCAAAGATAGCACTTCCAGGCGTCAATGGGCAAAAACCACGACTTTTGGATCCCATACGAAAGTACTGGATCCTAAGAGGCGCGGCCGACGCGGGATCCGCCCACGATCGCCTCGCGGCCGCCGGCGAACCTGACGAGGAGCTTTCCCTTGCCGTCGTAGTCGGGTGAGTCGACGACGATCGTCGCCTCGTCGCCTGCCACACGGCACGGCTCGCCCACCTCGTCTTCCAGACCGCGCCAGTAGCGCACGAAGGGGTTCTCCTCCCATTCCCGGCCGATCGTGGTCTCCTCGGTGTGGCCGGGGAGCACGCGCGTCTCCGGCGGCAGCTCCATCAGGACCTCCATCACCGAGCGCTTGATCGCGGGCACGTCTCGCCCGCCCCCGACCGCGTCCTTGAAGAGGATGTCCCCCGAGAAGCAGAGCTCGTCGTTGACGACGAACGCGAGGTGGTCCGCGGAGTGACCGGGCGTTGGAAGCGCCACGATGTGGAGCCCGCCCGCGTCGAGGGAGCCCGTGACGACGGTCAGGGCGAGCTCGGCCTCGTGCGCGACGTGGTCGGGATCGCCGTGCGTGCGCAGGACGTGCTCGGGGCGCACGTGCCAACGCTCGGCGGCCTCGTGCAGCGGCTCCATCGGCGCTCCCGAGTCCACGAAGACCGCCGTCCCTCCTTCCTCGTCGGCCAGGAGGTACGCGTTCGAGAGCCAGCCCGGGTCCATGCTCCGCTCAACCAACACGGCTCGTTAGGCTACTCGTACACCGACGCAGGAGGAGACCGTGGCAAGCCTGTGGGACCGCACGATGACCGTCGTCAAGGCGAAGTGGAACAAGCTTCTGAACCGGGCCGAGAACCCGAACGAGACGCTCGACTACTCCTACGAGAAGCAGCTCGAGCTTCTGCAGAACGTGAAACGGGGCGTCGCAGACGTCGTGACCGCGAAGAAGCGGCTTCAGCTGCAGTCGGGAAAGCTCGAGGCGAGCGTGCCCAAGCTCGAGTCCCAGGCCCGAGAGGCGCTTGCCGCGAACCGCGAGGACCTGGCAAGGATGGCGCTCGAGCGCAAGACGGCCGCGCAGGCGCAACTCCAGGATCTCGATCGCCAGGTGGGCGAGCTCGAGCAGCAGCAGGTGAAGCTCGAGTCGAACGAGAAGGCGCTCTCCGCGCGGGTCGAGGCGTTCCGCAGCCAGAAGGAAGTGATGAAGGCTCAGTACTCGGCCGCGGAGGCGTCGGTGCGGATCGGCGAGGCGTCAACGGGGATCGGCGACCAGATGGCCGACACGGGGGCTGCGATCGACCGGGCGCGCGACAAGACCGAGGAGATGCAGGCCCGGGCGGCGGCGATGGACGAGCTGATCGACTCCGGCACGCTCGAGGACTTCACATCCGGCGGGACGCAGCTCGACCGCGAGCTGGCGCAGCTGACGTCGAAGTCGAAGGTCGACGACGAGCTGGCGAAGATGAAGGCTGAGATCGGCACCGGCTCGGAGTCTGGCCAGAAGGAGCTCGAGCAGTAACGACGGAGCACGTCGGCCACTGGGACGAGGTCGAGCCGCGCCGCAGCGAGAAGGGCGAGATGGCGGCGAGCTGGCAGCGGCTCGGCGACGCGGTGGGCTGCATGGGGATCGGGGTCAACCGCGTCCGGATCGACCCCGGCCGGCTCTCGACTCCTCCCCACTCGCACGGTGCATCCGAGGAGATCGTCTTCGTGCTGGGCGGCTCGGGCTTCTCCTGGCAGGACGAGCAGGTGTACGAGCTCCGGCCCGGGGACTGCGTCGTTCACCTCGCCGACCACGAGGAGCACACGTTGCGTGGCGGGGACGACGGTCTCGAGGTGTTGATCTGTGGCACGCGCCGGCCGACCGAGATCGGTTGGCTCCCACGCTCGCGGGCGGTCCGGTTCGGCTGGCCGTGGGTCGAGGGGCGCACCGATGATCCCTGGGACGTCGAGGCGCAGGCGGAGCCGCTCGAGTTCGTCGATCCGGCGCCGCGGCCGAAGAACATCGTCAACGTCGAGGAAGCCGAGGCCGAGGACGAGGAGGAGGGCGACTGCGCCTGTGTCGAACGGCCGCTCGGACGCCTCGCCGGGGCTGTCCGGACCGGGATGCGGCACGAGATCGTGCCCGACGGGAAGCTCAACTGTCCCCCGCACTGCCATGGCTCGGAAGAGGAGTTCTTCCTAGTTCTCGAGGGCAATGGCACCTGCCTACTCGGGGATGAGGAGCACCCCCTGCGGCGGGGGTCGTTCGTGGGCCGTCCGCCGGGAACGGGTGTCGCTCACGCCTTCCGCGGGCCTCTGACGCTCCTCACCTACGGCACGAACGAGCCGAATGAGATCTGTTACTACCCGCGCTCGAACAAGATCGCCTTCTTCGGCGTCGGCGTCATCGGCCGCATCGAGAAGCTCGACTACTGGGACGGCGAGCCGCCGTCTTAACAGGGACTGTCCCTCATAGGGACTGTCCCTCGTAAGGGCCTGTCCCTCGTTAGATCGGCGCGTCGAAGAGGGCCAGCCAGCGCGTCAGGTCCTGCTCGATCGGGAGCTCCTTCTCGAGCTTCGCCTTCAGCTCGAGCTCCTCGGAATTGTCGCGCTCCTTGCCCTCGCCCGTCGGCACGAACGGCCAGTACGCGCCGCGCTTGAAGCCGTAGATGAAGTAGACCGGGTGCGCACCGCCTTTGAACTTGAAGGCCGCAGCCAGGAGCTGCTCGCCGAACCCGTGCGCGACCAGCTCCGAAGAGACGAGATGCACGGCGGGCACCAGCTCTTCGAAGTCGTTGTCGCGCACGATCAACCATTCGAACCCGAACTCGTCACCGCGCCGCTCGACCTTCGAGTGCGCCTCCTGCGCGACCGTGTCCAGCAGCTCCTGCAGCTCGTTCTCCGCGCGAACGAACTCGGCCGCCGACAGCGGCTTGAAGACGACGGCCGCGTCGCCGGTCGGCTTCAGCCCGAGCTCGGTCTCGAGCGTGATCCGAGCCGTCGAGATGGCGAAGAGCTTCTCCTGCTGCGCCTTCGGAAGCTTCTTGCGCCCGAAGAGGACGTCCGTTAGGCCCATTTTTTCGCCTCCGGCGGAAAAATGGCGATGCTCACGGCGAAGCTATGAGCGAGCCCGCAGTGAGTGCGGCTGGCTCCAAGGCTAGAACGTGCCTGGATCCACCGGGCGGCCCATCTCGCGCGAGATCTCGGCGAGTCGGGCGAGGCGCTTCTCGAGCGGCGGGTGCGTCATGAAGAGCTCCGAACCGGCCTTCTTCCAGCCGGCCGGGAAGATGAAGAAGGCGTTCATGCCCGACACCTCGCGCAGATCCTGCTGCGGGATTTGCGTCATCCGGCTCGCGATCTTCTGGAGCGCCGACATCAGATGTTCGGGCGCACCGGTGATCAGCGCGGAGCCGCGGTCGGCCGCGTACTCGCGGTAGCGCGAGATCATCTGGATCAGCAGCCAGCTGATCACGTAGGTCAGCAGCGAGACGGCGAACATGATCAGCCAGACGGGCGCGCCGGAGTTCCGGTCCCGATCGCCGCCGCTGAACATCCCGCCCCAGAGCCCGAAGCGCGCGAGCATCGCCGCGACCATCGAGAAGAAGCTCGCGATCGTCATCACCGCGACGTCGCGGTTGGCGATGTGCGTCAGCTCATGGGCGAGCACGCCCTCGATCTCCTGGGGCTCGAGCCGGTTCCAGAGGCCCTGCGTGACGGCCACGACCGAGTGCTTCTGGCTGCGGCCCGTCGCGAAGGCGTTCGGGACTTCCGTCGGGATCACCGCGACCCGCGGCTTCGGCAGGTCGGCCATCGCCGCGAGGCGCTCGACCATCGCATGCAGCTCCGGCGCCTCGTCGGGCCCGACGACCTTCGCCCCCGACGCGAGCAGCGCGATCTTGTCCGACGTGAAGTACTGGAGGAACGCAAGCCCTCCCATGATCAGGACGATGGCGAAGATCCCGATGTTCAGGACGTTCACCATCACCACGAAGAAGACGACGTAGAGCAGTCCGAGCGTGAACATCGTCAGCAACATCCGGCTCGAAAGCCCGAAGTCGCGTCCGTATGCCTTGCGTTTCATCGAGAATCGCGCTCCTTGAAGCGGTGGGGAACCCGAATTCTAGCCGCGGGGCTACTCATGGCCGCGCTTGCCACCGCCGAGCCGGCGCAGGCGGAGCAGGCGCGCGTCCGCATCGGTGAGCCGCCGGCGAACGCGGCCGTGGGGCTCCTGGTCGCGGGCCGCGGGAAGACGGTCAGCCGCGAAGACGCCGAGAAGGTGCTCAAGAAGGTCCCTCGGGAGAGCTGTCCGTGCCCGGTCACGATCTACGTGACCCTGCCCGGGCCGGAGGAGCACAACGTCCGCCGCTTTCGAATCGGGATCGTCGGCAACGGCTACGACGGCCTTCTGGTCTCCGACCGCACGAAGGTCCCCGGGCTCGTGTCGCTGTACGACATCGCCCCGACGGTGCGCGCGCTCGCGCGTGGAGAGACGCCTCCGGTCACCTCGCGCCAGCACTCGGATCCTCAGGAGACGCTCGAGCAACTCGACCGCAGGCTGGCCGACGCGCACGACTCTCGCGGGCCCGCCGCGTACGTCGTCTTCGGGCTCGGCGCCCTGTTCGCGCTGCTCACGCTGTTGCTGCACTCGGAGCTCTGGGGACGCGCGGCGCTGCTGGTGGGCCCCGTGGCGCTCGCCACAGCGCTCGCGCTCAGCGGGTTGGAGGTCACACGGCCGCGAAATGTCGGCCTTGCGCTGCTCGTGTTCGTCGGGGCCGGCGCGCCCGCGCTGGCAGGCGTCACGCGCTCGAGGCTCGTCTTCGCCGGCGTGCTGCTCGCGATCTTCGTCGTCTACGCGCTCGTGCTCGCGTTCTCGACAGAGACCAGCTCGCTGGCCGCGCTCGGCCCCCACCCGGACGGCGGCGTCCGCTTCTACGGGATCTCGAACCAGGTGGAGACGCTGCTCCTCGTGCCCGGCCTCCTGGGCGCCGCGCTCCTCGGCACGACGCTCGTTCCGATCGTGGCGATGCTCGTCCTACTGGTCGTCGGCTCGAGCGGGCTCGGCGCCGACGGAGGCGGTGTCCTCGTCTTCGCGGCGGGCTACCTCTTCCTCTGGCTGCGGCTCCGGCGCGTGCCGCTGAGCGTCAGGAACCTCGCGCTCGCGGCAGGCGCGGCGATCGTCGTCGGGCTCGTTCTCGTCGGCCTCGACGCGGCTCTCGGGGGATCGAGCCATGTCACCCGGACGCTCGGCGACGGGCCCGGCGCCCTGGCCGGCGAGCTCGCGCACCGATGGCGGGTGTCGCTCGACGGCTACGTGGCCTCGTGGCAGGCGACCCTGATCATCACCGCGTCGATCGCCGCCCTGGTCTGGATCGGGCTCAGGCGCCCGCGGTATCCGGTCGTCGACGCGACCCTCGTGGCCCTCGCCGTGTCGCTGCTCGTCAACGACTCGCCACGGGACGTGGCCTCGTATGGCGCGATCTCGTGCGCCGCGCTTCGCTTCTGGAAAGAGGCGCGGCGCGTTCAGTAGACTCGCCGCCGTGGGCCGCGCACTGCTGATCGTCCTCGGGGTGCTCCTTCTCGCCGGCTGCGGCGGAGAAGAGGTCGTGTCGCCGACCGGACCGGTCGAGGGCACGCTTCCGAAGGTCGAGGCTGCGAATCCGGCGAACGGCAAGGGCGTCTTCACGGGCAACGGCTGCGGCAGCTGCCACACGCTGAAAGAGGCCGGCGCTTCCGGCAAGATCGGCCCCGACCTCGACACGGCCCTCAAGGGCAAGGACACCGAGTTCGTCAAGGAGTCGATCACCGATCCGAACGCGGAGATCGCCTCGGGCTTCCAGCCGAATGTAATGCCGCAGAGTTACGGCTCACAGCTCACCTCGCAACAGGTGAATGACCTCGTGGCATTTCTGCAAGCCTCGACGAAGTGATCGACCTCAAGGCTGCGCGGGCGGAGCCGGAGGGCTTCCGGGCCGCGGTCGCGCGCAAGGGCGCCGGAGAGGCCTTCGACCGGCTGCTGGAAGCGGACGCGCGGTGGCGCGAGCTCGTGCCGCAGGTGGACGATCTTCGCGGGCGCCAGAAGATCCAGGGCAAGCCGACGCCCGGGCAGGTCGAGGAGCTGAAGCGGGTCAAGGAGGAGCTGCGGCGGCTCGAGGACGAACTGGCGGCGGCCGAGTCCACGCGGGACGAGCTTCTGCAGCAGGTGCCGAACCCGCCGCACGAGTCCGTGCCGGACGCGGAGGAGGAAGACTCCGAGGGGCACATCGAGCGAGTCGTCGGCGAGACCTCGCCCCCGGGCCCGGAACACCTCGAGCTCGGCCGCTTCGACATGGAGCGCGCGGCCAGGGTCTCGGGCTCTCGGTTCGGGTACCTGATCGGAGACACGGCCCTCCTCTCGCTCGCGCTCTATCGCTGGGCGCTCGATCGAGCCGCCGCGGCCGGGTTCAAGCCCGTGCTGCCGCCGGTGCTCGTGCGCGAGGAGGCGATGTACGGCACCGGCTTCTTTCCGGCCGAGAAGAACGAGTACTACGAGATCGGCGAGGACGGCCTCTACTTGACGGGCACCTCTGAAGTGGCCCTGGCAGGGCTGCACATGGGCGAGATCCTGGAGGCGGAGTCGCTACCGCTTCGCTACACCGCGTTCTCGACGAACTTCCGCCGCGAGGCTGGCGCCGCAGGCCGTGACACCCGGGGGATGTTCCGCGTGCACCAGTTCAACAAGGTGGAGCTCTTCGCCTACACGCTGCCGGAGCAGTCCTGGGAGGAGTTCGAGCGGATCCTCGGGCTCGAGGAGGCGAACGTGCAGGAGCTCGGGCTCCCGTACCGGGTGGTGAACATCGCGGCGGGCGACCTCAGCTCGGCCGCCGCGAAGCGCTACGACATCGAGGCGTGGTTCCCGAGCCAGGAGCGCTACCGCGAGCTGACCTCTGCCTCGAACACGACGGACTTCCAGGCCCGACGGCTCGGAGTCCGCTTCCGCCGCGACGGCTCGACCGCGCAGGTCCACACCCTGAACGGCACCGCCGTCACGGACCGGTGGGCGCTCGCGATCCTGGAGAACTTCCAGGGCGAGGTCCCGGACGTGCTCCGTCACTTCGGCGCCCCATCCAGGGTCGAGCCCAACTGACCTAGGAACACGCTGGTGGCGCCGGGCTACGATTGCGGTCCGGCGGGGTGCCGGAGCGGTCGAACGGGGCAGTCTTGAAAACTGTTGGCCTTCACGGGCCCGTGAGTTCGAATCTCACCCCCGCCGCTTACGCTGGCAAACCGCAAGGAATAGCGCTTCTCGGCATCTGACAGAGGCTCTGGCCCTCGCATCCATATCTCGGAGCGGCTCCTGTCCGTTGTTGTCGCAGTGAGATCACTGTTGCGGCACCGGGTGGTCCA
Source organism: uncultured Actinomycetes bacterium (assembly GCA_963736835.1). Classification (GTDB taxonomy): domain Bacteria; phylum Actinomycetota; class Thermoleophilia; order Gaiellales; family Gaiellaceae; genus VAXT01. The sequence goes on from CAVTQI010000003.1 coordinate 260,996, forward strand.
GGTCGCCCTGCTCGGCCTAGCGTTGATGGCCGGCTGGGCCGCTTCTGCCGGAGCGGACCTCGCGCCTCCGCGAATCACGCTTCCGACAGGGACCCTCCCAACGGTCACGCTGCCGATCACCCTGCCGACGGTCACGGTACCTCCGCTGCCTCCGCCGCCCCCGCTGCCTCCCCCGCCCCCGCTGCCTCCTCCGCCTCCGCTGCCTCCTCCGCCCCCGTTGCCACCAGCGCCGCCGGTGCCGACCGTCCCCGGCGTGACACTGCCGTCGGCACTTCCGCCGCCGCCGGGGCACGGTGGGAGCGGAGGGAAGAACCAGGGCAGCGGGTCGAGCGGCGCGGGCCCAGGTGGCGCAGGTCAGAGCGGCGGCGGGACGAGTCGCGGCCAGAGCTCCGCGATGGGGACGAGTCGCGTCTACCGCCTCCGCTTGGCGCGCGACTGGATCGCTCGTAGCGGGCCGCGCCGGCATCGTCGGACGACGCTCGTCTTCGTTCTGCGACGGCCGGCACTCGTCGAGTTCGTGGTCGTCCAGGTCTCTCCGGTGTGTCGGCGCGTCGGGGCCTTCCAGGTTCGGGGCCACAGAGGCGTCAACCGCATCCGTTTCGACGCCCGAATTCCACATCACGTCCTCGGTCCAGGCACCTACCGGATCGTCGCTCGGCGCCGGGGCGGCGGAAAGGTCGTCGACACGCGACTTGTCGTCGTCCAGAACGCGAAGCGCGCAAACCTCTGGGCGGCCCGGCGCGCGAACACGTGCCCGCCGGGGACCGATCCTGCCCTTCTTCCGGCGACGGGGGCCCCGTCGAGCAATGGCGACCCAAGGGCAGGCGGATCGGCGGCGGCGGCGCGGCCCGAGAAGGCCGAGGCGCCTGCGTCCACACGCCACCGCGGCGTTCTGTCAGCGAGATTCGCGAAGAAGGCCGTCGACGCCGCAAGAAGCGTTCCGCTCTGGCTCTACGGCCTGGCGCTGCTTTCGATCATCCTGCTCACGGCCGGGGCGTTCCTGCCGAAAGCGGCGCCTCGAGGGCTCGCCGCCTCGATGGTCATCGGCGTGACCGGGGCCGCCGTCCTGCTGATCGCAATGGTCGCGTACGTCCTGTACTGACGCCCGCTCCGTAACAGGGACTGTCCCTCTGAGGGACTGTCCCTCTAAGGGACTGTCCCTCTAAGGAGCTGTCCCTCGGGGCTCAGGCTGCGCGGAGCGCTTCGAGCTCGCGGTCGAGCGCCAGCCGCTCCAGCGCCTCGAGCTCGATCTGGCGCACGCGCTCCCGGGTGATGCCGAGTGCCTTCCCGATCTGCTCGAGAGACATCGGATTCGGATCCCCGTCCAGCCCGAAGCGCAGCTTGAGGACGTCCTGCTGCCGGTCGGGCAGCTCCGCGATCGCGCGGCGCAGCGCATCGGTGCGGAAGCTGACCTCCAGCTCCTCTTCCGGCGGCGCGTCCTCGCCGGAGACGAGCTCGCCCAGCGAGGTGTCGCTCTCGGAGCCCACGGGCCGGTCGAGGCTCGTCACCGCCCGCGCGGCCTGCTGCACCTCGCGCACCTGCTTCAGCGGGAGCTTCGCCTGCTTGGCGATCTCCTCGAGCGTCGGCGCGCGCCCGAGCTTCACGTGGAGCTCGCGCTCGGCCTTCGAGATCTTCCGCTCGCGGTCGACGATGTGGACGGGCATGCGGATCGTCCGCGCCTTGTTCGCCACGCCGCGCTGCACGGCCTGGCGGATCCACCACGTCGCGTAGGTCGAGAACTTGAAGCCCTTGCGCCAGTCGAATTTCTCGACGGCGCGGATGAGCCCGATGATGCCCTCCTGGATCAGATCCAGCAGGGACAGGCCGTGGCCCTGGTACTTCTTCGCGATCGAGACGACCAGCCGGAGGTTCGAGTTGATCATCCGGTCCTTGGCCTCCTTGTCGCCACGTTCGATCCGCTTGGCGAGCTCGACCTCCTCCTCCGCGGTCAGCAGCGGATAGCGGGCCATCTCGTTCAGGAAGAGCTGCAGCGCATCGGTCGTGACGACCGCGAGGTCACCATTGACGTACGTGCTGTCCACCTCTTGCTTGCCGCAGTCGTCGGAGATGTCCACGTGGTGCTCCTCGAGCTGTTCGTAGAGGCGCGCGACCTCCTCGTCACCGAAGTCGTTCGTGTCGACGAACTCCTGCAGCTCCGAGATCTCCACGCATCCCGACTCGGCCCCGTGCTCCACGAAGACGGCGATCGGATCGGTGCTCATCGCTCGGCTATCCCCTTCTCGACTGGTGGTAAACGCGTCGAATCACTCTACAACCGTATTCTCCGCGAATGGAGGGTTCTGCGGAGCGTGCGTTCCTCGAGCAGCTCGAACAGCGGCTGGTCAGCGGTGAGCCAGTGGAAGCGGAGGTCTCGCTGATGCTTCTCGCCGGACAGGCCGTGCCCGTGGACGAGGACGAGCTCCGAGGAGCTCTGCGCCGCTCAGTCGAGCTTCTCGCGGTCGGCGGAGACCCCCGTCGCAACCTCGATCCGCAGGGGCGCGCCGTGGCCGCGCTCGCCGACGATCTCGACGAGCCGGGCCGGAGAGCGGCGCTCGCGGACGGGATCGCCTCGCTTCGTTCGCTGGTGACCGACCTTCCAGAGCTCACGCGGCGCCTGGACGCCCTCGCGGCCGACGACGCTCTCGCGTGGCGCTGGTTCGCCTGCACGCTGCTCGCCGAAGAGCTCGTGGAGGAATAGCGGCCGAAATCCCCAGATCGGGGGCGAGTCGGCTTGTGTTCCGCTACCTTCCGCCGATGTAGGAGGGCGTACGGCCTACGACTTCCTACACCAGGGGCATGTTGCGCTACCGAATTGCCATTTCGCTCGCCGTCCTGGCCACCGCCGTGGCGCCTGCAACCGCATCGGCGTCCCAGAACATCGCCCGCAACGCGACGAACGTGCACCTCGCGGTCAACCGCAACAACGTCGCGCTCCTCACCTACCGCTCCGAGGGGCGGCTCCACCACACGCTCGCCTGGGGCGCGGTCAACGCGCGCACACCGAGGCGCGGCATGAAGCAGATTTCGTTCAAGCTCGACTACTCGGGTGGCTGGGGATCCAGGCGCAAGGACGTCTGGCGCGGCTTCAAGAACGCGTGCCGCTCCTACGACGGCCCCGAGCTCAGCTACGTCGTCGCGGCCTGCACGGCGCCCGACGGCTCGTACTGGGTCGTGCAGAAGTGGCGCCGGCTGCTCCCTCCGTTCGGCCTCGTCCCGACGTTCGCACAGCGCGCCGTGGAGATGCATCTCTCGCACTTCTCGGGCAGCCTTCCCGAGTTCGTTGTCAAGCTCGACTGGGTGTACGAGAGGTACGACCATCTGTACGGCTGGCTCAAGTACAAGGGCAAGGGCGTCTACGGGTTCAAGGCGACGAAGTACGGCTCCGCGCTCGACACGTGGGGCCGCAACGTCTTCGTCGACACGTACGACTCGCGCTACGGCCGCGGCTGGAAGCGGGAGAACGGCTTTCTGACGCACCGCGGGTCGGGTGCCTTCTGTTACGGCTTCTACCCGCACGGCAACCGGCCGGTCGGGAAGGGAACCGAGTACCGCGCGACCGTGATGGGCCCCGGAGTGACGCCGATCCTCGTCTGGCAGGGAGCCGCGCCCGGCCAATACGACGCCCAGATCGACGAGATCGCGAACCAGGAGCAGCGCACGATCTTCACGAACGCGAAGTGCCGTCACCGCTAGGGGGAGGCGCGCGCTTCTAAGATCCGGCCGTGGCCGGCGACCAGCTCCGAGCCCTCTTCCGAGAGGTTCCGTCACCGGTCGCGGTCGTCACCGTCGACGTGGCCGGGCAGGCGGCCGGGCTCACGGTCGACTCGTTCGTACCGCTCTCGCTCGAGCCGCCGCTCGTCGGCTTCGCGGTGAGGCGCCACGCCGCCCTGCACGAGCTCGTGCGCGACGCGGGCGCGTTCGCGGTCAGCATCCTCGCCTCCGGACAGGAGCAGCTCGCGCAGCACTTCGCGCGCGGCGTCCCGCCGATCGGGCTCTGGATCGGGATCGAGACCACGATCGGCGAGCTCGGTGCTCCCCTCATCGCGGGAGCGCTCGGCTGGGTCGAATGCAGGCTGGCCTCCGAGGTCGACGCGGGTGACCACACTCTCTTCGTCGGCTCGGTCGAGTCGGCCCGCCGCGGCCCGGGCCGGGAAGCGCTCGTCCACCTGCGCCGCGAGTATTCGTGATCGAGGCAGTCGTCTTCGACCTCGACGGAGTCCTCCTCGACACGGAGGAGGTCTGGGACGAGGCGCGGCGGCAGATCGCGGCGGAGCGCGGGGGCCGGTGGCCCGAGGACGCACAGCAGGCGATGATGGGGATGAGCTCGCCCGAGTGGTCGGGATACATGCACGACGTGGTCGGCCTCACGGAGCCGCCGGAAGAGATCTCGGCCGAGGTCGTCGCCCGGCTGGAGGCGCTCTACCGCGAGCGGCTCCCGCTGATCGACGGGGCGATCGAGGCCGTCCGTCGGATCGGCTCCGCGCGGCCGCTCGCCATTGCGTCTTCCTCCAACCGCCCGCTCATCGATCTCTTCCTCGAGCTCACCGGGACCGGAGACCTGTTTCGGGCGACTGTGTCGTCGGAAGAGGTCGCGCGCGGCAAGCCCTCGCCGGACGTCTACCTCGAGGCGGCTGGGCGTTTGGGAGCTGCGGCCACGAGGTGCGCGGCGATCGAGGACTCCGAGAACGGGATCCGCTCGGCGGCCGGGGCGGGCATGCGGGTGCTTGCGATCCCGAACCGCGTCTTCCCGCCAAGCGAGGAGGCGCTCGCGCTCGCGGACGTCGTCCTCGAGTCGCTGGACGAGCTCACGGTCGAAGTCGTGGAAGGGCTAGCGGCGGCCGACGACGAGCTTCACGCGTGAGTTGAACGGCAGCGAGCGGCCCGCGCGCGGGCTCTGGGCGAGCACCTTGCCGTGCCGCCGAAGGGCCGACTTCCGGCGGCTGATCCGGCCGACCCTGCAATGAGCTCGCAGGATGAGCGGGATTGCTCGCCCGAGCTTCTTGCCCACGACTCTGGGCACTAGACAGCGAGGCGGAGCGGGCGGCGGCGGCGGGGGTGGCGGCGGCGGAGGCGGAGGCGGCGCGCCCGCGGGGGCCGCGGTCCCGTGGAGCGCGAAGACCTGGTCGGGCGCATCCGTCGTGCCCTGGCAGGCCGAGCGGCGCGCGAACAAGACGCAGTGCGTCTGCAAGAGGTCGCCCGGATTCTTCCAGGCGGCGCCCTGGCCGGATTGCGCGATGCGGTTATGCCAGAACCACTGGTGCGTCCCGGGCCCGTAGTCGAGTCGCGCCTGCACGGAGACCCACCACGTCCCCTCCGGGAGCACGACCGGAGCCTCGAGCCCGACCTGCACGTCTCCCGGCGCCGTCCCGAAAGCCGTGTAGGGCTGACTCAGGCGCTCCGCGGAGAGCACCGACGGCAGGTTCGTCGCAGCGTCGTTCGACCAGAAGCGCACGTGGAAGCCGACCGGCACCGGGTCGAGGCCGTCCCGGCTGAAGTACTCGCCGTCGACGTCGATCCCGTCGATCGACCACGTCAATCCGGCGGGCACGACGAAGTCGTCAGCGGCTTCCGAGTCGGCGGCGTCCAGGCTCGTCTCGAAGTCCTGTGAGCTGATGTCCGCCGGGTTCGTCGTCGTCTGGCCGTTGAGCTGGTCGTAGAGCACCGGCCCGACCGTGAGCGCCCTCGGCCCGGCCGACGAGGAATCGGCGAGCGACATCGCCGCGAGGGCCAGTCCGATCGCCAGCGGGAGAACTGCTCTACGCAGCGCGGCTTACCTGCGGCCGACGACCAGGTTTACCGGGAAGCCGCGCCGCCGAAGCGAGCCTGGCCGCGGCGACTGCCTGATCACACGGCCTCGCAGCGAGCGCCTCGCCCGTGCGCGCCGCACCCGTCCGACCGAGCAGTGCCTCGCCCGGATTTTCCGCTTCGCAGCGCCGAGCCTGAGACCGAGCACGCGAGGGACGCGGCAGCGGACCGGAGGCGGCGGCGGCGGCGGAGGCGGCGGAGGTGGAGGCGGCGGAGGTGGAGGTGGAGGTGGAGGCGGCGGAGGTGGAGGCGGCGGAGGTGGAGGCGGCGGAGGTGGAGGCGGCGGAGGTGGAGGCGGAGGCGGCGGCGGCGGAGGCGGCGGCGGAGGAGGTGGAGGTGGCGGCGGAGGAGGTGGAGGTGGCGGCGGGGGACCACCGACCGTGACCGTTCCCACCATGTTCGGATGAATCGCGCAGTGGTACGGGTAGGTACCGGTGTTGTTGAACATGAACGTGTAGTGGTCGCCGGGATTCAGGGGACCGGAGTCGAAGACGGCGGTGTCCGAGGTGGCCGTGTGCGTCGTCTGGCCGTCGTTCACCCAGCAGACCGTCCCGCCCTGCGGGATCGTCACGTTCGCCGGGTTGAAGAAGAAGTCGCCGATCGTGACGCGCATCGAGCCGGCGGGGCAGACGTCGGGCTCCGGCACGTAGTTCACCCGCAGGCCACTTGTGAGCGTCGACTCGCCGCACGAGAACTGCGTGTACTGGCCGTTGTCCGAGGCCTGGATGCCGCTGGTCTCCTGCGCGCCGTTGTCGGCGGTCGCTCCGTAGATGGCCGAGATCGTGTCCGAGCTCTCCGAGAGGATGACCTCGAAGTTCGCCGTGCCGGAACGCTGGAAGTAGGTCGTCCGCCACTCGATCACGAATTGCCGGTCGGGCTGGCTACCGGTGACGGCAGTGAAGATGCCCGACCCTCCGGTCGTCGTGTCGAGGTCGTCCTGGTACGGGATGAACGAACGGTCGAAGCCGTTGATCGGCAGCGCGGAGCAGCCGGCCGACTGACCGCCGTTCGACGTCAGGAACTGAAGGTTTCCGTTCGAGCTGACGAACGCGCTCGTGTAGGTGGAGCCGTAGATCGAGACCGGGAACGGGATGTTGATCTCCGTCGTACAGTCGTCACAGTGGTTGCCGGTGTCGGTGGTGCCGGGAACGATCGACTGACCCGTCTGCGTGTTCGTCGTGTAGACGATTCCCGTACCGGCCGAGGCCAGGCTGGGCGCGGCCAGAGCGACGACCGCGAGCACGGCCGCTTGGATGGTCAGGCAGACGAGACGTCGGCTCACGCGCTTCATTCCCTCCCCCTTCTTGGGCTCCCCCGGTTCGCCAGCGAACCTGGCTGTCGCAAGGTTTAGCACCTTTCCGCGCTCAAGTGAAGCCGCCTACGGCTAGCGGCGCCCGACGACGAGCTTGACGGGGAAGCCGCGCCGCCGGAGCGAGCCCGGCCGCGGCGACTGCCTGATCACACGGCCTCGCAGCGAGCGCCTCGAGCGCGCGCGCCTCACCCGTCCGACCGAGCAGTGCCTCGCCCTGATCTTCCGCTTCGCAGCCGCCAGGCGCAGCCCGAGCACACGCGGTACGCGGCAGCGGACAGGCGGCGGAGGAGGCGGAGCCGGAGGCGGCGGAGGCGGAGGCGGAGGCGGTGGAGGTGGAGGTGGAGGAGGCGGCGGAGGCGGCGGTGGAGGAGGCGGCGGAGGCGGAGGCGGAGGCGGCGGAGGCGGAGGCGGAGGCGGAGGCGGCGGAGGCGGAGGCGGAGGAGGCGGAGGCGGAGGAGGCGGAGGCGGAGGCGGAGGAGGCGGGCCACCTGCAGTGATCGAGAGCGACCAGCCGCCGATGTCGCCGACGTCGGCGCCGGCGTCGTCAACGATGAACAGCGACCAGGTCCCGTTCGCGGTCCCGCCGTTGAACGTCGACAGGTTGACGTTCCCGCTCGGCGTCGGAGCCGGAGCCGGGAACGGGTCGCCTGCCTCGTAGTCAGCCGGCATATAGCTGCCGGGGCAGCCGATCGGATCGAAGTCGGGCAGCACCTGCCCTGCCTGATCGTCGAGCGTCAGCGTGCAGTCGATGAGGTCGTTCGAGCCGCCCGCATCCGACATGATCGTCGCGTTCTGGCCGTCCGGCGAGACGAGCAGCATGTCGACGTCGTCGGGCCACGTGTGGTCGAAGCTGGTGAACGTGACGTTGACGTCGCTGATCGCCCCGCTGAGGCCCGAAGCCACACAGGTCGACGGGTAAGGGGTCGCCGGGCCGGCGTCGTTGATCGTGATCCCACCGGCGTTGCTGCAGGACGGAGGCGGAGGTGGAGGCGGCGGAGGTGGCGGCGGCGGAGGTGGAGGCCCCACGGTGCCGCGCAGCCGGTAGACCTGATCCGGCGCGCCGGCATCGGGCCCGCCGATGCACGTTGCACGGGCTGCCCACACGGTGCAGCCGGTCCCGAACCCGTTGCCCGGGTTCTGCCAGGAGGCGTTCGTGTTCGACAGCACGCTCCGGTCACGCCAGCCCCATTGCCCCTGCGGAATGAGGTTCTGATTGGCCTGGACGGAGACCCAGTACGTCCCGACTCCGAGCGACACGATCGGGTTGAGCGGGATCGAGAAGCTGGGGCCGTTCGTGAACGTCTGGTTCGGGCGCGACTGGAGCAGCGACCCCGGCCGGTTGTTGCCGCCGTTCGAATAGAAGTTCACGTTGACGCTGTTCGCGGGGCCCGGCCCGTTGAAGTACTCGCCGGCGACCTCGACCGTCTCGATGTTCCAGCCCACTCCCCCAGGGACCACGAAGTCGTCGGCAAGCTCGTCGTCGAACGAGTTGCTCGAAGCCTCGAAGTTCTGGGAGCTCGACGAAAACGCAGCGGCGTTGTCGTACTGGTCGTAGAGCGCATCGGGTGGAGGCGGAGGAGGCGGAGGGGGCGGCGGTGGCGGAGGCGGCGGCGGGGGTGGCGGCGGCGGGGGCGGAGGCGGAGGGCCCCCGGCGGTGACGGTCAGCGACCAGCCCGAGAGGGTTCCGACGTCGATGCCCGCATCGTCCTGGACGTAGAGCGACCAGGTTCCGTTCGGCGTGCCTCCGTCGAAGGTCGAGAGGGCGACGCTGCCGCTGGGCGCAGGCGCCGGCGCCGGGAACGGGTCACCGGGCTCGTAGTTCGCAGGCTGGTAGTTGCCCGGACAGCTGATCGTCGAGTCGGGCAAAACGGACGGTGCCTCGTCATCGAGGGTCACGTTGCAGTTGACGACGTCGGTGGAGCCACCAGCGTCCGAGAAGACGATCGCGTTCTGCCCGCCCGGCGAGACGAGCAGCATGTCGATGTCGTCGGGGTACGTGTGGCTGAGCCCGGTCAGGTCCATGTTCACGTCGGAGATACCGCCCGACAGGCCGGACACCACGCAGGTGGACGGGTAAGGGGTCGCTGGGCCTGCGTCGTTGATCGTGATCGCACCGCCGGTGCAGTCGGCGGCGGGGGCCTTCGGGCCGGAAACAGCGGAGGTGAGGCGTGGCGCCGCGGCAGCACGGCCGGGCTTGGTCCCGGCTCCTGCCGTGACGGCCAGGATCAGACCGAAGACGACGGTCGTCGTGGCTAGAACGGAAACACGGGTAGCTCGTCGGCCCAGCGGGCTCGCAGTCGTCATCTCCCCTCCCCCAACGCTTGGTTAATGGAGGTTCTTACAGCCTGCGGCGGCCCAGTTCAAGTGCGTGGCCCGCCAAAGAGAAGGGCGCCCGCTGGGTGCGGGCGCCCTGTTGCTGCCGGAAGGGAGGTCGCCTAGCGCCGGCCGACCACGAGCTTCACCGGGAACCCGCGCCTTCGGAGCGATCCAGGCCGCGGCGACTGCTTGATCACGCGGCCCCTTAGCGCCCGCCTGGAGCGAGCCCTGCGCACTCGGCCGACCGAGCAGTGCCTCGCCCGGATCCTTCGCTTCGCGGCTGCCAGGCGCAGCCCGAGCACGCGTGGGACGCGGCAGCGCACCGGAGGCGGCGGAGGCGGCGGAGGCGGAGGAGGCGGCGGAGGAGGAGGCGGAGGCGGAGGCGGAGGCGGAGGCGGAGGTGGCGGAGGCGGAGGAGGCGGAGGAGGAGGCGGCGGCGGAGGAGGCGGAGGCGGCGGCGGAGGCGGCGGAGGAGGCGGAGGCGGAGGCGGAGGCGGAGGCGGCGGAGGCGGAGGCGGAGGCGGCGGCGGAGGCGGAGGAGGCGGAGGAGGCGGAGGAGGCGGCGGAGGCGGAGGCGGAGGCGGAGGCGGAGGCGGAGGCGGAGGCGGCGGCGGCGGCGGCGGCGGCGGTGGCGGTGGAGGCGGAGGTGGCCCGCCGAGGACGAGCTTCTCGACGCTGGAGAGCGAGGTCGTGGCGCCGTCACGCCCGCCGGCCGCCATCAGCGTGTTGCCGACCGCCGCGGATGCCGTGAACGAGCGCTGAGCGATCAGCGACGGCTGTGGGTTCCAGGTGTTCGCGCCCGGGTCGAAGCTGACGACGTCGGTCGTCGTGAACGGCGTGAACGGGTTCCCGCCGCCGATCGACCAGAGCTGGCCCTGGGCGACGGCGCCGCCGGAGACGTTCTTCGGCGTCGGCAGGCTCTGCCGCTGCGTCCACGTGTCGGCCGCGATGTCGTAGTCCCAGGTCAGGTCGAGCGTGGCGTCCGGGTTCGTGCGCCCACCCGCCATCAGCAAGTGGCCATTGACGATCCCCGAAGCCGTGCCGCCCTGAACGTTCGGGCTCGGCGTCTTCACGGTGAACGTGTTCGCCACCGGGTCGTACTCCCACGTCTGGTTCGAGACGCTGTCGATGAACGCGGTCTCGTACCCGCCGTTCAAATAGATCTTCCCGTTCGCCGGGTAGTAACCGGACGCCATCTGGCTGCGCGGCGCAGGCATCGTCGCACCGGCCGACCAGGTGTTCGTCGCGATGTCGTAGATCTGCGTCGTGTCGAGCACGATCTGCTCGTCACGCTGCGATCCGCCGAAGACGTAGATCTTGTTCGTCGGCGGGTAGTAGACCGCCGACGCCACGATCTCCCTCGTCGGCAGCGGCGCCAGCATCGTCCACGTGTCGGTCGCCAGGTCGTAGCGCTGGACCGTGCTCAGCGTGGCCACGGCCGTGAACGAGTAGCCGCCGAACACGTACTCGTAGGTGCCGTCCGAGGCCGCCGCGGCTCCGAAGAGGTCCTGCGAGAGCGGTGCGACGTTCACCCAGCCAGGTGGCGGCGGGGGCGGAGGCGGAGGTGGAGGTGGAGGTGGTGGCGGTGGCGGCGGTGGCGGCGGAGGCGGAGGAGGCGGAGGAGGCGGGCCGCCGCCCGTCACGTTCAGCGACCAGCCGCCGATGTTGCCGAAGTCGATGCCCGCGTCGTCGACGATGTACAGCGACCACGTGCCGTCCGCCGTACCTCCGTCGAAGGTCGAGAGTGCGGCGTTTCCACTGGGGGTCGGCGCAGGCGCCGGGAACGGGTCTCCCGGCTCGTAGTCGGCCGGCTGATAGCTGCCCGGGCAGGCGATCGCGGTTGTGTCGGGCAGGACGGTCCCGGCCTCGTCGTCGAGGGTCAGGCTGCAGTTCACGAGGTCGGTCGAGCCGCCCGCGTCGGACATGATCGTGGCGTTCTGCCCGTCGGGCGAGACGAGCAGCATGTCGACGTCGTCCGGATAGGTGTGGTTGAAGCCCGTGAAGGTGACGTTCACGTCGCTGATCGTCCCGGTGACGCCTGAGACGACACAGGTCGACGGGTACGGCGTGGCCGGGCCGGCGTCGTTGATCGTGATCGCGCCGCCGCTACAACCAGGTGGCGGAGGCGGCGGAGGTGGCGGAGGCGGCGGAGGTGGAGGCGGAGGCGGCGGAGGCGGAGGCGGAGGCGGCGGTGGGCCGCCGCCGGTCACGTTCAGCGACCAGCTCGTGATCGTCCCGACGTCGCCACCCGCGTCGTCGACGATGTATAGCGACCAGGTTCCGTTGGGTTCGCCGCCGTTGAAGGTCGACAGGTTGACGTTCCCGCTCGGCGTCGGTGCCGGGGCCGGGAACGGGTCACCGGGCCCGTAGTTCGCCGGCTGGTAGGTCCCGGGACAGGTCGGTGTCGCGGCGGGGATCGGGGTGGGCGCCTGGTCGTCGAAGGTCAGGTCGCAATTGGTAATGGCGCTGCCGCCGCCCGCATCGGACATGAAGATCGCGTTCTGCCCGCCCGGTGACACGAGCAGCATGTCGATGTCGGCCGGGAACGTGTGGCTGAGCGCGGTGATGGTGACGTTGACGTCGGTGATCGCCCCGGTGACGCCTGAGACGACGCAGGTCGACGGGTACGGCGTGGCCGGGCCGGCGTCGTTGATCGTGATCGCGCCGCCGCTACAACCAGGTGGCGGAGGCGGCGGAGGCGGCGGAGGCGGCGGAGGTGGAGGCGGAGGCGGCGGAGGTGGCGGCGGAGGCGGCGGCGGCGGGGGCGGAGGCGGAGGCGGAGGCGGAGGCGGCCCGCCGCCGGTCACGTTCAGCGACCAGCTCGTGATCGTCCCGATGTCGCCGGTCGCGTCGTCGACGATGTACAGCGACCAGGTTCCGTTCGCAGTCCCGCCGTCGAAGGTGGACAGGTTGACGCTCCCACTCGGCGTCGGCGCCGGAGCCGGGAACGGGTCTGCCAGCTCGTAGTTCGCCGGCTTGTAGCTGCCCGGGCACGCCAGCGCGGTCGCGTCCGGAACCACGGTTGCAGCCTCGTCGTCGAGCGTCAGGTTGCAGCTGACGATGTCCGTGCCGCCGCCCGCGTCGGACATGAAGATCGCGTTCTGCCCGTCGGGCGAGACGAGGAGCATGTCCACGTCGTCCGGGAAGGTGTGGCTCATCCCGTCGAGGTTCACGTTGACGTCGCTGACCGTCCCGCTCACGCCCGAGACGACGCAGGTGGACGGGTACGGCGTCGCCGCGGAGACGTCGTTGATCGTGATCGAGCCGCCCGTGCACTGGGGTGGTGGCGGAGGCGGAGGCGGAGGGGGCGGCGGAGGGGGCGGTGGTGGCGGCGGCGGTGGTGGCGGCGGAGGCCCACCGGCGTTCTCGTACGCGCCGACCGTCGGCGGGTTGCCGCGCGGGTCGCCCACGATGTCGATCGTGACTCCCGCAATCGACTGCCCCGCGCCCAAAAGCGGCGAGCCGGTAGCCGGACGCAGATCGGTCTGGGAGAGGAACTGCGGGTTCGCCGTGAACGAGCTCGCGTCACCCTGTGTCGCGGCGCGCCAGGCGGTCAGCGTTGTGAAGTCGGTGACCCCACCCGATCCGTACAGGTTGAGGAAGCCGCCCACGCCGCCCGTCCCGGGCGAGTAGTAGTCGTTGTAGTTGATCGTGCCGAAGCCGAGGTTGGCCGACGTCCCGAAGGCCGTCTGAGTGCTGACCCAGGCGGCGTACGCCTTGCTGCCCGCCGGCCCCGTGATCGCGTTGACGAGCACGTTGTCGCGGACATCGATCCCGCTGGCCGTTGAGCTCTCCACCGACAACGCGGCGCTGTTGCTCGCGATCGTCTTCGTGCAGCAGAGCAGGACGCTGTTGAAGTGGACCTTGTAGCCGGCGCCGCCCAGCAGCCTGATCCCGACCGCGTCGAAGCTCACGGTCGTGGTGCTGAAGCCGTAGGTCGTGATGCCCCACAGAGCGTTGTTCACGAGCGAGTTGCTGAAGTTGCTCGTGCTCGACGACGCGTAGATGCCGAACGCGCCCCACTGCGTCGTGTTGTTGTTGACGAGGTCGTGGATCTTGTTCCGGGTGACCTGGCCGTAGTAGACGGTCGACCCGAGCTCGATCCCGGCGATGTTCGCGCCGATCGTGGTCGTGATCAGGTTGTAGATCTCGTTCTGCGTCACGACCGGCGCCAGGGCGCCGATCAGCTCGATGCCGCGGAACTGGACGTAGTTCGCCGCGTTCGCGCTGCCGATCGTGTTGCCGGTGATCGCGAGCCCGCTGTTGATCCCGTTCAGGACCGTGGCGACCCGGACCGCGATTCCCTCGTAGGCCGAGTCGATCTGGTTGTTCTGGACGGTCAGGTAGTCGTTGTTGTCGCCGTTCGTGGCGACCGCGGCGCCGCCGGCGAAGATGCCGAAGATGTTCGCGGTCGTCCCGCCCAGCACCGAGCCTGCGCGGACGTTGACGTTCTTGATCGTGTCGTAGGTTGCGCCTGCGGTCGTGCCGAGACTGGCGAGCCAGATCGCAGCCGTGCTGGCCGCGCTGCTCGTGTTCTGGATCGTCAGGTCACGCGAGCCGCTCCCGTCGGCCGATCCGTCGATCGTGACGTAGTCGGCGCCGTTGAGCTTGATGATGCTCGAGGCCGACGAGCCGCTGATCGTCGCCGTGACGCCCGCGCCCGGCTTGATCGTGATCGTGTTCGTCGCGCTCGAGCCGCCGTTCGCGGGAACGACGATCGGGAAGGTCTCCGCGGCCGAGCTGTAGTCGGCCTGGAGCGCATAGGTGATCGGACCGGTGATGAGCTTTCCGGTCAGGTCGGCCATGGCCGCGGTCAGAGTCGTGTAGTTGCCCGTCGCGCCGACCGTGTACGTGCCGCCCGGGAAGGTCGGCGTGGTCGCGACGCGGCCGACCGCGAAGTACCCCAGTGCCGTCGTGGGTGCGGCCGACTGGACGGTCGCCGGCAGGAGCGTCCCGCCGATCGAGTCGTAGGAGCCGCCGAGGGCAGCCGACTGGCCGAGCGCGTTGTTCGCCGAGTTGAGCTCAGTCACACGGACGCTCGAGCTCGTGAAGTTCGCAGCTCCGCTCGTGATCTCCGCGTACCAGTAGCGGTTGTGGTTGATCGCATCGAGGCCGGAGCCCGCCGTCCCGCCGGAATCGGCGTCGAAGACCTCGGCCTGGACGGTGACCGTCCCGCCCCCGGTCGTCGTCGGGTTGACCAGCTCGAACGCCTTGTAGCCCGCCTTCCCGATCGGGAACAGGTACGTGAGCGTGCCGGCGAGCGAGGCAGGAAGCGTGCGCGCGAGCGGTCCGTTCACGTACGCGTTCTCGGAGCCGCCTGCGACAGCGGCAACGCCCGTTCCGGCGACAGTGAGCAGGTTCGACGAGCTCGTGTTCACCGGCCCGCCGGCTGTTCCGGCAGCAGTGCCGCCGAGGAAGAGGCCGACGGTATCCGGCGAAGCGCCCGCGTTCCCGGTGACCGTCAGCGGCCCGCCCGCGATCGTGACGCCGTTCGTGTTGAAGTCCTGAACGCTCTCGACCGTGCGGGTGACCGGCACCTCGACGCCGGTCGAGACCGCGTTGCTCGCCTGCGAGTAAACGAGGATCAGCGCCGCGCTCGTGGTGGTGAAGCTCGGGGCGACGTCGATCGTCCCGGCCGGCAGCTGCGCGACTCCGCCGCGCTGGATGACCATCACGTTCGTCGTGGCCTGCGTCAGGCTGACCTTGTTCGCGTTCGTCAGCGAGCCGGAGAATGCGAGCAGACGGGCGACGTAGATCGGGTTGACGGACGGGTCGATGGTCAGGCCGCCCCCGCGGTTGATGTTGGCGAACCCGAAGAGCGGATCGGCGGGGGTGCCGACCGTTCCGGTGCCGGTGTACGTCTGGGCGCCGGCGCCGGCGAACTGGAGCCGGCTGGTCGTGGCGCCGCCGACGATTCCGGGGCCGATCGTGCCGTTGTTCGTGAAGGTGCTTCCGAACATGTTCAGGATCGCGTTGTTCGGGTTGAGCGTGGAGCCGGTCGACACGGTGAAGTTGCCGTAGACCCACGCCGTGCCGCTCAGAAGCAGCGTCTTCGCATTCGTCGTGTTGTCGACGACGACGTTCGGAGCGCTTCCCTGCAGGCGGAAGTTGAAGTTCGTCGCGGTGGCAGCGGTGCCGAACTGGACGGTCCCGCCGCTGAAGTTGATCGTGCCCTGCTGGTTGTAGTCGGCGGTCGTCAGCGTGTTGCTGTTGACGAGGTTGATCGTCCCGCCCGAGATGTTCATGACGTTCGTCGGGAGCGTGGACGTGAAGCCGAATGAAGGCGTCGTCGCGCAGCCGCCGACAACGCAGATGTTGACCGTGCCCGCAGACTGCGTGTACGTGACCGCGTTGGCCGAGGTCAGGCGCCCGGCCACATTGACCGTTCCGCCCTCGATCGTGAACGACGCGTTGGCGGCTGCGCCCATCACGTTCGTGCCGAGCGTGCCGACGTTCAGCGTCCCGTCCGTCACCCGGAGTGACCCGTTGTTCGCCGGATTGCCGCTCTGACCGACGACCGTCGCGTTGGCGTCGTTCAGCCAGAAGCCGCCGGTGGCGGGGATGATGTACGCGGCGGCCGCGAAGACCGGGTTCGTCAGGGTGCCCGAACCGGAGACCCTGAACGTCCCGTTCGCAATCGTCAGGAAGCCGGCCGTGTTCGCGCCCTGGACCGTGATCGTTCCGCCGGGGAGGAAGTCGAGCATCGAGGCCGCGCTCGTGCCCTTGTTCAGGTTGATCGTGCGCAGGTCGAGCGTGCCCGAGTTGTTCAGCGAGGCGTTGGCCGCGCCCGTGAACGTGATCGAGGCCCCGGCCGTATCGGTGTTCGTGCTCAGGTCGATCGTGCCGGCGTTCACCAGGTTCGCGCCGACAGAGAGGATGTGGCCGGTCTGCGTCCCGGTCACGGCGGACTGCAGCGTGCCACCCGCATCGACGGTGACGTTCGCGCCGACCGCCAGCGTGCGCGCGGTCGTGTCCTCGTACTGGAGCGTGCCGCCGGTCGAGACGCTGACGTTGAGCGCCGCAGCGGCCGTGTCGATCGTGACGGTGCAGCCGCTGCCGATCATCACATCGTCGGCAGCCGTGGGGACGACTCCGTCCGTCCACGTGGCCGGGGAGCTCCAGTTGCCGCCGGGCGCAGCGCACGTGATCAGCGTCTGCGGGGACAGCGCGCCGCTGCCCGCGAGCCGGCCCAGCAGGAGATCCAGGCCGCTGGGAAGCGCGGGCTGAGCTGTAGCCGAACCCTGTCTCGTCGCATGGGGCCTCGCCGAGTGACGCTGTCGCGCGAGCTCGCGGCGCGACGGAGGGGTGAGGCGGGCCGGCGCGAGCTGCGCGCCTACCGCGGCCGGAGCCGGGGCCTTCGACGGGTGTGAGCCGGTACTGGCGCCGGCCGCGACCGGCAGTAGAAGGCTCGCGGCGAAAACGACGGCAGCGTAGGCCGGGACCTGAACCGGCTTCCGGCTCAGTGCACGCAGGGTTCCCATGGGTTCTCCCCTCCCCAGGTTCGAGTTAGTTGAGTTTCTTACAACTTGTCGCAAGCTCTTTCAAGGTTTCCGCCCAAAAAGAAGGGCGCCCGCTCGATGCGGGCGCCCTTTCCGTTCGTCGTTCGTTGTTACTGCCTTAGGGCCGGCCGACCACCAGCTTGACCGGGAAGCCACGGCGCCTGAGCGAACCTGGCCGCGGCGACTGCCTGACGACGCGTCCCCAGAGGGAGCGCCTCGAGCGAGTGCGCCGGACCCTGCCCACCGAGCAGTGCCTTGCCCGGATCTTCCGCTTCGCAGCTCCGAGCCGCAGCCCGAGCACGCGAGGAACGCGGCAGCGGACCGGCGGAGGCGGAGGTGGCGGAGGCGGAGGTGGCGGAGGCGGAGGTGGCGGAGGTGGCGGAGGCGGAGGCGGTGGCGGAGGTGGCGGAGGCGGAGGTCGGCGGCGGCGGAGGTGGCGGAGGTGGTGGCGGTGGTGGCGGTGGTGGCGGTGGTGGCGGTGGAGGCGGAGGCGGAGGTGGAGGCGGAGGTGGAGGCGGAGGCGGAGGCGGAGGTGGCGGAGGTGGCGGAGGTGGCGGTGGTGGCCCGCCAACCGAGCGGTAGAGATGGTCAGACAGGAACTGGAACGTTTGTCCATTGATCCCGCCGGTCGACCAGATCTCGCCGCCCGTGATGGCCGTGCTGTGGAAGCCGGCCTGGTTGGCCTGTCTCGGTGGCGCCGGGAGGTTCGGTGGTGAAGCCACCCACGTGCCCGACGGCCATCCGCTCGTGTCGAGCTCATCCACCGTGGTCACCGAGTCGAAGAAGCCGCCACCCTGGGCGTCTCCGCCCAAGGCGTAGATCTTCGACCCGAAGGCGGCCAGACCGAAGTCCGCCCGAGCCGGTGTGAACGTCGGACCTGTCGACCACGATCCGTTCGCCATGTCGAGACGCATGGTCTGGTTCGTGTTGGTCCCCGCGCCGGTGCCGAAGCCACCGACGATGTAGAGGTACTGCCCGACGGTCTGGTACCCGGACAGGAAGACCGGAGTCGGTGCCGGAGCCCCGACCGACCACGTGTTCGACGCGACGTCGTACACGGACGTAGTGGGGTTCCCGCCGGAAGTACTGCCGCCGACGACGTACACCTTTCCGTTGAACGCGCCTGCTGCGGCGCCGTAGTTGTCCCCGAACCCAGGCCGTGGTGCTCCGGTCGACCATGTGTTCGAGGCGATGTCGTAGATGTTGAACGAATCGCCGGTGTCGCCCTCAGCGACGTACAGCTTGCCGTTGAGGTAGGCACCTGCGGGTGCCTCGCTTGCAACCGGGATCGGCGCCAATGGCGTCCACGTGTCCGTGGTCGCGTCGTACTTATTGGTGTCCGCGATCCGGGTGCCGTCCGAGACGCCGCCGACGACGTACATCGTCTCGCCGTTCTGCCCGAACGCGTAGCGCACGTTGTTGACGGGGTACGGCGAGGCTGGGTTCCAGCCGGGCGGTGGCGGCGGCGGTGGTGGCGGAGGTGGCGGAGGTGGTGGTGGCGGCGGTGGCGGTGGGCCGCCAGGGGTCAGCGTTTCCGTGCTGTTCGTCGTCGTCGCACCGGTGTAGCCACCGGCAGCAACGAGCGTGTCGCCCACGTTCGTCCCGCCCGGGAACGAGCGAGCCTGGTGCAGCGACGGAGCGGTGCTCCACATGTTCGCGGCCGGATCGTAGGCAACCGTCACACCTGTCGTGTCCGGGCTGAGAAGTGCGCCCCGGAGGCGACCCTGGCGCAGGAACGGGTTGCCGCCGCCGAACTCGTAGAACTTGCCTTCGGAGACACCACTGCCCGGCACGTTGTTCGGTGCTGGCAGGGCCGCGCAGGTCGACCAGCTGTTGGCCGCGATGTTGTAGTCCTGGCAGTCGTTGATGACCGTGTTCGAGGCATCTCGTCCACCAGCGATGTACATGTGGCCGTTGATGATCGCCTGCCCCGCACCACCAACAGCGTGCGGGATCGGTGCCTTCGTCGCCCACGTGTTGGCGACCGGGTCGTACTCCCAGGTCGTCGGCTGTGCCGAATCGACGAAGCCGGTGTTGTAACCGGAAACGACGTAGATCTTCCCGTTGCCGGGGTTGTACCCGGACATCGCGAAGCTGCGGACGTCCGGCATCGGTGCGCCGGTCGACCACGTGTTGGAAGCCACGTCGTAGATGCGGGTCGTGTCGTAGTTGACAGCGGACACGGCATCCTCGCCGCCGAACACGTACAGCTTGTTCGTCGTCGGGTAGTAGACCGCCATCGCCATGATCGCGGGCGGGGTCATGTCGGCCAGCGTCGACCAGGTGTTCGCTGCCGGATCGAACTTGTACAGCTCACCCATGGTCAGGCCGCTGGTGAACGAATAACCACCGGCGATGTACGCCGCACTCGCGCTGGCGCTCATCGCTCCGCCGTAGAAGTCCGTGGGCATAGGCGCACGGATCTGCCAGCCCGGAGGCGGTGGCGGAGGCGGAGGTGGTGGCGGGCCGCCGGCCGAGACGTTCAGCGACCAATCGCCGATGTTGCCGAGGTCGGCGCCGGCGTCGTCGACGACGTACAGCTCCCAAGTCCCGTTCGCGGTACCGCCGTTGAAGGTTGACAGGTTGACGTTCCCACTCGGTGTAGGAGCCGGTCCTGGGAACGGGTCGCCGGGCTCGTAGTCAGCCGGCATATAGCTGCCGGGGCAAACGATCTGATCGAAGTCGGGCAGCACCTGCGACGCCTGATCGTCGAGCGTCAGGTCGCAGCCGATGAGATCGTTCGAGCCGCCCGAGTCCGACATGATCGTCGCGTTCTGGCCGTCTGGCGAGACGAGGAGCATGTCGATGTCGTCGGGCCAGGTGTGGTTGAGACCGGTGAACGTGACGTTGACGTCGTTGACCGCGCCGGACAGGCCGGACACGACACACGTCGACGGATACGGCGTTGCCGGACCCCCGTCGTTGATCGTGATCGGTCCGCCGGAGCAGGTCGGGCCGCCGCCGCCGGTGGTGCCGCTCAGGCGGAAGACCTGATCGGGCACACCGGGGTCGATCCCGCACGTGCTGTTGCGGCCGCCCCACGTCGGGCAGACACCGAAGCCGCCGCCTGGGTTCTGCCAGGCCGCTTCGGCGTTCGACTGCACGGTGCGATCCTCGAAGCCCCACTGGCCGCCCACGCCGAAGTCCATGTTCGCCTGGACGGAGACCCAGTAATGGCCGGAGCCGAGCGTGACGGCTGATGGAAGCGCGATCACGATCGAGCCGCCCGAGTCCACCACCGACATGTTCGGCCGCGTCGCGACCTGGCTGCCGGGGAGACCGCCCGCGTCGGAATAGAACGTGACGTTGGCGCTAACCATCGGCCCCGTGCCGTTGAAGTACTGGCCGGCGGCGTCGACCTGGTTGACGTTCCACGTCTCTCCGCCCGGGACGACGAAGTCGTCGGCCGTCTCGTCGTCGAACGCGTCGAAGTCCGCCTCGAAGTTCTGCGAAGACGTCGCATTCAGCGAGTCGTTGTCGTACTGGTCGTACAGCACGACATTCGGCGCTTTGGGTCTTTTCAGCCTATGGCGGGCAGGTGTCGCCAAGTGCGACCCCGCCGCCGTAAGCCCGCTGGTCAGGCTCGGCGCGCGGCTCTTCTTAGCCGCGGAGGCCGAGCTCGTAGTCCCGAAGATCGCAGCGCTGACGATCAGCGCGGCGATCGCTGCGCCCATTAACGCCAGGCGCTTGTACGAGCTTCCCATCTCCCCTCCCATATGTTCGAAGGTGCGTGGCTCGCACCCGTGTGCGGGTTTTAACACTTTCTCCAAGGAATTTGAAGGCCCCCGCACGTATGCCGGAAAGCGACGACGCGCCGGTTTCAGCGGCGCCTCGTGATCGATCGGAGTCGTAACTCGGCTTACCTGCGGCCGACCTTCAGGCTGACCGGGAAGCCCCGGCGCCTGAGCGCGCCTGGCCGCGGCGACTGGCCGATGACGCGTCCTCGCAGCGATCGCCTGGAGACCGCTTTGCGCACCCTGCCGACCGAGCAATGCCTCGAGCGGATTCTCGCCTTCGCGCGCGTGAGCGTCATCCCGATCACCCGGGGCACGCGGCAGCGGACCGGCGGTGGCGGAGGCGGTGGCGGGGGTGGAGGCGGCGGAGGCGGAGGCGGAGGCGGAGGCGGAGGCGGAGGCGGGGCGGAGGTGGCGGAGGCGGAGGTGGGGCGGAGGTGGAGGGGGCGGAGGCGGTCCGACCGTGCCGGTCAGGCGAAAGACCTGATCTGGAGACTCCTGGTTGCCGATGCACGATCCCTTCACTCCCCAGGTCGCTGCAGCCGATGCCATGCGCTCCGCCCGGGTTCTGCCAGGCAGCGGGGAGGCCCGCCTGCTGCGTCCGGTCGAGCCAGCCCCACTGGCCGGACGGGTCGAAGCTCTGGTTCGCCTGGACCGAAAGCCAGTGGCGCCCCGGGCCCAGCTCGATCGTCGGGCTGACGGTGACGACGAAGCTCGAGCCTCCGGTGAAGGCGAGGTTGGGCCGCGAGGCGAGCAGCGTTCCGGGCAAGTCGACCGCGTTGTCGTAGATCGAGATGTTGACCGAGTCGGCCGGGCCTGCGCCGTTGAAGAATCTGCCCTCCACCTCGACCCCGCTGATGCTCCAGCCGACTCCGTCCGGAACGACGAAGTCGTCCGCGACCGCGTCATCCCATTGGTCGAGAGCCGTTTCGAAGTTCTGCGAGCTCGACGCGGTCGTGGCCGCGTTGTCGTACTGGTCGTAGAGCACGTCGCCCGGAGACCCAAGCGCGGGCGCGCAGAAGGCGAGGGCGGCGATCGCGATCGCACCCAGCTTCCCGATGGCGGACAACGTCACTCCTCTCTCCCTCGGCGGGATCGTCGCACAGGTGCCGCAGAAATGAAATGGGGGCGCCCGCTCGAGCGGGCGCCCCCATTCGTTTGCTGATTCAGGTGCTTACGGCCGGCCGATCACCAGGTTGACCGGGAAGCCACGGCGCCGGAGCGAGCCTGGCCGCGGCGACTGCCTGACGACGCGTCCCCAGAGGGAGCGCCTCGAGCGAGCGCGCCGGACATTGCCCACCGAGCAGTGCCTCGCCCGGATCTTCCGCTTCGCAGCTCCGAGCCGCAGCCCGAGCACGCGCGGAACGCGGCAGCGGACCGGCGGAGGAGGCGGAGGCGGAGGTGGCGGAGGCGGAGGTGGCGGAGGTGGCGGTGGTGGCGGTGGTGGCGGAGGCGGTGGTGGCGGAGGCGGAGGCGGTGGCGGAGGCGGCGGAGGCGGTGGCGGAGGCGGCGGAGGCGGTGGTGGCGGCGGAGGCGGTGGTGGCGGCGGCGGCGGCGGAGGCGGTGGTGGCGGCGGAGGCGGTGGTGGCGGCGGAGGTGGAGGTGGCCCACCGCTGCCGATGGCCAGCGACCAGCTCGCGATGTTGCCGACGTCGATGCCGGCGTCGTCGACGATGTACAGCGACCACGTCCCGTTGGCGGGACCGCCGTCGAAGGTGGACAGGGCCACATTCCCACTCGGCGTAGGCGCCGGAGCCGGGAACGGGTCGCCTGCCTCGTAGTCAGCAGGCTGGTAGCTCCCTGGGCAGCTGATCGCGTCGAAGTCGGGCAGCTGGGTCGGGGCCTCGTCGTCGAGTGTCAGATTGCACGCCACGACGTCCGTCGAGCCGCCGGCGTCCGACATGACGATCGCGTTCTGCCCGCCGGGCGAGACGAGCAGCATGTCGATGTCGTCCGGGTAGGTGTGGCTGAGCCCGGTGAGGGTGAGGTTGACGTCGGTGATGGTGCCGCTCAGACCAGAGGCGACGCAGGTCGACGGGTAGGGAGTCGCCGGAGCCGCGTCGTTGATCGTGATCGCTCCACCCGCGCAGTTCGGGGGCGGAGGCGGCGGCGGCGGCGGCGGAGGCGGCGGCGGTGGCGGTGGCGGCGGAGGCGGCGGCGGTGGCGGCCCGTTCGTGGTGACCCGGTCGTAGAAGACGTCCTGCTGGGCTGCGCCGTTGATCAGCACGCGACCGTCCACCCACGTCGTGTGGACGCCGTTGCTGACGCCGTACGAGCGGTCGTAGTCGCCCGTGTAGCACGACTGGATGTTCGGATCGCCCGTCAGCGGCAATGGGAAGATCACGTCGCTGACCGCGGCAGCCGGCTGCCACGTGAGCCCGTTGTCCAGGGAGAGGCGGCCGAAGCGCTGCAGGTCGTTGTTCGCCGTGTTGCGCTGGTCGTACCAGCTGACGAACACGTGCCCTTCCGGCGTGACTGCCAGGGAGGCCTGCCACTGTCCGCGCGTCCCTCCGTCTCCGTCGAGCCGGAGCGGAGTGCTCCACGTCAGGCCGTTGTCGGTCGAACGCACGTAGTAGATGTCGCCCTTGTCGCTGCCCGCACCGTGCTGCGTGTAGGCGTAGTGCACGACGTTGCTCGGGCCGACGCCGATGTCGCCCCAGCCCATGTGCCGCCAGTTCGACGTGTACATGTTCACGAAGTACGAGTTGGACTGACACAAGCCGACGCCCGGGGCCGGGAACGTCGGGCCCGTCGATACACCGGACCACGAGACCCCACCGTTGGTCGACATCTGGATGATGTTCTGGCGCGGCGACATGCCGCCGCCGCCTTCGTTCATCGTGGCGAGGAAGACCTTGCCGTCAGCGCCCGTGGTGATCTGGACGTCGCGGACGAAGCTCGCGACGACCGTAACGGGAGCGGACCAGGTCGCTCCGCCGTCATCCGACCGGATGACCTGGAGGGCGCCGCCGCCAACATTGAAGTTGTTCCAGCTGATGTATGTCCGACCATAGAAGGGGCTCGACGGCGTGTTGTCGACCCAGCTGGAGTTACGGTCGTCGGCGCTGTTGCTGTGTGCGCAGGGGCCTGTCGACCAGGTTGCGCCGTCGTTCGACAACCAGACGCCGAGGCCCTGGCCTCCGCATCCGGAGGCGAGGAACGAGGCGATCCATTTGGCGTGCAACGCGTCGTACACGATCGTGGGATCGCCGAATCCTGTGCCGTGACCCGTGCAGAACGGACGTGAGTTCAGGTTCGTCCACGTTGCGCCGCCGTTCTGGGAGTACGAGCCACCCGAATAACAGCTAGGGGCGGTTCTCGAATCGTTGTAGGTGGACACGACGGTGCCGCCGTTGGCCCAGACCTGGGTCTCCGACTGCACGACGTGCGGGGACGTGCCTTCCCCGCCCGTGATGATGTCGACGTCGGTGCCGCCGTAGTCCTGCGGTTGCGACCGCAGGCGAGCTAGCGAATTGAAGCTCGAGTTGAGAGCCTCGGCACTCGCGGGCGTGCGCCCACAAGCGGCGAGGATGAGCGCCGCATGAGCGTTCACCTGCTTCTGAAGGCTGTACTTGCCAATCGTCGCGCAGACCCCCTGCTGGTTGCCCCTGCCCGCCGCACCACTCGCAATCGCGCCGGTGAGCACGACCGCGAGCGTTACGAGCGCAGCCAACCACGGCCAGCGCGCATGCTGTCGCTTGACCACTGAGAGACCTCCCCTACCCTTGATTTGCGCCCTCCACTTCGGAGCTTGGAAGGGTTCTACAACTTTGAACGGCGTTTTTCAATCCTCGGCGGCTGCGAGGTTCGCGGTCGCAGAGGGTCGGCTATCGCTTCTGAACTAGCGTCATCCCGTCCCGGACGGTGAGCATCACCGAGACGACGCGGGAGTCCTTCCTGACGTGCTCGTTGAAGGCCTTGATCGCCTGGGTCGACTCGTCGCCGTCGGTTTCGACGACCCGGCCCGACCAGAGGACGTTGTCCGCGATCACGAGCCCGTTGTCGGCGAGCTTCGGCAGGACCGCTTCGTAGTAGTTCTCGTAGTTCGGCTTGTCCGCGTCGATGAACACGAGGTCGAACGGCCCGTCGAGGGCTTCGATCGTCTCGAGCGCCGGGCCGAGACGGATCTCGATCTTGTCTCCGTGCCCGCTCTCGTCCATGTAGCGGCGAGCAATACCCGTGGCGTCCGGGTCGACGTCGCAGGTGATGATCCGGCCGTCGTCGGGGAGCGCGCTCGCCATTGAGATCGACGAATACCCCGTGAAGGTGCCGAGCTCGAGGATGCGTTTCGCGCCGCTCACCCGGACGAGCGTCGCCAGGAAGCCGCCCTCGAGGCGGCCGACCATCATCTGTGGGGCGGTCGTCTTCTCGCGAGTCTCCGCCTCGAGGCGTTCGAAGAGGTCGTGCAGCACCGTGGTGTGCTCGACCGCGTACTCCTCGACGCGTTCGTCGACGATGAAGGCCATGGCTGCGGGCAGGCTACCGGTCGACGCGACCGAACAAGACGCAACCGTTGTGGCCGCCGAGGCCCATCGCATTCGAGAGCGCGACGTCGACCTTGGCCTGGCGCGCTTCGTTCGGGACGTAGTCGAGGTCGCACTCGGGATCCGGGTGCTCGTAGTTGATCGTCGGCGGAATCGTGCCCTCGTGGATCGCGAGCACGCACATCATCGACTCGATGGCGCCGGCGGCCCCGAAGCAGTGGCCCATCATCGACTTGGTCGACGAGACGGCCAGCTCGTACGCGTGATCGCCGAAGACGTCCTTGAGGGCTTTCGTCTCGGCGAGGTCGCCCAGCGGCGTCGACGTGCCGTGGGCGTTCACGTAGTCGAGCTCGATCGGGTTCACGCGCGCGCGCGCGAGGGCGGCTCGCATCATCTCGGCCACTCCTACCGAGGCAGGGTCGGGCGCAGCCATGTGGTACGCGTCATTCGAGGCGCCGTACCCGAGCACCTCGGCGTAGATCTTGGCGCCGCGCTTCTCGGCCGCTTCCAGGTCCTCGAGCACGAGCACGCACGCGCCCTCGCCCATGACGAACCCGGCGCGGGTCGCGTCGAAGGGACGGGAGGCGCGCGGCGGGTGCTCGTCCTCGGCGGCGAGCCCGCGCATCGCGCAGAAGCCGGCGAGGATCAGCGGATGCATGCAGGCCTCGGTGCCGCCGGCCAGCACGACGTCGGCGTCACCGCGCTTGATGAGCTCAGCGCCTTCGCCGACCGCGTGGGAACCGGTCGCGCAGGCCGAGACGGGCGCGTAGTTGGGACCGCGCAGGCCGAGGGAGATCGCGATCTGGCCGCTCGCCGAGTCGACGAGCACGCTCGGAATGAAGTACGGCGAGACGCGACCGGGCCCGCGCTGCTCGAGCACCTCGCTCTGTTGCATGATCCCGAGGAAGCCTCCGATCGCGGAGCCGAACACGACACCGACGCGCGCCGGGTCGAAGCCGTTCAGGTTCGCGTCGTCCTTCGCCTCGACCGCCGACGCGAGGGCGAGCAGGACGTTCCGGTCGAGGCGCCGCGCCTCCTTCGCCGAGACGAGGCCGTCCGGCTCGAAGTCCTTCACCTCGGCTGCGACGCGCACCGGGAACTCGCTCGCGTCGAACGACTTGATGAAGTCGATGCCGCTCTCCCCCGCGACCGCTGCGCGCCAGGTGGACGGCGCGTCGTTGCCGAGCGGCGTGACGGCTCCCAGGCCCGTGACTGCGACTCGCCTCATTCCGGCTAGCTTAGTGCGCGCATGCCCGGCCGAAACGTCCCCTTTCCGCCGATGGAGGCCGACCTCGTCCAGGAGCTGCCGACCGGCGAGTGGCAGTACGAGCCGAAATGGGACGGCTTCCGCGGGATTCTCGAGAACGACGGCGGCGAGCTGTGCCTCTGGTCGCGCAACGAGCGGCCGCTGCTGCGCTACTTCCCGGAGCTCGAGCCGCTCGGGAAGATCCTCCCGCCCCACTCCGCGCTCGACGGCGAGATCGTGATCTCGAAGAAGGGCCAGCTCGACTTCGACTCGATGCAGATGCGGCTGCACCCGGCCGAGAGCCGCATCCGGAAGCTGTCCGCCGAGATCCCGGCGCAGTTCATCGTCTTCGACATCCTGCTCTGGAAGGGCGAGAAGATTCACAAGCTGCCGCTCGAGAAGCGGCGCAAGGAGCTGGAGCGGAAGGCGAAGCGGTTCCAGCTCTCGCCGTACAGCCGCGAGCCGGCGGATGCGGAGCGCTGGCTGGACCGGCTCGAGGCGGCCGGGCTGGACGGCGTCGTGGCGAAGCGGCTGGGTATGCCGTACCTGCCCGGATCGCGCGAGGGCGTCGTGAAGGTGAAGAAGTACAAGACGGCCGACTGCGTGATCGTCGGCTTCCGCTACAGCGAGAAGGCGGAGGGCCGGATCTCGACGCTCCTCCTCGGGCTGTACGGCAACGACGGCGAGCTCGACTTCGTCGGCCACTGCTCGGGGCTGACCGCCGGGCTGCGGAAGCAGATCGAGGCCGAGCTGCCGAAGCTGCGCGCGCCTGGGTTCGTCAGCGACAAGCGCATCCCGGGCGGACAGAGCCGCTGGACGCAGGGGCGTGAGCTCGACTGGAACCCGGTGCGGCCGGAGCTCGTGTGCGAGGTTCGCTACGACAAGCTCGAGAAGAACCGCTTCCGGCACGGGACGCGCTTCATCCGCTTCCGCCCCGACAAGGACCCGAAGGACTGCACGTGGCGCCAGGTCCGCCCCCCGCGCCGTCGAGGCGACCCCACGGTCGAGTCACTGCTCGCCTAACCCCCGGGGTCAGACCCAGGAACAAAAGAGCGCCAAGAGTGTGTCGGCGCGCGGAGCGAGGAGCAGCGGGCCCGTACCGTCGCCCACGTGCCCCGACCACCTCGAATCCAGGCGCCCGGCCTCAGGTATCACGTGACGTCTCGCGGCTGCGCCAAGCGGGATATCTATCTCAACGACTTCGACCGGCTCGCGTTCGAGAGCATCCTCGCGGACGTTGCCCAGCGCCTCGAATGGTCGTGCGAGTCGTTCACCTTGATGACCACGCACTACCACCTTCAGCTCCAGACGGCCCACGCGAACCTGGCGGTCGGCATGCAACGGTTGAACAGCCGCTATGCGGCGTATTTCAATCATCGCCATGGCTCGGAGGGACATCTCTTCTTTCGCCGTTACCACTCGGAGGTGATCGAGACCGAGGCGCACCACCTCGAGGTCTGCCGATACATCGCGCTGAACCCCGTGCGCGCCGGGATGTGTCACCGGCCAGCGGATTGGCCGTGGAGCACGTACGGCGAGACGATCGGCCGCCGGTTCCCGCGACCCTTCGTCGCGAGCACCGCTCTGCTTCGCATCTTCGGCAAAGACGTAAGCCTGGCTCGTGCGCGCTACCAGGCGTTCGTCGAGCAGGCGATCTAGGCCTTGCGGGACACCTCTAGTCGCCCTCTCCTCTCAACAGGGTCTGACCCCGGGGGTTGCGCTCTGCTGGGGAGTCGGCTAGCGCGAGGCTCGGCGCGGCTGCCGCACGTTCCGGCTTCTGCTCTGGCCGCTCTCCCAGCGCTGGACGTTGCCGCGCCGCCGCCCGCTGTCGACCTTGTTCGGATCGGCCGGCTCCAGGTCGAGCTTCGAGAAGAGCGGGATCAGGCTCCGCTTGTAGCGCCACATGCCCTTCGTCAGGTCGCCGACCTCGTCGATCCGCTTGGCCATCGACGTCAGCGTGAACCGCTCGGGCTTGACCCTCCGCACCTCGTCCCAGTCGAGCGGCGCGGACGCACGCGCGTCGGGAGTCGGCCGAATCGAGTACGCCGACGCGATCGTCCGGTCGCGCGCGTTCTGGCCGTAGTCGACGAAGACGCCGCGGCGATCGGCGACCTTCCAGGTGGTGGTCGCAACCTCCTGATCCCCGATCCTGCGCTCGATCTCCTGTGCCATCGCCTTCGCCAGCCGCCGCACTTCCGGGAATCCGAGCTCGGGCTTGATCGGCGCGAGAACGTGGAGGCCCGTCGACCCCGACGTCTTCGGGAAGCTCCTCAGCCCCAGCTCGTCCATCACGTCCTTCACGACGAGCGCGATCTTCCGCACGTGCCGCCACTGCCCGTCGAAGGTCGGGTCGAGGTCGATCAGGAGGTAGTCGGGCCGCTCGATGTCGGGCACGCGCGAGTGCCACGTGTGCAGCTCGACGCAACCCAGGTTGGCGACCCACGCAAGCGCCGCCGCGTTGTCGACGACGGCGAAGACCGTCGAGTGACCACTCGGAAACTCGACGTAGTGCTCGCCGACATACGGTGGATGGTTCTCCGGCACCCGCTTCTGGTGAAAGAAGTCGTGGTCGACCCCGTTCGGGAACCGCTTCATGTGGAAGAGACGCCGGCGCAAGTGCGGCAGGACACACGGCGCGGCATCGACGTAGTACTCGACGAGGTCGATCTTCTTCAGCCCGGGCCCGGGGAAGAACACCTTGTCCGGGTTCGAGACGTTGACCTCGCTGCGCCCGACCCTCAGCTTCATGCCGCCAGTATCGAGAATCACCCGTCGGAGGCATGCCTCGACTTGGTGGCTTTCTGGACAATGAGATCGCCGGCTCCCCCCTCATACCCGGCAAAATCACGCGGCGCCCGCCCAACGAACTGCGGCTCAAACGCATTTCAAGCGGGCGTTTCGCTTTCTGAGAAGCGTCTCCGGAACCTAGAAGGTGCGGCGCCTGAGCGGGGCGTTTCGCATTTCAGGAAGAGCCTTTTCGAGCGGCTATCCTGTGCCTTCCGGAGAAGTGGCCGAGTGGCTGAAGGCGGCGCCCTGCTAAGGCGTTAAGGGGGATATTTCCTCCTTCGAGGGTTCGAATCCCTCCTTCTCCGCTGGAGGGGTGGCAGAGCGGTCGAATGCGGCGGTCTCGAAAACCGTTCGGGGCGGTTACGTCCCGCGAGAGTTCGAATCTCTCCCCCTCCGCTCTACGGGGCGGCCGAATCCCGGTTCCGAGCGGCGCTTCGGAACAAGGGTTCGGCCCGCATCCTTGTTGCGCCCCTGATCGACCGCGCGTACGTCGTACTCTGGGGCGATGCCCACCTCGACGTCCGAGCGCCGCTGCCTCGCCTCGCAACGCCGTCCTCGCCTCGGCGTCGCGGCCAGACCGCCGGTATTGCTCGCCGGCGTGACGGAGTACTCGCTCGAACGGACGCAGGTCGTCCCCGTCCCGCTCGAGCAGGCGTTCGCGTTCTTCGCCGACGCTCGCAACCTGGAGCGAATCACGCCGCCCTGGCTCCGCTTCCGGATCGTCGAGGCGCCGGACGAACTCGCAGTCGGCGCTCGGCTCCGCTACCGCCTCAGCCTCTTCGGGATCCCGATTCGGTGGCGCACCGAGATCGTCGCCTGGAACCCGCCGCGCGGCTTCGTCGACGTGCAGCGTCGCGGCCCGTTCCTGCTCTGGGAGCACGCGCACCGCCTGGCGCCCGTCGAGAACGGAACCGAGATCTACGACCACGTGCGCTACCGGCTCTTCCTCGGGCCCCTCGGAGCGCTGGTGCAGTGGCTGCTGGTGCGCCGGTGGCTCGAGGGGATCTTCGACTACCGGGCCCGCGAGGTGCCCGCGCTGCTCACGCGAGCGCCCGCCGCGCCGCCTCGTCGAACGGCGTGAGCTCGAGCGGCAGCAGCTTCCGGATCCGCTCCTCGCGCGCGATCGTCGGATTGCGCAGTCCTTCGACGAGCGGCCGCGCGACCGACGCGCTCACCGGCGTGACGAGGTTGAGCCAGAGCGAGGAGAGGTACGGCGTCAGCACCGGGACCTCCACGATTGCCGGCTTCCGGCCGAGCAGGGCGGCGATCCGCTCGATCATCGTCCGGTACGTCATCACCTCCGGCCCGCCGGTGTCGTAGCCCTCGCCGTACGCCGCCTCGTTGCCGCAGACGCCTGCCAGGTAGCGGGCGACGTCGTCGAGCGCGATCGGCTGCGTCGGCGTCGAGACCCAGCTCGGCGTCACCATGACCGGCAGCCGCTTGACCAAGCTGAGAATCGTCTCGAAGGCGGCGCTTCCCTTGCCGATGATCATGGCCGCGCGCAGGGTCGTCACCGGAACGCCCCCGGAGGCGAGCCTCTCTCCGGTCTCGCGGCGGCTGCGCAGGTGCGGCGACGCTCCCGGTTCGTCGGCGCCGAGCCCACCGAGATAGACGATCTGCCGCACGCCTGCGTTGGCCGCCTCGCGCGCGACCGTCTCCGCCGCCGCGCGATCCTGCTCCTCGAAGTCGCGCGCGCCGAGCGAGTGGACGAGGTAATAGACGACGTCCGCACCTTCCAGGGCCGCGGCGACGCCCTCTCCGCTCGCCGCATCGGCAACCATCCAGCGGGCGCCGGGCTCGTCACGCGCGGTGCGCGAGACCGCGGTCAGCTCATGGTCCGCCAGGAGCGGCACGAGCGCGCGGCCGACGACGCCTGTTGCGCCGAAGACGGTGACGTTCACGAGCCCCGGCCCCCCAGCAGGAGCTCGAAGTAGCGGCGGCTGACCGCGGCATGGAAAGGGCTCTGCCCCTTCGCGTAGAGCATTCCCGTCCACGGCGGCGCGTCCACGCGGGCGGCGAGTCGAGGCAGATACCCCTCGACCGTGACGCTCAGCTCCTGCCGATCGCCATCGGGTCGTTGCGCGAGCGCGACGGAGCCGCCGGCTCGGAGCGCGAGCAGCCCACCCTGGATGGCGTGCCGGCAGCTGACGAGCCCGCCCTCGAACGAGAGCTCCGGCGGCCCGAAGGTGAGCAGCGTCGGACCGCCGAGCAGCTTCAGCTTGCCTCCGCCGCCCGTCCAGCTCGCGCGGACGCCGCCTCGGGTGAAGCGGTCGACCGCCTGCCAGTAGGTGACACCGAGCGTGCGCGCGCCGGCCTCGGACGCCTCGACCACGGGCTCGGGCACGAGCACCCGCTGCCGCGACTCGAAGCCGCCGGACTCGAGCACGCGCTCCGATGTTTCCCAGCCCGTCACGCCGCCACCGCCATTGGCGAAGGGTAGTCGGGCGGCCGCAGCCGCTAGGTCGACCGGAGTTCGAATCTCTTCCTCTCCGCTTCCGAGCTAGCCCGCGCAGTGCGGGCCGGCCTCGTCAGAACCCTCTTCCAAGCGTCAGCTTGACTCTGAAGCCGCTCGGTCGCTTCCTGGCGCTCGCCTTCGGCGACTGACTGATCACGCGGCCTTTCATCGCGACCCTCGAGCGCTTTCGAGTGATCCTGCCGACGCGGCAGTGCCTGTTCCTGATCTTCGCCCTCGCCTTTGCGAGCTTGCGACCGATCACGTTCGGCACGACGCACTTGGCAGGCGGAGGCGCAGGCGGCGGTGGAGGGGGCGGTGGTGGCGGAGGAGGCGGCGGAGGCTGAGGCGGAGGAGGGGGCGGGGGCGGAGGCGGAGGAGGCGGAGGCGGAGGCGGAGGCGGAGGAGGGGGCGGAGGCGCAGGCGGCGGAGGCGGAGGAGGGGGCGGTGGCGGAGGCGCAGGCGGCGGCGGTGGCGGAGGCGGCGGAGGTGGCGGCACCTGTCCGGATCCCTCGCGGACGCGCAGCCTCTCCGAGTCGTCCGTCGAGGTCGTGTCGCTCGTGCGGCCGCCGACGGACTGAATGTCGTACTCGTACGATGTGGGTGCCGAGCGATCGCCAGCCCGACGAGGAACGGGTAGCGCCAACTGAAATCCCGAGCTGAACGATTTCGGGACGTTCAGGTCAGGCAGGACTGTCCATGAGTCGTCCCGTGGATCGTAGGCGAGCGTGGTCGCAGCGGCCGTCGGGCCGAAGGAGAATGGATTCGTCGCGTCTCGCTCGAGCAGCCCGTACCCCGTGAACGGGCTGCCGTAGCCGAACAGGTACAGCTTGCATTCGATGCAATCCGGGGCGGCGCTGACGATGCTGCCCGGAACGTTCTCCGGCTGCGGCAGGCTCGCGCCTTGTGTCCACGTGTCCGTTGCCGGGTCGTAGATGTAGAGCGTGTCGAGGATCGTGTTCGCGGCGTCACGCCCGCCCGCGACGTACAGCTTGCCGTCGATGAACCCGAAGCCGGCGCCGCCGAGCCCGTGCGGCATATCCGCCTTCTGGGTGTAGGTGCCCGCGACGGGGTCGAACTCCCAGGTCGTCGTCTGGGCGCTGTCGATCGTGGCGGTGTTGTAGCCCCCGGCGAGGTAGATCTTCCCGTTCACCGGGTCGTACCCCGATGCCATGAAGCCGCGCACGTCGGGCAGCCTGGGGCACGTGTCCCAGGTATCGGCGCCGGGGTAGTAGATCCGGCAGTAGTCGACAGGCGGCGGCAACGTGTCCGGATCGCGGATCGCGCCGCCGAAGACGTAGATCGCGTTCCCGTAGGGGACGGCCGACGACATCAAGTGTGCGTCGGACATCGACGCGAGCTGGTTCCAGTGGTCTCCGAACCATTCGTATTTGTAGGCGGTGTCGAGGTTCTGGCCGGCACTGAAGGAGTAACCGCCGAAGACCCAGCCGTCACTGACCGCCGAGCCGCCGAACACGTCGATCGGGATCGGGCTGGTGGTGGTCCAGGCCCCGCCGCCCGCCGGGATGCGAGGCGCCGTGGGCCTGATCATGCTCCCGTAGACCGCCGGCCCAGTGGCCGCTGCAAGAACTGCGATTGCAAGCGCGGCACCGACCTTCGCCCATCGTCGCACTGGTCCCTCCCCTCATGACCGGCCGCCGCTAGCGGTTGTACCAGGTGTCACGCGCTTGGGTCAAGACACCCACGTGCCGCCCAGCCCCCGGCCATCGCAGCCCACTCTGAAGACTGGCCTTTCCTGCATTGCTCCCATCGACCGCCCATCTCCCGTCCATGGATCGGCGATGCAGCCGGCGCGAGCCTTGGCCTCGACACACAGGCAAACCGGGACGCTGCACTCGCGCGTCCAGGAAGGAGCTCTCAATGCCCAAGTACTTCAACAGGCTGCCGCTCTGGCTCTGCGTGCTGGTTGCGCTGACCGTCGGCGTCTTGTCATCTACGGTTCAGGCGGCGCCCGCCGCGCAGTCTGCCCCGACGGCTCCCAAGCCGACTCACTGGTGGCCGGCGGATGGGACGGCGCGGGACCGCATCGGCACCGACGACGGGCACCTTCTGAATGGAGTCACGTACACGCGTGGCTTCAGCGGCCGGGCGTTCCACTTCAACGGCCAAGGTTCCGAGGTGCAGTTCGACGAAGTCGGCGGGAACTTCGGCCGCGATCCCTTCACGCTCGCGTTCTTCATCAAGACGACCTCGCCCCTGTCACAGGCGATCTGGGAGAAGCGACCGGTGTGCAACGCCGCAAGCTTCTGGGGCTTCCGGATGACCGGCAATCTCTGGGGCGCCGAACTGGACGGCGACGAGTTCGGTACCGACAACACGGGTGTCCCGGGAGCGCCGATCATCGCCGACGGAAAATGGCACCACGTCGCGCTCGTCCGCGACGGGACGAACAACACCATCTACGTGGACGGAGCGAATCCCGGAACTGCCATCTCGCCCGAACCGGTGCAGCTCTCGAACACCGCGCCTATGCGAGCGGGAATGAGCGCGTGCACCTTCGTCGACGGGACGAATCCGTACGACGGTGAGCTCGACGAGTTGATGATCTTCGACAGAGCACTCAGCCCAGAGCAGATCGACGTGCTGATCCGTTCCCTGCGGGGGAAGCACTAGTACACCGCGACCAGGAGAGGGGTTACGCAGTCAAATCTGCGAGACCCCTCTCCTTTAGGCGCTGAGCGGCACACGTTGGCGCCGACACGGCTTCGCTACGCTGGCCGCCCGGAGAGGTGTCCGAGTGGCCGAAGGAACGCGACTGGAAATCGCGTACCTGCCGAAAGGTGGGTCGAGGGTTCGAATCCCTCCCTCTCCGCTGAAGAGTTGACCGCTAGCTCGGTTTCGTCAGAAAAGCAACGAGATCGTCGATCTGCTTCGGCGTCAGGGTCTGGCCGAAGTTGCCGGGCATGATGTTCGGCTGGTAGCCCGACGCGACGTCCTTGTTGGGGTCGACGATCGACTCGCGCACGAAGGCCACGTCCTTGCCCTGCAGGGCCGTGTCGAGGTCGGGCCCGATCGCACCGTTCGACCCGGCCGCCTTGAACGCGTGGCAGCCGCCGCACCCCTGGGCCGAGAAGACGGGCTTACCGGCCGCCGACTCGCCCTCCGGTGGCGCGGGCGGTTCCGCGTTGGTCGTGGTCGCTCCGGATGAAGTCGTCCCGGTCGTCGTCGTCCCGGTCGTCTCGGCCTGTGCAGTCTCTTCCTCGGCTTCCGTGGCGAAGACCTCGACGGCAGCCAGCGTTCCGATGCAGAGGACGACGGTCACGACGATGAACCAGCGGAGCCCTCGCTCCCCCGGAAACTGCGGCCAGCGCTTCGGGATGACGAGCGCACAGAGCAGCGAGAAGACGACGAATGCGGCTGCGATCAGCCCGAGGCCGATCGCGTGTCCGGTCGAGAGGCCGAGCAGCACGTGGGGAACCTACCAGGGGGCGAAAAGCGCGCTCCGAGCGACGAATTCGCGAGCAACTAGCCTGTTAACCAGTTCACAACCTTCCGGCCGAGATGCAATCATCTCGCTGCTAGCCCCCCGCAGAGAACCTTTTGCCCCCCGCAGAAGACAACGCCGCCTTTATCGCCCACGGAGGACCGACCCGCGACCAGCGGTCGTGGGGCGTGGTCCTCGCGGACGAGCCGAACCCGGATGGGCCCGGCCGAAAGGGCCGAGTCGCCGCGTACGTCCGGACGGACGCCGTCGCCGATCTCGGCCCTGTAATCGCGGCGCTCGCCGCCGCCTGCTCGCCCCGCGACGAGACCTAGGCCGCCGACCCGACCAGCTTCGCCTCGGCCGGCTCCGCCTGCTCTTCGCGCTCGTTGAGCCGAACGAGCCCGTGGGCGTGCGCCCAGCGACTCGCCTGGGTGCGATTGGTCACGTCGAGCTTCCTGAAGATGTTCGCCAGGTGGAACTTGACCGTCTGCTCCGTGACCCAGAGCACCTTGGCAACCTGCCCGTTCGTGTTGCCCTCCGAGACGAGCTGGAGGATCTCACGCTCACGCCTGGTCAGCCCGACCGCCTCGACCTCTTCCGCGTTCGGGACGCGGGCGAAGGCCTCGGCCCCCGCGAGGTAGAGCGAGCGGGAGAAGACCTGCCTGATCGCCGAGGCGAGGTCCTCGGGCTCTGCCCGCTTCAGGACGTACGCCACAGCGCCGCTCGTGAGAGCCGCTTCGATCCGCTCCGGGTTGTCAGTCGCCGAGACGACGACCACCTTGAGCGAGGGCTGGCGCCCCAGGGCGTTCCGCAAGCAACTGAGCCCGTCCGGCGTGCCCTCCATGTCGAGGTCGAGCACGAAGAGGTCGGGCCGTTGCTCGTCGAGAGCCGAGAGCGCCGCCGATGTCGTTGTCGCCTTCGCCACGGGATTGACACCCGCGTGGGTCAGGATTCTCTCCAGCGCATTCAGCCAGAGAGGATGTTGGTCCAACAGAACCGCTGTTCTTTCGCCATTACCCACCGCAATTGCCGCCTTCCGCAGTTGATCCCCAAGTACCTCCCATGATGTAGCACGCGCTATCGGGCTACGGCTATAGGCCAGGTGGCCCTAATTTCCCTATACCCATGCCTAGTAGTGGGGCTAGGCCGAAGGGCTAGGGCCTACCCCCTCTCAGGGAGTGTGGCGCGCGCCGGCCAACGCGCGGGCCGGGCTTCCAGCGACGACCTCCCCGGGCGCAACGTCCTTCGTGACCACCGCCCCGGCACCGACGATCGCTCCGGCGCCGACCCGGACGCCGCCCATGATGATCGCCCCGGAGCCGAGCGACGCGCGCCGCTCGATGACCGTCTCGATCAGCTCCCAGTCCTCGTCGGTCTGGAGCTCGCCCTCGTCCGTCGTCGACCGCGGGCGCTTGTCGTTGATGAAGATCACTCCGTGCCCGACGAACACCTCGTCCTCGATCGTGACGCCCGTGCAGATGAACGAGTGGCTCTGGATTTTGCAGCTCGAGCCGATCTCGACCCCCGACTGGATCTCGACGAACGGGCCGACGCGCGAGTGGTCTCCGATCCGGCAGCCGTAGAGGTTCGTGAACGCCTGGACGACGACGTCCTCGCCGAAGTCGACGTTCGAGAGAAGCCGGTACGGCGCCTCGTTCGACGGCGCGCTCGACATCGGCTCAGCCGCGGGCGAAGTACGCCGAGATCGTCTCGACGACGCTCGTCAGCTGCTGCTCGGAGATCCCCGGGTACATCGGGAGGGACAGGCCCTCGCGCGAGATCGCCTCTGCGACCGGGAACGCGCCCGGCCGGTGGCCGAGATCCGCGTACGCGGCCGAGAGGTGCGGCGGCTCCGGATAGTGCCGGCCGGTCGCCACGCCGCGCTCTCCCAGGAAGCCCTGGAGGCCCTCCGGGTCGGCCGTGCGGATGACGTACAGGTGCCAGACCGGGTTGCTGCCCTCCGGAACGGGCGGCATGCGCAGGTCGCCGACGCCGTCGAGGGCCTCGCCGTAGAAGCGCGCGGCCGCACGGCGCGCCTCGTTCCACGAGTCCAGGTGCGGCAACTTGTGCTTGAGCACGATTGCCTGCAGCGTGTCCATCCGGGCCGTGAAGCCCGCGGTCACGTGCTTGTACTTCTCCGTCTGGCCGTGCTCGCGGAGCGCGCGGACGCGATCGGCGAGCTCGATGTCGTCCGTCACGAGTGCCCCGGCGTCGCCCGCGGCGCCGAGGTTCTTCGCCGGGTAGAAGCTGAACGCTCCGGCGAGGCTCTCCGCGCCGGCGCGCAACCCGTCCCGCTCAGCGCCGTGAGCCTGGCACGCGTCCTCGAGGAGGTGAAGACCGTGGCGCATCGCCACCAACCCGAGGGCGCGCATGTCGGCCATCTGCCCGTAGAGGTGCACGGGAAGCACGAACCGGGTCCGCGAGGTCACCGCCGCATTGGCGGCCTCGGGATCCATGTTGTAGTCCCACTCCGAGGAGTCGACGACGACCGGCACGCCGCCGGCCTGCGTCACGGCCTCGAAGGTCGCGATGAACGTCTGGGCCGGGACGACGACCTCGTCGCCGTGCTCGAGCCCGCCTGCGATCAGCGCCAGCCTGAGTGCGTCGAGCCCGCTCGCCGCGCCGACGCAAACCGCCGTCTGACAGTACGTCGCGAACGACGTCTCGAACTCGGCGACGTCAGGCCCGTTGATGAAGCGTCCGCTGTCGATGAGCGCCGAGATCTCGGCGACCATGTCCTCTTTGAGCCCGTCCATCATCGGGGCCCCGTCGAAGAACGGAACGGAGCGGGCGCTGTCGGTCAGGAGCGTCGTCATCGTCTCTCTAGGCTAGGGGCGATTCGGCGTGGGCACAGCTAGCTGATCGGCTAGTCAGTGATCAGGCGGCCGGAGGGCTTTGGAGGCGTTCCGAGCGCTCACCGTTGCCGTTCATCGCGAGCGCCCAGGCGACAGCCGCTTCGGTCCGGTTCGCAGCGCCGAGCTTCCGATAGATCGACGCGAGGTGGAACTTGATCGCGTGCACGGACAGCTCCAGCCGTCGTGCGATCTGCGGATTCGTCATGCCCTGCGAAGCCAGCTCGAGGACCTCGATCTCGCGGCTCGAGAAGCCATTGCGGGAGCTAGGACGCGGGGGGTTCGCCATGCGGCAAATGCTATGGAGCGCACGGACGCGTGGCTACTGATCGATGGGCTAGACGCGTCTTGGTCGGCCGTGCAGGATCGGGGGCGAAAGCCGCATGGTTGAGAGGGCCCAGCGCGGCGCACGGAAACACTAGCCCATCGGTTAGTGAAATCAGGCGCCCGCTACAGCGACAATGCGAGAGCCTTCCGGCGAGGTGTGGTGAATCACAGGAAGGCCGATTTTCATGAATCCGAGCTATGTCCAGACGTTCAACCGCCACCGGCTGGCGTTCAGCCTGCCGGTGGTGATCCTGAGCGTGCTCGCGCTCTGGGTCGTCGTCGTCGACTCCGAAGGAGTACAAGGCAGGTGCGTCGCTGTTCATCGACAACCCGGTGACGCAGCAGTCGTCGTTCTTCAATCCGAACCGACGCTGACACGCCGCCGGCCGCGCAGGCCCAGCAGCTTCTGACCGAGCTTCTGGCGACGAAGTCCTTCCAGATGGAGGTCGGGCACAAGGGGCCGCTCACGAAG
The DNA here is from genome assembly GCA_963736835.1 of uncultured Actinomycetes bacterium. Lineage (GTDB taxonomy): Bacteria > Actinomycetota > Thermoleophilia > Gaiellales > Gaiellaceae > VAXT01. The sequence goes on from CAVTQI010000003.1 coordinate 299,727, forward strand.
TATCTCGAGACGCACTCGACTCAGGGCTGGGGGCCGGCCGGTCTCCTGCGCATGGTCCGGGGAAGCGGCTCGGCCGAGGACAAGACCGCGAAGGCGCTCGACCCGAAGCACGTCCTGACCACGCTCCCCGGCGGACAGATTCTCGGGATCGAGCTACCACGGGCCTACGCCGGAGGTCACGGTCGGCACGGTGAACGCGCTCGTGGAGGCGCTGAACGAGGAGCGGAGCAACATCGACGTCTCGCGCCAGCAGCAGGCGATGACGCACTTCAGAGCGTCAGGCCGACACGGCCAGAGAACGCGGTCGGCCGGCTGAACGGCCAGCTCAACAGCGGCACTCTCCCCTCGGCAGAGGCGCAAGGGCTCACCCAGGCGCGCAACACCGCCGAGACCCGGCTCAGGCGCGGCATCCGTGGCTACAACCAGGCCGCGCTGAACCTGGCGGCGGCGAAAGTGGCCGCACCGCACTACATGGTCGTCGACGAGCCGACGCTCCCAGCGCCAGCGGTCAGCGGGATGAAGAAGTCGGTCTTCGGCGTCGTCGCGGGGATGTTCGTCGGGCTCCTGATCAGCTTCCTCGCGATCGTGCTCCTCACGAGCAGCGAGGACGAGGACCGAGGCGACGGCGAACGCGAGGAACTGCGCGAGGTGATCGCCCGCGCCGACGATCTCGACATCGACGCGCCCACGGGCATCGAATGGATCTGCGGTGCCGCAGGTGCCGCGCGTGAAGGCGACGGGCAAGCGGTGACCGGGTGTCCTGCGGCCCGTCACAGCTGAGCGCAGCACCGATCTTCCGAGGCGCCTCGCGATGACGGGTTGGGGCATCCTGCTGCTCGCGCTGTTCTTCGTGCTCGGCCTCGGCGGTGTCAAGTCGCGGAAGGCGGTGATGCTGGCCGTCTGCCTGACGGCCCTCGTCCTGACCTACGCGATGGCCGGCTACCTGCGATGAGCACCGCCGTCGCCGCCATCCGGCGCCGCGGGCCGCTTCCCACGTGGGTCACTGCAGCCGTCCTGTCGGCGCTCTCCGTCCTGATCGGCCTAGCGTCCGGGATGGCCGGAAGCGCCGGGTTGGCCGGCGCGCTCTTCGCCCTGTTGGCGATCGCACTGATCCTCGCCCTCTGGAAGCGGCCGGAGCTGTCGCCGATCGTCGTCCTGCTGGCGGCGCTCACGGTCGAGCAGTTCCCGTTCACCACCGGGCAGCCGGGCACGACGACCATGGCGCCGCCGACCCCGAGCGACTATACGGACCGCCTCCCCTTGTTCCACGGGCTCGGCGGAGGGCTGCACATCAGTCCTGCGGATCTCCTCCTCCTCGCGCTGCTGACGATCTGGGTTTTGAAGCGGGAAACGGCGGCGACCACGAGCGTGCCCAGGTCAGCGGTCACATATGCGGTCGCAGCAGTCGCCCTGGCGGCCTTCGTCGGGCTCGCGGTCGGCCAGGCTCATGGCGGCGAACTGCGAACAGCCCTGACCGAGGTCCGCCCGTACATGTACCTCGCCATCGCGTACCTCGTGGCGACCGTCTTCACGACCCGGCTCTCGGTGCTGCACACGGCGATGTGGGCGATCGTGCTCGGCAGCGGCTTCAAGGCCGCGCAGGCGCTGCACTCTTTCCTGAGCGTGCGGAACCAGATCCCGCGTCCGGACTTCATCGTCGGCCACGAGGAGGCGCTCTTCTTCTCCCTCTTCATCCTGCTGACGGCATGCCTCTGGATCTTCCGGATGCCCGGCCCGTTGCGAACGACGGCGACCGTGCTCCTGCCGCTCGTGCTCGTCGCGGACCTCGTGAACAGCCGGCGAGCTGCGTGGCTGATCCTGGGCGGCGAGCTGATCGCGCTGTCGATCGTGACCATGGTCGCGGTCCCGTCGAGGCGCCGGTTCATGGGCAAGGTGCTCGCGCTCCTGGTCGTCGCCTCGGCCGTCTACTTCCCGGCGTACTGGAACAACACCGGCGCGCTCGCCGGCCCCGCCCGCGCAGTCAAGTCGGCGGTCGCACCGAGCACGCGCGACGAGTCGTCCGACCTGTACCGCATCCAGGAGAACGAGAACCTCAAGTTCAACATTCGGGAAGGAGGCCCGATCGGCCGGGGCTTCGGCGTCCCGATCGACTACATCCAGGGGTCGATCACCGACATCAGCGCAATCGACCCGATGATCCGGTTCGTCCCGCACAACGGGGTGCTCTACATCCTCATGCGCATGGGGCTGCTCGGCGGGATCGCGTTCTGGTCGCTGCTGGCGGCCGGGATCATCACCGCGTGCCGGCTCGTTCGCTCGCGGCACCGCGAGGTTGCGGTCTTCGGCACGGTGCTCGCGTGCGCGCTGGTGGGGTACGCGCTCGAGGGCTACAACGACCAGGGCTTCTTCATGTACCGGATCGCCTTCGTCGTGGGGACCCTGCTCGGCCTCGGCGAGGCTGCGCGTCGGCTCGACGCTCGCGCTCTCGTCGCGCAGCCCGCAGCGGCCGGCGCCCTTCCGGCGCGTCCACGGACGGCGCGTCCGCCGGCTCGACCGGCTCCGAGGCGGAAGCTCCGGCCGGCTCCGGCTCCGGCCCTCGTGCGCGCCGCGGCCTCGCGGCGCCGCTTCGACCGCATCGCGCAGCGCGCGGCGCTCGCGCTCCTGCCGATCGCGATCGGCTTCTTCGTCTGGCTCGTCTTCGCGGGCGCCGGGAATGAAACGAGCGCTCCGTCCTCGGGCACGCGATCAGCACCGGCCCACGTCACGCCGCGCGGGGGTGATTCGCGGTGAGCGCGGGAGCGGCGGAACGGACGCCGACCTGGGAGGACGCCGCCGCGAAGCCCGGCCAGGCGACCCGCCGGCACAAGGTCTTCCTGATCCGCCTGATCAGCTACCTCACGAACTACTTCATCGCGAACATCCCGAGCTGGAAGCTCCGACACGGCTGGTACCGGCGCGTCCTCGGGATCGAGCTCGGCCCGCGCGCAGGCGTCCATCTCGGGTGCTACTGGTGGTTCTACGGGCCGGGCCAGATCCGGCGAACCGGAGTCTCGATCGGCGCCAACTCGCGGATCAACCGCGACTGCATGATCGACGTGCGGGGCGGGGTCGAGATCGGCGACAACGTCAGCATCTCGCCGCAGGTCGCGATCTCCACCGCGGCGCACGGCGCTCTCGACCCGGAGTTCCGCGTCGAGATCCGGCCCGTCGTGATCGAGGACAACGTCTGGATCGGCATGCGGGCGACGATCCTCGGCGGCGTCACGCTCGGCCGCGGCTGTGTCGTCGCGGCGGGCGCAGTCGTCACGAAGGACGTCCCGCCGCTGACGATCGTCGCGGGAGTCCCGGCGAAGCCCGTCGGCATGCGGCCCGAAGAGGCCTCGCACTACGTGATCGAGGAGGACCTCCGTCTCTTCGAGTAACGCGCTAGCGGCGCGGGCCGTGCGTCGTGCCCGCCCGCTTCGCGTAGTACGAGCGCAGCCACCTGCCGTACGCCGTCCGCGGATTTCCCTTGTAGTCGCGGATCAGCGAGCCGCAGGTGTCCCACGTGTCCCAGGTCCAGGCCTCGTAGCCGACGTTGTGAGCGTCCGCCCAGTTCAGGAGCCGCGAGATGGTCGTCGAGCCGCAGTCGGAGTCGTCGTACGACGGCCCGGTCTCGCCGAAGATCAGCGGCACCTTGCTCGCGACCGGCGCCATCGTCCGGTTCAGGCAGGAGTTCGACGCACACGTGTTCTTGCCGTAGACGTGCGCCTCGGCGACGAGCTGGTTGAGCGGGTCCTTCGGCTTGTGCGAGAGCCAGTGCGTGAGGTCGTTCGCCCAACTGATGCCCGGGATCGCGATCGGGCCCTTGAAGCCGGCCTGCCGCATCACGGTCACGGCCTGCTGCATGCCGGCGGCCTTGTACTTGACGTTGTCGTTGAACGGGACGGTGCAGCCGCCCTTGAGGAGGCAATCCTCGTCGACGACCGGCTCGCCCCACGGCGAAAGCATCACGTTCTTGTCGTTCTTGAAGGTCTGCGCGAGGCTCGCCCAGAAGGCCGGCGAGTGATCCGCGTCAGGAGCGGCCGGCTGGTACGTCGCCTTCGTCGAGCCGGGCGCCCCCCACATCAGCGAGAGCTCCGCGTACATGTTGTGGCGGTGAAGGAGGTTCACGTACTTGACGATCGCGCGCCGGTAGGTCGCGCCGCCGTACTGAGGCTTCACGCCGTTGATGCCGAGCCAGCACTGCTCGTTCAGCGGGATCCGGACGGCGTTGACGTGCCACTTGGCGATCGCCCTGACGGATGCCGCGCCATTCGGCCCGTCGAAGATGCCCCAGCCCTGGATGCACGCGTACTCGGTGCCGGAACGGTTGACTCCGCGGAAGTGGACGAGGCGCCCCTTCGAGTCGAGGAGCTTGTTGCCGGACACGTGAAGGCCGCGCCCGGCCGAGGACGCGCCGGACGCGCTCCCGGTCGGGAGCCCGACGATGAAGGTGGCCGCCAGCGCGAGGGCCGCGAGCCGCAGAATCGCTGCCGTCTGCACGACACTCACAATAGACGCGGATGAACGGCACCGATCTCTTGTTCGTACTTTTGGGTGGTGCGCTCGCCCTGGCCGCCCTCTACCTGCTCGTCCCGGCCGTGGTCGCGCTCTTCTACCGCGCGCGGCGACTTGCTGTAAGCGGCGACACGGACGTCGTCGTCCTCGTCCCGGCGCACGACGAGGAGGAGACGGTCGCCCACTGCGTGCAGGCGTTCGAGAACCAGACCTACCCGCGGGACCGCTACCGCGTCGTCGTCGTCGCGGACAACTGCACCGACGACACGGCCGGCGTGGCTTCTCGGGCCGGTGCAGAGGTGCTCGCGCGCAACGAGCCGGACGCGCGAGGCAAGGGCCGGGCGCTGCGCTGGGCGATGGACGAACTGCTCACGCGCGACGAGCCGCCGGACGCCGTGGTCGTGGTCGACGCGGACTCCACGCCTGACCCGGATCTCCTGACCGTCCTCGTCGGCCACTTCGAGGAGGGCGCCCAGGCCGTGCAGGGCGAGTCGCTGATCGTCGGCGACGGCTCGCCGGAGCAGGAGCTTCGCTCGGCGGCGTTCCTGCTCGTCAACCGCGCACGGCCGACGGGGCGGGCGATGCTCGGACTCGCTCCCGACCTCGCGGGCAACGGGATGCTCTTCGGGCGCCGGTTGCTCGACGAGCATCCCTGGAGCGCGTTCTCGAGCACGGAGGACCTGGAATACGGGCTCGAGCTTCGAGCCGCCGGGATCGAGCCGGTCTTTGCCCGCGGAGCGATCGTCAGGTCGCCCGCCGCGCCCCACGGCCGGGCCGCCGAGGCACAGCAGCTCCGCTGGGAGGGGGGAAAGCTTCATCTGGCCCGCACCCACGTTCCGAAGCTGCTCGCCAAGGGCCGGGTCGACGCGGCCGTCGAGCTGGCGATACCGCCGCTCGGCTATCTCACCGCCGCCGCCGGAGCGCTGACCACGGTGGCAGTCGCTCTCGTCTGGCTGGACGGGCTCGACGCGTGGGCGGCCGCGCCTGCGGTTGTCGCGCTCGCGGCGATACCGGTCTACGTCGTCGTCGGGCTCGTCGCCGCGAAGGCGCCGCGCTCCGCCTATGCGGCGCTGGCCCACGCGCCCAGGTTCGTCGTGCGCAAGGCGCTCAGGGCGCATCGCCTCCTGCGCTTCCGCCCGGACAGCTGGGTGCGGACAGAGCGCCGGTAAGGAGGGTCTACGGCGCCGGGTACGTCGCGACGTAGTGGTCGCGAACCCACGTGCCGAACGCATGCGCCGGCGTGCCGTCGTAGTCGCTGATCAGCGAACCGCACGTGCCCCAGTCGTCCCACACCCACGCCTCGTAGTTGACCCCGTGCGCGTCGGCCCAGTTGACCATGTTCGCGGTGTTCGTCGCCCCGCAGCTCGAGTCGTCGTACGTCTCTCCGTACTCGCCGAAGATGACCGGTACGACGCGCCGCGACCGGAGCGGTGTTCGTGTTCAGGCAGGCGGGCGTGAAGCACGTGTTGCCGCCGTACACGTGCTGCTCGGCCATGAGCTGGTTCAGGGGATCGGCCGGCCTGTTCGCCAGCCACTGTGTGAGGTTGTTCGCGTAATCGATGCCCGAGGCGGTGACGACGTTCGTCGCTCCCGTGGCGCGGATCGTGTCGAGCGCGGACTGCATCCCGAAGGCGGCATATCCCACGGAGCACGAGCCGCCGCCGTTCTTCCAGCACGCCCAGCTGATGTCGTGCGGCTCGGACTGCAGGCCGAGGATCGTGTTCTGGTCGCCCTTGAACGCGTTTGCGATCGCCGTCCATGCAGCCGGCGCGTGATCCTGGTCGAGGATCGGCGGATGGTCGCGGGCCTGCTGCGTGCCCGGCGCCGCCCACATCAGGCTGACCTCCGCGTACAGGTTGTGCGCGTGCAGGCGGTTCACGAAGGCGACGATCTCGTTCATGTAGTTCGCGCCCGCGTAGGCCGGGTCGACGCCGTTGATCCCGAGGATGCAGTCCTCGTTCAACCCGATGTGGACGATGTTCGAGTGCCACGACGCGATGGCTGCGATCGACGCGTCGTTGCTCGGGCCGTCGAAGAGGCCCCAGCCCTGGATGCACGCGTACTCCGTGCCGGAGCGGTTGACGCCGTGCAAGTGGACGGCCTGATTCGAACCGTTCAGAAGCTTGTTCCCCGAGACGTGGAGCCCCGTGAAGGCCGGCGGAGGCGGGGGAGGCGGCGGAGGGCCGGGAGGAGGAGGCGGCGGGCCGCCGTCGGTATTCGCGCGGACTGCGCGCGTCGCCTTCGAGCGCGCCTGGCCGTGCCCCGCGCGGTTGAACGCGAGTACCACGACCCGTAGTCGGCGGCCGACGTCCCGGGCCCGAAGGCGGTACTTCGCGTGCTTGGCTCTTGGCACGCTGCGGCACGCGACACCTGAGCGGTTGCACGAGACCCAGGCGTAGCGGAACCTCTTCGGGCCGTTCGACCAGCGGCCGTGTCCTGCGGAGAGGGTCTTCCCGGTGAGCGCGGCGCCGGCGATCTTCGGCAGAGCGCGGTTGTGAGGTGCGCGCGAGGAGCCCGCGGCGGAGCCGCCGACGAGCAGGAACAGGGCGGCGAACAGGCTCGCGCCGATGCTGATGCCGCAGCGACCGGTCCGCATTACCTGCGGGCTACGGCGGCGGGAACTGCTGGTAGTGGCTGCGGATCCAGTTGCCGTAGTTGCCGTTGGGCGTGCCGTCGAAGTCCGAGATCAGCGCGAGGCAGTCGCCCCACGTGTCCCAGGTCCAGGCCTCGTAGTTGACGCCGTGCGCGTCGGCCCAGTTGACCATCGCCTGGGTGTTCGTGGTGGCGCAGCTCGAGGCGTCGTACGTCTCGCCGAACTCGCCGAAGACGACCGGGACCTGCGCGGCGACCGGAGCCGTGGTCTGGTTCAGGCAGGACGGCGTGTAGCAGGTGTTCCCGCCGTACACGTGCTGCTCGGCCATGAGCTGGTTGAGCGGATCGGTCGGCCTGTTCGCGAGCCACTGCTGGAGGTTATTCGCCCAGTCGATCCCGGACGCCGTGATCACGTTGGTCGCGGTCGTCGCCCGGATCGTGTTCAGCGCGGACTGCATGCCGAAGGCGGCGTAGCCCACGTTGCACGAGGAGCCGCCGTTCTTCCAGCAGGCCCAGCTGATGTCGTGAGGCTCGGACTGGAGGCCGAAGAACGTGTTGGAGTCGTCCTTGAACGCGTTGGCGATCGCCGTCCAGGCCGCCGGGGAGTGGTCCATGTCGAGGATCGGCGGGTGGTCGAGCGCCCGCTGATTGCCGGGAGCGGCCCACATGAGGCTGATCTCGGCATAGAGGCCGTGCGCGTGGAGCCGGTTCACGAACGCCTTGATCGCGTTCATGTAGTTCGCGCCGCCGTACTGAGCCGGGACGCCGTTGATGCCGAGCACGCAGTCCTCGTTCAGGCCCATGTGCACGACGTTCACGTGCCAGGCGGCGAGCGCGTTGATCATCGCATCGTCGCTGGGGCCGTCGAAGATCCCCCAGCCCTGGATGCACGCGAACTCGGGCCCTGAGTAGTTCACGCCGTGCAGGTGGACGGGCTGGTTGTTCGCGCCCAGCAGCTGGTTGCCCGAGACGTGGAGCCCCGTCGGTGGGGGTGGTGGTGGCGGAGGAGGCGGAGGCGGCGGAGGCGGAGGCGGCGGCGGAGGCGGCGGAGGCGGAGGAGGCGGAGGAGGCGGCGGGGGTGGCGGTGGTGGCGGAGGTGGCGGAGGCGGCGGAGGTGGCGGAGGCGGCGGCGGTGGAGGCGGCGGAGGTGGCGGAGGTGGCGGAGGCGGCGGAGGAGGCGGAGGCGGAGGCGGCGGAGGAGGCGGAGGCGGCGGAGGAGGCGGAGGCGGCGGCGGAGGCGGAGGCGGAGGCGGAGGCGGAGGCGGAGGCGGCGGCGGAGGCGGCGGAGGCGGCGGAGGCGGAGGCGGAGGCGGAGGCGGAGGCGGAGGCGGAGGCGGAGGCGGCGGAGGCGGCGGCGGAGGCGGAGGCGGAGGCGGCGGAGGCGGAGGCTCTCTGTGGCCGCCGCCGCGCTTCTTGACCGGCTTGCTCCAGATCGACCTGGCCTGGGCCATGCCGTCTCCGTTCTCAGCGACTACGACGACGCGCAGCCGGTGGCCTACGTCCGTCGAGTTGACGATGTACGTCGCCTTCGAGGCCTCCGCGACCTTGATGCACCTGTGGCCCTTGTTGCAGCGCTGCCAGGCGTAGCGGAACGATCTCGGGTGACCGGCCCAGCGGCCGTGCGACGCGGTCAGAGCATTTCCGACCCGAGCCTCTCCCTTGATCTTGGGAGCGGCGAGGTTGCGCGGCGCGCCGAAGGAGCGCGCAGAGGAGCCACCTGCGAGGAGCAGCGTGGCTGCAAGCAGGCAGAGAACGATGGGGGCGGCGGGGCGGCGATTGAGCACGATGGGGGCCTCGTACTGGCCTTACTAGATCGGCGGGGCGGCCGATTCTTCCATCCCCAGAAGTGGTTACCTCGTACGGGGCCCGACTCCTCCTCCGAAAAACACTGGACTGAGCGAATTATTCGTCCCGCGCCCCCCAAATCGGCTAGGTCGATTTGCCGCTTGGTTACGCGGCAGCGCAGCGCGATCCCCCTCCGAACGACCAGCCACCCGCCCACCCGTCGGGGATTCGACTCTGGCCTTAAAAAGGCGGCGTCAGAGCCCTACTCTCAAGGGGTGCCGTAAATCTGGGGGCGGCACGGAAAACAACAGGAGGTAGTGGGGACAGCATGGCCGAGATGAGCCTCGAGAGCTCGTATGCGCTGCCGTCGATCGGCGCCGCACAGAGGACCGTGTTCGCGAACCAGCGGACACTCGAGATCCTCGAGCAGCGCCGTGCGTCGGGCAAGGCGCGTCGCCGAGGCTGGCTGATGCGCCGCATGCTCGTCCTCGCAGACGTCGTCGCGCTCGCCGCGACCTTCGCCCTCGTCGAGCTCGCCTTCGGCGCCGGCTCGAGCGCACACCATCACTTCGGGGCGGGGCTCGAGTACGCGGTGCTCCTGGCCACGATTCCGGGCTGGATCCTGATCGCGCGCCTCTACGGCCTCTACGAGCAGGACGAGGAGCGGACGCACCATCCGACCTCGGACGAGCTCAGCCGCGTCTTCCACCTGGTCACCGTCGGGGTCTGGCTCCTGTTCGTCGGCGTCTGGCTGCTCGGAGCGGCCGCTCCGGACTTCTCGAAGGCGATGGCGCTGTGGGCGCTCGCAATCGTGTTCATCACGGTCGCGCGCTCGGTCGCCCGCTTCTGGTGCAGGCGCAGGATCAGCTACCTCCAGAACACGGTCATCGTCGGCGCCGGAGACGTCGGCCAGAGCATGGCCCGCAAGATGCTGCGGCACCCCGAATACGGCTTCAACCTCGTCGGCTTCGTCGACAACCAGCCCAGGGCGAGGCAGGACGGCCTCGACCACGTCGCGCTCCTCGGCGGAACGGATCAGCTCGAGGAGCTCGTCCGCATGCTCGACGTCGAGCGGGTGGTCATCGCCTTCTCGAACGAGTCGTCCGAAGACACGCTCGAGCTGCTGCGGTCGCTGAACGAGCTCGACGTCCAGGTCGACATCGTCCCGCGGCTCTACGAGCTCGTCAGCCCCAACGTCAAGATCGACACGCTCGAAGGGGTACCGGTCATCAATCTCCCTCCCCCGCGCCTGACGCACTCGGCTGCGCTCATGAAACGGACGGTCGACGTCATGGGCGCGCTCGTCGGCCTCGCCTTGACGGCCCCGCTCTTCATCTACATCGCGTGGCGCGTCAAGCGCGACTCGCCAGGCCCGATCTTCTTCAAGCAGACGCGGCTCGGAAAGGACCGGCGCGAGTTCACGGCGCTGAAGTTCCGCACGATGAAGGTCGACGTCGACACTTCGGTGCACGAGAAGTACATCCGCGAGTCGATGGATCCCCGCTCGGCTCAGACGCACAACGGCGTCTACAAGCTCGATCGCGGCGACGCGGTCACGCGCAGCGGACACTGGCTCCGCAAGACGAGCCTGGACGAGCTGCCGCAGCTGATCAACGTCCTGCGCGGCGACATGTCGCTCGTCGGCCCGCGCCCGTGCATCGAGTACGAGACGGAGAATTTCCTGCCCCACCACTTCGATCGGTTCCTCGTGCCGGCAGGCATCACGGGGCTCTGGCAGGTGACCGCCCGCGCACACTCGACGTTCCGCGAAGCGCTCGACATGGACGTCGCCTACGCGCGCGGCTGGTCGCTCGGCCTCGACCTCCGGCTTCTCGTCCGCACACCCCTGCAAATCCTCAGTCGAAAGGCGACAGCGTGAGCTCGAACGGCAACAGCAACGGCAATGGCCACCAGAACGGACGGAAACGGCAACGGCAACGGCGAGATCGCTCACGCGCACCTCGCGCTGACCGACGATCTCCGCATCCGCAGGTCGGACATTCCGCGCATCGCGGTCGTCGGGCTCGGCTACTGGGGCCCGAACCTCGTCCGGAACCTGCACGAGCTCCCCGAGGCCGACCTGGCCTGCGTCTGCGACGCGAGCGAGAAGGCGCTCGACGCGATCGCCCTCCGCTACCCGGCCGTTCCGGGCACGACTGACTTCAACGACATCCTCACGGACGACTCGATCGACGCCGTCCTCCTCGCGACCCCCGTCTCGACGCACTACGCGCTTGGGATGCGCGCGCTCGAGGCCGGCAAGCACCTCTTCGTCGAGAAGCCGCTCGCGGCCTCGTCGGAGGAGGCGAGCGACATGATCGATGCGGCCGACGAGCGCGGGCTCGTGCTCATGCCGGGACACACGTTCCTGTACAGCCCGCCCGTTGACGCCGTGCGCAACCTGATCACGAGCGGCGAGCTGGGCGAGATCTACTTCATCTCGACGAGCCGCGTGAACCTCGGGCTGCACCAGACCGACGTCAGCGTGGCCTGGGACCTGGGCCCGCACGATTTCTCGATCCTGCGCTACTGGCTCGAGGAGGCGCCGAGCAACGTGACCGCCATGGCGCGCGGCTGCGTCATGCCCGACAGCCCGGACGTCGCGTTCATCAACCTCCAGTTTCCGTCGGGGACGATCGCGAACGTCGAGATCTCGTGGCTCGCGCCGAGCAAGCTGCGCCGGACGACCGTCGTGGGCTCGAAGAAGATGGTCGTCTACGACGACACGAGCAACGAGCCCGTGCGCGTCTTCGACAGCGGCGTCAACCTGCGGAACCCGGAGACCTTCGGCGAGTACCGGCTCACGTACCGGACGGGCGACATCGTCTCGCCGCACATCGCGGCGTCGGAGCCGCTCTTCCTCGAGCTCCAGGACTTCGCGGCCTCGATCCGGGACGGCGGAACGCCCCGCTCGAGCGCACAGCTCGGCCTCGACGTCGTGCGCACGATCGAGGCGGTCGACGAGTCGCTCCAGCACGACGGCGCTCGCGTCGCCATCTGACAGCGCGACTTCTCACAACGGTCACCAGATGCTAAAACCCACCTAATAACGGCGGCTGCGCGGTTTACAGCACCTAGCCAGTGTGCTAGAAGCAAGAGAAGTAAATCTGATGTTTTCCGAACAAAACTCCACTTTGCTCGACTGGTAGTGAACAGCGCCAGTAATCCGGCCGCGATGCGGCGGCTGCCGGTTGCGGTGCTGTTCAACAGCTACCCGCTCCTGCTCGACGTTCTCGAGCCCTCCCTGCGCGGAGAGATCGAGATCGCCGGGCGTGCAACGACGACCGCGGAGGCGGCGCGGCTGATCGACGCGCACGAACCGGACCTGCTCGTGGCGGGCGTCGAGGCAGCATCCGGGCCCGAGGACGTCTTCGAACTGGTGCGCGACTCGCTCGAAAAGCAGCCTTCGCTGAAGGTGATCGCGTTCTCGTCCAACTCGGATCGCAAGCTCCTCGCCGAGGCCTTCGACTCGGGCGTCAGCGCCCTGATCGCGCCCAACGCGGCCCCGGAGGACATCGCGGTCGCGATCCGGCAGGCGACCGACCCGTCGATCCATTTCGCGCCGGCCACTCTGCCGGTGCACAAGCCGAAGGCGGTCGCAAACGGCCCGCGCCTGACCGACCGCGAGATCGAGACGGTCAGGCTCGTGGCGAAGGGCCTGTCGAATGCCGAGGTCGGCCGGACACTCCTCGTGACCGAGCAGACCGTCAAGTTCCACCTGTCGAACATCTTCCGGAAGATGAACGTCTCCAACCGGACGCAGGCGACGAGGCGCGCAGAGATGATGAATCTCCTGGACGAGGGACCCGACGTCCAGGCGCAGGCGCTCCTGAAGTAGCTGCAGCGCAGTTCCGGGCACCATGTCCTCCTTGGTCGCGCTCTTCCCCGATACGGCCGCGCTCGCGGACGGTGAGCTGTCGGTCGGCGGGATCCGCCTCTCGGACCTTGCTGCCGAGTACGGGACCCCGCTCGTCGTCTACGACGAGGCGACGATCAGGAGCGCGGTTCACTCCTACCGGACCGCTGCGCCCGACGCGCTCCTCGTCTACGGCGTCAAGGCGTTTCCGAACGCGGCGGTACTGAGGTTGCTCGCGGACGAAGGCGTCGGCGCCGACGTCTCGACGCTCGGCGAGCTCGAGCTCGCCCTGCGGGCCGGCGTCCCGGGAGAGCAGCTCGTCGTGCACGGCAACAACAAGAGCGACGAGGAGCTGGCCGCGGCGGCCGGGGCGGAGCCCGCCTTCGTCGTCGTCGACGCCCTCGACGAGGTCGAGCGCGCAGCCCAGGCCGGTGTTCGGCGCATCCTCGTCCGTGTCACGCCAGGCGTCGAGGCCGACACGCATCCTTCGATCCGAACGGCGCACGAGGGGTCGAAGTTCGGGCTGCCGCCGGAGGACGCCCTGGAGGCTCTGGGACGGGCGCGCGAGGCCGGGCTCGAGACCGCCGGCGTGCACGTCCACGTCGGCTCTCAGCTCATGGACGCGCGCGCAGGCCTTGCCACCGTGGACTGGATCGCCGACTTCTCGGTTCGCTGTCGCGACGAGCTCGGTTGGACGCCGGAGGTCGTCGACCTGGGCGGCGGGCTCGGCATCCAGTACGTGGAGGGCAGGGCGCCGCAGTCGATCGAGGACTTCGCCGGCGAGCTGCTGGCGCGGGTCTCTACGGCCTGGCGCGAGCGCGACCTCCCTGCGCCTCGTCTCGTTCTCGAGCCGGGGCGCTCGCTCGTCGGCCGGGCCGGGGTCACGGTCTACGAGGTCGGAGTCGTGAAGCGGGTCGCAGGCGACACGACGTACGTCGCGGTGGACGGAGGCATGTCCGACAACCCCCGTCCGCAGCTCTACGACGCCGCGTACAGCGGGCTCCTGGCGAACCGCGCGGACGAGGAGCCGTCGGGGACGTACGTCGTCTGCGGCAAGCACTGCGAGTCCGGGGACGTGATGATCCACGACCTCCCGCTCCCCGCTCCGCGCCGCGGCGACCTGCTCGCGGTGCCCGCGACGGGCGCGTACGCGCTCTCGATGGCGTCCAACTACAACGTCGTCCCGCGGCCGGCCGCGGTGCTGGTCGCGGACGGCGGCGTGCGGTTGATCAGGAGGCGGGAAACGATCGACGACGTGCTCCGTCTCGACGTCCCGTAGGAGCGCGCTACGCTTGGTTTCTCCCGGGCGCGTAGCTCAGCGGGAGAGCGCCCGCTTCACACGCGGGAGGTCCCTGGTTCGATCCCAGGCGCGCCCATTTCGCGCCCCTCCAGGCGCGAAATGGCGAAGCCCACCACCGCCTGGCCTGGGCGAGCCCGCAAGCATCCAGCGGAGATCGGAAACCCCGCGTAGACTCGGCCGCGTGAACGAGCGAGACGAGCGGATCGCCAAGAACGAGACGGTGTTCCGGGCGGCCAACCGGGAGATCGAGCAGGCCGACCAAGAGGGAGGCGCAGGGCCCGACCAGCCGATCGAAGTTCTCTGCGAGTGCGGACGGCAGACGTGTGGCGGCGTGATCACCTTGACGATCGCGGACTACGACGGCGTTCACTCACAGGCCGACCGTTTCGTCGTCCTTCGGGGACATGAGAGCCCCGAGGTCGAGAAAGTCGTCGAAGAACGGGCCGGCTACCTCGTGGTCGACAAATTCGGCGAGGCCGAAAAGATCGCCGAGGGAGAGTCAGGCTAGAGCAGCGGTTCGTGGGTCAACGGCTATTGCCGGTCCGGGTGCCGCCATCGCGCAATCAACTCCCCGACGGTTGCGCCGACGAGAGCTGAAGCCGCGAGCGGGACAGCCAGGAATGTGAGGAAGGCCAGACCCCCGGCGTTGAGATCCTCATCGAGGCTCACGTCGTCCGTGAGGACAAAGACCGGGACGAGAACGGCGACGTAGGCGAGCAGGCCAACGATCAGCCCCGAGACGGCCGGAGGCCCGTGCCGGACGGACAGCGCGCCAATCCCGCCTCCGAGCCCGAGCCCGAGCACCGCTCCGGCCAGCAAGCTGAACGCCTCGTCGAGTGTCGCCGAGGTCGGGCCGACATGCGAGGTCGACTGCGCATGCCGCAGGAAGGCAAATGCGAAACCGAGGGCAAGCCCGGCGGCGACGATCGTCGCCATCCCGATGCGGGGCAGATCGAGACGCTCCGAGCCCACTGACGGTCCCGGACTCTAGTCGCCGCAAAAGGCCCGCGGAAAGGTGCGGTCTACTGCCCGATGAAGCGGTTGATCACGTTCGCCGTCACGCGCTGCGTCGCCGCGTTCACGTACTGCCTGCCCGGAGCGCAGCCGCAGAAGCCGCTGCCGTAGCCTCCGTCGAGGCCCCACGGCCACTGGATCGTGCCGGCCGAGAACACCTGGCCTCCGCCGTTCGGCGCCGTGTACACCGTCGCGTCGCTCCACGTGTTCGTCGCGTTGCCGTCCGCCGCCGGGACGAACGAGTGCCCGAGCGTCTGCAGGCCGGCCGGCTCCCACTGCACGTACGGCGAGAGCTCGGGCGTGGTCGAGGCGCGGGCGTCGAACTCGTAGCCGACGACTCCCGGCAAGGCGTTCTGGTTCGGGCCGCTCGTGATGATGTTGTTCGTCCCGTTGCCGGTGTACGTGTGGAGCCCGGTGCCGGCGTAGATCCAGCTGTCCGCGTCGGCGACCAGGAACGGCCGGTCGTTCGCGACGCCGCCGAGCATGACGCCGCCGATCTCGTTCTCCGGGTGCTGGAGCGGCGGCGGCAGGAGGCGCCACTCGAAGGTGGTCGAGTTCGCCAGGGCGTTCTTGTCGGTGTGCATCCGCCGGTTCGCCGCGCCCGTCCCGCTCGGCGACCAGATCGTCCGGTAGTAGAAGTTGTTGGCGCTGAAGAGCGCCATGTTCACGCCCGAGGCGATGGCGCTCTGGATGTTCGAGCGCATGTTGTCCGAGTAGTACTCGTCGTGGCCGGTGTTCACGAACACGCGGTGGCCGACGAAAAGGTTCGGGCTCGCCTCGAGGTCGACCGACGTCACGTACGTCATGTCGTAGCCCTGGGATTCCATCCAGCGGATCATCGGGTAGTCCCAGTCGAAGAAGTGCCCGGCGCCGTCGCCCGCCTGGCCGTCGAAGTACGGCCGGTCGAAGGAGACCGTGAACGCGCGCGGCCCGTTGTTGTCGCCCGTCAGGTCGTTGTAGCGGGCGTAGAGGCTGTAGCCGACGTTGTTGTTGCCGCTGCCGCCCCAGTAGTTGTAGGCCTGCCACGTGGAGACGTCGAGGCCGTAGACGACCGGAGCGGTGCTCGAGTCGTCGCGGACGACGAACGTCATGTAGTTCTCCCACTGCTGGCCGTCCGTCCGCTTCAGCTTCACGATGTAGTTGCCCGTCGTCCACGAGCTCGGGACGTTGAGCGTGTAGCTCGTCGTCCAGTTGCACTCGGTCATGCCGAAGTTCTGGTCGTTCTGGGTCGTGACCTGCGGGCAGGCCGCCTGCCGTGACCCGCTGAGCGGGCCGACGTGGAGCATGAGGCGTCCGCCGCAGGACGGTGCGCACGACGAGCCGTCCGGATTCGTGCCTTGCGGGTACCAGCCCATCCGGTAGACGTCCATCGTGTACTGGGTGCTGGTCGAGGTCGAGACCTTGAAGTCGACCGAGCTGCCCTTGTTCACGCTCGTCCTCGAGGCGTAGCCCTCGATCTCCTGGTTGAGGGCCTTGTGATCGATGGTCAGCTGCCAGCTCGTCGTGCCCTGGTTGCTGTTCTCGAGCACGATCGGGTTCGCCGGCGGGACGGCCGGGGTGACCGGCGGCGACGGAGCGGAGGCCTGGCCGGTTCCGACCGAGTTCGTCGCGGCGACTGTGAACGTGTACGCGGTGCCGTTCTGGAGGCCCGTGACCGTGAACCCTGTCGCGGCCGATCCCGTGTTGACCGGGGCCTGGGCGTTGGCGCCGATGAACGGCGTGATCCGGTAGCTCGTGATCGCCGCGCCGCCGTCGGCGGCAGGCGCGGTCCAGGTGAGCGAGACGGCGCTGTCGCGCGGCGCGCCCGTGACGCCCGTCGGCGCGCCCGGCACGGTCGGTGGGGCGGGCGTGACCGGGTTCGACTCGACCGACTCGGGGCCTGGCCCTGAGCCGTTGACGGCGAGCACGGTGAACGTGTACGTGGTGCCGTTCTGGAGGCCGGTGAGTGTGTACGTCGTGGCCGTGTTGCCCGTGTTGATCGGGGTCTGGGCGACACCGCCGATGTACGGAGTGATCCGGTAACCGATCAGCGGGCTGCCGCCGTCAGAGACCGGTGGCGACCAGCGGAGCGAGGTCGTAGCGTTGCCGGCCGTCGCGGTGACGTCGGTCGGCGGCCCTGGCGGAGGCGCGGGCTGCGGCGTGACCACCGCCGACGGGGCAGAGTCCGGTCCGGTGCCGGCCGCGTTGACCGCCGCGACCCGGAACGTGTACCCGACGCCGTCGGTCAGCCCCGCCACCGTGAAGCTCGTTGCAGGCGAGCCGGTCAGCACAGGATCCTGCGCCGCCGAGCCGACGTACGGGGTGATGCGGTAGCCGGTGACCGGGCTGCCGCCGTTGGAAGCCGGCGCGCTCCACGTGAGCGAAACAGCGCGGTCGAGCGGGCTGCCGTTGACGTTCGTCGGAGCGCCCGGAGGCTGCGCGCCGGGCGGCGGGAGCGTCGCAACGCTCACGTCGTCGAAGTCGTTGTTCGTGAGGCCCTCGTTCCAGAGCTGCAGGCGCTGCAGGTTCGCCGTCCGCGCGTAGTCGCCGCTGACCCCCCACGTCGGCTGAGTCTGGCCGTTGATGTACAGCTGCGCGCCGCCGCCGACCGCATCGGCCTTGTACTCGACCTGGACCTTGAGCCAGGTCCCCTGCGGCGCCGTGTCGACGCCCGTGAAGAGCTCCGTGCTGCCCGAATTTCGGAACGGATAGAAGTAGAAGCCGTGCCGAGAGCCGTCGTAGGAGAGCTCCCACATGACCAGGCTCGAGGCGCCGTCGCGCGCCTGGGCGACCGTTGCCACGCGTGAGCCGCCGCCGGTGCGGAACCAGAAGGTCGACACGCTGTCGGTCGCCGGGGCGTCGAGCGCCTTGACGAAGTAGCCGTACTGCGTCTCGAGCGTCGCGATCCGCGCGCCGAAGCCGCCGCTGCGAGCGGCAAGCGGAGTGACGGTCGTCGTTCCGGTCCCCTGCGTGGCGCCGGTCCAGTTGCTGAGGTTGCCGCTCTCGAAGCCGTCGGCGAACACGATGTTCGTGTACTGCGAGAGCGCAGGAGCCGGGGTGACCGGCTGGGACGAAGTAGAGGCCGGGCCGAGGCCGACGCCGTTCCGCGCGGCCACCGTGAAGGTGTACGGCGTGCCGTTCGTAAGGCCGCTGACGACGGAGTTCGTCGGAATCGCGCCGACGTCGATCGGGCTCTGCGCGACAGCGCCGACGTACGGCGTGATCCGGTAGCCCGTGATCGGCGCGCCGCCGTCCGAGGCCGGGGCCGTCCAGGCGACGGTGACACGCGTGTCGCCGGGACTGCCCGTAACTCCGGTCGGGGCGCCCGGAGCCTGCGCCGCGGTGGGCGTGATCGGGTTGCTCGCCGTGGAGCTCGGGCCGGTGCCGACGCCGTTGATCGCGGCGACGGTGAACGTGTACGCCGTCCCGTTCGTGAGCCCGCCGATCGTCGCGCTCGCGAGCGGGTACTCCGTGACGGTCGCGGTCTGGGCGACGCCGTTGATGTACGGCGTGATCCGGTAGCCGCTGATCAGGCTGCCGCCATTCGAGGTCGGGGCCGTCCAGGTCAGGTCGACCGCAGAGGCGCGCCCGGCACCGGCGACACCCGTCGGCGCACCCGGAAGCTGCGCGTTCGACGGCGGCTTCGTCATAACACGGACGTCGTCGAACTCGTTCGTGCCGACCGCGTCGTTCCAGAGCTGGATGCGCTGAAGGTTCGTCGTGCGCGCGTAGTTGCCGCCGATGCCCCAGGCGGGCTGCGTCAGTCCGTTGAGGTAGATGCGGGCGCCGCCGGCCGCGCTCGCGTCGTACTGGATCTCGACCTTCTGCCACGAGCCGACCGCGCCGCTGCCGACGCCGGTGAAGATCTCCGTGCTGCCGGTGTTCGTGAACGGGTAGAAGACGTACCCGCCCCGCGTCCAGTCGTAGTAGAGCTGCCACATGTTCGCGCTCGACGCGCCGTCGCGGGCCTGGCCGACCATCTGCATGCCGGAGCCGCTTCCGAGCTTGATCCAGAAGCTCGTCGAGCTGTCGGGGAGCGCGGCCGCGAGGGCCTTGACCAGGAACGAGTACTGGCCGCTCGTGTTGACCATGCGCAGCCCGTACGCGCCCTGGCGCGCAGCGCCGGTGGCGACCGTGGTCGCGCCGTTGCCGGGAGCGCCGTCGAATCCGGTGAGGTCGCCCGTCTCGAAGCCGTTCGCAAAGACCATCTCCGTGTAGCCGACCTGCGGCGTGACCGAGGCCGAAGGAGCGGACGCGGGGCCTGTCCCGACCGAGTTCGTGGCCGCAACCGTGAACGTGTAGGTCGTGCCGTTCGTCAGGCCGGTGACCGTGAAGCTCGTCGCGGTCGTGCCGGTGTCGATCGGGGTCTGCGCGGTCGTGCCGATGAACGGCGTGATGCGGTAGCTCGTGATCGGCCGGCCGCCGTCAGAGGTCGGTGCGGCCCAGCTGAGGGCGACCGAGCGATCCCCCGCGACGCCGGCCACGCCCGTGGGCGCGCCAGGCACCGTCGGCGTGGCAACCGGCGTCAGCGGAGGTGATGCCGCAGAGTCGGGGCCGGTCCCGACAGCGTTGATCGCCGCCACCGTGAAGGTGTACGTCGTGCCGTTGGTGAGGCCCGTGACGTTGAAATTCGTGGCCGAGGATCCCGTGAGCACCGGCGTCTGGGCGACCGTCCCGATGTACGGCGTGATGCGGTAGCCGGTGATCGGGCTCCCGCCGTCCGACGCGGGCGCCGTCCACGTGAGGGCAACCGACGCGTCACCCGCGGTGCCGTTCACGTTGGTCGGCGCGCCGGGCAGGGTCGCGGTACCGGGCGGAGCTGCGACCGTCACCTGGTCGAAGTCCGCAGTCATGTTCCCGTCGTCCCAGAGCTGGACGCGCTGGAGGTTGCTCGTCCGCGTGTAGTCCCCGGTCACGCCCCAGTTGGCCTGGGTCTGACCGTTCAGGAACAGGCGCGCGCCGCCGGTGGCGGACGCCGTGTACTGGACCTCCACCTGCGCCCACGTATCGACGGGCACGGTGTTCGCGCCGGTTCCGATCTCCGTACTGCCGCTGCCCGTGTACGGATAGAGGTAGAGCTGGTGCGACCCGCCGTCGTAGTAGAGATCCCACATATGGGCGGCGCTCGCGCCGTCGCGAGCCTGCGCCACGGACTGGAACCCGCTACCCGCGCCGAACCGCACCCACAAGGTCGTGGAGCTGTCGACGAGCGGAGACGGGAGGCCTTTGGCCAGAGCCTGGAACTGCTGCGCGCCGTTCGAGAACCTGAGCCCGAAAGAACCGGCGTGGGCCGCGCCTGCGATGACCGTGGCCGACCCGTTACCGAGCAGGCCGTCCCACGCGGACAGGCTTCCGGACTCGAAGCCGTCGGTGAAGACGATGTTCGAGTACCCGGGTGGCGTAACAGGCGTCGAAGGAACGGAATCGGCGCCCGTCCCGACGCTGTTGGTCGCAGCGACCCGGAACGTGTACGTGGTCCCGTTCGCGAGGCCGGTGATGTTCCGCGTGGTCTGGTCGTCGCCCGTGACGATCGGCGTCTGGGCGTTCGCGCCGATGTACGGGGTGATGCGATAGCTCGTGATCGGGCTGCCGCCGTCGGAGGACGGCGCCGACCAGGACAGGTTCACCGAGCTGTTGCCCGCGACGCCCGTGACGTTCGTCGGCGAACCCGGGACACTCGCAGGAGCGGCAGGCGTCCCGACGTAGACGTCGTCGAAGTCCGTGGTGTTCGGGCCGTCGTTCCAGAGCTGGAGGCGCTGCAGGTTCGCGGAGCGCGTGTAGTCGCCGGCCACGCTCCAGCCGGCCTGGGTCTGGTCGTCGATGTAGAGGCGCGCGCCGCCGGCCGCGTCGGCCGTGTACTGGATCTCGACATGGATCCAGGTGTCGGCCGGAGCGGTGTTCGGACCGGTTCCGATCTCGACCGCGCCCGTCGACGAGTACGGATAGAAGTAGAACGTGTGCTGGCCGCCCTCGTAGGCGAGATCCCACATGTGAGCCGAGCTCGAGGCGTCGCGCGCCTGGGCGACCATCTGGAAGCCCGCGCCGGCCGTGAAGCGCACCCAGAAGCTCGTCGAGCTGTCGACGAGCGGCGAGGGCAGGCCCTTGGCGAGCGCCTGGAACTGTCCGGACGTGTTCGACATGCGCAGGCCGGACGTCCCGGTGCGCCCGGCCGTGGACGTCACCATCGCGGAGCCGTTCCCCAACAGGCCGTCCCAGGCCAGGAGCGAGCCGGACTCGAAGCCGTCGGAGAACACCGGGGTCGTGTAGGAGCCGGGCGGGCCGGTCGCCGCGGCGCCAGGAGCGAGCGCCAGGGCGAGAAGCAGCGGAAGCGCGAGCAGCACGAGCACGCCGGAAGCCCGCCGGCGACGCCGAGTCTCCAGGGCGCGAGGGCGCCCGAGAATGCGCGCACAGGGCGCGGTGCCCACCCGATGAAGCCAAAACACGATGAATTTCGCTCCTGGACACAGAATTCCAGGATCGCTCACACGCGCCTACTGACCGAATGGTCAGACCCGAGGGCGCGCATTTCGGACTTTGAAACGGCCGCATTTCGGCGCCTTCCGCACTAGCCAGTCGGCCAATCCCGCATCTGGAGTGATCTGGGCCCCCGGAACGGGCGTCTCGCCTGGGCTAGACCTTCGGAGGGTTCCTGGAAAGTGCCCTAGCAAACCCCGAAACCCTCTATACCTTAAGACTCATGAGGCCCGTATTCCTGCAGGGGAAAGGCTCGTTTCGCGGATCATGATGCTGCTCGTCCCGATCCTTGCGATCCTCGTGCTCGCGAGCGCCCTCCTCGGACTCGGCTGGAACGCCTCGAGCCGCGCCCTGCATCCGGGCTGCGGATCGTACGACTGGAGCCGCGCCGACTATCCCGAGCTTTCCGCCGAGGACGTCGTCGTCGAGTCGTCGACCGGGGCGAGGCTCTCCGGGCGGTTCTATCCGGGACGCAGGCCCGCGACGGTCGTGCTCCTCCACGGGTACGGCGGCAACCAGGACGAGGTGCTGCCGCTCGCGAACCAGCTGCACGAGGCCGGCTTCACGGTCTTCAGCTACGACCAGCGCGGCTGCGGCGCGAGCACCGGCGAGGTCACGTTCGGCGCGCGCGAGCAGGACGACCTGATCTCGGTCGTCGACTACCTCTCCTCGAGGTCGGACGTCGACCGCGAGCGGCTCGGCGTCTTCGGCTTCTCGATGGGCGGGGCGACCGCGATCATGGCGGCGGCCCGCGAGCCGCGGCTCAAGGCAGTCGTCGCGGACTCGGCCTGGTCGGACGTCCGCGCCTGGCTGCAGCCGAGCGTCAAGGATTCCTTCGTACATCCGCGCGATCCGTTCACCGCGCTCTCGCTGAAGCTCGCGGAGCGCCGGACCGGGATCGACCTCGACGAGCTGAGGCCGGCCGAGGTCGTCGGCCGGATCAGCCCGCGACCCATCCTCCTGATCCACGGACGCGCCGACGAGGTCATCCGGGCTTCGGAAGCCGAGCGGAACCACGGCGCGGCCAAGGAGCCGAAGGAGCTCGTGCTCGTCTCAGGTGCCGGGCACGGCGACACGATCGCGCCCGACGGCGCCTCGCTGCGCGGCCACGTTCGCGACTTCTTCGAGCGTGCGCTGACGCGAAAGGCCCAGGTGGCGGCATGAGCACAGCTCCGTGGGCTCGCCGCGAGGACGTGGCGCCGCCGATGCCCGAGATCGTCGAGGCCGGCAAGGAGACCAAGGGGGTGGGCCGGCTCGGCCGCTACGCGAACCTCGTCAAGCGCAGCATCCACCTGAAGTTCTGGATCGCGTCCTTCCTGAGCAGCCTGCTGCCCGACTTCGCGAGCGGGATCATCCGCGCGCGCATCTACCGCTGGGCCGGCTTCGACATCGGCGCGGGCGCCTTCCTCATGGGCAACCTGCGCCTGAAGAGCGCCTCGCCCGACTTCTACAACAAGCTCTCGATCGGCGAGGGCGCAACGCTCGCCGACGCGATCACGATCAACCTCGACGGCAGGGTGACGATCGGCAAGAACGTCGCCATCGCGCCGCACGTCGTGATCTACACCGGCAGCCACCAGATCGGCCCCGGCTCGAAGCGGATCGGCGCGTTCACCGCACTGCCCGTGACGATCGAGGAAGGCGCGTGGATCCGGGTCGGCGCGATCCTCGTCCCGGGCGTGACCGTGGGACGCGGGGCGATCGTCGCGGCCGGAGCGGTCGTGCTGAAGGACGTGCCGCCGAACACGTACGTCGAGGGCAACCCGGCGCAGGTCGTCCGCCAGCTGCCCTGGGGCTACCGCTAACTGCGGCCCGCGACCTCGTCGATCACGCGAACGTACTTCTCGCGCTGACTCGTCCAGCCCAGCCTCTCTTGCGCGTCCCGTCCATTTCGAGCGAGCTCCTCGCGCCTCGCCGGATCGCCGTGCAGCCGGCGGATCGCGCGGGCGAGGTCTTCGGGGTCGCCCGGCTCGTAGAACTCGAGGGTGTCCTCGCCGACGAGCTCGGAGACGGCGCGCAGCCGGCTCGCGATCACCGGGAGCCCGAAGATCCAGTAGTCGACCATCTTGTTCGTGGAGACGAGGTGCGAGTACGGCGTCGCCTTCTGGGCCACGATTCCGACATCCGCCGAGTGGAGCAGCTCCCGCAGCCGCTCGTCGCTGACCCAGCCCTCGAAGGAGACGATGTCCCCCACGGCCACGTCTTGGATCTGCTGGACGATGGCGTCGGCCGCCTTCCCGCGGCCGAGGATGACGACGCGCAGGTCGGGCAGCTCGGGCTTGAGAATTCGCGCCGCCTCTACGATCGTGTCCTGTCCGTAGCGATCCTCGATCGAGCCGTGGCAGATGACCGTGAACCGGCCGTCGTCGGTCTCGTCGGCCGGAGGCTTCCAGTCGCCGAGCACCGACTCGGGGTCGGCGCCGTTGAGGACGACCGTGATCCGCTCCGGCTTCGCTCCCCGCTCCACGTAGCGCTCCTTGAGCTGGTCGGTGACGGCGATCGCGTGGTCGGCGAAGCGCAGGACCCACTGCTCGACCCGCGCGAGCATCTTGCTGACTCGACCGGGCCCGAAGATGCTCTCCGCGAGCTCGGGGCTCGGTTCGTGCATGTACGCGACGACCCCGCTTCCGAAGAGCTTCGGGAGCGCGGTGGCGAACACGAGGAAGTCGGGCATCGTGTTCACCTGGATCACCGCGTACGGGCGGCGGATGTGCCGCGCGGTGAGCGTTGCGGCGGTCAGCACGAAGAACGACGCGTAGTCGAACATGTAGCGGAGCTTGCTCGACTTGCCGAGCTTGCCCGGGAGCGTGCTCACGGAGACGCCGTTGACCACTTCGCGGCCCTTGCCGTCCGCGCCGCGCATGTGGATCAGCTCGACGTCGTAGCCGGCGCTCACGAGCGCCTCCGCCTCGCGGCGGACGGGCAGCTCGTAGTAGTGCGTCTGGCGGACGATGCAGACGCGCGGGCGCTGCCCCCCGCTGGTGTTCCTCGACCGCATGGTCTGATAGTAGGCAGCGATGGCTAGAGACGACCTGCGAGTTCTCGTCCTCGGAGTCTGGTTCCCGTATCCGCCGCGCTGGGGCTGGGCGGTGCGCGTCTACCACCTCGCGCGGCAGCTGGCTCGCACGCACGACGTCACGCTCCTCACCTACGGGACGAGCGCGGACCAGCCGCACGTTGCGGAGCTCCGCGAGGAAGGTATCCACGCCGAGACCGTGCTCCGAGAGCGCCCGTCGAAGGCGGCTCGGCGGCGCGACCAGGTCGCCTCGCTGGTCAGCCGGCTTCCGTTCGAGTCGTACATCGCACGCTCGTCGGAGCTGCAGGACGCGATCGACCGGCTCTCCGCTCCTCGGCCCTTCGACGTCGTCCAGCTCGAGTCGACGCTGGTCTGGCCGTTCCGGTTCCCGAGCGAGTCCAAGCTCGTGCTCGACGAGCACAACATCGAGTACGAGAACTACGCGCGCCACCAGGAGATGGAGGGCTCGCCCGTGCGTAAGGCGTTCTACGCGTTCGAGGCGGCGAAGGTACGGCGCTACGAGCAATCCGCCTGGAGGCAGGTCGCCGGCTGCGTGCTGACGTCGGCCCGCGAGGAGGAGATCGTGCGCGCCGTTGCGCCCGAGACGCAGACGATGGTCGTCCCGAACGGCGTCGACGTCGACTACTTCCGCCCGGGGGCCGAACAGCGGGAATCGGCCTCGATCGTCTTCAACGGCGTGCTCGACTACCGGCCGAACCTCGACGCTGCGCGCTTCCTGATCGACGAGGTGCTCCCGCTCGTGCGGGCCGAGCACCCCGAGGCGAGCGTGACGATCGTGGGGCGCGGCGACCCGGCGGAGCTCTCACGGGTGCGCGGGCCGAACGTGGAGGCGACCGGCGAGGTGCCGGACGTGCGGCCGTACCTGCAGCAGGCGGCGGTCGTGGCGGTCCCGATTCGGGCGGGGAGCGGGACGCGGTTCAAGGTGGTCGAGGGGCTCGCGGTCGCGGCGCCGATGGTCTCGACGGCGGTCGGGTGCGAGGGGATCGGCGTGCGCGACGGAGAGCACCTGCTCGTCGCGGACAGCGCCGAGGACTTCGCCGCGGCCGTCGTCCGGCTCCTACGGGATCGAGAGCTCGGGCGCAGGCTGGGCGCCGCGGGCAGGCGCTTCGTCGAGGACGAGTACTCGTGGGAGAGCGCCGGCGGGCGGCTCGAGTCGCTGTACGACCGGATCCGCTAGGACGGCTGCCGCGCTGCGGGGCCGGTGCGTCCCGACGGGCGCAGCTTTCGGCCCACACGGCGGAGCCCCTGCCGCATGAGCTCTATCTCCCCGGCCGTGAAGACCCGGAGCACGGCAGCAGCGACGACGAACGCAAGCACGCCGATCGCGATCGACGCAATCCAGCCGATCATGGCCTCCGCGAAGTAGGCGGCGGCTCCGGCTGCGGTCGCCGCGACGAGCCCGAGCGCGGCCCGGCGACCCGAGCCGGCGTCGAACACGCGGCGCCCGATCAGCCAGATGCCCGCAGCCACGACGACGATCTCCGTCAGCAGCAGGCTGATCGCGGCCCCGATCGCGCCGTTGCCGTAGCGGTTCTGCGTCAGCGGGATCAGGGCGAGGTTGAAGAGCGGGTTGATGATCGTCGTGACCCCCATCACCCAGGTCCAGCTGGCCTGCCTGTTCATGGCGATCAGCACCTGGCTGAGCATGATGTTCATGTACATGGCCGGGATGCAGAGGCCGAGGATCGCCATCACGGGCACCGATTCCGCGTAGTCCGCCCCGTAGAGGAGATGGATCACCGGATCGGCCTCGACGACGGTCAGCGCCGCGATCGGAAGGCTGAGCAGGAGCACGAGCTCGATCGGCTGGCGGGCCGCATCCTTGAGCTTTCCGTCGCCCTCCTCGAACCCGCGGACGAAGTGCGGGAGCCACGCGGTGCCGACCGCGACAGGGAGGAACATCAGCGTCTGGAAGAGCCTCGTTGGAACCGCGTACCAGCCGACGACTTCCTCGCTCGGCGTCAGCAGCGAGAGCATCACGAAGTCGATCCAGAGATAGAGCATGAAGAAGACGCCGAAGGCCCAGTAGGGGAGGCTCGCCTTCGCGAGCGAGACCATCCGCTGGAGATTCGTCCGCAGGTCGATTCGCACGAGGCTTCGTAGCCAGTACAGATCGAGCACGACGACCACTCCGGTCATGACCGCCCAGCAGGCGGTGACGCCGATCGTCCCGAAGCCGAGCAGCACGACGACGATCCCGACGAGGCCTTGCCCGGACTTGCTGATGATGTCCGAGTAGGCCAGGTATTCCATGCGCTCGGTGGCCTGGAAACCCGCCTGCAGCGGCTCCGCGATCTGGACGAAGATCGTCGCCGCGGCCGCGAGATAGAGAACGATCTCCGCGTCATGGCCCCAGCCGACGAGCTGGCCGTAGACGACCGCGCCGACGATCAGCAGCGGCGACAGGACGACCCGCAGCACGAGCGCCGTGCCGATCAGCCCCGGAGCGGAGCCCGGTCGAACGACGCTCTCACGGACGAGGTAGTTCCGGGTCCCCAGCCCGAGAACGACCCCGAGGATCCCCGTGATCGCCCAGGCGGCCATGATCGTGCCGAGCCCCGACGGCCCGAGCGCGCGCGGGACGACCAGCGTCCAGGCGAGCGTCATCGTCCAGGTGATCAACTGAGAGCCCGCGAGGACGGTGACGTTCCGCCGCATCTTCGGACCCTCCGGGGGGAGGGCGGGCGGCGGGGTGGCCAGCGCGTCGGCCGAAGCCTCGCTCGCGTCCGGGCCCGGACGGCCCGTTTCTCCAGGCCGCTGGTCTTTCTCGTTGCTCACCGAGCGCCCAGCCTCTCCAGTCGTGATTTCGAGAGCGGCTCCCTGGAGAGGCTCTTCTTGCGGACCTTCCCCGAGTCGGTGTGCGGGAGCTCGGCCATGAAGACGACGTCCCGCGGGACCATGAAGTTCTCGAGCCGCGTCCGGCACTCCCTGATCACGTCCAGCTCGGTCAGCCGAGCGCCCTCGTCGAGCAAGACGTAAGCCCGCACCGCCTGGCCGAGCAGCTCGTCCGGGACTCCCACGACGGCCGCCTGCCGGATCCCCGTGACGTCATGGAGCGCGTTCTCGACCTCGACCGAGCTGACCTTCTCGCCGCGTGTCTTGATGATGTCGTCGCTGCGATCGACGAAGTAGAGGTCGCCGTCCTCGTCGATCGTGAAGTGGTCGAGCGTGGACATCGTGCGCTCGCCGGGATCGGAGCCTTCCTCGAGCTTCTCGGCCGTCAGCTCGGGCGCGCCCCAGTAGCCCATCATGATGTGCGGCCCGTGCACGTGGAGGACGCCGACCTCGCCGGGCTCGACCGGGCTCCCGTCCTCGTCGAGGACGAAGGCTTCGGTGCCCGGGATCGCCCTCCCGACCGAGGTCGGCTTCGCGTCGATCAGCTCGGGCTCGAGGTAGCAGACCCTGATGCACTCCGTCTGTCCGTACATGCGGTAGAGCAGCCCGTTCGGAAACACGCGCCGCAGCCCTTCGTGCAGGGCCGGCGGCAGCCCTGCGGCCGCGTTCGTCAGGCAGCGCACCGACGGGTAACTCGTGTCCTCTGACATGGCCAGGATCGTCGCGAAGACGGTCGGCACGGCCGGGAAGACGGTCGCCTCCTCGTCGCGCAGGCGCGCAAGCGTCTTCGCCGGGAACGTGAACGAGCGCTCGAGCAGGAGCGTCGCTCCGAGGTGCACCGTCAGGAGCAGCTGGCTGAGGCCGTACGTGAACGCGATCGGAAGGACGCTGAGGATGCGGTCGTTCTCGTCGAGCCGCAGATACTCCGCGATGCTCTCCGTCGCGAAGACGAGGCCCGCGTGACTGTGCATCACGCCCTTGGGCTCTCCAGTGGTGCCCGAGGTGTAGACGAGCGACGCGAGCGCTGCCGGATCGGCTCTGGCGTCCGCAGGCTCTCCGGCGGACTCCCGGATCGCCCCGCGGAAGGTGCTGTCGCCGCCGGTGGTGAAGACCCGCTCCACCCGCGGCGACTCCGCGACGGCGGCGTCGGCGATCTCCGCCGAGTGGGACTCCGCCACGATGAACCTCGCGCCGCTGTCGTTCAGGATGAAGGCGAGCTTTCCGGCTTTCGTCTGCGGGTTCACGAAGGTGAACGCCCCGCCGGCGAGAAGCACGCCGAAGATGGCGACGGCGCAATCGACCGTGTTGTCCAGGTAGAGCGCGACCCGGTCGCCGTGCTCGAGGCCCGCATCCTGCAGAGCCCGAGCGAAGCGGAGCGCGTCGTCACGAACCTCTGCGTAGGTAGCGCTCGCGTACTCGTCGACGATCGCGACCTTGTCGGGCGTCCTTTCGGCCGAGGCCAGCAGGCTGTCCTGGACGAGCTCCATCAGACCGCCTCCGCGATCGGCCCGGCGACGACCTTGTCCCCGACGACGGTGCGGCCGGGCTCCAGCGCCGGCGCCAGCCGCGGATTCGCCACGAGGCGGTCGTTGAGGATCATCAGCGACATCGAGCCGGCGAGCGCCATCTCGTCGGTCTCGCTGACCGGCCGCCCGTCCGCGAACTTGGCCACGAGCCGGGCGACCGCCGTCTCGTCGAGTAGGCCCGCGTCGCGAACGGCCTCGGGCTCGAGCAGCGAGCGGTCGCTCCCAGGCCCGAAGAAGACGTCTCGGATCGGCGCGCGGTAGGGCACTTTCGGCCGCGACCGGATCGCCTCGGGAAGGACGCGCGCGACGGCCTTCCGCAGCGCGTACTTCTCCTGGAGACCGCGCATCCGGAGCGAGTCCGGGAGCCGCGCCGCCAGCTCGGCCAGGCGAACGTCCACGAACGGGAAGCGGCCCTCGATCGAGTGCGCCATCAGCATGCGGTCGCCCTGGGTGTGCAGCAGGTAGCCCTCGAAGAAGGTCGCGATCTCGACGTACTGGGCCCTGGCCAGCGGCGTGAACCGCTCGAAGCCGGCCGGCAGAGCCGCGCGGAGCCGGTCCGCGAGCTGACCCTCGGCCTCGGCCAGGCGGAGCAGCTCCGGGTTGAGCATCCGCAGCGAGCGGGCGGTGTTCTCGAAGCGGAGCCGGTGGCTGTAGAGCGGATCGTCGAGCGCGAGCAGGTCCTTCGCGTAGAAGCGGGTCAGGAACGCGCCGGCGCGCGCGGGGTCGGTCGCGAGCCAGCGGTTCAGCCGGCGGAAGAGCAGCGGGCGCAGCTGCGACGACGGGTCGCGCGCCCAGAAGCGCCGCACCTTGTCCTCGCGGAAGATGTCGTAGCCGGCGAAGAGCTCGTCCGCCGCCTCGCCCGTGAGCACGACCTTGAGCCCCGCCTCCCGCACCGCGCCCGCAAGACGGAGCAGCGGGGCCGGCGCTGTTCGCAGCATCGGCTTCTCGGCCAGCTCGACCGCGCGCGGGAACGCCTCCGCGATCGCGGCCGCGTCGACCACGGTCCGGTGGAAGACGACGCCGAGCTCGCCGGCGATCGCGTCCTGCGCCGCGCTCTCGTCGTAGCGCTCGTCGGCGAACCCGAGCCCGAACGCGGACAGGCGGCCTTCGCCGACCTGCCGCGCCGCGATCGCGGCGATCGCCGACGAGTCGAGCCCGCCGCTCAGGTAGGCGCCGACCTCGACGTCCGCGCGCAGCCGGATGCGGATCGAATCGGTGAGCAGCTCCTCGACCTCGTCGATCAGCTCGTCCTCGTCCGCCTCGACCGGCGAGAAGTCGAGGTCCCACCAGCGCGTGACCGGCCCAGCGCCGTCGGGCCCGATGACGACGTAGTGCGCGGGGGGCAGCTCGCGGATCCCCGAGAAGACCGAGTGTCCCCGGAGCGTCGTCCAGGCGACGAACGTGTCCGAGACCCCGACCGGGTCGAGCTCGCGACGGGCGGACGGGTGCCGCAGCAGCGCCTTCGCCTCGGAGGCGAAGCAGACGTCTCCGTCGTACTCGGCGAGGAACAGCGGACGGACCCCGAAACGGTCGCGAGCGAGGAGCGTCTCGCCGGTCTCGCGGTCCCAGATCGCGATCGCGAAGTCGCCGTTCAGCCGGTCGAGGCAGCCGACGCCCCAGGCCGCGTACGCGTGCGCGATCACCTCCGTGTCGGAGGTCGTCGCGAACCGGTGGCCGAGCTGCTCGAGCTCGGCGCGGAGCTCGACGTAGTTGTAGATCTCGCCGTTCTGCATCACCCAGTAGCGGCCGCGCTCGTCGCTGAGCGGCTGGTCGCCGCCCTCGAGGTCGACGATCGCGAGCCTGTTGTTGGCCATGCCGAAACGGCCGTCCAGGTAGAGGCCGACGCCGTCGGGACCGCGATGCCAGAGCTCTCCTGCCATTTCGAGTAGGAGCCGGCGATCGGCGGTGCGGCCGCGACGGCCGTAGATCCCGGAGATGCCGCACATGCCTGACTTTCAGTATGGGGAAGATTGCGGGCGACGGACACCCTCCAAGGAACAGGGCACCCCTGTGCGAAGATCAGCCGTGTGGAGCCGAATCAAGCCAACTCGGACGCGGTCGAGCGCGATCTACGCGATTTTCTCTCCGCGAACTACTTCCTGGGGGAGGATCCCTCCCAGCTCGCCGCATCCAGCTCGCTGATCGAAGCGGGCCTGATCGACTCCACCGGAGTGCTCGAGCTCGTCGGCTATCTCGAGGAGCAGTTCAGCATCCGGATCACGAACGACGAGCTCCTGCCCGAGAACCTGGACTCGATCGAGAACATCGTGGGCTTCGTCGAGAGGAAGCGCCGGTCCGGCCAGGCAGCTTGACGATGGACAAGGTCACGGCGGACGTCCTCGCGATCGACCCGGAGCGCGTCGCGAAGGAAATCGAGGAGTCGCTGCGCGCGATCGTCTCGCGCGAGCTGCACCGGCGCGGAGGCGTCGTGGGCGTCTCCGGCGGGATCGACAGCTCGGTCACGGTCGGCCTGTGCGCGCGCGCATTCGGGCCGGAGCGGACGCTGGCGCTGCTGATGCCCGAGACCGACTCCGATCCCGAGACGCTCGACATCAGCCGCCAGGTCGCGGACGCGTTCGGCGTGCAGACCGTCGTCGAGGACATCACGGAGATCCTCCAGGCGACCGGCTGCTACGAGCGCCGCGAGGAGGCCGTCAGGAGCGTGATCCCGCAGTACGGGATCGGCTGGAAGTTCAAGATCGTCCTCCCGAGCGTCGTCGGCAACGAGGGCTACCGGCTCTTCTCGCTCGTGGCGCAGGCCCCGAACGGCGAGACGATCGAGGTGCGCCTCCCGGCCGAGCAGTACCGGACGATCGTCGCCGCGACGAACTTCAAGCAGCGGACGCGCAAGATGCTCGAGTACTTCCACGCCGACCGGCTCAACTACGCCGTGATCGGAACGCCCAACCGACTCGAGTACGACCAGGGCTTCTTCGTCAAGCTCGGGGACGGCGCGGCGGACGCCAAGCCGATCGCGCACCTCTACAAGAGCCAGGTCTACGAGCTCGCCCGGCACATCGGAGTCCCGGACGCGGTGCTCGAGCGCCCGCCGACGACCGACACGTACTCGCTGCCCGCAGAGCCAGGAGGAGTTCTACTTCTCGCTGCCCTACGAGGGCATGGACCTCTGCCTGTACGCGCACAACCAGGGGCTGCCGCCCGAGGCCGTTGCGGACGCGGTGTCGCTGAGACCGGAGCAGGTTCAGCGCGTGTACGACGACATCGACCAGAAGCGGCGAACCACCCGCTACCTGCACCTGGCGCCGCAGCTCGTCGAAGCGGTCTTCGAAGACTGAGTACGCGCTACTCTTCTCGAGCCCGGTCGCGCTAGGTGGGGAGCTAGCGGTTCCCTGAACCCGCAATCCGCTTCAGCGGGGCCGAGTTCCCTCTCGAGGGAGCACCGTTCGAGACACGGGCCTGCGTCGTGAGTGTTGACGGCCAGGTTCCGCGCACTGGAAGCCTGCGAACCGCGTCAGATCCGGGAGGAAGCAGCGCTAAGCAATCCCTTCCAGGTGCCGCGGGTCGGCCTGGCCCGAGCAAGCGAGGCTACGCACCGGCTCGAGCGGGCTTTCGACAGAGGGTGCGCGACCGGGCATTTTCGCGGCGCTAGAAGCGGCGCGAAAATGTCTGCGGCGCGAAGCGACGCAGACCTAGGACGAACTGGTCGGGCCCTGGCAGTGTGCCCCGGCGTACAATCGCCTCCGGTTCCCGTTGACTGCGCTCTATCGCAAATACCGGCCGCAGCGGTTCGATGACGTGGTCGGACAAGAACCCGTTGTCCGGACCCTCAAGAACGCGGTCTCGGCCGGGAACGTGCGCCAGGCGTACCTGTTCGCCGGCCCGCGCGGAACGGGCAAGACGTCGCTCGCACGCATTCTCGCCAAGGCGCTCAACTGCGCTCAGGGCCCGACTCCCGACCCGGACGGGACGTGCCACGCGTGTCAGGCGATCGCGGCCGGCACGTCGCTGGACGTCGTCGAGATGGACGCGGCCTCCCAGCGCGGGATCGACGACATCCGCGAGATCCGCGAGCGCGTCGTGCTGCAGCCGGTCGAGGGCCGCTACAAGGTCTACATCCTCGACGAGGCGCACCAGCTCACCGACGCCGCGTTCAACGCGCTCCTGAAGCTGATCGAGGAGCCTCCGCCCCACCTCGTCTTCGTCTTCTGCACGACCGAGCTGCAGAAGATGCTCCCGACGGTCCGCTCGCGCTGCCAGACGTTCGTGCTCTCGCGCCCGCGGCTCCCGGAGATCGTGCGCTACCTCAAGGCCGTCGCCGAGGGTGAGGGCATCAAGGCGCCGGAGGCAGCGCTCGCGCTGGTCGCCCGCTCCGCCCGCGGCAGCTTCCGCGACGCGGTGTCGACTCTCGACCAGCTGTCCGCTGCGACCGAGGGGAACGTGACCGTGCAAGCGGTGCTGCAGCTGCTGGGCGCGGTCGAGGAGGAGGCGCTCTTCCGGCTCTGCGACTTCGTCGTCGACCGCGACACGGCCGGCGCGCTGACGTTCCTCGAGGAGCTCGCCGACCAGGGCCAGGATCTCGGGCGGCTCGTGACCGACCTGCTCGAGCACCTACGGCACGTCTTGCTCGTCCAGCACATGGGCGAGGTGCCCGACTCGCTGCCGCTGACCGAGGAGACGCGGGAACGGCTGCGCGCGCAGGCCAACCAGCTCAGTGAGGCGACCGTCCTTCGACTGTGCGACCTGCTCGCGGTGGCCGTCGACGACATGCGCCAGGGCGGCGACCCACGGCTTCCGCTCGAGCTCGCGCTCGTGAAGGTCACGCGTCCGGCCGCCGACCTCGAGCGCGAGTCGATCGCCTACCGCCTCGAGCAACTCGAAACGCGGGGCCATGGCCACTCCAGCCAGGTCCCAGGGACAGTCCCTGAGACGCGGCCGGAGGAGTCACGACCCGAAGAGACCCCTGCCGAGCCGCCTTCCGTCGAGCTCTCGCAGCTCCAGGAAGCCTGGCAACGGACGATCCTGCCCGCGGTCGAGCAGAAGTCGATTCCGACGGCGTCGATGCTCCGCGAGGCGCACCCGTCGCAGCTTGCCGACGACCGGCTCACGGTCGAGTTCCCGGCCGCCGCCTCGTTCCACCGCCAGCTCGCCGAGGAGCCGAAGAACGCGACGCTGCTCGCCGACGCGCTCTACGAGGTCACGGGCCGGAAGCTCGCGCTCGACTTCGCGGTCGGCGAAAACGGCGGCGACGAGCCCGAGGCCGACGAGGAGCCGGCCGGCGAGGACCAGATCGTGCAGCTCATGAAAGACACCTTCGACGCTCGGGAGCTGGAGAAGGACGAGCCCGTCTAGAGGGGTTGGTCAGGCCACGGTGACTCGTGGCACTTGACACGTTTCACTGAACGCCGAATAGTTGTCATGCGGCCCAGCGTTCCGTCGGCAACGAGAGGACTCAATGAAACGCCTTCTGCGCGTACGGCCGTCACCTCCGATGATCGTCGCCTGTGCGGCCTTGTTCGTGTCGCTCGGCGGTGTGAGCTACGCCGCGATCGTTCTGCCCGCGAACAGCGTCGGGACCAAGCAGCTCAAGAAGAACGCCGTCAACTCGGCCAAGGTCAAGCCTCGCTCCTTGTTCGCGAGTGATTTCAAAAAGGGCCAGCTCCCGCGCGGCCCTCGCGGCCTTCAGGGCGCCCCAGGCGCCCCGGGAGCCAAGGGTGATCCGGGGACGCCGGCGACCAGGCTGTGGGCTTACGTGAGCTATACCGGAGCGCTGCGCGGCGGCGGCGGAGTCGTCGCGTCGAGCAGGCTGTCGGCCGGCAACTTCAGCGTGACCTTCAACCAGTCGGTTACCAACTGCGCGGCGATGGCGAGCTACCTTCGGGAGACCGGCGACGTCTCGTGGAACGTCTCCAATCACTTCGCGATCACCCGCACCTCGGCGACGGAGCTCCGAATCTACATCTGGAACTCTTCGATCAACCAGAGCATGGACATTCCGTTCGCGCTGATCGTGGCCTGTCCGTAACCTGCAGCGGACCGAGCGACCGACGGGAGGCGTGACGCGTCATGGACATGAACAAGATGATGCAGCAGGTACAGGAGCTTCAGGCGCAGATGGCGCAGGCGCAGGAGGAGTTGAAGAACGAGACCGTGGAGGCGTCGGCCGGCGGCGGCATGGTCACGGTCAAGGCGACCGGCGACCTGCATATCACCGAGATCAAGATCGCGCCCGAGGCGATCGACCCGGACGACCCGGAGATCCTCGCCGACATGGTGCTGGCCGCAGTGAACGAGGCGCTCCGCTCGGCGCAGGCCCTCGCGGAGTCGAAGCTCGGCGGGATGGCCGGGATGGGCGACCTCGGCGGCCTGGGCCTTCCCGGTTTGTAACAACAAGCACCGCCGTACGGAGTCTCAGTATCCATGCGGCAATCTGCGGCCCGTACGGGGGTCCTCATGGACCCCTCGAGTCTTTGGTCCGACGCGCTCGAGTCGATCCTCCCCCGGATCGGGATCGAGGTGCGCGGAAAGGCGACCTCGGCGGACGAGGCGCTGACCCTGATCGGGCTGCACCAGCCCGACCTGCTGATCGTCGACCTGGGCGACAAGGGAGAGTCCGGCGAGCAGGCGTTCTTCGACGAGGCGCGACGCCGGGCGCCGTTGCTCAGGATCATCGCGCTCTCGGCCTCCTCCGACCCGGCGCGGATCACCCGCGTTCTGGGCGCGGGCGCTTCTGCGTACGTCACGAAGCGTGCGCAGGCCGAGGACTTCGCGACAGCAGTCCGGCAGTCATTCGAGCAATCCGTGTTCCTGCGAGGCAACGCTCAAGGCCCTGCCGGCAGGAGCCACGCGGAGAAGGAGGCGAGGTTGACCCGGCGGGAGTCCGAGATCCTGCGCCTGGTCGCGGAGGGCAAGCCGAATCAGCAGATCGCCGGTGACCTCTGGATCACGGAGCAGACCGTCAAGTACCACGTCTCCAACATCTACCGGAAGCTCGGCGTTGCGAACAGGACCGAGGCGAGCCGGTGGGCCCAGTTGCAAGGCCTGCTGGCTACGGGCTAGCCGTCGGTCTCGCCGAGCACCGAGCTCAGAGAAGCAACCTCGAAGAAGACCTCGCGCAGCACGTCCGCTCCCTGCTCCTTGCGCACGAACCCGACTGCTCCCGCCTCGACGGCGTGGGCCGCGACGTCTTCGTCCTGGTCGCCGGTGAGCAGCAGCACCCGGCACGGAAGGTCGAGGTCGTGGATGCGGCGGGTCGCCTCCATGCCGTCGAGCCCCGGCATGCTGAAGTCCATCAGGACGATGTCGGGCAAGAGTCGAGCCGCGAGCCGCACCGCCTCGTCCCCGGTCTGTGCGATGCCGACGACCTCCACACGTTCGTCCTCACACAGCAGGGCGCGAAGCGACTCCGCGAACAGGCGGTGGTCGTCCGCGATCAGGACTCGGAGCTGCTCGAAACGACGAGCTGGGACGACCGACGAGGGCATCCACCGACGGTACCGGGTTTCACGAGCGCTAAACAGGCTGGTTTTCCCCGCATTTCCCCCCAATTCGGACAGTTAATCGTGATGAATCCGCTCGCGCCACTCGCGGCGAATCCTGGTCCGCTCCCCGCGCCCGAGACGCTCGAGCACGTCGCGCACGCGGTCCGTCATCGCGTTCGGGTCGAACGGCTTCGTGATGTAGCCGAGGCCGCCCAGCTCATAGCCGCGCGACTCGTCGCTGCGGTCGGATCGCGCGCTGAGGAACAGGATCGGGATCTCGCGAGTCTCGGCGCTGGACGCAAGCTCCTCCGCGACATGCCAGCCGTCTTTGCCGGGAAGCATCACGTCGAGCAGGATCAGGTCGGGCTGCTCGGAGCGGGCCGCAGCGACGGCGCTTTCACCGTCGGCGGCCTCGAGCGTCGCGAAGCCGGACGAGCCGAGGTTGAGACGGCAGATGAGGCGGATCGCGCTCTCGTCGTCGACGATCAGGATCCGCTCCTCCGAGGTCGCGCGCGCCTCCGGCAGCTCCGGCGCCGCCCGAGAACCGAGCGCCAGGATCTCGGCGGCTCCAGGCTCGGAACGCGCGACTGCGCGGCTGCACTCCCGACTGCCCACGCCCCTCCAGCCCGGTTCCCCGAGTGCGGTTCAAGCGGCCCGACCTTACAGTTTCGTTTCGTCGGGTGGGAGAGTGCGCGGGACCGAAGCGGGTAATCCGAGGTCCCTAGGCACAATTCGGCCATGCTCTCTCCGGCCGTTGACAACCTCGTCGCGCAGTTGACTCGCCTGCCCGGAGTCGGGACCCGCACCGCGCACCGGCTCGCGTTCCACCTGCTGCGCGTGCCGAAGGACGAAGCCGAGGCGCTCGCGGCCGCGATCGGCGACGTCAAGGAGCGCGTCCGCTTCTGCTCGGAGTGCGGCAACCTGACCGAGGAAGACCGCTGCGAGATCTGCCGCGACGAGCGGCGCGACCGGACCCTGGTCTGCGTCGTCGAGCAGCCGGCCGACCTCGTCTCCCTCGAGCGCACGCATGAATACCGAGGGCTGTACCACGTCCTCGGCGGCTCGCTGTCTCCGATCGACGGCGTCGAGCCCGAGCATCTGCGGATCGACGAGTTGATGGGGCGCGTCGACCGGAACGGCATCCAGGAGGTCGTCCTCGCGACGAACCCGAACATGACCGGGGAGGCCACGGCCGCCTACCTGGCCGACCGGCTCCGCGGACGCGTCCGGGTCACACGCCTCGCCAGCGGCCTACCCGTTGGAGGGGACCTTGAGTACGCGGACGAGGTAACTCTGGGGAGAGCGCTTTCCGGCCGCCGGGAAATGGTGTAGAACCCGCCGATGCCCAGATTCCTCATCGTGCGGTCGTTCTCCGTGCCC
The DNA here is from genome assembly GCA_963736835.1 of uncultured Actinomycetes bacterium. Lineage (GTDB taxonomy): Bacteria > Actinomycetota > Thermoleophilia > Gaiellales > Gaiellaceae > VAXT01. Next base: position 337,444 of record CAVTQI010000003.1, read on the forward strand.
GAGGGCGAGATGACGCGTGTCGGCTCGCGCTCGCGCACGCTGATCGAGACCAAGTTCAAGGACATCGTCTGGGAGCACAGTCACGTCGTCGTGGACTCGGAGGGCAAGGTCAAGACGTACTGCGTCTACCGGGCCCCGAGCGAGGACGCGGTCCGCGAGCACTCGATAGCGCTCGGCAACCACGAGGTCGACACGCTGTACGAGATCGCAGGCGACGTGACGCCCGAGGACTTTCCGCTCGAGATTCAGCCCTGAGCGCGCTGGCGCAGCAGCGATTCGGCGTCGGGCATGTGGAAGACGGCCTGCTCCGCGACTGCTCGCCGAAGCCTGACCGTTCGTAGGCGCTCGTCGTCCGGCGACATGAGCCGGGTCGCGCGGTCGTAGAAGTCGACGGCAAGGTCCTTCGCCCAGCCGCGGCCGGCCTGGTCTGCGGCCATCAGGAGGTAGGCGATCGCGCGCTCGGGCTGGTCGGCGTTTCGATAGTGGAGCGCGAGGATCGGCGCCCATTCCGCGCTCCGCTCTCCGGCAACGTCCTCGATGAAGGCGGCGGCGTCGCTGTGCAGCTCCCGACGACGCGACTTCGGCAGCGTCTCGTAGGCGACCTCGCGGATCAGCATGTGCTTGAACGAGTACTGGGCGTCTCCAGCGATTCGGGACACGGGTTCTCGCCGCATCAGGCCCCGACGCTCGAGTGAGTCGAGCGCGTCGTGCAGACCGGCCCCGTCGGCGTGCAGGCGCTCGAGGGCTCCGACCCAGAAGACCTTGCCGATGGCCGACGCGGCGAGGACGACCTTTCGCTCCGTCTCGGGGAGAGCGTCGAGACGGGCGGCGATGATGTTCCGCACCGAGGTCGGGAGCTTCGCGTCGGCGTCGGTCGCGTGCTCGCTGACCGATGCCGCGAGCTCCTCGATGAACAGCGGGTTGCCCTCGGACGTCTCGGCCAGCCTCGCTGCTCTGTCGCCGAGGTCGGCCTGGCCGAGGAGCCTCAGCGCCAGCTCCTCGGAGGCCTCGGGGCCCAGCGGCTCGAGGGCGACCGCCGTGTAGGACCTGAGGCCGCTGCCCCAGTTGGGCCTGGAGTCGATCAGGTCCGGACGCGCGAGCGTGAGCAGGAGGACGGGCACATCTTCGAGGAGCGAGCCGAGGGTCTCGATCAGGTCGAGCAGCCCGCTGTCCGCCCAGTGGATGTCTTCGAAGACGAGGACGAGCGGCTGCTGCGCCGCCAGCTTCTCGACCAGCCGCCGCACGGCGAAGAAAAGCGTTCGCCGATCCGCGACCTCGCCGTGCGTGAGGCCGACGAGGATCGCGATGTGCGACGCCAGTTCCTCCGCACCCTCGCCGACGAGGCCCGCGATGGCTTCCTCGAGCTTGCGCAGCGCCACCGGGATCGGATCGGTGTCGAAGATTCCCGCGATCTGCATCACCTGCTTGGCGAACGCCTCGTACCCGCTTCCGGCGCCGTAGGGCAGCGAGCGCCCCTGGATGACACGGGCGCTGTCCGAGACCTTGCTCAGGAACTCGTCGGTGAGCCGGCTCTTCCCGATTCCGGGAACGCCGAGAATCGTGACGAGGTGGGCGCTCCGCTCCTCGAGCGCCCGCGCCCAGGCGACTTCGATCGCGGTCAGCTCGGAGGTTCTGCCCACGAACGGGGTTTCGCGCCTGGCGCGAACGCCGGGCATCTGCGTCGGGTCCACCGCGAGCCACGCTCGAACGGGCTCGCTCTTGCCCTTGACGGTGAGCGCCTCGACAGGCTCGTACGCGATCACGGTGCGCGTTGAGCGATAGGTCTCCTCCCCGACGAGGACTCCGTTGACCGGCGCGGAGGTCTGCAGCCGAGAGGCGGTGTTGACGACATCGCCGGCGACCATCGCCTCGGACGGCGTCGCGCCCGGAGTGAAAGTCACGATCGCCTCGCCGGTATTGACCGCGATCCGCAGCTGGAGGTCGAGATCCGGCGCATCTGCGTTCATCTGCGGGATCGCGTCCCGGATGGCAAGAGCTGCGCGAACCCCGCGCTCCGGATCGTCGCCGTGGGCGACCGGCGCACCGAACACGCCCATCACCGCATCGCCGATGAACTTCTCCACGGTGCCGCCGTGCGCCTCGAGCTCGGCACGGAGCCGCCGGTAGTACGGGTCGAGGATCGACCGCAGGTCCTCGGGGTCCATCCGCTCGGCGCGGGAGGTGAAGCCCACGAGGTCGGCGAAGACGACTGTGATGACACGCCGCTCCTCGAACGCGCTCTTGATCGGCGAGCCCGTCAGCGCGCACCCGCACCGGCCGCAGAACTTGTACCCGGGCGGATTCTCCGCGCCGCACGAGGTGCAGATCAGGTCCAGGCTGGCGCCGCAGGAGCCGCAGAACGCTTGTCCCGCGGCGTTTTCCTGCCCACATGCGGAGCAGACCTGGCTTTCCGTCACGAGACTCTCTTCGAGTGTAAACCTGTGGACAAGGGGCTCATAACCCACGTGCCTCCTAAAATCGATGACGTGACGACGCTCGAGTACGAGTCGCTACCGGCGGTCGCGAGCGAGGAGACGGCGACCCGGGCCGGAACCGTGGTCATGAAGTTCGGCGGCACGTCCGTCGGTGACGTCGACCGTTTGAAGGCCGTTGCGCGACGGCTGGTCGCCGCCCGCGAGGCCGGGAACCGCGTGGTCGCGGTGCTCTCGGCGATGGGCGACACGACAGACGAGCTCGTCCGGCTCGCGAACGAGATCTCGCCCCGTCCGAAGGCGCGCGAGCTGGACATGCTGATCTCGGTCGGCGAGCGCATCTCGTGCTCGCTCTGCGCGATGGCGATCCACGACCTCGGGCACGAGGCGATCTCGCTGACCGGCTCCCAGGCCGGGATCGTCACGGACACGGCGCACGGGAAGGCGAAGATCGTCGACATCCGCGCGAGGCGGATCCACGAGGCACTCGACGCGGAGCGGATCGTCCTCGTCGCGGGCTTCCAGGGCGTCTCGACGGACCTCGACATCACGACGCTCGGACGAGGCGGGTCGGACACGACCGCCGTGGCGCTGGCCGCGGCGCTCGGAGCGGAGGCCTGCGAGATCTACACGGATGTGGACGGCGTCTTCACGGCCGATCCCCGGATCGTGCAGAACGCGCGCAAGCTGCACGCGGTCAGCTACGGCGAGATGCTGGAGATGGCAGCGTCGGGTGCGCGGGTGCTGCAGCTGCGGTCGGTCGAGTTCGCGCGCAACCACGGTGTCAAGCTGCACGTGCGGTCGAGCTTCTCCGAGGCGGCCGGCACGTGGATTCGCGAGGAGGACGAACGGATGCTCGAGAAGGCGCTCATCTCAGGCGTGACGCACAAGTCGGTGGAGAACGTCTACCGCGTGGTGGGCGTCTCGGCCGCGCAGCTCTTCGGAGCGCTCGCCGAGGGCGGGATCAACGTCGACACGGTCGTCCAGACGGGGCCCGAGATCGTCTTCTCCGCCGACGAGCGCGCGGAGACCGACGCGGCTCTGGAGGGCCTGGGCGTGGAATGGTCGACCCGCGACGACCTCGGCCAGGTGAGCGTGATCGGCGCGGGGATGCGCAGCCATCCGGGAGTGGCGGCCAAGATGTTCTCGACGTTGGAGGAGCTGGGGATCCGGCCGGAGATCGTCAGCACGTCGCCCATCAAGATCGGCTGCTTCGTTCCGCGCGACGATGTCGAGCGTGCGGTTCAGGGGCTTCACGAGGCGTTCGAGCTCGATCGCCCGGAGGCGGCACGCACTCATGGCTGAGCCGCGGATCGGAGTCGTCGGCGCGACCGGAGCCGTGGGGCGGGTCACGCTCGAGCTTCTCTTCGAGCGGGGCTTCGGGCAGGTGCGCGCGTTCGCGTCGGAGCGATCCGCCGGATCGACGCTGCCGTACGGGAAGGGAGAGCTCGTCGTCGAGGAAGCCTCCGCGGAGTCGCTCGGTTCCGACCTCGATCTCTGCTTCTTCTCGGTCGGAACCGCCCAGAGCGCAGAGCTCGTCCCGGCGGCCGTCGGCGGAGGAGCCGTGTGCGTGGACAAGTCCTCGGCCTTCCGGCTCACCGAAGGAATCCCGCTCGTCGTCCCCGAGGTCAACGGCGACCGGGCGGGCGAGCACCAGGGCATCGTCGCCAACCCGAACTGCTCGACGATCCAGCTCGTCTGCGCCTTGGCGCCTCTACACGAGGCCGCCGGACTGCGCAGCGTGCGCGTCGCGACCTACCAGTCGGCCTCGGGCGCCGGCGCCGAGCGGATGGATCAGCTGCGCGCCCAGGAGCCCGCGGCGGGAAACGTCGTCATGGACTGGGAGTTCGACGGCGACGAATCCGACGAGGAGTCGAAGCTGCGCGCCGAGACGCGCAAGATCATGGAGCTCCCCGACCTGCGGCTCAGCGCGACCTGCGTCCGCGTTCCCGTCCTGATCGGACACTCTCAGGCGGTGTGGATCGAGACCGAGCGCCGGCTTTCGCCGGAAGAGGCCCGCGCGGCGCTGGACGCGGCTCCCTCGGTGCGCGTGACCGACAGGCCGACGCCGGTGGAAGCGGTCGGCGGCGACGAAGTGCTGGTCGGACGGATCCGACGGGACACGGCCGGCGCGGGCCTCGCCCTCTGGATCGTGTGCGACAACCTGCGCAAGGGCGCAGCGCTGAACGCGATCCAGATCGCCGAGCTGCTGCTCGAGCGCCACGCGCTCGCGGCGTAGTTTTCGAGTCGTGGAGCCGGGAATGGACCCGGGCATGACACTCACGTCACGTTGGGTCGTCGTGGCCCTCGTGCTCGCCATGATCGTGGCTGCGATCGTCATCTTCGCGGTCACGGCAGGCGGCGGAGGCGGCGGCGGCACGGGCGGCGGCTACTAGCCCTTCCGCCCGCAGCGTGGCCCGGCGCGAAGCGCCTGTCCGCGCAGCGGACCAGTGGAGGGGGTTTGGGGGAACCGGGAGGTTCCCCCACCGCCGATTCGAACGCTCTCCACGAGTTATGGCCCGGGTCGAACCGGAGCGGGCGCGGGCGAAAAGGCGCCCTTCACGAGTCTGAGCACTTTCTCCCGCGTCCCCTCGGCTACCGGCTCCAGCCCCCCGAGCTCGAGCCGTGCCAGCTCGACGGGCCCCTGCACGCGAACAGTACGGAAGCCGAAATCGGACAGGAAGTCCCGCGGGAACACCGTGCGGTGGACGAAGAACCGCTCGTACTGCGACTCCGCCTCGGGATAGCGATATGCGAACGTCTCGAGCGCACCGGCGCGCTTGTCGCGCGCATCGCCGATCGCGGCCAGGAAGAGCGACTGCATCACCCACGGGCTCGCTCGGTCGGTCAGGTACGCGCAGGTCACGAGCACGGCGTCCTCGGACGGCGGGCCCGCAGGCAGCTCCCACGCGCGCGGGAAGACTTTCGCCGGGCCGTACTGCATCGAGCCGATCACCGTCCCGTCGTCGTCGCGGTAGACCGCTCCCCACGGCCCCCACTCCGTCTCGGCCCGCTCGATCCAGCGTCTCTTGTCCGCATGCCGGCCGCTTTGGGACTGCCACCAGACGCAGTCGTGGCAGACCTGCGGCGCCTCCTGCAGCGTCACACCCGTCAGTCCCGCGACTCTCGTGCTCATCCCTCGGATCCTAGAACGAGCTCCGTCGCCTCCGGACGCGCGAAGAACCTGAAGGGGACGAACGTCGTGCCCAGTCCGGGCGAGACGTGGAGCACGCCCCCCGGCCGGCGGTAGATGCCCTCCGCGTACGTCCAGCGCAGGTGGGCGAAGCGGATCTTCCCGCGCCCGTACGGAAGGACGATCTGCCCCGCGTGGAGGTGCCCGGCGAGGACGAGGTCGAACACGCCGGGGGGAAGCCGGTCGATGACGTCCGGGAAGTGGCAGAGCAGGATGCGGAGGTCCGCGTCCGGGTCGGCGAGCTCGGCGGGCCGGGAGGCGCCGACGCGATAGGTGCGCGGATCGACTCCGACGATCTGCACACGCCGCCCACGGAGCTCGATCGTGCGCGCCTCGTCGAAGAGCACGGCGGTCGAGCCGAGATCCGAGATCGGGCTCGCCTTAGAAAATGGATCTCGCGAGAGGGCGAAGTCGTGGTTTCCGAGCACCGCGACCGACCCTGGCAGGAGGTCGAGGAGCATCCGCAGCCGCGGCTCGGCTCCCGGACGCGAGAGCAGGTCGCCTGTGATCGCGACGAGGTCGGGCTTTCGGGCGGCAGTCCAGCGGACCGCTCGGTGAACCGCCCGTTCTCCTCGCGAGGGAAAGCCGAGATGGAAGTCGGAGAGATGGACGATCCGCAGTCCGTCGAGCTCTGGCGCGAGCCCGGGCAGCTGCACCGGCAGCTCGCGCAACCGGACCCACCCCGCCTCCCAGTGCCCCCAGAGGGCTGCGCCAAGTCCTAGTGACACGAGGGTCCCGAGCGGTTTCCTCATTCAAACTCCATTTTCGTGCCAGCCAGACCAGAGCGGGCAGGAGGAAGCGCGCCTATGAGCTAGAGGGCCGGCGCCAGACCGTTGCGGCCCTCGGCCCACGCCGGCCCTATAGGCAAGTACCCGAACTGCGACCGATCAGACTTCGAGCTTCTCGAGCGCAGGCGCGACGGATACAACATGTCGCTTGAACTTGAGCTCGGAGTCCGTCAGGCCGGCGGCCACTCCGATCAGCTGGGAGAGGTGCAGGATCGGCATCTGGAAGTCCTTGCCGGTCCTCTCGCGGAGCTTCGACTGCCACGCGTCAAGTGACAGGTGGCACAGCGGGCAGGGCGTGACCATCACGTCCGCCCCGGCCTCAGTCGCCTGCTCGATCGGCTGCAGCAGCTCGCCGAGCGCAGTCTCCTCGCGCGCCTGGATGATCGGGAACCCGCAGCACTTGATCTTGGCCGGGTAGTCGATCGCCTCGCCGCCGCACGCGTCGATGATCGCCTCGAGCGAGTGCGGCCGGTCCGGGTCTTCGAACCCGAGGATCTTCGACGGCCGCAGGATCTGGCACCCGTAGAAAGGCGCCACCTTGAGGCCTTTCAGCCCCTTGTGCGCGACCTGCTTCAGCTGGTCGTAGCCGTCGCCCTCCGCAATCAGCCAGAGCAGGTGCTTGACCTCGATGTTGCCGCTGTAGGGCGGCGCGCCGACGGTCTCGAGGTTCTGGTTCACGCGAGCGCGCAGGTCGTCGTCGTTCTTCAGCTGCCAGTTCGCCTGCCGCAGGTTCAGCGTGCAGACGTTGCAGATCGTCATCAGCGTGTCCGCGCCAGTGGCCTCGCCGTAGGCCAGGATCCGCGCGTTCAGGTGGAGGTAGTAGTCGGGCTCGGCCTCGTGGATGTCGCCCGCGCCGCAGCACGTGACCGACTCCAGCTCGTCGAGCTCGATCCCGAGCTTCGGCGCCAGCGCCTGGGTGGACGTGTCGAGCTCCTTCGCCGACAGCGAGGCGAGGCAGCCCTTGTAGTAGGCGACTTTCATCCCTCGGCCACCGGAGGTTCTTCGCCCGGTGTGATCTCGGGAACGTCGCGGTGCGCGCCCTCGGCCTCGACGTGCTCGATCCGAGCCAGACCCCGCTCGCCCTGGACGATCCCGAGCGCGCCGTCGCGGCCCTGCTCCTTGACGAGGTTGTAGAGCTTGCGCGCCTCGTCGACATCGGCGGCGACGTGGATCGGCCCGGGCGGCGGAACCTTTCCGCGCCGAGCCAGGGCGAGCGCGAACTTGGTCTCCTTGAGCGCGCTCAAGATGCCCTGCGTCTTCGGGACGAGCTCGGTCTCCCGCAGCCAGCCGCTGGTCTTCGCGGAGGTCACGAACCAATTCGCGTGCTTCGCGCCCATGTCCCAGTCGATGCCCTCTTTGACGGATTCCGCCCCGAGCTTGGCGATCGCGTCGCGCGGGTCCACTCCCTTCGGACAGCGCTCATTGCAGAAGTAGCAGCGGGTGCAGTCCCAGATTCCATGCTCGTCGTTCAGCTCGTTGAGCCGCTCGACTGACGTCTGGTCCCGCGCATCTCCGACGAAGCGCATCCCCTTGGCGAGTGCGGCCGGCCCGCGGAAGTCCGGGTCCGACTCCATCGCGTTGCACTCCGAGACGCAGCAGCCGCACATGATGCAGAGCGCTTCCTTGTTGATCACGTTCATCTGCTGCTGCGAGACGATCCGCTCGCGCTCCGCCGGCTCGTCGTAGCCGGGGTCGAGCCACGGCTTGACGTCGCGGACCTTCTGCCAGAACGGGCCCATGTCGACGACGAGGTCCTTGACGATCGGGAGGTTGCCCATCGACGAGATCACCGGGACATGGCCCGCCTCGACGATCGGCTTCATCCGTTCCTTGCAGGCGAGGATCGCGCGGCCGTCCATGCGCATCCCGCAGGAGCCGCAGATCATCATGCGGCAGCTCTTGCGGTACGCGAGCGTCCCGTCGTGGCGGTCCTTGATGATGTCGAGCACATCGAGGAGGCAGGCCCACTCGGGCGCCTCGATCTCGTACGTCTTGAGTTCGCGCTCGCCGTTCTCGTCGACGCGCCAGATCTTGAGCGCGACGTCCATCGTCGGCCCCTCCCAGATGTTCACGGCGGCTTCGCTCACTAGTACTTCCTCTCCTGCGGGGTCCACTTTGTCATCGTCACCGGCTTCCAGTCCAGCACCGGATGGTCACCGACCCAGCGGACGATCGTGTGCTTCATGTAGTTCTCGTCGTCGCGGTCCGGGAAGTCGTACGGCCGTGCGTGGGCGCCTCGGCTCTCCTTGCGCTCGATGCCCGCGACGACCATGCACGCGGCCAGCTCGAGCAGGAAGCCGAGCTCGAGCGCCTGCGTCAGGTCGTTGTTGAAGACCTCGCCCTTGTCGTCGACGACGACGCGCTCGTAGCGCTCGCGGAGGTAGCCGACGATCCTCTCCTGCTCCTTCATCTGGTTCTCGCGGCGGAAGACGCCGAAGTTCTCGTGCATCGTCTTCGCGAGCTCGTCGCGGATCTGCCAGGGGCGCTCGCCCTCGCGCCGGTCGAGGAGCGTCTTCAGCTCGCGCTCGGCGTCCGATACCGCGGACGGCGGTACTGCGACGGTCGTGTGCGTCAGCGCCCACTCGGCCGCAGCAGCGCCGGCGCGGCGCCCGTACGTGATCGTCTCCATGAGCGCGTTCCCGCCGAGACGGTTCGCGCCGTGCACCGATACGCAGGCGCACTCTCCGGCCGCGTAGAGGCCTTCGAGCTCGGTGATGCCCAGCTCGTGGTCGGTGTCGACGCCGCCCATGTGGTAGTGGGCTCCCGGCCGCACCGGGATCGGCTCGTTGATCGGATCGACCCCTGCGAAGGTCATCGACAGCTCGCGCGTCCCGTGCAGGCGCTCGAGGATCTTCTCCGCGCCCAGGTGCCGCAGGTCGAGGAGGACGTTTCCGCCGACGCCGCGCCCCTCGTCGATCTCGACCTGCTCCGCGCGCGAGATCACGTCGCGACTGGCCAGCTCCATGGCGTTCGGCGCGTAGTTCTTGAGGAAGCGCTCGTCGTCGCCGTTCAGGAGATAAGCGCCCTCTCCGCGGCAGCCCTCGGTGATCAGAACACCGGACGGCGCCAGCGTCGTCGGGTGGAACTGCATCATCTCCATGTCCTTCAGCGGCACCCCCGCCCGAAGGGCCATGGCCATTCCGTCCCCCGTGCAGGCGTAGGCGTTCGTCGTGCCCGTGTAGAGCCGGCCCGCGCCGCCTGTGCAGAGGATGACCGTCTTGGCGCCGATCGTCTTCAGCCCGCCGTTCAGGAGGTCCCAGGCGATCACGCCCTGGCAGCGGTCGTCGTCGATCACGAGCTTCCAGGCGAAGAACTCCTCGTAGGTCGGAATGTCGCGCTTCATCACCTGCTCGTAGAGGACGTGGACGAGCACGTGGCCGGTGATGTCCGCCGCATACGCCGTTCTCGGCGCGCCTGCGGCTCCGAACGGCCGCTGCGCGATCCGCCCGTCCTCGGTGCGCGAGAAGACCGCGCCCCAGTGCTCGAGCTGGTAGACGTCGCCGGGCGCCTCGTCGCAGAGGATCTGGATCGCGTCCTGGTCGCCCAGATAGTCCGAGCCCTTGACCGTGTCGAACGCGTGCTCCTCCGGGCTGTCCTCGGACGCGTTTCCGAGCGCCGCGTTGATCCCGCCCTCGGCCGCGCCGGAGTGGCTGCGGACCGGATGGATCTTCGAGAGAAGCGCGACGTCGGCGCCGAGATCTTGAGCCTCGATCGCGGCGCGCATCCCGGCGCACCCCGCGCCGACGACGAGCACGTCGTGTGTCGCTTCCACCAGGAATGGAACGTACACGAACGAAACCGATAGGGCGCTCGTACGAATTGCCGCGTTTTGCGGCAGTTAGACTGGCCGTCGCCGTTCCCGACAAGGAGAAGCTGCACGTGGCGAAGATGTTGTTCCGGCTCCCGAAGGCCGGCAAGGTGATCGAGAACCCGTCCCCGGCCGAGGCCAAGGAGCTCGCGGCGCAGATGCCCAACGCGAAGCCGACCGAGCACGGGAATCTCAACGTGCAGACAGAGGTCGTGAATCGCTCGAAGGGCTCGACCTACATCGTCACCGACGAGCCCGACGGCCAGAACCAGGCGATCACGCGCGAGGAAGGCCTCAAGTGGGCCGAGGCGCAGGACGCCTACATCGCCGAACAGGACATGGTCGTGATCGACGGCTACATCGGGAACGACCCGGGCTTCCGCACGCCGGCGCGCCTCTACATCGAGGCCGCGAACGCGAACATCGCGGCGATGCAGCAGCAGCTCTACTTCGATCCCGACGACGACGTGCACGAGCCGGAGCTGACCGTCGTCTACACGCCGAACCTCAAGGCCGAGGGCTATCCGGACGACCGCCTGATCGCGGTCGACCTCGAGCAGGGCGTCACGCGCATCTTCAACTCGGATTACTTCGGCGAGTCGAAGAAGGGCGGCCTGCGCATGTGGAACAAGCTCGTCCACGACCGCGGCGGGCTGCCGCTGCATGCGGGGTGCAAGATCATCCCGACGCGCGCCGGCCGCAAGGTCGGAATGATCGTGGGCCTGTCCGGAACGGGCAAGACGACGACGACCTTCACGCGCCAGAACGGCTCCCTGCCCGTGCAGGACGACTTCCTGGCCTGGATGCCGGACGGGCGGATCATGGCCACCGAGAACGGCTGCTTCGCCAAGACCTTCGGGCTCAACCCCGACGACGAGCCCACGATCTACGGCGCCGTCACTCAGCCGGACTCGTACCTCGAGAACGTGTCCCAGCACGGCGACGAGGTCGACTTCTACGACACGAGCTACACGCAGAACGGGCGTGCGACCTTCCCGTTCGGCGTGATCGAGTCAGGCGTGGACGAAGAGATCGACGCGGCGCACTTCCTGCTGATCCTGAACCGCAACGAGAACGTGATTCCGGCAGTCGCCAAGCTCGAGGGGCCGCGCGCGGCTGCTTTCTTCATGCTCGGCGAGACGCAGGGCACGAGCGCGGGAGGCGCTGACGAGGCGGGCAAGTTCCTCCGCGTGCCGGGCACGAACCCGTTCTTCCCGATGCCGCACGACCTGCAGGGCAACCGCTTCCTCGAGCTGCTCGAGGAGCATCCGCTCGAGGTCTATCTGATGAACACCGGCCGCGTCGGCGGCCCCGAGGAGGACGAGCGCTCGAAGAAGGTCAAGATCAAGCACTCGTCCGCGATCGTGAAGGGCGTCGCCGAGGGGACGATCGACTGGGTCGAGGATCCCGACTTCGGCTACATGGTCGCCGCATCGGTGCCGGGCATCGACGAGGAAGACGTGGACATCCTCCAGCCCCGGCTCCTGTACGAGGCGACCGGCCGCAAGGAGGAGTACGACGCAGGCGTCGTCCAGCTCAAGGACGCCCGCGCCGAGTTCCTGTCGAAGTTCCCGAGCCTCTCGGCCGAGATCGTCGACTCGGTTCACTAGAGGGAGTCGCCCGACCGGCACGAAATCCGGGTGCGTGTCGGACCGCGCCCTCATTCAGCGCTTCCTGGATTCACCGCAACTGTCCGAGGCGACGCGGCGCGCCTACCGCGTGGACGTCGAGGAGTTCGGGTCCTGGCTCCGCACGCGTGGAACGTCGCTCGAAGAAGTCGACGCCGGGACTCTGAGCGCCTACATCGCGGAGCTGGGAGCCGCACGGCGGGGCCGTCAGCCCGGCAAGCTCGCGCCGGCGACGATCGCGCGCAAGCTCGCGGCGGTGCGCGCCCTACTGCGCTACACGCTGGGGGCGGCACGCGTCCCCGACGGTCAACTCGGCCCTCGACGCGCCCGCCGGCTTCCCGACGCGCCAAAGGCGGAGGAGGTCGACGCGGTCCTCGACCGGCTGTCGGGCGGCGAGCCACTGGCCCTTCGGAACCGGGCGCTGCTCGAGCTCGTGTACTCCGCGGGACTGCGCAGCCAGGAGGCGGTCGACCTCGACCTCGCGGACGTGGATTTCGAGCAGGAAGCGGTCCACGTCAGGGGCAAGGGCAACAAGGAGCGCGTCGTCCCCCTCGGCGAGGAGGCGGCGTACCGGCTGCGTCTCTACCTCGACGGGGCGCGACCGGAGCTCGCCCACGGAGCCGAGGACGCGCTCTTCCTGTCGGCGCGGGGCAACCGCCTGGACACGAGCACGATCCGGCGGCTCCTCCCCCACCCGCACCGCCTGCGCCACGCGTTCGCAACGCACCTGCTCGAGGGAGGCGCAGATCTGCGCGTGATCCAGGAGCTGCTCGGCCACAGCTCGCTCTCGACGACGCAGACGTACAGCCACGTGGACGGACGACGGCTCCGCAAGGTGTATGACCGAGCGCACCCGAGATCCTGAGGTCGAAGCATTTCTCGCGGTTTCCGCGGCTCGGCTCGCGCCGCGCACGGTCGACGCGTACCGACGCGACCTGACCGCGATCGGCGGCTGGCTCGGTCGCTCACCGTCGAGTGCCTCGACCGAGGACCTGGAACGGTACGTCTCGGAGCTCCGCGCCCAGGGTCTCGCAGCGACCACGATCGCGCGGCGGCTCGCGGCGATCCGGTCGTTCTTCCGGCATCAAGTGCTGATCGGGCTGCGGGAGGACAATCCGGCCGCGGAGGTCGGGCTGCCGCGTCGCGCGCGCAAGCTTCCGCGGACGCTTTCGCCCGGCGAGGCCGAACGACTGGTCGAAGCAGCCGCCGGGACGACCCCCCGCGACCTGCGCGACCGGGCGCTCGTCGAACTGCTCTACGGGGCGGGGCTCCGGGTGAGCGAAGCGGTCGGCCTCGAGAAGGGCGGCGTCGACCTCGACGAGCGGCTCGTTCGCTCGATCGGCAAGGGCGACAAGGAGCGGATCGTTCCGCTCGGCCGAAGCGCCGCCGATGCGCTCCGCAGGTACCTGGGCCGCGGCCGTCCGTTCCTGGACCGTCGCCACCGGCCGGAGCTCTTCCTCAACGCCAGGGGCGGCCCGCTCACGCGCGCCGGGGCGTTCCTGATCCTGCGTCGCCTGGCCGAGAAGGCCGGCCTCGAGCCGAGCCGCATCCACCCGCACCTCCTGCGCCACTCCTTCGCGACGCACCTACTGGAAGGCGGCGCCGACCTGCGCAGTGTCCAGGAGATGCTCGGCCATGCCGATCTCGCCACCACCGAGCTCTACACCCATGTCACCGACCGCAGGCGCCGAGAGGCGTATTACGCGGCCCACCCGCACGCGAAGAGAACATTCAAGGTTTCCCCAGGAGAGCCGATGGCAAAAACCAAGAAGGATGGCTCAACTTGACCCGCAGATGGCAATGCTCTTCGCTCTCACCTCGGGCGCGGGCTACCTCATGGTGATGAGCGGGGTCGGCAAGAGCCTCCTGGACTGGAAGCGCCGCCGCTCGTGCCCCTCGTGCGGCCGTACGCCGTGCACCTGCTCTCGTAGCTAGCGCCGGCCGACGACGAGATCGACCCTGCCGCCGCGGCGCAGGCGCGTCCCTGCACGCGGGCGCTGAGCAACCACCCGGCCGACACGGCCCGACCTCCTCCGCTTGACACGCCCCACGGAGCAGTGGGCCCGCCGGATGCGCGTCCGCGCGCGAGCGAGCCGCATGCCGACAACGCGTGGGACCACACAGCGAACCGCCGGTGGGGGTGGAGGAGGAGGCGGCGCAGGCGGTGGCGGTGGCGGTGGCGGAGGCGGAGGCGGAGGCGGAGGCGGTGGCGGCGGAGGCGGAGGCGGCGGAGGCGGTGGCGGCGGAGGCGGAGGCGGTGGCGGCGGAGGCGGAGGCGGAGGCGCCTCGTAGCGGTTCGTGTGCTCGGGGTTCCCGCCGAACTGACCCCATTCGACCGTGCCGTAGTTCGACCCGTGTAGGTCGTAGACCCAGACCTTGTCGTAGAGCATCTCCTGCCCGGTCCATGCGTCCGACATCACGACGAGCTCGTTCCGGCCGTCGAGGTCGACGTCCGCGATCGCTGGAGCGCCGCCGAAGCCGATCATCAACGGCTTGGGAAAGTGCGAGTTCATCGTGCCGTTGCGGTCGAACACCCGCACATCGCCGTTCTCCGACGATCCTGCGATCTGCGTCGTGACGGCGATGTCCGGCTGCCCGTCACCGTCGACGTCACCGATCACGGGGCCGGAGTTCCCCAGCCACCTGCTCGTCCACGTCCGCGGCCAGCCCGGGAAGACCGTGCCGTTCCCCTTCCAGACGTTCAGCGCCTCGTTCGTCTGCACGACGATCTCCGGAACGCCGTCTCCGTCCAAATCGCCGAGCGCCGGAGCAGTGCCGTAGAAGATCTCCCCCACCGGCGGCATCACGTGCTCGACCGTGCCGTTGGCCGACAGGATCTTGACCCCCTCCGAGGTGACGACAACGATCTCCGGAGCGCCGTCGCCGTCGACGTCTCCGATCACCGGGAAGGTGTCCACGAGGCCGTACTCCGTATTGATCAGAACCGGAAAGCCGGCGACGTTGGTCCCGTCGCGGTGGTACGCGCAGAGGTACACGCCGGGCGTGGTCGAGCCCGAGGCAGACACGATCTCTGGAATTCCGTCACCGTCGAGGTCCCCGATCGCGGGCGTGTGGAGCTCCTGCCCGCCGGGGCACGTGGCCGGCCAGCCGGCAAGGATCGTGCCGTTCGCCCGGTAGCCGTGCAGTGACCAGTCCTGCTCCTCGGTGAAGATCTCGTCCAGGCCGTTCCCGTCGACGTCCCCCAGGCTCGGAGGCGTGTCGACGTAGTTCGACTCGTCCCGGGGCCAGCCGGGAAGCGGCTCCGCCGCGCCGTTGACCGCGAACAGCTGACTGTTCCAGCCCGCGGCGAAGACCTCGAGACCGGGATCGGAGGCCGACAGCTCGCCCATCGCCGGATATGCAGCCCCGCCTGTGTTCAGCGGCCAGCCCGGCTGGGTCGAACCGTCCGCGTTCCAGGCGTGGAGCGGGCCGACGGAGAGCGACGTCGCGAGGATCTCGAGCGTCGGGTCGGCGTCGATGTTCCCCACCTGGACGTGGATGGCCGGCCCGCTGTGGTACGACCCCGCTCGCTCGAACGTACGCACCGGGAAGCCGGGCTCGAGATCAGGATCGCCGCCGGCGGACGCATGGCCGACTCCGGCCAGTGCCACGACGAGCAGCGAAGCGACTACAGCAGGGCGAAACCGCATCCGACCCTCCTTCGGGCCGCAATCTTAGCGCCGCACGGCTCCTTTCTTCCGCAGCTGCTCGGCGATCTTCTGGGCCGCGGCCCGAAGCTCTCGGTCCTGTTCGTCATCGTCGGCGATCGAGCCCAGGAGCAGGATCGTCTCGCGCTGCGGAGAGCCGTGGTCGAGGCAGAGCACCGCAAGGCGGCGGACCGCCTGGTTGTCGTCGTGCGACGCGAGCTCATGCAGGAGAGCCCGCACGTCGTTGATCAGCCCCGGATGGTCGCGGGAGAGAAGCTCGAGCGAGATCAGCGCCGAGCCGCGGCAGGCCGGGCTCTCGTCCTCGAGGCCGCGCCGCAGCAGCTCGGTCTTCTGCCGGTAGCGGAACTGGCCGACCGCCCGGTAGGCGACGGCGCGCTCCCGATAGTCGGGCGAGCGGATCGAGGCCTCCAGCTCGTCCTGCCACCGCGTCCGTAGGTCGGCGAGCTCGCGCTCGGCGCCCTGTCCCGCCAGCTCGTCCGCCTGCGCGGCGGCTGAGGCCAGCTCAGACAGCGGACAACGACCGCGGCTCGGGCCCGACGTAACGGTCGGCGGGCCTGAACAGGCGTCCGGTCTGCTTCTGCTCGAGGATGTGCGCCGACCAGCCGGCCACACGTGAGCACGCGAACATCGCCGGGGTCAGCTCGGGCGGGACGTCCGCGGCATCGAGGAGCACGGCCGAGTAGAACTCGACGTTCGTCGCGATCACGTAGTCCGGCTTGCGCTGGTGGAGCTCCGCAAGCGCTGCCTCCTCGAGCGCCTCCGCGACCTCGATGCGCGGCGAGCCGACTTCCTGCGCCACGCGCTTCAGGATTCGTGACCTTGGATCCTCGGCGCGATACACGCGGTGGCCGAAGCCCATGATCCGGCCGTGCTGCTCGAGGATGTTCTTGACGTACCCCTCGGGGTCGCCCGTCTTCGCAACCTCGTCGAGCATCGGCAGCACGCGTGCGGGCGCGCCGCCGTGGAGCGGTCCGCTCAGAGCGCCGACGGCCGCCGACATGGCGGCGCCGCAATCGGCTCCGGTCGAGGCGACGACCCGCGCCGTGAAGGTGGAGGCGTTGAGCCCGTGCTCGGCCGTGCAGATCCAGTACGTGTCGATCGCCTTGACGTGGTCGGGGTTTGCCTCGCCGCGCCAGCGCAGCAGGAACTTCTCCGCCGCCGTCTTGCCCTGCTCGACGACGTCGTCGGACGCAGGCTCGCGGCCCTCCGCAACTGCCGCCGAGCGCGCCACGATGCCCATCATCTGAGCCGACAGCCGCCCGAGGTCGTCGCGGGCCTGCTCGTCGTCGATGTCGACGAGCTTCTGGAGCTTCCACTCGCCAGCGAGGTGGGCCACCTCGGACTGGAGGTCGGCGGGAGCGTTGCCGGTCAGCCCGTGCGGGACGTGCGGCTCGGGGTCGGGCATCTTCGAGTCGATGTCGTTGTCGACGAGCAGCCCCCAGATGTTCTCGTAGGGGTACCGGCCGACGAGCTCCTCGATGTCGTAGCCGCGGTAACGGAGCGCGCCGCCCTCCCGATCGGGCGCGGCGATCGCCGTCTCCACGGCGACGACGCCCTCGAGTCCTGGCTTGAAGTCATTCATCGCAGCGAAATCTATCGATAGAGTCGCCGCCGATGGCCCACCGAGTCACCCTCATCCCCGGCGACGGCACCGGTCCCGAGCTGACCGAGGCCACGCGCCGCGTGCTCGAGGCGACCGGAGTCGAGTTCGACTGGGACGTCCAACTGGCCGGCAGCGACGTGATGGAGCAGCACGGCGGCAACCCGCTTCCCGACCACGTTCTCGACGCGATTCGCGAGAGCCGGGTCGCGCTGAAGGGCCCGATCACGACCCCGGTCGGCGGAGGGTTCCGCTCGGTCAACGTCGCCCTCCGCAAGGGCCTCGACCTCTATGGCCAGGTCCGGCCCTGCAAGAGCTACCCGGGCGTCCGCTCGCGCTACGAGGACGTCGACATCGTGATCGTGCGCGAGGCGACCGAGGATCTCTACGCCGGGATCGAGTACGAGGTGGGCTCGCCCGACGCGAAGGAGCTGACCGAGTGGATCCGAGCGCACGGCGGCCAGCTGCGCGACGACTCGGGCATCTCGATCAAGCCGATCTCCGTTTCGGGAACACGCCGCATCTTCGAGTTCGCCTTCGACCACGCGCGCCGCCTCGGCCGCCGCAAGGTGACGAGCGTGCACAAGGCGAACATCATGAAGTTCACGGACGGGCTCTGGCTGCAGGTCTCCCGCGAGGTCGCTGAGCAGAACTCGGACATCGAGTTCGAGGACCGCATCGTCGACAACCTCTCGATGCAGCTCGTCCAGCGTCCCGAGGAGTACGACGTGCTGGTCCTGCCCAATCTCTACGGGGACATCGTCTCCGACCTGGCCGCGGGCCTGATCGGCGGGCTCGGCCTCGCTCCGGGCGGCAACTTCGGCACGGACGCGGCCGTCTTCGAGCCCACGCACGGCTCGGCCCCGAAGTACGCAGGCCAGAACAAGGTGAACCCGATGGCGATGATGCTTTCCGGTGTGCTGATGCTGCGCCACCTGGAGGAGGACGACGCGGCCGACCGCCTGGAGGGCGCGATCGCCGCCGTCATCGCCGAAGGCAAGAGCGTGACCTACGACATGAAGCCGTCGCGCGACGACCCGACCTCGGTCGGGACGAGCGACGTGGCGGACGCGATCATCGAGCAGATGGGGGTAACGGTTTGAGCCGGAGAAGGAAGGTGACAGTCGTCGGGGCCGGGAACGTCGGCGCGACCTGCGCGCAGGAGCTCGCGCGGCGGGACTATGCGGACGTCGTGCTCGTTGACATCAAGGAGGGCCTGCCCGAGGGCAAGGCGCTCGACATCAACCAGGCGGGCGCAGTGCTCGGCTACGAGCCGAACGTGACGGGCTCGACGAGCTATGAGCCGACCGCCGGCTCGGACGTCGTCGTCATCACCGCGGGCGTCCCGCGCACCGGAGACATGAGCCGTGACGACCTCGTCTCGACGAACGAGAAGATCGTCGGGTCGGTGGCCGAGGCCGCGGTCGCGCAATCGCCGGACGCGGTCCTGATCGTCGTCTCGAACCCGCTCGACGCGATGTGCCACGTCGCCAAGAGCGTCTCGGGCTTCCCCAAGGAGCGCGTCTTCGGGCAGGCCGGGATCCTCGACACGGCGCGCCTCCAGACCTTCCTCGCCTGGGAGACCGGCTCGTCGGTCAAGGACGTGCAGGCGGTCGTTCTCGGCGGTCACGGCGACCAGATGGTGTCGATCGTGTCTGCGACGACCATCGGTGGCGTGCCCGTCACGAAGCTCGTCTCCGCGGATCGGCTCGGAGAGCTCGTCCAGCGCACCGCGGTCGGCGGCGGCGAGGTCGTGAAGCTGCTGGGCACGTCCGCCTGGTACGCGCCCGGAGCAGCCACGGCTCAGATGGTCGACGCGGTCATGCTCGACGAGAAGCGCGTCCTGCCCTGTACTGCGTACCTCGAGGGCGAGTACGGGATCGACGGCCTGTACATGGGCGTGCCGGTCAAGCTCGGCGCGGGCGGGATCGAGGAGATCGTGGAGCTCGACCTGACCGACGACGAAAAGTCCGCGCTCGAAGCCTCGGCCGAAGCCGTTCGCGACGTCGTCGGCGTGCTCAGCTCCTAGCGCATGGATCTCGGTCTCAGCGGCCGAACCGCGATCGTCTGCGGCGCCTCCGCCGGAATGGGTCTCGCGACCGCCGAGGCGCTCAACGCCGAGGGGGCGAACGTGGCCATGTTCGCCAGACGCCGCGACGAGCTGCAACGCGAAGCCGAGCGGCTCGGCGCGCTCCCGGTCCGCGGTGACCTGACGAACCCGAAGGACCTCGAGCGCCTCGTCGAGAAGACGCTCGAGGCCTTCGGCGGGATCGACATCCTGGTCAACAACGGCGGCGGGCCTCCCCGCACGTCGGCCCTGGAGCTGACGGACGAGTCGGTCGAAAGCGCGGTGGAGCTCCTCCTGCTCTCGGCGATCCGGCTCACGAACCTCTGTCTCCCCCACCTTCGGCAGAGCGGCCACGGGCGCATCGTCAACATCACCTCGAGCTCGGTCCGCGAGCCGATCGACAACCTCGCGCTCTCGAACTCCGTGCGACCGGGCGTGATCGGCTGGGCCAAGACGCTCGCGCGGGAGATCGGGCCGGACGCGGTGACCGTCAACTCGATCGCGCCGGGGCGAATCCAGACCGCCCGCCTCCTGGCGGAGGACGCGGAGACGATCCCGCTGCGGCGCGTCGGTCAGCCGGAGGAGATCGCCGACGTGATCTGCTTCCTCGCCTCCGACCGGGCCTCGTACGTCACGGGCGCCGTGATCCCGGTCGACGGCGGCATGACGCGCCTGCTCCTCTAATCCGCACCTGGCGCCTCGCCCGTATCCTGAGTCGGTGGCCCGCCTCTTCAAGTACCTGCTCGCGACCGGCCTCGTCCTGGCCGTGGTCGTCGTCGGCCTGTACGTCATCCCGTCCGACCAGTACATCTTCCTGCCGGACAAGGCCCAACCCCTGGCGCCGTTCGTCACGGTCAAGGGCGAGAGGTCGGACAAGGACGGCGGCGGGATCTACTACGTCGCGGTCGAGGTGAAGAAGGCGAGCATCCTGGAGAAGCTGTTCCACGGGCTGCATGAAGGCTCCACGCTCGTTCCCGCGGCCGCCGTCCGAGCCCCGGGCGAAAGCGACGAGCAGCATCAGCGGGTCGAGATCCAGGCGATGTCCGAGTCACAGAAGGTCGGGGCCGCCGTCGCGCTTCGGTCGCTGGGCTATCGCGTGCCGGTCAAGGTGCTGGGAACCCTGGTCGCCCAGGTGGCGACGGACGGGCCCTCCGCAGGGAAGCTCGAGCCCGGCGACAAGATCGTGGCGATCGACGGCGAGCCGACGAAGACCGCCGCAGAGATCCGCGGCGCAATCGCGAAGCATCGCCCCGGGGAGACCGTCGAGGTCACCGTGCGCCGAAACGGGGCGCAGAAGAAGCTGGACGTGAAGACGGTGCCCGATCCGAAGAAGCCGAAGCACCCGCTCATCGGGGTCCTCCTCCAGGACGACACGAAGATCTCGCTGCCCGTGCCCGTGCACATCGACCTCGGCCGGGTGGGCGGGCCATCCGCCGGCCTTGCGTTCGCGCTCGACGTCGTCGAGGAGCTCGGCCACGACATCGACCACGGACGGAAGGTAGTCGCGAGCGGTGAGATTCTCCAGGACGGCACCGTGATCCCGGTCGGGGGCCTGAAACAGAAGACGATCGGCGCGAAAAGGGCCGGAGCGGACATCTTTCTCGTCCCGGCTGGGGAAAACGCGCAGGAAGCGAGGCGCTATGCGGGAAGCATGCGCGTAATCCCTGTGCATAGTTTTCGACAGGCGTTGCGCGCGCTGGCAACAGCGCGTTAGAAACACATAAGTTCGCCAAATTTCGACGGTTTGTTCCTGCCGGAATTTGCTCGGTTTTTCTCTCTGGCAACCCTTGAAACCGAGTGCACGAGCGCTCAGAATCGCTCGGTCGCCAGGAGACGCCTAAGTGGAGCAAACCAAACCGTGAGCAAAAAGAATAAAGCAAGCTGCGGTCTTTGCTATTTCAGACAGGCAGGCCTGTGCGCCCTCCCCGAGTCCCCCTGCCCGACCTATCGCCCGGTCGAGCGAGGAACTCTCTCTCCCCCGCAGCAGGCTCGCCTGATTCCGCGGGTCGCCCAGCACGCCGCATAGCCGCCGGGGTGCTGGGCCCCCGTATCGCGCTTCGCTTCGCTCGCTTCACGGGGGAACCCCTGGTTCCCCCGTGGGCCCCCTCCTTGAGGGGTGTCTGGCGCGTGCGATCGTTTCAGGAGCCGGCGCTGCGTCGCAGTGATTCAAGCGTTCTCCTCTTGCTGGTTAGCCTCCCGCCGGGTCAAGCCCGGCTCCGGCGGCAGGTGGTCGTTGCTCTCGTTCAGTCTTAGACTCGTTCTATGGGACTTTTTAGACGCCGGGACGGAGCAGATCGAGGACTGGCAGCCTCGGCTGTGGGCGATCGTGATCGGGCTCGGGCTGCTCGTCGTCTGGGTGATCGCTTTCATCGCCAAGAACGGCGACAAGGTGCAGATCGACTTCGTCCTGTTCTCGACCCACGCGTCGCTGATCTGGCTTCTGATCCTGCTGCTCGGAGTGGGGTTCCTCGGCGGCGTGCTGGCGTCGCAGCTGTACCGGCGGCGATCAGGCCGCGCGGCGCAGGAGCATCGCGGCGCGGACGGCTGACGCCAGGCGGCGAACCGCTTCCTCGATCGCCGCGGGCGACTCGTAGCTGAACGCAAGACGCACCGAGCTCTCGCCTCCGCGGCGGCAGAAGAAGTCGGATCCCGACACGAACGTCACACCGTCCGGGTGCAGGTCCGCCGTCGCCACGCCCTCCGGGAGGTCGACCCACAGGAAGTAGCCCCCCTCGGGGACGGTCCAGGTCGCCTCGGAAAGATGGCGCTCGAGGGCGGATACCATCGCGTCGCGCCGCTCGCGGAGGAGCCCACGCACACGCTCGAGGTTCGGCTCGAAGGCCCTGCGCCGGAGAAACTCGTACACGGTCGCCTGCGAGAGCAGCGCCGGCGTGATGTACGACGAGGTCGCGGCCGCCACGACGCTGTCCGCGAGCTCGACCGGAAGGACGAGGTAGCCGACACGCAGGCCCGGCGCCACGGTCTTCGAGAACGACGAGCTGTAGACGACGTTCCGTCCTTTCGTCAGCTCGAACACTGTCGGGAGCGCCTCGCCCTCGAAGCGCACGAGCCCGTACGGGTCGTCCTCGAGCACGAGCAGCCCGCCCTTGGCCAGATCGGCGAGCTGCTTGCGCCGCTCGAGCGGGAGCGTCTGCCCCGTGGGGTTCTGGAAGGTCGGGATCGTGTACAGGAACGCGCCTTCTTCGATCGTCGGCTCCTCCTCGATCGGGACGCAAATCACCTCGGCGCCGAGGTCGTCGAGGATCTTCAGCGGCCGGTCGTAGGTCGGCGCCTCGACGATCACGGTCCCGTTGGGCGCCAGCAGCTCGGCCAGGAAGCGGAAGCCCTGGAGCGAGCCGTTCGTGAGAACGACCCGCTCCGGCTCCACGCGGTGCCGATCGGCGATCCATTCGCGGAGAGGCCCGTAGCCGCCGGCCGGCCCGTAGTTGAGGACGGTGGCGCCGTCCCGCTCGATCGCGGCGCGGGCGCAGTCGGCGAGCTCCTCGAGCGCAAGGCACTCGGGCGCCGGGATGCCGCGGGCGAGCGAGATCGACTCCACGCGAGGCACCCTAGAATCCGGCCCGGACATGAAGGTCGTCGCGGCAGCGATGCTCGCACTGGCCCTACCGGCCTCGGCCGCGGCGGCCCTCGAAGTGAAGCTCTCGGTCGCCCCGGAGACGCCCCGCAAGGGCGCCGCGACGGTCGTCCAGCTTCGCCCGTACTGGACGTACCAGCGGGCCGACGGCTCGTGCTGCGTCCTGAAGCCCGCCTCGGTGGAATACCCGTTCAGCGTGCAGGCGGTCTCGCCGTCAGGCCGCGTCTATCCGGTCGCAGTCCGTCGCAGGAGCCGGTACCTCTGGTCGGCCGCGTTCCGCTTCCGCGCCGCTGGGCGCTGGACGATCCGCGCACCGCAGTGGGGCCCGCGCTACAGCTGGAACTACGGAGCCAGGCCTCGGATCGCGGTGACGGTCAAGCGCTGAGCGCGCCGGCGGTCTCGGCCGCGAGCTCGGCGACCTCGGTCGGCGTCGTGCCGACCCGGACGCCTGCCGCTTCGAGCGCGTCCTTCTTCGCCTCGGCCGTGCCGGACGAGCCGGAGATGATCGCGCCGGCGTGGCCCATGGTCTTGCCCGGCGGCGCCGTGAAGCCGGCGATGTAGGCCACGACCGGCTTGGACATCTCCGCCTCGATGTAGCGCGCCGCCTTCTCCTCCTCGTCGCCGCCGATCTCCCCGACCATGACGACGACGTCGGTCTCGTCGTCCGTCTCGAAGCGCCCGAGGATGTCGATGAACGAGGAGCCGACGACCGGGTCGCCGCCGATCCCGACGATCGTCGAGTTTCCGAGGCCGCGCTGGGCCAGCTCGTAGCCAATCTGGTACGTCAGCGTCCCCGAGCGGCTGACGAGGCCGATGCGGCCCTCGCGGAGGACTTCGGCGGGGATGATCCCGACGTTCGCCTTGCCCGGTGAGAGCGCGCCCGGGCAGTTGGGCCCGAGCATCGTGACCCCCTTCGGCCGCATGTAGTTGTAGACGCGCAGCATCTCGTGCGCCGGAAGGCCCTCGGCGACGCAGATCACGGTCTCGATGCCGGCGTCGACGGCCTCGTAGATGGCGTCGGCGGCGAAGCGCGCGGGGACGAAGACAAGCGTCGTGTTCGCTCCGGTCTCGGCGACTGCGTCCGCCACGGTGTTGAAGACGGGAATCCCGGACACGTCCTGTCCGCCCTTGCCGGGCGTGACTCCCGCGACGACGTTCGTCCCGTAGTCGCGGTTGCGCACGGCGTGGAACGAGCCCTCGGAGCCGGTGATGCCCTGGACGACGAGCTTCGTCTCGTTGCCGACAACGACCGCCATCAGCGCTTCCTCGCCTTGAAGATGCCGCGATCGAGCCGCAGCTGGCCGTCCTCGATCCGGTCGGCCAGCAGCGCCCGCGCTCGCTCGGCGTCCTCGGGAGGCGTGCCGGCGCGGTCGAGCCAGCCCTGGAAGTCGATCCGCTTGTCCTCGCGCTCGAATTCCTCGACCTCGAGCCCCGCAGCGTCGAACATCTCGAGCCACTCCTCCTGGGAGTAGTTGCGGACGTGAGTCGGGTCGTGCAGGCGGTCCGCCTCTTCGCCGTCCTCGCCAAGGTAGAGGTTGTCCGCGATCAGCACGAGCGCGCGACTGACGCGCGCCATCTCCTTCAGCGCGCCCGCAGGATCCTGGAAGTGATGCGCGGCGACGCGGCACGCAACGACGTCGAAGCTCGAGTCGGCGAACGGGATCTCTTCGGCACGGCTGACCACGGTCGGGCTCATCCCAGGCGCGGGGTCAATCGTCACGACTTCGAGGCCCGCCTCGCGCAGCACACGCGCGACGTGACCCCCTCCGGTAGCCACGTCGAGCCCCGTCTCGCCCTCCGCCCACTCGGCGAAGAGCTCGAGATCACGGCCCTGACGGTGCGCGTCGCTCTCGCGATACGCCTCGGCGCGCTCCGACCAGACGTCAGCCATGCGCCAGCTCCACGGCCCGCTTCGCCGCGTCGAGCATCGTCGCCTCGACGTGGATGTTCTCGCGGCCCGCGTCCTCCAGGAGCTGCCGGCCCTCCTCCGCGTTCGTGCCGTCGAAGCGGACGACGATCGGGTGCTCGATCCCTGTCTGGTCGAGCGCCTGGAGCATCCCCTGCGCCACGACGTCGCAACGCGTGATGCCCGCGAAGATGTTGAAGAAGATCGACTTGACCTGCGGGTCGGCGCTGATGATCTCGAGCGCGTCCACGACTCCCTGCGCGTCGCCGCCCCCGCCCAGGTCGCAGAAGTTGGCCGGCTTCCCGCCTGCGAGCGCGATCACGTCCAGGGTTGACATGACCAGGCCGGCGCCGTTGCCGAGGATCCCGACCTCCCCGTCGAGCTTCACGTAGGTCACGCCCTTCTCGCGGGCGGCGCGCTCCTCGGGCGGGTACGCCTCGAGGTCGCGCATCTCGGCGATGTCCGCGTGCTTGTAGAGCGCGTTGTCGTCGACCGTGAACTTGGAGTCGAGTGCTTTGACCTCGCCCTCGGGCGTGACGATCAGCGGATTGATCTCGCAGAGCATTGCGTCGGCCCCGACGAACGCGTCGTAGAGCTTCTGGACGATGGAGAGGATCTGCTTCTGCTCGTTCGGATCCTCGATGCCCGCGGCGTAGATCAGGCGGCGAGCCTGGTAGGGCTGGAAGCCCTCGAGCGGATCGACGTGAAGCCTCGCCAGCGCCTCGGGGCGCTCGGACGCGACCTCCTCGATGTCGATCCCGCCTTCCTTCGTGAGCATGAAGAGCGCCTTCTTCTCGCCCCGGTCGAACGTGACCGAGAGGTAGTACTCGCGCTCGATGTCGGAGGCCTTCTCGACCCAGAGCTTGCGGACGACGTGGCCGTTGATGTCCATCCCGAGGATCGCCTCCGCGTGCTGCGCGGCCTCGTCGGGCGAGTCTGCGAGCTGGATTCCGCCCGCCTTCCCGCGGCCCCCGGTCAGCACCTGGGCCTTGACGACGACCTGGCCGCCGATCTCCTCGGCTGCGGCTTTCGCCTCCTCCGGGGTCGACGCGACACGCCCCTCGGAGACGGGAATCCCGAAGCGCGCGAAGAGTTCTTTCCCTTGGTGCTCGTAGAGGTCCACAGGCGCGGCGACTCTAGCTTAGGAGCCGTTCTGGCCGCTTCGAGCGCATCGGCTGTTCAGTTCCGACGGACGTGCGATCGAAGGCCGCACGTCCTGACGTCGGCACCGCAGGCGGTGCCTTAGAGTGGCGGCTTCACCCACCAAGGAGGCGCAGTGAGCGAGCAAGACACCACGCTGCAGGACGACGAGATTCAGAGCGAGTCGACGGAGTCCCCCGGGACCGAAGAGGGCGACAGCGACGGGATGGACACGGGCGGCGGCGGCGGCGGATCCGACTCGGACGGCACGGACAGCGATTCCGACGGCACCGACTCGTAGCCGCAGCGCCAGCGGCCTAGATCGTTTTCTATGACCGTCGATCGGATCGACCGGTCAGTTCCGACGGGCGAGCGGGCCAAGCCCGCTCGCCCTGATGACGGCAGCGCAAGCGGTGCCTTGTTGCGCTGCGTAGCACCCGTCGAAGCGGAGCGCTTCTTCGATGAGTACTGGGAGCGGAAACCCCTCCTCGTCCCACGCGACGAGGAGGGACGCTTCCATGAGCTGCTGACGATCCCCGAGGTCGAGCGGCGCGTCGCTGCGGGCGGCCTGCGCCATCCGGCCTTCCGCGTCGTCAAGGAAGGCGCCACGATCCGGCTCGGCGACTACGCGGAAGACCTCCCGTGGACGCCGACCTCCTTCTCGGGGACGGCACACGTCGAACGGGTCGCGGCGCTGTTCGAAGGCGGCGCGACGATCGTCCTGCAGGCGCTCCAGCACTACCACCCTCCCCTCGCCGAGTTCTGCCGCGAGCTCGAGCGTGAGCTCGGCCATCCTGCGCAGGCGAACGCGTACTACACGCCTTCGAGCGCGCAGGGCTTCAAGGTGCACCACGACACCCACGATGTGCTGTGCCTCCAGGTCGAGGGTGAGAAGCGGTGGCTCGTCTACGCGCCCGTTCTCGAGCTCCCGTTGAAGCACCAGAAGTTCACGGCCGAGATGGGTGAGCCGGGCGAGCCGCTGATGGACGTCACCATGCGAGCCGGCGACACCCTCTACCTGCCGCGCGGCTGGCTCCACCAGGCGATGACCTCTGACACGCCGTCGCTCCATCTCACCGTCGGCATCAACGTCGCAACGTGGCGCGACGCGGTTCGCGAGGCGCTGGACCAGGTCGCGGAGGAGGACGTGCGCTTTCGGCGCGGCGTGGACGCCGAGGCGGTTGCGCCGGAGGGGCTTCTCGACACGCTCGCCGAGCAGCTGCGGCCCGAGGTCGTGGCGCAGCGCCGGAGGCGCGCCTTCGTGGAGGGCCGGCGCGCGCTCCGTGAGGACGTGTTCGACCAGCTGCGTGCGGTCGAGGAGCTCGACGTCGACACACCGCTGGTCCGACGCGAGAGCGTGATCGCCGACCACGACGTGGTCGGCGGCGAGGCGGCGCTCTCCTTCGAGGGGCGCACCCTACGGTTCCCGGCGCGGATCGCTCCGGAGGTCGAGTTCATGCTCGACGCGGACGGTGAGTTCGCGGCCGCCGATCTCCCCGGGCGGCTCGACGACGAGAGCCGTCTCGTCCTCGTACGCAGGCTCGTGCGCGAGGGCTTTCTC
Organism: uncultured Actinomycetes bacterium; assembly: GCA_963736835.1. GTDB lineage: Bacteria > Actinomycetota > Thermoleophilia > Gaiellales > Gaiellaceae > VAXT01. The sequence continues at coordinate 364,831 of CAVTQI010000003.1, forward strand.
CGAATTACGCCGGACTGACGACGTAGCGGCGCGGCCGCTCCAGCGTCTCCGATGCGCAGGTCATCTGGGTGAGGTCGCCTGGCTCGTCGGCGACCCGCACACGGTGCTGTTCGCCGCCGACGGCGACGAACGTGACGTCCCAAAAGCCGCCGTGCCGCTTCACCCGCTCGAGCGCGAGATCGTCGATGCCGACGAGCCCGGTCTGCTCGCGGACGAAGCGCTCGGCCGCCTGCACGGGGAAGGTGTAGATCGAGCGCCCGCGGAAGTTGCCCATGGCGACCCGGCGCGCGAAGTGCTCGTCGAGGACCGAGCCGGCGGTCTCCCGGTCGACGCGGCCGTAGTACAGGCCCTCGGGCAGGCAGACGAGGTTGCCCGCGAAGCGGTCGCCGCCGATGTGCGAGACCTGCCACGCCCAGTCCGGGTCGAGCTCGTCGCGGAGCGCCTCGTACAGGGTGCGCCCGTAGCGGGCGCAGCACGGGTCGTGCTTGCCGTGCGTGCAGACGAGGAAGAGCGGGTGGCCGGCCGTCTCGCCGTCGCGCAGGTCGAGCCCTCGGAGGTCGTCGTAGGCCTCGAACTCGGTTCGTGTGATCTTGGTCACGCCCGGCCTCGACGCGACGGCGAACGCGAGCAGCCCCGGGTGTCCCCTGCGATCGGGGCGCCTGATGAAGAGGAGCCGTCCGTGCGGCGCGTGCGCCACCTGGTCGCGCAGGTGCCCTTTGACCTGGTCGGACAGGCCGCTACCGGACACGGCGTCCCGCGCCCAGAGACCGCGGTACTCGATCAGGAGCCAGTGGTCGATTCGGCTGGCGGTCGCGCCGAGCGGCTCGTCGTTCTCGCGCGCGAGATCCGCGCAGAAGCGCCGCTTCAATCGGCGTCCTGGATGACGAGGCAGATGACCTGCCCGGTCGATACGGGCTGACCGGGCTCGACGGAGAGGCTCGACACCGTGCCCGCACGCGGGGTCGTGATCTCGTTCTCCATCTTCATCGCCTCGACGACGCAGACGACCTGGCCCGCCTCCACCTGCGCGCCTTCGGCGACCTCGACCGCGAGCACTGTGCCTTGCATCGGCGTGACGATCGCGTCGCGGGCAGCGCCGTGATGACCGCCCTGCGCGTCGCGGTCGCGCCGTCTCCTCGCCACCTCAGCGTGCGGGGGCTCGGGCTCGAGGAGCTTGATCTCGAAGCGGCGGCCCTCGACCTCTGCCTGGACGACGTGCTCTCGAAGCCGCCCGTCCGACGTCGCCGCTACGCTCGTTGCCCGATGAGACAACTGCTCCGCACGTTCGGCCAGCTCCTCCGATTCGGTGACCCCGTGGCACGTCTCGCCCGCCGCGAAGCAAGGGTGACCGAGCAGCGCGCGGTGAAAGCCCACGAGCGTCGTGATTCCTTCGATCTCGTACTCGCCGAGCGCGCGGAGCATGCGGCGCCGCGCGTGCTCGCGGTCGACGCCGTGGACGCAGAGCTTGGCGACGAGGGGGTCGTAGAGACCGACGACCTCGCTCCCCTCCGTGACGCCCGAATCGACTCGCACACCAGGGCCGGAAGGCTCGCGGTAGCGCGTGATCCGCCCCGGCGTGGGCAGAAAGCCGGTCGACGGATCTTCCGCGTTGATGCGGCACTCGATCGCGTGCCCCGTCAAGCGAAGCTCCTCCTGGCTCAGCGATAGCGGCTCACCTGCCGCGATCGACACCTGCTCGCGGACGAGGTCGAGGCCCGTCACGAGCTCGGTGACCGTGTGCTCGACCTGGAGCCGGGTGTTCATCTCGAGGAAGAAGTACTCCCCCTCGCTCGAGAGGAGACCCTCGATCGTGCCCGCAGAGCGGTACCCGACGGCGCGGGCCGCGTCGACGGCGATCGCTCCGATCCGGGCGCGCAGCTCCTCGTCGACCGCCGGCGACGGCGTCTCCTCGACGAGCTTCTGGTGACGGCGCTGGATGGTGCAGTCGCGCTCGCCGAGATGGATCACCGAGCCGTGCCGGTCGGCGAGGACCTGCACTTCGACGTGGCGGGGATCCTCGAGGTAACGCTCGACGTAGACCGCGTCGTCGGAGAAATACGCCTGGCCCTCGCGGCGGGCGGCCTCGTAGGCCCGCTCGACCTCGTCGGGCGAGGCGACGACCTTGAGGCCTTTCCCGCCGCCTCCGGCGGAGGCCTTGATGGCGATCGGCCAGCCGTACTCGTCCCCGAGCCGGCGCACTTCGTCCGCGGAGTCGACGGGCTCGGTCGTGCCCGGGATGATCGGGACGCCGGCGGCCTTCATGGTCTGCCGAGCGGCGACCTTCGACCCCATCAGCTCCATCGCCTCCGCGGGAGGGCCGATCCAGACCAGGCCCGCGGCCTCGACGGCGCGCGCGAAGTCGGGGTTCTCGGCGAGGAACCCGTAGCCGGGGTGAACCGCCTCTGCGCCCGAGCGCTCGGCCGCGTCGAGGATCCGCTCCTGGTTCAGGTAGCTCTCGGAGGGCGTGCCCGGGCCGACGAGATAGGCCTCGTCGGCGTAGGCAGCATGCAGCGAGGCGCGGTCCGCCTCGGAGTAGATCGCGACCGAGCCGATATCGAGCTCGCGGAGCGTGCGGCAGATGCGAACGGCGATCTCTCCGCGGTTGGCAACGAGAATCTTCGTGAAGGGCGGCATCGCGAGCGTATTCTCCTTACCCGTGAGCATCGCCGATCAGTTGACGCTGGCGCGAGCCGCAGCAGTCCCGGTCGTGATCGTCCTCTTCGTCTGGGACTTCCCGAACCACGACTACTGGGCGACGGCCGTGTTCGCCGTCGCGATGGCCACCGACTGGTTCGACGGCCGGCTCGCGAGGCGGAGCGGCCAGACGTCCGCGCTCGGCTCTCTCCTCGACCCGGTCGCGGACAAGCTGCTCGTGCTGACGGCGATGATCCTGCTCGTCGACGAGGGAGTCTTCCCCGGCTGGATGGTCGCGCTGATCGTGGCTCGCGAGCTGCTCGTCTCGGGCCTCCGGCTCGCGGCGCTCGAACGGGGAACCGTGCTCCACGCGCGCGACCTGGGGCGCCTCAAGACCTGGACGCAGGCCGTGGCGGCCGGGCTCGGAGGTCTCGCCGCAGCCGGCGCATTCGACGACTCGATCGCGGTCTGGGCGCTCGCAATTGCGCTGGCCCTGACATGGATCTCCGGGCTCGACTACGCGCGGTTGGCGCCGCGGTTGCTGCGCGGCGAGCCGGTGTCGGACGCGAACCGCGGAGCGTCGCCGGCCGACTCGACGTTCTCGAGCAGCCCCGCAAGCCGCCAGACGCTTCGATAAGGGCCGGCCGACTCGTCGCCGCGCGACTCGAGCGCGCTGACGATCGCGGCGCGCTCCTCGGGCGACGGCTCCGGGGTGATCTCCAGCTGCACGACCCGGACACTAAAGGTCTTCGGACAACGCGACGATGAGTCGGGTGTGAGACGTCTGCGCCTGCTCGCACTCTTCTCGTGCCTGATCGTGGGCCTGGCGGCGGCTCCCGGAGCCTCACCCGCAGGCCGTTCCTGGGCCCAGCCGGAGATCCGCCTGGTCGTCTCGCACGGCTTGATGGCTCGCACGGTCGCGTCCTTCCGGCCGAACGACGCGCTGACCCAGGGCGAGCTCAGCGCCCTCGTCGCCGAGCTGACCGAACAGCCTCCGAAGGCGCCGGCCGACCCTGCGGCAAGCGTGACGATGGCGCAGCTCGACGCTCGCCTCGTCCGCGCGCTCGACATGAGCGACGACGCGTCGTCCTTCCAGGGCGCGGCGGCCACGGCGGGACTCCGTCCGCCGAACCGCTTCGGCACCGAAGTCGTGGCGCGCCTCCTCGGCCTGCGCACGAACCATCCCACCGGCGAAGACGAGCTCGAGCGGCTGCCGAATGACCCTGCAACCCGCGCGGAGACCGCGTACTCCGTCGCCCGACTCCTCACGCTCTCGGACTGGCAGAAGCAGGAGGTCGACGGCGCGGCGACCACGTTCGAGCTTCCACTGCTGACTCCGTGGCAGCGCAAGGTCCTGACGACCGCCGTCAAGTTCATCGGCTACCCCTACATCTGGGGCGGCGAGTTCGAGACTCCGCAGTCGCCGTACGGCGCCCAGGCCCAGGGTGGATTCGACTGCTCCGGGTTCGTGTGGCGCGTGTACAAGGTCCAGTCCTATCCAGCCGCCCCGCAGCTTGCGGACGTTCTTCGCGGCCGCACCGCCGCGGCGATGGCCGGCGAGGGTCCGAAGCGCATGCGCATCAAGCCGGCGCGCCTCGCCCCCGCCGACGTGATGTTCTTCGGGCCCGGCGGCTCACGAGCGAACGCGGCCCGGATCGACCACACGGGGATCTACCTCGGAAACGGCTGGCTGATCAATTCGTCGCGCTACGGCGTGGCGCTGGCTCCCGTGAGCGGCTGGTACGAGAGCCGCCTCGCGTGGGGTCGTCGCCCGATCGTCGAAGCCGGCCTCTAGGCAGCTCTTCCCAGGGAGACGCGAGTTTCACCCGTA
>CAVTQI010000004.1:0-181841 GCA_963736835.1 uncultured Actinomycetes bacterium
TCTCGACGACGAGCCCTGCAACTCGTCGTAGTGGCCAGCATGGACAGCGCGTTTGCTTGAGGCCGAAAGCCGGAAGCTCCGCCAGCTCGGGCGTTCCGCGCCACTCGTCCTGTCCGGTGCCGGCGCATCCGAGGAGCTCTGCGCCCGCTTGCACCTCGCCCTCCTCGACGGCGACCTGGTGAGCGCAGCGGACGTCGTCAGCCGCTCCGCGTAACCGCTGGACCCTAAGCCGATCTTTGTCTCTCGAACGCGGGCAGCTCCTCTTATGGTCCACGTCTGAACAGTTATTTGACAAACTTTAGACTCACTCTGTACACTGGTCTCGTCAACTCAACGAGTGAGAGGGGAAATCAAATGGCCAAACTGATCGTCGCCGTCCTCGCCGCCGCGCTGCTCGCAGTACCGGCCGCGACGGCGGCCCGCGGCGAGCGGCCGCCGGCCGCGGAGCCAAACATCGTTCAGACCGCGATCGCCGTGAACGACAGCGGTCCGTACGCCGGACAGTTCGACACGCTCATCTGCCTCGTGGCGAACAACCCGACCGTCCTCAACCTGCTCTCGCAGAAGGGCCAGTACACGGTGTTCGCACCGACGGACGATGCGTTCGACCAAATCGGAGTCACGAGCGACAACTGCGCTGCGATCGCTCCGGACGTGACGGGCATCCTCGCCTACCACGTCGCGAAGGGACGTCGCGATGCGGCCGACGTCATCTCGTCGACGCGGATCCGCATGCTGAACCGCCAGTTCACGTCCATTTCGGCAGCCGGCGGCGCGTACTACATCAACGACGCGCAGATCATCGTTACCGACGTCTTCGCGTCGAACGGCGTGATCCACGCGATCGACCGCGTCCTGCTCCCGTCATAGACGACGCGATTCGTGCCGGGGATTCGCTCGACGAATCCCCGGCACCTCGATCCGTCGGGCCTACGCGAATCTTCGAGGCGGGCTCGAGGCTCTGTCGGCGGGGGAGGCGTTTGCTCGGCGAGATCGAGGGCGATCTTTGCTGGGCGTGGTCGTACCCGGCGTTGCCTGCCACTATCGGCGAAAGGCGGTTGAAGGAGCGAGCCGCCCCCTGCGAACCGCTCGAGTGGGTCCGTCTCGGTAGCGGGTCACCCCTGACGGCCCGCGGGGGAGCCGCGCGCGGTGCGCTTTGGGGCCGCGGGCGGGCCGGCCACCACGTCCGGTCGCCGAGATCCAACGTCAGCGCCGGAACGAGGATCGAGCGGACCACGAGGGTGTCGAGCAGCACGCCGACCGCCACCGTCACGCCCAGTTGTGTCAGCGCAACGAGCGGCAGCACTGCCAGCACGAGGAACGTCCCCGCGAGAACAACACCGGCTGATGTGATCACGCCGCCGGTCACGGCGAGCCCTCTCAGCAGCGCCTCGGGGTCGGCCGCCTCTGGGCCTCCTCGCGGACGCGGGCCATCAGGAAGATGCTGTAGTCGACGCCGAGCGCGACCAGGAAGATAAAGGCGTAGAGCGCGTAACTCGGGTCCTCACCTGGGAAGTCGGTGAAGAGTTCGAATCCGATCAGGCTCAGCCCGAGTGCGGCGAAGAACGAGAGCACGACCGCGAGCATCAGCATCACTGGAGCGACGAGGGCGCGGAGCAGCAGAACGAGGACGCCGAACACGACGAGCAGGACGAGCGGCACGAGGAGGCGCGTGTCGCGTTCGTTGGCGGCGCGAACGTCGGCTTCCTCTGCGGTCGGCCCTCCGACGAGCACGGACTCGCCGGCCGCGGCTCGGAGCTGTTTGCGCAGCGGCGCGATCGCGGCAAAGCCCTCCTTCGAGAAAGGATCCTCCTTGAGCGTGACGCCGAAGCGCGTGCCTGGTGTTCCCCGCTCAGGGCGGCCGACCGCCGCGACCGCAGGCGACCGCCGCGCCGCTTCGATCGCGGCGTTGACATCGCCGCCCGGCCGGACGAGCACGATCGTGGGCGCACCGGCGCCCGCTGGGAACGAGCCTTCGAGGACGCGCTGTCCTTGCACGGCCTCGACGGAGCCGCGGAATCCGTTCGTGCTCGTCAAATCATCGTTCAGCAGCAGTCCGCCGAGCGTCAGCGCGCCGAGCCCGAGCGCGGTCACGACCCAGACCCGCCGACGCCGCGGCGCGATCCACTCGCCGAGCCGGCGCCACGGCCCGCGCGCAGCCGCGTCGTGCGAACCGTAGCGCGGCACGAACGGCCAGAAGGCGCGGCGGCCGCCGATCAGCAGCAGCGCCGGCAGGATCGTCAGCATCGCGAGCGCAGCGACGGCGATCCCCATCGCGCCGACGGGCCCGAGACCGGCGGTCGTGTTGACCTCGGCGACGGACAGGCAGAGCAGCGCAGCCACCACCGTGCCCGCTGAGGCGACGATCGCCGGCGCGGCCTGCCGCACGGCGATCCGCATCGCCTCGTGCTTGTCCTCGACCTGCCGGAGCTCCTCGCGGTACCGCGCCGTGAGAAGCAGGGCGTAGTCCGTCCCAGCGCCGAAGACGAGGATCAAGAGGATCCCGCCGACCTGGCCGTTGATGACGACGCCGGCCTCCGCCAGGAGGTAGCCGAGCGCGCGGACGATGCTCTCGGCGAAGAAGACCGCGAGCAGCGGCAGCGCCCAGAAGATCGGGCTCCGATAGATGATCACGAGCAGCACGAAGACGAGCAGGGCAGCCGAGTAGAGCAGGGTCGAGTTGATCCCGTCGAAGACGCGGCTCGCGTCCGCCGAGTACCCCGCCGGCCCGGTCACGTTCGCCTCGAGCGCGTCCGGGAGGGTCCGCTCGAGCACCGCGCGAATCGCGTCGACGTCGTCCACGAGCACGTCGATGTCGTCGTTCGCAACGATGGGAACGTTGACGAGGAGCGCCTTCCCGTCCACGGAGGGGATGGCGCGTGAAGGGTCGCCCAGGCCGGAGGCGTCACTCGCCCGCAGGGCCGCGCGTGCCCTTTCGACGGCGCTCCGGTCGGCCGGCGTCAAGCCGTCCGCGTTGCGCACCACGACGGCCGCTGGGGTCGGGCTGCCGTCGTCGAACGCATCCTCGGCCTCGAGCACACGCACCGACTCGGCACTCCCCGGCAGAAAGCTCGCCTGATCGTTCTGCTGGGCGCCCTCGAACTTGCCTGCCAGCGGCCCCAGCGCCGCTACGAGCAGGATCCACAGCCCGAGGACCGCCCAGTGCGAGCGGCGCCCGGAAACGATGGAGGCGAACGTGCTCATTCGGTTGGCGTCACGGCCGAAGGGCTCCCGCTGCGCGCGGCAACGGGAGCCTCGGCCGAACCTCGGTCGTTCTCATCTACCCCGCGGACGGGATCAGCACGCGGTTGACCACGTGGATCACGCCATTCGACGCCATGACGTCGGGCTTCGTCACCTTCGCCTTGTTGACGAAGACGTTCGAGCCGGACACGCGGATGCGGACGTCCTTGCCGTTGAGCGTCGTCGCCGACGGGATCTTGACGACGTCCGCGGCCGTGACCTTGCCGGACACGACGTGGTACAGCAGCACGGCCCTCAGCTTGGCCTTGTTGCGGAGGAGCGCGTTGATCGTCTTCTTCGGCACCTTCTTGAACGCCGCGTCGGTCGGCGCGAACACGGTATAGGGGCCGGGCTGCTGGAGCGTGGAGGCGAGACCTGCTCGCTTCAGGAGCTTCGTCAGCGTCTTGAACTTCCCAGCCGCAACCGCGGTCTGGACGATGTCGGCATCGCCGCCGGCGGGCGCCGCAGGCGCGGTGGGCCGAGCCGTTGCCGAGCCGGCGAGCAGCGAGGCGGCGATCGCCACTGCGAGGGAAAGGGTGATGAGTCGCTTCATTGTGTGCTTCCTTTCTGTTGGGCCGCGTGTTCTGGGACGCGGCCGTCGTGGGAACTGAGGTTGCTGCGGTTGCGTCGCAGCTCGCGTTGTCGGGCCTCCTCGCGGCCGTCGAGGATCGCGCCCCAGACGAGGAGTGCCAGCGCCGACGCGACGATCAGCGTCACGCCGATCCCGACGAGAAAGATCCCGAGGTGGTTCATCTCGGACTCCGCGGCGTAAGGACGGCGCCGAGGGCGAGGATCGAGGGCACCCAGAGGCCGACGAAGATGCCGTCCTGCTCGTTTCCGCTGAACCACAACGAGACGGACACCGCGAACGAGATCACCGCCGCGAGCAGCAGTAGGAGCCTCGCCCGCGTGGCAGCGACTGACGAATCGTCGACCTGTTTCAATCTGTACACCTCCTGTCCAGAGACTGTCTGGGAGGAAGATAGAGCAACCGTCCAGTTCTTGTCAAGTTTTTGTTCAGATCTTGTAACAATAGATGCGGAAGGGTGCAGGACACGGGGCCCCCTTTCCCTCGTGCCGTGACGCCCGCACGCCCAGGCGCTCGTCGCAGCGCCTCCCGAAACGAGTCGATGAAGCCGTCCTTCCCGACGGCGATCGTCGGGACCGTGGAAGACGTCAGCTAGCTAATGCGCCGCTAGCGCGGAGTTTCGTGACGGCCGTTGCGACCGTCCAAGTCACGAGCGACAGGATCGCCGGAAGAACGCGTAGCCGAACGCACTGCCGAGGAAGAGCATCGATACGCCACGAGGGAACACTGCCCGGGCGCGCGGCGAGCTCAGACATGAACGCTCTCGTTGGCTCGTACTACGCTTGCTACGTGGCCGGCGGCCGCGTTCCGCGCAATTGGCCCGAACGGGCAGTCGAGCTCGTCCTGCGCGGACTGCGGTCTGACAAAGATTGAAATCTGTCAGGCCTACAGCTACGCTCCGTTCTCCGCTGACCTCAGGAGGCTCGATGAACGCACGTTCGCTCGGAACAGCCGGGCTCACGGTCTCGGCCCTCGGCCTCGGCTGCATGGGCATGTCCGACTTCTACGGGCCCGCCGACGAGGCGGAATCGATCGCGACTATCCAGGCCGCGCTCGACGCCGGCATCACCCTGCTCGACACGGGCGACTACTACGCCGCCGGGCACAACGAGGTCCTGATTCGCGAAGCGCTCCGTAGCCGGCAGCGCGAGCAGGCGGTCATCAGCGTCAAGTTCGGTCTCATGCGCGGTCCCGATGGGCAGATCGTCGGCAACGACCTGCGCCCGCCGGCGGTCAAGAACTTCCTCGCCTACACCCTGCGCCGTCTCGGCACCGACTACGTCGACGTGTACCGGCCAGGGCGGGTGTTCCCCGACGTCCCGGTCGAGGAGACGGTGGGCGCGATCGCGGAGATGGTCGAGGCGGGCTACGTGCGTCATCTCGGCCTCTCCGAGGTCGGTGCCGAGACGATCCGCCGGGCGCACGCCGTGCTTCCCGTCGCAGACGTGCAGATCGAGTACTCGCTGATCTCGCGCGGAATCGAGGAGGAGATCCTCCCCACCTGCCGCGACCTCGGGATCGGGGTGACCGCCTACGGCGTTCTCTCCCGCGGCCTCCTCTCCGGGCACTGGTCAACGGAGCGGGAAGCGTCGCTCACGCCACACGACTTCCGCGCCTCGGCTCCACGCTTCCAGGGCGAGAACCTCGCGCGCAATCTCGAGCTCGTGGAGACGCTGAGGGCGGTCGCAGACGAGAAGGACGCAACCGTGGCTCAGCTCGCGATCGCCTGGGCCCTTTCCCGCGGCGAAGACGTCGTCCCGCTCGTCGGCGCGCGCACCCGCGAGCGGCTCGCCGAGTCGCTCGGCGCGGTCGAGGTCGATCTCACACAGGACGACCTGACTCGGATCGAGAACGTCGTCCCGCACGACGCGGTAGCCGGCGAGCGCTACCACGCGGAGCAAATGGCGATCCTCGACAGCGAGCGGGGCTAGGGGTCCGGCGACGTGGCGACGGAGACACTCACGCGAGAGCGCATCCTCGAAGCGGCCGAGGAGGTCCTCCGCCGTTACGGGCCTGCGAAGGCGAACGTCGTCGACGTCGCCCGCGCCCTTGGCGTCAGCCACGGAAGCGTCTACCGCCACTTTCCGAGCAAGGCCGCGCTTCGCGACGCCGTCACCGAGCGCTGGCTCGAGAGCATCTCAGAACCCCTGGAAGCGATCGCGGCCGGAAAGGGAACGGCACCCCAGCGGCTCGAGCGCTGGCTCGACCGCCTCGTCCAGACGAAGCGGCGCAAGGCCCTCGAGGATCCGGAGCTCTTCGCCACCTACATCGAGCTGGCGGCCGATGCGCGCGAGGTCGTTAGAGCGCATGTCGAGACGTTGATCGACCAGCTCGACCGGATCATCGCGAACGGCGCCGCGCACGGCGCCCTAGTCGCCGACTACCCGAAAGCGGCGGCTCGTGCCGTGTTCGACGCGACGAGCCGCTTCCATAACCCGGCGCACGCGGCCGAATGGAGCGACCCCCAGATCGACGCCGCGTATGAGGGAGTCCGTGCCCTTGTCCTCCGCGGGCTCACGCAGCTCCCCGGAACTTCAACGTCTACGAGGAAAGGCAAGGGACGAACATGAAGCAGCGCAAGCTTCGAGATCTGGGAGTTTCCGCCATCGGCCTCGGCTGCATGGGGATGTCCGCCTTCTACGGATCTACCGACGATGACGAGGGCGTCAGGACGATTCAGCGCGCCCGCGAGCTCGGCATCGACTTCCTCGACACGGCGCAGGCCTATGGTCCGCTCACGAACGAGATCCTGGTCGGCCGCGCCATCAAAGGCTACCGCGACGAGTACGTGATCGCGACGAAGTTCAGCAGCCGGATGGACGCGGCCGTTCCCGGAGACATGAGCAGCATCGGCCCGCGGGACGGTTCCGCCGCGCACGTGCGCAGGTCGATCGAGGGGTCGCTCGCGCGGCTCGGGACGGACTACATCGACCTCTACTTCCAGCATCGGGTCGATCCGAAGGTGCCGATCGAGGAGACCGTCGGAGCGATGGCGGAGCTCGTCGAGGCGGGCAAAGTCCGCCACATCGGCCTGAGCGAAGCGGCGCCTGAGACGATCCGCCGGGCGAACGCCGTGCACCCGATCACCGCAGTGCAAACGGAGTACTCGCTGTGGAGCCGTGACCCCGAGGCCGAGATCCTGCCGACCTGCCGCGAGCTCGGGATCGGATTCGTGCCCTACTCGCCGCTCGGACGCGGGTTTCTCGCCGGCCGGTTCACGTCACCCGCCGAGCTCGACGAGGACGACTTCCGCCGTCGCGGCCCCCGCTTCACCGGGGAGAACCTCAAGGCGAATCTCGCACTTGCCGAAAAGGTCCGGGAGATCGCGGACGAGAAAGGCATCACGCCGGCGCAGCTCGCACTCGCGTGGGTGCTGGCACGAGGCGACGACCTGGTCCCGATCCCAGGCACGAAGCGCCGCACATACCTCGAGCAGAACGCGGGCGCGGTCGACGTCGAGCTCACGGAGGACGAACTGGCGCGCATCGATGCGGAACTTCCTGAGCCCACCGGCGAGCGCTACGACGAAGCCGGGATGGCGGCGGTCGACCTCTAGACCTGCGCGAAGCGGCGGCCAGCCGGTCAGGTCTCGAGCTCACGCCAGGCCTCCGCGAGAGCCTCGAGCTGGCCACGGTCGGTCGAGGCCGTTCGAGTGGATCGTCGGCGAGTACAACGACGCCGAGGGCGCGGGGCTGATCGCAGAAAGGGCACACGATCTCGCGGCCGTCATCGTCGAGCCAGTTCAGGGAGCGGCCGGCGTCATCCCTGGCAATCCTGCGTTTCTGCTGGCGCTGCGCGAGGCGACCGCGACGCACGGCGTGTTGCTCGTCTTCGACGAGGTCATGACGGCAGGCCTTGCTCCCGGCGGGATGCAGGAGGTGCTCGGAATCGACCCCGACCTCACGACGCTCGCGAAGTTCGTCGGCGGGGGGCTCGCCTTCGGCGCGTTCGGCGGGCGCGCCGAGCTCATGAGCCGCTTCGATCCCTCGCGCCCGGACGCGCTCCAGCACGGCGGCCCCCGCGAGTACGCTCACCGCGTGCTCGGATCCTTCCGTCGCACGCTCCTCAACCCTGGGAGGGCCTGACCGGACGACCTCGACAAGCACGGGGCCGCCGAGGTCGCACCAAGGTCGCACGGGCATGCAAGACGCGGCGACCTGCGCCTACGGCCGAAAGCCCGAAGGCGGCACCGTTACGCGAAAACCCGCATGAATCGACCCCCTCCTCACGTTCATGGTAAGGAGGGGGTCTCCGGTTCGAGTCCGGAAGAGGGCTCTAAAATCCCCCGCAAAGCGGGTATTTTTGTTGCCCGAACTGATATGAGAGAGCACCTCCCGTAGCCGGAAGTGCTTTGAGGTTCTTCGCGCAGGTGGCAGGCCGAAGAACGGCTTGAACAAGGCGCTGGCGACTTCTCGCGCGTGGCTTTGGCGATCTGCTGACGGATCTTGGGGACAGTTCGGTCCGCGCGGGGGCGACAAAGTCCGGGGGCCCGTCCCCGTCGCCGGGGATTCGCGGTCACAGCCACTTACGGCGGCGCGCGAGTTGACTGCACCAAAGGACGACGCGCTGCTTGTCTGCCGGCGTCCCAACGCGATATGACTGGTGCGTGGCAGATCCGAACGTGCGGTTCGGGGTCATTGGTCGGGACGCCGAACTTGCCGCGCTCGAGCGTCTTCTGGATCGACTGTCGACGGCGCCCGCCGCCCTCGTGATCGAGGGCGAGGCGGGTATCGGGAAGACCACGCTCTGGCTCGAGGGCGTCCGGATCGCCGAGCAGCGGGAATTCCGCGTCTTGCAGGCGCAGCCGGCGGAGAGCGAGGCACTGCTCTCGTACGCCGCGCTTACCGACCTCGTCGGCGACGCGTTCGGCAAGACGCGCGGCCTTCTTCCGCCTCCGCAGGAGACCGCCCTCGCCGCCGCGGTCCTGCAGGCGGACGCGGACGACACGATCGACGCCCGCACGACGGCGACGGCGGTTCTCGGCGTCCTCACCGCTCTCGTCGCGCAGGAGCGCGTGCTCGTCGCGATCGACGACGTCCAGTGGCTGGACCCGGCGTCGGAACGAGCGCTGACCTTTGCGCTCCGCCGTGCACCAGCCGGTATCGGCATCCTCCTCGCCCGGCGGTCGGGCAGCGACGAGGCTCTGGTGAAGGAGCTCGAGCACGGCTTTCGACAGGGGCGACTCGAACAGGTGGACGTCGGCCCGCTCTCGCTCGCCGGGCTTCACCATCTGCTCGCGCTCCACCTCGGCCACGCCCCGGCACGCCCGACCCTCTCCATGATCGCGGCAGCCTCGGGCGGCAATCCCTTCTTCGCGCTCGAGCTGGCTCGGGCGCTGGCGGCGGAAGGGGACGATCGTGCGCTGGCCGATCCGATGCCGCTGCCGCGTAGCCTGCAGGCCCTCGTCGCGTCGCGTCTGGATCGGCTCTCGCCGACCGCTCGGCACGTGCTTGCTGCGGCGGCCGCCGCCTCGCGCCCCACTGCCGCAACGCTCGTCGACGCACTGGAGCCGGAAGTCGACGCGCATGCTGGCCTTGCCGAGGCAGAGGAGGCGAACGTGATCGCATCGGCTCGGGGACGCATCCGTTTCTCGCACCCGCTCGTCGCGTCGGCCGTCTACGCGTCGCTGACGGCCAGTCGCCGCCGGACGCTCCACCGGCGCCTCGCCGACGTCGTCGACGACCGTGAAGAACGCGCCCGCCATCTCGCGCGCAGCGCCACCGACGCGGACGACGTGATCGCTGGCGAGTTGGAGGAAGTCGGAGTCGAAGCCGCGGCCAGGGGCGCACAGGATGCGGCGGCGGAGCTCTTGGAGCACGCACGCCGGCTGACACCCGAAGGCCGTCCGGTGCAGCTTGGGCGCCGGACGCTCGCCCAAGCAACCGCCCTCGTCGCGGTCGGCGATCACGGCGGCGCGCGGGTGCTCGCCGAGCAGGCGATCGCGCTCGCCGACGACGCACCCTCGCGAGCAGCCGCGCTGTCGCTCGCTGCACTCCTCGACCAGCTCGATGGTGACGCGATCGGCGCCCTCGAGCGGCTTGAGGAAGCCCTCGCCGCGCCGCAGCTCGAGCCCGAGCTACGCGGACGGTTGACCGCGATGCTGGCACGGTTCGGCGTCCTCGAGGACCCGCGCCGTGCCGAGGCAGACGCCGCTGCCGCCGCCGGGTTGCTGAGCGAGGAGGCCGCGCCGGGGCTCGTCGCTGGTGCGCTGATCGACCGCTTTTTCGCGGCGGCGATGCTTGGACGAGGAGCGGACGCCGCGCTCCTGCGGCGCGCGCTCGAGCTGGAGCGCCGCGGACAGCCGGCCGAGCAACACCCCATCCCCTTGGTCTGGTTCCACTTCACTGACGCGTTCGAGGACGCCCGGGCGCGCTACGCCGAGGACGACGCGGTCGCACGCGAACGGGGCTGGGAAAGCACGCGGCTCGACCGGCTCGCCCATCTCGCAATGGTCGAGCTGTACGCCGGGCGCTGGGATCTCGCCGAGCGAGATGCCGAGGAGAGCTGCGAGATGGCGACGCTCGCCGATGCGCGTGGGGCAACCGCGATGCGCTTCGCCTTCCGCTCCCTCGTCGACGCGCATCGGGGGCGGACGGATCGGGCCCGCCCGACCGTGCTGGCGCTGATCGAGAAGTTCGAGCGTGAGGGCCAGACCTGGTGGCAGGCGATGTCGCTCTCGGCACTCGCCTTCGTCGAGTTCGCCGACGAGCGCCACGAGGCGGCCGACGAGGCGGTTACGCGCATGTGGGAGATCGTCGAGACGAGGGGCATCGTGGAGGCGCCGCTCGACCGCAGCGAGCGGTTCCACGTCGAGGCGCTGTGCGCCCTCGGCCAGATCGATCGAGCGCACGACGTCCTTGCCCGGCTCGAGTGGCGACACCGAACACTGCCGCGGCCGTGGACCGCCGTTGCCCTTCCCCGCGCGCGCGCCGACGTGCTCGCCGCCGACGGCGACCTCGCGGCTGCACTGGCCGCGCTGGACGAGCTCGAGCTGGATGTCGCGCACCGGCTCCCGTTCGAGCTCGCCTGGAGTCAGCTCGTGAGAGGCCGGCTCCTCCGGCGTACGAGGCAGAAGCGCGCTGCCGCGGAGACGCTGCGCGAGGCGCTGGAGGTCTTCGAGCGGCTCGGGGCGCCGGCCTGGGCCGCCCGCGCACGGCAAGAGCTGGCCCGCGTCGGCCTCCGCCACCGCAGCCCGCACGAGCTAACCGAGTCCGAGCGCCGTGTCGGCGAGCTCGCGGCGAACGGTCTCACGAACCGCGAGATCGCCGCCGCCGCGTTCCTGAGCCCGAAGACGGTCGAAGCGAATCTCGGGCGCGTGTACCGGAAGCTGGGCATCCGCTCGCGTGCTGAGCTCGGCGCGCGGATGACCAGAGCCGGAGAGGGAGCCCCTCCCGAAAAGTAGGGAAACGCCCGATTTCTCGCGGTCTGGGCGTCCTTAGTGTCGCGGCCATGGCACCTCGCGCTCCCGCACCGCTCCGGCAGACGTACCTCGTCGAGCACTACCTCCCCGGCCTCGGCGTCGACGAGCTCGAGCAGTTCGCGAGTCGGGCCTCGCGCGCCGTCGGCGAGCTGCGGCGCCAGGGGCGACCGCTGCGCCTCGTGCGCTCGGTCGTCGTTCCCGGCGACGAGTCGCTCCTCAGCCTCGTCGAGGCGGCATCGGAGCACCTGGTGCGAGACGCGTACACAAAGAGCGGGATCCCGTTCGAGCGGATCTCGCCGAGCAGAGTCCTTGCGGACTCGGAAACGGAGTCACCATGAACAGGAAGATCGTCGTCGCCGCGACGGCGCTCGCGGTCGGCGCCCTCATCGCCGGCGTGGCCGGAGGCGCCGCCGGCGTCGCCACGAAAGACCCGAAGCAGAACGGTCAGACGCGACAACTCGAGGGAACCTGGATGAGCACTGTCACTCTCCAGAACCCGCCGCCGGGCGCAGAGGCGACGTTCCGCGCACTGAACACATTCATCCGCGGCGGCCGGCTGCTCGTCTCCAGCTCGCAGGCGATGCCGACGACACGCAGCCTCGCGCATGGGGAATGGGCTCGGACCGGCAACCTCCGCTACTCGAGCACCTTCGTCGCGTTCCGCTACGACCTGGCGGGCAACTTCGTCGGCACGTTGCGAGTGCGGCGTGAGCTGACGCTCTCAGCGTCCCTCGACCAGTGGGAATCGACGGACGTGGTCGAGTTCCTCGCTCCCGACGGCAGCGTCATCGCGACCCTGCACGCCACCGAGGTGGCGACGCGCCTTCCGTCGTGAACACCAGTACCTCGCTGCGCACTCGAGAGGCCCGCGTCGCGGGGCCTCTCGAGTGCGGGTCGAAGGCGAGCGTTGGCACTGGCGCGCGGCACAGAAAGGAGGAAGCACCGCGCTGCACCTCACCTCTGTCTATCGCCGTGAAGAGGACGGCTGGAAACTCATCGCCATGCCGATCCGAGAATCTCTCGGCAGACGGCGGCCTCCGTTCTCCAGACCTGAGTTCGGTGCACGAGTGGTCGCAGCCACGAGCTCGCGTTGCAGCGGAGCGGACAGATCCTTGAACCAGGGAGCCCCATGCCGTCCGATCGAAACGCTCGTCTAAAGAATGAGCCGGCGAATCAAGCCGTCCCGTTCTCTGGTGTCCTCCTGTGACCGGTCCAGACGCGGAGGTCAAAGCATCACAGCCCGCCCCGAACACCATCAGTCGAGGGAACACCGAGGGAACACCAGCCCAGGCAACCGCGGCCACGCGCGGTCACTCGCCTTCCGGCGATTCCTGCTCCTTCCGCGGCTTTCGTGCCCGCGGCTTCCCGGCCGTGCCCGCGGTTCCCTCCTCGTTGCTCGATGGTAAGGAGGGGGTCTCCGGTTCGAGTCCGGAAGAGGGCTTCACACTCGAAGTACTCGTTGAAGTGCGCCGGTTCGCTCAGAGGACAAGCACGTTCGCGAAGACCTGCCAGGCGAGGAGGCTCTTCGCGACGAGGCTCAACCAGAGGTACCAGCGCTCGCCGTAACGGTAATCGCGCCAGCGCCCTACCCGCGCGTACTGCAGGGCCTGGTTGACGGCGAAGCTGTTGAAGAGGACGAAGAGCGAGATGAAGATCGCGTAGACGAAGCTCGGCGGCGCGTGTCCGCGTCCCGCCGAGACGCCGATTTGCACAGCGATCGCGACCCACGGGACGGCGCCGACGACGCAGCCGAGCACGAACGGCAACCAGCGCGTTCGGACCCGATCCGGTGGGTTGAGCAGCTCCATCAGCCAACCGAGAAAGATCATCGCCGCGTTCGCGGCAAAGAGGGCGAGCAGCGCGACGTAGTCCGCGATCCCCGTCAGCATCGCGATCAGTACGACCATCAGCGAGGCTGACAGTGAGTACTCGAGCCAGCGGTAGGGGTTGACACCCGCAGCGAGGCACCGCTCGTAGCGCGCGCGGAACGGCGGCAGCGCGACGAGGGCGTGGTCGAGCGCCGCGAGCAGGAGGAATGCGCCGACGAGCGGGCCGATGCGAAGATCGAAGAGCAGATCCTGCTTCGGCGGCGCGCTCCCCGGTTGGCCCTCCATGAAGGCGCCCGTCACCGGAAGGGAGAAATCGGTCGAGAGCGCGAGGATCACCGCCGCCTGAGCTGCGTGGAGCACAGCAAGCGATGCGTTGCCGCGACGAAGTGCCCTGTCGTCCATACCAGCAGCCTATTGCGGTCGGCAGCAGCCGAGGCGGGGTCGTAGGAGCGGTTCCCGCGCAGATCCGAGGTTGAGCGCCGCAGATGTCGAGCACGCCAGAATCGTCGAAAACGCCTTCATCTTGACCGCTATCGCCGCCCCGCGGGCCTGGCCGACGCGCGCCCACGCCAGGTGGCCGCAGTACGGTCGGCCGTGGCGGGCAATCACATGCGCGGCTTTCTACGGATCGCGGTACGGCGACGCCCTGATGGATTCTCGTACGCGGGGTGGGAGCGTTGGGGATTCTCGAAGGAGGCGAGATGCACGCAGCCAGTGCCGTCCAGCCAAGAGAGTCGCCTCACGATGGTCACGGATTCCTCCGCCATCTCCTCGAGATGGGGCTGGCGATGATGGTCGGGATGATGGTCAGCGCCGCGATCTTCCTCACTGCCGTCGGAATGACGGCTGCTGAGGCGATGCGCGAGCACGCGGTGCTATTTGTCGTCTTGCAGGCGTTCGGGATGACGGGGGCGATGGTCGCCTGGATGCGCCACCGTCGACACGGCTGGAGAAGCTCCTCGGAGATGGCAGTGGCGATGGTCATTCCCGCAGTCCCGCTCATCTGCCTGCGTCTCCTCGACGTCATCAGCGGACCGATATGCGGCGTCTACTGCCTCGCCACGATCGTGGCGATGGTCGCCCTCATGCTCTACCGGCGCAGCGACTACGGGCCGACGGCCACCGCTGCCGTCTCCGCGTCTTGACGCGGGCGAGCGTAGACGAAGCGGCGATGACCTGGGCTACGTCTATTCATGAAGGACGAGCCGGCGCGCGTGCGCGAGGTGGCGCCCCACCATGCCCAGTACTGGAGCAAGACCGGTTCGACCGAGCGCGGCGGCCGTTCAGCGACCACTCCGGCGGACTGATCATCTTCGACGCTCCGGACGAGGGTGCAGCCGGGCAACTGGTGGCCGACGACCCGTTCCAGCGCGAGGCTCTGCTGCAGCAGTGGTGGCTGAGAGCGTGGGAGCCTTTAGAAGTCCCGCGCTGATCCGGTCGCTCGTCCGAGCGGGCAGACCATCGTCCCGAAGGGAACATTGAGGGAACACCAACCGGCCTCGCGCGTCCACGCCAGGTCACTTGTCCTCAATCGATTTCTCCGCTGCGGAGCTAGCCGCTGTTGGCTGCTCGCTCGACGACCGCGGCGAGCTTCGCCCGCACCTTTGCCGCGACGGGGAGAAGCTCGTCGTTGTCGACGATGGAGAGCATCCGCTCGGCGTCGATCGCCGAGATGTGCGTCTCGCCGTTCCGCTCGTAGACGACGACGTTGCAGGGCAGGAGCGTGCCGAGCTCCGGTTCCACGCCGAGCGCCTGATGGGCGAGCGGCGGATTGCAGGCACCGAGGATCGTGTACGGCTCTTGCTCGACGCCGAGCTTCTCACGGAGCGTCGCCTGCACGTCGATCTCGCAGAGGACGCCGAAGCCTTCCTCCTTCAGTTCGGCGCGCACGCGCTCGACCGCCTCGGCGACTGGGGCGATGGTCGTAGTGGTCAGCGTGTAGCCGGTTGCGGTGGACATTCGCATTCCTCCTCCAGGTAGCGGCGGCGTGCCTTGTCGGCCTTCAGCCGGTGGGCACGCGCTTCCGCGGGGACGGGTTCGTGGTTGTCGAGATGAGCGAGGATCAGCTCCTCGCCGATGAGGGTCTCGCCGTCAGTCGCGATCAGGACAGGGATCGTGTCGATGCCCGTGCGCTCGCGCAGCAGGGCGCGTTCGCTCTTGTCGACCGGCACTTGCCGGGTGATGTAGTCGATCTCGAGCTCGGTCAGCCGCTGCCGGACACGCCGCGATGCCGGACACCACTCGGTCTGCCAGAGCTCGTACATCAGGCGTGGCCGAAGCGGACATCCGGGAGCAGCCGGTCGAGCCAGCGCGGGAGAGCCCAGGCCGAACGGCCAAAGACGCGCAGCAGGGTCGGGATCAGGACCAGCCGGACGAGAGCGGCGTCGAGGAGAACCGCGAGGCCGAGGATGACGCCCATCTCCTTCGGGGGCAGCGGCCCGGAGAGGGCGAAGGTGAAGAAGACGGCGACCATCACCGCGGCGGCGGCGAAGATCACGCGCCCCGAATGGGCGAGACCACCGACGGCTGCCTCGCGCGGGTCGTGCGAGCGGTCCCAATGCTCCTTGGCCGAAGAGAGCAGAAACACGGTGTAGTCCATCGAGATCGCGAAGATCATCGCGAAGAAGAAGACCGGCGCCCACGCGTCCATGAACCCCTGCGACTCGAAGCCGAGCAACCCGGCGCCGTGGCCGTTCTGGAAGATCAGGCGACCGATGCCGAACGCCGCGCCGACCGCCAGCAGGTTCGTGAGCACGCCGAGGGCGGCGATCAGCGGCGCCTGCAACGCGACGAGCAGGAGCAGGAACCCCAGCGCGAGCACGACGCCGATCACAAGCGGCGTCTTCGCCGACAGCGCACGCTCCAGATCGTGATTCTCGGCGGCGGCTCCGCCGACGAGCGCGCCGGTCGGGAGCACCGAACGCAGTCGGTCGATTGTCTGGCCGGTGGCGCTGCTCGACGGGTCGGTGGTCGGGGTTGCCTGGACGAGCGCGAGCCCGCTCTCGCCGGGCTGCGGTCTCGAGACCTGCGCGATGCCGCGGGCGCGGCGTGCGATCGCGGCGACCTGGGCGGCTTCGGCCCGTGGGGCGACGATCTGCAGCACGCCCGGTGCGCCGAGCCCGAACGCTTGCTGCACTTGGGTGTAGCCCATCCGCGAGCCGTCCGTCTTGGGCACGACCTTGATCGACGGCATCCCGGTCTTCAAGCCGAAAACGGGCAGTGCGAGCAGGACGAGGATCAGCGTTGCGGCTGGGCCGTAGATGTGCGGGTGTTTCCAGAGCCGCTCACCCCAGCGGGCAAAGCGCGCAGAGCGGTGCTCGCCGGAGTGCACCCAACGCAGCGCGACGGAGTCGACCTTCGGGCCGAGCTTCGCCAGCACAGCGGGCAGGAGCGTGAGCGTCGCGGCGAGGACGAACGCGACGCTGAGCATGATCCCGAGGGCCATCGAGCGGAAGGCCGGGCTCGGCACGAGCATCACTGCCGAGAGCGAGACGAAGACTGTCAGCCCGGAGAAGAGCACGGCCTTGCCGGCGGTGTCCATCGTGATCGCAACCGCGTCGCGCACGGTCTGGTGGGAGCCGAAGTAGGCGCCGCGGAAGCGGTGCACGACGAAGAGCGCGTAGTCGATCCCGAGTGCGAGCGCGAACATGAGCGCGAAGTTCATCGCCCAGATGGAGATCTCGAAGCCGTGCGTGAGCAGTGCCAGCAGGCCCGCGGAGGCGAGCAGGCCGAGCATCGTCAAGAGCAGCGGCAGCCCGGCGGCGACGAGCGACCCGAAGGCGAGCACGAGGATCGCCAGCGTCACCGGCCAGGAGTAGAGCTCCGACTTCATCATCGCCGTGCGATTGGCGGCGTTGAAGTCCGACCACATCCCCGAGGCACCGGTCAAGCTGACCGAGACCTCCGGGGTCGCGAGCCCGTGCAGCTTGCCCTTCAGCTTGTCGGCGGCGGCGACCATCGCCGTCGGATCGCTCTTCGCACCCGCGACGACGAGCGCCGTATGGCCGTCGCCTGAGATCGAGACGCCGGGCCGCGGCGGAACGACGGTCGAGATGTGCGAGTCGGAGCGGAGGATCGCCTCCGCCTTCGCGACCGTCGCACGAAACGCCGGCGAGCTCGTCGTGAGCGTCGACGAGTGGACGACGACGATCGGCGCCGAGCTGGAGAGGCCACCGAAGTTGCGCTGGATCAGCTGACGGGCCTGCACCGACTGCGACCCGTTCGCCTGCCAGCCGGCGCCGGAGAGCGCCGTCTCGACCTTTGGGGCAAACACGGCGAGAGCGACCGCGACTACCGTCCAAACGATCGAGACGATCCGAACGTGGTCGGCGGACCAGCGGCCGAGCCGACCGATCGGCCCAACCGTCTCGGAGCGCTCGACCGCCGGCACCGACGGAGCAGGACGAACCTCAGCGACAGGCACAGGACTCCTCTTCTCGTTCCACATCTATACAACTAAACTGTTTGCTAGTGTATAGCACATGACGATCCCCCACCCGCTCCCAGAGGACCTGGCCGAGTTGATCGCGCGCCGCTTCCACGCGCTCAGCGATCCGCTGCGCGTCCGTCTACTCGACCTACTCCGCGACGGCGAGCTCAGTGTCAACGCCCTTGCCGAGCAACTCGGTGCCAGCCAGCAGAACGTCTCCAAGCACCTCGCGGTGCTCTCCGACGCCGCCATGGTCGCGCGCCGCAAGGAAGGGACGCGCGTCTACTACCGCATTGCGGACGACGGCGTCTTCGCCCTCTGCGAGCAGATCTGCGGCTCGCTTCAGTCGCAGCTCTCGACCCTCGCCGCCGTGATCGGCGGCACCACCGTCAAATGAAGAAGGAGAACACGAACATGGACGTCACCACAGCCACCTTCCAGCACGACGTCATCCAGCGCTCGCACGAGCTGCCGGTCGTCGTCGACTTCTGGGCCGTCTGGTGCGGGCCCTGCCGCGCACTCGGCCCTGTGATCGAAGCCGAGGCCGCCAAGCGCGAGGGCAAGCTCGAGCTCGCGAAGATCGACGTCGACGCCGAACAGGCGCTCGCAGCCCAGTACGGCATCCAGAGCATCCCCACCGTCGCCGTCTTCCGCGACGGCAAACCCGTCACCCGCTTCGTCGGCGCCCAACCGGCCGCGGCGATCGGCCGCATCCTGGATCAAGTGATCGAAGAACACAGCGCGATGGCAGAAGAAAGCCTCGTCCCCGTTCGCGGAAGCCTGGTCTAGTCAACACCGCAGGAAGCGAGAAGGACTCGAGGTCGCACTGAGGGGCGCTGGCATTTACGGGCGGCACGAGGGAACCCTGAGGGAACAGAAACGTGCTTGATGGGCCCCTGCGCGTCTAGGTACATCGTCAGGTGCGGGTGATTTCCTGCGCGAGTGTTCCGGAATGACGCCCGGGCGCGCGCTTGGCGTCAGCCGATTTGCTCGGCCAACCCGATGAGTATGCCCTCGGGGCCTCGGAGGTAGCAGAGCCGATACACGTCTTTGTACTGGACCACTTCGTCGACGAGTTGAGCGCCGTGCTCGCGGAGCCGGGCGAGCGTATCGTCGAGGTCGTCCACCGCGAACATGACGCGGAGGTAGCCGAGAGCGTTCACCGGCGCGTTCCGGTGATCGGCGACCGCAGGCGGCGTGAGAAAGCGCGAGAGTTCGATCCCGCCGTGGCCGTCCGGCATACGCATCGTGGCGACCTCGACGCGCTGGTCGCGCAGTCCGGTGACGCGCCCTGACCAGTCTCCTTCGATCATCGCCCGCCCCTCGAGTTCGAGGCCGAGCTCGGCGAAGAACGAGATCGCGGCATCAAGCGACTCCACCACGATGCCCACGTTGTCCATCCGTTGGAGCGCCAAGCGGTCATTGTCGCGGATCGCGAAGGCGCCGATGAATTTTCGGTGCGCTACCGGTCTCTACTGCGTACGGATCCGTAAGCGCGGGTCCGCTGACACCCCGGATCGACAGGAGCCCTCAATGACGCAGCCAGTGACTGAGCTCGACCCGCGCTTCAGCGACCCGGCCGCGGCCGCGGCCGACTGGGATCAGACTCGCCGGACGCTCGAAGACGCCGAGTTGTTCTGGATCGCGACCGTCCGAGCGGACGGTCGACCGCATGTCACGCCACTCGTCGCTGTCTGGCTCGATGACGCGATCTATTTCGCGACCGGCGTCGGCGAGCAGAAGGCCGTGAACCTGAGAACCAACCAGAACGTGATCCTGATGACCGGTTGCAACGAGTGGGAGCGAGGGCTCGACGTCGTGGTCGAGGGCGAGGCGCTCCGAGTGGTCGACGAGAGCGTCCTCAAACGGCTCGCAGAGGCGTGGGAGACGAAGTGGGACGGCCGCTGGCACTACGAGGTGCACGAGGGCGGCTTCCGGCACGAGGCAAACGCCGACGCGGTCCTCGTGTTCTCGGTCAAGCCGACCAAGGTATTCGCGTTCGCCAAGGGCACCTTCGGCCAGACGCGCCACCGGTTCAAGCAGGAATAGCCCTGGCTCTCCACCCCGTACGGATCCGTAAGCGCCGAGAACGTTCTCGCCTACACCAACGACTTCAGGAGGCAACTTGAAGCTTCTTCTTACGTCCGCCGGCATCAAGAACCCGAGCATCCAAGACGCACTGGTCGAGCTGCTGGGCAAGCCGACCGCCGAGTGCGACGCCCTCTGCATTCCGACGGCGTTGTACGGACATCCCATGGCCGGTCCTCACCAGGCGTGGCGGTGCATCAGCGGGCAGGAGACTGGCACTCCCACGGTCGGACTGGGCTGGAAGTCGATGGGAGTGCTGGAGCTCACCGCCCTGCCGAGCCTCGATGCGGAACGCTGGGTCCCGCTGGTCCGAGAGACGGACGTCCTGCTCGTCGAGGGCGGCGATGCGACGTACCTGTGCCACTGGATGCGGGAGAGCGGACTGGCGGACCTCCTGGCGACGCTGCCCGAGATGGTCTGGGTTGGGGTGAGCGCCGGAAGCATGGTGATGACCCCCCGGATCGGTGACGACTTCGTGATGTGGCCGTCCGCGACAGACGACCGCACCCTGGGGATCGTCGACTTCTCGATCTTCCCGCACCTTGACAACCCTGACCTGCCGTGGAACACGATGGCCACCGCAGAGGAATGGGCGGCCGGCTTGTCAGGCCCCGCGTACGCGATCGACGACGAGACCGCCTTGAAAGTGGTCGACGGTGCCGTCGAGGTCATCTCCGAGGGGCACTGGAAACTGCTCACGCCCTAGGACTGAGACCTGCGCCAGCGTGCGGGAATGTCACCAGAGCACGACCGCGCCGCCCCCTTCCTGCGACTAGGCTCGCGCGAGTGGAGGTGCGCCCTGAAGCGATCGGAGATCGATCGGCCGTGCGGGCCTTGCATGTCGCGGCTTTCGGAGCAGATCACGTCCCGGTTGTTGGAGACCTCGTCGACGAGCTGCGCGACGCTGTAACGCGAGGCGAAGGGCTTTCCCTCGTCGCGGCAGAACGAGACCAGATTGTCGGACACGTGATGTTCAGCCCGAGCCTGCTCGACGCGCCGAAGCGCTTGCTGCCGGTGCAGGTGTTGAGCCCGATCGGGGTCGTGCCGGCGCTTCAGAACCAGGGGGTCGGAACGGCGCTGATCCGCCGCGGCATCGAGCTGCTGAGCGAACGCGATGTCCCGCTCGTCTTCTTGGAAGGGGCACCGGGGTATTACTCGCGCTTCGGGTTCGAGCCAGGCGCAGCCCATGGATTCAGGAAGCCGTCGTTGCGAATCCCGGACGCAGCGTTCCAAGTGCTCCGACTCCCGACCTATGAGTCCTGGATGACGGGCACGCTGGTGTACGCAGATGCGTTCTGGAGGCACGACGCCGTCGGGCGCCGCGACCCGAAAACCTCAAGCGGCGTGAGCAGCTGGGAATGAGCGCCGTCAGTGCGAGCGTCATCTGTTGAGGGAACTCTGAGCGAACAGCGTCGACCGGCACAGAGCCGGGGGAGTCACGGCGGCCGGAGGCGCGCACCGGCTAGCGTCTGCCGCATGTCTGATCTCGGAGGCGAACTCGACGCCCTTGCGTCCAGGACAGGGTTCTCGGGTGTCGTTCGGGTCGACCGCAGCGACCGGATCGAGCTCGCGAGGGCCTACGGCTTTGCGCATCGCGGCTTCGAGATCCCGAACACAGTTGAGACGCGCTTCGGACTCGCGAGCGGCGCGAAAGGCTTCACAGCGCTCGCCCTCGTGAGCCTGATCGAGGAAGGCGTGCTCGAGCTATCGACGCCCGCCCGCTCCGTCCTCGGCAGCGATCTGCCGCTGATCGACGACGGCGTGACGCTCGAGCACCTCCTGTCGCACCGGTCGGGCATCGGCGACTACCTCGACGAGGAAGCCGGATTCGAGGTCGAGGAGTACCTGATGCCGGTACCGGTGCACGAGCTCGCGACCACCGAGGACTACCTCGCGGTGCTCGACGGCCACGCGAGCAAGTTCGCGCCCGGAGAACGCTTCGAGTACTGCAACGCCGGCTACGTCGTGCTGGCGCTGATTGCCGAACGCGCGAGCGGCATGCCCTTCCACGAACTGGTCGAGCAGCGCGTGTGCCGGCGCGCCGGATTGACCGACACGGCGTTCCTGCGCTCCGACGAGCTCCCCGCCCGGACCGCCCTCGGCTACGTCGAGGTCGACGGCGCGTGGAGGAGCAACGTCCTCCATCTGCCCGTGCGGGGGAGCGGCGACGGCGGGATCTACTCCACGGCCGCGGACATGAGCTCGTTCTGGCGGGCGTTCCTCGCCGGTCGGATCGTTTCCACGGACTGGGTTTCCGAGATGGTTCGGCCGCGCAGCGACGCGCCGAAACACTCGAAGCGCTACGGGCTGGGCTTCTGGCTCCACGCATCGACCGACGCCGTCCTCCTGGAGGGGTACGACGCGGGTGTCTCGTTCCGGTCCGTGCACGATCCGCGCGCACGCGTGACGCTCACGGTGATCTCCAACACGAGCGACGGCGCGTGGCCGATCGCTCGGTACCTCGAGAATGCGGCTTCAAGCTGAGCGACTTTCCTCGTTAGCCGGCCCACGCGGGCAGTGGGTGGTGGGTAGTGAGGTTCCCTTCGGATCCTCGCAACAGTGAGGGAACAGCCGCCTCCGCCGCCGTCCCGTGGGGATGAATCCGGCCAAAGCCGATGAGTCTTCGGTCGTCTACAGGTCTCTTCATGGAAAGGTCCCACCTGCAGTAGACACGGGAGGCGTCGTGAAGTTTCTTCTCTGTTCCTCTGGCATCAGCAACCCGAGCATTCACGGCGCGCTGGTCGAACTCCTCGGCAAGCCGATTGCCGAGTCCAACGCCCTCTGCATCCCGACCGGCGTGCAGCCCTTCCCCGGAGGGCCTTCGCACGTCTACCAGTTCATCAGCGGAACGACCTTCAATCCGATGTGCGGATTGGGTTGGAAGTCGTTGGGAGTGCTGGAGCTCACCGCCCTGCCCAGCGTCAAACCCGAGAATTGGATCCCTGCCGTCCAGGAGACCGACGCCCTGCTGGTTTGGGGTGGCAGTCCCTTGTACCTCTGCTACTGGATGCGGCAATCGGGACTGGCCGACCTCCTGCCGTCGCTGCGGCCCGAGATGGTCTATGTCGGCACGAGCGGCGGAGCAATGGTGGCGACTCCCGACTTCGGAGGAGAAACCTACGACGAGAGTGAACCGCTCACCGGCAGCGACAAAGCGCTGGGGCTCGTTGATTTCTCGGTGTTTCCGCACCTCGATCGCGAGGATGGCCTTCCGGCTAGCCCTGTGGCCGAGATCGAAGCATGGGCCGCCGGGCTCTCGGTGCCGGCGTACGCGATCGACGACCAGACCGCGATCAAGGTGGTCGACGGCAACGTCGAAGTCATCACAGAGGGGCGTTGGAAACTGTTCGACGCTCCGCTGCGCCAGCGTTCCGGAATGACGCCATAGCCGTGCCGTTCACGCTCAGGAACATCAAGGAGGATCTGGAGGACATCGGCCCCAGGTTCGACGGCGCGCCGGATTTGGAGTTCCGCGCGGCGACCAAGGCGCTCGAGCTGGAGCAATCCGCCCTCAGCTACCAGCGCGTCCCGCCCGGCTATCGCTTTCCGTACGGCCACACGCACACGAAGCAGGAGGAGGTGTACGTGGTGGTGCGCGGGAGCGGGCGGATGAAAGTCGACGACGAGATCGTCGAGCTCAAGGAATGGGATGCAGTGCGCGTCCCGCCCGGCACGTGGCGAGGCTACGAGGCCGGGCCAGAGGGCCTCGAGCTCCTCGTCACCGGCGCGCCCAACCTCGGTGAGGATCCGCGCGACGACGTCGATGGCCAGCGCGACTGGTGGGCTGACTAGCCGAATTGTCCGACGTTCACGTCCAGGCGCGCGCCGCGTACTCGACGTTGGCGAACGGCCAGTCGGATGCGAGCCACTCACTCACGGCCCGCCAGAGCGGGGTGTCCAGTTGCGCGTGGCTCGCCCGTACCCAGGAGAGCGCCCGGGCGTCGTAGTCGCTGTCGGGCAGCGGGTAGATGTAGACGCAGCCGATCACGTCGCGGCTCGCTGGATCGAGCACGGTGTATGTGAACCCCTTCCGGTTGCGGAAGTCGTCGGCATGGCGCTGCAGGTCTGCACGGTTCTCGTCCGGCGTCATCTCCCGCGGCCAGCCGCTGTCCTCCCATCCGGGCGTCGCGTGGATGTGCTTCTCAGACGAGGTCCACGCGTCGTAGTCCTGGTCGTTGTGCTCGGGGCCGAGCGGCTCGAGCACGAACTGCGGCGTCTCGAGCCGCCGAGGGACGTCGAAGTCGCGTGGGACGAACTCGTCCACGCGACCGATCGTAGAGCGTCGGCTCAAGTGGAGCGGGGCTAGCGAATCGTCATCTGAGCGAGCGTGCGGGGGGTGTCACCCGACGATGCTTCAGCGCCGCAGCGTCGGGGAAGGCCACAGGCAGGGCAAGGAGGTGTTCGAACGTGCCTGACCGATACGTGATCTTCAAGGGTGAAGACATGCCCGATGAACTCGACGAGGACGTGGGGCCAGTCATCGTCATTCACAGCGATGAGCCTCAGAACTACGACGAGCGCGGCTGGATGAGCCGAAGCCAGGCAAAGCAGCTCGCTGCGGAGCTCGGGTATGCCCTAGAGATCGACGGGCCGTCCGATGAGGAACTCGAGCGGCTCAAGCGCGACGACGAACCCACCGACGACGAGGTGCCTTTCTAGTTCGACCGGGGTCGCCCTCGTTTGTGCGGCGCTGAGAGTGCTCTGTGGGCCAGTGTTCGGGGAATGTCCCAGGCTAGGGTCGGAGTGACAGGACGATCGCGCCGTCCGCTCCCGCGACTACCTCGCGCAGCGCCTGTGCCGCCTGTTCGAGCGGACGGACGGACGCGATCGGCACGCTAAGGGTGCCGTGGGCCAGCAGCTCCGCGAGGGCCGAAAGCTGCCGACCATCGGGCCGGACGTAGACGTCGGATACGGCGACGCCCCGTTCCTCCCGCGGCGGGTCGCCCGTGATCGTGGCGAGGCGGCCGCCGTCAGCAACCGCCTTCAACGTGCTCGCCGCCTGGCCGGGGGCAGCGTTGACGGCCTTGGGCGCGCCGCCGTCGGTGATCTCGCGAACGATCGCGGGCCAGTCGCCGTGGTAGTCGAGCACCTCCGACGCGCCGTAGCCGCGGATGCGCTCGGCCTTCTTCGCGCTCGCGGTCGCAATCACGCGGGTGCCCCGAGCCGCGGCGAGCTGGACGAGCAGGCCACCTGTGACTCCGCCGGCTCCGTTGACGACGACCCAGCCGCCGCTCTCGATCCCAAGAGCCTCGTCGAGAGCCTGAGCCGCAGTGAGCGCCGGAATGGAAAACGCTCCGCCGGCTTCCCATGACGCCTCTGGCGGCCGGGCCGCGACGGTCGCCGCCGGCGCGAGCACGCTCCCCGCCCACGTCCCGTGACGCCGGAGCGGCAGCGGATGTGTCATCACCTCGTCGCCCTCGCGCAACTCGGCCACGCCGGAGCCGACCGCTGCGACCGTTCCGGCCGCCTCCGTCCCGAGCGCCATCGGGGCCGGGCCGCCGATCTGCCAGCTGCCGATCCTGACTAGCTCGTCCCAGTTGCCGATGCCGGCGGCAACGACGTCGATGAGGACCTCGCCTGCTGTAGGCGGCGCAAGCTCGTCCAGCTCGAAGATCTCGACAGGCTCGCCGAGTGCTGTGATCCCGGCCGCTCGCATCCTGTTCGGCGCACGTTACTGGCGTCGATGATGCGGCGCGCGCCGCTTTAGCACCTCGCCAGAGGAGTGCGACGCGAGCAGGTGACAGATGACTTGCCTGAGCGAGCGTCAACTCGCCTGAGAGAACGAACCCGTCAACCGCGTCGCGAGGGGAGAGCGCCCGGCTGCGGCAACGACTCGCTGCGGCAGCATGGGCCGGCGATACGCTCTCCGCGTGACGAGCTGCTGCAATCCGCGCGGCTGTGACGAGTTCTTCACGCCACGCCTCGCCCGGCGAGCCTCGAAGCGCTATCGAGAGAAGGGGCTCGACAAGACGGCGCGGCGGATGGTTGCGTTTCTCGAGCAACGGGGGATCGAGGGCGCGACCGTCCTCGAGATCGGTGGCGGAGTCGGCGAGATCCAGATCGAGCTCCTGAAGAGGGGCGTCGCCCGCACCGTCAACCTCGAGCTCTCGCCCGCTTACGACGAGGAGGCAGTGCGGCTCCTCCACGAGGCCGGCGTCGAAGAGGACGCGGAGCGGCGTCTCCACGACATCGCCGCCGATCCGGAAGACGTCGGGCCGGCTGACGTGGTCGTGCTGCACCGCGTCGTCTGCTGCTACCCGGACTACGAGCGGCTTCTCGGCGCGGCTGCCGAACACGCGCGGCGACTGGTCGTCTTCAGTTATCCGGCCCGCAACTGGGTCTCCCGTCCCCTCATATCTGCGCAGAATCTGTTCTTCCGGTTCCGGCGAAAGGAGTTCCGGACGTTCGCGCACCCGCCGAAGCGGATGCTCGCCGTCCTCGAGGAGCGCGGACTCCGCCCCGCCTACGCGCACCACCCGCTCGTCTGGCAAATAGCGGGATTCGAGCGCCAGCGCCCCCGCCCGCCCCAAACCGCCCCGTTTCCCGTCCCGCAGATGCCGTGACCGACGACCGCTGGTCAATGGCTTCCGGGCGCGGTTCGCGGCGGCAGGGCTCGTTGCTTTAGATCTGGCACAGCCCGGTGACCGGCGATGCCGTCGACCATCGCGTCGACGGCCTCGAGAGCCGCCGCGATCCGGTCGTGGCCGGGCTGGCCCAACACGACCCCGGTGATCGTCGTCCGCTTGCCGTCGATCCAACGGATGGCCCGGAAGGCGAAGCAGCCGTCGGCGGCGGCAGTCGAGCCGGTCTTGACGCCGACAAACCCGTCGTGCCCGAGCAATGTGTTGGTGTTGTGCACGGTGCCGGCGACCGGCAGCGTCGCGCTCGGCGTGGCGACGATGCTCGCGAACACCGGCAGGCGCATGGCCCGATCGACAAGACGCACCTGGTCTGCGGCAGTCGACACGGTTGCCTCGTCGTAGCCGCTCGGGTCGGTGTACCGGGTGTGGGTCATGCCCAGAGACCGCGCGGCGGAATTCATCTGGGCAACAAAGCCCTCCTCTGAGCCGGCGTCCCATCGCGCCAGAACCGCGGCGATGTTGTTCGCCGACGGCAGCAGCAGCGCCTGCAGCGCCTGCCGTTCGGTCAATTGCTCTCCGGCGGCGATGGACACGACCGACTCCTCCTGTCCGCGCCGACGGTCGGTGTCGGCCACATCGGCGTCGGTGAGCGTGATCGTCGGGCCGTCCTCGCCGAGCCGTAGCGGATGGTCACGGAGCACGAGATAGGCCGTCATCACCTTCGCGATGCTGGCGATTGCAGCCGGGTGCTGGTTCGGGCCGGCTTGTACCTGCGACTGTCCTCCCTGGATGAACGCGGCTTGGCCCTGTGCCGGCCACACCGTGCTGGACAGCGCGACGTTTGAAGGTGATGTGGCGCTCGAGAACGAGGACGCCAGCATCTGGTAGCCGAGAGCTCCGGCGATTGCGGCGATGACGACGAGCAGGCCGGCGACACGGGTCCTGCGAATCCGAATCCGACGGGTCGTTGTCCGTGCTGGTTCGCTGTAGCTCATGCCGCCATTCAAGGCAGCGCGGTGTTGCCCGCACGTATGGGGTTTTCGATACGCCCGCGATACGCGCCCGCTCTAGCATCGGAGCATGCGTGTG
Source organism: uncultured Actinomycetes bacterium (assembly GCA_963736835.1). GTDB lineage: Bacteria > Actinomycetota > Thermoleophilia > Gaiellales > Gaiellaceae > VAXT01. The sequence continues at coordinate 27,269 of CAVTQI010000004.1, forward strand.
TTGATCGTCGAGGACGAGCCCTATATGGCGGAGGCCATCCGCGATGGCCTCCGCCTGGAAGCGATCGCGGCAGACATCGCAGGTGACGGCGAGACCGCTCTGGAGCTGTTGCGCGTGAACTCGTACGACATCGCCGTCCTCGACCGAGACATTCCCGAACCTACCGGTGATGAGATCGCCAGAACGCATCGTCGCCTCCGGCGGCGGCATGCCGATCCTCATGCTCACCGCTGCCGACCGCCTCGACGACAAGGCCACCGGGTTCGGGCTCGGCGCCGACGACTACCTCACGAAGCCGTTCGAGCTCGGAGAGCTCGTGCTCCGTCTCAGAGCGCTCGACCGCAGACGCGCGCACAACAGGCCACCCGTGCGAGAGATCGCAGGTTTGCGGCTGGATCCGTTCCGGCGCGAGGTCTACCGCGACGGCCGCTACGTCGTGCTGACCAGGAAGCAGTTCGCAGTGCTCGAAGTCCTCGTCGCCGCCGAAGGCGGCGTCGTCAGCGCGGAAGAGCTCCTAGCGCGAGCATGGGACGAGAATGCAGACCCGTTCACCAACGCCGTCCGCATCACCGTCTCGGGACTGCGCAAACGCCTCGGCGAACCCTGGATCATCGCCACCGTGCCCGGTGTCGGCTATCGCATCGACACGCAACCAGACACCGAGGCTGAAGGAGAAGAGCGTGGATAGACCTCCTGGTCTGAGCGTTCGTCTCAAACTCACCCTCAGCTACGCCGGCTTCGTCATGCTCGCCGGCGCCGTGCTGCTCACCGCCGGGTACTTCTCCCTCTCGCGTGGCGTGCACCCTGGGGTGATTTTCATCGTGCGCAGCCACGCCGACCTCCTGCGCAGTTTTGCTCCGATCGCGGCCATGGTGATGGCGTTCCTGCTGGTCTTCGGCCTGCTGGGAGGATGGCTTCTCGCCGGCCGCATGCTCGCCCCGCTAACGCGCATCACAGACGCCACACGCGCGGCCGCGGACGGATCGCTCTCCCACCGAATCCAGCTACCGGGCCGCAGCGACGAGTTCCGCCAACTCGCCGACAGCTTCGACACCATGCTCGCACGGCTCGAAGCACACGTCGTCGAACAGCAGCGATTCGCAGCCAACGCCTCCCATGAACTGCGCACGCCGCTGGCGATCACGCAGACGCTTCTCGACGTCGCTCGCAACGATCCGAACCGTGACGACGGCGAGCTCGTCGACCGCCTTCACGCCGTCAACATCCGAGCGATCGACCTCACCGAAGCGCTGCTCCTGCTCAGCCGCGCCGACCAGCGGTCCTTCACCAGAGAGCCCGTCGACCTCTCCCTGATTGCGGAAGAAGCGACCGAAACGCTCCTCCCCCTCGCAGAAAACCGCGGCCTGACCATCGAGACCTCCGGCCACACGACCCCCACGATCGGCTCACAGGCGCTTCTGCTGCAGATGACTACGAACCTCGTGCACAACGCCATCGTCCACAACCTGCCCGAACAGGGCGCCGTGTGGATCAGGACCAGCGCTCACCCCGAGAGTGTGGTGCTCACCGTCGAGAACACCGGCGAGAAGCTCACTCCACAGTCGGTTTCCAAGCTCGCCGAGCCGTTTCTTCGCGGCACCGAACGCATACGCACCGACCACGCCGGTGTCGGCCTCGGCCTGGCGATCGTCAAGAGCATCACCCAAGCGCACGACGGAAACCTCACCCTCACCCCCCGCGCCGCGGGCGGCCTCAGCGTCACGGTGAAACTACCCGCCGCGCCGACCCGCGTCTTTACCTGAGGTCGCACCGGGGTCCGCTGCCTTGCTGCGCGTCTGAATTTGCAGGGGAGACCGACGCAGATGGACTGACAGGTAGCGGACGCCGGCGCGCCCCGCCGTGATCTTCCGCCGCCTGCCTTTGGCCACGATCAGCGCATCGCCCGAGCGAAGATCGTGAAGCTCGTCGTCGATCGTGATCGCCGCCGAGCCATCGACCACGAAGACCAAAACGTCGCGCTCGTCGTTGACCTGCTCGCCCGGCCCCGCGCCGGGAGCCCAGGCGAGCAGCGTCGCGTTGAGATCGTCCGACGCCTGACCCCACACCGGACCACCGGCGACCGGACGAGGGCCGCGCTCGAGTTGATCAGCCGCCAGCCGCTCGATCAGCGGAAACAGCTGACGCTCCTCGAGCCGCACGTGCGCCTCGAGCAGCTCGCCGATCTCACGCATCGAGCCACGGACGTCGGCTGCACGCTGAAGCTCTGCGACGAGCGCATGTAGGCGTTGATGGTCGAGGAGCGCTTTCACGACCAGCGGACGAGCCTCATCAGAGGCGGCAACGAGCGGGAACAGCGTCTCTTCCTCCTCACGAAAGTGCGGCACGCTGACGGTGGAAAAGAAGTCGCCGAACGCCGCAGCCACGGCTTCCGGATCGTCGTCGCCGTCGGCGGCATCTCGGAGACGCCGCGCTTCAACGAGCGCGTGGTGGTGGTCATGCGACAACGGGATCAGGGCGGGATGGCGCTCAATGCACGGACCGTAGCTGCGACTCGGCGGCGCGGCCAGGCGCGTGCGCTGGTCAGACGCGACGTCCGCGGCGGAGGAAGGGTGCGTGGCCCGTTCCGCTCTTGGCGATCCCCCTGCTGAGGATGTAGGCGGCGCCGATGACCGTGACGAGCGTCCAGGCACGGTTGTCGTCGAAGCTGTCGGATGCTGCGGCCGCGATCAAGATCACTGCGGCGAGAAGCAGCATCGCCCAGAACTCCGTCGTTAGCAGCGACCATCTCGTCTCGTCATGGGCACCAGTTACCTGCTCGCCCGCTTCCTCCATGCGGGTACCCGCACCGTCCGAACGTTCCCTTCGGTCTGACATGGTCATGGTCTTCCCCTCTCGTTTGCGCAGATCAAGCGAGCAGATGCCCGTCTGAGTTGTCCGCAGGTTCCCGACGCGGCAGGATCTGAAACCGGAGCTCCAGGTCGGAAGCCGAGGAGTTGGCTCGCAAGGCGCACTCGACTACGCCTCGTTGGCTAGAGGATCCCTCGCCGAGCGTCGAACACGAATGCGAGAGCCGGGGCGCCTCGGTCAGACCCCCCGAGTGAGTCCGGCCGTTAGCCGCAGATGACCGGACTGCGCCCCGGCTCTCGCTGATGCCAATTCGGCAATGAGGCTCCTGACAAGGCGGCACCGCCGCCGCGTCCCGTCGGCGTCTGCTCGCCCCGCGATGATTCGGGCGGTGCTCGCTTCGTTCGCGTGGGGTTTCGCCGCCGCTGCCACCCTGATCGTCGGCGGCGCCTTTGCTCTCCGTTTTCCGGTCGGAGAGCGGGCGCTCGGCATGGTCATGGCATTCGGCAGCGGCGTTCTGATCAGCGCCGTCGCGTTCGAGCTCGTCGAAGAGGCCTTCAACAAGGCCAGTGGGAAAGGAAGCGTCGCTCTCGGGCTCTTCGCGGGGTCCCTGGTCTTCTACACGGGCGACTCGCTCATCGATCGAACCGGCGGCGCCGACCGCAAGCATTCCGGTGGCCGACAGGCCGAGGGCTCCCCACTCGCGATCGTGCTCGGAATCGTGCTGGACGGGATCCCGGAGTCGATCGTGCTCGGCCTGACGATCGTCGTCAGCGGGAGCGTCAGCGCGGCGTTCCTCGTCGCCGTGGCACTGTCGAACATCCCAGAGGCGATCGCCGCCAGCAGCGGGCTGGCGAAAGCCGGGTGGGCGCAGCGTCACATCCTTGGGCTCTGGCTGTTGGTTGCAATCGTGTCGGGGCTCGCCGCGCTACTCGGATTCGTCGCCTTCGATTCGGCGTCGGGCGGGACGGTCGCGTTCGTGCTCGCCTTTGCGGGCGGCGCGATCCTGACGATGCTCGCAGACACGATGATGCCCGAGGCGTTCGAGCACGGCGGGAAGCTCGTCGGCCTCGTCACGACGCTCGGCTTCGGGCTCGCCTTCGCGATCAGCGCCCTGGACTAGCGGCCGCATAGCGTGAGGGACGAGTGTGTCTAGAAACCAGTCGGCGCATGGCTCCTCCTGTCTCTTAACCTCCTGAGATGAATACCTCGGGAGCTTCGATCACGTTGAACAACGGCGTCGAGTTGCCGGTCCTCGGACTGGGCGTCTTCCAGAGCCCTCCCGCCGAAACCATCGACGCCGTCGACGCCGCGATCGCGAACGGCTATCGGCTCGTCGACACCGCGGCCGCCTACGGCAACGAGCGCGAGGTCGGCGAAGCGATCCGCCGTTCCGGGATCGACCGCGACGAGATGTTCGTGACGACGAAGCTCTGGATCAGCGACTACGGCTACGAGGAGGCGCTCGTCGGCGTGGACGGCTGCCTGCGCCGACTCGGCTTCGACTACGTCGACCTCTTCCTCCTTCATCACCCGGTCCCGACCGACTTCGACGGGACGATCGCCGCGTATACGGCGGCGGAGCAGATGCTGGCGGACGGTCGTGTGCGCGCGATCGGCATCTCGAACTTCAGCGAACGCCATCTCGGAAACCTGATGAGCCGGACGAGCGTCGTGCCTGCCGTCAACCAGGTCGAGCTGCACCCGTTCTTCACGCAGCAGGCCCTCCGCGACTTCCACGACGCAAATGGCATCGCCACCCAGGCGTGGTCGCCGCTCGGCGGGATCAACCGATACCGCCCTGCTGACACGGGCAACGCGAAGGACCCGCTCGAGGAGCCGACGATCGTCGAGCTCGCAGCGAAGTACGGCAAGACGCCCGCGCAGGTCGTGCTCCGCTGGCACATCGAGCGCGGAGTCGCCGCGATCCCGAAGTCGGTCAAGCCACACCGCATCGCAGAGAACTTCGACGTCTTCGACTTCACGCTGACCCCGGACGAGGTCGCGGCGATCGACGCACTCGACACCGGCATCCGCGGCGGCCCCGACCCCGAGCTCATCAACACCGAGCTCTACCCGCTCAAGGTCGAGAACTGACGGACGACGCTCGCGCATTCGACGAGTTCGAGGCGGCCGGCTGGCAGCGCGTGGCAGGTCGCTACACCGAGCTCTTGAGTCCTGTCACGAGCCAGGCCATCGGCCCGCTTCTCGATGCGGCCGGCGTCGGAGCACGCATGCGGGTTCTCGACGTCGGAACGGGCCCGGGGGAAGCCGCCGCGGGTGCCGTCGCGCGAGGCGCGGACGCGACGGGAATCGACGTCGCGCCGGCGATGGTCGACATCGCAGCAGAACGCCATCCCGAGGCGCAGTTCGTCCAGGGCTCCGTGACCGAGCTGCCGTTCGCGGACGGATCGTTCGACGTGGGCGTTGGCAACATCGTCATTCAGCACGTGAGCGAGCCCGAGCGAGCCGCACGAGAGCTCGCCCGTGTGCTCGTGCCGGGCGGGCGCGTGGCGCTCTCGACCTGGGACGTCCCAGAGCGTTCGCCGATCTTCGGAGCCCTGCTCGGAGCGGTCGCGGACGCCGCCGTACCGCCTCCGGATCAGGTCCCAGACGGGCCGTCGTTCTTCCAGTTCGCGGAAGACGACGTGTTCCGTGCGTTGCTCGTAAACGCCGGCTTCGCCGACGTGGAAGTCACCTCGTTCACGTTCGAGTTCCCCGTGGACTCGGCCGACGAGCTGATCAACGTCGTCGCCGAAGGCACCGTGCGAATGGGCGCATTGCTGCGAATGGCCGATGACTCCCAGCGGGCGCGCATGCGAGAAAGCGTCGAACAGCGGATCGCGCCCTGGCGCCGCGGCGACCGCTACCTCGTTCCCGCTCCGGTCAAGATCGCCGCAGGAACGAAACCCGGCTAGCGGTTGATCGCCGCGATAGCGGCCTTACCGAAAGAGCGTCAGCTCGGGCTCGCGTTCGCCGCGCAGGACGGCCAGATCGACCTCGACGCAGCGGATGTCGCGCGACTCGGCGAGCGCGACCGCCTGCGGCTTGATCGTCTGCGCCGCGAGCACGCCGCGGCAAGCGGCCTTCGCCGGGTCCTCGCGGATGAAGCCGAGGTAGCGCGTCAGCTGCTCGACCGCCTCGATCGTCCCGATGCGCTTGATCTCGACCGCGACCCACTCACCGTCCTCGTCCTTGCACATGAGGTCGACCGGGCCGACCTCCGTCGACCACTCGCGCTTCACGAGGGTCAGCCGCTCGCCGAGCGCCGACGGCGCCGCCGCCAGCAGCTCCTGCAGGTCGCGCTCGGCGCCGTCCTTCTGCAGCGCCGCCGACTCCCCCATGTCGTGAACGACGTCGCTCAGCACCTCGACGAGGCGGATCTCGAGGACGTCCTCCGTCTTCGCCTTCCGCACGACGAGCACGTCGCCGAGCTCCTCGGCGACCGCCGGCCCCGTCATCCAGTTCAGCGGCTTGTAGCCGCCGGCGTCGTCGTGGACGAGCACGGAGCCGTCGGCCTTCAGGATCAGCAGTCGGACCGCCTCCGGCAGGACGGCGGTCAGGCGACCCGTGTAGCGGACCTCGCAGCGGGCGACGAGCAGGCGCACGATCCGCACCCTATTGCCCTTTTCGGACAGGTCTCCGGCAACTCCACAGCGCTTTGTGGAACTCGCCTAGTGCGCGTCGATGCCCACGGAGCCCGACATCGTGTCTTGTAGACGATCGGCGGCCGGCAGCGTCAGGGTCGCGAGCATGAAGCCGGCGGCAATGGATGCTCCGACGAGCCCGACGCGGATCGCGGTCCCGGCAGACAGCCGGCGGAGCGCGGGCATCAGGCGGAAAACACGCATCAGCACGTGAAGGGACATCGCGCCCAGCCAGACCACGAAGCTCGCCTTGTGCAGACCGACGATCGTCCCATCGGTCCGGTCGAGCGCGAGCAGCGCGACGCCCGTCCCGAACAGGAGCGTCGTAGAGACCATGAGCACGGGCGCGATGAGCACACGCACCGCAACGTGCGGCGGCCCGCGCCGCACGTACTCGGGATCGCCAAGGTAGTAGCGAGCCATCCGCCACCCCGTGCTCGCGAGCTTCAGGGCGACGACGGGGATCAGGAGCATCCCGACGAACGCATGCATCGTGAGCAGCGCGTGCATATCGAGGAGCGTCGCGCCCTCGGTCGCCAGCAGCACCAGCAGGAGCGTGGCGACGATCGCCGTCAGCTGCTCGTTCCCGTCGCTTCTGCCGCTGAGCCTCCCCGCCATGGCCCCTGACTGTAGCCCCCGGGTTCCTTCCTTGGCTCCGTTAACGTTCGGCTATGGAATCAGCGCGCGCAGAAGAGCTCCTGGCCGCGGAACGAGCGCGGATCGAGCGGGCGCTGGCGCAGCTCGGGCACCAGGAGTCCGGCGAGCTGTCGGACGACGATGCGGCCGATCGCGCGTCCGACCTCTACCAGGACGAGCTCGACGAGGGGCTGTCCGGCGACCTCCGCGAGGAGCTGGCGGCTATCGAGCGGGCCGAGGCGCGCCTTCGTGACGGGACGTACGGCCTCTCGATCGAGAGCGGAAAGCCGATTCCGGACGAACGTCTCGAAGCTCGCCCCACGGCGGAGCTGACGATCGAGGAAGAACGGGCCCGGCCCACCTAGCGACTTTCCGTGCTTCCCGACTATTGGCTGGAGCAGCCGCCGCTGCGCATGAACCGCGCCACGAGCGAGGCTGTCGAGGAGGTCCTCTCGCTGGTCGACTCCGATAGCGCTGATGGAGTGCTCGACGTGGACAGCATCCTCGGCGACGGGGACGACATCAGCCGCTGGCAGTTCCTGCGCGGACTGGCCGACCACCGAACGCTGGCCTTTCACGGCACCGGCGATCCGAACATCGAGTCGTTCGAGCCCCGCAAGCCGATCGACTTCGCACCGTTCGGCGACCAGACGGCCGTCTTCGCCACGAGCGACCCGATCTGGGCGATGTTCTACGCGATCGTCGACCGGGATCGGCACCCGCTGACGCTCAACAACGCCTGCATCATCGTGACGGACGCAGAAGGTCGTCCCAGCCGGCACTACTACTTCTCGGTCAGCCGTGACGCGGTGGGCCGGCGACCCTGGCGAAGCGGCTATCTCTATGTCCTACCGGCGGAGACGTTCGTCGAGCAACCGCCGGGAACGTACGCCGGCCTTGCCGCTCGCGTGCCGCAGCTCGCGAGCCCGGTCTCGGTCAAACCCTTCGCGCGCATGGAGATCGCTCCGAGCGATTTCCCGTTCCTCGAGCAGATTCGCGGCCACGACGACGACCGCCTGGCCGAGTACGCCGAGGCAGTCATGGCCGCGGCTCCGTGGCCGGACTGAGCCGGGTCCCGCCTCGTCGATCGCGAGCCGAGCGGTCGCTCCGCGGACGGATGAGGTACCACGTGTCGATCTCACCCTTCCCTTTGACCGTGATCGACCCGCGCGGCTCACACTCGAACTCGTCCGCGAGCAGCTGGTAGGTCGCGCGAGTGATCTGGATCCGCCCCGCCGCGCCGTGCGATTCCATTCGACTCGCCGTGTTCACGGCGTCGCCCCAGAGGTCGTAGAGGAACCGCTTCCGTCCGATCACGCCGGCCACCACCGGGCCCGAATTGATACCGACTCGCAGCTCGAGGCCGAGGTGCCCGACGCCATCGTCCGAGCGCATCGACTCGAGCATGTCCAGCGCCATGAACGCGAGTGCACGAGCATGGTCGGGACGGGGTGTCGGAACGCCGGCCGCGACCATGTAGCAGTCGCCGATCGTCTTGATCTTCTCGAGCCCGTGCTGCTCGGCGAGCTCGTCGAAGTGACTGAACAGGTGATCGAGGTAGCCGACGACCTCGGCGGGCGGGAGCCGCTCCGACCAGGGCGTGAAGTCGACCACGTCGGCGAACAGGATCGAGGCCGAAGGAAACTGGTCGGCGATCGGCTGTCTCTCGTCCTTCAGCCTGTCGGCGATCGAGCGCGGCAGGATGTTGAGGAGCAGATTCTCCGCCTTTTCCTGTTCCTGGCGAAGCGCTGCAAGCGCCTCACGGCGCTGGCTGGCGAAGACCGCGAGCAGCAGGAACACGATGGTTCCGCCGACTGCGATGTTCAGGGCGAGCATCGTGCTCGTGAACCAGACGGGCAGCGGCGTCCAGATCGGCCCGATCAACTCGCCCGCGAACCCTGATCCGAGGAACACGACGACGAAGGCGGCATACCAGCGAACCGCAGACCGCACCTCGCTGAACACGAGCGCCCCGAGCGGCGCGAGAATCCCCCACAGGCCGACGCCCCCGGAGTCGAGGAATCCTCCGAGCGGAATCATCGAGAGGGTCGGCGCGAGCAGGATGTCGACCTGGCCCACCCGGAGCAGCCGAGAGAAGTCGCGCGTCCGCGAGAACACGAGGATCGCACCGAGCAGGACGCCGAAGTACACGAGCGGCACCACGCCGACCGGCGATCCGAACGCGAGGTAGAGCGCGCCCCACAGTGCCGCGACCGGCAGGATCAACACCGAAATCAGGACGAGCAGCGCCTTTCGAGCGCGCAGGTCCTCGTCGTCGTGCGGGTCCGCGCCGACTAGCGCCAGGCGTGCGCTGAGGCGCTCCGCCGTCGCTCGGATCCGGTCCAGGACGTGCATGCCGGAGACGTTACTCGCGCATTACCGAACGACCCGGTACTCGAGATGTGCCACGCCGTCCGTCCGGCTGAGCCCGGTCTGTTCCAGCTCGACTCGCTCGGGGAGCTGGTCGAACAGCCGACGGCCCCCTCCGAGCAGGACATCGACCAGGTGGATCCTGATCTCGTCCACGAGCCCCGCCGCGAGGAATTGCTGGTCGATGTTGGCGCCCATGAGGCCGATCCGCTTTGCGCCGGCAGCCTCCTGTGCCTTTGCAAGAGCACTCTCGATCCCGTCTGCCACGACTGTGAAGATCGGGTCCGCTTCCGCGAGCGGCCTGTTGGTGACCACGAAGCACGGCACGTCGCCAAGGGGACCCTTGCCGCCCCACGCCTCGATCGAGTTGTCGTACGTCCGGCGCCCCATGATCACAGCGCCCGTCTCCTCGACCAGGTCGCCGTACACTCGCTCGAACACCGAAGGATCCTCGAACGCCCAGTTATGGAGCCGCATCCCGTCCTCGCCCAGCCCCTGTTCCGGATTGTCGTTGGGTGCCGCGATGTACCCGTCCAAAGACATGCTCATGTCGATGACCACGTTGCCCATGTCGCCTCCTTTGTCCGGTTACTGAGACCGGCGGACGCGTACAAACTCATCGCAGTGCGCGCGCTGCGCCCTCAATGCACGGTCAGCTCAGTTCTCAGCTGACCGCCTGCTTCACGAGCGCGGCAATCTTGTCCTCGTCGGCATCGGTCAGCTCCTTCAACGCGAAGGAGGTCGGCCACATGGCGCCTTTGTCGAGGTTCGCGTTGTCGCTGAAGCCGAAGGTCGCGTACCGCGACTTGAACTTGTCCGCGCTCTGGAAGAAGCAGACCACCTTGCCGTCCGCGTTGGCATAGGCGGGCATCCCGTACCAGGTCTTCGGCATCAGGTCGGGTGCGTTGGCCTTGACGACCGCGTGGATGCGCTCGGCCAGGTCGCGATCCGGTTTCGGCATCTCGGCGATCTTCGCGAGCAGGGCGCTTTCCCCGCCCTCCTTGCGCGCTTCTGCCTTCAGCTCTTGAGCGCGCTCCTTCATTGCTGCGCGCTCCGCGGCCGTGAACCCCTTGCCGGACTTCTGCGCGTCTTTCTTTGCGCCCTTTCTCTCAGCCATTGCTCATCACCTACCTGCGCGCCAGCCGCTGGAGGAGCTCGTCGATCCGTGCGAAGCCCGACTTCGCGCCCTCCTCGACACCGTACTGCATCGTCGTGTCGCGCTCCTCGGTCGTGTCGAAGCGCATCGTCTGCGTCAGCTTCGTCTGCTCGCCGACCTCCTCGAACTCGAGCGTCTGCAGATGGTTCTGGAACGTCTGCACGAGGCGCTCGGGCGGGTCGACCTCCCGGAACTCGCCCTCGACTACGCCGAATGCGGTCTGGAACCGGTAGATGCCGCCGGGACGGACGTCCATCTCCTCGACGACCGTGCCGTCGCCCCACCATTCGGGGATCAGCTGGGGGTCCGTCCAGACCGAGAAGACGTGCGCGCGTGGCGCGTCGAAGACCCGCTCGACCCGGATCTCGAGCTCGTTCGGGATGGTGACGGTCGTGTCGTTCATGGCGCTCCTTTCGTTCGTTCGACGACCTGCGCGAAGCGGTCGAGCCGCTGCAGCCACGTGCTGATGCCTTCGAAGGCGTACGGCACGAGCATGCACATGCGGACCCGGCCTACCTTCTCTGTCGTGACGAGCTCTGCCTCCTCGAGTAGCCGGACGTGCTTCTTCATGCCCGTGAGGGACATGCCGAAGGGCTCGGCAAGCTCGCTGATCGTCGCCCGGCCGGAGCCGAGCCGTTCGAGGACGGCGCGGCGGGTCGGGTCGGCGAGGGCTGCGAAGGCGCGATCGACGGTTGGTGGATACTGAACCATTCGGTTCACTATAGCAAGTCCACAGGGAGACGCAAGCAGTCCCCCGGCTTTCGGTGCGCACAGAATGGGTAAACAAGGCTCCGCGGTGAGAACGTGGCGACGTATGTGCTGATCCACGGCGCCGGCGATGTCGGTTGGTACTGGCACCTCGTTGAAGCCGACTTGCGAGAGCGAGGTCACGATACGGTCGCACCGGACCTGCCCTGCGATGACGACTCGGCAGGCCTGCCGCAGTACGCAGACACTGTCGTCGAGGCGATCGGCGACCGCACCGACCTGGTCGTCGTCGCGCAGTCGGCCGGCGCCTTCACGGCGCCGCTCGTCTGCGAGCGCGTTCCCGCCGACTTGCTCGTGCTCGTCGCCGGTCTGATCCCGTCGCCGGGCGAGGCCGCCGAGGACTGGTGGGCCAACACCGGCTACCAGGCCGAGCCGGGCGAGTGGTCGGGCGACGAGAAGGCGATCTTCTACCACGACGTTCCCGAGGACATAGCTACTGAAGCGATGAGGCGCGGACGTGACCAGTCGGACACACCGGGCAGGGAGCCGTGGCCGCTCGGCGCCTGGCCCGACGTGCCGACGCGATTCCTGTTGTGCCGGCGCGACCGGCTGCTTCCCGCCGACTTCCTCCGCCGCGTGGTGCGAGAGCGACTTGGGATCACTCCCGACGAGATCGATGCCGGACACTGTGTCGCCCTGAGCCACCCGACGGAGCTCGCCAAGCGTCTCGACGCCTACGAACAGGAGATTCGCTTGTCTTGACATCGAACTATCTTCGAGTAACCTAGTCCACGTCAAGTAGTTCGACATCGAGAAATTTCGACAGAGGAGGACGAATGCCAACTGCAGTCGAGAACAGCTACGTCATCGCCAAGCTCGACGAGCTCGAGCCCGCAGCGCGGCTCGCACCCGGAGCCCCCGACGACGGAAGGCAGCGCTTCGACATCCGTCGCAACCTCGGCATAACGGCTTTCGGCGTTTCGGCGTTCAGCGCGCCGAGCGGGGTCGTCGTCATCAACGAGCACGACGAGACCCTGTTGGGCGAGGCCGGCCAGCAGGAGCTGTACATCGTCATGGACGGCGCGGCGACCTTCGAGGTCGACGGCGAGACCGTTGACGCCCCGGCAGGATCCCTCGTCCAGGTGCAGCCGACCGCGAAGCGGAAGGCGACGGCGACCGAAGACGGCACCACGATCCTCGTCGTCGGAGCGACTGCGGGCAAGGCATACGAGGTTCCGCCGGAGGAAGCCGCCGCCGCGTTCTCCGCCTACAGCGCCGGGGACTATCAGGAAGCGCTCGCGAAGCAACTCGTCGTCGTCGAGAAGCAGCCGGAGAACTCGGTCGCGCACTTCAACGCCGGATGCTTCGCGGCACGAAGCGGTAGCGCTGACGACGCGATCGAGCACCTCCGCCGAGCGGTGCAGATCAACGATCGGATCAAGGAGCTGATCGCGACGGACGAGGACCTGGACTCGATCCGCGACGATCAGCGCTTCGCCGAGCTCATGAAGTAGGCCGCGGGCGGTTTTCAGCCCGACGCGGCGCTCTCGGTCGCGGGAATGTCGTGCTGGCGGGAATCGACGCCGCTCCCGTCGAATAGCGAGGCGTGGGAGCGCGTCCAATGAGGCTGCTTGCGCTGCTTGCGCTGGTGAGCGCGGCAGCGCTTGCGATCGCCGTCGAAGCCAGCGCGGGCACCGCGGACGAAGCGGCACTGGCCCAGAAGTACAGCCCCGTCGTCCGGCTCGTGGAGCAGACCGAGGAGTGCGGACCCGGGGAGCCTTACATCCCGCTCGATGTCGACCTGCTCTTCGGCGAGCCGACGGTTGCGCTTCGCGGCCCCTGGGCGCCGACCGATCTCGTCAAGATCGGCCCGAGCGCGAAGGACCTCGTCGGGCGATACCAGTACCACCTCGACTTCCCGGGTGACGCCCTCGACGCGGGCTGCGACTACGAGCGCTGGCAGCGCCGCCTCCTCGAGGGCGGTGACTCCCCGACGATCTACGCGCACGTGGCGACGGATCCCGGACCTGCCGGGAGGCTCGCGCTCCAGTACTGGTTCTTCTACGTCTTCAACGACTTCAACAACAAGCACGAAGGCGACTGGGAGATGATCCAGCTCGACTTCGACGCGAGCGACGCCGCCGAAGCGCTCGGCAAGGAGCCGAGCAAGGTCGGCTACAGCTCTCACGAGGGCGCCGAGCGCGCCGACTGGGGTGACGACAAGCTCGAACTGGTGGACGGGACGCACCCGGTCGTCTATCCAGCCGCAGGCAGCCATGCGAACAAGTTCGACGCTGCGCTGTATCTGGGGAGCTCGGCGGACGCGGGGGTCGGGTGCGACGACACACGCGGGCCGCACATGGAGCTCCGGCCGAATGTTCAGACGATCCCGAACGATCCGGCCGCTGCGGAGAAAGCGTTCCCGTGGACCAAGTTCGAAGGCCGCTGGGGAGAGTTTCAGCGGGCGTTCTACAACGGCCCGACGGGCCCGAACCTGAAGACACAGTGGACCGCGCCGATCGACTGGTCGGATGGATGGCGCCCTCGGAGCTACGCGGTCCCGACCGGCGGCGTCTTCGGAACCGGGGCGACCGACTTCTTCTGCGGCGCCGTCGAGACCGGTTCGGCCGGGCTGACGGCTCTCCTCCGTGACCCCGCGGCGACACTGCTCATGATCGGGATCCTCCTGGTCCTCCTCGTGTGGCTCGTGACACGGACGAGTTGGCGTCCGGGCACGCCTCTGCGGCTCGCGCACCGGCGCCGATGGGGTCAGATTCTCTCCAGCGCCGAGCGCATGTACCTCTCGCGAGCGCTGCTCTTCCTGGGCATCGGCGTTCTGTTCATCCCACTCGGAATCGTGATCTCCATCCTGCAGGCGGTCGTGCTCGGAGGGTTCGGGCTGTTGGGAGTCGACACGTCAGGCGAGGGGGCCGGCGCCCTCGTCTTGCTGGTGGTCATCCTGGGCACGTCGCTCGCGTTGCTCGGGTTCGGTCTCGTGCAGGCGGCGACCGCCTGCGCGCTCGTCGAGCTCGACGCCGGCAGGGAGATCGGGCCGCTGGACGCCTACCGGCTTGCCTTGCGGCGCTTTCGGCCGTTGTTCAGGGCCCTGGTGCTCGGCGTCGGTGCCTGGGTCGTGCTGACCGCGACCGCCGTTCTGATCCCGATCGCGCTCTGGCTTGCCGTGCGCTGGGCGTTCTTGGCGCAGGTCGTCGAGCTCGAGGGAGCCTCGGGCGTGGGCGCGCTTCACCGAAGCGGCGAGCTCGTCCGCGGGCGCTGGCTCCGGGTGGCCTCGCTCGTGGGCGTCGGCCTCGTGCTCGCACTCGCGGCAGGGCCTTTCGTGGGCGCGCTCTTGATCCTCGTCACCCACGCCCCGCTGCCCTTGCTGAACGTCGTCGCGGGAATCGTCTATGCGCTGACAATGCCGTTCGTCGCGATCGCGACCGCCTATCTGTACTTCGACGCACGGGTCCGCGCCGAGCTCGAGCCGAAGGAAGCCCGGGTTGAGCTGCCGGCCGAGATCGAGCTGAGGCCGGGCGCCCATTGAATTGACGTTCCAGTCCCGGCGGCGGCAAACTCGCAGCAGTGCCCCTCTCAGCCCTCCAGGCGATGGGGATCGAAGAGACGCTCGAGCACGTCAACGTGCCGAGCTACCTCATCGACGCAAGCGGGATCATCCGTTGGGTGAACCCCGCCGCCGTCCGGCTCGTTGGGGACGTTCGGGGCCGGCAGTTCACATCGGTCGTCGCACCCGAGGAGACCCGGCGGGCTCGTGAATTGTTCGCGCGCAAGGTCGTCGGCGCCGTCAAGGTCACCGACGCCGGGATCGTGCTCCTCGACAAGGGCGGTGGACGCGTCGCCGTCGAGGTGAGCTCGGTCCCTCTGCGCCGGGGAGAGCACGTCGTAGGCGTTTTCGGCCAGGTCTCGGGCGTAATCGAAGAGCCTCACGAACATCCGGACCTGAAGCTCACGCCACGGCAGGCGGAAGTGCTCGAGCTGCTCGAACGAGGGCGTTCGACGGAGCAGATCGCCGGGGAACTCCACCTGAGCACGGAAACGGTTCGCAATCACATCCGACACCTGCTTCGCGCCCTCGGCGCCAGCTCGCGATTGGAGGCGGTCGCGATCGCGCATGGCGCACACTGATCGGCCGGCGTTCACAGATTCCGGGCGGTTGCCGATACCTCGTGCATGGAGTCATCGCCGAGATCGACGCAGGGCGTCGGCAGCGCCGCTCGCACCGGTGTCGTCGGCACGGTCGTCGGCGCGGTCGCGTTCTTCGACGGCGTCTTGATCGGCGCCCCGATCGCGTTGCTCTCTGCAGCGTCTCTGAGCCCGCTCCTGGTCTACGCCGTCGCCACTGGGGCCGTGATCCTGCTGGTCATTGCGTGCTGCAGCTGGGTCGACCGCCGCTGGGACGAATGGTTCTCGGGCAACAGCAGGCGAGTGGAGGGCCGGCTCGAGTCGATGCGCCGCAGTCGGCTGATGCAGCACCCGGTCGCCTGGATCCAGCGCGGCTCCGATCGCTGGTACGCGCTCGCCGCGGCCGTCGCAAACCCGATCTTGATCGGAGCGCTCGCGCGCCTCGTCGGCGGGCGGCCGATCGGGCACCGCCGGATCCTGCTCGGCGCCGTCGCCTACGCGATCCCGTACTGCGCGATGTGGACGATCGTCGGCTTCGCGCTCGGCGACACGATTCGCGCGGCTTAGCAAGACCGTTTGACCCGTCTAAGTAGCCTTGGCCCTCGTGGCCACGACCGCACGAGAAGCGCACGAGGAGCTCCCGGTCGCGGAAGAGCCGCTGCTCGGCCACCGTCCGCACTACAACGTCACGTTCATCTTCCTCGCGCTTGGCGGGCTCGCCCTGGCCGTGTCGCAATCTCTCGTGGCGCCCGCCCTGCGCGAGATCCAGACCGACCTGGGGACTTCGACGACGGCGGTGACCTGGGTCCTGACCGCGTTCCTGCTGAGCGCGTCGGTCGCGACGCCGATCCTCGGCCGGCTCGGCGACATGTTCGGCAAGAAGCGCGTCCTCGTGATCGCGCTCACCGCCGTGGCGATCGGGACGTTCGTGAGCGCCGTCGCGACGACGCTCGCCCCACTCGTCGTCGGCCGCGTCATCCAGGGACTGGGCGGCGGCATCTTCCCGCTTTCGATGTCGATCATCCGGGACGAGTTCCCACGCGAGCGTGTGGCCGGGGGCATCGCCCTGATCTCGGCCATCCTCGGCGTCGGCGGGGGGCTGGGGATCGTGCTTGCCGGGCCGATCGTCGACCACCTGAACTACCACTGGCTGTTCTGGTTTCCGTTCATCGTCGTGACGATCGCGGCGATCGGCGTGTTCCTCGTCGTCCCCGAGTCGCCCATCCGCACGCGCGGCCGCGTCGACTGGCTGGGCGCCCTCCTGCTCGCGGGCTGGCTCGTCGCGCTCCTGCTCCCGATCAGCGAGGGGCGCTCTTGGGGTTGGACCTCCGCGCGCGTCCTCGGTCTCTTGGCGGCGTCCGCCGTGCTCGCGCTCACCTGGGTCGCGGTCGAGATCAGGAGCCGCGAGCCGCTCGTCGACATGCGGATGATGCGGCTGCGGGGCGTCTGGACGACGAACCTGACCGCGATCCTGCTCGGCGCCGGGATGTTCGGGTCGTTCATCCTCATCCCGCAGCTGATCGAGCTCCCGAAGTCGACTGGCTACGGGTTCGGCGGCTCTGTCACGCAGGGCGGTCTGTACCTGCTGCCGTCCACCGTGATGATGGTCGTGTTCAGCGTGGTCGCCGGGCGGCTCGTGAGCTCGGTGGGGCCCCGACTGCCGCTGATCCTCGGCACCTCGGTGTCGGTCGCCTCGTTCCTGCTCCTCGCCGTGGCCCACAGCGAGCCGTGGGAGATCCTGCTCGGCGCGGCGCTGCTCGGAGTCGGGATCGGCTTCGCGTTCTCGGCCATGGCGAACCAGATCGTCGAGTCCGTGCCCAGCGAGCAGACGGGCGTCGCGACGGGGATGAACACGATCATGCGGACGATCGGCGGCTCGCTCGGAGCAACGGTCTCGGCCGTGCTCCTGACCAGCTCGGTCACGGCCGACGGCCTGCCGAAAGAACGCGGCTTCACGCTCGCCTTCGCCGCCTCCGCGGTCGCGCTCGCCTTCGCCGTCGTCGCAGCCCTCGCCGTTCCCGCGCGCCGCAAGACGTAGGCGTGTCGAAAATGGACGGCGTGCTCCGTCTTCATCGGTGAAGGTTCGTCTAACGAGAAGGGAGAAGTGAGATGCCCAAGTACCTGCTTGCGGTCGACTTCCAAAGCGGAGTCGTCGACACGCCGATGGAGGAGTGGAAGCCCGAGGAGATCGAGGCTCACCTCGACTACTACAAAGCTCTGGGCAAGGAGCTCGTCGAGAGCGGCGAGCGCGTGCAGTCCGAGGTGCTCACCGGGCCCGACCTGGCGAAGATCGTGACCTCGGACGGCACCATGCCCGTGGTCACCGACGGGCCATTCCAGGAGTTCAAGGAGTGGCTGGCCGGCTTCCAGATCGTCGACGTCGAGTCCGAGGAGCGCGCGCTCGAGATCGCCGCAAGGCTCTCGGCCGTGCCCGGGCCCGACGGCGTGCCGATCCAACAGCCGATCCAGGTTCGCCGGGTGATGGAGGACTCTCCGTCGAGTGCCGACGAGATGGAGGAGTACCTGCAAACGGCCGGCGCCAAGCGCTGAACGCCACGCCCCGCATCGAGGACCTGCTGCGAGAGCTGGTGCCGCAGGTCCTCGGTGCGCTCGTCCGCCGCTTCGGGGACTTCGGCGCCGCCGAGGACGCCGTCCAGGAGGCGCTGATCGCCGCGGCGACGCGCTGGCCCCGGGACGGGATTCCGGACAACCCACGCGCCTGGCTCGTCCAGGCCGCGACGCGGCGGCTGATCGACCAGTGGCGAAGCGACCGCTCGCGTCGGGAGCGCGAGGAGACCGCCCTCCGTGAGGAGCCAGGGACGAACGCGGCCGACCAGGACGACTCCCTGCTCGTGCTCTTCATGTGCTGTCACCCCGCTCTGACTCCGGCCTCAGCGATCCCGCTCACGCTGCGCGCGGTCGGCGGGCTGACCACGACCGAGATCGCCGGCGCCTTCCTGGTCGGCGAGGCGACGATGGCGCAGCGCATCGCGCGGGCAAAGCAGCGAATCAAGGCCTCGGGCGTGCCGTTCGAGCTGTCGGTGGAGGACCTCCAGGCGCGCCTACCCGCGGTGCTCCGCGTCCTGTATCTGATCTTCAACGAGGGCTACGCGAGCTCGAGCGGGCGTGAGCTCCAGCGGACCGAGCTCTCGCAGGAGGCGATCCGCCTTGCGCGGCTGCTGCATCGAGCACTGCCCGACGAGCCCGAGGCGGCGAGCCTGCTCGCGCTCATGCTCCTGATCGACGCGAGGCGGCCCGCGCGAACGGATGCGTCGGGCGACCTCGTACCGCTCGCGGAGCAGGACCGAACGCTCTGGGATCGCGCGCTCGTCGCCGAAGGCGCCGCCCTGCTCGACCAGGCCGCGGGCAAAGGGCCGCCGGGCGAGTACCGGCTCCAGGCTGCGATCGCCTCGCTGCACGACCACGCCGTGACGGCGGAGGAGACGGACTGGCCGCAGATCCTCGCGCTGTACGGCCTCCTCGAGCAAGTCACGGGCAACCCCGTCGTCACGCTCAACAAGGCTGTCGCGGCCGCGATGTCCGAGGGGCCCGCGTCAGGCCTGGCCGTGCTCGACGGCCTCGACGAGCGCCTTGCAGACCACTATCGACTGCATGCGGTCCGCGCCCACCTCCTCGAGATGGCCGGCGACGAAATGGGCGCGATCGAGCACTATAGGACCGCCGCGAACCGCACGACGAACCTCCGCGAGCAGCGCTATCTACAGATGAAGGCCGCGCGCCTCAGGCGACCGCGACGCGCCGCCTCAGGCCCTTGAGCTTGAAGGCGAGGATCAGCTCGGTGATGCCGCGGCTGAGCGCGATGATGCCCACGTAGGCGACCAGCAGGATCACCTTGTTCTTGAAGGAGCCTGCGATCCAGAAGGCGAGCAGGATCTCGATGACCCCGACCACGAGCTGGAGCCACCAGAGCTCGAACGCCCCTCTCGCGATGAACGCCGCCATCAGGTCGAAGATCCCCTTGAAGAGCAGGAAGAATCCCATCAGCCCCGCGAGCGTGGCGAACGCGTTGTGCGGGTGGACGAGCGCCCAGATGCCGGCCAGGACGAACAGCACGCCCAGGATCACGTGCACGATCTTCCAGCCGGAGCTGGAGACGCCCAGCGAGAGGAACTCGTTCACGCCCGCAAAGATCGCGATGAACCCGAAGAGGAACGAGACCGCGTAGACCGTCGTGTAGTTCCACTGGAAGATGATCAGCGCGACGATCAGCCACGTGATGCCGGTCAGCAGGAAGAGCCACCAGCGATCTGCGGCGTCTTCGACCAGGTCTCGCTCTTCGAGCATCATCGGTCCTTGATTTCGCCCGCGACGCCTGACTCCTTCCGGAATGGGAAGATCACCGGACATGGCCGAGATCGGGAAGACCGCGTTCGGCTCGACGGGGATGGAGATCACGCGTGTCGGCTTCGGCGCCTGGGCAGTCGGGGGCGGCGGCTTCGAGTGGAGCTGGGGCGCTCAGGAGGACGAGGACTCGATCGCGGCCATCCGTCGCGCGCTCGAACTCGGGGTGAACTGGATCGACACCGCGGCCCAGTACGGCTTCGGGCACTCGGAAGAGGTCGTGGGGCGCGCGATCGCGGGCCTCGACGAGCGGCCGTATATCTTCACCAAGGGCGGCCAGCCGGAGGGACCGGGCGGCGCGACGCTCCACGACCTGACGCGAGACGGGCTCAGGCGCGAGCTCGAGGGAAGCCTCACCCGGCTCGGCCTCGACGCCGTCGACCTCTACCAGATCCACTGGCCGATTCCCGACGAGCAGATCGAGGAGGGCTGGGCCGCGCTCGTCGAGCTCCGCGACGAGGGGCTCACCCGCCACGTCGGGGTCTCGAACTTCTCGGTCTCGCAGCTCCGGCGCGCCCAGGCCATCGGGCCGGTCGAGACGCTGCAGCCGCCGTACTCGCTGGTCGACCGCGAGGCCGAAGAGGAGATCCTTCCGTTCGCCGAGCAGGCGGGGATCGGAGTGATCGTCTACTCGCCGATGGGCTCCGGGCTGCTGACCGGCAAGATGACCCGTGAGCGGATCGAGTCGCTGCCCGACGACGACTGGCGCAAGCGGAGCCCCGAGTTTCGCGAGCCGCGGCTCTCGAAGCACCTGAGCCTCGTCGAGCGCCTGCAGGCCGTGGCCGAGCGCCACGGCGTGACTCCCGGCGCCGCCGCGGTCGCCTGGACGCTCCGCAATCCGGCTGTGGACGCGGCCATCGTCGGTTTCCGCCGGCCCGACCAGGTCGATCCGATCGTCCTCGCTGCCGACCTCGAGCTCAGCGAGGATGACGTGACGGAGATCGAGTCGTCAGCGTGAGAGCACGGCCCTGAGCAGGTCCGGGCGCGTGACCGGCCAGATGTGCCCGTCGGGCGCGTCGAGCTCACCGTATTCCGCGCCGATCAGTGCGGCGAGCTCGCGGCAGTGCGAGGTCGGGGTCATGGTGTCCGTCGTGCAGGCCACGACTGTGGAGGCAACCGCATTCGCCGGAAACTGCTCGAGCTCGGGCCGAAGGTCGAGCTGGTGAACGAAGCGGCCGAGTCGCAGGGCGCTCCGGGGCGCGAGCCCGACCCGGACGACGGACCGCCCCACCTGGGAGAACGGGAAGCGGCCGGTGGCGACCTGGCGCACCCAGGTGACAAGGCTCGACGGGATCGGCTTCGTGAGCGGCAGGCCCGCAGGCGAGAGGAGGATCAACCGCTCGACCAGGTCGGGCCGGTCGACCGCCGCGAGCAGTGCGAGCGCGGCACCCATCGAGTGACCTGCCAGCGCAACCGGCCGACGGCGTTCGATCTCCTCGACGAGCCAGGCCCGGTACGCGGGCAATTCGCCGCGGGTCTTCCTGAAGGACGGCAGCTCGAGCGCGTGCCACTCCTCCGGCAGCCCGGGAGCGTAGAGGCGCGCCGGCGCACCCCAGCCGGGTATGAAGAGAGATCGCTCGGGCACCGATGAGTTCGCCACTCGACGTTGGTCCTAGCTGAGACCCCACAGGAAGGAGAGCAAAGATGGGCAAGCTGGTCGTCACCGAGTTCGTTTCCCTCGACGGAGTCTTCGAGGATCCAGGTGGTTCCGAGAGCTACGAGCACGGCGGTTGGACCTTCGAGTACGACCGCGGCGACGAGGGCAACCAGTTCAAGCTCGACGAGCTCATGAACGCGGACGTGCAGCTCCTCGGCCGCGTCACCTACGAGGGCTTCGCCGCCGCCTGGCCGTCCCGCGAGGGCCCGTTCGCGGACAAGCTGAACAACGACCCGAAAGTCGTCGTCTCGACGACGATCACCGACCCGCAATGGCAGAACACGACCGTCGTCTCGGAGAACGTCCCCGAGGAGATCTCGAAGCTGAAGGACGAGACGGACGGCTCGATCCTCGTCGCCGGAAGCGGAACCCTGGTCGCGACACTCCTCCAGGCAGACCTCGTCGACGAGCTGCGCCTGATGGTCTTCCCGACGATCCTCGGCCGCGGCAGGCGGGCATTCCCGGACGACATCGATCGGCTGAAGTTCAGCCTCACCGAGAGCAGGACGGTCGGCCCGGACGGCGTCCAGGTCCAGGTGTACGAGAGAGCGAGGTAGGGAACACCCTCGGGACACAACTGCAAGGAGGGGTCATGGACCGCGACAAGGTCGAAGGCACGCTGAAGGAGAAGGAAGGCGAGATCACGGGCGACGAGGCCCGCGAGAAGCAGGGCGAGGCTCAGAAGACGTGGGGCGAGGCCAAGGAAAAGGTCGACGACCTCACGGACGACGACTAGCGAACAACTGAGTACTTCGCGGCGGTGAAGTCCCCGTTGCGCCCAACCTCTTCGAGCTGGAGCTCGAGGCGGCGCGGGAGCAGCGGGGCGCCGCCGCCGAGCGTCACAGGCGCGATCGACACGATCACCTCGTCCAGCAGGCCCGCGTCTGCGAACTGACCTGCGAGGTCGCCGCCGCCGACCACCCAGATGTTTCGGTCGCCCGCCGCGATCGCCATCTGCTCGTGGACGGGCCGGACGTCGCCCTGTACGAACGTGACCCGCGCGGCGGAAACGATCGGCAACTCGCGGTGCGTGAAGACCCAACATGGCAGCTCGTACGGCCACTTCGACCCCTCGTGATCGAGGATCCACTCGTAGGTAGTCGCGCCCATCGCCAACGCTCCGACCTGCGCGATGAACGCTGCGTAGCTCTGAGGCCCGTCTTCGTCTTGCGCCCGCGTGAAGAGCCAGTCCAGCGAGTTGTTCGGATCGGCGATGAACCCGTCGAGCGTGGTCGCCGTGAAGTACTGGGTCAGGCCCACGGCGCCATCGTAGGGACGGCTGGCCCTGCACGAGTACCGGACGGGCCTCTTCGCATAGGCTCGGCGCGTGACTCTGGCGTGCCCCTCGTGCGGCGCCCCGTACGCGCCCGACGACCGCTTCTGCAGCTCGTGCGGAGCGTCGCTGCGCGTGACGTGCCCCTCATGCGGCTCGGAGCAGTCCGTGGCCGCGGCCTTCTGCTCGGCCTGCGGAACGCAGCTGGCACAGGAGCCGGAGGCCGTCGAGGACCGCCAGGAGCGCCGAGTCGTGACCGTCCTCTTCGCCGACCTCGCGGGCTCGACCGCGCTCGGCGAGCGGCTCGACCCCGAGGACGTGCGCGAGCTCCAGGGCGAGCTCTTCGACCTGATCAACACCGAGGTCGAGCGCTACGGCGGCACGACGGAGAAGTTCGCCGGCGACGCGGTTCTTGCCGTCTTCGGAATCCCGCAGGCGCACGAGGACGACGCCGAGCGCGCGGTTCGTACCGCACTGGCCGTCCGCGACGCATTCGGGCCGTTCACCGAGCGCGTGCTCGATCGCCACGACGCCGAGGTCGGGCTCCGGATCGGCGTCAACACGGGCGAGGTCGTCTCGGGACGCGAGGCGGCCGCACGCGGCGAGCTGATGGTGAGCGGGGACGCCGTCAACGTGGCCGCGCGCCTGCAGCAGCATGCCCAGCCGGGTGAGGTCCTCGTCGGGCAGCGGACCCAGGCCGCTACAAGCCGGGTCGTCTCCTATCGCGAGCGCGAGGCGCTCGACGCAAAGGGCAAGAGCGAGCCGGTACGGGCGTGGGTGGCCGAGGCCGCCGCGGCCGAGCAGGAGGCGCCGCCGCGTGGAATGGCCGGCCTGACAGCTCCGTTGGTCGGCCGGGACGAGGAGCTCGCGATCCTGACCGCCGTCGCCGGGCGGGTCGAACGCGAGCGCACGCCGCAGCTCGCGACCCTCTTCGGCGCAGCAGGGGTCGGCAAGTCACGCCTGCTCGCCGAGCTGGTCGACCGCCTTCCGGACGCGCGTGTCATCCGCGGGCGCTGCCTGCCCTACGGCGAAGGAGTCACGTTCTGGCCCCTGGCCGAGGCGGCTAAGGCGCACGCAGGCATCCTCGACAACGATCCGGCGGAGGTCGCGCTCGCCAAGCTGCAGGCCGCGATCGAATCGGTCGTCCCGGAGGGCCAGACCGAGCGCGTGGTCGAGGCAGCGGCCTGGACGATCGGGCTCGGCTCGTCGCCCGGCACGGACCCGCTCGAGGTGGTGCGGCGCCTGAACGACGGCTGGGCCCGCTACGTCGGCGGCCTGGGCCGCGAGCAGCTCACGGTGTTCGCCGTCGAGGACGTGCACTGGGCTTCGAGCGCCCTCCTCGACTTGCTCGAGCAGCTCGCGGACAACCTCGCAGACACGCGCGTGCTGCTCGTCTGTACGGCCCGGCTCGAGCTGCTCGAGAACCGCCCCACCTGGGGAGCGGGCAAGCAGAACGCGAGCGCCCTCACGCTGGCCCCGCTCTCGGCCGGCGAAGCGACCGAGCTGATCTCGTCGCTCCTCGGCGAGGGCCAGGTGCCGCCGGACGTCCGCAAGCGTGTGCTGGCGAGCGCCGAGGGCAATCCGTTCTACCTCGAGGAGATGTTGACCATGCTGATCGAAGAGGGCGCCCTCGAGCGGCAGAACGGAGGCTGGAGCTCGACCTCGCGGCTTGCGGACGTCTCGATCCCGGACTCCGTGCACGGCGTGATCGCCGCGCGCATCGACCTCCTCGACGAGGACGCACGCGAGGGTCTACGGCGGTGCTCGGTCGTCGGCCGCGTGTTCTGGCCCTCGGCCGTCGGGGTCGACGAGGACGTGATCGCCTCACTCGTCCGCAGCGGCCTGGTCACAGACCGCCTGGACTCGGTCGTCGCCGGAATGCGCGAGTTCTCCTTCAAGCACGCGCTCACCCGCGACGTCGCGTACGCCAGCCTCCCCCGCCCCGAGCGGCGCGAGCTTCACCGCCGCGTCGGCGAGTGGGTGCAGGAGGTCGCGCCGGACCGAAGCGGTGAGACCGTCGAGCTAGCCGCGTACCACTTCGGCCAGGCGCTCGCGTACGGCGAAGACGATCCCGCCGTCTCGAAGCGCGCGTTCGAGCTGCTGTACGCCGCGAGCGTCTCCGCCTATGGACGCGGGGCCTTCGCGGCCGCGCGCACCCGCCTCGAGAACGCGTCGGAGCTCGCGGTCGATGGTCCCGATCGGGCGCTCGTCGAGATCGCGCTCGCCCGGCTGGACATGACCGAAGCCGCGCTGGAGCGGGTCTTCGAGCACCTCGACGCCGCCGAGGCCAGGCTCGGCCCCGACGACGCCCAGCTGCGCTCGGACGCGCTCGGGGTGCGCTCGCGAGTCTCCTGGCTCTCCGGCCGCTGGGACGAGGCGCTCAGGTCCGCGACGGAGGCCGTGAGCGCGCTCGAAGGGCTGCCCGAGTCGCCGCAGCTGGCCCGCGCGCTCGCGCGTCTCTCCCAGATCCAGATGCTGAAGCAGCAGCCGCTGTCGATCGGGACCGCGGAGCGGGCGATCGACGTCGCGCGCCGGGTCGGCGACCCGTTCGCCGAGGTGAACGCCCGCATCAACATCTTCACGCAGCGCTCTGCCGCCGGGGTGGCGCCCGACCCCGACGACGTGCTCTCGATCATCGACTCGGCGGTCGAGGCCGGTGAGTACGAGGAGGGGTACCGGGCGATCGTGAACCTGATCTGGTCGAGCACGGGCTACCTGCCCGTGGAGCGCATCGAGGAGCTCGTCGCCGAGGCGCGAGCGCGGCTCGCGGACGTTCCGGCTCCGAGGTCGATCGGCCCCTACCTCGACGTCTCGGTCGTGATGGCGCTGCTGGTGCCCACCGCACGCTGGGACGAAGCCGACACCGAGCTCGACCGGCTGCGAGGCTACGAGCCGAGCGCGGCGATGCTACTGGTCTTCCTGGGTGTGGAAGGCGGGCTCGCGGCGCGCCGCGGCCTGGAGGCCGGAGAATTCCTGGACGCGCTGCGCCCGCTCGCTCTGGAGAGCGGCGAGCCCCAGCGCATCATTCCGATGGCGTCCGTGGTCGCGCCCTGGCTCGCGGTGACGGGCGATCGCAAGGCGCTTCGCTCCCTGATGGACCAGGTCCTCACAGCGCTCGACGCAGGTTGGCCGAGCACGCTCGACAGCGTTCCGATCGTGCGCGCACTGGGCGCGGCCGGCGAGATCGACCTGCTCGGGCGGACGACCGAGTCGATGCGCAGGTCGAGCGAGGTCGCTGCGAAGACGCAGACCTCCCTGCTAGCAGGCGACGGGCTGCTCGCGCTCGACGCCGGCCGAGCGGAGGACGCGGTCCGGCTCCTGACTCAGGCCGTCGAACGCGAGGGGAGCCTCGGCCTCACATACGACGCGGCGTGCCTCGAGCTCGACCTGGCGCGCGCGTTCGAAGCGGCCGGCGACGAGGCGGCCGCGCACCAGACGCGGGCGCGCGCCAACGCGGTCCTTCAGCCGCTCGGCGTCGTCAACGCGTTCTAGTTGCTGTTGTTGACGGTCAGCGACGGCGTGAGGTACCCGACCGGCCGGTCGACGTAGACGATTCCGCCCGAAGCCGGGATCCACGCGCGCTCGAACTGCTCGCGGTCATAGACATGCCGAACATCGGCGTTCGTCGGCGATGCCGGGTCGTAGGCGATCACGTCGCCGTCGGCCGTGAAGCCTCCGATCACCATCAGATGCCCGTTCGTGCTCTTGATGCCGCCGTCGAGCTTGTTCGAGTTCCACGCCACCGAGGCGACGAGCGGGATGCCGGCCCTGATGAACGGCTCGGCCTCACGAAGGTTGTGCAGCTGCGTCACATCGGAGACGAGCCCGCGCTCCGCAGCGTAGGCGGTGTTGAACGGCCAGTTGCCCGCGCCCTGGTAGTGGTAGTCATAGACGTAACGGGCCGTGTAGTCGACCTCCGGATCCGCGAAGCCGACCCAGCCGAGGTCCGTCGGGATGTACGGCGAGCCCCAGTAGTGCACGACCATCGCACTCGAGGTCGGGCTGCACCACGCCTCGCCGCCGTTGTCGAACTCCGGGTACTCGCCGTGATGCGTCTCCTGCGAGAACATCGGCAGGTCGAGGTCGATGTCGTCCACGCCGTTCATGTCCGTCTGGCTCGGGAAGTTCGAGTTCTGGTTCGTCAGCTTGGAGGCGACCGCGCTGTAGCGGCTGACCGACACGGGGGCCTCGTCCGCGGTCAGCTCGGCGCGCCGGAAGAGCGTCAGCCGGAGCTGGTACGCGACCGCGGGGTGGTCCTTCGTGAAGAGGGTGTCGATCGCGACGTAGCCGTCTGCGTCGCCCTGCCCGCCGACCGAGGTCCGGTGGAAGTCATCGTCGCTGTACGTCCAGAGGCCGAGGGTGTACCACTTCGCCCAGTGGCCGTTGTCCAGCCGAGGCCGGACCTCGGACTGGATGAAGGTACCGGGGGAGGTCTTCGAGTTCCAGGACGAGACGAGCTCGTTGAACGCGAACGTGTTGAGCGTGTAGATCGGCGACGTCCAGGTCCCGTACACGTACGACCCCGAGCCGTCGACATGCTCGCCGAGGATCGTGACCGCTGAGTACGGATCCGTGTAATCGGTCTGCGGAAGGTCGCTCGACGCGAGCGTCAGCGTGCCGTTGTCGTTGACGAGGTGCTCCGGCGTCCCGGTCGCGAAGTCGACGGTCCTGAAGTTGATCGGGTACTGCTGCACTGCTGAAGCAGGGGGTGCGGCGAAGAGCAGGAGGCCTGCTGCGACTCCGAGGATCAAGGTGGCGCGCCGAGGCACCGGGCGATCGTAACGCAGTCGTTCGAAAGTTCATAGAGGGGTATTTGCAACTCGGCATACGAGCGGGCCGGCCGGCGTTTCTCACAGAAGGACGCCTGCGCGCGTTAGTACTCACAGTGGCCACCGTCGAGACGACAGTTCCTGTTCCGGCCGAGCGAGAACGGCTGCTTGCGCTTGGCGCAGGTCTCGTTACGGTCACGCTCTGGGCCTCGGCGTTCGTCGGCATCAGGTCGGCCTCGCACCACCTCTCTCCGGGAGCGCTGGCTTTCGGCCGGCTCTCGATCGCGAGCCTCGTGCTCGGGCTGATCGTCCTGTATCGGCAGGAGCCTCTCCCTTCGCGGCGCGACCTGGCGACGATCGCGCTCGTCGGTGTGTTCTGGTTCGGGCTCTACAACATCGCGCTCAACGAGGCCGAGCGCCGGGTCGACGCCGGGACCGCGGCGATGCTCGTCAACATCGGGCCGATCCTGATCGCAGTTCTCGCCGGATTCGTGTTGCACGAGGGCTTTCCACGGAGGCTGTTCGCCGGGTTGGCCGTGGCCCTTGCGGGCGTGGTCGTGATCGCGAGCGCGACCTCGGAGAACGGGCTCGCGGCGAGCTGGGGCGCGGTGCTGTGCGTGGTCGCGGCGATCTTCTACGCGGTCGGCGTCGTCGCCCAGAAACCCGTGCTGGCACGCGTGTCGGCGCTGCAGGTGACCTGGCTCGCGTGCACGTTCGGCGCAGTCGTATGCCTGCCCTTTGCCGTCTCGCTCGGCCACGAGCTCTCGGACGCGCCCGCGTCGTCGATCGGCTGGATGGTCTACCTCGCGATCGCGCCGATGGCGATCGGCTTCCTGACCTGGGGCTACGCGCTCGCGCGGACGACCGCGGGCCGAATGGGCTCGATGACGTACCTCGTGCCGCCGATCGCGGTCCTGCTCGGCTGGCTCATCCTCGCCGAGTCACCGCCCACGCTCGCTCTCGCCGGCGGGGCGATGTGCCTGGTCGGCGTCTTCATCGCCCAGCGGCGCGGCGCCCGACGACCAGGCTGACCCTGGTGCCGCGCGCGCGGCGCCTGCCTGCGCTGGGCTTCTGGGCGAGGACGCGCCCGGCTCGCTTCGCGCGCACCCGCCGCACCCGACCCGGGGAGCAATGGGCGAGGCGGATCCTGGCTTTCGCCTTCTGGAGCCGCAGGCCGATGACGCGCGGGACGCGGCAGATGACGGCCGGAGGCGGCGGCGGAGGCGGCGGTGGTGGGGGCGGTGGCGGGGGAGGAGGAGGCGGAGGCGGAGGCGGTGTCGGCGGCGGCGGGCCGTTGTTCGCGAGAGCAGTGAGCTCCGCGTCCGAGCCGTTGAAGACGTCCTGATCACCCGGGAAGTCGACCGGCTGGTTCGACCATTGCCAGAACGTGTAGGTGCTCCAGCCGGCCGGGAGCTGCCCGACCGCCTGGCACCAGCAGGCGATCCAGAGCGGGCTCGTGGCGCCGAGCCCCGCATAGTTGCCGGTGCACTGCTGCCACCAGTTCGTGGTCGTGTAGATCACGGGCGGGCGGCCGGTCAGCGCCTGGTACTCGGCCGCGAAGCTCGAGACCCAGGCGGCCATCGCGCTCTGGCTCAGGCCGTAGCACGTCGGTCCGTATGGGTTGTACTCGATGTCGAGCGCGCCGGGCAGCGTCTGGTTGTCGGCCGACCACGCTCCTCCGTTGGCCGCGAAGAAGTCGGCCTGCGCGGTTCCGCTCGAGCGGTCGGGAAGCGCGAAGTGGTAGGCGCCGCGCACGAGCCCGACCTGGTACGCACCGACGTACTGCTGCGTGAAATAGGGATTGACGTACGTCGTGCTCTCGGTCGCCTTCACGTACGCGAAGCGCCCCCCGCCGGCCGCGACCGCGGTCCAGTCGACGTTGCCCTGCCAGCTGCTCACGTCGAGCCCCGGCAAGCCCGCGGGACGGCTCGTCCGCACCGGCCCCACGCCGTTCCGGGCGAGCCCGGAGCCCGCGTAGTCCAGCTCGGGCTGTGCGGGAGCGCCTCCGGCGCCGAGCGCAGCCCCGGCGGAGATCAAACCGGCGGCGAGCACCGCAGCTACGAGACGATGCAGACCCACCGCGCCAAGCTAACAGCGACTTGTTAGAGCGAAATGTCGACCCCGCGCAGGTGCCCTGTCCCTAGGCCGCAGCGGCGCGCTCGAGCTCGGCGATCTCGATCTTGCCCATCTTCAGCATCGCCGCCATCACGCGCTGCGCCTTTTCCTGGTCCGGATCGCTGATCAGCCGGCTCAGGACCTTGGGGACGATCTGCCAGGAGACGCCGTACCTGTCCTTGAGCCAGCCGCACGGGCCCTGCTCGCCGCCCTCGGACAGCTTGCTCCAGTACGAGTCGACCTCCTCCTGGGTCTCGCACTCGACCGCGAACGAGATGGCCTCGTTGGGCTTGAAGTCGGGGCCGCCGTTGAGCGCCATGAATCGCTGTCCGTCGAGCTCGAAGACAACGGTCATGACCGTCCCCTCGTCCCGGGGTCCCGCGGAGCCGTAACGCGTGACCTCCACGATCCGGGAGCTCGGGAAGATCGACGTATAGAGCTGCGCCGCCTCTTCGCCCTCGGTGTCGAACCACAGACAGGGGGTGATCTTTTGCATCGGGAATCCTTTCCGTGTGGCTTTACGAACGTAGACGACCGCGGGCCTGAAAAATCATCGCCGGAACCGTAGGATCCGCGCGCGCGGTTCGACGACTGGATGCTCGCCCTTCACGTGCTGAGCGCGTTCTCGCTTGGCCGGCAAGCCCAGTTAGTCCGGCACGACGCCTAGATCTTCCAGGCCCCGTCCTGCTGGACGACCTCGCCGTCGAGGAGGATCTGCCCGCCGGGGCGCAGGTCCTTGACGATGTCCCAGTGGATCTCGCTGTGATTCGTGCCGCCGACCTCGGGGAGCCCGTTGCCGAGCGCTACGTGCACGGTCCCGTCGATCTTTTCGTCGAACAGGGTGTCCTTCATGAACCGCGTGATGCCCGGGTTGCAGCCGATTCCGAGCTCGCCCAGACGGCGCGCGCCCTCGTCGCGGTCGATCGTCTCGAGCAGGAAGTCCTCGTGCGACTCGGCCGACGCGTCGACGACCCGGCCTCCCTCGAAGCGCAGCCGGATCCCGCTCACCTCCCGGCCCGCGTACGGCGCCGGAAACTCGACGAACGAGATCGTCCCCTCGGCCGAATCCTCGACCGGCGAGAAGTAGAACTCGCCGCCGGGCAGGTTCGCCCCACCTGCATCGACTTTCGCCTCGCGCCCCTCGAGGCTCAGCGTGAGGTCGGTCTCGGCCCCGACGATCCGCACCTCCTGCGCGCCGTCGAACCGCTCGGCGTAACGGCTCATCCGCTCCCGCTCCGCGTCCCAGTCCAGGAGACAGGCGCCGTACAGGAAGTCCTCGTAGTCGCGCAGCGACATGCCCGCGTCCTGCGCGAGTGCAGGCGTCGGGTAGTTGCAGCCGACCCACGGCATCTCGTTCGCGTACATGCGCTGGAGGTGCGGCCGGAACCCGGCCTGGACGAGCCCGATCCGCTCCGGCGGAACGGCCGACGCCTCGCGGGTGTTCTCCGGCGCGGAGATCGAGATCAGCGCATCGGCGGTCTCCAGCGCGTGCACCTCGATCGGAGGCGGCGTCTTCAGCAGCTCCTCGGGCGCCGCCATGAGCCACGGGATCGACCCCGAGATGACGCCCTGCCGGCTCAGGAGGTAGGCGCCACGCCCGCCGAGCTGCGACCCGATCTCCTCGACGAGGGGGCGCGCACGGTGCGTCGCCGAGACGAGCACCTGCCAGCCCGGCTGGACCGCGATGCAGGTGTCGATCAGGATGCGTGCGTAGTGCTCGAGCCGCGGATCGTGCATACGTGAGCCGCGGATGCTACGCGCATAAGCTGAGCGCATGGAGCGGAGAGCGCGTGACGTCCCCCGCAAGATCAAGGTGCGCCGGGGCCCGAAGAAGGGCCGCTACGACCGCGAGGCGATCGATTCCGTGCTGGACAGCGGCCTCCTCGCCCACGTCGCGTTCGTCGACGACGGCGAGCCCGTCTGCATCCCGATGCTCTATGCGCGGATCGAGGACCGGATCTACATCCACGGCTCGACCAAGAGCCGGATGATCCGTGCGCTCGCGGCCGGAGCGCCGGCATGCGTGACCGTGACGGTCGTCCACGGCCTCGTCCTCGCCCGCTCGGCCTTCGAGCACTCGGCGAACTACGGCTCGGCGATCGCCTTCGGGAGCTTCGAGCTCGTCGAGGATCCGGAGGAGCGGATGCGCGCGTTCGAGGCGTTCACCGAGAAGCTGCTCCCCGGCCGCTGGGACGAGGTGCGTCAGCCGAACGCCAAGGAGCTGAAGGCGACCGAGATCCTGGCCATGGAGATCGACGAGGCCTCGGCCAAGCTCCGGACCGGCCCGCCGGACGACGACGAGTCTCCCGACGCCGAGCTCGACACCTGGGCGGGCGTCGTCCCCATCGTCCGCTCCTACGGAGCCCCGGATCCCTCGCCCGGGCTCCGGCCGGGCATCGAGCTCTCCGAGAGCGTCCGCCGGCTCCTTACTCGAGATCCTCCTGGATGATCCGCGGCGAGTCGTGGACGCAGACGAGGTCGAGGCGTCCGGGACCGAGGTTCACGAACTTGTGCGGCGTGTCCGGTCCAACGACGAGGATGTCGCCCGGCCCCGCCTCGAGGTCCTCGCCGTCCGCGGTGAAGCGGGCTCGCCCGGAGCGCACGACCCAGGTTTCCGAGTAGGGGTGCACGTGCAGTCCCGGCCCCTCGCCGGGCTCGTTGTCGACGAGGAACATGGACACGCCGGACCCGTGCTTCTCGCCCTCGAAGCGAAGCGTGCGGTTCGGCGCACGCTTCTGGTCACTCGCCGGGAGGACGCTGTGCATCAGCTCTCCGACGCAGGCGCCGGCGGCGCGTCGTAGACCGCCTCGCGACCGCCGTCGTGCGGAGGCTCGATCGTGAGGTTCGGCAGGATCCGGTCGAGCCAGCGCGGCATGTACCAGGCCTTCTCACCCATCAGCGTGAGGAACGACGGGACGAGCGTCATGCGCACGATGAGCGCGTCCGTGAGGATCGCCACGGCGAGCAGGATGCCGAACTCCTTGGAGATCCTGTCGGCCGTGAGGACGAACGCCGCGAAGACCGTGCTCATGATGATCGCCGCCGCGACGACCACGCGCCCGATCGCCGCGATGCCGTGCTCCACCGCCTGACGCGTGTCGAGCCCGTGCACGTGCTCCTCGCGGATCCGGCTCATGATGAAGACCATGTAGTCCATCGAGAGCCCGAACAGGATCGCGAACGCGATCGGGGGCACGAAGGTCTCTATCGGCCCCGTTCGGTCGAGCCCAGTGAGACCCATCAGGTGGCCCTCCTGCACCACCAGCGTGAGCACTCCGAAGGCGATGAACGCCGACAGGATCGTCGTCACGGCCGCTGTCAGCGAGATCACGATCGACCTGAACGCCATGGCGAGCACGATGAACGTGACGCCGATGATGTAGAGCAGGAAGATCGGGAGTCGCTGCATGATCCGATCGGCGATGTCCTTGAACGCCGCCGTCTGGCCGGAGACGTAGGCGACGGCCTGTCCCCCCTGGGTCGCTCTCGGGACGACGTCGTCTCGCAGGCGGTCGACCAGCTTGTCCGTCGCCTCGTCCTGCGGCGCGGAGGTGGGCGTCACGAAGACGAGCGCCACCGTCTTCTCGTCGTTGAACTGGGGCTTGCGCGCCGAGGCGACTCCGGGGAGGCCCTGGACGTCGTCGTAGATCCTCTGCGGCGCCTGTTGGTCGCCGCGCACGTCGACCACGATCGGGATCGGGCCGTTGAATCCCTTCCCGAAGCCCTCGGCGAGGAGGTCGTAGGCGCGGCGGGCGGTCTGCTTCTTCGGCTGCGTGCCCTGGTCTGACGCACCGAGCCGGACGAGCGCCGAGGTCGAAGCCAGCCCAAGACCGGCGATCAGCAGGACGATGAAGAGCGGCTTCGCGTGAGCGGTGACGAACCGGCCCCAGCGGGCGGTGAGCGTCTTCTCCCGCGCGCTCTCCGAATCGTCGATCTGGCGCAGGCCCGGCACCTTCCAGCGGTCGATCTTGTGGCCCAGGAGCCTCAGCACCGCGATCAGCAGCGAGTTGGCGATCAGCACGGTCGTCACGACGCCGAGCGCCGCGCCGATCCCGAGCTTCGTCACGAAGTCGAGGCCGAAGAACGCGAGCCCGCTGACCGAGATGGCAACCGTGAAGCCCGCGAAGAGGACGGCCCGGCCCGCGGAGGCCGCAGCCTCGCCCGCTGCGTCGCGCGGTTCGAGGCCCTCGTGCAAGAGCTGCCTGAAGCGGGTGACGATGAAGAGCGAATAGTCGATACCGACGCCGAGCCCGATCATCGAGACGAGGATCGGCGTGATCGTGTTGATGTCGGTCAGCCCGGCGAGGATGAACAGGAGCAGGAACGCGGAGCCGAGCGCCGTCAGCGCCAGCGCGATCGGGATCGAGGCGGCGACGAACGTCCGGAAGACGATCAGCAGCACGATCAGCGCCATCATCAGCCCGAGCAGCTCCTGGATCCCCTGCTGGATCGGCGGGAACTCTGCGTCGCCGTTGAACTCCGCCTTGACGTCGGTGTTCTCGAGGGCGCCTTTGGCCGCGTTCTCGACCGCGAGGACCGCGTTCCGGTCCTTGTCGTAGATCACCCGGTCGAACTGCGCCTCGGTGTATGCAATCCGCCCGTTGTCGGAGAACGTGTCCTTCGAGAATGGATCCCCGACGCTCTCGAGCCCCGCCTTGTCCTTCGTCGGCTTGAACTCCTGCGTCTTCAGGAGCGCGACCGCTTTCGCGATCGCGGCCTTCCGTTGGGGCGTGTCGAGGCGCTGACCCTCGGGCGCGGCGAACACGATGTTCAGCACGCCTCCCTGCTCCGAAGCGAACTGGGACTCGATCAGGTCGGTCGCCTTCTGCGTGTCCGTCCCGGGGAGCTCGAACTTGTCTCGCAGGCTGCCGCCGACCGTGGCGACGAGCACGACGAGGGCGATGACGATCCCGATCCACGAGAACACGACCCGCCAGGGGTGCGACGCGCAAGCGCGGCCCCACTTTGCGAGTGCTCCGGTCGAAAGGCGTTCGTGCGCCAGGCGGCGCGAGTTGTGCGTGTTCACGTCAGGTTCGGTCATCGAGCTTCTCCCATGGGTCGATTTCCTCTAACAGACCCCTCGGGGCCTCGAAAGTCATCGCCGACGTTACCGAAACCGTCGGAGTAGACCGACGAGCCCGCCGGGATCTCCGACGGGCTCGTCGCACAGAGCTACGAGGCGCTCATGGCCGCCATCGCAGCCTTTCCTCGCTCCTCCATCTCCCCCGGAGGCACGTCCTCGACGTGCGTGGCGATCGACCAGGAGTGCCCGAAGGGGTCGGTGATCGATCCGAAGCGGTCGCCCCAGAACATGTCGTCGACCTCCATCGTCACGGTGGCGCCGGCGTCGACCGCCCGCTGGACGACCGCATCGACGTCCTCGACGTACATGAAGATCGTGCCGGTCGTGCCGCCGAGCTCCTTCGGCGGCGAAGTCGTGGACTGCGGGAAGGGATCCGACAGCATCACGTGGGAGTCGCCGATCTTGAGCTCCGCGTGCGCGATCTTGCCGTCGGGCCCGTGCATGCGCAGCGTCTCTTCGGCGCCGAAGGCCTTCTTGTAGTACCGGATCGCCGCCTCTGCGTCGTCCACCGCGAGGTACGGCGAAACCGTGTTGTATCCCTCGGGAATGGGCTGGGTCATTGGCTCTCTCCCTTCACGTCGCCTAGGTGCCGCAGCTTTCCGTCGATCCTACGCGCGCTTCGATGAGTTTCGGGCCGCTCGGCCGTCTTGGTAACCGAACCGAAACAGGAAGGACATCAAATGGCAGTTTTCATCGATATCTCCGTGTCCCTCGACGGCTACGTCGCGGGCCCGAACCAGACCCTCGAAGAGCCGCTGGGGCGCGGGGGCGAGCAGCTCCACGATTGGGTGGTTCGGCTCGAGGCCTGGCGCAAGCCGCACGGGCAAGAGGGCGGGGAGACGGGCCCCGACGGGGAGCTCTTCAGCGCCCAGGTCGACCGCATCGGAGCCGTGATCATGGGCCGGCGGATGTTCAGTGGTGGCTCCGGGCCGTGGGAGAGCGACCCGAACGCCGACGCGTGGTGGGGCGACAACCCGCCGTTCCATGTCCCCGTGTTCGTCCTCACGCACCACGAGCGAGAGCCGGTCGAGAAAGAGGGCGGCACGACATTCACCTTCGTCACGGATGGGTTCGAGAGCGCGCTCGAGCAGGCGCGCGCCGCGGCCGGCGCCAAGGATGTGTCGATCGCAGGCGGAGCTGAGACCGCCCAGCAGGCACTCCGCGCGGGCGTCGTCGACGACCTCACGCTCCACATCGCGCCGTTGCTGCTCGGAGGCGGCGCGAGCCTCTTCGGCGGGGTCGTGAGCGACCTGAAGCTGAGGCTGACGAACGTCCTCGAGGGGCCGCACGCCACGCATCTGCAGTACGCCGTGGAGCGCTAGCTAGCCGCCGGTCGCAGAGAAGTGCTGGTAGTCGGGCGTGCCGGTCCAGCGGCCGCCCCACTGCCAGCCGACCGACCCGAACGCACGCACGAGCAGCCCGCCGCGCGCGGCCATCCCCGGCCTGACGTTCGAGCGGTCGAGGAACGCCTTCCCCGCTCGGGGGTGGACGCGTCCGCTTTCCAGGTACGGGTTCTCGACCGGGTTGACGTCGATCGCCAGGCCGGACGCGTGCACCGACCAGCGGCGGGGGCCGGGCCCGACCGCGTAGCGGCAGTTGAAGGCGGCGGTGTTGTCGGCCGCGAGCGAGCGCTCGTCGTTCGAGCCGTACGCGGTGATCGGCCGCATGCGGCGGATGGGGAAGCGAGCCCGATAGAGGCGCCTGAAGGCGATCGTCAGGTCGCCGACGGCGCTCGAGCTGACGACGAGCGTCCCCACGTGCGGCCGGCCATCGAACCCCCAGTAGCCGAGCCGAAGCCGGCGGAGCGAGGACGGCGCGACCGGGCACCCCGCGTGCCACGAGCTTCCGAGCTGCGCGCGGGTCACGGGTGCAACGGAATGCGTGAACGGCGGGCTCTGGACGGCGAGCAATGCGAGCAAGGCGAACCCCATGGCCCATCGAGACTAGTCTGGATGGCCGCATGAAGTGGACCTGCGCCCTTCTCGCCTGCCTCGCGTTCCTTCCTGCCGCTGCGGCCACCGGCCGTGACGCCGCGCCGCCGTCGTGCCCGGCCACGCTCGCCAACCAGCTCGCCGACACGGGCTCGGCGACCCAGCTCGTCACGGTCGCGTCGCTTCGAGCGAGCTCGCAGACCGGTGCGCTGCGTGTCTGGGAGAAGCGCGGCGACTGCTGGACGCAGGCGGCGGGGCCGTGGCAGGCGTGGCTCGGGATCCGCGGCATCTCCGAGCGCAAGCGCGAGGGCGACCTGAAGACCCCGAGCGGGGCCTTCGGAATCCAGCCGCTCATGTTCGGAGTCGGCCCCAACCCGGGTGTCCGCTACCGCTACCACCGGATCGTCTGCGGCGACTGGTGGGTCGAGGACCCGCGCTCCCGCTTCTACAACCGCTTCCGCCATGTGCCCTGCGGGTCGAGGCCGCCCTTCCGCGTCACGAGCGAGGACATGTCCGGGTCACCCTCGTCGTACCGGCACCTGGCCGTGATCGACTACAACACGCGCCCGATCGTCCCGGGCCGCGGGAGCGGGATCTTCCTCCACGTCAGCCACGGGAACGCGACCCTCGGCTGCGTCGCCGTCCCTCTCCCCCAGCTCGTCTGGCTCCTGCGCTGGCTCGACCCGGCCGATCACCCGTTGATCGTGATCGGGACGCGAAAGTCGATCCGGAAGTTCTAGACCCTCTGAGCCCGAAAACGAAAGCGACCCGCAAGGGGAGGGCGCGGGCCGCTTTTCTTTTCGATTGCGACCCGCAACGGGGAGGGCGCAGGCCGCGTTCGACGGTTTGTTGTGTTCGGCGGAATTTGCCTTGGCTCGATGAAATCACCGGCTCCTAAGGGGAACCTGAACGGCGCCTAAGAAACGGCTAAGAGTCGGTGGCGCCCGGCATGCCCCAACCCCCTCGGTCCGGCGGGGCCTGGCGCCAGTGGAAGCCTCGGCGTTCCATGGGCATTCGCGGCAGAGAGCCGTTGACGATGTCGTCGAGGCGCGACTCGAGCATCTTCAGGCCTTCCTTCGCCTGCGCCTCGGTGATCACGCCATCCTTGACGGCCCGGTCGGCGGCCTTCGTCGCGCTGTCGAGGATCGCCTTCTTCAGCCCGTCGACCGACTTGTTCTGCGCCTTTGCGATGTCGGCCAGCGACTGGCCGTTCGCCAGCTTCTGCAGGAGTTGCGGCACCGACAGGCCGAGGTAGTCCGCCGTGGCGGAGAGGTGCTCGTGCGGGCCGAACGGCATCCCGTGGTGCCCGAAGTCGCCGAAGCGGTGTGGGCCGCCGAAGAAGAGCGGAACCTCGCCGCTCTCGATTCGCGCCTTCATCGCGTCGGCCTGCGCCTTGGTGATGCGGCCGGCCTTCAGGTCCGCGTCGACCTGGTCGATCGCCGCCGCCTTGGTCGCATCCTGGAGCTTCTCGGTCGAGATGCCGAGGTGCCCCGCCACCCGTGAGAGGAAGCTGTCGCCTCGCGCCGCCGAGCTCTTCGAGGCGGCGATGGCGCCACCCGCTCCGACCACAAGTGCAAGACCGGCCGTGAGGGCGAGAACGCGTTTGGAGTCGAGGTTCTTCATCGGGTTCCTTTCGTCTGATCGAACCATCCGCTTCGAGGGCGGCCGGGCGTTTGGGCCCGGCCGCCGTTGACTCGTTCGTTACTGCTGCGGGATCGTCGCCGGACGCGTGGCGAGCTTCACGTCGACCGTGTGGCTGTCGCCGTTTCGCCAGTAGGTGATCTTCATGGTGTCGCCCGGCTGGTGCGCGTCGACTTTCTGCTGGACGTCTTCGGACGTCGTGACCTTCTCGCCGTCGATGGCGGTGATCACGTCGCCTCCCGTCGGGTACTGGTCGCCGTCGACCGTCTTGGTGCCGGTCGCGCCCTTGAGGCCCGCCTTGTCGGCCGGAGTGTTCGACCTGACGCTCGCGAGCTCGACGCCGGCGACGAGCTTCAGCTGGTCGGCCACCGACTCGGGGATCTGCTGCACGGAGACGCCGAGGTAAGCGTGCTCGACCTTCCCGCTGCCGATCAGCGTCTCCGCGATCGACTTGACGGTGTTGGACGGGATCGCGAACCCGACGCCGTCGCTGCCGCCCGAGTCGCTGCGGATCTGCGAGTTGACACCGATCACGTTGCCGTTGATGTCGAGGAGCGGGCCGCCGGAGTTGCCGTGGTTGATGGCGGCGTCGGTCTGGATCGAGTCGTTGATGGTGAAGTTGTTCGGCGCCTCCATCTGGCGGTGAAGTGCGCTCACGATTCCGCTCGTCACGGTCTCCTCGAGGCCGAACGGGCTGCCGATGGCGATCGCCGTGTCACCGACCTGCACGCTGTTCGAATTGCCGAACTGGATCGGGTGCAGGACGGATTCCGGCGCGTCGACCTTGATCACGCCGAGGTCGGTGGAGGGATCGGTCCCGACGACGGAAGCCTTGTAGGTCGAGCCGTTCCAGAACTGGACGGAGACCGACTTCGCCCCGTCCACCACGTGGTCGTTCGTGACGATATGGCCGTCGGAGTCGATGACGAATCCGGAGCCCTGTGATTTCTGCTGCTGCTGCTGCCCGGGCGTGCCGAACGATGGGCTCGCTTGGTCGGAGGTGACGGTGATCTCCACGATCGCCCGGTAGGCGTCGCGGTAGACCTGGCCGACCGTCAGCGGAGTCGTCTGGGCCGCCGGCTCGGAAGCACCGACCGGCACGGAGCGGATTACTGTGGTCGATTTCGACCCGAAGGTCGAGTAGGCGACCGCGCCGGCCCCCGCGCCCAGGACGAGGGTGGCGATCAGGATCATTGCGATCATGGGGATGCGGGAGCGGCTGTTCATCTGGTTCCTTTCGGATTTGCTTGCTCTCATGAGAGCAGCACTTGCCCTTACCCTGCCTGAGAGTGGGCTAAGAGTTCCGTTAAAGAAATGTTTTCTTAGCTGGCATTAACAGTCCTCACGCAACAATTACCGCATGAAGATCCTGGTAGTCGACGATGAACGGGCCGTCCGCGAGTCGCTCCGCCGAGCGCTCGAGCTGGAGGGCTACGAGATCGAGCTCGCGGCCGACGGGCGCGAGGCGCTCTACCGTCTGGAAGGCGACTCGGAGCCCGACGCGATGATCCTCGACGTGCTCATGCCCGGCGTGGACGGGCTCGAGGTGTGCAGGCGCCTGCGAGGGAGCGGGAGCAAGCTTCCCGTGCTGATGCTGACCGCGCGCACGCAGGTCGAGGACCGAGTCGAAGGGCTCGACGCCGGCGCCGACGACTACGTGACGAAGCCGTTCGCACTGGACGAGCTTCTCGCGCGCGTGCGAGCGCTCCTCCGCCGGACGGCCGACGAGGAGGGCGAGAGCGCAGACCTGATCCGCTTCGCCGACCTCGAGCTCGACCCCGCGACCCGGGAGGTCACGCGCGGCGGGCGCCCGATCGAGCTCACGCGCACCGAGTTCTCGCTCCTCGAGCTCTTCATGCGCAACCCACGGCAGGTGCTCACCCGGACGATCATTTTCGAGCGGGTCTGGGGATACGACTTCGGGTACGCGTCGAACTCGCTCGACGTGTACATCGGCTACCTGCGGCGGAAGACCGAAGCCGAGGGCGAGCCTCGTCTGATCCAGACGGTTCGCGGCGTCGGCTACGCGCTCCGGGAGTCATGAGCTTTCGCGCACGCATTGCGCTCGTGGCGGCCGGCGCCGTCGCGCTGGCCGTCGTGGCCGCTTCGGGCGTCGTCTATCTCGTCGTCAAGGATCAGCTCTACTCGAGCATTGACGCGTCCCTGCGAAGCAGCATGGAGCGGATTCAGCACGGCCCACCCTTCGACTTCGCCGACGGGCCGCCACAGCCCGGAGTCTTCGGCGGCTACCCGCAGGCGGTGCGCCGGGACGGGGTCACGTACACGCGGCGCGGGCAGAACCTGACGCTGCCCGTCGACAAGCACGTCTTGCGCGTGGCCCGGGGCCAGGACGGCACGTATCTCGCGAACGCGAATGTCGAGAACGACCACGTCCGGGTGATCACGTTCCCGTACCAGCCAGGGTTCGCGGTCCAGATCGCGCGGCCGCTCGACGACACCGACCGTGCGCTCTCCAGGATCAAGGCCTTGCTCTTCTTCATCGCCGCCGGCGGGATCCTCATCGCCGCCGGGCTCGGCCTGGCCGTCTCGCGCGCAGCTTTGATACCCGTGCGGCGGCTCACGCAGGCGACCGAGACGGTCACCGAGACCCGCGACCTCTCGGAGCGCATCGAGGCCGGCGGGAAGGACGAGCTGGGGCGCCTCGCGACGAGTTTCAACGCGATGCTCGCCGCGCTCGAGGAATCCGACCGCGCGCGGAGCCAGCTCGTCGCGGACGCCTCCCACGAGCTCCGCACGCCTCTGACGAGCCTCCGGACGAACATCGAGGTGCTCGCGAGCGACCGCCAGCTGCCGCCGGGCGAGCGCGAGCGCCTGCTCTCGGACGTGATCGAGCAGCTCGGCGAGATGACGACGCTCATCTCCGAGCTGATCGAGCTCGCGCGCGGGGAACAGCATCGCGTGGAGCCGGAGGACGTCCGGCTCGACCTCGTCACGGCCGGGGCCGTCGAACGGACGAAGCGCAACCGGCCGGGTGTCGAGTTCAAGACGGACCTGCACGAGTCGCTCGTCTACGGAGTCCCGGAGACGCTCGATCGCGCGCTGGGGAACCTGCTCGACAACGCGGCCAAGTGGAGCCCGCCCGACGGCGAGGTCGAGGTCTCGGTGCGCAACGCCGAGGTGACGGTCCGCGACCACGGGCCGGGGATCGACGACGAGGACCTGCCGTACGTCTTCGACCGCTTCTACCGCGCCCAGTCCGCCCGTAGCCTTCCGGGCTCGGGGCTCGGGCTCGCGATCGTGCGCCAGGTCGCGCAGGCGCACGGCGGGACGGTCGTCGCCGAGCGGGCCGAGGGAGGCGGAACGATCATGCGCTTCCGGCTGAACGGCGCCGCCGAAGACAACTCTTAGCCAGTTCTTACCGCGGGTTAACCCGCTTCTCAGGGAGCGCGGCTTCCATGTCCGCATGGCTACCACCAAGAACTCCAGAATCGCGGCGGCGAAGGAGCGGGCCGAGCAGGCGAAGACGCTGATCCTCGCCGCGGCGCTGGTCGCCTTCTTCGCCGCGATGGCGATGGAGCGCGGCGCGCATGCTTCCTCGACCTCGGGCGGGACCAGCCCCGCCGTCTCGTCCGACGAGTCGGACGACGGCTCCGGCTTCTTCGACGACGGCGGACTGGCACCGGCACAGGGGCCGCCCTCGACCTCGACGGGGACCTCGTGAACATCCACCGGTTCGAGTCGATGGGCTGCCTCGTCGAGGTCGGCGGCGCGAGCGGCCGCGAGGCTGCCGCGATCGAGCGCCTCTTCCAGGCCCGCGACCGCCAGTTCAGCCGTTTCCGGCGGGAGAGCGAGCTGAGCCGCGTCAACCGCGCCGCCCGCGACCTGATCGTGGTCTCGAAGACGTTCGGGCAGATGGTGGAGCGCGCACTCAAGGCGGCGCGCGCGACGGGCGGCCTGGTCGACCCGACGCTGGGCGCCGCGCTGCGAACGGCGGGGTACGACAGAGATTTCCGTGAGCTGCGTCCGCGGCCCGAGCCGGCTCATGCAGGGCCGGTCGGCCGCTGGCGTTCCGTACGCGTGACCGGGCGTCTGCTTGCACGCCCGGTCGGCGTCGAGCTCGATCTGAACGGCGTCGTCAAGGGCCAGACGGTGGACGAGGCCCTCGACCTCCTCTCGGGCGAAGGGTTCGTGTCGGCCGGCGGCGACTACGCGGGGCGCGGCGCCTTCGACGTCGCGCTTCCGGCCGGCGGAGCTATTCGCGTCACCCGCGGAGGCCTCGCCACGAGCGGGACGACGAAGCGGCGCTGGCTGCGCGCCGGCAGCCGGCAGCACCATTTACTCGATCCACGCACGGGCGCGCCGGCCGCCTCGCCGTGGGCCGAGGCGACGGTGAGCGCGGCGAGCTGCCTGCAGGCGGACATCGCGGCCAAGGCTGCGTTCCTGGTGGGAGACGCCGGCCCTGAGTGGCTCGACGAGCGCGATCTTCCCGGCCGCTTTCTGTCGGAGGACGGCACCGAGGTCGTGAACGACTCCTGGCGGCGCGCTCTGTCCCCCAGGTTGGCCGCGGCGTGACCCTCGCCGCGTTCGCCGTGGACTGGTACGCGGCCCGCGCCGCGGGTGTCGTCGCATACCTCCTCGTCTCTGCGTCGGTCGCGCTCGGTCTGCTCATGGCCGGGCGGCAGGGTTTCAAGGGTTGGCCCCGATTCGCGGTCGAGGACGTCCACCGCTTCGCCGGGCTGCTCGCCGGCGTCTTCATCGCGCTGCACGTCTTCTGGCTCGGGATCGACTCGCAATCGCACCTGACCGCGGGCACGATCGTGATCCCGTTCACGTCGAGCTACCGGCCCTTGTGGACGGGCCTGGGCATCGTCGCGGCGGAGCTCCTCCTGGCCCTCGCCATCACGAATCACTATCGGAAGCGCCTGCGCTACTCGCTCTGGCGGCGGCTCCACTACCTCAACTTCGCGGTCTGGGCAGCGGCCACTCTGCACGGGCTCGGGGCGGGCACGGACTCCGGCTCGACCGCGTTCCTGATCCTCTACGCAATCACCTCGGGCGTAATCGGAACACTCGCGCTGAGACGGTTCGCACGCACTCGACCGCCTACGCGAGCCGCCGCTCCAGGTACGCCGACAGTCGCGTCAGCGGGAACGAGATCACGAAGAACACGAGCATGACGAACCCGAAGATCATGAACGGGGCATACGAGGGCGCCGTGGGCCCGGCGAAGCCCGGAGGTGATGTTCTCGAACTGTCGCTGGCCAGCCTGGAGGAACTCGTTGACGCCGATCGCGAACGCGATCGTCGTGTTCTGGATGATGTTGACCAGCAGCCCGACCATCGGAGGCAGCAGCCTGCGCGTGGCCTGAGGGAGGATCACGAACCGGTGTCTCCCAATCCAGCCGAAGCCCAGAGCGGCGGCGGCCTCGTGCTGCTCCTTCGGGATCGACTGGACGGCGCCCCGCGTCGCCTCAGCGACCTGAGCGCTGCCCCAGAGCGAGAGCGCCAGCGCGGCCGACTGG
Source organism: uncultured Actinomycetes bacterium (assembly GCA_963736835.1). Classification (GTDB taxonomy): domain Bacteria; phylum Actinomycetota; class Thermoleophilia; order Gaiellales; family Gaiellaceae; genus VAXT01. Next base: position 71,045 of record CAVTQI010000004.1, read on the forward strand.
TAGGCGTTCAACTGGACGTGAAAGGTGCCGATGTCGAACGCCGGCAACCAGTAGATGAACAGCACGGTGACGAGGATCGGCAGTCCGCGCCACACTTCGACGTAGAAGCGGATCAGCCAGCGGAGCGGGAAGAACCGGATTGTCATCAATGTCCCCAGCACCAGGCCGACCACCGTGCTGGCCACGAGAGCGATGGCGGCGAGGCGCAGGGTCTCCGGCAACCCTTCGCGCAGCATGTACTCCGCGACTGGACGGAACCAGTCCGGGACGAGGGGCACTAGAGCGCCTCCGGGAGCGCGAGCCGGCCCTCGAGGAAGCGGATCAGCGCCGAGAGGACCCACACGATCGCGAGGTAGCAGAGAGCGAGCGCGGTGAAGGTCTCGAAGACACGGAACGTGTTCGACTGGATGCTGTTGGCGACGTAGGTCAGCTCCGGGTAGCCGATGAGGAGCAGCAGCGACGTGTTCTTCAGCACCGAGATCGCGGTGTTGATCGTCGAGGGCAGCGCGATCCGCCCGCCGATCGGAAGCGTCACGTTGAGAAAGGCCTTGAACGGGGTGAATCCCAGCGCGTAACCGGCCTCACGGAGCCGTGCGGGAACCGCTTCGAAGCCCGCGCGGAAGTTCTCCGTCATGAAGGCCCCGCCCCAGATCGTGATCGAGAGCCACGCGACGGTGAATGCCTCGAGGTGGATGCCGAGCACTGGCAGGCCGTAGAACAGGAAGAAGATCTGGACGAGGATCGGGGTGTTGCGAATCAGCTCGACGTACGTCACGGCCAACTGGTTGAGCACCGGGATTCGGTGGGCGCGCACGGCGCCGAGGACGAGCCCGATCACGTATGCGAGGACGATGCCCAGCAACCCCGCCTTGATCGTGTTCTTGAAGCCGTCCCAGAAGGGGCCGCGGAGGTCCCAGAAGAACGACCACTCGAACGAGGCGAGGACGTGCATGGTTAGGCGATCAAACACGAATGGCCGCCCCGAAGGACGGCCATTCGCATACGACCTGTCTAGCTAGGGCAGTTGTTCTCCGGCGGGTTCGCCCGCGGGTACTGCAGCTTGATCTTCGGGCTCGGGGCGTTGACCTTGAAGCCCTTCCAGAAGCGCCGCGGGATCGTGCGCTTGAGGATCGACCAGAACATGTCGCGGGCCCGCATTCCGCGGACGGATGCATCGACCCAGCGCTTCATGTCGGTCTCGCCCTTGCGGATCCCGACGCCCCACGGAACCTTGAGGAACACGTTCGAGGCGAGCTTCAGCGAGCTGTCGTTCGCCGCCACGCCGACGAGGAACGCGTCGTCGTACATCAGCGCGTCGGCCTGGTCGTTCTTCACCGCAAGCACACCGGCCGCCGGGCTGGACACGACCTGGAACGACGTGTTCTTGAAGCAGTTCTTGATCCACCGGTCGTAGATCGAGCCGGAGGTCGAGACGAGCTTCTTGCCGGGCATCCAGGTCGCGAGCTTGCCGACGGTGACGTTGTTCTTGACGAGCAACCTGCCGGCCGCGTTGTAGTACGGCACCGAGTAGTCGATGACCTTCTCGCGATCAGCCGTCCAGGTGAGCGTCGAGATGATGATGTCGACACGTCCCGAAGTGAGCGTGCCGATGCGGCTCGCGGTCGTCACGCACGTGAATTCGACCTTGCTCGCCGAGCCGAACGCCCACTTCGCGAACTGGCGGGCGACCTCGACGTCGTAGCCGCGGTTGCGCCCGCTCGTGTCCTGCCAGCCGAACGGCGGTGTGTCGCACTTGACGCCGATCTGCCACTTGCCGCGCGCCTTGACCGCCGCGGGCAGCGGAGGAAGCTTCGGCTTCGCAGGCAGCTTCGCCTGCGCCACGCCTCGGCTTGGTGCGGCCGTCCCGAACGTCGCGGCCACTGCAGCAGTGACGACGAGCCCGAAGACGATCATGAGTACAACGATCCGTTTCATTCCACCTCTCCTTCGTCCGTGATTGACAATTCTTCCAGGGAATGCGCCATTTGCAGAGAGCGGCGCAGAAATTGCTTCGTGCGTTCCTGCTGCGGGAGGTCGAGCACCTCGGGTGGATAGCCCTCCTCGACGATCCGGCCCTCGTCCATGAAGATCAACCTGTCTCCTACCTCACGCGCGAACTGCATCTCGTGCGTGACGACGACCATCGTCATTCCCGTCTGGGCGAGGTCGCGCATGACGACGAGCACCTCCCCGACGAGCTCGGGATCGAGCGCGGACGTGACCTCGTCGAAGAGGACGACGTGGGGCTCCATCATCAAGGCGCGGGCGATGGCGACGCGCTGCTGCTGCCCGCCCGAAAGCTCGTGCGGGTGCTGCTGTGCCTTCTCCTCGAGGCCCACTCTGGTGAGGAGCTCCAGCGCCCGCGTCTCGGCGTCACGGCGAGACATGTGGCGGACCCGCCTGGCCGCAAGCGTCACGTTGTCGATCGCCTTGAGGTGCGGGAAGAGGTTGAACTGCTGGAAGACGATCCCGATCCGCTGTCGGATCTGAGAGACCTTCACGCCTTTGGCGGTGATCTCCTCGTCCTCGAGCCAGATGCGCCCGCTGTCGATCGGCTCGAGCAGGTTGATGCAGCGCAGGAGCGTGCTCTTCCCGCTTCCGCTCGGGCCGATCACGACCAGCGTCTCGCCCGCCGCGACCGAGAGGTCGATGCCGTCGAGGACGACGTTCTCACCGAAGCTCTTACGGACCCCTTCGGCGCGAACGACGGGCTGTGCCGCAGAGGCCGCCTGAGCGTTCATGCCCCCACGGTTATAGATCTTTTCCCAGAGGCGTACAACGAGGCGCGGTCCGTCGCATGGGGAAAGATGGGGGCCATGCTTCGCGTTGTTTTCGCCGGTCTCGCCCTGGTAGCCCTGACTGCGGCCTGCGGCGGTGACGTCGATCCCGCGGCCACGCCCGCAGGCCTCGCGCAGGTCCGCTTCCTCGACCAGCTCTACAACGGACAAATCGAGCGCGCCTACGCCACCCTCCACCCCGCCTACCAGCGAGTGGTCCCGCGCTCGACGTTCGTGCAGTGCACGCGGCGGGCTGCGCTCGGCGGGCTGGACTCGATCGAAGTCCTCGACGTCTACGACGACCCGGTGCAGATCCCGGGCGGCGGCAAGGCGGGTGCAAAGGCGGTTCGGGTGCGGCTGACGTCGTCGGACGGCCAGGCGACGACCTTCGTCAACCACGAGGTGAAGGTCGGGCAGCGCTGGCGCTGGGTCCTGAACGACGCCGCGCTGAAGGCGTTCCAAGCTGGGAAATGCCCCAGCACCTGAGCGCGCTGGTACCGTCGAGACATGTCAACCGCCCAGACCTACGAGGTCAAGTGCCCGCACTGCAAGAAATCCTTCAAGGGCGAGCTACTCGGGCAGGCCGGCCGTCGCGGCTTCAAGTGCCCCCACTGCCGGCTCTTCGTCCCGTACGAGCGGGCGGTAGTCGAGCGCGAGACCTAACAGTCTTTGAGGCCCTGCGCTTCGGGCAGGGTCTCGAGCCGCTTCAGCGTGTTGTTCTCGATCTGGCGGATCCGCTCGCGGGTGACGCCGAATGCGCGCCCCACCTCCTCGAGGGTGCACGGCTGAGAGCCGGTTAGCCCGAAGCGAAGCTCGATCACCTTCCGCTCGCGCTCCGGCAGCGAGTCGAGCGCCTTCTGGATGTCCTCGCGGCGAAGCTGGAGGGAAGCGGTGTCGAAGGGCGACTCGGCCTGCTCGTCCTGGACGAAGTCGCCGAGCTCCGACTCCTCTTCCTCGCCGATCGGCTTCTCGAGCGATACCGGGAGCTGCGCCATGCGCAGGATCTCGCGCACCTCCTCGGTCGTCATCTCGAGCTCGAGCGCGATCTCCTCGGGCTGCGGCTCACGGCCCAGGCGCTGGACCAGCTGGCGCTCGATGTGCACGACCTTGTTCAGCTTCTCGACCATGTGCACCGGGATCCGGATCGTGCGCGCCTTGTCGGCGATCGCACGGGTCACCGCCTGGCGAATCCACCACGTGGCGTAGGTCGAGAACTTGTAGCCCTTGCGGTAGTCGAACTTCTCGACCGCGCGGATCAGGCCCAGCGAGCCCTCCTGGATCAGGTCGAGGAACGAGAGCCCGCGGCCGAGATAGCTCTTTGCGATCGACACCACGAGGCGCAGGTTGGCCTCGATCATGTGCGTCTTCGCGGCCATGTCCCCGCGCTCGATCCGCTTCGCCAGGTAGACCTCCTGGTCGGCGGTCAGCAGCGGCACCTTGCCGATCTCGCGCAGGTAGAGGCGCAGCGAGTCGAGCGACGGCTCGACCGAGAGATCGAGCTTCGGCCCCTTCTCCTCCTCGGCCAGGGCGGGCTGCTCGTGCGGCGGGTGCTTGTGGTTCTCCCCTTCGACCAGCTCGATCGAGTGGTCGATGAGGTACGTGTAGAAGTCCTCGATCTGTTCCTTGGAGAGATCGACGTCCTCGAGCCCGGCGACGATCTCGTCGTAGGTGAGGAAGCCCTTCTCTGTTCCGTCCTGTACCAGCTTGTGGAGCTCTTCGACGTCCGGGAGGGAGATGTCGACTGTGAGCAACGGACCTCTCTTTCGCTCTAGGGGACGGAACCCAGGAACGCAAAGAGCCGGTGCGCGTTCCCCGGCTCGCCTCTGCTCGGCGTCTGGAACTTAACAGCTATCCACAGCTGTGGGTAGGCCAGTTTTCTACGAGACTTTTACCTCCCCGACCACTTCGTCTCGGCTGTTGCGAAGTGGCGTCGGGCCGAACAGGGACCCGTCCAGACCGAGCGTGTCCAGGAACGGACCGAGGGCCGGCCGGAGGGCGCGCGGACTGCCGTCCTCGACCTTCAGCGCCACCGAAAGACCGTCGGTGGACGCTGCGCAGATCAGCGCCTCGGCCCCGCCCTTCGCGTACCAGCCGTCGAAGGCCTGCATGAGCATCGTGTCGGGAGCCAGCGGGCCGCGGATCAGCTCGGGATAGGCGCGCATGGCCTGGGCGACCCGCTCCTCGACTCCCGCGAAGGCGATCGCGATCCGTCGGAGCGGGAGCGCGAACGTGACGATGCCGCAGCCGTCGACCGCAGTTTGGATCTCGTCCGTTCCGGCCAGGGTTGCGAGCTCGGAGAGCATCGCTTGCTGGCACGGGTGGTCCGCCAGGCGGTAGCTCTCGTAGGGCCAGCCGTAGGCGTGGCACAGGGCCAGCATCCCCGCGTGCTTGCCCGAGCAGTTGTGCCTGAGCTTCGAGTCCTCGAAGGGGCCGCATTCGAGATCGTCCTCGGTGGCCGGCGCCTTGGCGAGCAGGGCGCGGACTGCCTCGAGCTGGGCGTCGTCGGCGAGATGCGAGGCGGAGGCGATCGCGAGATCTCGCTCGTCGAGGTCCGCGCGCGCGCGCGCGAGGGGCCCGGCCTGGATCGGCTTCGCTGCTGAGCGCATGAAGGTGACGAGCTCCGGATCACCGGCCGAGGCGACGAGCTCGCCGTCTCGCACGGCTACGGCATGGACCCGGTGGAGCGATTCGCCGGTGTCCCCGCGCCGCACGGTTACCCTGATCGGCTCAGCCATGAGGACGAGACTCTAAGTGTCCTAAATGCCGGAACTCCCGGAAATGGAGGCGTGGCGGCGCGAGCTCGACGGCCCGGTCTCGGCCTTCCCGATCGCGAAGGCCGGCCCCGCGCACATTGCAACGCTGAAGACCTTCGACCCGCCGCTGTCCGAGCTCGAGGGCCGGAAGCTCTCCGGCGCCGAGCGCCGCGCGAAGCGGCTGCTGTTCCCGACTGACGACGGCGAGCTCGTCCTGCTGGTGCACCTGATGACTGCGGGACGGCTCAGGTACGTGCTCGCCGGCGACAAGCGACCCAAGACGCCCGCCTTCAGGCTCGCATTCGAGGGTGGCGCGGAGCTGATCCTCACCGAAGCCGGCAAGAAGAAGCGCGCAGGCGTCTGGCTGCTCGCGCCCGAGGCGGTCGAGCTGGAGCTGGGCCACCTCGGCCCGGAGGCGAACGAGGTCGGCGCCGCGCAGCTCGGCGAGATCCTCGCCGGGGAGTCGCGCCGGCTGCACTCGCTGCTCCGAGACCAGCGCGTGATCGCCGGCATCGGGCGCGCGTGGGCGAACGAGATCCTCCATGCGGCGAAGCTGTCACCGTACGCGCTGTCTCGAGACGTGAGCCCGGAGCAGGTCGAGCACCTCGCACAGGCGATGCACGAAGAGCTCGCGCGCGGCCTCGAGCTGCGGGAGCGAGGCGCGAACGACGCGCGGACGTACCGCGTGCACAGGAAGCTCGGCGAGCCGTGTTACGTCTGCGGGACGCCGATCGCCCAGGTCGACTTCGAGGAGCACACGATCTACTACTGCCCTCAGTGCCAGACCGGTGGCCGGACGCTCAAGGACCGCCGCCTGTCGCGTCTCCTGCGATAAGCGTCCGGCGAACTCGAACGGGTCGACCGGTCGGTTCCGACGGTCACATGGCAGAGCCATGCGACCTGAGGACGGCGCCGCACGCGTCGCCTCAGTGCCAGACTGGCGGCCGGACGCTCAAGGACCGCCGCCTGTCCCGACTGTTGCGCTAGATCTAGCGGCGGCCGCGGCTGACGGTCAACTTGACCGCTGAGCCGCGCACGAGGTGGCGGCCCGGCCTCGGGCTCTCCGCGATGACCCGGCCCTTGCGCACTTTCGAGAGCGCCCTGCGCACCCGGCCCACGGAGCAGCCGTGCGCTCGGATTCGCCTTCGCGCCGTGGCGAGGGTCATGCCGATCACCCTCGGGACGACGCACTGGGCAGACGGCGGAGGCGGAGGTGGTGGCGGCGGTGGAGCAGGAGGCGCGCGGCGGCAGAGGCGGCGGTGGTGGCGGAGGCGGAGGCGGAGGCGGAGGCGGAGGTGGCGGCGGAGGTGGCGGTGGCGGCGGAGGTGGCGGAGGCGGCGGAGGCGGTGGAGGCGGCGGCGGAGGAGGAGGTGGAGGTGGCGGAGGCGGAGGCGGAGGCGGAGGCGGCGGGCCACCGGTCGAGTTCTCGATCGCGTAGATGTACGAGACGTCAGCGTTGTAGAACGTCGCTGTAGCGACGTATGCCGTCGCACTGTCGGGCGAGAAGGACGGCCGCGTGTACACGATCTGGTACGCGTCGCCGTCGAGCGGCAACGGAGTCTCCCACGCTGGCGTGCCGTCAGCCGCGTTCCAGCCGCGGGCGAGCCCGGGGACGCCGAAGTCCGGCCGGTCGCCTGCGACGACGGTCTGTCCGTCGGGGCTGACCACCGGGTAGTCGATGATCGTCTCGTCGAAGAAGGTCCACCGTGGCTCCCCCTCGGGCGTGACGGAGTCGAGGTAACCCAGGCTGCGGGAGAAATAGACGGAGCCGTCGGGCGCAACGGAAGGAGGCGACATTCCGTTGGATGGCCACGGCGAGTAGTTCCAGAGGATGCTCCCCGAGGCCGGGTCGATCCGCAGAAGGTTCCAGCCGCTCGCGCCGCCCATGGCAGTCATGTACAGGCTCCCGTCGGGCCCGGTGACCGGCTGGCGCTGCCGCTGCATGAATATGTCGTCGGAGCCGCCGATGTTCCGCGCCCAGACCTGCTGCCCGCCGAGCGTCAGCGCATACATCGTGCTCAGGGCCACGCCCTGCTCGTCGAAGCCCACGTAGAGGCGCCCGCCGCCGAAGGCGACGTCGGCGCCCAGCTGGCCGTACTCGATGAAGCGGGGATCGCCCGGGTTCGTCCAGACGACCTCCCCCGAGGGGGAGAGCGCAAACGCGCCCGTCCCGCCGAAGTCGGTCACGACGTAGATGTTCCCGTCCGGCCCGACGGTCGGCCCGGCGATCACGCCCTGGCCGTTGCCCGGATCGGTGAACGCCCATCGGATCGAGCCGTCGTTGGCGATGGCCGTGATCGTGCTGCCCGAGGCGACGTACACCGTGCCGTCCAACCCAACCGTAGGCCCGCCGTCGCCGGCGATGAACGGCACGGTCCAGCGCAGCGAGCCGTCAGGCCTCAGGGAATAGACGTCCCCGCTCGAAGCCGCAACGGCGATGTTGCCGACGGGATCGACCGCAGGCGGTCTAAGGACGTACTGGCCGCGGAGCGGGAAGCGCCACTTGATCGCGCCAGGAGCGGCGAGCGCCGGAGATGCGAATGCGACGGACACGAGCGCCGCCGCCGTCAGGATGAGAAGCCTTTGGACCACTTTCGGAGCGTCTCACTACCCCTGTCCGAGTCGCAATGAGACCTTGGTCCTAGGACTCTGAAGCCGCGGGCTGCTCAGACGGGGAGCCGGACGAGAAGCCGCTCGCCCTCGAGCGCGAAGCTCCCTCCGATCGCCTCCGTGAGGCAGCGCGCAGCCGCGGCGCCGAGGTCCTTGAGGTCCTCCGCGAGCACGATCGGGGCAGCCGCGGCCGGGATCGGCGCGATCTCGACGGTCGACTCCGACGCGGTGAGCTCGATACGCTCGAGACCCCCGTGGCGCACTGCACACAGCGCGAGCGCCGCGAGCGCGGTCTCCATCGGATCGCGGTCGACGCGGACGGTCCCGCCGAAGCCCTTGGCCTCGGCCTGCTCGATCCTCGCCGCGGCGGCCTGCGCAAGCTCCAGCGAGTCGGCCTCGACGAGCGCCGGCTCGTAGCGGCCGGCCTCGATCCGGGCGACGAGGCCGAGCGCGTCGAGGAGCTCCCCCATCTGGTCGCCCGCCGACTTCATCATCCCGATGTAGCGCGCCGCGGGATCGACGATGTCGTCCATTCGCTCGAGCGTGTGCGCGAACCCGGCCACGGTGGCCAGCGGCGTGCGCAGGTCGTGACAGGCGAGCGAGACGAACCGCGCGAAGCTCTCGGAGGCCACGGAAAGGCACAATAGAGCGCCGATGGACGATTTGACGCGACTTTTGGAAGACGACCTGCAGGCCTCGCCCTCCGAGGTGCGCCTGGGCCTCTCACGCGCGGGCGTGATGGGCGCGAGCAAGGCGATCCGGATCAGCTATGCAGGGCACGAGAAGCAGATCGCCGCCGAGATCGAGTGCACCGTCGACCTCGATCCGGCGCAGAAGGGCGTGCACATGTCGCGCTTCCCCGAGCTCTTCGAGGAGGCGATCGAGGAGGTCGTGATCGGGGAGGCGTTCCTGATCGAGGTGCTCGCCGAGCACATCGCCGCGCACATCGTCGAGCGCCAGCAGGCGCTTCGCGCGGAGGTGCGCATCACGGCGCGCTATCCGATCGAGCGCACGACGCCCGTGACCGGCCTGCCGACGCAGGAGATGGTGAGGCTGATCGGGATCGCGGCGGCCACGAGCGGCGGAGTGCGCCGGGTCGTCGGCGTCGAGGCCGCGGGGATCAATGCGTGCCCGTGCGCGCAGGGCCTCGTGCGCGGCCGAGCGAGCGAGAGGCTCCTCGAGGCCGGGTTCGACGGGGACGACGTCGAGCGAATCCTCGAGCTCGTCCCGCTGGCGACCCACAACCAGCGCGGGCGCGGGACGCTCTACGTCGGCACCCAGGAGAGCGTCAACGCCGAGCAGCTGGTCGAGATCGTCGAAAGCTCGATGAGCGCGCCGGTCTACGAGCTCCTGAAGCGGCCCGACGAGCTCTTCGTGGTCGAGCACGCGCATCTCCAGCCGCGCTTCGTCGAGGACTCGGTGCGCCTCGCGCTGAAAGGCACCCTCGACGCGTACCCGGAGCTGGACGACGCGGACTTCGTCTTCTCACGGCAGGTCAACCTGGAGACGATCCACACGCACGACGTGCTCGCAGAGCGCTTCGGAACGGTCGGCGAGCTACGGCGCGAGCTCGATCACGGCGGCCCGCTCGAGCACCACACGGACCTGAGCGAGTGGCTCAGGCCCGCGCGGGCTTCCGCCTGAGCTGAACCCGCGTCTCGGTTCCGGCGCGCAGCCGGGAGAGGTTGCCGCGGTGCAGGAGCAGCACGCCCAGGAAGGCCGCGGTCGTGAAGACGAGCACCGGCCAGGGCTCGTCCAGCAGGAGCGCCGCCACCGGCAGGGACGCCGCGGCGAGGATCGACGAGACGGATGCGTAGCGCGTCACGGCAAACACCGCGATCCAGACGAGCGCGCCCACGAGCCCGACGAGCGGGGCGAGACCGAAGAGCGCGCCGCCGCAGGTCGCCACCATCTTCCCGCCCTTCGCGAAGCGGAGGAAGATCGGGCGCCAGTGGCCGAGCATCGCCGCCCCGCCGGCGAGCGCGCCGGCGACGTGGCCGACCGTGAGTGTCGCGACGAGCGCCGGCACGAAGCCCTTGGCCACGTCGAGCGCGATCACCGGGATCGCATACCGCGGCCCGAAGGAGCGCCAGACGTTCGTGGCGCCGATGTTCCCGCTGCCGACGGTTCGGATGTCGACGCCGCGCGTCCAGCGGACGACCCAGTACCCGGATGGAATGCTGCCGGCGAGATAGCCGACGACGATGAAGAGCGCGGTCTCGATGGCTACCTCAAGGGGATTGCGTACCCCGAGACCCAGTTGTTCACGGTGCTCCAGTCCAGGTTCTCGAAGAACGCATCGATGTACGCCGCACGGTCCGTGCGGTAGTCGAGGAAGTACGCGTGCTCGTAGACGTCGAGTGCGACGAGCGGCGTCGCGTTCCAGATGGGATACGTGTTCTGCGCGTCTCCGATGTAGTTGAAGAGGCGCCCCTCGTCCCAGTCGTAGGCCGTCCAGGCCCAGCCTCGTCCGGCCATGCCGGTCGCCTTCAGGTCGGCGCGCCAGTCCGCGGCGCCGCCGAAGTCCCGCTCGATGAGATCTGCGATCGCACCCGTCGGGTCACCGCCGTCGCCGCCCAGATGCTCGAAGTAGATCTCGTGATTCTTCACGCCGCCGATCGCGAACGTGAGGTCGACCTTGAGCGCGCGGATCTCCGAGTAGACCTGGTTCCCGGTGGAGAGGTCGACGTCGGCGAGCTTGGCGAGGATCTCGTTCCGCTTCGCGACGTACCCCTCGTACAGCTTGTAGTGGGCCTCGACGGACTCGCGGGAGATCCCCTCGAGCTCGTAGAGGGCGGGCTTCAACTCTCGTGGTGCGATCTCTTCCGTGTTGTGGACGAGCGTGGCCAACAGGACTCCTCTCCGGAATGGGCGTCGGCGAGCATAATCGCCGATACAAGGAAAGGAGCGCAGATGGCATTCGAGGTTCCACCTCTTCCGTACGACTACAACGCGCTCGAGCCGCACATCGACGAGGAGACGATGCGTCTCCACCACGACAAGCACCACCAGGCCTACGTGGACAAGGCGAATGCGGCGCTCGAGGGCACCGACGCGGCACAGGAGTCGGTCGAGAGCGTCCTCTCTCTCTTGGACACGTTCCCGGAGGACAAGCAAATGGTCATCCGCAACAACGCGGGCGGCCACGCGAACCACTCGTTCTTCTGGGAGATCATGAGCCCGGACGGCGGCGGCGAGCCCGAGGGAGAGCTAGCCGGCGCGATCGACGACACGTTCGGCTCGCTGGGCGAGCTGAAGAAGGCCGTCAACGACGGCGGCGTGGCCCGGTTCGGCTCCGGCTGGACGTGGCTCGTCCACGACGGCACCGGCCTCGCGGTGTACTCGACGGCGAACCAGGACTCCCCGCTCATGCAGTCGGACGAGCCGCTGCTCGGTATCGACGTCTGGGAGCACGCCTACTACCTCAAGTACCAGAACCGCCGCCCGGACTACCTCGAAGCGTGGTGGAACGTGGTCAACTGGCCCGCGGTAGCCGAGCGCTATGCCCGCGCCATCGGCACCGTGAGAGCAGCGACCTAACCGCGGTTCACCCGTGCAGGCGAGCGAAGCGAAGCCGCTACACGTCAAGAGGCCGGGGGACCCCGCCCCGGCCTCTCGACGATGTCCGTCGCCCTAGCGGCGCCGGAAGCTGAGGCTCGGGCTGGCCCCGTGGAAGTACCCGGAGCCGGCCTGGTTGGTGGTGATGAAGATCCGCAGCTTGTTCAAGCCGCGCGGAAGGTTGCGCATCTTGAACCGCTTCGCGGACTGGCTGTTGAAGACGACCTTCTTGAGGCTGACCCACTCGCCGAAGTGATTCAGCCGCTGGACGTAGACCCAATGGCCTGCGTACTTGTTCGGCTGAGCCCTGGCGACGAACCAGCTGCCCGACTTCGCGAGCCGGAGCCGCGGCTGAACGGCGACCATGATGATCGCGCTCGTCTTTCCCTTCCAAATCGCCTTGTAGGACGTGAGGAGCTGCGGCGTCGTCGTGAAGTCCCAGACGCCGTTCGTCGTCGTCTGGACATCGGCGATCTTCTGGAACGACGCTGTGCCGGCCGGCTGCGCCCACACGGCGACCGTGTCACCAACCGCCGCCGGCGAGATCGCACCGCCGACATGGATCAGGTTTCCGTAGACGGCGATGCCCGTGGACGCCCCGATCGAGACCGACGGCGGCGCACCCGTCACCTTGACGGTGCCCTTCAATGTCGGGTGGAGGGCATCGTGGTAGTTGTAGATACCGGGCGTGTCGATCCGCTTCGCGTAGATCCGCTGGGGCGCGATCTGCCCGGAGGCGAACGCTCCGTTGTTGGCCACGACCTGATGGTTCACGGTGTCAACGTTCTTCCAGGTCACCGTGTCGCCACCGGGGATCGTGATCGTCTTCGGAACGAAACCCGTCGACTTGATGCTTACGGTCTTGCCCGCGGTGAGGCCCGCGAACGCAAAGCCGGCACCCGCAAGGGCACACGCCGCAGTAGCTATCGCAAGAGCCTTCTTCATCTTGGCGTTTCCCCCTAGTCGTTGACGTCTGTATATGGAACGGGTTGAACGTTCGGAAGTTGCGTACCCGCTGTAAGGATTTTGGAAAAGCGGCTCAGCGAATCCACCGAGGGGCCGCTCGTCAACGCGTGTTCCGCTTGGTTACGCGCGGATGGCTCCGCTACGCGCTGCGGCGTAGCAGGGGGCGGCCTGGTCCGGGGCGAGCACCAGGCGCAGGCGCGTTCCGCGCAGCACGCGGAGGCGGAAGCCGGCCGAGGTGACCACGGTCGGCGCCGTGCCCGGCTTCGCGGTCTTCAGGGTCACGCGCTTGACGGCCTTCCAGGCCTTCTTCGCGCGCACGTAGCGCTGGACGACGACGGCCTTTCCGGTGAAGGGCCGGGCTGCCGTGAGCGACGCGGTGAAGCGACCACGGCGGACCCGCTTCAGCCTGAGGCCGGGCGCCACCGAGACGTTCAGCTCGGGGCTCATCGTGTTCTTCCACGACGCTCGATACACGGTGTTGAGCGCCGGGCTCGCGGTCGCGCTCCAGGCGCCGCCGGCCGTGCTCGTAGCCGAGGCGACCTTCGTGAACGTCGTCTGGCCGCAGGCCTTCGCCTCGAGCGAGACGGCTTCGCCGGTCGCGCCGTTCGAGACCGCGCCGGACATCGTCGACTGCTTGCCGTACGCGACGAGCGCGGGCGCAGCCTTGATCGAGACGCCGGTGCGGACGGTCACCGTTCCGCGACGGTTGGTGGCGAACGCGTCGCGGTAGCCGAAGTTGCCCGATTTCGTGAACGTGACCGAGTACGTCTGGTCCTGCGCGAGGACCGGCGAGGTCGGCCAACTCCCCTGGTCGAAGAGCACCTGGTGGCTCTGGTTGTCCTTGTTCGTCCAGGTGACCGAGTCGCCGAAGTCGACGGTGACCTTGGTCGGCGTGAACCCGGCACGGGTGATGTCGACCGTCTTGGTCGCCGCGAAGGCGGAGGGGATGGCGAGCACGGCGAGAGCGACGAGAATCAGGGGCGGAAAGCGTCTCATGGAAAAAGACTTCGGTTTGCGGGACGTTTCTCCTATCCCCTGTCCGAAGGAAAGCGCTCGATCCTTACACTCCCCGAACAATGCGGGCACTCGTCACAGGAGGAACCGGGCGCGTCGGTTCGATCGTGGCGGAGCGGCTCAGGCACGAGAACTGGTCGGTCGTGGCCGCCGGCCGCGCTCAGGGCGACCTCGCGTCGGCGGACGGCGCACGCGTCCTCGTCGAGACCGCGGTCGACGAGCTCGGAGGCCTCGATCTGCTCGTCAATGCCGCCGGAGAGGGTTTCTCCGCGAAGCCGGTCGGTGAGGTGACCGAGGCCGACTGGAACGCGGCCCTCGGAGCAACCGCCAAGGGGAGCTTCTTCACCACACAGGCCGCCGCGCCGCAGCTCCGCGAGGCCCGCGGCGTCGTGATCATGATCGAGGACGTGGCCGCCTACGAGCCGTGGCCGTCCTTCGCGGCCCACTGCGCGGCGAAGGCGGCCCAGGCGATGCTGACCCGGGTCTTCGCCCGGGCGCTCGCGCCCGAGGTGCGCGTCTGCGGCATCGCGCCCGGCCCGGTCGCGGTCGAGCCCGGCCAGGAAGAGCGGCGTGCGGGCGAGACGCTTCTCGGTCGGGTCGGCTCGCCCGAGGATGTCGCGGAGGCAGTTCTCTTCCTCGCGAGCGCCGACTTCGTCACCGGCACGAGCCTCTTCGTCGACGGCGGGCGGCACCTGCAATCCAGGAGCCTTCCGGGGCCGTAGAAATGATGGAAGGAACATGTCTTCAGCGCTCGCACTCCGTACAGGCTTGCCCGGCAGGCCTCGACTCGCCACCATCCACGTCGTGGAGACGACGACCGACGGCGACCTGATCGCCCGCGTGGGCGAGGGTGACGCCGGAGCGTTCGAGCAGCTCTACCGGCGTTACTCGCGACCCGTGTTCGCGCTCGCCCTCAGGCGGCTCGGGGACCGGGGCCGAGCGGAAGACGCCGTCCAGGAGACGTTCGCCTCGATCTGGCGCTCGGCCGGGAGCTACCGCCGCGAGCGTGGGCCGGGCGCGCCCTGGCTCTACGCCGTCGCGCGGAACGCGATCGTCGACCGCCGCCGTGCCCTCGGCCCGGTTCCCGCCGAGCCCGTCGACGAGGCGTCCTCGGACGCGGGCCCCGACGAACGGGCCGAGTCGAGCTGGACGGCCTGGCGCATCCATCGCGCGCTCGCCGAGCTTCCCGAGCAGGAACGGAAATTGATCGAGCTCGCCTACTGGGGCGGGCTCTCGCAGAGCGAGATCGCCGATTTCGTCGGAATCCCGCTGGGAACGGTCAAGACGCGGACCCGCAGCGCCCTCTCGCGGCTCGCAGATGCACTGGAAGGAGAGCTGGCGTGAGCAAGACACCGGACTTTCGAGATCTGGTCGGGGACGACCTCTCGCCCGAAGAGCGAGCGCGCCTGGAGCGCGTCCACGACATGCTGATCACGGCAGGGCCGCCCCCGGAGCTCCCGCCCGAGCTGCAGGAGGTTCCCTCAGAGCGCTCGGCGGTGGAGCCGACCGGTCTTCCGCGGCGACGCGTCGGCGCCGCGCTCGCGCTCGCCGCGGCGATCGCGCTCATCGCGTTCCTCGGCGGGTACATCGCCGGTCATTCCGGGGCGGGCGAGTCGTTCCAGTCCGTCCAGAACGTGACGCTCGGGAACAGCGAGGCTTCCGCGGTCGTGCGCTTCGGGCCGAAGGACGCGAACGGGAACACGACGATGGACGTCAAGGTGAAGGGGCTTCGCCCGCTGCCCGAGGACGACTACTACGTCCTCTTCATGACGAAGCGCGGCAAGCCGGTCGTGGAGTGTGGGACATTCAACATCCGCCGCGGGGGGCCGACCTCGCTCCACTTCACGGTCGCCTACGACCCGGCTGACTTCGACGGCCTCCAGCTCGCCCACTGGCGGCACTCCGACCACAAGGACGTGCCGGTCTTCAGCCAGAAGATCTAGTTCTGGCTAGGGCGCGATCCGGTCGTTCGCGACGAACGCCGCGTGCGTGACCGGCATCTGCTTCTCGAGGAACGCCTCCGCGGCGGCGGCGTACTGACGAATCTCGAACTGCGCCGCCTCGTGGTTCCGTAGCGAGCAGAAGTGCATGAGACTGCGTGGATTGCAGCTCCAGTAGTACTTGGTGTATGTCGAGAGCGGAAGGACGGCACGCGCGACTTCCTTCGCCACGCCCTGCTCCAGCATGCGCTCGTACGCCTGAAACGCTCGCGTCGCGTTCTCCTCGATCTCCCGCTGGACGTTCTCGCGCACCTCGTCCTCGACCGGCTCGAAGGTGTACGCGCCGGGTTTGCCGACCTGCGTGCGCACGTTCTCCGGGACGTAGAACTCAGGCTCCATCTTCGAATAGCGCCCGCTCCACTCGTTGTACGAATGGCCGGCTCGATGACGGTGGTGCTCACGCACGACGAAGAGCGGCGCTTTGACGACGAAGCGGAAGTAGCCGTGCTCGAACGGGCTCCCGTGCCGCTCGCGCATCAGGAAGCGGATCAGCCCCGCGTCGCGCTCGCCCATCTCGTCGGATGCCTGGTTGAAGGAGACGCGCGCGCCGTTCACGACCGCGAGGTCGGAGGCGAGTGATCCGTCGAGAGCGAGGAAGCCGTGGTCGAGGACGGAGACGACGTTCTCCGCTAGGACTTCGGGCATGACGGCCACGAAGTCGAGTGTACCGGGGCTCTATGTCGGCACCTCTGGCTGGTCCTATCCCACCTGGCGACCGGGCTTCTATCCGGCCGGGACGAAGCCCGGCGAGTTTCTCGGCCACTACGCGGGGCGACTGCCGAGCGTCGAGTTGAACTCGACCGGCTACCGGATTCCGGCCGAGGAGCAGTTCCGCCGCTGGGCCGAGCAAACGCCCGACGGCTTCCGCTTCGCCGTGAAGATGCAGGCGTACCAGCTCCGCCAGGCCGGGACGTTCGAGGAGCGGGTGCGGCTGCTGGGCGAGCGGCTCGGGCCGATCCGGCTCCTCGTCGGGCAGGCGCGGGACGAGGGCTTCCTCACGCTCGCTCTCGGCTCACTCGACCCTGAGCAGCGGATCGCGTTCGACTTCCGCCACGAGTCGTGGGCGGGAATCGGACTGCCGAAGAATGCCGTTCGGGTCAACGACTACGAGGCCGAGGCGCCGTTCCGCTACCTGCGCTTCCGCGAGCCGCCGTACTCGGAGCGCGACCTCGCCGGGCACGCCGAGCTGATCCGGCCACTCGTTGCGAGCGGGGTCGAGGTCTACTGCTACTACCGCCACGAGGACGAGCCGACCGCGCCGCGGTATGCGCAGCAACTACTCGAGCGCATCTAGCGCGCGGCCGCGCGGCGGCCGACGACTTCGACCACGGAGGACAGGTCCTCGTCGCCGCGCCCGAGCTCGACGGCCTGCTCGAACGCTTCGTGCACCGCCTCGACCAGCGGGAGCTCGAGCTCGGTGCGCCCGGCGGCCTCGAGCACGAGGCTGGCGTCCTTCCGGGCGAGCGAGGCCTTGAAGCTCGGTTCGAAGCTCCGCTCGATCATCGCCTTGCCCTTGAGCTGGAGATAGGGGGTGTCGAGCGGCCCGCCCGAGAGCGCGTCGAGAATGTCGTTCGGGTCGACGCCGAGCGCCCTGGCCAGCGAGATCGCCTCGGCCGCTCCCTCGACGACCGCGAGCAGCCACGTGTTGATGATGATCTTGAAGCGCTGGCCCGCACCTGCCTCGCCGACCCAGCGCGTTGCTTTGCCGATCGCGTCGAAGATCGGCTCGCACCGCTCCCTGGCCTCTTCTGGCCCGGAGGCGAAGACGACGAGCTCGCCTTTCTCGGCGGGCTCCTTCGTGCCCAGCACCGGTGCGTCGACGAAGACGAGGCCGTTGGCCGCGGCGATCTCGGCCAGCAGCTCCGTAGCCGAGATGCCGACCGTCGTCGACTGGATCCAGGTCGCGCCTTTCCGAGCCGCGGGCGCGGCGTCCTCCATGACCTCTTCGACGGCTGGGCCGTCGGCGAGGAACGTGATCAGGACGTCGACCTCTGCCACGGCGTCGGCGACCGAGCTCTTCACGGCCACACCGTCCGTGGACAACGGGTCCGCCTTCTCGTGGGTCCGGTTCCACGCCTGCACATCGAAGCCCGCCCGGGCGAGGTTTCGCGCGACGGGAAAGCCGATCGTCCCCGTTCCGAGAAGTGCGATCTTCGGCTTCGGGCTCACCTCATCGGTGTTCCCGAGGGACCGCGAACGAAACGGTTCCGAGCGATCGTCGAGATGCCGGTCAGACGTTTGCGAGCAACCTACGCCGGGGTACCTCGACCCTGGAACTGACATCCAAGGAGGAGGGGTCATGGCAGAACTCACGACACTCGAGGAGAAGCTGGCCGAGGTCACGGGGCTCGCGATGGCGGCCCAGGGCGCGGTCGAGAAGGTCTCCGGGCTCGTCGAGGACGACGATCTCAGGCAGACGCTCGACCGGATGGCGCGCGAGGCCAAGGAGACCGAGGAGCGGTGCACGCAGCTCGCCGAGGAGATGGACGGGAAGAAGACCGCGGTCCTCGACAAGGCGCGCGAGACGAAGCAGGAAGCGACCCAGATGATGCGGACGTACCTCGGTCAGGACGCGGAGGGCCTGGACGGCTTCGAGTTCCTGACGATGGCCGAGGCCGGAGAGGTCGGGCACTGGGAGGTGCTCGGCGTGCTCGGCGAGAAGGCCGGGAAGATGGACGTGCAGGAGCTCGTCCAGTGGGCCGTCCCGATCCAGCAGCGCCACTTCGACGAGGCGCGCCAGGGATCGCTGAAGCTCGCCGCGGACGAGGATCCGAACGAGACCAGCTAGGCGTGTCGGCCGGGGCCGGCTCGGTCCCGCCCCGGCCGACAATCTCCCTGATCGACGAGACGATCGGCTCGCTCTCCTCGTCGG
This sequence comes from uncultured Actinomycetes bacterium, assembly GCA_963736835.1. Lineage (GTDB taxonomy): Bacteria > Actinomycetota > Thermoleophilia > Gaiellales > Gaiellaceae > VAXT01. Next base: position 89,595 of record CAVTQI010000004.1, read on the forward strand.
TGTTGAAGAAGCGCGGGCCGATGCGCAGGCCCGCTAGCTAAGGCGCTTGAGCAGGCCGAGGGCCCGCTGGTTCCAGGGGACGCGATGCGTGGTGCCCGCGGCGGCCATGCGCTCGCGGTTGGCGAGGTACCAGTCGTAGGCTCTGGCGAGCGCTTCCGCGTTGGAGTAGCGGGACTGCCAGCCGAGGAGCCGCTGGGCCCGGGAGGCGTCCACATACGAGTCGCGGTGCGCGGTCTTGTAGTGCCACTCGCCAAGCGGCGACAGGTGCGCGAGCTCGAGCGCGCGGAGGGCGAGCTCGGCGGGACGCGCGGGCACGGGGCGCAGCGTGCTGGACGAGCGGGCGTGCTCGATCAGGGCTTCGAGGTCCGAGCGGACGGTTCCGAAATCGGTCGCGCCGAGGTTCAGCGTCTCGCCCGCAATTGGCTTCGTCCCGGCGAGAAGGACGGCTTCGGCGAGGTCGTCCACGTCGAGCAGCTGGTAACGGTTCGATCCGTCGCCAAGGATCGGGACGCGCCTGCCCTCGCGGATCCAGTCGAAGAGGATCTCGAAGACGCCGAGCCGTTCCGGGCCGAGGAAGGTCTTCGGGCGAAGGATCACGACCTCGGGGCCCTGGGCGGCGAACGAGCGGGCCACCTCCTCGGCCTCGATTTTCGAGCGACCGTAGTGGCCGACGCCTTCGAGGGGGGCGTCTTCGATGATCGGGTGCGTCTTCGGCACGCCGTAGACCGCGGTCGAGGAGATGACGATCGCACGAGGGACGCCGGCGCGGAGCGCCGCCTCGAGAACGGTCTTCGTGCCCTGGACGTTGACGGACGAGATCTCGCTGCCCGAGCCGCGGATGGGCAGGGCCGCGGCGGCGTGGACGACGACGTCTGCGCCGCGCGCGAGTCGCTCGGCGGCCGCGGGGTCGCGGACGTCCCCGCGTAGCTCGTCGACCGCGCGCTCGAGCTCGGGCGCATCGAGCGGTTCAACGTCCAGCGTGCGCACCTCTTCATCGACTGCGAGGAGCCGTCGCGCGAGGCGCAGCCCGAGGAACCCCGCACCTCCGGAGATCGCCCAGAGCATGGCCAAGACGATATTGGCTCGAAGCCGGCACGGACCGGTTCGGAGCTCGGCGATACGCTCAGCTCGGGCGGCGGGAGGACCTTCAATCCCCACCCGGGTGGGGCCGCGCGCGTGTACTAACTAAGTGCGCCCGATTGCAGGCTCAGGCGAGGCTCGATCGGGCCCCTCCGCTACGACGATCAGCGGCGCCGCATCGCGACGACGTTCACGCTCACGATCGCCACGCAGACCAGCGCGATTCCCGCAAGCCCGGCGGCTGCGCCGGCGATCGCCAGCAACGGGATCGCCAGCCCGAGCGAGCCCAGGATGAGCGGCGTGACCATGCGGTGCTCCGGCTGTCCACCGCTTCGCGACCGAAGCTCGAGCTGTTTCTCGACCCGCTCCAGGAACGAGTCGACCAGCGTGGGCTCGTACTCCTGTCCCAGCTCCCGCCGGGCTGCGAGAGCAGCCTGAAGCTCGTCGCGATCGCTCGCGGTCATAGCGCGAGTATGCGCCGCCCGGGCCGACCCGAAAAGGACAGCTCGGACCTATTCGTACTGGAGCGCACGCAGCACGTTCAGCCGGCTCGCCCGCCGCGCCGGCGCAACCGCAGCCAGCACGCCCGCGATCATCGCCACGATCGCGAACCCGATCAGGTTCTTCCACGGCGGCACGAACTCGACGTTGAACTGCGACAGCGCACGCGTCACGAGCACGGCGAGGAACACACCGAGCGGCAGGCCGAGCGCCGCACCGATCAGCGCGGTGATCACGCTCTCCTGCCGCACCATCCGCGACACCTGGTGCCTCGTCATCCCGACCGCGCGCAGCATCCCCAGCTCGCGCGTGCGCTCGAAGACGCTCAGCACGAGCGTATTGATCATCCCGACGAGGCTCACGATCACGGCGAGCGCGAGCAGCACGTACAGGAGCAGCAGGAAGTTGTCGAAGTCCTCGTCCTGAGCGGAGATCCACTCGTCGCGCGTCTGCACCTGCGCGTCGGGGAAGTTCGTCAGATCCCGCTCGAGCTTTGCCTGCGTCGCGTCGCTCGGCGTGCTCTTCACGTCGAGGAACGTGTACAGGTTCTGCGGCCGCTCGTAGAGCGTGTCGAAGAACGGCAGCGAGATGCTGACCTCCCCGAGCAGCGGGTAGAAGGGCGGCGCCTTGTAGACGCCCTTCACCTCGAGGGGAACCGTGTCGCCCTTCGGCGTCAGGAGCGAGAAGCGCGACCCGACGTCGAGGTTCTCCTTTTCGGCGAACGACTTGTCGACGATCGCCTGGTAGGGGCCGAGGTCGTCGATCGACGCGCTGGAACCCTCCTTCCACTCGAAGTTGTAGACCCGAGAGATCGTCTTCGGATCGAGGCCGGTGATCTGCTGCACCGAGCCCGATGCCTTGCCCACGCCGGAGCGCACGTTCGATGCGACCGCGACCTCCGGCTCTTTCACGATCGCGTTGCCCGCGCTCGGCGAGATCGAGTCGAACCCGTTGGCCGAGACGAGCATGTACGTCGACTTCACCTGCCGCTCGATCGCCCGCCGGTTCGACTGCTTCATCCCGTTCGCGAGCACCGCGATGAAGGTCACGAGCGCGAGTCCGATCATCAGAGCCGCTGCGGTCGCAGCCGTTCGGCCCGGGTTGCGGCGCGTGTTCTCGCCCGACAGGCGATCGGTCGCGGGGTCGAAGCGCACGTCCGGCTTGTCGCTCGCGAAGCCGAGTCCACGAAGCCGCCGGATCACGGACAGCACCGCCCAGACGACGAGCACGACCTCCAGCACCAGGACCGCGGCGATGAAGCCCCAGCCGATTGCGCCGCTCAGGTAGCGCATGGCCCATGCGGCCGCCAACAGCACGGCCGGCCCGATCACCAGCAGCACGACGAGCCCGCCGACGAGCAAGCCGATTCGCTGCAGCACCGCGATCCCGCGCGTGTAGAGGCCCCGCCGAAAGAGCCAGGCGCCGAGGCGCGTCGGGTACACGAGCAGGCTGACCCCGAGCATGACCCACTTCGCGATCGGCCGAACGAGCCGCGAAAGCGTCGGCACGAGCCGAGGAGAGAGCAGCGCGACGCCGATGAAGAGAACGAGGCAGCCGAGCGCGAGCGACAGGAGCCGAACGGCGGTCGACAGCGTGTCGACGAACATGCCGTAGGCGAGCAGCGCGACGGCGAGCGCGACGAGCGCGATCGCGATGAACGGCAGGAACGGCGCCAGCCGTCCGTGCGGAAGGGTCGCTCCCTCCCGCACAGCGGCGATCGGAGGAACCTTCGTCGCCTTCACGGCTGGTGCGAGCCCTGCAACCAGGGTGATCACCACCCCGATCAGGAGCGAGACGATCACCGTCCGCGGCGCCACGATCAGCCCCGTCGTCGGCAGGTCGCTGTTGACGGCCTTGAAGAACGCGTTCAGCCCGACCGCCAGTCCGATCCCGGCGAAGAGCCCGAGGATCGCCCCGAGCAGCCCGATCACGAACGCCTCGATCGTGACGGAGGTCAGGATCTGCCGCCTCGAGGCCCCGATCGTCCTGAGCGTCGCGAACTCCCGGATCCGCTGCGAGACCGTGATCGAGAGCGTGTTGAAGATGACGAACGCGCCGACGAAGAGCGCGATCGTGGCGAACGACAGCAGGAAGTACTTGATGATCTTGGTGAAGGAGGCCGACTTCTTGGCCTCCTTCACCTGCTGCGCTTGAGTACGGACCTCGACCTTGTTCAGCGGCACGACCTGCTTGATCTGCGCGACGAGCTGATCCTGCGACACCCCGGCCTTGGCCGAGACCGAGATCGCGTCGAGCTTCCCCTTGCGGTCGAGGAGCTCCTGAGCCGTGGGCAGCGTGAACGTCGCGAACGTCGCACTCCCGATCGATCCGACGCTCCCGTACTGCGCGATGCCGACGAGCTTGAACGGACGAACGGGCTTCAGCGTCGCGATCCTGATCGTGTCACCGACCTTGTAGTTCTGGTCGCCGGCCGTCCCGCTGTCGATGACGACATCGTCGGGCTTGCTCGGCCAGCGCCCCGCGGTCAGCTGGAGCGGATTGAACTGCGGCAGCGAATAGTCGAGCCCGAAGCCGAACGTCGGGGCGCCGCCCGTCGTGATCGGCTTTCCCTCGCGGTCGATGATCTTCGTCGCGGACTCGTCGGCGACGGTTCCGCCGGCGACCCGGACATCGGGAAGCTTCTTCACCGTCGGCAGCAGGCTCGCCGGGATCGACGGGGGCGTCACCTGGTCGCCCTCGAACGAGAAGTCGGGCGCCTTCCCGCTGATGTACGCATCGGTGTTCGCGTACGACTGCGTGAAGATCTCGTCGAAGGCGCGGTCGATCATGTCGGTGAGCACGAACGTGCCGCTCACCATGGCCACGCCGAGCACGATTGCGAGCGCCGTCAGGAAGGCGCGCAGCTTGCGCCCCGCGAGCCCGCGGAGCGCGACGCGGATCACTTCAGTGTGACTTCCTTGACCGTCTCGAGCAGCTGTTCCTCGTCGGCGCGGCCGAGGTCGCGGACGATCTCGCCGTCGGCGAGGAAGAGGACACGGTCGGCGATCGTCGCCGCCTTCGCGTCGTGGGTGACCATGACCATCGTCTGCTTGTAGTTCTCGACCGCTTCGTGGAGCAGCGTGAGGATCTCATCGCTCGTCTTCGAGTCGAGGTTCCCGGTCGGCTCGTCGGCGAAGACGACCGTGGGCTTGGAGACGAGCGCCCGGGCGACCGCGACGCGCTGCTGCTGGCCGCCTGACAGCTCGGACGGACGGTGGGAGCGGCGGTCGGTGAGGCCGACGCGGTCGAGCAGCTCCTCGAACTCGGCCTTGTCCGGGCTCTTCCCGGCGATCGACAGCGGGAGCATGATGTTCTCCTCCGCGGTCAGCATCGGGAGCAGGTTGAAGAACTGGAAGATGAACCCGATGTGCTTGCGGCGAAGCTTCGTGATCTCGGTGTCGCTGAGCGAGCCGAGCTTCGTGCCGGCGAGCGTGACGTAGCCGGAGGTCGGCAGGTCGAGTGCGGCCAGGATGTGCATCAGCGTCGATTTGCCCGAGCCGGACGGGCCCATGATCGCCGTCAGCTGGCCCGGCGCAACGTCGAGCGAGACGCCTCTCAGCGCCTCCACGGCCGTGTCGCCCTCGCCGTAGCGGCGCGTCACCTCGTTCGCGGTGACGACGGCGCCTTGCGGCGGGGCAACTGTCCGAGGTTGCTCCTCGTGCGTGACGTGCGTCTCCGCCACGCCGTCGAAGCTAGTGGAAACTAGTTACAGGCGCAAGCCTCGGCGTTCAGGCCGCGAGCGTCAACTGGTCGCCGACCGCGAGGCCCCGGCGCGAGCTTTCCCCCGCCGGCAGCTCGAGAACCGCCTTCGCGCCGCGCTGCGAGGCTGCACGCCACGGCTCGATCGCATCTTCGATCCCGACGACGACGAGGCTCCGATCGAGGAAGACCGCGTCGATCGGAAAGCGCATGAAGAACGTGTGGATCGAGGAGGCGGGCCGAAGCAGGAGACCTTCCCCCTGCTCCAGCCCGTCGCGTCCGAGGAGACCTCTCATGCGGGCCACCGGGGAGTCGGCGAGCGTGCACCGCTCGCAGACAACCGTCCCGTCGGCCCGCGTGAGAGTGAGCTCTTTCAACTAGTACCCGACGTGGATGTGGTCGTAGTGGTTGGCCAGCGGGAATGACGGGCCGCCCATCCCGAGCAGCGAGATGACCTGCCTCGGCTGCAACTCGGCCGGCAGGAGCAGGATGTTCCGGACGCCCTTCTCGGTGACCGAGTTGTCCGGCTGCTGGTGGCCGAGGATGGAGACTCCGCCGAGCGTCGAGATGTCGGCGGCGAGCCCGTAGATGTGCGCCGAGACGACGCCCGGGCGGGCGTACAGGCGGTGGCCCGAGATCAGGCACGAGACCGTCACCTGGCCGTGCGCCTCTGCGAGGTAGGCGAGCAGCGCGAGCACGCGGACGTTCACGCGATGGCGCTGGATGTCCGAGCGACCGCCCGGATAGATCGAGATCCGCCTGTCGTTGAGGACCTGCTTCTCGAGGTGCGGCTGGGCCCAGTCGTAGCCCTTGACGAGAGCCTGGAGGCCAACCGCCGTGTACAGGTTGCGCAGGGCGATCGTGCGATCGGCGAACCCGGTCCTGCCCTCGATCGAGAGGACCGAGGCCCAGGCGTCCTTGTTCGCGTGGCGCCGGGCGAGCTGCTTCGTCAGGTCGACCAGCCGCGTCCTCGACGCGGGGACGGCCCCGCGCTCTCCGTCGGCACGGAGAACGGCGAGGGTCAGAGCCCAGTCGACGTGATTCCGATGCGAGACCCGCTTCAGCTGGCGCGCAAAGCCCGGCTTCAGACGGCGCGACGGCGGCGTTGGGTCGGGCAGGTCGCGGTAGAGCCAGACCGTTGCGGCCACGTTCGGCTCGTCGGCCTCCGGCTCGCGGTCGACCGGCTTGCGCAACGGCTGCGGCTGCGTCTTGATCACCGGCGGGCCCTTGAGGTGCAGGGCGCGGGCAGTCTGGACGGCACTCTTGCCGCCGACGTTGGAGGCCTGGTGCGAACCGGCCTTCTTCGACGCGGACTTCGCGAAGCTCGCGCGGATCCGCGAGGTGCTGTCGGCTCCGCTCGACGCTGTGTCTGCGACCGACTGGTTCACCGCCTTCGGAGCCTCGGGGCGGTCGACCTGGGCCGTGTCTTCCTGCGCTGCCGGCTCGCTCGCCGGCTCGGACGCAGGAGCCTGCTCCGGAGCCGGCTCCGAGGAAGGAGTCGGAGCGGAAGCAGGGGCCGGAGTCGTGTCGGTGGTCGTCGTGTCCGTGGTGGTCGTGTCCGCGGCAGACTCGGTCGACGGGTCGATCAGAGAAACGACCGAGTTCCCGGCGCCGGCGGAGAATGCCGCGCCCGCGAAGAAGAGCGTCGCGAACGCGACGCTGACTGCGATCCGCCTCGGGGCGACGCGGGCGTTCTTGCGCCGGTTGCTGGCGACCTTGAGCTGCTGCCTCCGCTCCCGTCGCACCACGGCGCTCAGAAGCGACAGGGCAGCCGCGAGGAAGAGCGTGTGCAAGAGGCTCTTCGAGTGTGTCCGTTGTGGCATTGCGTTGCTCCGTTCGTCTCGAGCGCCGAGGCCGCCGCTTCGGCGCGGATCTTTTTGTCGTTGACATCCGCTGCCGCGACGGACTCGAGACCGGTATCGGCCTCTGTGCACTGCGCCTCTCCCTAGATCGGGGGATCGCTCCCACTGGATCCCCAATCCGAGGGATACGCGGCCGACCGGCGCAGGGCGATGAAGGGGAGCGATTCAGCTAACGAGGCGGCACGGCCACGCCGCACGACGTTCCCTGGAGGTTCCACGGCTTGGCTCCTCAAATCGCTTCGGATTTCCAAAGTTTCCCACCCGACTCTCGCTCATTTGCTTCGCCAAAGAGTCGCAGTGTTTCCGCGCGCCGAAAGGCTCGCTCGATTCGACGAAGGGAGGTGAATCAAGTGCTGAGACTTTTCGACGCATTCAAGCGCGAAGAGGGGCAGACGATGGCTGAGTACGGCGTCGTCCTCGCAGTGATCACGATCGCCGTTTTCGGCGCGCTCGCGCTCCTCTCGGGCAACATCGTCAACGCCGTGACCAGGGTCGCCGGTTACATCACCTAAGACCGTTTTGAAGGGTGGGCTCCTTCGCACGAACGAGCCCACTCACCTTCTCCACTCAGCTGCACAAACCGAAGAAGAGATTTTTCAAATGAAAAGAATTTCACTCAGAAATCAGGATGGACAGTCGATGGCGGAGTTCGCTCTCGTCCTCCCTATCCTGGCCTTCCTGCTGTTCGCGGTCATCCAGTTCGGAATCGCGTTCAACAACTACATCACGTTGACTGACGCGACCCGCGCCGGCGCCCGCAAGGCGTCAGCCTCGACGACCAGGCGCGACCCGAATCCAGAGGCCACGTGCGAGGCAGCTGTGCGCAGCTCCGCGAACGGCCTAAAGCCCGCGGACCTTACTGCCGATTGCCAGTCCGACTGGGAGCCAGGGTCGGACGTAGTCGTCAAAGCGACCTACCCCTACTCGATCAGCTTGTTCGGCCTGTTCACCCAGTCCGGAAGCCTGACGAGCACTACCACGGAGCGAATCGAATGAAAATCATGAATCAAAAAGGGCAGTCGATGGTCGTGTCCGTCGTCTTTCTCACGGTGCTGATGGGCATGGCGGCGCTGGTGATCGACGTCGGCTCGTGGTACAGAGCGCACCGAGCAGCCCAGTCGACGGCGGACGCGTCCGCGCTCGCCGGCGCCCAGGCACTGCCGGACACGTCAAAGGCCACCGCGCTCGCCAACGAGTACGCCGGCAAGAACGCCGGCGCGAGCCCAGGAGTGACGGGCCCGCAGATCACGTTCACGCGGCAGGGCTTCGAGACCGACACGATCCAGGTCACGGTCACGAAGCCACACCCCGGCTTCTTCGCGAAGTTGTTCGGGCTCAGCACCGTCAGTGTGAAAGGCCGGGCCACCGCCCGCGCCTGGAACGTTTCTAACGTCAGGGGCGTTGCGCCGATCACGGTCAATTACAAGCACCCGCTGCTGAATTGCACCCGCGGCTCGAAGCCAACCTGTAACCCCACCTTCGGTGTCCCCACGACCTTGACGCTCGAAGACATCCACACGTCCGGCGGCAAGGACGCGGCCGGCGCCTTCGGACTGATCAACCTCGATCAGAACGACCCGAACCCCGGTGCCAATACGCTCGCGGACTGGCTGCTCAACGGCTACCCGGACTATCTGCCGATCGGCAAGTACGAGTCGGCGACCGGAGCCAACTTCAACAACTCCCAGTTCTTGAGCGCCCTCGACCAGCAGATCGGCAAGGAACTGCTGTTCCCGGTTTACCGGCTGCTCAAAGGCCCGGGTGGGAACGCGATGTACGACATCATCGGCTGGGTCGGCTACGTCGTTACCTCGTACACGACGAGCGGTAGCACCGGCGTCATCAACGGCTCCTTCACCCGGTACGTGGCCGACGGCATCCCGTCAGAGCACGGGAGCGGTGGTGGGAGCGAGGGGCTCGGCGTCCACAAGATCGAGCTGACCAACTAACCAAAAAAGGAGAAAGAGACCCGCCGCCATGACATATCGACTTCGGAACATCGGGATCGCAATCGTACTTGCGGTCGTCGCCGCGCTCCTGACGACGTTCTACGTGACGAACTACAAGCGGAGCGTCCAGCACGGCGAAGGGAACGTCCCCGTCTACGTTGCCACACATGACATCGCGCTCGGCACCTCGGGCGCAGACGTCGCGCAGGGGGGCGGGCTCCGGGTGGAGCAGGTTCCGCGGCGCAGCGTCGTGCCCGGTGCGATCTCGCAGCCGGATCAGATCTCGGACAAGGTCGCCGTCGAAGCGATCTACGCGGGCGAGCAGGTCTCCACGCAGCGTTTCCGCTCGGTACAGGAGCAGGGCGTCCAGGCCCAGCTCAAAGGCAACCTGCGCGCCCTCCAGGTGCCAGGAAGCGCAACGCAGCTCCTGAACGGCACGCTGAAGGACGGCGACCACGTCGACATCGTCGGCAACTGGGAGTTCCCCGAGGGGAAGAACCACATCAGCCGCCAGCTGCTGCGCAACGTGCTCGTCCTCCAGGCGCCTGAAACGAGCGCCGTGGAGAGCCATCTGAGCAGCAACCCCAGCGAAGGCTTCACCGTGATGCTCGCCATGACCGACTCCCAGGCCACGAGGTTCTGGTGGCTCGTGAACAACGGCGAGTGGTCGCTCCAGCTCCGGCCGGTCACCGATCCGTCCGACAGCCCGGAGGAGATCAACAACGCCAAGACGAATGCGCTCGACGGCCTCAACGTACGCCAGCGCGCCCGCGCGAGGAGCGGACAATGACGGTCGAGACCCAGACACGTGAAAAGACTCGCGTCTTCATCACGGGCAACTGCGAAGGCCTTTCCGAGCTGAGTGACGCCCTCGGGCGTCACTCGGAGCTCGAGCTCGTCGGCAAGTCGGAGCACGTCCGCGACAGCGCCGGCGCCCTGACGGGTGGCCACCTGCAGGCCGTCCTGCACGCCACGCGCAGCTCGGCTCTGCCCGTCGAGGAGATCGCGGCCATCCGCGAGCACACGCTGGCGCCGATCGTCCTCCTCGCCTCGGGTGAGGCATCGGCCCTGCTCGAGGAGGCGCTCGACGCGGACGTGGCCGACGTCCTCCTGCTCCCGCAGCTGACGGAGAACGTCGTGTTCGCGATTCGCAAGGCGAGTCATTCCGGCCGCCGGGCGAAGGACGGCCGTCCCCGCGGCACCGGCCGCGTGGTGACCGTCTTCTCGCCGAAGGGCGGGACGGGCAAGACCGTGATGGCGACGAACCTGGCCACCTGCTTCGCGAAGAACGCAGGCAAGAAGACTTTGCTGCTCGACCTCGACCTGCAGTTCGGGGACGCGGCGATCATGCTCGGGATCGAGCCGGAGAAGACGATTCAGGACCTCGTCACCGCTCCGGGCGAGCTCGACCCGGAGAAGCTCGCCGGCTACACCACCCGTCACTCCTCGGGGCTCGACATCCTGCCGGCGCCGATCAGGCCCGAGGACGCCGAGCTCGTCACCGAGGCCAAGCTGGCCCGGCTGATGGAGGTCGCAAAGGAGTCGTACGAGGCGATCGTCGTCGACACCTCACCGTTCTTCCACGGGCCGATGCTGGCCACGCTCGACCAGACCGACCACCTGCTGCTCGTGTGCGGGCTCGAGGTGCCGACGATCAAGAACGTGCGCCTGTGCCTCCAGACCCTGCAGCTCCTCTCCTTCCCGACCGAGCGCGTCCGGGTCGTCCTCAACCGGGCGAACTCGAACGTCGGCATGAAGAAGGGCGAGGTCGAGGCCGCTCTCGAAACGAAGATCCGCTTCGAGGTGCCGAGTGACCGCGTCGTCCCGCTTGCCGTCAACCGGTCCAACCCTGCCGTGCTCTCCGACCCCAAGTCGGACTTCGGCCGCGCTGTGAACGAGATGGCGAAGACGCTCCTGCCGGCAGCGGCAACCGCGAACGGGAAGCGCCGCTTCCTGGGAAAGAACGGTAGCTAGCAATGGGCCTCCACGACCGCATCAAGGGCGGCGGCGAAAACGGCGACGTCACTTATGACGAGCAGTCGAACGGGCTCGGCCCGAGTCAGGCGATCGGCGAAGCGCCGGTCGAGACGGCTGCCGATCCGTACGCCGAGCTGAAGACTCGGATCCACCACGCGTGCATCGCGAAGCTCGGCCCGCACCTGTTCACGACCGAGACGAGCGAGAACCTCTCCGAGCGCGTCCTGCGCGAGGTGACGGAGCAGCTCGCGCTCGACCGCACCCCGCTGACACGCGAGGAGCGGCGGCGCATCGTCCGCGAGATCACCGACGACATTCTCGGCTACGGGCCGCTGGAGCCACTGCTCCGAGACGACTCCGTGACCGAGGTCATGGTCAACAACTTCGACCGGATCTTCATCGAGCGGGAAGGCAAGCTCGAGCGAAGCCAGACGACGTTCGCCGACAACGCACATCTTCTCCGGATCATCGACAAGATCGTGTCCCAGGTCGGCAGGCGAATCGACGAGTCCTCGCCCATGGTCGACGCACGTCTTCCCGACGGAAGCCGTGTGAACGCGATCATCCCGCCGCTCTCGCTGCGCGGGCCGACGCTCACGATTCGAAAGTTCTCCCGCGACCCGTACACGATGGACGACCTGATCGCCTTCGGCTCACTGACCCCGAAGGCCGCTCAGTTCCTCGCCGCATGCTGCCGCGGGAAGCTGAACGTCCTCATCTCCGGAGGTACCGGTACCGGTAAGACGACGACGCTGAACGCGATCTCCGCCTTCGTCCCCGGTGACGAGCGAATCGTCACCATCGAGGACGCAGCCGAGCTTCAGCTCCAGCAGGACCACGTGATCACGCTCGAGGCCCGCCCGCCGAACATCGAGGGCCAGGGCGAGATCCGGATTCGCGAGCTCGTGCGGAACTCCCTGCGCATGCGCCCCGACCGGATCATCGTCGGCGAGGTTCGCGGCGCCGAGACGCTGGACATGCTCCAGGCGATGAACACGGGCCACGAGGGCTCGCTGACCACGATCCACGCGAACTCTCCCCGCGACGCACTGTCCAGGCTCGAGACGCTCGTCCTCACCGCGGGCGTGGAGCTTCCGCTCCGCGCGATCCGCGAGCAGATTTCGAGCGCGTTCGACCTGCTCGTGCAGATCACGCGCCTCGTCGACGGTTCCCGCAAGATCTCCCACATCACCGAGGTGCTCCGCATGGAGTCCGAGGTGATCACCCTGCAGGACATCTTCACGGCGAAGCCGCCGGACGAGGAAAGTGTTGCGAGCGCCCCGACGAAGCTCCTCTCCCCGCTTCTGTGCACCGGCCTCAAGCCGCATTTCCTCGACAAGATGGCAGTGCACGGAGTCGCATTGGCGCCGAACTTCTTCGAGGAGGACCAGTCCAGTTACCGGTCGAACCTGGCCGTTGCGAACTTCGGCGGGTTCTCATGATCACGAAGCGTGTAATCGCGATCGCCCTCGCGGGGGCGATGTGCCTCGCCGTGCCGGCCGCCTACGCCGGTGTCGCGGTCAAAGGCGTCGACACGAGCTCGTTCCCCGTGCTTCGCGTCAGCGTGCTCACCTCGGATCCGAGCACGCAGCCGCCCGGGCTACGTGAGAACGGCCAGCACGTCCGGATCGAGCGGGCGGAGAACCTGGGCGCCGAGAAGTCCGTCGTGCTCGCAATCGACCGTTCGCAGTCGATGCGCGGCGCTCCACTCGCAAACGCAATCGCAGCAGCACGGAGCTTCCTCGCCTCGAAGCCGGCAGCGGACAGGCTCGCCGTGGCGTCGTTCGCCACGAAGCCGCAGATCCTGACCGACTTCTCGACGGAGCGGAGCGACCTGGACGGCGCTCTCAGGTCGATCAAGGTCGACCCCGTCCAGGGCACGACGCTCTACGACGCGATCGTCCGCGCGTCGAACACGCTCGCGTCCGAGACGCTCGAGGCCCGTGTGATCATCGCCGTGACCGACGGGAACGAAACGCGCAGCTCGGCCTCTCTGAACGAGGCGATCGCGGCTGCACGCAAAGCCAGGACGGCGATCTACGTCGTCGCCATCGAAAGCGCGAAGTTCAATCCCTCTCCTCTCCGCAAGCTCGCCGAGCACACGGGTGGCGCGTACCACGGAACCTCGTCCAGCGCCACGCTGACCACCGAGTACGCGAAGATCGCGGCCGAGCTCCGCCGCACGTGGCTGCTCGACTACGCGACCGCGGTGCGACCCGGGGAAACCTCCTTCCTCGAGGCGACCTGGAACGGCCAGAAGTCGGTCCCGCGGCCGCTCGTGCTGCCCGCGAGCCTCGGCCCGGGCTCCGACGACAAGAAGCCCTCGCACCTGCTGCCCGACGCCTTCTACGGGACTGTCTTCGGAACGCAGCTGATGGCCCTCGTCTCCTTCTTCATCGTCCTACTCGCCGCATCCCTCGCGCTGACCACCGTGAAGGGTGCGCGTCTCAAGAAGCGCCTCGCGCCACACATCGCGAAGGATCCTGCGACGCAGAAGCGGAAGCGGGAGAAGGAAAGGCTCGCGGCCGCAGCCGGGCTGTTCAATGCAACCGAGAGCGCACTCGAAGGCTGGAAGCTCTGGAAGCGGCTCGATCGCCTGGTCGAGAGAAGCGACCTCCCGGTCCGAACCGTCGAGGTCTTCTATCTGATGTGCGGAGGCGCGCTCATCGGCGCTCTGATCGGGTCCGTCGCGAGCCCGTCGATGTTGATCACCCTCGCCGCGTTCGGTGCCGGAGCCTTCGCGCCCGTCGCGTTCGTGTGGTTCAAGGCGAGCCGTCGGCTCAACGCGTTCGAGAACCAGCTGCCGGACGTCCTGATCACCCTCGCCGCCGCTCTCAAGGCCGGGCACAGCTTCAAGGCCGGCCTGCAGACGATCGTCGACGAGGGCAACCCGCCCGCGAGCAAGGAGTTCCACCGGGTGCTCGCCGAGGCACGCCTCGGAAAGCCCCTCGAGCAGGCACTCGCCGACATGTCCGAGCGACTCGGCTCGAAGAACTTCGACTTCGTGATCACCGCCGTCAAGATCCAGCAGCAGGTCGGCGGCAGCCTCGCCGGGCTCGTCGACATGGTCGCCGACACGGTGCGGCAGCGCCAGCAGTTCATTCGCAAGGTCAAGGGCCTGACGGCGATGGGCCGCGCAGGCGCCTACACGCTCGTTGCACTCCCGTTCTTCATCGCGATCGTGATCACGATCATCAACCCGACCTACATGTACCCGCTCTACCACACGTCCACGGGTCACATGCTCATTTACATCGGCCTCGGGGCGATGGCGTTCGGCTCCCTGTGCCTCAAGAAAATCGTCTCGTTCAAGGGGTAATGACCACATGACGCTTCTACTAGTCCTCGCTGTCTTCTGCCTCGCCGGCGCCGCGTTCCTGATCGGCGAGATCGTCACCGCGCCCTCCCGCCAGCGGTACGTGTCGGTGCGGCGCGCCGCCACCTGGGGCAAGATGGAGCTCCCGTCGGGCGCTCCCCAGGAGGGCCTGCACGAGCGCCTCGTCGCACCAATCGGCGAAGTGCTCGCGAAGTGGGCGCTCAAGCTCAACCCGCGTTCCACCACCGAGAACGTCTCACGCCGACTGATGGCGTCGGGACTGGGCATGAAGCTGTCGCCCACGAGCTTCCTGGCGCTGAAGGCGCTGTTCGCCCTGATCGGTGTCTTCGTCGGCTCGATGCTCGGATCGAGCCGCGGGGTCGGCGGGCTGGTGCTCGGCGCCGCGATGGCCGGCGCCCTCGGCTTCCTCGGCCCCGACTACGTGCTGACGCTCAAGGCTCGCAGCCGCAAGGAGAAGATCCGTGCCGACCTGCCCGACGCGCTGGACCTGCTCGCGGTCAGCGTCGAGGCGGGCCTCGGCTTCGACGCGTCGCTGGCCAAGCTCAACGAGAACATGGAGGGCCCGCTGGCGCAGGAGTTCGGGCTGACGCTGTCCGAGATGCGAATCGGCGAGAGCCGCTCGGAGGCGCTGAAGCGCATGTCCGACCGCGTCGACGCGCCGGAGCTCTCCGCGTTCACGCGCGCAATCATCCAGGCCGACCAGCTCGGCACGACGCTGGGACGGATCCTGCGCGTCCAGGCCACCGACGCGCGCCTGCGCCGGCAGGCGGCTGCCGAGGAGCGGGCGATGAAGGCGCCGATCAAGATGCTCTTCCCGACGGTGCTCTTCATCTTCCCGGCCATGTTCCTGGTCATCCTGGGGCCGGCCATCCTCAACGTCCAGAAGCTGTTCGGCTAGGTGGTCACGTCCATGCACTTTGGCAAGAAGAAGGAAGAGGCGCAGGAGTCGGGCGCCGAGGAGCAGCAAGCTACCGAGGGCGGCTTCGGCACGGGCCTCCGCGCACAGCTGCAGAAGCGTCAGAACCCGCAGCCCGTGGAGCAGGCGCCCGAGCCCGCGGAGCAGCCCGCTCCTTCGCCCCACGTCGACTACGAATTCAGCTCACCAGCAGCGGCTGAGGCAGACCCCGATGCAGCCGGCGACGTCGAGGAGCTTCGCGCTCAGCTCGAGGAGGCGCAGAAGCGCGAGCGCGAGCTGCGACTGGCCTTCGCCGAGCAGGTCGAAGCCTACGAACGGAAGCTCAGCGAGGAGCACGCGGTCGCGCACGAGCAGACGAAGCTCGAGGAGCGCAGCGCGAGGATCTCCGGGACGGAAAGCGCGATCCGGCAGCGCGAGGAGCGCCTGGCCGCCGAGCGGCAGGAGCTGAATGCCGAGCGGACGAGGGTCTCGGCGCTCCAGGACGAGGTTGCAGCAGCTCAGACTGCTGCCGCCGAGCTCCAGGAGGAGCTCCAGGCACGCGACGCCGAGCTGACGGAGGCCGAGCGACTCGCAGGCCGAAGCTCCTCAGAGCTCGTCCAGCGCAACTCCGGGCTCGCGGCGCGCGAGGAGAAGGTCAAGAAGAGCGAGCAGAACCTCGCGCAGCGCGAGGGGACGTGGAAGCGGCGCGAGCACGATCTAAAGAGCCGCGAGAAGAATCTCACCGGCCGCGAATCACGGCTGACGGAGGGCGAGCAGCGCCTGGCCAGGGAAAGCGCGAGGATCGCCGCCGAGGACGCCGCGCTCAGGCGACGTGAGGCCGACGTGCGGGACAGGCACGAGAGAATTCGCGCCGAGAACGACCAGCTCGAGCAGCAGCTCGCCTCGTCCGGCGTCGAGGTTCAGGAGCTGGGCGCGCGCGTCGCCGAGATCGAGGGCCGCGAGCAAGCGCTGATCGCCCGAGAGGCCGACCTGAAGCGGCGCGAGTCGGAGCTCGACACGAGCGACGAGCTGCGCGCACGTCTCGGCGAGATCGAGGGGCGTGAGGAAGCGCTGATCGCCCAGGAGGCAAATCTCAAGCAGCGCGAGTTGGAGCTCGAGGAGACGCAGAGCCACGAGCTCGATCGGTTGAGGGGGCAGCTCGAGGCCCGCGAACAGGAGCTCGTCTCACGGGAGGCCTTGAGGCAGCAGCTCGAGGCCCGCGAGCGGGAGCTCAACGAGCGCGAGGCAGCGTTCGTCGAGGAGGCGGAGCTGTCCCAGACAGCCCTCGCTCGCATCGGCAAGCGCGAGAAGCGCATCGCGGAGAGCGAGACGACCTTGCGCGACCGCACCCGGGAGATGGATGAGCGCGAAGAGGAGCTCGAGCGGCGCGAGGCGCGCTACGAGACCGACTACGAGATCCGCCTCGACAAGCTCGAGGCCCGCGAGCAGGCGCTCGCCGAGCTCGAGGAAAAGCTGGGCGCGAAGGAGAACCAGCTCGCCAACTACGTCGCGCAGGCCCAGGGCGCGCTTCAGCGTCGCGAGTCCGAGTGGTGGGACAAGCAGCTCGGATCCGACGACGAAGTCGAAGCGGACGCCGAAGTCGCCTAGCCGTCCCTAGCGGCCACGTCCAAGCGTCTGACACCGGGACAGGCTTCTTTTGGCATTGGCGGGATCGTCGGATACGATCCCGCGACCATGTGGCAGGCCTACGTGAGGTTCACATCCGGCTCGACGACCCGTGCCGACGTCGCGGATACCGAAGAGGACGCCCGCAAGGCGCTCGAGGACGCGATGGGCCAGCTCAAGTCGAACGGCATCGGCATGGTCGGCCCGAGCCTCGTCGTCACGAAAGACGACCTCGAGTTCATCAAGCTCGAGCAGAAGCAGCAAGAGCGCTAGCCCGACCAGCGGCTAGCTCGCCCGAGTGATTTGGGCCTCGCGGCCTATGGACGGCGGCTCCGCCAGCAGCTATGCCTTAGACAGGATCTCGAGCGGGAGGCTCTCTTCGTGCGTCGGGTGGTGCTGGGGGTGTTGTGTGGGCTGGTCGCCGGTGTCGGCGCGACCGCGAGCGGGGCCGGCCCGATTCGCGTGACAGAAGAGCATCTGCACCCGGTGCCCGTGCCGACCAAGATCGCGAAGCTCGACCTGCGATCGCCGCGGTCGGCGCGGCTCGTCTCGGTCGAGCTCCTCGCTGGTCATCCGAAAGCGGCTCGCAGGCTCGTCACGGCGAGCGGTGGCCGGATCCGCGTCGCGTACCGCGGGATGATCGAGGCCAGGGTGCCGGTGTCCGCACTCGGACGGCTCGCGCGCAGCTCCTCGATCCGCCTCGTCCGCCAACCGGCTCGGCCGGTCGCCGATGCCGTCCACGGAGAGGGAGTCTGGGCTACAGCGGCGGCTCCCTGGCACCGGGCGGGCATCCACGGCGAGGGCGTGAAGATCGCGATCGTCGACCTCGGCTTCGAGAACTACCGCCGCAGCCAGGAGCGCGGCGACCTGCCGACGGGCCTCACCAGAGTCGACTTCTGCGGCTCGGGCGGCTTCGAGAGCACCGGCCATGGCACCGCGGTTGCGGAGATCGTCTCCGAGATCGCCCCCGCGGCCGACCTCTACCTCGTCTGCATCCGCGACGCCGCCGGCCTCGGCCAGGCCGTGAACTACGCGCGGGCGCACGGGATCGCGGTCATCAGCCACTCCGCAAGTTGGTTCAACACCGCGCGCGGGGACGGGAACGGCCCGCCGTGGAGCCCCGAGGGCATCGTCGCTGCGGCCCACTCCGCCGGGATCCTCTGGGTCAACGCCGCCGGCAACAGAGCCCAGCAGCACTGGAGCGGACCCTTCCTCGACGCCGACGCGAACGGCTGGAACGAGTTCGCGCCCGGAGACGAGGGCAACACGGTCGTCATTCCGGGGTACGCCTATGCGTGCGCGGCGCTGAAGTGGGACGACTGGCCGGCGAGCGCCGAGGACTACGACCTCTACTTCATCGCTGCCAACGGCTCCGTTAGCAGCTCCTCGACGAGCCCCCAGACCGGCGCCGAGCCGCCGACCGAGCTCGCGTGCCAGGCGAACAGCTCGAGCTCGCAGAAAGCGTACGGCATCGCGATCCGCGCTCAAGGCGTTACAGGGCGGCCGGTGCGCTTCGATCTCTTCGTCTATCCAGGTCCGAACCTCGAGTATCAGGTCGCCTCGGGAAGCGTCACCGAGCCGGGGACGTCGCCGGCCGCGCTCACCGTCGGCGCGATCTGCTGGCACGACAACGGCCTCGAGTCGTACAGCTCGCAGGGGCCGACGGTCGACAACCGGATGAAGCCGGACATCGTCGGCCCGGACTCCGTGTCGTCGAGCATTTACGGCTACTTCACCGCGTGCGGCAGGAGCGGGTTCGCGGGCACGTCGGCCGCGACGCCGCATGTCGCAGCGGCCGGGGCGCTCGTCAAGCAGGCGAACCCGTCCTTCGGCCCGGACGAGATCGCGACCTACCTCGAGGAGCGCGCCGTCGACCTCGGCCCGGCGGGGCGGGACACGATGTTCGGAAGCGGTGCGCTCGCCATGGGCGCCGCGCCGCGTATCGCGCTCGGGGCGTGCATCGTCCCCTCGGTCGTCGGCAAGCAGCTGACCACGGCGAAGACGGCCGCCCGCAAGGCGGGCTGCGCGGTGGGCAACGTCCGGCACGTACATCGCCACAAGAAGGCCGGACGCGTGGTCTCGCAGAGCCCCAAACGGGGCGCGCGCCTCGCGCCCCACGGCCGCGTGAACCTCGTCGTAGCCCGCTAGAGCCCGCGCTCTTTCGCCCAGAGGGCGGCCTGCGTGCGGTCGGTCACGCCGATCTGCTGGTAGATCCGCGTCAGGTGCGCCTTGACGGTCTTCTCGCTGATCTCGAGGCGCCTGGCGATCACCTTGTTCGGCAGACCCTCGGCCACACAGCGCAGCACGTCGAGCTCCCGCTCGCTGAGCTGCAGCTCCGGTCGCTGCCCGCGCGCCGTCAGCAACGTCCTCGCAGCCTTCGCGGCGATCGGAGACTCCCCGCGCGCGGCAGCCCGGATCCCGCGAATCACCTCGTCCGGCTCCGCGTCTTTCAGGAGGTAGCCGATCGCGCCGGCGTCGAGCGCGGCCTCGATCTTCCCCCGGTCCGAGATCGACGTGAGGACGACCACCTGAACCTCGTCGTTCTGGTCGAGGATCCGCCTCGTCGCCTCGATTCCGTCCACGTTCGGCATCGATAGGTCCATGAGCACGACATCCGGCCGGTGCTCGGCCGCGAGCCCGACCGCCTCCTCCCCGTCGGCCGCGCCGGCGACGACCTCGATGTCCGTCGTCGTCCCGAGCAGGCGCTCGAGCCCCGACCGCACGATCGCGTGATCCTCGGCGAGCAGGACGCGGATCATGCCTCTACCTCCACGCGCAGGGTCGTCCCCAGCGTCGGCGCCGATTCGAGGGTCAGGTCTCCGCCGGCCTCACGCGCCAGGTCGCGCAGGATCCGCAGGCCGAAGTGCCCCTCCGGCCGCGTCGAGGGATCGAACCCACGACCGTCGTCGCGCACGATCAGCGCGGCCCGTCCGTTCGTCCGCTCGACCTCGACGTCCACGTGCTTCGCCCCCGCGTGCTTCATCACGTTTCGAAGCGCTTCCTGGGTGGCGCGGAAGAAGAGCGCCTCGACCTCGGGCGCGAGCTCGCCCGCTCCGTCCATCTCGAGGTGCGTCTCCAGTCCTCTTCTCGTACACGGGGCGAGCAGGTCTCGGATCGCGTGCTCGAGACCCTGGCGGTGGAGCTCGGGCGGATAGATCTCGACGAGCAGGCTCCGCAGCTCCCGGATCCCTTGGCGCGTGCCTGACGCGGCTTCCTCGAGCGCAGGAGCGAGATCCGGCGGAGCGATGCTGGACGCGGCTGCCAGGGAATAGGACACGCCCGCGAGATCCTGAACGACTCCGTCGTGCAAGTCGGCTGCGATCCGGCGCCGCTCGCGGTCAGAGGCATCCACCGCGCGCTGGAGCAGCTGCATGCGCTCGCGCTGAGCACGCTGGACCCGGTGCGCGAGCTGCCAGGCCAGCGGGAGCTGGATCAGGGCGAGCAGGATCAGCGCGGTGAGACCGATGTAGCCGAACTGGTGGAAGATCCGATCCCCTCGCGCGGAGATGAAGCTCGAGCGGTAGTACTCCTCGTAGCGCACATGCTTCCCGGACGGTGTGACGAGTCCCGCGTAGACCTCCAGCAGCTTCCCGAAGTTGCGCTCGAAGCGATTCTCCGGCTTCGCGAGATCGCTGACCTCCGCGTCGATGTTCGAGCTCATGAACTCGTCCTGCTCGTCCGGCGGGATCCGGTAGCGGGCCCCGATCAGACGAGGCTCGTCCGAGTACACGATCTCGCCGGCGCGGTTCCAGATCTTCACCCGCACGACCGAGGAGCCGCGCAGGATCCTCGTCCTCACGAGCCGGTCGAGGTCGCTCAGCGCCTGGCGGTCGCTCTCGAGCACCCGGTCGATCAGCTTCGGGTCGATCGCCCAGAAGGCCGAAGCGCGGGTCTGGTCCTTCGCGTCGTGGATCGCTTCGTTCTCGCCGATGCGGCGGAACGCGAAGACGCCGAGCACACTGATCACGACGATCGCGATCAGCGCGCTCGCGAAGTAGCGGGCGACGGACTGCCAGACGAGATTCCCCTCGGGCATACCGAGATGGTGCCGCGCGCGACTCGCATCCGAAACATAGACGCCTGGTTGAGCCATACCCCTGGCGCTCTGGGCTAGTCGCATCGCAGGGCGATACTGTTCGCGCGTGGCGAGTGCGGCCTCGATCAAGACGTCCGACGTTCAGAGAGCCGCGGCGTTCCGCGTCGCGCTCCGCGCCTTTCTCCGGCAGACGGAACGGAGCGCCCAGCAAGCGGGCCTGACGCCGCAGCGCTACCTGCTGATGCTCCTGGTCAAGGGCGCCGAGGACGGCTCCTCGCGCGCGACGATCTCGGAGCTGGCCAAGCGGCTGCACCTCGCCCAGAGCACCGTCACCGAGCTCGTGAACCGCGCCGCCGCGGCCGGGCTCGTCAGGCGTTCCGCGTCGACCGCCGACGCCCGGGTCGTCTACGTCGAGCTGACGGACGAGGGCGAGGAGCGCTTCGCCGCCGCGTTCGAGGCGCTGCTCGACGAACGTCGGCGGCTGGGCAAGGTCGTCGCCGAGCTCTCCGGCTGACGGTCCGGGCCGCCCCGCTCGCTAACGTCGGGTCACGGTCCAGGTGGCGCCGCCGTCCTCGGAGAGCCACTCGACCGAGCCCTCCTCGCGCCGCGTGAACGCGGTCACGTCGAAGCCCCGGACGCGGATCTCGGGCCAGGCGACCTCGAGCGAGCGTACGAGGACGTCGCCGCCGACGGCCGGGAGCCTTCTCTGCCGAAGCGCTGACGCGTTGCCCAGGAGCACGATCGGCAGCCGGTCGTAGCCGAGGCCGCCCACCCGCCTGGTCACGAGAGCGGCAACACCGCCGGGCAGTGGGTCGACGTCGAGGATCGCACCCTTGACCGCGGCCGCCTTCACGCTCTTGAGGCCGCCTCGGCCCGGAGGCCACGCGGCTGCGCGATAGAGCGTCCCGCCGCGCCACCACCAGAGCGTCCCGTTCGCCGCCGCGAACCCGGTCCCGACCGCGTTCGGCGTGCGCGCCCAGGTCGCGCCCCCGTCGGCCGTCCACAGACGGACCTGCCGACACCCGCACGCCGAGCTGCGATCGCCGACTGCGATCATCCCGCTCGCCGCCGAGACCTGAGCGACCCGGACCGCGCTCCGCGGGTAGATCAGGCGCCACGTTCCTCCTCCGTCGTCGGTCGCGTAGACGCCGTCCTCGCGGCCGACCCAGCGATGCGAGCCGTCCGCGGAGCTGCGGTACTCGGAGAGCCCGTTGTCCGCCGCTCCCGGCCGGCGTTGCAGCGCCGACGCGAGCGCGAAGCCCTGCAGGCCCCCGTTGTACGTCGGCACGTAGATGCGGTCGCCGACGACAGTGGGCGCGACGTAGGCCGGCCCGCCCAGCTTCGCCCGGTACCTCACGACCCCCGAGCCCGCCCGGACGCCGACGAGCGCGGAGCCCTCGAACGCGTTCTCCACGAGCCACACCGTGTCGCCCGCGATCGTCGGCGACCCGTTGAAGAGCCCGCTTCCGACCTTGCGCCCCCACTTGACCCGCCCGCGGCACCGGCGGTCGAGATCGACGCGAACGAGCCGGCTCGGAGTGGAGACGTACAGCGCACCCGTGCGCGGCGAGTAGGCGGCCTGGGTCAGCAGCGGAGCGGCAAGCGTCGGCTTCGAGAGCCGCAGGGTGACGAGCGGGCCTGCCGAGAGGCGCTGGAGGCGCCACACGTACAGGAACCCGTTCTTGTTGAGCGCCGATGCGAGCTGTCCGCAACGGGCGTGCCGGAAGAGGAGCGGGGAGCCCACGAAGTCGAGGTCCTCCTTCTTGCGGATGTTCCGCGGATGGTTCGCGCCACGAACGCGGAGGTCGGGGCCGAGCTCGACGATGTGCTCGCCGTGGCCGGCGTACTCGCGGAAGCGCTTGCCCCTGTTCGTGCCGCCCTCGAACGCGTTGCCCGTCACGGCATACAGCGAGTCGCGGCCGGCGCTGTACGCGAGCCCGCCCCAGCCCCAGACGCTGCCGCCGCCGCCGAGCCGGCTGGGCACGGCCACCCAGCGCGAGACGGTGCGCGTCGCAAGGTCGACCCGGAACACCTTCCCGACCATCTTGCGGTCGCAGTACGAACCGGTCCCCAGGTAGATCGAGCCGTCGACGAGCGTGAGCGCGCCCCAGACGAGCTCGCGCCGGAAGTCGCTGTAGACGGCCACGGGCCACCCGCTGTGCTCCGCTCCCGTCGTCAAGTCGAGGGCGTGGAGGCGTCCGAAGGCGTCCGCGACGTACAGCGCATGCGTGCCGAGGTCGATCACAGGCGTCCCGGTCACGCCGTAGCCGTCGATCTGCTGGCAGACGCGCTCGAGCTGACCGAGGTCGACTCGCCACCGGACATACCCGTTCTCGGCCAGGGCGTAGACGATCCCGCGAGTCGTCGCGACGTAGACCGATCTCTGGCCCGAGGCCCGGCACGTCCTGGGCCACGAGCACCTGGGAGCTGACCCGCCCGGAGATCGGCGTGTACCACGCCGGCCGCACCGACGTCGGGGACAACGAGGCGTCGGTGAACGAGGTCCGGGCCAGATCGTTCCCGTAGACGAGCCAGCCGCTCGACGACTGCGCCGAGGCGCCGCTCCCCGCGAGCAGGAGGACGAGCGCAACCGCGAGCAAGGTCCTCCGCACGAGGAGAAATGCTAGGCGAAGGCGCTGACGTGCTTAGCGAAGCCCGCGGCTGACGACGAGGTTCACGCGGACGCCGAGGCAGAGGCGCAGGCCCTTGCGCGGCGTCTGGCGGACGACACGGCCGCGCGGGCGCTTCGACCGGGCGTACCGGACCGTGCCGGAGACGCAGCCCGCCTTGCGGACCTGCTTGCGCGCCGCCGCGAGCTTCTGCCCGAGCAGGTTCGGGATCTTGCAGAGCCGATCCGGGCCCGGAGTCGCGGGCGGCGTGCCGGGCACTGGCTGCCAGTCAGGGTCGGATTCGTTCGCGGGGCTGTTCGTGAGGTCGACCGGATTGCTCCCGTCGGCGTTCATCAGGTAGATCTCGTTGTCGCCCGTCGGCCCGCGGTTCGTCGTGAACGCGATCTTCGAGCCGTCCGGCGACCAGGTTGGATCGAGGTCGTTCGCGGGGTCGTTCGTCACGTCCGTCTGGCCACTGCCGTCGGCGTTCATGACGAAGATCTCGCCGGCGGCGCCGAAGAAGCGCACGAACGCGATCTTCGTGCCGTCGGGCGACCACACTGCCGAGTTGTCGTCGTAGCCGGGCGCGTTCGTCACGTTGTGCGCGCCGCTGCCGTCGCCGTTCGCGACGAAGATCTCCGAGTTGGACGGCTCCGTCGCCGAGTAGGCGACCTTGCCGGTCGACGACCACGAGGCCTCATAGCCTCCGGGGATGAGCCGGGCCATGCCGGTCCCGTCAGGATTGGCCGCGAAGACCTGCGTCCCGCCAACGTCGTACGTGATCTTCGACCCGTCCGGAGTCCAGTCGGGATTCGCGTCGTCGGGCGACGTCTTGGTCACGTTCCGCTGGGCCTTGCCGTTCGAGCTCATGACGAAGACGTCGTCGTTGTTCGCCTTGCCGGCCCGCGTGAACGCGAGCTTCGTGCCGTCGGTCGACCACGCCGGGCTGCCGTCGGGATTGGCGCTCCTCGTCAGGTCGCCCTTGCCCGACCCGTCGGGCGCCATGGAGAAGATGTCCTCGTTCTTCAGAGTCGGATCGAAGCGGCAGGCGGCGTCGCTGACATATGCGATCCGTCCGTTGGCAGCCTGGGAGCCGGCATCGGCCGCCATTGCTCCCACGATGGCCGCCACTGCTCCGCCGAGCACGAGCACGGCCAGGATCGAGCGGCTTCGGAGGCGCCTGTCAGACGTCACGAAGCTCTCATCGGCACGAGAGCCCGACTGATTTAGCCTTTCAGCCGAAGAACGTCTGCTCGAGCAAATAGACGTTGAGACAGATGATGACCGTCGCGATGACGGACGCCGCTACCGTCGTCACGCGTCGGTTGACGAGCCCGCCCATCAACTCCCGGTTGCGTGTGAACAGCACGAGCGGCACGAGCGCGAACGGGATCCCGAACGACAGGAACACCTGACTGAGCACGAGCGCATGCGACGGGCTCGCCCCGATCGCGAGCACTACCAGCGCCGGCGCCATCGTCACCGCCCGCCTGACGAAGATCGGGATCCGCCGGCGGATGAAGCCCTGCATCACGACCTGGCCGGCGAGCGTCCCGACCGACGAGGAGGAGATTCCCGACGCCAGGAGCGCGATTCCGAAGAGCGTGCCCGCGTCGGCGTGGAGGTACTGGCCGAGGCCTTGCGCGACCTCCTGCAGGTCGCCTCCGATCTCCGTCAGCCCGCGCGTGTGGAAGACGGCAGCGGCCGTGACCAGCATCGCCATGTTGATCGCCCCGGCGATGCTCATCGCGATGATCACGTCCACGAACTCGAAGCGGAAGATCTTGCGCCGCGCCTCCTCGTCGACGCCCACGATCCGCCGCTGTGTCAGCGCCGAGTGCAGGTAGATCACGTGCGGCATGACCGTCGCGCCGATGATCCCGACGGCCAGGAGCGTCGCCTCCGAGTTCGGCAGCGACGGCACGAGCAACCCGTGCAGGGCGCCGCTTCCGGAGACGGGCGCCAGGAAGACCTGGATCGCGAACGAGACGACGATCGCGCCCACCAGCGTGGCGATCACGGCCTCGCCGCGCCGCCAACCGCGTTCCTGGAGCGCGAGCACCGCGAAGGCCGCGATCGCCGTGATGATCCCGGCGAGGAAGAGGGGCATGTCGAAGAGGATCGCGAGCCCGAGCGCCGCCCCCACGAACTCGGCCAGGTCGGTCGCCATCGCGACGAGCTCCGCCTGCACCCAGAGGAACCACGTCACCGGCCGCGGGAATCGGTCGCGCGCGACTTCGGCCAGGTTCTGCCCGGTCGCAATCCCGAGCTTCGCCGAGAGCGACTGCACGACCATCGCCATCAGGTTCGCCATGAGCACGACCCAGAGCAGCGCGTAGCCGAACTTCGCGCCGCTGGCGATGTTCGTCGCGAAGTTCCCCGGGTCGACGTACGCGACGCAGGCGATGAAAGCCGGTCCGAGGAACGGGATGAGGGCCCGCAGCCCCCGCCGCTCGCCGGAGAGCGACCGCTCGGCGGCCGCGAGCACGCGCGCCTCGCCGGGAAGGGCGTGCTCCGTGTCGACGTACCGCCGGAGACCCGGGTGCGCTTCGGGTTTGTCTTCGACCTTCACGCGACCCCGATCCCCTCGGCCAGCTCGCGCGAGATCGCGTGCTCCGCCTTCCCGACCCGCAGGACGATCGGGCCTCCGAACGGCTCGACCCGCCGCAGCTCGACCGTCTTGCCCGGGACGAGCTCGAGCTCCGAGAGGTAGCGCAGCAGCTTCTCGTCGTCGCCCGGAACCCGGCGGATCGTCGCCTCGTCGCCGGGCTCGAGGCTGGCCAGCGTTCGCAGCTCGGGCCCGGCGATTCTGAGCTCCGCGTCCGGAATCGGATCGCCGTGCGGGTCGTGTGTCGGATGGCCGAGCGAGCGGTCGATCCGCGCCTCGAGCTCCTCGGATAGCGCGTGCTCGAGCCGGTCGGCTTCGGAGTGCACCTCGTCCAGGCCGAGGCCGAGCGCCTGGGACAGATACTGCTCGAGCAGGCGGTGGTGGCGGATCACCTCGAGCGCGACCCGCTCGCCGGACCGGGTGAGCTCGACACCGTGGTAGGGCGTGTGCTCGACGAGGTTGAGCGCTGCCAGGCGCTTCAGCATCGCGGTCACCGACGGGGGCCGGACGCCCATCCGCTCGGCGATGGCCGACGTCGTCGCACGGCCTTCCTCGAGCCGGAGCTTGTAGATCTCCCGCAGGTAGTCCTGCATCGCGTCGGTCAGGCCCTGGATCATCGTCGGAGTCTAACTCGATGTTTCGCCAAGGCTAAAACCTTACGAGATTCGTAACTCCCGCGAAAACGCGTTGCCGCGGCGAACGGGCCGGGGAGTCTTCCTGTGCAAGCGAAAGGAGGATCGATGAGACAGAGACACGTAGTGCTTCTCGTGCTCGCGACGGCCCTTGTTGCTCTCGCGGGCGCACAGGCCGCCTACCCGGATCACGGACACGGGCGCGGCCATCACCACGGCCGAAACCAGGCCGTCGTGTTCGTCCAGACGAACGAGCCGAGCGGCAACCGGATCGTGGTCTTCGACCGCGGCTCGAACGGCACGCTCACCGAGGCCGGGTCGTACCCGACCGGCGGGAACGGCGGCATCGCGGCTCCGGGGACGGAGTCCGACCACCTCGCCTCGCAGGGCTCGCTCGCCTATGACGCGCGGCACTCGCTGCTGATCGCGGTCAACGCGGGCAGCGACACCGTGACCACGTTCAAGGTTCGGGGCGACCGGCTCAAGAACCGCCGCTCCGTCTCGTCCGGAGGGCAGTTCCCGGCGAGCGTCGCGGTCAGCGGCCGCCTCGTCTACGTCCTGAACTCCGGCGGCGAGGGGATCGTCAAGGGGTTCTGGATCACGGGCCACAAGCTGCGCCCGATCCCGGGCTCGGCCAGGTCACTCGGCCTCGCGAACGGCAACCCGCCCGACTTCCTGACCTCACCGGGCCAGGTCGGCTTCACCCCCGGCGGGAGCAAGCTGATCGTGACGACGAAGGCGAGCGGCAGCCACATCGACGTCTTCCACGTCCGTCGAGACGGCACCCTCTCCGCAGCCCCGGTCATGAACCCGTCGGCGACTCCGGTCCCGTTCGCGTTCACGTTCACGCCGCAGGGACGACTCGCGAGCGGCGAGGCCGCCATGAGCACGCTGACGACGTACCAGCTGAACGGCGACGGAACGCTCTCCGATCCGCGCTCGCAGAGCGACGGCCAGATGGCGCTCTGCTGGATCGTCCGCGCTCGAGGCTTCTACTACGTCTCGAACACGGGCAGCAACAACCTCAGCTCGTTCCGCGTCGGCCCCGACGGCCAGCCCACGCTGCTGAACGCCGTGGCGGCCGGCACGAACATGGGCCCGATCGACCTCACCGTCTCGGGCCGCTACCTGTACGTGCAGACCGGGAGCGCGGGCACGGTCGACGAGTTCCGCATCAACGGCGACGGCTCGCTGTCGCCGATCGGAGCCGTCACCGGGCTGCCTGTCGGCCAGGAAGGCATCGCGTCCAGCTAGCGAACGCCTCTTCCGCGCAAGGAGCCCCGCCACGGCGGGGCTTTTTGCGATTCTGGGGCGGGGTAAGAGGAGGAACATGACGAAGAACCCGCTCGACGATCTCCAGCACGGCCTGCGCGTCCTCACCGAACGCCTTCGCGTCGGCGGGGGAGACGGCGGCGCCGACTGGATCGCCGACCAGCTCGACGCGCTGCGCAAGCCGGAGCCGCCCCGTTCGATGGACGAGCTCCAGGCCGAGCTCGACTCGCTGATCGGGCTCGAGACCGTGAAGGAGCAGGTGCGCGCCCTCGTCGCGTTCCTCGAGGTGCAGGCGCGGCGAGCCGAGCACGGCCTGCCCGAGGTGGCGACGTCCCAGCACCTCGTGTTCGTGGGCAACCCGGGCACCGGCAAGACCACCGTCGCGCGCCTCCTCGCCGAGATGTACCGCTCGATGGGGCTGCTTCGCCGCGGCCACCTGGTCGAGGTCGACCGCGCCGGGCTCGTCGGGCAGTACGTCGGCCTGACGGCGATCAAGACCGAGCGCGCGGTGCGCAAGGCGCTCGACGGCGTGCTCTTCGTGGACGAGGCGTACTCGCTCGCGGTGGCCGAGGAGCGGCTCGACTTCGGGAGCGAGGCGATCGAGACGCTCCTCAAGCGCATGGAGGACTACCGCCACCGGCTGGTCGTGATCGTCGCCGGCTACCCGAGGCTGATGCACCGCTTTCTCGATTCGAACCCCGGTCTGCGGTCGCGCTTCTCGCGCGAGATCGTCTTCCCGGACTACTCGACCGACGAGCTGCTCGCGATCACCGGCAAGTTCCTGGCCGAGAACGAGTACGTGCTCGGCGAAGGAGCGGCGGAGACGCTGCGCCGTATTCTCGCGACCCCGCAGCGCGGCGAGGGCTTCGGGAACGCCCGCTTCGCGCGGACGCTCTTCGAGCAGGCATTGAACGCGCAGGCGCTCCGCCTGGCCCGCGTCGAGGGGGCCGAGCTGGCAGAGCTCGAACGCGGTGAGCTGATGACGCTCCGCTCCGAAGACTTCCTGGCCGCGGCGCGCGCGATCGGCGAGGAGCCGTCCGAGGCCGACCGGCCGTCGTTCTGGCGGCGGCTCGGCGGCTATCCGTCGAACTGAGCCAGCTCGTCCGCAGCTTCATCAGCCGCCTGCCGTGCATCGTCGGCCGCCTCGCGGGCCTCGGCGGCGGCTGACTCGGCCTCGTCCGCCCGCTCCTCGGCCTTCGTCGCCCGGCGCTCGAGATCGCGGGCGCGCTTCTCCAGTCGCCGGCGCTCCCGCTCCCGCTCGGCCTTCTGCTGCCGCCGCTCGGCGAGCTCGTCCCGCGGCGCGGGCGCCTCGAAACCCGCGAGCGACTCGAAGCCCGACATCCTGAGCTCACTCGTCAGCCGCCCGGCCTTCAGGTCCTCGCGCGCGTCCTCAGTGACCGCCGCTGCGCCGAGCGTGCCGTTGATCCGTTCCAGGACGGACTGCCCCGCCGGCTTGCCCGCCTCCCGCAGGATCTCGCCCGCCCGGTGCGTCAGCGCGCGCAGCGCCTCGCGCTCCCCGCTCTGAGCCGAACGGAGCGCCTCCGGGTTGCCGCCGCCGAGCGCCTGCTCCTGCGCGCGCCGGAGCTTGGCGCCCGCGTCGAGAAGCGCCCGCACCATCGGCTTCTCGCGGCGCGCGAGCTGGTTGACCGCCCAGACGGGAACGCTCGGCTTGGCGAGCCCGCGAACCTCGTCGGCCCGCTCCTTGTCGCCGTCCTTCGCCAACCCCTTGGCCAGCTCGTTCCGGGCTGCAGTGAACTCCTCGAGCGGCAGCGCGAAGAGCTTGTCGATCTCGCGGTCGACCGATGCCACGCCGGGGAATCTAGCCGCGCGCGCTCAGTCGCACGTCGCGCCGACGATCCTGCGCGGGCAGTCCGCGATGCTCGCCACGAAGAGCGCGGCCTGCCAGTTTCGTCGGCTTTCGCCCGGTATGAACTCGTCCGGCGGGTAGAAGCCGCCGCCGCTCATCTCGATCGTGATCGGGTAGCGGTGGAGCGCCCCGTACATCCAGTCGTTCCAGTCGCCATCCGTGATGTACAGGTCGGAGGACTGCTGCGCGTGGTAGCCCGCCGTCGCTTCCATGGCCGCGCCCATGGCGACGAACGTCTGGTGATCGACGTGGTCCATGTCCGCCGGCTCGTCCTCGTACGTGTACCCGTACGGATAGAGGATCAGGTCGCCGTAGGTGTGGTAGCTGATTCCGGTCGTGACGTTCGGATGGGCGACCATGAAATCGGCCATCCGCTGGTTCTCGGGCGCCGACAGCGGGTTCGGGCCGCGGTAGGTCTCGCCGCCGCCGTTGCCGTCCGACCCGTTGCAGCAGCCCCACCGGTAGGTGTAGTTCCGGTTGTTGTCCGTGCCGATCGCCTGCGAGTTCGGCTGCCGGTTCTTGCGCCAAAAGCGGTAGGAGCCCGTGGCGATGTCGTATTCGGCGCCGTCCGGATTGAGGCTGGGCACGATGTAGATCTGGCGCGTGTGGACGAGGTTCCAGATCTGGTTCGAGGTGCGCGGCGTGCTGTCCGTGTAGAGGTGCAGGAGCGACAGGACGACCTCCACGGTCAGGTGCTCGCGCGCGTGATGTTGGCCGACGTAGAACACGCCCGGCTCGGAGAGGTTGTCCGTGGCGTCGTCAGACACCCGAGCCCCGATCAGGTCGCGACCCTCGTGCGACGTCCCGAGGGAGAACAGGTGGACGATCGAGGGATGCGCGGCTGCCACCGCCTGCACGTCGGCGACCATCTCCGTGTAGTTGTGGTAGTTCGAGTCCGCGGGCGGAAAATCGTCGATGCCCTCGACCTGCGGCCCGGCCTCGACACGGAAGCCGCGCAGCGCCAGCGCGCGCGCCTGCCACTGTGGGCCGTAGAGCTCGACGTGGTCGGCCCAAGACGCCTCGCCGATGTCATAGCCCTCGGCCACCAGTTGGGAGCGTTGCTCTCGCGTGTACACGCCGTAAACGACGAAGCGCTCGACCTGCGTCACAGAAGGATGACCGGGCGCGGCGGCCATGCCCGCAGGAACGAGCATCAGGGACAGGGCCACGAGCCCCCCGACGACCAGGCTCTTCAACACGCGCCCAGAACCCTAAGCGCTTCCATCCGCCCAGGCAATCTCCGCCGCGGCCATCTACCAGGACACCGGCTTCTCCGGCTCGTACAGCCACACGTCGAAGAAGTGGCCCAGGTCCATGCCGCTCAGCTGCTCGGAGAGCGCGATGAACTGAGCGGTCGTGACGTTCGCGTGCCGATACTGAGCCGCCCAGGTCCGCATGAGCTGGAAGAACGTGACCTCACCGACCTTCTCACGGAGCGCCTGGAGCGTCATCGCCCCGCGATCGTAGATCGTCCCGTTGAAGAGGTAGAACGGCGTGCCCGGATCTCCCGGCGGCGGCGTCCAGAACCAGGTTTGGTTCGCCGGAGTGTTGTATTCCTGCTCGAAGATCTGGTGCGCAGAGCTGTTGCCCTCGTGCTCGCTCCAGATCCACTCCGACCAGGTGGCGAAGCCTTCGTGAAGCCAGATGTCGGGCCACTCGGTAAGCGTGACCGAGTCGCCGAACCACATATGCGACTGCTCGTGGGCCAGCGTCGCCTCGTCCGGCATGCGGTCGAACACGGGCTTCGTCTGAGTCTCGAGCGAGTAGCCGACGGCGCGCGCTGAGTCGACGATCGCGCCCGCGGCAGTGAACGGATAGGCCCCGTAGATCGAGCTGTAGTAGGCGACGATGTCCGGGAGCTTCCGCAGGACGTTCCCGGCCGGCAACTGCGGGTCGACCGCGACATAGGACGGCACCCCGCCCGCGGTGGAGACGTCGAGGTCGAAACGGCCGAGCGTGGCTGTGGACAGGTACGGCGACATCGGGTCCGACTCCCGCCAGACCCAGGTCGTCCGGCCGCCGCTCGTGTCGTGCGACACCAGCACGCCGTTCGCCATCACGGTCAGGCCCGCCGGAACGCTCACGCTGAAGTCGTAGGTCGCCTTGTCGCGCGGGTTGTCGTTGACCGGGTACCACGCCGGCGAGCCCTGCGGCTCTCCGACCACGAACGCGCCGTCGTCGGTCGGCACCCAGCCCTCGATCGAGAAGTCGGGATCCGTCACAACCGTCGGCGTTCCGCTGTACCCGACGGCGATCGTGAAAGACGTGCCGATCCGGATTCCGGTTCTCGGCGTGACGACCAGCTCCTGTCCGTCACGCGAGAAGGTGGCGGCGCGGCCGTCCACGTCGAGACGTGAGATCGCGAACCCGCGGAAGTCGAGGTCGAATCTCGACAGGTCCTGGGTCGCCGTGGCGCTGATCGTCGCGGTGCCCGAAAGCTGGTTCGTCGACGGCTCGTAGGACAGGCTCAATCCGTAATGGGACACGTTGTAGCCGCCGTTCCCGGCGAGCGGGAAGAACGGATCCCCGAGCCCCGGCGAGCCCGGAGTGAACGCCGCCCAGGCCGAGCCGGCGGACGCGAAAGTGAGTGCGAGCATCCCGGTCAGGAATAGGACGGCTCGTGCGCGCATGCGAGTCACAGCTCCCCCCTTTTGCTGATGCCTGCCCGGCAATCTAATACGAGAGAGACGGGCCGCAAGGGCCCGCCTCTCTCGAACGCCTTGTGGCGTCAGTTCGCCGTGATCTTGCCGAAGAGGCCGTTCGCCTCTTCGTTCGGCCCCGCTGTGAAGAACAGCGTGTTCGTGGGGCCTGCATTGGCGCCGTTGCCGAACTCGAGCGCCCAGAGACCATCGATCGCGATCTTTTGACCGCCTGCCCTGAGCTCCCCGCGGTGCGCCCACCGGCCGTTCGCGCCCGGCTCGTAAGCGTTGATCTGACCATCGCCGAAGTTGCCGACGAGCAGGTCGCCGCTGAACCGGCCGAAGTCGGACGGTGCGAGCGCGAGCCCCCACGGCGCGTTGAGCTGACCGTGCTGGGCGATGCGCGCGATGAGGTTCCCGGCCGTGTCGAACTCGTCCACGAACCCGCGGCCCTGGCCGGCGACCTCGTCTTCCGCGTCCGCGTCCTGCTTCGCGAAGGTCACGAAGATGTTCCCGGCGATCGCCTGGATCCCGAACGGCGCATAGCCGCTCGGCAGGCCCGGGTCGGTGAACCGGTCGACGATGCTCCAGCTCGAGTCGAACACTGCGACCTCGTTGTTGTGGAAGTCCGCTGCGTAGAGCTTGTTGTCCGCGATCGCGAGGCCCTTGAAGATGGCCCCGGGGTCTCCCGTCCCGCCGACGAGAGCGTGCGTCCCGTCGACGGTCGGATTCCAGCCGCGCAGGACGCCGTCCTCACCGTCGAAGATGAACCTCGCGGGGCCGGACTGCGTCCCGTTCGTGACCGTGAAGCCGGTGCCGCCGTTGAAGACGACGCCCGTCGGGCCGCTGTCGGTGCCGACGGTGACGACTAGCGACTGCGGCGTACCGGCGCCGTTGTAGAGCGTCGAGAGACTTGTCCCGTTGTCGGCGACCCACCATGGACTGGTCGATGAGGCCGCTAGGCCCCATGCGTTCTGCAGATTTGGGTCGAGCACGGGCGCTGCTCCCGGGACGTCCGAGACGAGCGGCGTGACGGTGTAGGAATTTCCTTCCGCCGCCTGAAGTGGAACTGTCACGACGAGCGCGGCTAGCAAGATTCCTAGCGCCAGGACGCCGCGACGAGCGGTTCTGCGGATCATGCGATCCCCCTTTTTCGCTGGCGAAACTCCCTCTCCCGGGTTGATACGGCCCGGCGCCGGCGGACGGTTTCCGAGAACCCGTGGCACTTGGAGGTGACTAGAGGAAACTCGTGTAGACACGAGCGCGCCGATCGCCTTTACTCCCGTCCATCGTCAGACCAGGGAGGGAGCAATGAGTCGTCTCGTTCTCGCGTTTCTCGTTTGTCTCACCGCGGCGCTGGCCGTGGTCTCAGGAGAGCTGCGCGCCGCCAAGAATCCGATCGCCGGCTCGTACATCGTCGTCTTCGAGCCCACCGTGCAGCGATCGTCCGTTCCTGCGACGGCTCGGCAGCTCGCGTCGGCGCACGGCGCCCGCGTCAGCTTCGTCTACCAGCACGCGCTGAAGGGCTTCGCCGCCCACACGACGGCGGCCGCCGCGGCCGCGTTGTCCCGCGATCCGCGCGTCGCCTACGTCGAGGCGGACCAGGTGATGCACGCGGTCACTTCGCAGAGCCCGGCCACTTGGGGCCTCGACCGGATCGACCAGCGCGACCTGCCGCTGAACAACACCTACAACTACGACCAGACCGGTGCGGGCGTGAACGCCTACATCATCGACACCGGGATGCGTGCGACGCACCAGCAGTTCACGGGTCGCGTCGGCAACGGCGCCGACTTCGTCGGTGACGGGCAGGGAACGAACGACTGCAACGGCCACGGCACGCACGTCGCCGGAACGACCGGCGGGACGACGTACGGCGTCGCCAAGCAGGTGACGTTGCACGCCGTGCGCGTGCTGAACTGCCAGGGCTCGGGATCGAACTCGGGCGTGATCGCCGGCGTCGACTGGGTGACGTCGAACCGGGTCGCCGGCCACTCGGTCGCGAACATGAGCCTCGGCGGCGGTGCGAGCTCGGCGCTCGACACGGCAGTCAACAACTCGATCAACTCCGGCGTCTCGTACGCCATCGCCGCCGGCAACTCGAACACGGACGCCTGCACGACCTCGCCGGCTCGCGTCGCCGCAGCCAATACCGTCGGCGCGACGACGACCACCGACGCACGCGCGTCCTTCTCGAACTTCGGAACCTGCCTGGACATCTTCGCGCCGGGCAACAACATCACCTCGTCGTGGAACACGAGCGACACGGCGACGAACACGATCAGCGGGACGTCGATGGCGACCCCGCACGTGACCGGAGCGATCGCCCTCTATCTGCAGGCGAGTCCGGGCGCCTCGCCCTCGGCGGTGACGCAGGCGCTGACCTCGAATGCGACGCTCAACCATGTGACGAGCGCGGGATCCGGCTCGCCGAACCGGCTCCTGTATTCGATCTTCGGGGCGCCGCCACCACCGCCGCCGCCGCCGCCACCGCCACCCGGTCCCCCGCCGCCACCGCCTCCGCCGCCGACCGAGCTGCTCGTGAACGGCGGCTTCGAAGGCTCGGCCTCGCCGTGGACGCAGGCCGGCAACGCGTACTGGTCGAACGGCGCGTACCCGCACTCGGGAACGGGCTACTCGATCCTCGGCGCCTACAACAACGCGAGCGGCAGCGAGTACCAGACGGTCTCGATCCCCGCGGGCGCGACGGCGAGCCTCACGTTCTGGCTCAACATCACGACGAGCGAGGCGTGCTGCACGCCGTACGACTACATGTACGCCGAGGTCCGCAGCACATCGGGCGCGCTGCTCTCGACGCTCGGCTCGTGGACGAATGCGAACTCGGGAGCCGCGGGCTCGTACTCGCAGAAGTCGTTCAGCCTCGCGGCCTGGCGCGGCCAGACGGTCCGCGTTCAGTTCCGCGCGACGACCGACATCAGCCTGCCGACGAGCTTCCGCATCGACGACGTCTCACTGAGGTAGGCCTTTCTGTGCGAGGGAGGGGCGGCCGAGGCCGCCCCTCCTCCTGGTTCACGCAACCAGAGCGAGCTCGTCCGAGCCGCCGAGCGCCTCGGACAGCAGCTCGAGGCCCTCACGCTCGAGCTGACGAACATGCTCGCGCGAGACGCCCAGCTCCTTGCCGATCGCCTCCAGCGTCTGCGGTGCCCCTTCGATCCCGAACCGCAGTTCGAGCACGCGGCGCTCCTGCTCCGGAAGCGTCGCGAGTCCGCGGCGAACCTCGAGTCGACGCACCGAGTCCATCGCCTGTTCGCCGGGATCGGGAGCGCTCGGATCGTCGAAGAGATCGCCAAGCTCCGCGCCGTCTTCCGAACCGACGGACTGGTTGAGCGAGACGGGGGCCTCGGCGGCGTCCAGCGCCTCGTCGACGTGCTTGAGCTCGAGCTCCGCAGCCGCGGCCAGCTCCTCGCGCGTCGGCTCGCGATCGAGCTTCGCGAGCAGCTCACGCCGCACTCGGGCGAGCTTGATCCGACGCTCGTGGACGTGCGCCGGGACGCGAATCGTCTTCGACTGTCCCGCGATCGCGCGCTGGCACGCCTGACGGATCCACCACGTGGCGTACGTCGAGAACTTGAACCCCTTGCGCCAGTCGAACTTCTCGACAGCGCGGTTCAGTCCGATAGCGCCCTCCTGGACCAGCTCGAGCAGCGTCAGGTCGTGCCCCTGATAGCGCTTCGCGATCGAGATCACGAGCCGCAAGTTCGAGTTGATCATCCGCTCCTTGGCCGCAGCGTCGCCGCGCTCGACCTGCTTTGCGAGCGCAACCTCCTCGGCCGCCGTGAGCAGCGGATAGCGACCGATCCGATTCATGAACAGGGTCATCGAATCGGTCGAGGACGGAGCCTCGACGCGAGCGGGTGCCGCCACGTCGACCTCGAGCGCCTCGAGCTCGGTCCGCAGCGCAGCCACCTCGTCGTCTGCGAGGTCGTGCTCGACCGCGAACGCCTCGAGGGCGCTCTCCTCGATCGTGCCGCGCTCCTCGGCCTCACCGAGGAACGCCTGAATCGGCTCTTCGAAGATGGTGCTCAGTTGTCACTCCTCTCTCCTGCAAGCTGCCGGCGCCGCTCGAACCGCTCGATGCGGCCGCCCTTCGTGACGCTCCGCTCGACACCCGTGTACGCGGGATGGCACTTCGAGCACGCGTCGACGACCAGCTCGCTCCTGGTGGAACGGGTCGTGAACGTCTCGCCGCACGAGGTGCAGCGGACGGTTGCGAGCATGAGCTCGGGATGAATCTGCTTCAAGAAGATCGCCTCCTGATGTAGTGCGGGCGCCGAGGTCCGCGAGGACCGGCGCCGCGTACAGATAAGAACGCTCCCGGCCGCCGAATATTCCAGGGAATGCCTGGCTATCGTGTCGTCGTGACCGGCCGGCCGACGATCAAGGACGTGGCGGAGCGCGCAGGCGTCTCGATCGCCACCGTCTCCAGGGCGCTGAACGACAAGGAAGACGTGAGCGAGCCGACGCGTGAGCGCGTTCGCGAGGTCGCGCGCTCGGTCGGCTACACGCCTGATCCGACGGCCCGCTCGCTGGTCAGCCAGAAGACGCGGCTCGTCGCGGTCGTGGTCGGCGACAACGCCGGGCACCGCGACCTCTCGCTCATCTTCTTCGGGATGGTGCTCGGCGCGATCTCGCGACGACTCTCGCAGTCGAGCTACGACCCGCTCCTGCTCCAGCCGAACGACGTCGGCCCGGAGCACCGCTTCGACGCCGCGATCCTGATCGGCGTCGACAGCGACGATCCACTGGTCGCGCAGCTCGAGTCACGGGACGTCCCGCTGGTCGGCGTCGACGTCAGGTCCGCGAGCGGCAGCGCTGCGTACGTCGGCTCGGACCATGCCGGTGGAGTTCGCCTGGCGCTGGCGCATCTCCACGCCCTCGGCCACCGCCGCATCGCCCACGTCGCGGGCGCGACGAACACCGAAGCCGGGGCGGCGCGGCTGAAGGCGTTCCGGGAGGAAACGGCGGCGCTCGGGCTCGAGGTGCCGGAGGAGCTGATCCGCAAGGGCGACTTCACATCCGCGTCGGGCTATCGCGAGACGTGCGCGCTCCTCGCGCTCGACGAGCGGCCGACGGCGATCCTCGCTGCCTCCGACCTGATGGCGCTCGCCGGACTCCAGGCCATCCGTGACGCAGGGCTCGCAGCCCGGGGCCGACATCGCCGTTGCCGGCTTCGACGACCTCGAGGCGGCCGCCCTCGCCCATCCGCCGCTGACGACGATCCGCCAGGACCGAAAGGAGCTCGGGGCCGTCGCAGCAGCTCGCGCGATCGAGCTGATCGAGGATCCGGAAAGCGCAGCCGAGGAGACGATCCTGCCCGTCGAGCTCGTCGTGCGCGCGTCTAGCTCGGCCTGATCGACCCGAGCTCTCCGCCGACGCCCTGCTCGGTCGCGCCGCGCCACTCGTGGGGGCCGGCGGCGTAGAACAGCGTCGTGCGGGACCCGCTCATCCCGCCGGTGCCGAACGCGATGCCCCAGACACCCTCGACGGTCACCGGCAGCCGGCCCCGGAACGTCCAGCCGTCGCCGACCCGTCGGTAGGCGTTGATCCGGCCGCTGCCGAAGTTCGCGACGAGGAGATCGCCGCCGAAGCGGCCGAACACGCGCGGCGCGAGCGCCACGCCCCACGGCTCGTCCAGCTCGTCGGTGCGGCCGACGTGCGCGAGGAGGCGTCCGTCGAGGTCGAACTCGTCGACGTAGCCGCCGTGCGGCGCATCGTTGCCGTTCACCGGGGCACGGTACGCGTAGGTGACGAAGATCCGGTCGCCGATCGCCTGGATGCCGAACGGTGCGTACCAGTCCGGCTTCTCGCGATCGACGAAAGCGCCGGCCTTGTCCACCCGGCGCCAGTTCGAGTCGAAGGCGAGGATGCGGTCGTTGTGGAAGTCCGTCGCGTACAGCTTCCCGTGCGCGAGCGTGACCCCGCGGAAGAGCGCGCCGGACGCGCCGGTGTCGACGGCGACCACGGCCAGCCTCGACCAGCCTCTTGGGACCGTCGGCGTCCAGGCCCGGATCATCCCGTCCTCGCACGCGTAGATGAATCTCGCCGGCCCGGAGGCGCCGTTGCCACGAACGACGAATCCGCGCCCGCCGTTGAAGACGACGCCGGTCGGACCGCCCGGAACTGTGACCGTCAGCGCCTGCTTGCGGCCTTCGCCCGAGTACAGCGTGCTCGTGCTCCGGCCCTCGTTCGCGACCCACCACGGGCCTTCGCGGCTCGCCGCGAGACCCCACGGGTTGACCAGGTGCGCGTCGGAACGATCGGTGACCAGTACCTGCTTGGTGAAGCGGTCGACGCGGGCCCCGCTCGCCGCCGCCGTCGCGGTCAAGGCGAAGACGACGATCGCGAGCGCGCCGAGTTTCACGTCACCCGGTCGCTATTGGCGAGGGCCTCGGCGCGCGCTGCTTGCTGCCGATGAAGTCCCGGTACCAGTAGAAGCTGTCCTTCGGCACGCGCTCCAGCGTCGGATAGTCGACGTAGACGATCCCGAACCGCTTCGAGTAGCCGAACGACCACTCGAAGTTGTCGAGCAGGCTCCACACGAAGTAGCCCTTTACGGGCGCGCCCTCGTCGATCGCACGGGAGACCGCGTCGATGTACGACTGGAGATAGGCGGTCCGCTCCGGGTCGTGCACGCTGCCGTCGTGACCGCGGATGTCGCCGAAGGCCGCTCCGTTCTCGGTCACGTAGATCGCACGCGGCTCGTAGTCCTTGGCGACTCGAACCAGGAGCCGGCGGAGCCCGTCCGGGTAGACCTCCCAGCCCATGTCCGTGTGCTGGTTCTCGGAGACGCGCTCCATGCGCGGACCGTCGTCGCCGGCACTGACGAGGAAGCGGAAGTAGTTGTTGACGCCCAGGAAGTCGATCGGCGCCGAGATCGTCTTCAGGTCGCCGTTCTGGAGGAACGGCGCGAGCAGCTCGTTGCGCTCGAGCAGGTCCGGCGGATAGGCGCCGCGGTACAAGGGGTCGAGGAACCAGCGGTTGCCCTCGCCGTCGACCCGCCAGGCGGCGGCTTCGTCCTCGGGGGTCTCGCTCGCCGGATAGGCCTCGGCGAGGTTGAGCGAGATGCCGATCTGGGCGTCGGGCGCGAGCGCGCGGATCACGTCCACCGCCCAGCCGTGGGAGAGCAGGAGATGGTGCGCAGCCGCGACCGCGTCGACCTCGCTCGTGCGGCCGGGTGCATGGTGCCCCCAGGAGTGGCCGATCCAGGCGTGCACCCAGGGCTCGTTGTGCGTGATCCAGTGGCGAACGCGATCGCCCAGGCGGCGCGCAACGGCTTCCGCGTACTCGGCGAACGCCTCCGCGGTCGAGCGGGACGGCCAGCCGCCCTCGTCCTCGAGCGCCTGCGGGGTGTCCCAGTGGAAGAGCGTCGCGAACGGCTCGATGTCGTTGGCGAGCAGTTCGTCGACGAGGCGGTCGTAGAAGTCGAGCCCGGCCTCGTTGATCCGGCCGCGGCCCTCGGGGACTACGCGCGGCCAGGCGATGGAGAAGCGGAACGCGCCGAGGCCCAGGTCGCGCATCAGCCGAATGTCGTCGGGATACCGGTGGTAGAAGTCGCACGCCCGCTCGCCCGAGTCCCCGTTGCGGACCTTGCCGGGGGTCGCGCAGAACCGGTCCCAGACGCTCTCGCCGCGGCCGTCCTCGTGCGCGGCGCCCTCGATCTGGTACGACGCGGTCGCGGCGCCCCAGAGGAAGTCCACTGGGAATGAGCTGTCGTGTGTCGGCATGGTTGTCCTCTCGATCAGTCCGGCGGGGCGGGGGCAGTGACGTGACAGCGCGCGGCGTGCTGTGGCCGCGGCTCGACCAGTTGCGGGGTGACCTGCGAGCAGACGTCGATCGCGAGCGGGCATCGTGCGCGGAAGCGGCATCCTTCGCCCGGATCGACCGCAGGGGAGGGGGTACCGGTCCTGAGCTCGATCCGCTTGGCCTCGGTCTTCGACGCGGGATCGGGGACGGCGGCGACCAGCAAACGCGTGTAGGGGTGGAGGGGCTCCGACAGAACCTGCTCGATGGGCCCGCGCTCGACGATCTGCCCCGCGTACATGACGAGGATGTCGTCGGCGACGTAGCGGGCGCTCGCGAGGTCGTGGGTCACGTACAGAAACGCGATCCCCTGCTCCTCCTT
Source organism: uncultured Actinomycetes bacterium (assembly GCA_963736835.1). Lineage (GTDB taxonomy): Bacteria > Actinomycetota > Thermoleophilia > Gaiellales > Gaiellaceae > VAXT01. Next base: position 130,327 of record CAVTQI010000004.1, read on the forward strand.
GAGCCGCTGCATCAGGTTCAGGATCCCGATCCGAATCGAGACGTCGAGCATGCTGATCGGCTCGTCGGCGAGGACGACCCGCGGCTCGACGGCGAGCGCGCGCGCGATCGAGACGCGCTGCCGCTGCCCGCCCGAGAGCTCGTGCGGATACTTGGCCGCGATGTCCTCCGGCGGCACGAGGCCGACGTTGCGCAGCAGATCGTGGACACGGGCTTCGACCTGGCCGGAGGGGACGACTCGGTGAATGCGGAGCGGCCGCTCGATGTGGTGGCGCACCGTCTTCACCGGGTTCAGCGAGCCGAATGGGTCCTGGAAGATCATCTGCACCTGTGAGCGGTAGTGCAGGACGTCTCGGCGGCTGCGGACGCGCGTGACGTCCCTTCCCTCGAAGAGGACGGCGCCGCCGGTCGCTTCGTACAGGTGCGCGAGCAGGCGCGCGACGGTGCTCTTGCCGCTGCCGCTCTCGCCGACGAGCGCCGTGATCGTGCCGGGACGCAGCTCGAACGAGACGTCGTCCACCGCGTGGATCTGCGAGCGGCGCATGCCGCCTCCGAGCGGGAAGCGCTTCGTCAGGCTTCGCACCTCGAGCTGGGCCGCCGAGCTCATTCCGCCGCCTCCGCGACGAGATGGCACGCGACCTCGTGCTCCGGCTCGACCATGCGCAGGCGGGGCCGCTCTGTGGTCTGCCGCAGGTAGAGCGCCTGCTGTTCCGGCAGACAGTGCGGACAGCGCGGATGGAAGCGGCAGCCGGCAGGCGGGTCGCTGAGATCCGGAGGCGCCCCGGGGATGCCGGTCAGTCGCGTCAACGGGCCGCGGATCGGCGGGAAGGACTTCAGCAGCCCTTGCGTGTATGGATGCTGCGGATTCGTGCCGATCCGGTCGGCATGAGCCGTCTCCACGATCTCCCCCGCGTACATGATCGCGATCCGATCTGCGAACTCGAGCAGGAGCGACACGTCGTGCGTGATGAAGAGCACCGCAAACCCGAAGTCGCGCTTGAGTGCGTCCACCTGCTGGAGAATCTCCCGCTGGACGACCACGTCGAGGGCAGTCGTCGGCTCGTCGAGGATGATCAGCTCCGGCTCGAGCGAGAGCGCCATCGCGATCACGACGCGCTGGCGCATGCCGCCCGAGAGCTGGTGCGGATAGGCGCTGACCCGTCGGCGGTCGATGCCGACGAGCTCGAGCAGCTCACCCGCGCGCGCGAGCGCCCGCCTGTGGTCGATCTTCTCGTGCGCCTGCATCGCGTCCACGAACTGGTCGCCGACGCGCATGACGGGATTGAGCGCGCTCATCGCGCTCTGCAGGACCATGGACACGTTCTGCCAGCGGTAGCGCCGCAGCTGCTCGGCGCTCCTGCCGAGGATGTTCTCCCCCTCGAACAGGATGCTCCCTCCCGTGATTCGGGCCGGCGGTCGGAGGATCTGCATCACCGCGTTGGCGATGGTCGTCTTGCCGCAACCGGACTCGCCGGCGAGCCCGAGCACCTCTCCCTCGCGGATCGCCAGGTCGACACCGTCGACCGCGCGGGCGCTCTTCGGGCCCGTGCCGTACTCGACCACGAGCTTTCGCACCTCGAGCAGGGACGTTTCGCGAGCGTGTGCCACGGGTGGCTCCTCCACGAGGCTCGTCATGACGCGCCCTCCTCGCGGGCGGCCAGCCGGCCACCGAACAGGATCCGCAGCCGCTTCTTGCGCGGCTTCTTCTCCGCTCGCAGTCGCGGGTTCGAGAACTCGTCGATGCCCGCGAGCAGGAGCACGAGGCCGAGGACGGTGAACGCGAGCGCGGCGCCGGGGAAGAAGAACGGCCACCACTCGCCCTGCAGCACGGTCGAGTTCGTCTGCGCCCAGTAGAGCGTGACGCCCCAGCTGGTCACCGAGACGTCGCCCAGGCCGAGGAACTCGAGACCCGCGTCGACGAGGAGGGCGATGTAGAAGACGAGCACGAAGGCAGCTGCGATCCGGCTGACCATGTTCGGGACGAGCTCGCCGAAGACGATCCGCCAGGTCGGCTCGCCCGAGGCTCGCGCCGCGTCGACGAAGTCGCGGCTCTTGAGGGAGAGGGCCTGCGCCCGCAGGATCCGTGCCTCGAACGCCCAGAGGACGAGTGCAAGGACGACGATCATCGTCGTCATCCCGTGATCCTGGGTGTAGCCGGACATGACGACCAGCAGCGGAATCGGCGGGATGACGAGGAAGATGTTGATCAGGACGTTCACGATGTCGTCGACGAGCCCGCCCACGAGCGCGGCCGTGATTCCGAGCGTGGCGGCGACGGCGGTGGCGAGGGCGGCCGCCGCCGCGCCCAGCAGGAGCGACCGCCGGGCGCCGAGGACGACCTGCGAGAAGATGTCGCTGCCCTGGTCGGTCGTCCCGAACAGGTGGTGCCAGGAGGGCGCCTGGCGTGCAGCCACCAGGCTGAAGCCGTTCGGGTCCGCGGCCGAGATCCAGGGCGCGATCCCCGCGACGATCACCACGAAGGCGACCATCGCGAACCCGAGCCGCGACTTCGGGTTCGAGAGCAGCAACACGAGCCACCCCGGGAGATGAAAGCCCCAGCGCCGGGCGTGTCGTGGGGGCGCCTCGAGCGGAAGGTCGAGCGCCGGGCCGATGGTCGGGTCGAGTTGCGACATCAGCCTGTGCGGAGACGGGGGTCGAGGACGAGGTTGAGCACGTCCATGAGCAGGTTCGCGACGATGACGCAGATCGAGAGCACGACGAGCAGCGCCTGGGCCAGGGCGTAGTCGTTCCCGAGCACGGCTTGCTGGAGCGTCAAGCCGGCGCCCGGGTAGCTGAAGATGTACTCGACGAAGACGAGCCCGCCGACAGCGCTCGCGAAGAGCGCGGCGAACCCGTTGAGCGGCGGCAGGATCGCGTTTCGCCCCGCGTACCAGGTCATCACGCGGCGATCGGAGAGCCCCTTCGCGTGCGCCATCGCCACGTAGTCCTCGCCGATGGTGTTGATCATCACCGTGCGCATGTTCAGCATCCAGCCGCCCGTGTAGGCGGCGAGAATCACGAGCATCGGCAGCTGTGCGTGCCGGAACGCACTCGAGAGGAACTCCCAGTTGAAGCCGGGGGTGAGGCCGGTGCCATAGGCATGCTGGATTGGAAACCAGCCCGCCTTCAGGCCGAGGAAGTAGAGCCCGAGCAGGGCCGTGAAGAACGCGGGAAACGCGCTGAGCGCCATGAAGGTCGGGACGAAGACGTTGTCGACGAGCCCGCCGCGGCGCCATGCGGCGTACATCCCGATCGCGGTCCCGATCACGAACGAGAGGAAGAACGCGACTCCGACCAGGAAGATCGAGTACGGCAGCGTCTGGCCCACGACCGTCGACACCGGCGTCGGGTAGTGGGAAGTGGAAACGCCGAAGTCGAGATGGACGATGCGGCTCAGGTACGTGATGTAGTCCTGCCAGATCGAGTTGTGGCCGCCCCCGACGAGCGCCTCATACGTCTGGACGATCCCGGGGTTCGCCGCGAGCTGCGCCGGCGTGAGGTGCTGCAGGATCCCGTCGATAGGGCTCCCCGGCATCATGCGCGGAAGCAGGAAGTTGATCGTCAGCGCCACCCACAGCGCGAACGCGTAGAAGACGAGCCGACGGGCAAACCAGCGCATGTCTCGCTCCTTGGAGGGTAAACGGCGGGCGGGCGAGAGGGTCCGCCCGCCGTTACCTAGTCCCTAGAGGGCCCTCACGGGCCGACCTTCCCGCCCTTACAAATCCGGGTGAAGGACAGGATGTTGTCGGGGAACGTCGTGAAGATCGGGTCACCGAAGAAGTTGTTCTTGTTCCCGAAGCAGTGGAAGTACCGCGTGCTGTACGTCGACCAACGTGGCCCGACGAAGAGCGGCACGATCGGCTGGTGGTCCAGGAACATCGTCTCCAGCTTCGTGGCGAGCTGCCGCTGCTTCGACTCGTTCAGCGTCACCTTCCACTTGTTGAGGAGCTTCGTCGACGCGGGATCGGAGAAGTGCGACCAGTTCCCGGTCGTCTCCCCGCTCTCGCCCGGCGGGATGTACGCGTTCTGCGAGAGGTTCGAGTAGAAGTACCCGTAGGGCGAGCCCTGCGACGCGACCTGCCAGAGAAGCGTCGGGAACTTCGTCGCGTACGCACTCGGCTGCCAGGCGCCCCAGTCGGGCTCGAGCTTGACCTGGGAGTCGATTCCGATATCGCGCAGGTTCTTCGTGATGATCTGGTTCGAGGCGACCCAGTCCGACCACCCGGCAATGACGTGGATGTCGAGCTCGACGGCGTTGCCGTGCGGGTCGTAGAGCCGATTGCCGCGATACGTGAAGCCGTTCCCGGTCAGCATGCTCCTCGCGACCGACGGGCTGTACGTGGACATGGTCTTGGCGCGTGCCTTGACCTTCTTGTCCGTCACCCAATTCGGGAACAGCCCGTTCAGCCCGATCGCGTCAGTCGGGGGGGCGTACCCGTACTCGCCGAGCTTCGAGACCGTCTTGCGGTCGATCGCGCGGCTGAGCGCCTTGCGGAATACGGCGAGGCTGTACGGGTACTTCGACGTGTCCAGGAGGAGGGAGATCGGATACGCCGTCGTCGCGTAGAACGCGTGGAAATGCTTGCGGTCCTTGGCGATGTAGGCCTTCTCGACGTTCGGCACGAAGTTGTGCGTCCAGTCGACCTGTCCGCTCTGGATCAGCGCGAGCGCAGCATCGTTCGACGACGCCTGCACGTACTCGAGACATGGGACCTTCGGGAGGCCCTTCTGCCAGTAGTTCGGGTTCTTCGTGAAGACGTAGTCCTGGGCCGTGAAGCGGGTGACCCGATTGAACGGGCCCGAGCCGACCGGCCTCGTGTTGTTGAAGTTCGCGACGTCTTTGATGCCGGCCCAGACGTGCCGCGGGATGACGAAGAGTCGGTTGATCGTCACTGAGATGAACTGCGAGTCGGGCGTCTTGAGCTTGATCACGACCTTGTAGGGGCCTCTCGCCTTGACGGAGGCGATGTTGTTGCCCGCCCCGGTCAGGCCGACGCGGTCCATGAGCTTGTCCTGCCGACCGGCGAGGAAGCTGTAGACGACGTCACCGGAGGTGAGCCGCTTGCCGTCCGACCACTTGGCGCCGTGCGCCAGGTTCAGCGTCAGGGTCTTGTTGCCGTTGCTCCATTTCCAGCTGCGGGCGAGCCACGGAACCGGCTTCAGGCCGCCTTCGCCTGTGACGATCAGCGGCTCGTAGAACGCCCCCTGCACGATCGAGCCGCTTGGCAGCCCGGTCGCGGTGAAGGGGTTGAAGTTCTTGGTAAAGGTGGGGTCGCCGGAGCCCGTCATCACGAGGCACTTGTGGCCTGCGTTGATCTTGAGGGGACCGTCGACGGCCGCGGGGGTCGACGCGCTGAGCGCTGCCGCGAGGGCGAGGGAAGCCCCGGCCACAGCGACGGCAATCCAGCGGGTCGAGGGAATCTTGCGACGCATCGGGTGTCCTTTCTCGCCCAGGGGTCGGGCGGTTGGCCTGATTTCCGAAAACGTTTCCGGAATCGTTAACAGGTTTGTTACGGGAAAGTCAAGGCATAACCCGCAAATTGCACGAAAATAAAGGACGGGACTTCCGGAACGTTCCGGAACATGCTTCAATGCGCGGCATGGCGCAGACACTCTCTCAGCGGCCCACGATCCGGCAGATCGCCGAGCAGGCCGGCGTCTCCATCGCAACTGTCTCGCGAGTCCTCAACGGCCGCGGCGACGTCGCCGACGATACGCGCGACCTGGTCACGCGCGTGATTCGGGAGAACGGCTACACCGCCAACCGAAGTGCCCGCGGCCTTTCAGGAGGACGCACGGGGTTTGTCGGCGTCGTCGTCCCGCTCGTCTATCCCGCGTACTTCTCCGGCATCCTGGACGGCGCGGCCGAGGCGCTGTTCGAGCGTGACCTCCAGATCGTCCTCTCCCCCACGAGGCAGGAGCACGACCGCGAGGTGTCGGTGCTCGATCGCCTCCACGGCATGACCGACGGCTCCCTGATCATCCTCCCGGAGGAGTCGAGCGAGGAGCTCGAGCGGCACCTGGACAACGGATTTCGGTTCGTGGTCATCGACCCCCTGATGCGGCTCGACGATCGGATCCCCTCCGTCTCCGCCGCGAACACGTCAGGCGCCGACCAGGCGATGCGCCACCTGCTCGACCTCGGGCACCGGCGCATCGCGCAGATCGCGGGCCCGAGCGGTTGGCTCGCCACCGAAGATCGCCGCCGCGGGTACCGGGCAGCGCTTGCTTCAGCCGGCATCCTCCCCGACCCGGCGCTCGAGGTCGCCTCGATTCCCGAGATCGACCCCGGGCGAGAAGCCGCTGCATCGCTGCTTGCGCTGCCCGACCCGCCGACGGCGGTCTTCGCGTTCAACGACGACGTCGCGATCGGCACGATTCAGGCCGCCCGGGCTCGTGGGCTTCGCGTTCCCGAGGACCTGTCCGTGGTCGGCTTCGACGACGTCGAGCACGCCACGATCGTGACGCCGGCGCTGACAACGGTCCGCCAACCCCTCGCCGAGATGGGCCGCACTGCGGTCAGCCTGCTCAGCCGGCTGATGGAGCGTCAGAGCCTCGAGACGCTGCACGTCGAGCTCGCGACGCGCCTCGTCGTCCGCGATTCGACCGCGCCGCCGAAGAGCCTCGGAGCATCCTCAGCGGCGAACGCGCGCGATCTGAACGGGCAGTAGCGCCAGGCAGGCGAGCTCCCGGAGGAGGAGCAGACGCGGCCGCGACCCTGGGGCAGTCTCGACCGAGAGCCGGATCCCCGAGCCGCGCAGTGCGGCGCTGGTCAGGATTCGCGCTCGCGTTCGATGCCAGTGCGAGGTGACGACGACAAGCTCCTGCGCACCGAGCTCGCGGGCCGCAGACGCCACGTTCGACGCATTCTGAGCGGTCGTGCGCGCCTCGGGATCACAGACGAGAATCACGTCGGGGCCCGTCCACGCCGCGCGCATCAACTCGGCCTCGCTGAAGCCCGAGAAGACGACGGCGCGGGCGCCTTCGGCGAGCCGCTGAGCGTGAGCCAGACGGGCGGCGCAGATCGGATGGAGCTCGCTCGTCCGTCGACGGGAGTAGCCGAGGACGCCGACGACTCGTTCGGGGGTCACGACCTACGTCTGCGGAGAAACTCGGCGGTCACGAGCGCCCCGGCGACAGTGAGGACGAGGACGATCGCCTTCTTGCCCTGGAGCTTCGATTCTCCGCTCGTCCGTTCCCGCATCTCGACGGGCACCTCGGTCACGCGGAGGCCCTCGTCGTGCAGTCGCAAGATTCCCTCGACCTCGGGCGCGCCGGTCGAATACGGAGCGGCGAGGATCGCCATCGCCCGCGCGTTCACCGCGTACATGCCGCTGGTCGCGTCGTGGAACGGCTGGTCGAGGACGACTTCGATCGAGCGTCGAAGCACCCCGGTTCCGAGCCGCCTGGCCGCGCTCGACTCGTAGCGCTCACGGGAGAAGCCGTTCCCGCCGACGGTCGCGAACCGCGACCCGACAGCGACGTCCCACTGACCGGAGCGCACGAGCTCGAGGAGCTTGCGGAGCTCGGCGACCGGATGCTGCCCATCGGCGTCGACCCGGCCGCAGAAGGCGTAGCCGTGCTCCACCGCGTAGCCGTAGCCGGCGGAGATCGCTGCCCGAAGGCCCCGGTTCTCGCCGAACGAGAGCACCTTGGCGCCGTACTCGCCGGCAACCTCGGCCGTGCGGTCGGTCGACCCGTCGTCGACGACGAGGACATCGGCCTCTGGCAGTTCCCCGCGAAGCTCGTCGAGGACCGCCGGCAGGCTCTCTTCCTCGTTCCAGGCGGGAATGAAGACCAGCGTCTCGCGAGTCGCGCTCACGAGAAAAGGCTACTCGCAGCTACCGGCCGGGCACGTGGCCGAGCTTGTCGGGGTCGAGGATCGACCGCACGGCGATGACCACGCCCTCGGCGATCTCGAGCCCAGCCACCCAACGCGCGTCTCCGCCCGCGTCGTAGAAGACAACGCCCGGATCGCTAGTCGCTCGTCTTCACGACGTCGGCGAGCCGGTTCCGAACCCGCTCGATCTCCGCGCCGTACAGGTCGAGCTCGTCGGCTTCGGCGCCGCGCGCTTCCCTGACCTTGCGCACGAGGACGAGGCCCTTCAAGTGCAGGACCAGGTCGTCCAGCTCGTGGAATTTCGAGATCTCGCCCGTCACGCTGCCTCCTCGAGGACGATTTCCTGCGCCGCCGGAGCGGCGACGGGCGCCGACCTGACGACGCCGAGTGCGATCGCCGCGCCGAGGAGCAGCAGCCCCGTCAGCACGTAGAGACCTGTCTGGAGCCCATGGTCGACCGGAGTCGCGCTCGACGCTGCGAGGGCGGGATGTGCCTGCACGTAATTGCTCGTCGAGGTCGCCGCGATCGCGCTCACCCCGGCGAGACCGAGCGCGCCGCCGATCTGACGGCTCGTGTTGATCAACCCCGAGGCGACCCCTGCGTCCGAGCGCTCGACGCCGGTCAGGCCGGCGATCGTCACCGGCACGAACGAGAGCCCCATGCCGGCGCCGCCGAGCACGAACCACGGGAAGAGATCCCAGAAGTAGGTGCCCTCGACCGGCAGGCGGGTGAGCAGCGCGACCGAGACGGCCGAGATGAGGAGGCCGATGGTGAGCGTCGGCCGGACTCCGATCCGTCCCACGACCCACTGCGCGACGTTCGACACCACGACCACGGTCAGCGCGAACCCGGCGAACGCCGCGCCGGTCTGCACCGCCGAGTACTGCAGGACGTCCTGGAGGTAGAGCGTCAGCAAGAAGAACTCCGAGAACGCGACGGCGCCGACGATCGCCATCGCCGCGTTCGCGCCGGTCAGCGTGCGCAGCCGGAAGATGCGCAGCGGCAGCAGCGGCGAGGGCGAGCGGAGCTCGATCACCACGAATGCAAGGATGAGCCCGACCGCGGTGGCCAGGAGTGCGAGCGTCGTCGGCGCGCCCCAGCCGTCGCTCGCGGCGCGCGTCGTCGCGTAGACGAGCAACATGAGACCGGCGGTGATCGAGGCCGCCCCACGGAAGTCGAAGTGGCGACGAGCGAGCTCCGGCGCGCGGCTCTCCTGGAGCAGGACCGGCGTGAGGGCGATCGCCGCGAGGCCGACCGGCACGTTGATGAAGAAGACCCACGACCAGCTCAGGTACGAGGTCAACAGGCCGCCGAGTAGAACGCCCACGGCCGCGCCGCTGCCGGATGCCGCTCCGTAGATCCCGAGCGCGGTGTTGCGCTCACGCCCTTCGGTGAACGTCGTCATCAGGAGCGAGAGCGCGGCCGGAGCGAGCAGCGCCCCACCCAGGCCCTGCAGGCCGCGGAACGCGATCAGCGAGCCCTCCGACCAGGCGAGGCCGCAGAGGAGCGAGCTCACGGTGAAGAGCGCAAGCCCGGCGGCGAACAGCCTGCGGCGCCCCAGAAGGTCGGCGAGACGCCCGCCGAGGAGCAGCGCGCCCCCGAAGATGATCGCGTAGGCCGAGATCACCCACTGCAGGTTGGTCGATGAAAAGTCGAGATCCGTCTTGATCGAAGGAAGCGCGACGTTCACGATCGCGATGTCGAGAATGACCATGAACTGCGCGACGACGATCAGAGCGAGTGCGCTCCAGCGGCGGTCGCTCTTCGTTGTAAAGCTCACGTATTGCCCTCCGAAATCGTTGACGACTACAACTATATAGCACAACAACCCTTGGGCGCGCTACACTAATTTCGATGGCAACGGTCAACCCCCCGCAGATCACTCAGTCGGCGCTTCCCCGCCTGCCCAAGTCGCTGGTCGCCTCGACGACGTTCCTGCTCAAGCGGCTGGGCTACACGGCCAAGGAGCGGGCCATGGAGGCGTATGAGGAAACGGGGCTGCACCCGTACCACTACGGCGTTCTCACAGCTCTCGGCGAAGGGTCGCACGAGACGCAGGGCTCGATCGCCGACGCCCTCGGCTACGACCGGGGGCAGATGGTGGGGCTGCTCGACGACCTCGAGGAACGAAAGCTCGTCGAGCGCGAGCGCGATCCGAAGGACCGCCGGCGGCACCTGGTGCACCTGACTCCGGAAGGGAAGCAGACGCTGAAGCGGCTCCGCGCGCTCACCGGCCGGATCGAGGACGACTTCCTCGCGCCCCTCGACGAGGACGAGCGAGCGGAGCTGCACGCGCTCCTGCTTCGCCTCGCCGAGAAGCATGATCCGCGCTGCCCGATTCCGCTTCCGCCGGTTTCGAAGTAGGGCTACTCTCTAGAAGCCCCGCCGACGTAGCTCAGCTGGTAGAGCACTTCACTCGTAATGAAGGGGTCCCCGGTTCGAGTCCGGGCGTCGGCTTCGCTCTGCGACAGGCGTTACGACTGCGAGCTGCCTTTCTCGCTTTTCGGATCTCGAGAATTGAAGTTCACCCGGTCAGTCGATCGCCAAGATCGCGAAGACGCCAAGCACGGCCACCACGTACGGCGCGGTCAGCGAGAAACGAACAATCCGTCCCACTCGCGCCGGATTGCAACGAATCCGCCAACGAGCGCGAGCCAGGTCGGCACGAGGGCGATCGCTACCCAGACGCCCGGGATGCCAGAATCGACGATCGTCGGAGCCGGAGGATCGTAGTCCTCGCCGCCGCCGGCGCTCATCGCGCCGACGAACCACAGGAGCGCCGACGCCGGCAGAGTCGCCAACGTCCCGACACACCATGTCCAGGTCCGGCGTGAGACTGTCACGCTCCCGTCATCGGTCGCTGCCGACGACAGCTTCAGCTTGAAATGAACGTGACGATGGTGTCCGCGCGCTCCGACGCGGCGGCGAGGCCGCGCAAAGCACCAGCTTCGTGGCCACATCCGCAAAGGAACTGGCCCCGCAAGTCTGAACTCTGTTTGCCTTAGCTCCTCGCCTTGCGCGCGTTGAATGGCGCGTCGGTGGCATTCGGGCCTTCGGCCGGAATTCTGGCAGCAGGGCCAGTTGAAGCCAGTCTACTCCCTCAAGCCCTGCCCCTGTTACGGAGTCGAAGCGGGCGAAATGGTCGCCGGCGCCGACAGCTCGCTTAGATTCTCTGCATGCGGCTTTGGCGACTGACTCGGAGGGGCCACGAGGCGCTCGATGGCGCAGGGACGTCGAAACGTGGGGGCCGCTACTCACCGCCCGGCGTGCCGGTCGTCAACTTCGCCTCGGAGGCAGGACTCGCCGTGCTCGTTGCCCTGCGCTACCTGCCGGGTAATCCAGCCGATGCGCCAGACGATTACGTGCTCGGTTGGACTGAGATCGACGCGATTCCCGAGAGGGTCGTCGATGCAGACGGCGATGACGCGATTCGCGAATGGGTGAGCGACTGGCTTAGCAAGCGCCGTAGCTTGCTGGCGGCACTGCGCTCGCAAGTTCTCCCGGAGGCGGACATCGTGCTGATGAACCCGCTCCATTCCGATGCCGACCAAGTCCCGCCGCTCGTGACGCGCCCGTTCAGCTTCGCCGATTGCCTACACACTCCACCGATGCTCACGCGCTACTCCGCTGAGAGCGGAGCTCCGACTTAGCGCGCCCCGCCCCGTGAGTCCGGGTGTCGCCTCGCGTTACTCCGACGCACTCGTGAACCCTAGTTGCGGGATTTCACCAGGCGCGCGAGCTTGCCTTCTGCGCTTCGCACGGGTAAAAGCGGACAAGTCGACGGGGGAGAGGTAGCGGCATGAGGGGGAGAATTCTATGGGCGGCGGTACTTGCGTCCATGCTGTGCGGCCTGGCGCTGGGCCTGAGCGCCCTGGCCGGCGCGGCCGAGCGTCAGACCGCGGGGACACGAGACCTGCGCGGGGCCACGGCTGCCGGCCCGGACTCCACGTGGAACGTCGTCGCATCCATGCCGCAGCCCTTGTACGGCGCCGCGGGCGCCTCGAACGGCACCTACGCCTACGCAGCCGGGGGCATCGACGTTGGCGGTGCGACCCTGGACACCTTCTACCGTTACAACCCGGTCAACGAGCGGTGGGACACGTATCCACCGCCGATGCCGGCCGCGGAGGCGAAGGCGTCCGCCGTGTATTACCCGGCTACGAACAGCATCTACGTCTTCGGCGGCGTGAATTCGAGCACGGACGTGGTCACCGACGCCACGAGAGTCTTCGACATCACGGCCAACACGTGGAGTTCCGCCGCGAACATGCCGGGCCCCCGCCACTCGATGGCGGCCGGCTACGACAGCGCGAACCAAAGGATGTACCTGGTCGGCGGCTACGACACCGCAGACCCGGCGAGCGCCCAGACGACGGTGTGGGAATACAACCCCGCCGCGAACACCTTTACGACGCGCGCGCCGATCCCTCATGCCGTCGGCGGAGCCGCCTCCGGCGTCATCGGCAACCACTTCTACGTGGCCGGTGGGCGGGACGCCTCTGGGGCGATCATCGACCTCGTCTGGGACTACAGCGTCGCGACGAATTCCTGGTCGGCGGGAGCCAGCATGCCCACTCCGACGAACGCCGCAGGCAGCGCTGTCGCCAACGGCAGGCTCTGGATCTTCGGAGGCGAGACGCCCGGGGCACCGACCGGGACGACGACGGCCTACGACCCCGGCGCTGGCGGTTGGAACGAGGGCCCGAGCCTGAACGTGCCTCGCGCGTGGATCGGGGGAACGGCGATCGCCAACACGCTCGTCGCCGCCGGGGGGCGCAGTGACTCGACCTCGCTCGCGACGACGGAAGTCCTGGACGCCGGAACCGCCTCCTGCGCCGATCCGACGACCACGTTCAGCGAGGACTTCGACGGCGTGACGCCACCCGCGCTGCCGGCGGGTTGGACCGCGACGAACGACCAGGGCCCGGCGCCGCTGTGGACGACGTCGAACACCGGAATGCCCACGCCGCCCTTCGATACTCCTCCGAACGCAGCCTTCGTCGACAACCCCCAGGTCGTGAGCGACAAGCGGCTCGACTCGCCGAGCATCCCGATCGCGACCAGCGCCGCTCAGCTCACGTTTCGCAACAACTACTACACCGAGACCACCTTCGACGGCGGAGTGCTGGAGATCAGCATCGGCGGCGGCACCTTCCAGGACATCCGCGACGCGGGAGGGAGTCTCGTCGTCGGCACCTACAGCGGCACGCTCCAGACAGGCCTCGGGAACCCACTCGCGGGGCGCCTCGCCTGGACCGGCAACTCGAACAACGGCTTCATCACCTCGGTCGTGATCCTGCCGCCCTCCGCCGCCGGACAGAACGTCGTCCTGCGCTGGCGCCTGGGCACCGACAACGCCATCGGGGCTCCCGGCTGGCGCATCGACACGATCAAGATCAGCGAGTGCCTCGTTTCGCCGCCGCCACCACCACCTCCACCTCCCCCGCCGCCACCTCCACCTCCACCTCCCCGCCTCCGCCACCACCTCCACCTCCCCCGCCTCCGCCACCACCACCTCCACCTCCGCCACCACCGCCACCACCTCCGCCTCCGCCTCCGCCTCCGGCCGTGCGCTGCAGGGTGCCGCGGGTGATCGGGCTCAGGCTCGGCCGAGCGAAGCAGCGGATCCGAGCGCGGCACTGTTCCGTCGGACGCGTGCGCAAGGCACGCTCGAGGCGCGTCGGTCGCGTGATCAGCCAGAGCCCGCGAGCGGGCGCGGTCAGGCGCCGCGGCTTTCCGGTCCGCCTCGTTGTCGGGCGCCGCCCCTGATCGAGCCCCCTCTAACCGATGCACGCGACGCGGTCGCGGAAGTGACCGCGCTCTTGTCGCGGCATTTCGGGGACGAACTGCTCGGGCTCTATCTCTTCGGATCGCTAGCCGCTGGAGGGTTCATTCCCGGCCGAAGCGACCTCGACCTCTTCGCCGTCCTCGCGGAGGACATTCGGAAGATCGACCGGCTCGGATCTCTCCACGCCGGGTTCGTATCGGCCCATCCCGAGTGGACCGAGCGCGTCGAGGTCGGCTACGTACCGCACTCCGTCCTCAAGACCTTCGGCGGCCGCCCAACCGGTTCAATCGCCGTGATCAGCCCAGGCGAGCCGCTCAACCTGAAGCAAGCCGGGTACGACTGGGCTCTCAACTGGCACAGCGTTACGACGGCGGGCGAGACGATCGTCGGCCCACCTCCGCTCGAGATCGGCCCAGCGATCACACCAGATGCGTACCGGCGCGGGATCGAGGCGCAGCTCGAGGCCTGGGCACGTGACGCTCGTGCGCCACAGGTCGCCTACGTGCCCGCCCACCAGGGATACATCGTCGTGACGCTGTGCCGGGCGCTGTACGGGCTCGAGACCGGCGAGCAGACGACGAAGGAGAACGCGGTCGCCTGGGCTGCCGAGCGTTTCCCCGAGCACGCGGAATTCGTCCGGAATGCTCTGGCTCAATATCGCGCCGATCCCGCACCCGAGCACGAGGCGGTGATCCGGTTCGCAGACGAGGCGCTGTCCTATGGAACCGGGATGAGAAGGGATATCGTCTGAACCCCGGGGGAGAATGGAGCCGCCACGGCGATCCAACACGCAGCAGGGCTCATTGCAGACTCGAAGGCGGCTCGCGGTCCGCCGCGCCCAGCGGTCCTCTTCAGCGTGGCAGTTGCCGGATTCGCCGCTGCGATCGGTGCTTACCGGCTGAGCCTGGCCGGCGACTACGGTCCCCTTCCTCACATCCACGCCGCCCTCGTTGCTTGGATCGTCGTCGCTTACGTCGGCTGCGGGCTGATCGCCTGGTCGAGGCGGCCCGAGAGCCCATTCGGCCCCTTGTTGGTGGCCGCCGGTCTTGTCCCCGCGCTTTCGCGGCTGGCCGAGGCCGACTCCGCAGTGCTCCAGGTGATTGGCGAGTCGATGCTCTTGCTGCCTCCCCTGGTGTTCATTCATGTCTTCCTCGCCTATCCGAGCGGGCGACTCGTCCGCCGCTTCGATCGCCTCGTCGTCATCACCGGGTACGCGGTCTACTTGTGCCTCGATCTCGTGAGGCTGCTGTGCGAGGTGACGGGCCGCAGCGGTGACGTCGTCCTCACGGCTCAACGCGCTGCGACCGGAGTCGTCGGCCTCGCGGCCGTCGTGGCCCTCGTCTCGCGCAGGAGAGCGTCGGGCCGTCCGGTTCGACTCTCGCTCGAGTTCCTCGTCGCCTGTTTCAGCCTTGCGCTGGCGGCGCTGGTCGGTGCGATCATCATGGTGTCCCTCGGAGCGCCTGGAAGGGACGAAGCCCGTTGGGTTGCCTTCGCCCTGGTGGGCATGGCCCCTGTCCTGCTCCTTGTCGGACATCTCCGAGCCAGGCTTGCGCGGTCCGCCGTTGGGGACCTCTTCGTCGAGCTGCGGCGCGACCCGGGCCCAGCCGAGCTGGAGCAGGCGCTCGCTCGCGCTCTGGGAGACCCATCGCTCACCCTCGCGTACTGGTTGCCGGAGTTCGGCAGCTACGCGGATCCCGAGGGCAGAGCAGTCACCTTGCCCGCGCCGAGCGAGAACCGGGCCGTCACGCACATCGAGCGCGACGGTGAGCGGGTCGCTGCCCTTCTTCACGACCCGTCACTCCAGGAGGAGCCCGAGCTCCTCGGCTCCGTCGCCGCCGCGCTCAGCCTCTCGCTGGAGAACACCCAACTGCACGTCGAGCTTCGAGCGCGGCTCGAGGAGCTCCGTGGCTCGCGCACGCGAATCCTCGAGTCCGCCCAGAGCGAACGCCAGCGCCTGGAGCGGAACCTCCACGACGGGGCTCAGCAGAGGCTCGTGGCCCTGTCGCTCGACCTCGGCCTGCTCGAGGCGCAGCTCGACGGAGACCGGTCCGCGACGCAGCAGATCGAAAGGGCGCGCAGAGAGGTCGCCGCGTCACTCGAAGAGCTGCGGGAAATCGCACGCGGCATTCATCCGGCTGTCGTCACGGGCCACGGCCTGGCAGTCGCACTCGAGCAGCTCGCGGCGCGCGCTGCGGTTCCGATACGCCTCACGGTCGGAATCCGCGGGCGCCTTCCCGAGGCAGTCGAGGTGGCGTCTTATTACGTCGTCGCGGAAACCCTCACGAACGTCGGGAAATACGCGCAAGCAACCACAGCCACCGTAGACGTCTCGCGGTCGCCGGGACTCGTGGTCGTCGAGGTCAACGACGACGGGATCGGCGGAGCCGACACCGAGCGGGGCTCCGGCCTTCGCGGTCTGGCCGATCGCGTCGAGGCTCTCGGCGGCCGCCTTCGCGTCTGGAGCCCGGCCGGCGGCGGTACGCGTGTGCAGGCGGAGATCCCGTGCGCGTAGCGATCGCCGAGGACAGCGTCCTGCTGCGTGAGGGGCTGGCCCGGCTGCTCGAAGAAGCAGATTTCGACGTCGTCGCCCGGTGCGAGGACGCCGACGATCTCCTCGCAAAGGTCCGGCAGTGCTCGCCCGACGTGGCCATCGTCGACATCCGGCTGCCACCGACCCACAACGACGAGGGCCTCCAGGCAGCGCTCGAGATCCGCAAGAGCCACCCGTCGATGGGCGTGCTCGTCCTGTCCCAGTACGTCGAGGTGGGACTTGCGCTCACCCTGCTCGCCGACTCGGCCGAAGGGGTCGGCTACCTGCTGAAGGACCGCATCGCCGACGTCAAGGAGTTCGTCGCCGCAGTCCGGCGCGTCGCCGAGGGAGGATCCGCACTGGATCCGATCATCGTCTCCACCCTCCTTGCCCGGCAACGAACGGACGACCCGATCTCACAGCTGACGCCGCGGGAGCGCGATGTGCTCGAGCTGATGGCCGCGGGGAGCTCCAATCAGGGCATCGCCGACGCGCTCGTGATCACGCTCCGGGCGGTCGAGAAGTACGTCTCCAGCATCTTCGGCAAGCTGGGCCTGCCTTCGACGGGGAGCGAGTCGCGCCGGGTGCTCGCAGTGCTGCTCTACCTCCGGTCCTGAAAACACCAGAAAACCGGCCGTCGATCGGCAAGTCTCCCGTCTTCCCGCCGCGATCGGACGGTGTGAGGCTGGATGGCATCCAACCTGAGGGAGACCTTGTGAAGACACGAATCATCCAAGACGAGCCCACGCCCGCCAGGCAGCTGCCACCGAGCCAGAAGTCGAACATCGCCCTCCGAATGGCGCGGTGGAGCGCCCATCACCGCAAGAAGGCCATCTTCGGTTGGCTTGGGCTCGCGGTGGCCCTGTTCGCGATCAGCATGGTCTCCCCGATGAAGAAGATCGTCTTCGAGACCTCAGGGCCCGGCGAATCGGGTCGGATGGACAAGATCCTGTACGAGGACTTCCGTCAGCCCGGCGGCGAGGCGGTCCTCGTTCAGAGCCGCACGCTGACGGCCGCCCAACCGGAGTTCACGCGGGCTGTGAAGGCGGTCATCGCCGGAGTCGCTCCGCTGGACGCAGTCGCCAAGGTGGAGTCCCCGTTCGAAGCCGGTAACGAGGGCCAGGTCTCGGCCGACAGGCACTCCGCCTACGTGGGGCTCGAGCTCAGCGGCGATCCGGACAAGGCCGCGGACATCATCGATCCCGTCGTCGCCCGCGTCGACCAGGTCCAGAAGGCGAATCCCGACTTCTACATCGGGTCGTTCGGCACGAGCACCGGCAAGGAAGTCCAGGCCGGGTTCTTCGACGACCTGAAGCGGGCGGGCGAATTCTCGGTCCCCTTGACGCTCCTCATCCTGGTGATCGCCTTCGGTGCGCTAGTCGCGGCCGGCATTCCGCTGCTGCTCGCCATGAGCGCAGTTCTCGCGACATTGGGCATCGTCGCGCTGATCAGCCAGGCGCTGCCCATGTCCGACTCCGTGTCGGCGATCATCCTTCTGATCGGGCTCGCGGTCGGGGTCGACTACACGATGTTCTATTTGAAGCGCGAGCGCGAAGAACGCGCCAAGGGGCGCAGCGCAGAGGAGGCGCTAGAGGTTGCAGCAGCCACCTCCGGACGCTCGGTGCTCATCTCGGGCTGCACCGTCCTCGTCGCGATGGCGGGGATGGTCTTCACGGGCGACTCCGACTACGCGTCGTTCGGCGTGGCGACGATGACAGTCGTCGCAGTCGCGATGCTCGGCTCGCTCACCGTCCTCCCGGCGTTGCTGTCGAAGCTCGGAGACAACGTCGACCGGCTGCGGGTGCCGTTCGTGCACCGCCTGCGTCGCGACGACGGCGAGGGTCGTCTTTGGGGAGCGATCATCGATCGAGTCCTGCGACGTCCGGCTCTTTCGGCCGGCCTCGCTGCCGGCGTGCTCGTCGCCCTCGCCGTGCCCGCGATCCAGCTGCACACGGCCAACCCGAGCATCGACACCTATCCGCAGAACCTGCTGCAGACCTACAACCGCATGAAGGAGGCGTTCCCGGGCACGCAGGTGGCTGCGAACGTCGTCGTCAAGGCGCCGAACGTGGAGGCTCCTGCGGTCAAGGAGGCGATCGGCCAGCTCCACTCGCGCGCTCTGTCCACCTACCTCATGTACGAGCCGATCGACATCGACGTGAACGAGGCGAAGACGGTCGCCAACATCTCGATCCCGATGAAAGGAAGCGGCACGGACTCGACTTCGAACAAGGCTCTTGCGGCGCTCCGAGAGAAGATCGTCCCTCCGACGGTCGGCAGCCTTCCCGGCGCCGAGGTCGGAGTCACCGGAGAAACCGCCCAGTCGAAGGACTTCAACGACGAGATGAAGACCGTGGCGCCGCTCGTCTTCGGATTCGTCCTGCTGTTCGCATTCGTGCTGATGCTCGTGTCGTTCCGTTCGCTCGTGATCGCCGCCAAGACGATCGTCCTCAACCTGCTCTCGATCGGCGCCGCCTACGGAATCCTCGTCCTCGTCTTCCAGCACGGCTGGGGAAAGCAGCTCCTGGGCTTCGAGTTCACCGGAGGAATCGATCCCTTCCTGCCGATCCTGCTGTTCGTGATCCTCTTCGGGTTGTCGATGGACTACCACGTCTTCGTTCTGAGCCGCGTCAGAGAGGGCTTCGACAGCGGCATGACGACGGACGAGGCAGTCAAGCACGGCATCAAGTCGACAGCCGGAGTCGTGACGAGCGCGGCGATCGTCATGGTCGGCGTGTTCGCCATCTTCGCGACGCTGCAGATGATGATCTTCAAGCAGTTCGGCGTCGGCCTGGCGGCGGCGATCCTCATCGACGCGACGCTGATCCGGGCGATCCTCCTGCCGGCGACGATGAAGCTGCTCGGCGACTGGAACTGGTACCTGCCGACGTGGCTCGAGTGGCTCCCTCGCCTGGAGCACGAGAAGGCGCCGGAAGCACCGGCCGTGCCGGCGAGCAGCGCTTAGCCCCCGGTGTCGAGCGTCGCTCATCCTTCGACCGACTCGCGCAGGGCCGTTGCGACACGCGTCGCGGCGGCCCTGCGCACCGAGATCGGCCTGGCTCGGGTCGCGCTCGCCGTCGTCTCTCTGCACGTCGTCGACGACAACTTCCTGCAACCGAATCCCGGGACTTCGGCCGGCGACCATCTCGTCAGCGGGCTCGTCCCGCTCGGGCTCCTCGTCCTGGCAGGGATCGTGTACCCGCGACTGCGCGCGGGGGCTCGCGCGACGATCGCGCTGCTGGCCGGTTTCTTCGGAGTCCTCGCGGGAACCGAAGCCGTCCACTACACGATGGCAAGCGGGGCGTCCGGCGACGACTTCACCGGGCTCCTATCCATCCCGGCCGGGTTGCTGCTGATCGGCCTCGGCGCCGTCACGCTCTGGAGGTCTCGGCGAACCGATGACCGCCCCTGGTGGCGCTACCTGCGCCGTCTCCTCCTGGTGGCAGCAGTGTTCGTCTTCGTGTCCGCCGTCCTCTTACCGTTCTCGGTCGCGTACGTCGTCACGCATGCGGCGCGCGCGACGGTTCCCACTGCCGACCTTGGCGCTCCTTACGAGGATGTCGAGTTCACCACCGCGGACGGGCTGCGCCTGAAGGGCTGGTACATCCGGTCGCGGAACGGAGCCGCGGTGATCTCGTTCCCGGGCCGCACCTCCTCCCAGAAACGGGCCAAGCTGCTCGCACGGCATGGATACGGGGTCTTGCTCTTCGATCGCCGCGGTGAAGGCGTGAGCGAGGGAGATCCGAACACGTTCGGCTGGCAGGGCGCGCGCGACGTCCACGCGGCGGTTGCGTTCCTGCAGCGGCAGAAGGACGTCGATCCCCAGCGGATCGGCGGCATCGGACTCTCGGTCGGCGGCGAGATGATGATCGAGGCAGCAGCGGAGTCCGGCGAGCTGAAGGCGATCGTGTCGGAAGGTGCGAGCAGCCGCTCCGTCCGGGACGAGTTCGCCAACGGAAGCGGCTGGCAGGAGCTGGTCGGAAACGGCGTGGCCACCGCGTCGACCGCTCTCTTCACGAACAGCCTGCCGCCACGGCCATTGAAGAGCCTGGTGCCGGAGATTTCCGGAGCCGTCTTCTTCGTCTACGGCGAGCGCGGGCAGCCGGCCGAACGGCCTGCCAACCGGGCCTTCTACGAGGCTGCGCGCGGGCACAAGGCGATCTGGGAGGTTCGGGGCTCGAAGCACATCGGTGGGACCGAGGCCCAGCCGACGGAGTACGAACGCCGGGTCACCGAATTCTTCGACCGCTGGCTGGGAGCGAAACCTCAGCAGGGGACCTCGTGAAATCTCCCGTGACCTTCAAGACCGAAGCGGCCCACCGCGGCGCGGTGCTTCGCGTCATGTGCCTCGCGCTGATGATGGTCGTCGCGGCCGTCGCAAGCCTCAACGTCGCCCTCCCCGAAATCGCGCGTGACACCGGCGCCTCGCAGACAGAGCTGCAATGGATCGTGGACGCCTACGCGATCGTGTTCGCCGCCCTGCTCCTCCCGGCGGGCGCGATCGGCGACCGCTACGGCCGGAAGCCGCTGCTCGCAATCGGGCTCGCCGTGTTCGGAGCCGTCTCGCTCGTCGCGCTCTTCGTCGACTCGCCGGGCGCCCTGATCGGGATTCGCGCAGCGATGGGAGTCGCGGCCGCCATGATCATGCCGGTCACGCTCTCCGTGATCACGACCATCTTCCCGCCCGAGGAACGTGGGAAAGCGGTCGGGACGTGGGTCGGAGTCGCGGCCGGCGGAGCCGTGATCGGCCTCTTGACCTCCGGCGTCCTGCTGCACTTCTTCTCCTGGCCGTCCATCTTCGCGCTCAACGTCGTCCTCGCCACGCTCGCGCTCGCCGGGACGTTGCTGATCGTCCCGGCCACTCGCGAAGCACGACCGCCGCGCCTCGACCCGATCGGCACGCTCGTCTCGGTCGTCGCGCTCGCGGCGATCGTGTTCGGGACGATCGAAGGCCCGGAGCGCGGCTGGGGCGATCCGGTGACACTGGTTGCGCTCCTCGGCGGCCTGGCCGGGATTGCGGTGTTCGTGTTCTGGGAGCTCAACCGGCGCGAGCCGATGCTCGATCCACGCAACTTCCTTCGCCGCGGCTTCGGGGCTGGATCGCTCTCGATCTCGGTGCAGTTCTTCGCCTTGTTCGGGTTCCTCTTCCTCGCGCTGCCCTTCCTCCAGCTCGTCCTCGGGTACTCACCGTTGGAGGCCGCGACGGCGCTCCTCCCGATGGCCGCAGTCGTCATTCCCGCTCTCGCGCTTTGCGCCGAAGATCGCCGGGCGGGTGGGCGTTCGCGTCACCGGGCCGATCGGCCTTGGACTGATGGCCACCGGGCTCGTCATCCTCTCCACCCTCGACGGCGGCTCGTCCTACTGGCACTTCCTCGTAGGCGTCATTCCGTTCGGCGCCGGAGCGGCCCTGGCCGGGGCGCCGGCCACGACGGCCATCGTCGCCTCACTGCCGCGTGAGAAGCAGGGCGTCGCGTCGGCGATCAACGACGTGTCGCGCGAGCTGGGCGGCGCGCTGGGGATCGCGATCCTCGGCAGCGTTCTCAACAGCGCGTACCGCTCGAGTGTCGCCGAGCAGAGCTCTGCCCTGCCGCCGTCGCTCGCCGACCAGGCCCGCGGGTCGCTCGCCGCGGCCCAGGCGATCGGGAATCGTCTGGGCTCGGAGAGCCTCGTCGAGAAGGCGAACGACGCGTTCGTCCACGGGTTCAGCCTCGCGCTCCTCGCCGGGGCGGCTGTGTTGATCGCCGGCGCGGTCTTCGTCGCCGTCCGTGCTCCGGGCCGTGTCGAGTCCGAGGAGAACGCGGGCGTGCAGGCCGTGCCGTCGCTCTCGCCGGCGCCCTGAACACCGCGGCTTTCGGAAGGCTCGCCAGCGCGCTATAACCCTTGTACCGACGGTTTCCTGCCGGAACGCGGCCCTTCTCGGCCGGCGGCCCCGGACTGCGGCGCACAAGCCAACGTCTGAGAGGAGACGGCAATGCCCGCGACACAGATCCTCCCGTGGCCGCTCGTCGAGCGCGCGCCCGACGAGCACTTCCCGGTCCGCCCGCTGCAAGACCTGCTTCGCGCGCGCGGGTACAACCTCGCAGCGGACGGGATCTTCGGCCCCACCACCGAAGGCGCGGTCAAGGACTTCCAGGAGTTCAAGGGCCTCCCGGTCGACGGCATCGTCGGCCCGCTCACGTGGAAGAAGCTGATCGCGCAGGTCGAGAAGGGCAGCACCGGCGACGCCGTCCGCGGCGTCCAGGAGGTGATGAGGTTCCACGACCAGTCCGACGGCGAAGGCGCGCCCATCCACGTCGACGGCATCTTCGGGCCGCAGACCGACCACTGGGTCCGAGGTTTCCAGAACGCCGTCGGGATCGACTCGGACGGAATCGTCGGCCCGATCACGTGGCGAGCGATGGTCAGCGGGATGCTGTCCGGCTAAGCCCCGAAAAAGTCACCAAATCCGCACCTTTTCTCTGCCAGATTGACCCTTCGCCGCGGGCGAGCATTGCCTAGGGTCGAGGGCAGTCCACTCTCTTGGGAGGAGGGAGCATGAGAACACGCTTCAAGGTGGGCGGCGCAATCGCCCTCGTCGTCGCGCTCGCGGTCACGGCGGCCGCGTCCGGCGCAGGGGGTCGAGGGTCCGCCGGCCAGAACAGGCACCGTCACGGGTGCGACCTGGGCTCGAACGGCCACGGCCGCATCAAGCACGTGGTCTATCTCCAGTTCGACAACACGCACCTGCTGCGTGACCGGACGAATTTCGCGTCCGACCTCGAGCTGATGCCGCACCTGAAGAACTTCTTGAGCGACAACGGGACACTGAGCGACAACGAGCACACGATCCTGATCTCGCACACCGCGGGCGGGATCCTGAGCGCGCTGACCGGGCTCTACCCCGACCGAATGGGCCAGGGCGTCACGAACTCGTACGGGTTCTTCCGCCCGAACGGCAGCGTCGGCTTCTCGTCCTCGTTCAAGTACTGGACGGACATCACCGACGGCGGCAACCCCGCCACCGACCCGCCGACACCGCCGGGCGACACGAACTTCAACATGGTCAACGGTGACTCGGGCTCGCCGAAGAACACGCCCGCACCGTGGGTTCCGTGGACACGCGCGGGCTGTGACGTCGGGAACGTCTCGACGGCGAACGCGGTGCTCGAGAACAACAACTCGATCGTGTTCGGCGCGGGCCCGACGGTGACTGCCGCGGCTGCGGCAGCGGGCGCCACCAACGTCAAGGTGGCCAGCGTGAACGGGTTCACGGTCGGCATGCACGTCACGATCGACACGGGCGCGCTTGCCGAGTCGAAGGTCATCCAGACCGTCGGCACCCCAGGCGCGGGCGGCACGGGCATCACGCTGACCACCGCGCTCGCCAACGCGCACGCTAGCGGCGTCCCCTTCTACGGGCCGACCGCGACCGACCCGACCGGCGACATGACGAAGGTCTTCGGCGAAGGCTCGCCGGAGTGGAACGAGGGCCGCGACTCGCAGATCGCGCCTTTCGCCACCGCAGCGCGCGCCAAGGCGCTGACGGACTTCGTCGGGATCGCGATCCACTGCGCTGCCGGCGGGGGCATCTGCGAAGACAGCCCGAACGCGAAGCCCGACCGCCTGCCCGACGAGCCAGGCGGCTACAGCGGGTTCGAGGGCCTCTTCGGCGCGAAGTACGTGAACCCGGCGATCAACGACGGGGCGGCTGCCGTCGAAGACACGAACGGCGATCCGATCGTGGACCCGTTCGGCCAGCCGGGCTTCCCGGGCTTCGACGGCGTGCCGGCAAAGGTCTCGCTCGGCTACGTCGCGCAGATGCAGGAGGCGGGCGTCCCGGTGACGTTCGGGTACATCTCCGACGCGCACGACAACCACCAGAACGCCTTCCCGGCCCCGCCGGATCCGAACGGCGTCTTCCCGCGTGCGTCGGGCCCGGGCGAGTCGGACTACGTCCAGACGCTGCACGACTACGACCAGGCGTTCGCGGAGTTCTTCAGCCGGCTCCGGCGGGACGGCATCACGAAGAACAACACGCTGTTCGTCGTCACGGCCGACGAGAACGACCACTTCGCCGGCGGCAACTCGACCGACGGTACGTGGAGCCACACGTACTGCAACGTCGACGCGGGCCAGCAGTGCCCGGCGAACCAGATCGGCGAGGTGAACGCGAACCTGCTCGCGCTCATCCCGTCGGGACAGCCGAACTTCTCGGTGCACAACGACTCGGCTCCGACGGTCTACGTGGTCGGCGACCCGCCGCGCACGGACGCCGCGCTCCGCAAGCTCGAGCGTGACGTGGCTGCGGCCAGGGCAACCGATCCGTACATCTCGAACTCGCCGCAGCCGGTCGCGCTCTACCTGGCGGACAAGGTGGGCGAGAAGACGCTGCACATGGTGACGGCGGATCCGCAGAGGACGCCGTCGTTCACGCTGTTCGCGAACCCGGACTACTTCCTCACTGCGGGGAAGACCTCGACCGGGGCGCCGTCGAAGTTCAACTGCCCGAACTCGGCGAACCAGGCGTACGTCTGCATCGACTACCACTTCGCGTGGAGCCACGGCGACGCCACCGAGGACATCGGCCGCACCTGGCTGGGCATGGCCGGCCCGGGCGTGGAGAACCTCGGCATGACGAGCGACGTGTGGTCTGATCACGTCGACATCCAGCCGACGATCATGTCGATCGTCGGGCTCCAGGACAGCTACGAGACGGACGGCCGCGTGCTGACCGAGTTCCTCGAGAACCACGGGCACGGACACGATCCGGACCTGACCGAGCTCGGGTCGATCTACAAGCAGATCAACGCGCCGTTCGGCCAGCTCTCGTTCGACGTGCTCCACGCCTCGACGATGGCCCTGTCCAGCGGGAGCGCGACCGACGACAGCACGTACGCGGCGATCTCCGACCGGATCGCGGCGCTGACCGCGGACCGCGACGCGCTCGCCGGTGAGATGCGTCACATGCTGAACGAGGCCGCGTTCGGCGGCGTCCAGCCCGATCAGGACGACGTGGACGCGCTCACGTTCGAAGGTAAGACGCTGCTGATGCGGGCCCACCAGCTCGGAGTGGCGGGCTCGCCCTAGGCGACCAAGCCCATTCGACCTCGGCCCCGGCCTCGCGCCGGGGCCGAGGCGATTCCCGCGCTTCTCGCCCCGTAGCGATCGTCATAAGCTTCGGCCGTTCTCATGGAACGGACGCTTGGATGGGGGGCGCTCGTCGCTCTGGCGCTGCTCGCGGTGGCCGGAGGCGCAAGCGCGGGCTCTGAACAGGGCCCTCTCCTGCGAGTCGCGGTCGTAAGCGGTGGCCAGGTGACGACGTCGGACGGCCGGATCCAATGCCCGGGGCGCTGCGCGGCGCGCTATCGCCGTGGGACCGTCCTCAGGTTGACCGCGAAACCGGATGCGAACTTCCTGTTCGATCGCTGGGAGGGAGCGTGCATCGGGGTCGCGCCGATTTGCGACGTCGCGCTCGACAGAGCCGTATCCGTTCGGGCCAGGTTCGTGGGCGCACCGACTCTGCTCATGCTCTCGGTGGGAGGGCCGGGGACCGTCACCAGCCGTTCGGGCCTCGACTGCGGAGTCGCCGGCGGGGCTTGTAGGGCGGAGGTTCCGTACGCGTCGAGCGTCACTCTGACCCCCACGCCGACTGCCGATGGGCGCTTCGCGGCATGGAACGGAGACGGGCCCTGTGCGATGGCGGGATCGGGGCCGTGCACGCTGCGGATCGAGAGCCCGCGCACCGAGGTTGCCGCCGCGTTCGGGCACCGCGTGCCGCAACCGGGCCCACAGACGCTCACCGTCGGCATCGAGTACCCCTCAGGGACCCGCGTAACGAGCGAGCCGGCAGGGATCGATTGCCGGCCAGGCTGCTCGGCGTCGTTCCCGTCGGGAACCCTGGTCACGTTGCGCATGACCACGCTGGATTTCTGGCAGCCCGCTTGTTACGGCGACCTCGATCGCTGCCTACTCGTCATCGACGCACCGACCGAGGTCACGGTCCGCCTGCGACCGCCCTCGGTTCCGTCGTTCACCGCCCCAAAGGGCCTGCTCCAGGTGACCGTGTCCGGCGGTGGGCTGATCACGTCGAGTGACGGAGCGATTCGCTGCGGCCGGTCTCCGACAGTCCAGACGGCCTGCAGCGAGGGCTTCGGCTTCGAGTTCGAGGCGACCCAGACGAGACGACTACGCGCCAAGAGGCAGGGGCGAGCCCGCTTCTTCCGCTGGGGAGGGCTCTGTAGAGGAGCGAAGCCCCGGTGCACGGTGATCATGAAGAGGCGGGGCAATAAGGCCCTCCAGCCGTTCCCCGTAACCGGCCTGTTCCGGCGGCGCTGAGCTCTAGGCGGCGACCCCGGCGAACCCGGGGATGATCTCCTTGCCGTAGACCTCGAGCGTCTGCTCCTGGCCCTCGGTCATCAGGTAGACGTCGAACTGGTCGACGCCGATCGACTCGAGCTCCTTCAGCTTCTCGGTCGCCTGCTCGGGAGTCCCCAGCACGCAGAACCGGTCGCAGATCTCGTCGGTTACGAACTCGCCGTGCTTGGCCCCGACTCGGCTGTGGTCCTTGTAGTCGTAGAACTCGCGGGCCTTCACGTAGTCGGTGAGCGCAGCCGGGATCTCGGAGTCGAAGCCGTAGCGCTCGACGAGGTCCATGACGTGGTTCGAGACCATGGCCGGGAACCACCGAACCTGATCGCGCGCGGCCGCGATGTCGTCCGTGATGTGGGTCGGCGCGCAGACGATGCACTGCAGCGCGTCCGGGTCGCGCCCCTCCTCCTTCGCGGCCGCCCTGGCCGTCTCCATGATCCACTGGATGATCTGCGGGTCGGCGAGCTGGATGATCACGCCGTCGCCCACGCGGCCGGCGACTGCCAGCGCCTTGGGCCCGTAGCCGGCGACGTGCATCGGGATCTCCGGGCGGCCCTTGGCCCACTCGAGCGTCAGCTCCTTCTCGTTCCACTCGACCTGCCGGCCGTTCATCAGGTCCTTCATCATCCGCAGGCGCCGCTCGAACTCGGCGACCTTCACCGGCTTGAGCCCGACGACGCGACGCGAAGAGTCGCCGCGGCCGATCCCCATCACCATCCGGCCGCCGGACAGGTCCTGCATGGTCGCGTACCAGCTGGCCGTGATCGTCGGGTCGCGGATGCCCGGGTTCGTGACGCAGTGGCCGAGCTTGATCTTCTCGGTCTTGTCCGCGACGAGCGGGAGCAGCGCGTACGACTCCTGCCAGAGGATGTGAGAGTCGTACGTCCAGCCGTACTCGAAGCCGTTCCGCTCGGCGAGCTGCATGAGCTCGAGCATCCGCGAGAACGGCGGATCAGGCATGACGGTGACTCCGAAGCTGAGCAGGTTTCGGAGGATACTCCGCGCCGATCTAGATCCGCGAAGCCGCCTCCCCCGCCTCTTCGAGGGACAGTCCCTCGCCTTCCTCCCACGCGGCGGCGAACTCGGCTTCACCGAGCTGCTCACGAGCGGCCTGCAGCGTCCGCTCGCGCATCTCCTCGCCGATCGGGTAGAAGTCCAACCCGATCCCAAGCTCGGCTCTCGGCCGAGTCGTCGCCGCGAGCAGACGCACGGCCTCCACGGCATCGCCGCGGTCGAGTGAGATAGCGGCGAGCCCCTCCACCGCGAAGAGCAGGTTGGCCGAAATCTCGCCGGCTCGGCACAGCGCAAGGCTCTCGCGGAGTGCGGTCGCCGCCGCGTCGGGGCGCCTCTCAGCGAGCGCGATGAAGCCGAGATCGATGAGGTTGCTGGCTGTGAAGCCCTGTTGTCCCAGGCGCCGAGAGATCGCGATGCTCTCCTCGAGGTGAGCCTGTGCGCTGACAAGGTCGCGCTCGTTGAGCGCGACGTTTGCGAGATTGCCGAGGACGACCGCCGACGCAAGGTCGTCACCGTCAGCACGCGCCTGACTCAGCGCGGACTCGTACAGCTCCAGCGCTCGCTCCCGGTTTCCGAGCCGCTCTTCGCAGACCCCCAGCGAGATTGACGCGGGCAGCGAGCCGGATAGACCAAGCCGGGCGTGCAGGGCTCGCGCCTCCTCTGCAAATGCCTTGCCATCTTCGTAGTCGCCCTGACGCCACGAGTAATTCGACGCTGCCAGCAGTGCGCGTACTCGTAGGTCGGCAGCCACTCCGCCGGCCCGGGCCAGGGCGTCCTCAAGACGCCGGCGCGCCTCGGTCCAGTAGCCGTAGTGGAACCAGAACCTGTTGCAGGCGAGGGTGAGCCGGAGGTCGGGCGCTGGATCGGGCTGGTCGTGAAGCCAATCGAGCGCCGCCCGAAGATTGTCCAGTTCGGCTACGAACCAGTCAACGACATCGCGCTCAAGGTCGACCTCGAGGAAGTTAGCGGTCACGGACGCGAGCCCGGGCATCGCGAGGCGCGCAGCCCGCTCTTCGGCCGCAGTGAGGAAATACGCGGAGTGACGGCTCGCTGACTCACCTTCGGGGTCGTGTTCCGCGAGGCGCTCGAGCGCGTATTCGCGGATCGTCTCCAGCATCGAGAAGCGGCCGTTTCGCTCGCGAATGAGGCTCTTGTCGACGAGCGAGGCGATCGTTCCCAGCTCCGCACTGCAGACCGCTTCCGCAGCCTCGAGGCTCCAGCCACCGGCGAACACGGACAGCGAGGCCATGAGCTCCTGCTCCTGAGGATCGAGCAGCTCGAAGCTCCATTCGATCGTTGCGCGCAGCGTTTTCTGCCGCTCGGGCAGGTCCCGTGCACCGCCTGTGAGCAGCGCCAGCCGTTGCTCCAGCCGTTCGAGCAGGGCGTCGGCCGGCAGGAGCTTCACGAGGGCGGCTGCCAGCTCGATCGCGAGCGGGAGACCGTCGAGTCGGCGACAGATGTCCGCGACGGCTTCATCGGCCGCGAAATCTGGGCGAACGGCTCGAGCCCGCTCGCCGAACAGCGAGACTGCGTCCCCCTCGGGCAACGGTGGAACCGGATACTGCTGCTCCAGCGTCAGCCGCAGCGGCTCGCGGCTCGTCGTCAGCAGCTTGAGGCTGCTCGACCCGGCGAGGAGCTCGGCGAGCCTAGGCGCATAGTCGAGGACCTGCTCGACGTTGTCGAGGAGCAAGAGGGCTTGGCGGTCGCGCAAGTAGGTGGCCAGATCGGCCTTGGCCCCGATGGTCTGGGCGATCGTGGGCTCGACGAGCTCGGCATCGTGGATTTCCTGAAGACCCACCCACCAGACGTTGTCGAACTCGTCGGCCGCCTCGGCGGCGAGCTGCAGAGCAAGGCGCGTCTTGCCGGCGCCGGGAGGTCCGACTACCGTCAGCAGACGCTTCTCGCGGAGGAGCGCGCCGGCTTCGATCAGCTCTCGCTCGCGACCGATGAGAGGGGTCGACTGCACCGGGAGGTTCGTCCAGTCGAGCGTCTTGAGCGGGGGGAACTCCTCCCTGCCCAGTTGGAAGAGCCTCTGTGGCTCGAGCAGGTCCTTCAGGCGGTGCTCACCGAGATCGGAGGCCTCCACGTCGACGAGGTCTCGCGTGGTTTGCGAAAGCAGTACTTGCCCGCCGTGCCCGGCTGCACAGACACGAGCGCCCCTATGCACATCCAGGCCGACGTAGCCCTCGTCCGTGAGCTGCGGCTCGCCGGTGTGCACCCCGATGCGGACGCGGATCTGCCCGGGCCCGAGCCTGCGCTGAATGTCCGAGGCCGCCGCAACCGCGTCGGAAGCGCGTGTGAAGGCGGCGAAGAAGGCGTCGCCCTGGGTGTCCACCTCCACACCGCCGTGCTCCGCGAACGCCGCGCGAAAGACCCCGCGGTGCTCGGCGAGTGCTCCCGCGTAGTCATCGCCGAGCTCCTGCAGGAGGCTGGTCGAGCCCTCGATGTCGCTGAAGAGGAAGGTGACCGTCCCGGACGGGAGCTCGGACATCCCTAAGCGCGTTCGATGGCCTTCGCGGCCAGGCGGTCGAGCGCCTCTACCGCGAGCTCGATGTGCTCTACCTTCGTGTCCTCGAGCTTCGTGTGCGAGAGGCCGCGCAGGCTCTGGACGAAGAGCATCACGGTCGGGATCCCCGCGCGCGAGACCTCGGCCGCGTCGTGCAGTGGGCCGCTCGGCAGGCGGTGCGATGTGCCGGCGACCTCGCGGATCGACTCGTCGGCAAGCTCGATCAGCTCAGGGTCGAAGAGGATCGGTTCGATGTTCCAGATCCGCTCCCACTCGACCTCGACGTCGCGCTCCTCGGCGAACCTCGCGAGCTGCAGTCTTCGCCGCTTCGAGCATCGAGGCGAGCCTGTCCGCCTCGAGGTTGCGTTGGTCGAGCAGACACTCCGCGGTCTCGACGACAGACGTGACGATTCCGGGCTTCGTGACGACGCTGCCCATCGTGCAGACGCCGCCCCCCTGCTCGGCGATGTCGTAGAGCTCGAGCGCAAGCAGCCCGGCCGCTGCGAGAGCGTCACGGCGCTGGGCCATCGGCGTCGAGCCAGCGTGCGCGGCCTGGCCGCGGAACGTGACGAGGTGGCGCTCCACGCCGAAGGTGCCGAGAACGACCCCGAGCGGGAGCTCCATGCTTTCGAGGACGGGCCCCTGCTCGATGTGCAGCTCGAGGTAGGCGGCGGCGTTCTCGAGCTGCCGCTTTGCGTCCGTCGCCCGATCGAGGTCGACGCCGTGCGCGCCGACCGCGTCCGGTAACGAGATGCCGTCGGCGTCCTTCCGCTGCCGCAACTCGTCCTGGTCGGCCATCGAGCCGGCCGCCGCGCTCGAGCCGAACAGCGACCGGCCGAACCGCGCACCCTCCTCGTCGGCCCAGCTGACGAGCCGGACCGTGACCGGAGGCCGACCTTGCTCCGCGATCCGGCGCAGCACCTCCGACCCCGCGACGACGTTCAGCGCGCCGTCGAGCCAGCCCCCGCTCGGCACCGAATCGAGGTGCCCGCCGATGATCAGCGTCCGCTCGGACTCGCCCGGCACGGTCCACCATTGATTCCGCGCCTCGTCGAACTCCATCTCGATCCCGTCGAGCTTCCCGGCCATCCACTCCTGGGCCTTCACCCACGTGTCCGTCCAGGCCACGCGGTGCGCGCCGTTCTCGTCGCCGGTCAGCTCCTGCAGCTCGCGGAGCTCCGCGACGGTGCGCTTGGGGTCGAGCATGGCGGTAGCTTCTCACCGTGGTTGTCGCGACGAAAGGCGCAACGGTCCTCAGGCACGCCCGCGAAGACGACCTCGCAGCCGTGGACGCCCTGACGGTCGAGAGCTACCGGCCGATCCAAGAGAGCTACGTCGCGATGCTCGGCGACGAGTGCTACGAGGCGGTCCGGCTCGAGCCCGAGCTGACCTGGGAGGAGCGCAAGATCGGGCAGAACCGGCGGCTCCACGAGGAGCACCCGGACTGGCTCTGGGTGCTCGACGAGGACGGCGACATCTTCGGGTTCGTCAGCTTCTGGCTCGTCCCCGAGAAGTCGTACGGGCACATCGACAACAACGGCCTGCGCGCCGATCGCGTCGGACAGGGCTGGGCGACGTTCATGTACCGACACGTCCTCGACCACTTCCGCGAAGCAGGGCCTGCGCTTCGCGCACGTCGACACGGGCCTCGACGACGCCCACATCCCGGCGAGGCGGGCCTACGAGGCGATCGGCTTCGACCGCCGGGTGCCCACGGTCGATTACTGGCAGGACTTGTCTCTGCGCAACCCTGGGTCTACGCTCGCCTAGATGTCCGTGTTGATCAAGGGCGGACGGGTCGTGACCGCCGCCGACGACTACGTGGGGGACGTCTACGCCGAGGGCGAGCGGATCACGCTGATCGGCGAGTCGCTCGACGTCCAGGCGGACAAGGTGATCGACGCGACCGGCAAGTACGTCCTCCCGGGCGGGGTCGACCCGCACACCCATCTGGACATGCCCTTCGGGGGCACGGTGACGATCGACGACGTCGAGTCCGGCCAGACCTCGGCCGCGTTCGGCGGGACGACCTGCCACGTCGACTTCATCATCCAGCCGCCAGGGTCGACCTTCGCGGCCGCGGTCGAGGACTGGCGCGCGAAGGCGAACGGCAAGCAGGTGATCGACATGGGCTACCACATGGCGGTCACCGACCTGAAGGAGGGCGGCACGCTCGAGGAGCTCGCGTCGCTGCCCGACGAGGGGATCACCTCGTACAAGCTCTTCATGGCCTACAAGGGCGCGCTCATGGTCGACGACGAGACGCTCTTCCGGACGATGGAGGTCGCGGCCGAGACCGGGGCGCTCGTGATGGTGCACGCCGAGAACGGCGACGCGATCGACGTCCTCGTCAAGGAGGCGCTGGCCGCGGGGCACACCGCGCCGAAGTACCACGCGCTCACGCGCCCGCCCGAGACCGAAGGCGAGGCGACGAACCGCGCGATCCAGCTGTCCCGGGTCGCGGGGTCGCCGCTCTACGTCGTCCACGTCTCCTGCGCCGAGGCGGTCGAGCCGATCGCGATCGCGCGCGAGAAGGGTTGGAACGTGCACGGCGAGACGTGCACCCAGTACTTCTTCGTCGACTACACGTTCCTCGAGCGGCCCGACTTCGAGGGCGGGAAGTACGTCTACACGCCGCCTCCGCGGGACAAGGCCAACCAGGACGTGCTCTGGAACGCCGTGCGCACGGACATCCTCTCGGTCGTCTCCACCGACCACTGCGCGTTCCTCTGGGACGGGCAGAAGACGATGGGCAGAGACGACTTCTCGAAGATCCCGAACGGCGCGCCCGGGCTCGAGAACCGGCTGCAGATGATCCACGAGTTCGGCGTCCGCGCCGGCCGGATCTCGCTCAACCGGATGGTCGAGCTGCTCTCGACGAACCCGGCGAAGCTGTTCGGGCTCTACCCGCGCAAGGGGACGATCGCGGTCGGGTCCGACGCGGACATCGTCGTCTTCGACCCGGAGAGCACGGTCACGATCTCGGCCGCGACGCACCACTCGAAGTCGGACTACAACCTGTTCGAGGGCACCGAGGTGACGGGCGTGCCCGAGGTCGTGCTGCTCCGCGGCAACGTCCTGGTCGAGGACGGCGAGCTCGTAGCGTCACCGGGCATCGGCCAGTTCGTGCCGCGCGCGAAGTTCGGCGAAGAGCTGAAGCCCGAAACCGCTCTCGCCTAGCTGAGGGCTTGACGAAGCCATCGGCGAAAAGCACCCTCCCAGGGTGATCGAGCCGCGGTGGATGTCCACGCACGCGATAGAGACGGAGCTTCACGGCCTATTGAGCGAGTTGGTCCCCGGAAAGACTTGGTACAAGCAGTCAGGCGTTGTCGAGATGTCTGACTTTGCCGTCCACAACCTCGACTCCACCTCAGAAGACGCGAAAGTCCAGCGGCCCCTCGCGCTTGCTCGCGTCATGTACGAGAACGAGCGAAGCTCCAAATAGCCGACTGGTTAGCGCGTCTGCAGGAGGCTGAGGTCCTGGCTCGTCGCTGATTTCGCCGCCACGAGGAAGCGACCTATGCTGACTCGGGCGCAATGCACAAGGCGCTCATATTCGGAACGTTCCCCGCCCTCGGCGTGTTTCTCCTCTGCGGGGGAGCGGCCGCGCGCCCCGATCGAGGCACAGTTCTCCACGCGGCAGTGAAGGGCGCCGGGCGAGTAGTAACGCCGGACGGCCGGCTCGACTGCCGGACACGCTGCTCCGTGCCCTATCGCCGCGGCACCATCCGCAGGCTGACTGCGGAGCCGGCGGACCACTATCTGTTTACCCGCTGGTCCGGCGACTGCATCGGGACGGCGCCGAATTGCGACGTTGCCCTCGACCGGGACACGTCGGTGCGAGCCGGCTTTGTCGGAGAACCGGCCGGAGTGGTGATATCGGTCGGAGGCCCCGGGCACGTGACGAGCACGGGCGGAATCAACTGTGGCCCAGGGAGCCACGTGTGCAGCATCGCCGCGCCTTATGCGTCGGAGATCACGCTGACCCCGATTCCAGACTCAGGCGGACGATTCAGCGGCTGGGACGGACCCTGCGCTGCAGCCGGAGCCGGCTCGTGCACGGTGCGTGTCGAGAGCCCGGTGACACGGACGGCGGCTGCGTTCGGGCACAGCTCGCCGCAGGCAGGAGACCAGGCGCTGACGGTGACCCTCTACGGCTCGGCTACCGGCGTGACGAGTCAGCCGGCTGGGATCAATTGTCCGCCCACGTGTCAAGCGTCCTTCCCGTCGGGGACCATCGTCACGCTGCACAGGAACAGCGGCCTTTGGGCGGGGGCATGCACGGGTGAGACGCTCGACCGCTGCGCACTGGTCATCGACGCGCCAACCGAGGTCGGAGTCACTCCTGAACCGCCCCCGCCGATACCGTCACCGCGCCGCACGCGCGTGGTGGACGTGACGGTTTCGGGTGCGGGTCTCGTCACGTCGCGTGACGGGCAGATGCAATGTGGTTTTGCCCCGAAGCCAAGCTTCCACTGCCACATGATCGTCTTGGTCCGCAGACCCTTGATCAAGGTTCCGTTGCGGGCGAATCCGCGACCTCGAGCTCGCTTCACCCGCTGGGGCGGCTTCTGCCGAGGAAGGAAACCGGCTTGCGTGCTCACATTCGCGATCCGTGGCAGCCCCTTGGAGACCTACCCGCTGACCGGTCTCTTCCGCAGCACCCGCTGACGAGGGCCCTGCTGCTGCCGAGTCCGTCGCTACTCAGGTCTGAACTGCCAATCCGGGAACGTCTCGCGCAGAAGCGGTAGCGCCTCGACCCAGTCGCTTTCTTCGAGCTGAGCCGGCGCACGCAGCTCGTGTGGCTGTCCGGCGCGGGTCGAGTAGCCCCAGCGCAGCCCGAGAACCGGGAACGACTCGCGGCTGATCAACGCATCCGGGCTCGCCGTCAACCACGAGTCGGCCAGGAACGTGGTATCGCTCTCCGTCGACGCAGGCGCGTCGAAGAGTGTCGGGCACTCGCCGAAGGACGTGAATGGGACGCCCAGCCCGCGGAGCTGCGGTGGGCCGTCGACCCACTCGTGGTGACCGGCAGGCGCCTTGTCGACGCCGTCCACCAGCGCCTGGCTCGATTCGAGCACGTCGATGCGGACGACCTGGATCCAGCCCATGACGGCCGCGTACCCGTCGAGCTCACACTCCGTCCGGGCGGCAATCACCGGAAGTCCCCGCGCGAGGTCGGTCGGCCAGGTCAGCCCGAGGGTGCCATAACCCCAGCGCGCTGGATCCTCGTTCGCCTGGAACGAGACGCTGACGCCGCCCTCGGCTCCGCGCAGGCGGAATGAAAACCGCTCCTCGTCCACGAGGCAAACCCTCGCACACGCGGAGCCGAGGGTCTCGTTCGAGCGACTACGCGGTCGCGCTCTTCTGAGCCCCGCCGCGGAGAGCGTCCATGCCCCGCTTGACGTGATGCCGGCCGGCATAAGCGGCGGCGCCCAGTGCAGCCGCCGCGGGAACCGCCAGTGCCGTTGCGCGCTGCCACCAAGGCGCCTCGACGATGCGGTCGAGCAGCTGTTCGGAACGACTGCGTCTGTGAAGTCTCATCTCTAATCAACCCCTCTTTCTCCTAGTTCACCCTCTGTTACCCGCTCCGGCCGAGCCCGAAAACGCGGTCGCCCGGTCGGTTTCCTCGAGCAGTGACCTCAGGTAGTCCTCCATGTGGTTGAAACTGCTCTGCTGGCCGCCGCTCTCGCCCGTCATGTGGGCACGGCCGACCTGGTCGCGGAACACCATGGTCATCGTCAGAGTCGTCACTCCGTCCCTCTCGCGCAGCTCCACGGTTTCGACGGCCTCCGCGTCCGGCCACGCTTCGAACAGCCACGTCGCGACCGTCCGGGTCGGCGGCTCGACCTCCAAGTAGGTTCCCCGAAACGAGCACTCCGTTCCGTCTTTGGTGACGAAGACGACGTGGTAGCTCCCCCCGACGCGCAGGTCGATCGCGCACTCGGTCACCACATCGTCAAACGGAGCGAACCAGTTCCGCACGTGCTCCGGCTTCGTGAACACGTCGAAGACAAGCTGGAGCGGAGCGTCGAACTCTCGAGTGGTGACGATCTCCAGATCGCTGGGGAATTCGACGACTGCGGATCCATGCCGATCAGGTGTCATTGCGGTCTCCTTCTTGTAGCTCCTTGAGGTAGTCGTCCATCCGATCGAGTCGCTCGTTCCAGGCCTGCTCGTACTTGGCCATCCAGTCGCGAAGCGGCAGGAGGTGCGCGGGCTCCAGGCGGTACAGCCGGCGACGCCCCTCAGCCCGGCAGCTGACGAGCCCGACCTCACTGAGCACCCGTAGGTGCTTCGAGACCTGAGGCTGGGACAGAGAAAGGTCGTCGACGATCGTCCCGACCGCCTTCTCGCCCGCGATCAGCGTGTCCAGGATGTCCCGGCGCCGCGTCTCTGCGACTGCGTTGAAGACATCCGACGTGGTAGACGAGCGGGCCATGTCCTCAATATATGCTCATATCGGAATATGTCAAGGATCGGACGTCAGGCGGTCGTCAAACCGAGTGGGCGACGAATCCGGATGGGACAAGGGCCCTCGGGACTAGCGGGTCTGCGGGAAGCCGAGGTCGACCTGGCTCGTGGCCGGGTCGGGCCAGCGCGAGGTGACGACCTTGCCGCGCGTGTAGAAGTTGATTCCCTCGGGCCCGTAGACGTGCGCGTCGCCGAAGAGCGACGACTTCCAGCCGCCGAACGAGTAGTACGCGACCGGCACCGGGATCGGAACGTTGATCCCGACCATGCCCGCCTCGACCTCGAACTGGAACTGCCTGGCCGCGCCGCCGTCGCGCGTGAAGATGGCGACGCCGTTCCCGTACGGGTTCTCGTTCACCATCCGCACCGCGTCGTCGTAGGTCTCGGCGCGGACGACCGAGAGCACGGGGCCGAAGATCTCGTCCTTGTAGGCGTCCATCTCGGGCGTAACGTTGTCCAGGAGGGACACGCCCAGGAAGAACCCGTCGCCGTCGGGGCTCGTCTCGCGGCCGTCGGCGACCACGGTGGCGCCCTGGTCGCGGCCCGAGTCGATGTACGCCGCCACCTTGTCGCGGTGCTCGCGCGTGATCAGCGGGCCCATCTCGGAGTCCGGCTCCGTTCCGGGGCCGACCTTCACGTTCGGCAGGCGCTCCTTGATCGCGTCGACGAGCTGGTCGGCCGCATCGCCGACCGCGACCACGGCGGAGATCGCCATGCAGCGCTCGCCCGCCGAGCCGTAGCCCGCGCTGACCGCCGCGTCGGCCGCCATGCCGATGTCCGCGTCCGGCAGCACGATCATGTGGTTCTTCGCTCCGCCGAGCGCCTGGACGCGCTTCCCGGCCGCGGAACCGGTCGTGTAGATGTACTTCGCGATCGGTGTCGAGCCGACGAAGCTGACCGCGTCGATGTCCGGGTGTTGGAGGATCGCGTCGACCGCCTCCTTGTCGCCGTGCACGACGTTGAAGACGCCGTCGGGGAGGCCCGCTTCCTTGAGCAGCTCCGCGACGTAGATCGAGGCGGACGGGTCCTTCTCGGACGGCTTCAGGATGAACGTGTTCCCGCAGGCCAGCGCCGGCGCCCACATCCACATGGGCACCATCGCGGGGAAGTTGAACGGCGTGATCCCCGCGGCGACCCCGAGCGGCTGGCGGATCGAGTAGACGTCGATCCCGCTCGAGGCCTGCTCGGAGAAGTGCCCGCGCAGGAGCGTCGGGATCCCGCACGCGTGCTCGATCACCTCGAGCCCGCGCTGGACCTCGCCCTTCGCGTCCGAGAGCACCTTGCCGTGCTCGTCGGTGAGGATCTTCGCGATCTCCCCGAGCCGGTCGTGCACCAGCTCGCGGATCCGGAACATGAGCTCCTGGCGGCGCGACAACGAAAGCTCGCGCCAGGCGGGGAAGGCTTCCCTGGCGGCGGCGACCGCGCGCCCGACCTCCTCCACCGAGGCGAAGTCGACCTCGCCGGTCTGCACACCGAGCGCCGGGTTGTAGACCGGCCCGCTGCGGCCCGACTCGCCGGCGACCGAGCGTCCGCCGATCCAGTGGCTGATCCGGCGCGCTTTCGTTTCCGACTTGTCGGGAGCCTGTGCGACCTCTGTCACGAGCTCAGCCTAGCGCGGCTAGGGTTGATTCATGGCGCTCCGCGGAGCTGCGATCTGCGTTCTCCTGGTGGTCGTGTCCGCAGGTTGCGGCTCAGACGGCGGCGGCAAGAGCTCGAACGGCGGTGAAGAGGGCGTTTGCGCCCAGCTCGGCGACGTCGCGGCGCCCCGCGCGACGAAGGCCCCGTGGTCCGCGCCGGACAACCCGATGGCGCTCACGTGCGCGGCCGGCCTCGTCCCCGAAAACGCCGAGTTCCTCCAGTACCACGTCCACGCGCATCTGGACGTGTTCGTCGACGGCAGGCCCGTCCCCGTGCCCGCGGGCATCGGGATCGACCTCGACAATCCCGCGACCGTCGCAGACAAGAGCGCGAACGGCGCCGTCATCGGAGCCGGCCTGCGCCAGGAATGCGACAAGCCGTGCATCTCGCCGCTGCACACGCACGATCTCTCCGGCCTCCTGCACACCGAGACGGAGAAGCCGTCGCCGAACAAGCTCGGTCAGTTCTTCACCGAGTGGGCCGTGCGCCTCACCCCCGACTGCATCGGCGCGTACTGCACGCCGAAGACCCCGATCAAGATCTACGTGGACGGCACGGTCGAGACGGGCGACCCGAGCGAGATCGAGCTCAGCGACATGCGCGAGATCGCAATCGTGATCGGCACGGCGCCTGCGAAGATCCCCATGGAGTTCCCGCGCTGATGGCGACGACCGAGACCAGCCGAGTCAAAGCGGACGACGCGAAGTACGTCCTCCACTCGTGGTCGGTGCGCTCGGCGATCGACCCGATGCCGATCGCGGGCGCCGAGGGCCGCTACTTCTGGGACTTCGACGGCAACCGCTACCTCGACTTCGCGTCCCAGCTCGTCAACGTCTCGCTCGGGCACCAGCACCCGAAGGTGATCGCCGCGATCAAGGATCAGGCGGACCGGCTGACGACGATCGGGCCGATGATGGCGAACGAGCAGCGCTCCGAGCTGGCGCGGCTCCTCGCCGAGGTCACGCCCGGCGACCTGACGATGTCGTTCTTCACGAACGGCGGCGCGGAGGCGAACGAGAACGCGATCAAGCTCGCCCGCTGGTACACGGGGCGGCAGAAGATCGTCGCGCGCTACCGCTCGTACCACGGCGCGACCGCGGGAGCCGTGTCCGCGACCGGCGACCCGCGCCGCTGGCCAGCCGAGCCGGGCGTTCCCGGTTTCGTCCGTCTTCTCGACCCGTACACGTACCGCTGCCCGGCGGGGCATCCTGATCCGTGCCCCGTCTGCACGGGCGCGCCGCACCTCGAGGAGATCCTCATGTACGAGGGCCCGGAAAACGTGGCCGCCGTGATCATGGAGACGGTCACCGGCACGAACGGCGTCATCCCGCCGCCGCCCGGCTACCTGCAGGCGGTGCGCGAGGTGTGCGACCGGCACGGGATCCTGCTCATCCTCGACGAGGTCATGGCCGGCTTCGGCCGCACGGGCAAGTGGTTCGCCTGCGAGAACTGGGACGTCGTCCCGGACATCATCACGCTGGCCAAGGGGATCAACTCGGGCTACGTGCCGCTGGGGGCGATGACGATCTCCGAGCAGATCGCCGACTGGGTACGGGACAAGTACTTCGCGGGCGGGCTCACGTACTCGGGGCATCCGCTCGCGTGCGCGGCGGGCGTCGCTTCGATCGAGGCGTTCCGCGAGGAGGGCATCGTCGAGAACGCAGCCGAGATGGGCGAAGTCTTGGGCGATGGGCTGGCCGCGCTGGCGGACAAGCACGAGTCGATCGGCGAGGTGCGGGGGTTGGGCCTGTTCTACGGCGTCGAGCTCGTCAAGGACCGCGAGACGCGCGAGCCGCTCGTGCCCTTCAACGCGTCGGGCGAGGCATTCGCCCCGATGGCGAAGATCGCGAAGGCCGCGCTTGAGAACGGCCTCTATCTGATGACGCACTGGAACGTGATCATCGTCGCACCGCCGCTGACGATCACGCGCGAAGAGCTCGACGAAGGCCTCCAGAAGCTCGACGAAGCGCTCGCCTCGAACTAGGGACTGTCCCTCAGAGGGACAGTCCCTCATAGGGACAGTCCCTTGTTGCAGGAGACGCGATGTTTGGCCCGCGGCCTCCTCGGAAATGAATTGCAGCACCCGAGAGGAGGTGGGACATGTACATCGGAATCGGAACAGTCCTGCTGATCATCCTGATCGTCCTGCTCGTGCTCTACGTGTTTTAGGGCGATCGAGGGCATGGAGACGCAATAGGGCCAGTCACCCTCGTGGGGTCTGGCCCTTTCTCTTGCACTAACCCGTTGGCCGATGCGGCGTCCGAGTGAGTAATGAGGCTCGGCCCCGGCCTACTCGTCCTCGCCCTCACAGTCGCGCTAGCCGGCTGCGGAGGCAAGAGCGACGAGCTCAGCAAGGCGACCTCGGAAGGCCCGATCGGCAAAGGCTCCTCGGGCGTCTGGCTCTACCGGCCCGCGGGCAAGCCGAAGGACGTCGTCGTCTACTTCCACGGCCAGGGCGGCCCGAAGGAGGCGACGCCCGAGAACCACCTGCCGTGGATCAACCACCTCGTAAAGCGCGGCAGCATCGTCGTCTATCCGCGCTACGAGATGGCGTACGAGGCCGACCCGATGCACTTCATCGTCGACGGCGTCAAGGCGGCCGAGAAGAAGGTCGACGTGAAGGGCCTCCCGGTGCTCGCGATCGGCTACTCGCGCGGCGGGGCGATCGCGGTCGAGTACGCAGCCGCCGCCGGGCGAAACGGCGTGCCCCCTCCGGACTGGATCATGAGCGTCTTCCCGGCGCCGTACGGGAACCAGAAGAACCTGATCGACCTCGGGCAGGTCCCGCACTTCACGCAGCTCGTGATCCTCGTCGGCGACCGCGACGAGATCGTCGGCACGGCCGGCGCCGTGCTCCTCGGCCGTCGACTTCAGCGCGGCGGTTTCCCGGGCGAGAACATCCAGGTCGAGCAGGTCATGTCGCACGGCTCCTTCAACGCGAACCACTTCGCTCCGATGGACACGTCCAAGGCCGCCCAGACCGCGTTCTGGGCGCCCGCCGACCGGATCCTCGACGAGCTCGACGCCCAGTAGCTACGCGGGGGCTGGCGCTCCGGCGAGCTCGCGGTGGAGCTTGACGAAGAGCGCCTCGAGTGCCAGCCCGGCCTGGAGCTGCAGCTCCTCGAACAGGCGCCACGTCTCGCGGACGGCCTCGGCCGCGGCTTCGGCGCCCAGAAGCTGTTCGACGGTCGCGTCCTCGCGGAGCTCGGCGAGCCGGTCGACGTGCGCCGCGGCCGTCTCCGCTCCGGCGGCCACGACGACGAGGTCGCGGTACCACGCCTCGAGCTCCTCCAGGCAGAGGAGCACCTCGTCGCGTTCGGCCCCGCGCATCGCGCGCCGCGTGCGCTGCTCCTTCTCGCGGCCGGTCAGGTCGAGCTCCTCGTTCTCGGCCTGGGCGCGCTCCTTGGCCTCCGCCGCGCGCTCGGCGGCGATGCCCATGATCACGTCCGCCGCGTCATGCGGCTCGAAGCCCGGATCGCGGTAGACCGACCGCGCGACCTCGAGGACGGCCTCGCGCCTGCGCGCCGCCTGCGGGTCGAGCAGGCGATCGACCCGGTCGAGGCGCCCGCGCGCTACTCGTGCGAGCGCAGTCGCCTGGTTGTCGGACAGCTCCGGCGAGCGCGCCACGATCTCGTCCCGTACCGTCGCGTCGGACAGCCGCCGGAACGAGACGAGCTGGCAGCGCGACCGGATCGTGTCCGGCAGCGGCCCGAGATCGTCCGCGACGAGCACCGCGACCGCATACGGCGGCGGCTCCTCGAGATCCTTGAGCAGCGCGTCGGCGGCCTCC
This sequence comes from uncultured Actinomycetes bacterium, assembly GCA_963736835.1. Classification (GTDB taxonomy): domain Bacteria; phylum Actinomycetota; class Thermoleophilia; order Gaiellales; family Gaiellaceae; genus VAXT01. Next base: position 172,253 of record CAVTQI010000004.1, read on the forward strand.
TCGTTCAGCGAGTGCGCGCCGAAGACGAGGTAGACGCGGCGGTCGGCCTCGAACGGCCGCATGTGGAGGTCGCGGCGGAGCTCGCGGATCGCGTCGATCCGGATCTGGTCGCCGAGCGGCTCGAGCACATACAGGTCGGGATGGGCGCGACGCTCGACCCGGCCCGGGTCGCCGAGCAACGCGCCCGCGAACCCGAGCGCGGCCCGGCGCTTCCCCACTCCCGGCGGCCCGTGGAACAGGTACGCGTGCGCCGGCCCCTCGGCGAGAGCGGCGTCGAGCAGCCGGCGGGCCTCGGCCTGCTCAGGAAAGACCTGGGAGCTTGTCACGCACCTCCTTCGCCACTTCCTCGACCGGCTTGGACGAGTCGATGGTCACGATCCTGCCCGAGAACATGGCCGCCAGCTCGCGGTACGCCCCGTCGACCTGGCGCAGGAACGCGTCGCCCTCGCGCTCGATCCGATCGCCGGGTGGGCCGGAGCGGCGTTTGGCCTCGTCCGGGTCGACGACGAGCAGGAAGGTCACATCGGGAAGGATGCCGCGAATCGCGTCGAGGTTCAGCGCGAGCACGCGCTCGACCCCCAGGCCGCGGGCGATGCCCTGGTACGCGAGCGACGAGTCGAGGTAGCGATCGCAGACGACGTCCGCCCCACGCTCGAGCGCCGGTTGGATGACCTCCGCCACGAGCTCGGCCCGGGCTGCCGCGAAGAGCGCCGCCTCGGCCCACGGCGAGCTCTGCGTGTCGCCGAGGACGAGCTCCCGCACGCGCTCGCCGAGCTCCGTCCCGCCGGGCTCGCGGGTCAGCACGACGTCCCGGCCCGACTCCTCGAGGTGCTGCCGCAAGAGCTCGGACTGGGTCGTCGTGCCCGAGCCGTCAAGGCCCTCGAAGGTGACGAACACGCACCTAGGATACGAGTGTGGCGGTGCTCGTCACCGGAGGAGCGGGGTTCATCGGCTCACACGTCGCGGAGGCGCTCGTTGCGCGCGGCGAGGACGTCGTGGTCCTCGACGACCTCTCGTCGGGCAAGCGCGAGAATCTCCCAGAAGGCGTGGACTTCGTCGAGGGCGACGTGCGCGAGCCGCAGGACGAGCTCTTCGCGGGCGTCAAGCCGACGGTCTGCTACCACCTCGCGGCGCAGATCGACGTACGGGTCTCGGTCGCCCGGCCGGAGCACGACGCGCACATCAACGTCCTCGGGACGGTCAACGTCCTGCAGGCTGCGCTCGAGCACGGCACGCAGGTCGTCTTCAGTTCCACGGGCGGTGCGATCTACGGCGAGTGCGAGCGCCCCGCTTCGGAGGACGCGCCTCGGCAGCCGATCGCCCCCTACGGGACGTCGAAGCTCTCCGCGGAGGAGTACCTGGCGACGTTCAACCGGCTGCACGGGACGCGGCACGTCTCGCTGCGCTACGGGAACGTGTACGGGCCGCGCCAGGATCCCGCACGGCGAGGCCGGGGTCGTGGCGATCTTCTTCAACAAGCTGCGCGAGGGCGGCCGGCCGAAGATCTTCGGCGACGGCTCGGCGACGCGGGACTACGTGTACGTGGGAGACGTCATGCGCGCGACGCTTGCGGCCGGCGGGCACGACGGCGGGGTCTTCAACGTCGGGACCGGGCGCGGGACGTCGGTCGTCGAGCTGCTCGAGGTGTGTCAGCGGACCGCGGGCACCAGCATCGAGGCGGAGTTCGTCGAGGCTCGCCCTGGAGAGCTGCAGCGCAGCGTGCTCGATCCCGCGCGCGCGGTGGACGAGCTCGGCTGGCGGCCCGAGAGGAGCCTCGAGGACGGGCTCCGCGAGACCTGGGAGTTCTTCAAGGGCTAGCAGGAACGGCGCAGGGCGGGCCGAATCCGGTCCGTCCCGTGGAGATCTCGGCCCCAGCCGTCCCGCGACCTCGGTGGCGCACCGCGATGCTCGTCCTTGCGGGCATCGCCGCGTTCCAGCTCCTGCTGCTCCTGATCGTGTTCGGCGGAGTGCTCTCGAAGTCGTCGTCCGCTGACGCGAAGAGCCGGGCGCCGAAGAAGCACGCAGTCGGCCGCGCCGAGCCGAAGCGCCCGACGCTCTCGCGCACGCAGACGAGGGTGCTCGTCCTGAACGGCAACGGGATCGCCGGAGCCGCGGCCGCAGAATCCGACTCGCTCCTCGCGCGCGGGTACAAAGTTTCGGGCACCGGCAACGCCGCCCGGAGCTACGGGCAGAGCGTCGTTCTCTACCGACCGGGGAGGCGTCCCGAAGCGAAGCGGCTCGCGGCCGACGAAGGCATCCCGCTCGTCGGCCCGCTCGACGGCATCACCGTCCGCGAGCTCCACGGCGCCCACCTGGTCATCGTCCTCGGCACCTAGCCCAACCAGCCATGTCGGGTGCCTGGCACCGGACCTGCGGCTGGCTAGCGGTGACCGCAAGCCGATTCGCCCACACCGACGGCGTCAGAGCTCGTCGTCGTCGCAGCACCTAGCCCAACCAGACATGTTGGGTACCTGGCACTGGACGTGTCCGATTAGCGGGGGAGCTCGAAGAAGGAGAGGCGGCCGTCCCGGCTGACCAGGGGGGCGGCGCCCGTCGCGTCCGCCAGCTCCTTCTCCAGTGCAGCGGCTCCGTCCGTGTACGCGAAGCGGTCGATGTACACCCCCGCGAACCCGGACGCCTTCAGGTCGCGAACCATGTCCGGCACCTTCTCGGTCGAGATCGGGACGTTCGGATCGTCGCCGCGCCCTTTCGTGTGGCCGTACGACCACCGCAGGTCGTGCGAGTGCAGGTAGCCGCGCATGAGGTCGTAGTCCGCCATCCGAAAGATCGGCGGGGCCTCCGGGAACCGGGAGTACGGCAGCTGGAAGACCATCGCCCCCGAGGGCAGCCGTTCCTCGATCGCCTCCACCAGGTCGTCGTCGCTGCGATAGCTCGCCGCCAGGGAGTCGTACGGCGGCTCGTAGATCGAGCTCGTCTGGTCGAGCACGCCCACGGTCAGGACGCCGACCACGAGCCCGGCCCCGAGCAACGCGCCCCACCGCCGCGGCCGCAGCCGGCCGACGAGACGATCGAGGACGAGGCCGACGGCGAGCAACGCGAAGAACCCGATGAAGACCGAGAGCCGGTTCCAGGACCGGATCTGCGGCTGGATCACCGCCACGAAGATCGCAAGCCCGCCGACCCACGCAAAGAGGAGCGCGAGCAGCGCCGCCAGAGCCGCGTTCCCGTACAACGACGAAGCGAGCCGGCGCCCGGGAGAAACGAGCTGCAGCAGGCACAAACCGAGCAGCCCGACGAAGCCGAGCGACGCGACGATCCCCAGCGGCGTGTCCACCGACGCCTCGGTCCGCGGAAACCAGTTGTCGTACTTCTCGCGCGCGCTCCCCAGCGCCCCGATCCGGTGATGCTCGATCGGCAGCACGAGCTGCGCGAACTTCAACGCGTACAGCTCCGACTCGTACGCGCCCCGGTGCGCGACGCTCGGATTCGTCCCGTTCGCGGCCCAGTAGACGAACGACGGCACGAGCGTGAGGAGGGACAGCGCCACGATCACGCCCACCACCCCTCCCCCGTGCACGAGCGGCCGCCAGTTCCGCGTCGCCGCCGCGCGCAGCACCGCCGCAACCGCGACGAGCACCACGGTGAACGCGGAGTAGTAGTACGAGGCCGAGGCGAACGCGATCACCGCGCACAGCGCGACCGTCACCAGAGCTGCGCGCCGGGCCCCGAAGAGCGGCCGGTCCGCGAGCACCGAGAGCACCAGCCACGCTCCCAGCGGCACCGCGTAGTACGCCGACAGCAGCAAATGCCCCTCGCCCCGCAGGAAGTGGTACGGCAACAGCGCGTAGAGGATCGAGCACACGATCGCGACGGGCGGCGAGAGCGTCAGCCGTCCGCAGGACGAGGTACGCCGCCAGACCGACCAGCGGAAACGTCAGCAGGAAGAAGACGTTGATCACGACCCCGGAGTCCGAGGTGAAGAGCCCGATGAACTTGAAGATCAAGACGTTCAGCGGATCCCCGCCGAGCGACGGAAAGTCGAAGAGCTGCGCCTGCCCCGGCGCGCCCAGGCTCGAGTTGTGCCAGTACCAGCCGTGGTCGAGGACGCCCTTGATCGAGGCCTGGTAGAGATTCCCGTCGCCGATGTAGAGGTACGGCACGTCCAGCGCGCCCTTCCACGGCTTGAGCACGAGCGCGCCGAAGAAGAAGGAGAGCCCCGCCGCGAGCGCCGCGTTTCCGGCCTCGCTCCAGCGGCTCAGTCGTCGCAAGGCCGTCCCAGTGCGCGAAGCGGCGCACATCCGTGCGGGTCGAGCTCGTTCGCCCGGCGGAGCTCGCGCCGCGCCGCGGCCTTATCGCCGAGCACCTGCTTGTCGAACAGCGCGAGCTCGTACCAGGTCTGCCAGTTCAGAGGCTGGAGGTCGATCGCGCGAACATAGAGCCTGCGCGCGGGAACGAGCCGTCCGGACGTCTCCTCCGCCGCAGCCCAGGCCACGAGCGGCTCGATCGCGAGCGGGTTCAGCGAGTGCGCGCTCTTCGCGGTCTCGGCCGCGTCGGACGAGCCGTTCTCGATCTGCGAGTAGGCCTCGTTGACCTGGCGGTCGGCGATCCGCGGCGCCGCGATCGAGTAGAGCCCGGCCCACGTCACGAGCGCAACGACCGCGACCCATGCGTACTCGCGGCCCATGCGAATCGGCTCGCGACCGGTCGCGAGCAGGAAGCCGGTCACGAAGAAGACGACCGCGCACAGCGCGACGAAGTCCCAGTCGTAGTCGAGCAGCCCGTGGACGAGGAACGCGGGCAGGGCGATGCCCAACGCAAGCGCCGCTTCACGGTCGTCGCCGCGGAGCCGCCCCAGAGCACGCCACGCTCCGAGCAGCGCCGCCGCGATCGCCCCTCCCCACAGGAGCAGCCCCACGAGACCCGTCTCGGACGCGAACTGCAGCGGCAGGTCGTGCGGCTCGCGGACGTCCACGCTCGAGTCGCGGAACTTCCGGTGGACGAGCTCGAACGACCCCGCGCCGGTCCCGCCGAGCGGATCGCCCACCCAGCCGTGCCACGCCTCCTTCCACCATTCCCAGCGGTTGTTGAGGCTGCCCTCGGCGAGCCGGCTCGGCCCCTGGGCGACCTCGGTCTGCGCTCCGAACGGATTTCCACTCGCCGCGACCACGGCGCCCCCGACCGCAACGCACGCGATCGCCACGCCCAGAGCCACGCGCAACAGGAGCCGTTCGCGCTCCGGGCCCGGCCGGTAGCGCACGAAGTACGCGAGCGCAAAGGCGGCCGCCCCCACCGAGCAGGACCGCCGGCGCGAAGACGAGCCCGTCGTGCACCCGGACGCTGTGCGGCTGCGCGTCCTCGGTGATCCCGGGCAGGAGCAGCGCGACTCCGAACACGAGCGCGGCCGGGGCGCCGGCGGCGACGAACGCCAGCACGCCGTCGAACCGGTCGCGAGTCAGGGCGAACCAGATCGCGAGCGCGACGAGCGCCGACAGGATCCCCCCGCGCGAGTACGTGAGGAGCAGCGCCAGCAGCAGCACGTACAGCCCCACGACGGCGCCCGCACGCTCCGGCCGCCGGCCCCGGGTCGCCGCCCACAGCGCGATCGGAATTCCGAACACCGCCACGAGCGCGAGCGCGTTCCAGTACCCGACGGGAGATCGAAGCCGCGCCAGCCGTCCGTAGTCGCCGTACAACGCCGGCACGACCTTCCCGGCCAGTGCCCACACGCACGTCAGCGCGACGAGCCCGCCGAGCGTCCAGGCGGCGAACCGAGGCGCGAGGAGCGCCCCGACGAACGCCCCGAGCACCGCGAACACGAGGTAGGTGAGCCCGCGGTTGAAGTAGTCCCACGACCGGTCGGGCAGGATCGACCACAGGATCGTGACGCCAGTCCAGACCAGGAACCCCGTGGCGAGCAGCGCGAACGCCACGCCCTCGCGCCCGATCGCCGGCAGGGGCAGCTTCCCCCAGAGCGCCGCGCCGCACAGCAGTCCCGCGCCGACGAGCGCGGCGCCGCCGATCCAGGCCACACGGCCGTCCCCCGATCCCCCGCCGAAGAGGAGCGCCGCCCCGAGCAGCACGGCGGCCGCCGCGACCAGAGCCCGGGCGGTCACGCGCGTTGACGGCGGGGAGCGGCCACCACCGGCGGAGGATAGGGACTCGCGACCCGCTTCGAACCGGGTAGGAATCCGCTTACAAAGGCTTAACAACAGGCTTACCGGGGCATCAATCCCGTCCTAGAGACTCATGGCCAATGCTTCCGACCCCTAGCAGGTAGGCTCGTGGACATCCGACTAGCCCGCGCAACCGCCGTCTGCGTGCTCGTCGTCGCCGCCCTTGGTGCGGCGACGCTTGCCTTTGGCACAGCCCCGGCCGCGGCTCAGACCGCGTGCTGGCGCCAGGTGATCAACGACTGGGTCAAGAACGACCGCGTCCCGGCGACCTATCCGCTGCACTGCTACCGCCAGGCAATCGCGCACGTGCCAAACGACCTGCGCCAGTACAGCAGCATCGAGGAGGACATCCTCGCCGCCCGCCAGCAGGCCGCCCGCCGCAACAGTCGCTTCCTGACCGGGCGCGGAGGCTCGCCTGATCAGAGCCAGAACCGCGACCCCCAGAGCGGGCTCTACAACCAGGCGATCGACAGCCTCAGCCCGACGAACGCAGACTCGATGCCGCTTCCGCTCCTGATCCTCGCCGGCCTCTCGCTGATCCTCATGACGGCCGGTGGCGCAGGCCTCGTCACGAAGCGCGTCAAAGCCCGAAAAGTCCCTTCCTAGCGGGCTTTTCCCAATCCGTCCGACACAACTCCTAACCTCGCAGGTCCGCTCGACGACGGCCGTTCCGCCGCCTGGGCGCTAATCACTACGCTACGACCAGGAGGTTGGAATGGCGTCCGCGAAGCAAGCCCAGACTGCTGACACAGCCCTCGACGACGTCGTGAACGAGGTCGTCGACGCGGCGCAGAACGTCGCGCTCAAGCGCTTCTTCACGATCCCCGGGCGCGATCCGTTCGAGGAGGTCGAGTGGGAGCTCCGCGACGCGCTGATCCCCGGCAAGGACAAGCCGGTCTTCGAGCAGAAGGGCGTCGAGTTCCCGAAGTTCTGGTCGCAGACGGCCACGAACATCGTCGCGCAGAAGTACTTCCGCGGCCGCATGGGCTCGCCCGACCGCGAGTCGAGCGTGAAGCAGATGATCGGCCGCATCGTCGCCACCGTCGGCACGTGGGGCCGCGAGGGCGGCTACTTCGCCGACGAGGACGACGCGCTGACCTTCGAGGCCGAGCTGAAGGCGATCCTGGTCAACCAGTACGCGGCCTTCAACTCGCCGGTCTGGTTCAACGTCGGCTTCGAGGAGAAGCCGCAGTGCAGCGCCTGCTTCATCCTCTCGATCGACGACTCGATGGACTCGATCCTCGACTGGATCCGCCGTGAGGGCGTCATCTTCCGCGGCGGCTCGGGCTCGGGCGTCAACCTCTCCAGGCTTCGCTCCTCGCAGGAGCAGCTCTCCAAGGGCGGCTACGCGTCCGGCCCGGTGAGCTTCATGCGCGGCGCCGACGCGTCGGCCGGCACGATCAAGTCGGGCGGCAAGACGCGGCGCGCGGCGAAGATGGTCGTCCTCGACATCGACCATCCGGACGTCGAGGAGTTCATCTGGTGCAAGGCGCACGAGGAGGAGAAGGCGCGCGTCCTCGAGGCGGCCGGCTACGACATGTCGCTCGACTCGCCCGACTGGGCCTCGATCCAGTACCAGAACGCGAACAACTCGGTGCGCGTCACCGACGCGTTCATGCAGGCGGCCGAGGCGGGCTCCGACTGGAACCTGACGGCGCGCACCGACGGGGCCGTCGTCGACACGATGCCCGCGAAGAAGCTCCTGCGGGACATGGCCGAGGCGGCCTGGAAGTGCGCCGACCCGGGCGTCCAGTACGACACGACGATCAACCAGTGGCACACGCTCCCGAACACGGGCCGCATCAACGCGTCGAACCCGTGCTCGGAGTACATGTCGATCGACGACTCGGCCTGCAACCTCGCGTCGATCAACCTGCTCAAGTACCGCCGCGAGGACGGCGACCTCGACGTCGAGGCGTTCGAGCACACCGTCGACGTCATGTTCCTCGCGCAGGAGATCCTCGTCGGCTACTCCTCGTATCCGACGCCCGAGATCGAGCGCAACGCGAAGGCGTTCCGGCAGCTCGGCCTCGGCTACGCGAACCTCGGCGCGCTGCTGATGGCGCGCGGGCTCCCGTACGACTCGGACGAGGGTCGCGCGTACGCGGCCGCGATCACGGCGCTGATGACCGGGCGCGCGTATCGCAAGTCGTCCGAGATCGCCGGGCGCATGGGCCCGTTCGCGGGCTACCGGCCGAACGCCGCCGCGATGATCGGCGTCATGGCGCAGCACCGCGCCGCGGTCGGGAACATCGAGAACTCCGACGCGGTTCCGGCCGATCTCCTGTCGGCGGCCCGGCGCGCGTGGGACGAGGCGCTGAATTTGGGCGAGGTGCACGGCTACCGGAACGCGCAGGCGACCGTGCTCGCGCCGACCGGGACGATCAGCTTCATGATGGATTGCGACACGACCGGGGTCGAGCCCGACTTCTCGCTCGTCAAGTCGAAGAAGCTCGTCGGCGGCGGCGAGATCACGATCGTCAACCAGACGGTGAAGGCCGCGCTCGAGCGGCTCGGCTACGCGCCGAACGAGGTCTCGGACATCGAGGCCTACGTCGACGAGAAGAACTCGGTGATCGGAGCTCCGCACATGAAGAAGGAGCACTACCCGGTCTTCGACTGCGCCGTCGGCGAGCGCGCGATCCACTACATGGGCCACGTGAAGATGATGGGCGCCGTCCAGCCGTTCATCTCGGGCGCGATCTCGAAGACGGTGAACATGCCCGAGGACGCGACCGTCGAGGACGTGGCCGGTCTCTACACCGACGCGTGGAAGCTCGGCGTGAAGGCGATCGCGATCTACCGCGACAACTGCAAGGTCGCGCAGCCGCTGTCGTCGAAGCGCCAGGCCGCGATCGAGAACGTGACCGGTGTCGCCGCGCCGCCGGTGCCGCTGACGCAGCGCCGCCGGCTGCCGGAAGACCGCGTCGAGGTCGGCCGCAAGTTCCGCGTCGGCGACTACGAGGGCTACATCCACGTCGGCCTCTACGAGGACGGGACGCCCGGCGACATCTTCGTCGACATCGCCAAGGAGGGCACGACGCTGGCCGGCCTCATGAACTCGTTCATGATCTCGGTCTCGCTGGGCCTCCAGTACGGCGTGCCGCTCGAGGTCTACGTCTCGAAGTTCGCCCATATGCGCTTCGAGCCGAGCGGCCAGACGAACGACGCGGACATCCGGATCGCGAAGTCGATCGTCGACTACGTGTTCCGCTGGATGGGCAAGAAGTTCCTGACCGCCGACCAGCAGGAGGAGATCGGGATCCTCTCGCCGGAGGTGAAGGCCCGGCTAGCCCAGCGGTACAAGGACACGGGCACGGAGGTCGCGGCGGAGCCGGCCGAAGCCCCGCCGCCTGGCCAGACCGCGCTCTTCAATGCCTTCGAGGACGCAGTCGAGTGCGCCAGGTGCGGCGGCCGCATGATCCGCACGGGCAGCTGCTACACGTGCCGAGACT
>CAVTQI010000005.1:0-161518 GCA_963736835.1 uncultured Actinomycetes bacterium
TGTGCTCGCTCGTAACGACGACGAACGTCCACGGTTGCTGGTTCGCACCCGAAGGCGCCGTGCCGGCGGTGGATTGCATTCTCGATCAGCTCGGGCTCGACGGGGTCAGGCGAGAAGTGCCGGATCGAGCGCCTCGTCTGCATGAGCGCGAGGAACGCACGTGAGCGCTCGAGCGCAACCTCGGCCGGGAGACGTTCAAGCTCGAGCGGCCGGGACCGGAACTCGTCGAGGAGTCTCACGCCGCGACCGCGAGCACCTGGTCGAGCGTGTGCAGCTCCGCCGCATGCGCAGCGTGGATCCGCCCGCGTACCTGGAGCGCAAGCAAGCCGTCGGGAGCGAGGCGCCGGCGCGCGGCGGCGACCAGGCGGACGATCCCGAGCCCGTCGCCGTCGGCGAACACCGCGCCGACCGGTTCCTGGGGGATCTCGGATGCTCGGCTTGCTCACCCATCGGTAGGTAGGGGAGGTTGCGCGCCGATCACGTCTGCGATTCCCGGAAACGGGTCGAGCAAATCTCCACGCCGGCGGACTGCGATTCGGTCGACGAGACCCGCGCGCCGGGCATTCAGCGCCGCGAGCTCGACGGCCGCGTCGCTGACGTCGGTCGCCCAGATCCTTGCGTTCGGCGCCGACTGCGCCAGAGCGAGCGCGATCGCCCCGACCCGGTGCCAACGTCCACGACGACGCCTGGTCGGCCGGCGGCATCAGGCCGCGCGCGCCGCGAGCCCGACACTCGTCGCGCAGAGGCGTCATCACGTGCGGCGAGGTATGACGCCGCTGAGCCCGCCGAAGTCGACGGTGCTCACGCTGCCTCGCTTCGGAGCCCGGTCGCGTCCTGCCGAATCCCGTCTTCGAGCTCCTCCTGTTCCTCGTCCGCAAGCCCGGTGGCGAGCGCGGCGCGGAGGCGGTTGCCGTCGAAGTAGCGCACGACCGCGCGCCCGTCGGCGAAGCTCCCTTCGAGCTCCTGCCGGCCCGCGCCCTCGCTGTCCCCGAAGAAGCGGTGGCCGGTACGAAGAGCTCGGTGAAGAAGGCAGACACGCGGTCGTAGGAAACGTTCTCGCCCGCGAGCACCTTCCCGAGGAGGCGCCCCTGGTAGTCGGCGTTCGACCAGGGGTTCCTCGATGCGGCGCCGGCGCCTGAAGATCGGGTCCTGGTCGAGGTTGGCGACGTCCCCCGCGGCGAAGACGTCCTCGGCCGAGGCTGGAGGCGGGAATCGGCGAGCAGCGCGTTGTCGAGCTCGAGACCGCTGCCCTCGAGCCAGGTGGTGGACGGTGCGACTCCGACGCCGACGACGACGAGATCCGCCTCGACGTCGCGGCCGGAAGCGGTCCGAACGGCCTCGACCTTGCCGTTGCCGAAGAAACCCTCGATTCCGTCGCCGAGCAGTAGCTCGACCCCGTGGTCTCGATCTACGAGCTGGACGAGGAACGCCGAGAAGTCGGGCGCCCCGAGGGCCTGGAAGGGAGCGGTGGCGGCGTCGACGATCGTCACCTCGACGCCGCGTGCTCGCAGCGAGGCGGTCACCTCGAGGCCGATGAAGCCGGTGCCGACGACGACGACCCGGCGAGCCGAGTCCGCGGCCTCTCGGAGTGCGAGCGAATCGTCGAGGGTGCGCAGGGTGCGGACGCCGTCTAGGTCGGCGCCTGGAACAGGGAGCCTCCGGGGAGCGGCGCCGGTCGCAATGACGAGCCGCTCGTACGCGACGTCCCGCCCGGACTCGAGCGTCACTGTGCGGGAGGCGAGGTCGAGCGATGCGGCAGGCGTCCCCAGGCGAAGCTCGACGTCGAGCTCGCGGAAGTCGTCGGGCGTTGCGACGAGCGTTTCGGACGGCTCGACCTCACCACGGAGCAGCCGCTTGGTGAGCGGCGGGCGATGGCGATGGTAGGGCGGGTGCTCCTCGGAGGCGAGCAAGGTGACCCGGTCGCTGCCTCCGGACTCGCGGTAGCTCTCTGCCACCCGCGCTGCGGTCAGGCCTCCGCCGACGATGACGATCTCGCCCATGGAATCTTTATACCACAGGCATGTTTTTAGAAACGTTACGTCAGCTCGAGCCGCACCTTGCACGAGGCGTGGTCGTCGAAGCAGTCCCTCGTCTCGCAGCGGACCCGGCTCACGTCGACGCCGGAAAGGGCGCAGCTGGCGAGCCCGGCCCACATTCCGCGATCGATCTCCACGGCCTCCTCCCGCGCGCGGACGAGCGGCCGCAACGGGCACGTCGGGGTCGCGATGACGGCCGCGTTGGGCTCCACTTGCTCGACGGACGCCTGGTAGCCCAGGCTGCGAACGGCCTGGCACAGGTTCTCGAAGCCCGCCTCGAGCTTCTTGACGGGGCGAAGGCCTGCAGCTTGGCCCAGCTCGCGGCCGAACGCGACGCCGAGCTGGCGCAGCTGTTTCCGGCCCCCGCGAGCCGCGAGCGCGTCCACGAGCAGCGCGGTCAACGACTCGAAGTGGCTCGTGGGAAACTCGATCGACTCCAGCTGCGAAACGACGGAGTACGTCTTCGCTGGACGGCCCGCGCCGGGTCCCGACCTGCCCGTGCGCCGCTCGTACGCAGTAGCCAGCAGGCCGGAGGCGACGAGCCGCTCCACGGCGCGAGCGGGCAACATTGCGGTGCACGCCCTTCGCGCTGGCGAGGTCGTCGGCCGTCACCGGAGCAGCCTGGCCACGCGCGTAGAGCAGAGCCTCACGAAGCTCCGGGTCACCGACTGCGGCGAGATAGTCCATCTCTAATTCCAACGTAGCAGGAGATACAAGAGGCTACGAGCGGGGCAGGATCAGCTCGAACCGCGCTCCGCCGCCGCTCGTTGCGTCATAGACGAGGTCGCCCCCGTGTGCCCGGGCGTACGCCTGTGCGATCGAGAGCCCGAGGCCGGTGCCCTCGCCGGCCGATCCTCCGCGCTCGAATCGCTCGAAGATGATGGGGACGAGCTCCTCCGGGTCGCCCTCGCCCTCGTCCTGGACGCTCAACCGGAAATACGTGTCGCGCGGCTCGACGCGAACGACCACGGGCGGCTCGCCGTAACTCGCGGCGTTCGCGACGAGGTTCCCGAAGATCCGCTCCAGCGCGGAGACGATCCGCGTCCACCTTCAGGTCCTCGGGCACCTCGATCCGGACCTCCGTCCCCGGCGCCGCCTCGGCCGCGATCCGCTCGAGCACGGCATGGAGCCCGAGCGGCTCCGGCTCGATCAGGATCGCCCGGGCGTCGAGGCGGGAGAGGTCGAGCAGCTGCTCGATCAGGTTGCGCAGTCGGCCTGCCTGATCCCACAGGGCTGTGTCGAGCTCGAGCCGCTCCTCATCGGAGAGGGCGCCGCGACGCTGCTTGATCGTCGCCGCGATCCCGTAGATGGAGGTAGCCGGCGTGCGGAGCTCGTGCGACGCGATCGCGACGAAGTTCACCTTCATCTGGTCGAGCCGGACGACCTCGTCATGGATCCTCGCCCGCTCGATCGCGACCGCGGCTCGCGAGGCGACCAACTCCAGGAGCTCCTGGTCGTCCGCAGTGAAGAAGCGGGGCTGGAGCGTGCCGACGTGCATGACGCCGATCACGGCGTCGGAGATCGTCATCGGAACTCCGAGCAGGCTCTTGATGCCCTTCTCGCGGAGGATCGGGTTCAGGACGTCCGCATGGGCGACGTCGTCGAGCACGATCGCCCGGCGCTCGGCGGCGATGCGACCCGCGAAGCCGCCGCCGACCGGGATGCGAACGCCGGCTTCGACCTCCTCCTCCAGGCCGACGGCTGCTCGCGCCACGAGCTCGTTCGTCGAATCGTCGAGCAGCAGGATCGCGGCCGTGTCCACATCGAGCACCTCCCTGATCCGGACCAGGAGCTCGCCGACGAGATCCTCGAAGCCGAGCTTGGCGAGCGCCGTGTCCACGACGCTCTGCACGCGTTCGAGGCGAGCCCTGCCCCGGCGCTCCGCGTCGAACAGCCTGGCGTGCTCGATCGCCAGCGCGACGCGGTCGGCCACGATCTCGAGCAGCTCGACCTCCTCCTTCGTGAACTTCCGGAAGGTCAGCGATCCGACGTGGAGCACCCCGAGCACGTCGTTCGCGAAGACGAGTGGCACCCCGGCCAGGCTCTTGATCCCCTTCTCGTGGAGCAGCGGATTGAGGACGTTTGCGTGGTCGACGTTGTCGAGAACGATCGGGTGCCGTTCCGCGGCGATGCGGCCTGCGAACCCGCCGCCGATCGGGATCCGGACTCCCTGCTCGACCTCTTCCTCGATTCCGACAGCGGCGCGGGCGACCAGCTCGTCGCGCAGCTCGTCGCGGAGCAGGATCGCCACAGTGTCCGTCTCGAGCGTCTCGCGAATGCGCGTCAGCAACTCGGCGAGCAGGTCGTCGAGATCCAGATGCGACAGGGCTGCATCGGTGACGAGCTGAAGCCGTCGAAGCCGTTCGGCGTCGCCGGTGGTGGCCACTCCCACAGGATACGCGGCGGTCCGACGGACGCCAGTTGGGCCGGCCTGCAGGGCATATCTGCGCTGTTACGCTCAAGGCGATGAGCAGATCGGTCATCGTCTCGACCGCCCGCACGCCGTTCGGGAAGCTCGGCGGCGGGCTCGCCGGCTACGAGGCGCCCGAGCTGGGCGCGATCGCGATCAAGGCCGCCCTCGAGCGCGCGCAGATCGCGCCGGAGCAGGTCGAGTACGTGATCATGGGCGAGGTGCTCCAGGCCGGGGTCGGGCAGGCGCCGGCGCGGCAGGCGGCGATCGGAGCGGGCATCCCGAAGGAGATCGGCTCGGACACGATCAACAAGGTCTGCGCGTCGTCGATCCGGGCCGTCGAGATCGCGGACACGATGATCCGCGCGGGCGACCACGAGGTGATCGTCACCGGCGGCATGGAGTCCATGTCGAACGCGCCGTACCTGTTGAAGAAGGGCCGCTTCGGCTACCGGCTCGGTGACGGCACGCTCATCGACTCGATGGTGCACGACGGACTGACGTCGACCTTCGACCAGCGGCACATGGTCGAGCAGGCGTCGTTCGTCTCCCGTGAGCTCGGGATCTCGCGCGAGGACCAGGATCGCTGGGCGCTGCGCTCGCACGAGCGCGCGGTCGAGGCGATAGACGAGGGGCGGTTCGAGGACGAGATCGTCCCGGTCGGCGAGGTCGAGATAGACGAGGGGCCGCGGCGGGACACGTCCTACGAGAAGCTGTCTTCGCTGAAACCCGTCTTCGACCCCGAGGGCACGACGACCGCCGGGAACGCACCGGGCGTGAACGACGGTGCCGGCGCCGTGGTGGTGACGAGCGAGGAGTACGCGAAGCGGAACGGCCTCGAGGTGCTGGCCACGATCGTGTCCCAGGGTTACGTCGCGGACGACTTCGCCTACCTCGCGAGGACGCCCGCGAAGGCAGGGGCGATCGCGCTCGAGAAGGCCGGGAAGACGATCGACGACGTGGAGCGCGTCGAGCTGAACGAGGCGTTCTCCTCGGTCGTGCTCAACTCGGCCAAGATGCTCGGCGCCGACGAGGACAAGGTGAACGTGAACGGCGGGGCCGTGGCGCTCGGGCATCCGATCGGCGCCTCGGGCGCGCGCATCGTCGGGACGATGGTGCACGAGCTCCGTCGCAACGGCGGCGGTCTCGGGCTGGCGGCGATCTGCTCGGGCGGCGGCCAGGGCGACGCCCTTCTGATCGAGGTCTGACCCTGGCGTTCGAGCACGTTCTCGTCGTCGGCGCGGGCCAGATGGGCGGCGGCATCGCGCAGGTCGTCGCGGGCTCCGGCCGACGCGTTTCGCTCTACGACGCGGCTCCCGGGGCGGCCGAGCGCGGCCTCGAGACGATGCGTCGCAGCCTCGGCAAGCTCGCCGAGAAGGGCGGGCCTGATCCGGACGAGGTGCTCGGGCGCGTCGAGCCCGTCGAGGAGATCGTCGCGGCCGATCTGATGATCGAGGCGGTGATCGAGGATGCGGCGGTCAAGGAGGACGTGTTCCGCCGGGCTCACGAGACGCTTCCCCCCGAGGCGGTGCTCGCTTCGAACACGTCGTCGATTCCGATCTCGACGCTCGCCGCCGCGACCGGTCGCCCCGACCGCGTGATCGGGATGCACTTCTTCAATCCCGTTCCGATGATGTCGCTCGTCGAGGTCGTGCGCGGCAAGGAGACCTCGGACGAGACCGCCGAGGCGATTACCGCACTCGCGAGCGAGCTCGGCAAGACGCCCGCGGTCGCAAACGACTTTCCGGGGTTCGTTTCGAACCGGATCCTGATGCCGTTCATCAACGAGGCCGTCTGGGCGCTTCACGAGGGCGTCGCCGAGCCGGAGGCGATCGACACGATCGCGAAGCTCGGGTTCGCCCATCCGATGGGGCCGCTCGCGCTCGCCGACCTGATCGGGCTCGACACGTGCGTGGCGATCATGGAGGTGATCCGCGACGGGCTGGGCGAGGAGCGCTTCGAGCCGTGCCCGCTGCTCCGCGAGCACGTCGCTGCGGGGCGGCTTGGCCGTAAGTCGGGCGAAGGCTTCTACTCTTACTCGTAGTGGACTTCGAGCTCAGCAAAGAGCAGCGGGAGATCCAGACCCTCGCGCGCGACTTCGCCGAGGCGGAGATCGAGCCGCACGCGGCCGAGTGGGATCGCGAGCACCGCTTCCCGAAGGAGGTCTTCGGCAAGCTGGCCGAGCTGGGGCTGATGGGGGCCTGCGTTCCCGAGGAGTACGGCGGTGCGGGAGCGGACTTCCTCTCGTACATCCTCGTCCTCGAGGAGCTATCGCGGGCCGACGCAGGCGTCGGGGTGACGGTCGGCGTGCACACCAGCGCCGTGACTCTTCCGATCCTGCGCTTCGGCACGGACGAGCAGCGGTCGCGGTTCGTCCCGCCGCTCGCGCGGGGTGAGCTGATCGGGGCGTTCGCGCTGACCGAGGCCGAGGCGGGGTCGGACGCGGGCTCGCTGCGCACTGCCGCCGAGCAGAACGGCGACGGCTGGCGCATCACCGGGACGAAGCAGTTCATCTCGACTGCCGCGCACGCGGGCACCTTCCTGCTATTCGCCCGCACCGATCCCTCCACTCCGGGGGCGCGCGGTGTGAGCGCGTTCATCCTCGACTCCGAGCACATCCGCATCACCGGCCAGGAGGAGAAGCTCGGGCTCAACTCGTCGGTCACGAACTCGATCGCGGTCGAGGGCGCCGAGGTCGGCTCGGACCGGCTGCTGCACGAAGAGGGCAAGGGGTTCACGGTCGCGATGGCGACGCTCGACGGCGGCCGGATCGGCATCGGCGCCCAGGCGCTCGGCATCGCGCAGGCGGCTTACGATTTCGCGCGGAGCTACGCGCTCGAGCGCAAGCAGTTCGGCAAGGCGATCGCGGAGTTCCAGGCCATCCAGTGGAAGCTCGCAGACATGGCCACCGAGATCGACGCCTCTCGCCTGCTCGTCTATCGCGCCGCCTGGCGCAAGGAGCAGGGGCTGTCACACACCGAGGAGGGAGCGAAGGCCAAGCTGTTCGCGTCCGAGACCGCGCGGCGCGTGACCGGCGAGGCGATCCAGGTGCTCGGCGGCTACGGCTACACGAAGGAGTTCCCCGTGGAGCGCTACTACCGGGACGCGAAGATCACCGAGATCTACGAGGGCACGAGCGAGATCCAGCGGCTCGTCATCGCCCGCTCGATCCTCGGGCTCCAGCAGCGCGCGCTCGCGCAAGGCTGATGGACACCGCGATCATGCTGTTCCTGGACGACCAGGCGCCCGAGCTGGCGAAGGCGCACGACGAGCTCTATCCGGAGCGGATCGACGAGCACATCCCGCTCTCGTTGACGCTCCTCTATCCGTTCGCGCCCAGCGACGAGCTCGACGACGACTATCTGAAGATGGCCCGGGACTTCTTCGCGTCGAGACATCCGTTGAGCTTCGACATCGCCCGGGTCGCGCAGTGGCCCGATGGCGGCGCCGTCTACGGCGTGCCGGAGCCCGAGGGCCAACTGCGGGCGACGATGCGCGCGCTGTGGGAGCTGTTTCCGGAGTTCCCGCCCTACCGGGGGGCCGTTGACGACCCGCAGCCGCACGCGTCGCTCACGCTTGACGGCGGTGACGATCCCGACACGCTGCTCGCCAGGGTCGAGGAGCGTCTGGCCGGGCTACTGCCGGCTCACTTCGAGGTCGGCGAGGCGGTGCTGATGGAGGAACGCGAGCCGGACGTCTGGCACATGACTCACACGTTCCCGTTCCAGCGGTAGAGCGCGTCGGGCTCGCGCTCCATGTTCTCGGCCCCGTCGGTGAGCTTCACGAGCTCGAAGCCGCTGCGCTCGTACAGACGGCGCGCCGGGTTCTTCTGGAAGACCCAGAGATAGAGCTCGTCGGGCCGGAGCTCGATCGCCTTCTGGAGGAGCGCCGTGCCGACGCCTCGGTTCTGCTCGGCGGGATCGACGTAGATCTTCTCCAGGACCGGCGCGCCGATATTCGTCGAGTGCTCGATCCCGATGAAGCCGAGCAGCCGTCCGTCCTCCTCCGCGACCCAGACCTCCTCATGTTCGCGGATCCGCGCCGCGATCGGCACCGCCGCCTCGTCGGGCACCCGCGGTAGGTACTCGATCCTGTTCCGCGCCCGGATGAACAGACGCGTCAGCGGCTCGAGCTCTTCCTCCCGCGCAGGTCTGATCTCCACCCGTCGTAATCTATGACCGTGCCTCGGGAACGTGACGAGCCGGTTCGGCTCACTCGCATCTACACCGGCGGGGGCGACCGGGGCGAGACCAGTCTCGGGGACGGGACGCGCGTGCCCAAGGTCGACTGCCGCATCGCGGCGTTCGGCGCGGTCGACGAGCTGAACTCGCACATCGGCCTCGTGCTCTCCGCCGAGCTCCCGCAGGGCATGCGCGACGTGCTGGCGCGCGTCCAGAACGAGCTCTTCGACCTCGGCGCGGATCTCTCCGTCCCGTTCGGCGTCACCGATCGACTCAGGATCACCGACGAGCTGATCAGCTCGATCGAGCACGACTGCGACCGGTTCAACGCCGACCTGCCGGACCTGACGAGCTTCGTCCTGCCGGGCGGCTCGGAGGCCGCTGCACGGCTGCACGTCGCGCGCGCGGTCTGCCGCCGCGCGGAGCGTGAGGCGCTCGAGGCAGCAGAGCAGATGGACATCAACCAACTCGCGCTCGTGTACCTGAACCGCCTCTCCGACCTGCTCTTCATCCTCGCCCGGACGGCCAACTCCGGCGGCGACGAACCGCTCTGGAAGCCTGGAGCCTCCTCCTAGCGTTCGTCGCGTGGTTCGTCGCGGGCCACCTCGGCGTTTCGAGTGATCCAAAAGGCGCGGCCGGCCGCTGATTTGTCGGCTGTCCTCGTGACCGGGATGTCCGGGACCGGGAAGTCGGCGGTGCTCGTCGAGCTTGAGCGTCGCGGGCATCGCGTCGTCGACACGGACTACGGCGACTGGATCGAAGCGTCAGGCCCGGAGCCGCTCTGGCGGGAGGAGCGGATCGCCGAGCTCCTCGACGGGCACTCGGAGGGAGTGCTGTTCGTCGGGGGGTGTGTCGCCAACCAGGGTCGGTTCTATGGACGATTTGACGCGGTAGTCCTCCTGAGCGCTCCGAAGGACGTGATCCTCGAGCGCGTCGCCACGCGGGAGTCCAGCGAGTTCGGCAAGTCGGACGACGAGCGCGAGCGGATCGTCCACGACCTCGAGGAGACCGAGCCTCTGCTCCGCGCCGGCGCGACGAACGAGATCGACACGAGCGCCCCGCTGACCGAAGTAGCCGACGAGCTCGAGCGCATCGGCGGCACCGAATCGAGCGCCCTGTGACGACGTCTGACGGCCGCGCAAACGCCGGCGTCATCTGGCCATTCCGGACAAGTCCGAGTGACTGTCACTGTGACAGTCACTGGGCCGTGTCTGGTTTAGCCCTCGTTTGGCCACGAGACGTGGTGGGGGAAGAAGGGCGACGCGGTCGATCAGGTTACGAAAGTCGAACGGCTTCTTCGCATATTCGTACTCGGCCACGTGCGCGCAAGAAACTCATGAGCCGCTCGGAAACCATCGGCTACAAGTGGCCTCCATTGACCGATCCCTCCGACGCCTAGAATTCGGTGGATGGCGACGACCGAGGACAAGCAGGGTCTGGAAGGCGGCGCGGACGAGTGGAAGCGCGAGCTCTATGACGCTACGCCCGAGCGGCCCGACGAGCTCTCGTCCACCATCTCCGGGCTAGAGAACGAACCGCTGTACACCCCTGAAAGCGTCGAGGTCGACTACGAGCGCGACCTCGGCTACCCGGGCGTCTATCCGTTCACGCGCGGCGTCTACCCGTCGATGTACCGCGGGAAGCTGTGGACGATGCGCCAGTTCGCCGGCTTCGGCACGGCCGAGGAGACGAACGAGCGGTTCCGCTACCTGCTAGAGCACGGGCAGACGGGCCTCTCGACTGCCTTCGACATGCCGAGCCTGATGGGCTACGACTCCGACCACGAGCGGTCGCTCGGCGAGGTCGGGCGCGAGGGCGTGGCGATCGACTCGCTCGCGGACATGGAGACGCTCTTCGACGGGATCCCGCTCGGGCGAGGTCTCGACCTCGATGACGATCAACTCGCCCGGCCGCGATGCTGCTCGCGTTCTACGTCTGTGTCGGCGAGCAGCAGGGCGTGCCGCGCGCAGAGCTCCGCGGGACGATCCAGACGGACATCCTCAAGGAGTACATCGCGCAGAAGGAGTGGATCTTCCCGCCGGAGCCGTCGATGCGGCTCGTCGTGGACATGATCGAGTTCTGCGCGCAGGAGATGCCGCGCTGGCACCCGATCTCGATCTCCGGGTACCACATCCGAGAGGCGGGGTCGAACGCGGTGCAGGAGCTCGCGTTCACGCTGGCCGACGGGTTCGCGTACGTCGAGGCGGCGATCGAGCGCGGGCTGGACGTCGACGACTTCGCTCCGCGGCTCTCGTTCTTCTTCAACGCGCACCTCGACTTCTTCGAGGAGATCGCGAAGTACCGCGCGGCGCGGCGGATCTGGGCGCGCGAGCTGCGCGAGACGTACGGCGCGAAGAATCCGCGTTCGTGGCTGATGCGGTTCCACACGCAGACGGCCGGCGTCTCACTGACGGCGCAGCAGCCCGAGGTGAACATCGTGCGAACCGCGCTCGAGGCCCTGGCCGCGGTGCTCGGCGGGACGCAGTCGTTGCACACGAACTCGTTCGACGAGGCGCTGGCGCTGCCGACCGAGAACGCCGTGCGCATCGCGCTGCGGACGCAGCAGGTGATCGCGCACGAGACCGGCGTCGTCAACACGATCGACCCGCTCGGGGGCTCCTGGTACGTGGAGGACCTGACGAACCGCCTCGAGGCCGAGGCCTACGACTACTTCGCGCGGATCCGCCAGCTCGGCGGCGTCATCCCCGCGATCGAGGAGAACTTCTTCCAGCGCGAGATCGCCGACGCGTCGTTCCGCTACCAGTCCGAGGTCGAGGCGAAGCAGCGTGTCGTCGTCGGCGTCAACCGCTACGAAGCCCAGGAAGAGGCGCCGATCGAGCTGTTGCGGGTCGACCCGGCGCTCGAGCAAAAACAGATCGAGCGGGTGCAAGCGACGCGGGCGAAGCGGGACAGTGCAAAGGTCGAAGCCGCTCTCGCGGCGCTGAAGGAGGGGGCCGCGAAGGACGATGTGAACCTGATGCCGCTGATCGTCGACGCGTCCCGGGAGTACGTGACGATGGGCGAGATGTGCGACGCGCTCCGCGACGTGTGGGGCATCTGGCGAGAAACGCCCGTCTTCTAACGGCCGAAAGCCAGTACACCCCACCCGGGGTGGGGAACATATCCACCCGCCACCCGCGATGAGCGTATCGCGCAAGTACACGCGGACCAGCGCCAGAATTGCGCCGATTTCGGCTGGCGATGCCCCTAGACGTCGAGCTGGAGCCCGTCGTGCGCCTGCTCGAGGCCGGTGTCGAGCGCGAGCTCCTTCGGGCGATGCGTCAGCAGGAGCCGCTTCGCCCCCGACGCCTCGAACGCGGCAACGGCCTCCTCGGCGGAGAGATGCCCGCGCGGCTCTCCGTCCAGCTCGCCGCGCTCCAGCGTCGCCTCGCACAAGAAGAGATCGACTCCTTCGGCCAGCTTTGCCAGACGGTCGCTCGGCCCAGAGTCCCCCGAGTACGCGAGCGTCCGGGTGGTGTTCGAGACGCGGAACCCGTACGTCTGCACCGTGTAGTGCGGCAGCCGGGTCGGCACGAGCTTCAGCCCGGCCGCCTCGAACTCCTCGCCCTCCGCGTACTCCATCGGCTCGAACACGCGGCTGAACATGTCCGGGGTCCCGAACCGCACACCGAACGCGGCCAGCTCCTCGATGCCGCCGGGCGGAAGCCACAGCTCCGGCTTCGCATTGTCCCGGCCGAGCCCCCACATGGTTCCCCAGACCCAGGGCACGAGGTCGCCCCAGTGATCCAGGTGGAAGTGCGTGATCGCAATCGCGTCGACGTGCGGCCAGCCTGTGCCATTGCTGCTCGAGCGTAGGCGCGCGAGAACGCCCGGCCCACAATCCATGAGCAGACGGCCCGGCCCCTCCAGCAGGTAGCCCGACTGGGCCCCTCCAGGATTCGGCCAAGCGGGCGAACACCCGACCACGTTCAACTTCATCGACACGATTTCTCCATACCCCTTGACGTTCTAAGCGAGCGAGATCTTCCCTACTACACTCCCCAGTGTGCCGGGAAAGATACGCGTAGTCATCGCCAAACCGGGTCTGGACGGTCACGATCGCGGCGCAAAGATCATCGCGCGGGCCCTTCGTGACGCCGGGATGGAAGTCATCTACACCGGTCTGCACCAGACTCCGGAGCAGATCGTCGAGACCGCGATCCAGGAGGACGCGGACGCCGTCGGCATCTCGATCCTGTCCGGCGCGCACATGACGCTCGTCCCCAAGATCCTCGAGGGGCTGAAGGAGAACGGCGCCGAGGACGTGCTCGTCGTCGTCGGCGGGACGATCCCGGACGAGGACGCGGCCGAGCTGAAGAGCCAGGGCGTCGCCGAGATCTTCACCCCGGGGGCGCCGACCCGCGAGATCGTCGACTTCCTCAAAGAGAAGGTCCCGGTCTCATAGCCGTCGGCCTCCAGCGCGAGGACGCGATCGCGATCCTCACACTCGACCGTCCCGAGGCGATGAATGCGCTCGACGTCGCGACGCTGTCCGAGCTGGGCGACCACCTCGCCGAGCTTCGCGCCGACGACGACGTCCGCGTGATCGTTCTCACCGGCGCGGGCGAGAAGGCTTTCGCCGCCGGCGCCGACATCAAGTACATGAGCGCCCTCTCGGTCGAGGCGGCGAAGGAGTGGGGAGGGCTCGGCCACCAGGTCGGCCAGCTCCTCGAGACAGGCCCCAAAGCATCGATCGCGGCCATCAACGGCTTCGCCCTCGGCGGCGGGTGCGAGCTCGCCCTCGCCTGTGACCTCCGCTATGCGGCCTCGACGGCGAAGCTCGGCCAGCCCGAGGTCAACCTCGGCATCTTCCCCGGCTGGGGCGGGACACAGCGCCTCGCGCGGGTCTGCGGGCTCGGCGTCGCGAAAGACCTGATTCTCACCGGACGGGTCGTCGACGCGGACGAGGCGCTGCGCCTCGGACTCGTCAACGGCGTCTTCGAGCCGGGCGAATTGCTGGAAAAGACGCTCGCTGTCGCGCGCACGATCGCGTCCAAGGGCCCGCTCGCGATCTCGGCGGCGAAGGCCGCGATCAACCACGCCCTGCAGGGCGACCACGTCGAGAACCTCGAGGCTGAAGCCGACGCCTTCGGCGAGCTCTTCTCCAGCTCGGACGCCCGGGAAGGCATGACCGCTTTCGTGGAAAAGCGCGACCCGAGCTTCCAGGGCCGCTAACCGAATCGCCTCGGGCTCGTCCCGAAGGGTGAAACGAACGGGCACGTGCCGGCCAAGGAGAGAGTGCGTGGCGACCTCGACCGAAGAAGCCAGGCTCGAATCGCTGTTTTACGAGCACTTCTCGGCTGTCCGCACGTACACGCGGCGCCGAGCTCCCGAAGCCCTGGTCGACGACGTAGTCGCCGAGACGTTCTTCGTCGCATGGCGGAAGATCGACCACCTCCCCGACGATGTCCGTCCTTGGCTGCTCGGCGTCGCACGAAAGACGTTGTCGACTCACCTTCGGGCCGCTCGGCGCCGCACTTCCCTGGTCGAGAAGCTCAAGACCTCCGAAAAGCCTGACGCCGCGTTCTCCCAGGTCGACGGCTCGGACTCGCAGCTGATCGAGTCGCTGCAGACCCTGTCGCCGACCGACCAGGAGATCCTCGCGCTCGCTGCCTGGGAGGAGCTGAAGCCGCGGGAAGCCGCCGTCGTGCTCGGCGTTTCCCCCGCGTGGTACCGCGTTCGACTGCACCGCGCGAAGAGGCGACTGCTGCGCGAGCTGGAACGGCCGGCGCCAACTGCCGGCCAACCGCTCCCTGTTCCCATCACTCGCCAGGGAGTGGCCAAATGAAAGGAGTCTCGATGTCCCGTCAGGACCTGCTCGCCCGGATTCGCTTCCTCGACCCCGATCTGAGGTTCCGCGACGGCGGCGACCCCGCCGACGCGATCGCGACCTTCGAGCAGGTGCGGGCGCGAAACCGCTTCCAGAAGATTCCGAGGCTGAGCGTTCCCCGCGTCGCCGTGATCGCAGGTGCGGTCTCGCTGGTCGTCCTCCTCCTCCCGGCGCTCGCAGTGGGGACGCGGTCGCTGCATCTCCTCGGCCAGCAGCCGTCCACCGAGGCGACCCCCGTCAACGGCCTACTCGTGGCCAAGGGCGCCGACGGCCTGGTCGTGCTCGACCCGAAGAGCGGAGGCATGCTCGCGCTCAAGGGCACGACGGATCTTGGCCAGCCGGTCTGGTCGCCTGACGCACGCTTCCTCGCGGTCGAGAAGGCGGAGAAAGGCGGAGGGACGAGCGTGTACACGATCTGGCCGAACGGGACTCATCCGCAGCTGATCATGCGAGACGCGTTCGCTCCCGCATGGTCGGACGACGGCACCCGAGTCTTCGTCCAGCGCGACACGTGCACGGCTCCGGGCGGCTGTGAGTCCAGCGACGAGGAGTCGAACGTTGTCTACTCGGTCGCGACCGACGGGACCGACGCCCACCAGGTCGGCGACGACGACTACAACGTCAGTCAGCCTGGCTGGCCGCCCGGCCAGAACGTCCTCGCCTTCCTCGCGCAGGAGGGCTCGTCCCCGACGGGTCTGCCGACCTCGGTGGACTCCTCGGAGGCAACCTGGTCGCCCGACGGGACCGAGCTCGCGATCGCGGACGCGCCAAGGGGGATCTGGGTGGTGAACGACGACGGCGAGCTCCAACTCGTCGTCAAGGGGGCCTTCAGCTCGCTGTCCTGGGGGACGGAGCGGGCGACCGGGTCGCCCTCGGCGTCTACGCGGCCGGCAGCTGGATCCGCTCTGCGCTGATCGCGCCGGCCTTGCCCATCGAGGCCGCGGCCGTCACGGTCGCGGCCTCGGTCCAGATGGAGACTCGCTCTCCGCGTTTCGCGCTGGCCAGCACGGCGACGTTCCCGGCGGGGCCGCGCTCGATCTCGGCGTAGCTGGGAACGGTGAGCACGAGCGGCCGGTTGAGCCGACGCAGCAGGAGGTTGTTCGGATACGACCGGAGCGAGTTGACGCGCACGCGAATCGACTCCGTGCCGGTCGCGACGACCGTCGCCGCCATCGAGAGCGAGTACGTCGACCCGCGCGGGGCATAGAAGAGCATCCTCTTGGCGGCGATGAGATAGGGGTAGGGGTTCGTCGCTCGGCCGCCCCGTGGGTGAAGCTCGAAGTGGAGATGCGGGTGGATCCCGTTCGCGTCTCCCGAGTCGCCGACGAATCCGATCAGCTGACCGGCCTTGACCGAGGCGCCGCTCTTCAGCCCTTTCGGGAACGTCACCCCGACCTTGCAACCCCCGCGATTGTCGTTGCCGGCGCCGAGGTCGTTGTTCAGGTGGATGTAGTAGTAGGTCGTCCCGCTGCGGCCGTCGAGGTAGAGCATGCAGCCTGCCCGGCCAGAGCCCGTGTAGAAGCGGACGCGCCCCGCCTCGGCCGCGAGCGCGTACGCGTGCCGGGGCGCGAGGATGTCGATCCCTTCGTGGCGGCCTTGCGGTCGCGGAGCGCCGTAGTCGTTCGAGAACTCGGCCGTGCCCAGCACCGGGAAGACGACCTGCTTCTTCTTCGGCTTCGGGTGCGGTGGAGCCGGAGGTGAGGGCGGAGGCGGCGGCGGTGGGCCGGGGTCGACCGGGAACGCAGCAGCGGACCCTGCGGCGATGCCGAAGAGGGCGGCGACGAGAAGTGCTCGGGCTGTCGTCCGGAAGCTCACCATAAGGGGCCGGTCGCGCTCGAAGTCGCGGAGCGTAGCAGGTGTCCGCGCGGGCTTAGGACTTCGGCTCCGTGGTTAGAGTCCCTGCCGATGAAGATCGCTGTGTGTGTCAAAGAAGTCCCAGACGCGGCTGTCACCAAACGCATCGACCCGGGGACGAAGAGACTTGACCGCTCCGGTGAAGGCGCGCTCAACCACTTCGACTCGCAGGCCGTCGAGGAGGCGCTGAAGCTGAAGGAAGCCGGGGGCGAAAGCGAGGTCGTCCTCGTGTCGATGGGGCCGGCCGGCGCGCTCGACTCGCTGCGCAAAGGGCTGGCCATGGGCGCGGACCGGGCGGTGCTGATCACAGACGACTCAGCGGCCGGGTCCGATCTGGTCGCCACCTCGCGGGCGCTTGCGGCGGCGCTCGAGCAGGAGGGCGCCGATCTCGTCCTGTTCGGGCAGCAGTCGAGCGACTCCGACGGCGCCGTGCTCTGGGCCGCGGTCGCGGACCGCCTGCGGCAGCCGGTCATCTCGCAAGTAGCCGAGCTGACGGTCGCCGACGGCAAGATTCGCGGGAAGCGCCAGACCGAGTTCGGGTACGACGTGATCGAGGCGCCCCTGCCGGCGGTCGTCGCGGTCTCCGACGCGATCAACGAGCCGCGCTACCCGTCCCTGAAGGGGATCATGGGCGCGAAGAAGAAGCCGCAGGACTCGCTGTCTGCGTCCGACCTCGGGCTCGATGAAGGCGCGCTCGGCGACGCGGGCTCAGGAACGTCCGTCCTTGCGCTCGGCGACCCGCCTCCCCGCGGAGACGCGCGCAAGATCGAGGACGACGGCAACGCGGCGCAGCAGATCGCCGACTTCCTGGCGGAGAAGAAGCTCCTGTGAGCGTCGCGGTCTTCTTGGAGCATCACGAAGGCGAGCTGCAGAAGGGCTCGCTCGGCGTGCTCGGCAAGGCGGCCTCGCTCGGAGACGACGTCGCCGGCGTCGTCCTCGGCTCCGGCGTGAAGGACGTCGCGGCCGGAGCCGGCAGGTTCGGCGCGTCCAAGGTCTACGTGGCCGATGCGCCGGAGCTCGAGGCGCCGCTTTCCCAGCCGCGCGTGGACGCGCTCGCGCAGCTCGTCCGCGACCAGGGCATCGACACGGTGCTCTTCGCGGCGTCCGTGCTCGCATCGGACGTCGCCGCGGGGCTTGCGGCCCGGCTCGACGCCGGCCTGAACTGGGATCTCGTGGACATCACGCAGCAGGACGGCTCTCTCGTCGGCAAGCGGCCCGCGCTCGAGGACACGGTCTACGCCGACGTCGGCTGGACGAGCGACGTCAAGCTCGCGCTGTTCCGGCCCGGCACGTTCGATCCGGCCGAGACCGGCGGCGAGGCTTCCGTCGAGGACTTCAGCCCGACCTTCGAGGACTTCTCCACGCGGGCGTCGATGCTCGAGCAAGCGCACGAGGAGTCCGAGGGCCCGTCGATCGAGGATGCCGACGTGATCGTCGCGGGCGGCCGCGGTCTCGGCGGGCCGGAGAGCTTCTCGCTCGTCGAGGATCTGGCCAAGGCGCTCGGCGGAGCGGTCGCGGCCACGCGCGCGGTCGTGGACGCCGGCTGGTACCCGTACGCGACCCAGGTCGGCCAGACCGGCAAGACGGTCTCGCCGAAGCTCTACGTCGCCTGCGGGATCTCCGGCGCGATCCAGCACAAGGTCGGCATGCAGGGCTCGGGCACCGTCGTCGCGATCAACAAGGACCCGAACGCGCCCATCTTCGAGTTCTGTGACCTCGGTGTCGTCGGCGACCTGCACGAGATCGTCCCCAAGCTCACCGAGCTCGTGCACCAGCGCAAGGGATGACCACGCTACGCGTTCAAGGATGACGCCGCGGGCCATGCGATGTAGGTGCGAGTGCCCATAAGGCCAGCCGACTATCCGGCGCCCTTCAGCGTGGGCGAGTTCGTCGCGGAGCCGACCGATCCGGAGGACGAGCGGATCGAGGTCGGGATCCTGATCGTCGGGGCGGGGCCGGCCGGGCTTGCCGCCGCGATCAGGGTCGGGCAGCTGATCGAGGAGCGGCCGGACCTGGCCGAGCGGCTCGGCGAGGTGCCGGTCGCGGTGCTCGAGAAGGGCAAGCAGCCCGGATCGCACGAGGTCTCGGGGGCGGTCGTCAACCCGCGTGGCCTGCGCCGCCTCTTCCGTGGCGAGAAACGGATCGGGGACATGCCCTTCTACGGCGAGGTCGACGCCGAGGGCGTCTACTACCTCCGTCACAACTCGTCGATGCGGATCCCGACGCCGCCGACGATGAAGAACCACGGGAACTACGTCGCGTCGATCTCGGAGCTCACCCGCTGGCTCGCCGAGCAGGCCGAGGAGGCAGGCGCGACGATCCTCCCCGAGACCGCGGCCGAGACCCTTCTGATCAAGGACGGGCGCGTGGTCGGTGTCCGCACCGGCGACAAGGGCCGCGGGCGGCGGGGCGAGAAGCTCCCGAACTTCGAGCCCGGCTCCGACATCCTCGCGCGCGTCACCATCCTCTGCGAAGGCACGCAAGGCCACCTGACCGGAGTCGCGATCGACGAGTTCGGGCTCCAGGGCGAGAGCCCGCAGGTGTGGGCGCTCGGCGTGAAGGAGGTCTGGAACGTTGCGAAGCCCCTCCGCCGCGTGGTGCACACGATGGGCTGGCCGCTTCGGTCGCGCGCCAAATACCGGGAGTTCGGCGGCTCGTTCATCTACCCGATGGGCGACGACATGCTCACGATCGGGATGGTCGTCGGGCTCGACTACCGCGACGCCGCGCTCTCCGTGCACGACCTGCTCCAGCAGTTGAAGACGAACCCCTTCGTGCGGAAGATGCTCGAGGGCGGCGAGCGCGTCGCCTGGGGCGCCAAGACGATCCCCGAGGGCGGGTTCGTGGCGCTTCCGCGGCAACTGCACGCGCCGGGGCTGCTCCTCTGCGGGGACGGAGCCGGAATGGTCAACGTGCCCGCGCTGAAGGGGATCCACTACGCGGTCGAGTCCGGACGGCTCGCGGCCGAGGCTGCAGCCGACACGCTGCGGCCCGGGCGGACGCCCTGGACGCCGGGTGCCCTGGGGACGTACGACGAGGCGGTTCGCTCGAGCTTCATCTGGTCGGACCTCAAGGAAGTCCGCAACATGCGCCAGGCGTTCGGCCGCGGCTTCTACTTCGGCGGCGCGCTCGCGGGCGCGATGACCGTGAGCAAGGGGCACTTCCCGCCGCGCGACCTTCCGACGGAGCCCGACGTGGAGCAGACGGTCTTCACCACCGACCGCGGCCGCTCCTATCCCGCGCCGGACGGCAAGCTCACCTTCGACAAGCTCTCCAGCGTCTATCTGTCCGGAAACCGGAGCCGGGACGACGCGCCGAACCACCTCCGCGTCCGGACGAGCGTCCCGCACGAGCTCGCGCTGATGTGGGAGCGCATGTGCCCGGCCCAGGTCTACGAGGCGGTCGACGGCCACGTCGAGGTGACGCCGTCGAACTGCGTCCAGTGCGGCGCGATCACCGCCAAGGGCGGCCGGCTCACGCCTCCTGAGGGCGGCTCGGGTCCCGAATACACGATCACGTAGGCGGCCCTTCACAAGGCCTGTCCGGGCCGGTAAGTTCCGCGCCCCGTGGAATACGCAGGCTTCTGGCGGCGGTTCGTCGCGTACCTGATCGACTACCTCGTGGTCCTCGTCGGCGCGGCCGTGGTCGGGTTCGTGATCGGGCTGATCGCCGGCGCCACCGGAGCCGAAGCGATCGACGGCCCGTGGCTCGCGGCGATCTACGCGGCGGCGATCGCCGGCTACTACCTGTACTACGCGCTGATGGAGAGCTCGTCGCACCAGGCGACGGTCGGAAAGATCGCGCTCGGGATCAAGGTCACCGACCTCGAAGGAAACCCGATCATGTTCTGGCGAGCCCTCGGGCGCTCGGTGGCGAAGATCATCTCCGCGCTCACCCTGTTCATCGGCTACATCATGGCCGCGTTCACCGAGCGCAAGCAGGCGCTGCACGACAAGATCGCGGACACGCTCGTCGTGAAGCGGGCGTCCACGCCCGCCGATCCGGCCGCATAGCACTCCACCAGTAGAGTCAGAGCGATGGGCGGGCTGTTCGGAGCGCTGCAGGAACGACGCTTCCGGCTGCTCTGGATCGGCCAGACGACCTCGACGCTCGGCGACGGGCTCGTCCCGGTGGCGCTCGCGTTTGCGGTCATCCAGACGCTCGACGGTTCGCCGACCGACCTCGGGATCGTCCTCGCTGCGCAGACGCTTCCGCTCGTGGCGTTCGTCCTGGCCGGCGGGGTCTGGGCCGACCGTCTCCCGCGCCAGATGGTCATGCTCGTCTCCGACGTCGTGCGCGGGTTGGTCCAGGCGGCGATCGCCGTCCTGCTCCTCTCGGGACACGCGGAGCTGTGGCACCTCGTCGTCCTCGTCGCGATCTACGGGACCGCGCAGGCGTTCTTCCAGCCGGCGGCCACCGGGCTCGTGCCCGCGACGATCAGCACCGGGCGGCTGCAGCAGGCGAACGCGCTGCTCGGCCTCTCCCGCAGCCTCGCCTTCGTCGTCGGCCCCGCCGTGGCCGGAGTGGTCGCGGCGGTGGCGAACCCGGGAAGCGTCTTCGTCGTGGACTCGGCGACGTTCGCGGTGAGTGCGACCTCGCTCGCATTCCTGCGCCTGTCCCGCGCTCGCCGAGAGGGAGAACGACGAAGCTTCTTCACCGACCTCAAGGGCGGCTGGCACGAGCTGATCTCGCACACGTGGCTCTGGGTGATCATCGCGTGGGCTGCCACCTTCCTCGGGATCGTGGTGGCGCCGTGGATGACGCTCGGCCCCGTCGTCGCGAAGCAGTCCCTCGGCGGCGCCGCGGCGTGGGGAATGATCGCCGCGGGCTGGGGAGCGGGCACCGTCGCGGGAGGGCTGATCGCGCTGCGCTGGAAGCCCGTTCGCCCGATGCTCGTCTGCTCGGCGCTCGTGCTGCTGATCGCCCCCGCGATCGCCCTGCTCGCGGTTCGCGCTCCCGCGCCGCTGATCGCGGCGGCCCAGGCGATGGGCGGCGTCGGCATGGGCATCTTCAGCGCCGTGTGGCAGACGACGCTCCAGCAGCACGTTCCGGAGGAGGCGCTCTCGCGCGTCAGCGCCTGGGACTGGATGGGCTCGTTTCTCTTCCTGCCGGTCGGGCTGATCGCCGCAGGCCCCGTCTCCGACCTGATCGGGATCTCCGCGACGCTCTGGATCTCCGTTGCGTGGGCGATCGTGTCCACCCTCGCGGTGCTGCTCGTGCCGAGCGTGCGCAACCTGCGCCGCCTGGACGAGCCCGAACGCGATCCCGAGAAGGCGCTGGCCGTCCTTCCGGGCGAGCCGGCCGAGGCGTTCCATGGCAGCTGAGCCGGCCCGCGACGACGTCCTCGCTGCGCGCGAAGCCATCGCCGGGCGCCTGCATCGGACGCCGATGTTCTCGTCCGCCACGCTCTCGAAGCGGGTCGGCGCACCGGTCCACCTGAAGGCCGAGCTCTTCCAGCGCACCGGCTCCTTCAAGCCGCGCGGAGTCCTGACGAAGCTCGCCTCGCTCTCGAGCGAGGAGAAGCGTCGCGGGGTGATCGGGATCTCGGCCGGCAACCATGCGCAGGCGCTCGCCTACTGCGCCGCGCTCGAGGGAATCGACGCGCTCCTCGTCATGTGGCAGGGCGCCAGCGAGCAGAAGATCGAGGCCACGCGCGCGTACGGCGCGGAGGTCGACCTCGAAGCCGACGGGCCTGCCGGGGCGTTCGAGCGGCTCGAGGTGCTGATGGACGAGACGGGCCGCCCGCTCGTGCACCCCTTCGACGACCCGATGACGATCGCCGGCCAGGGCACCGTCGGCCTGGAGATCGTCGAGGACCTCCCGGAGAGCTCCGTCATTGTCGTGCCCGTCGGCGGAGGCGGGCTCATCTCGGGCATCGCCCTCGTCGCGGACGGCCGTCGAGTCGTCGCCGCCGAGCCCGAGCTCTCCGATGCTCTGCACCGCGGGCTCGAAGCCGGCAAGTCGGTGCCCGTCCAGCCGAAGTCGATCGCCGACGGCCTCAGCGCGCCCTTCGCCGGAGAGCTTCCGGTCCGGATCTGCGCGGCGTCCGGCGTGGAGAGCGTCCTCGTCACCGAGGAGGAGATCGCCGACGGGATGCGCTTCCTCTACGGCCGCGCGAAGCTCGCCTGCGAGCCGGCGGCAGCGGTCGGAGTGGCGGCGCTCCTGGCCGGGAAAGTCGCTATCGAGCCCACTGACACAGTGGCCGTGGTTGTCTCAGGAGGCAACGTAGCGGCCGAAATCGCCTCTGCTATCCTGGGTTCAAATGAAGGCCGGAATCCATCCTGAGTACGACCTCGCAACCGTTCGCTGCTCCTGCGGCAACGAGTTTCAGACTCGCTCGACGAGGTCAGAGCTGCACGTCGAGATCTGCTCCGAATGCCATCCGTTCTATACCGGCAAGCAGAAGCTGGTCGACACGGGTGGGCGGGTCGAGCGCTTCCAGCGCCGGCTCGAGAAGGCCGGCGGCGCCCGCAAGGGCTAACCCTCGATGAGCAACAATGCCGCGATCGGCGGCCAGGCGGTCCTCGAAGGCGTGATGATGCGCGGGCCGTCCAACTGGGCGCTCGCGGTCCGCAAGCCGAACGGGGAGATCGCCGAGGTCAACCGGCCGATCCACTCGGTGATGACGCGGCACTGGTTCTTCCGGCTGCCGATCGTCCGTGGTGTCATCGCGCTCGGAGAGTCCCTCGCGATCGGCTTCCGCGCTCTCGCCATCTCCGCGAACTACGCGGCGCAGGAGGAGGGCGAGGACGGCAACGAGGTCGAGACCGAGCTCTCCCGCGGCGCGCTCATCTTCGCGTTCGCGATCGCGATCGGCTTCGCGCTCATGCTCTTCAAGGTGACGCCGGCGCTGATCACGAGCTGGCTCCCGATCGACACCACCGGCTGGTTCGTGCTCGTCGAGGGCCTGATCCGCGTGTGCCTGTTCATCGGCTACCTGCTGATCATCTCGCTGCTCCCCGACCTCCGGCGCGTCTTCGAGTACCACGCGGCCGAGCACAAGGTGATCAACGCGTACGAGGCCGGAGAGGAGCTCGTTCCCGAGCGCGTCCAGAAGTTCAGCCTGATCCACCCGCGCTGTGGGACGGCGTTCCTGCTCTGGGTGATGGTGATTGCGATCTTCGTCTTCGCGTTCCTCGGCCAGCCGCCGCTCCCGTGGTTGATCGCGAGCCGGATCCTGCTGCTGCCCCTGATCGCGGGGCTCGCCTACGAGCTGATCCGCTTCGCCGGCAAGCACACCGGGAACCGCGCGCTGATGGCGCTCCTCGCGCCTGGCCTGTGGCTGCAGCGCCTGACGACGCGGCAGCCTTCGCTCGACCAGCTCGAGGTCTCGATCCGCGCGCTGAAGGAAGTGCTGCACGTCGAGGGTCGCCTCACGCCGGAAGAGCGCCGCGTCGAAATCATGGCCTGACGGCGCTCTCCTCCGAGAGCTTCTGGACGAAGAACCCGGCGATCAGGAGCAGGGCGCCGACAGCGAGGAACGAGAGCGCCCGCGTGATCGAGCTCAGGAACGCGAGGTCGTAGAGGAAGAGCTTGGCCAATGCGAGCCCGAAGAGCCCGAAGCCGACGAAGCGGAGCCAGTTGATCCCGCGCTTGAGCCCGACGTAGAGGACCGCGAGCCCGAGCAGGCCCCAGAAGGCGCTGACGGCCGAATGCCCGCGCTGGAAGTCGGTGGTGACGCTTCCGTGCCCGATCGTCTCGGCGACTCCGAGGATGGTCAGCGAGATCGCATACGTACAGAGAATCGCCACTGCGGCTCCGGCGATCATTCGCCAAAGCGAGCGCTTGGCGTCGAGGGCGTGGGAGATCTCCGCGTACGGGCCCGGGCCCGTCGCCGCGTCGCCGGTCTTTTCGCCGATGAAGAGCGCGAAGATGGCTGCGGCGGAGAGCGAGAGCAGGATCGCCGGCACGCCCGACTCCGGATGGGGGTTGGAATCGAAGAGGTCGCCCAGCGGCGCCTCGTTGACGAGGGTTTGCGCCAGGGCGAGAAACAGGAATGAGCCTGACGCGAGCTCCAGCCGCTTCTCTCCCGTCCAGCGTGCGAGGAGGATCAGCGCCGCCGAGGCGGTCGACCAGGCGAGGACGAGCCAGGTTCCGTCGAGGAGAAGCCACGAGGCCGCTCCCGCGACGACGAGCGCCGGCGCCCAGAGGAAGGTGCTCAGGTCGCGCTCGCGCGTGAAGACGAGGGCAGCGAGCAGGCCGTAGACAGTCGCAAGCGCCAGGAGCGCCAGGTTCTCCGCCTGAGGGCCACCGACGAGCTGCTCGAGCCCGGCCACTCCGAGCCCGATGCTCGCGACCGCTCCAGCGGCGGACGAGAAGAGGCTCAGGTCGTCGCGTTCGCTCAGGCGGTCGATGAGTGCGCCGGCGAGCAGCGCTGCGCCCCCTACGAGGAACGCCCAACCGCGCGGATCACCCTCGACCTCGCGTGAAACGTAGTAGTAGGCGTGTACCAGGGTCGCGCCGAGCCACACGAGACCTCCCATGCGCAACTCGGGGCGCGAGAGGACATGGCCAGCTCCGAGGACCGCCAGCGCCGTGACGCCCCAGAGGCCGAGTACTCCGACGTGGCCCCAGTCGAACGCGACGTCGATCGGCGCGGACGAGATCCACTCGGCGAATCCGAGGACTCCGAGCGACGCGGCGTACAGGCCGACGAGCGCGCTCGCCCAGGCGATCGGCTGCCGCCAACGCTCACGTGCGTACCAGGCGACGACCGCGCCTGCCAGGGCGGCGGCCAGGAACGCGACTGAACCTTCCGCGGGCCGGGCGCTCGCCTCGTAGAAGTGCGTCGGCGGGGCGTCGAGGAGGAGCCCGTGGCCGACCGCGCCGGCGAGGTACGCGATCGCGGCGAGCTCGTAGCGCTTCTCGTCGATCCGCCGGGCGAGCCAGGCGAGGACGGCGGCCTCGGCGGCCCAGGCGATTGCAAGCGTCGGGCCGGACAGGAGCTCGGCCAGGGCGACGGCGGTGAGGGCGAGGCCGATCGCGCCGAGGAGCGCGCTCAGGTCGCGGTGCCGCCGAGCCGGGAAGAGCGCCGCCGCGACAGCGCCGTAGACGCTCGCGGCGACGAGCGTCGCCCACCCTTCGGTTCGGCCCTCGAACTGCGCCGCGGACGTTGCCCCGGCGAGGAGGCCGCTCAGCAGCAGCAGCGGCGGAGTCAGCTTCGAGAGCTTCGCCGAGCCGAGGCGATCCTGCCAGGCCACGGCAGCGCCGAGGTAGAGCGCCCAGAACAACGCAGCAGCGGAGACGACGTCCCACTCGGTCGGCTCGGCCCGCGCGACGAGGATCGCGACCTGAGGGAGGCTTGCGACGACGCCGGTGACGAGCAGCCGCGACCAGCGCTGTCGAACCGCCACGATCGCGGTCGCCGCGAAGACGAGCGCGGCGAACCCCGTGCCGGCCGCCGTTACCTCGCCCGCCTGGACCCCGACGGCGGCCGGCGCGAGCAGTGCGCCGATCAGGCCGAGACCTGCGATCAGCTCGGACGACCATGCGACCGCCGTCGCCACACCCACCGAGGCGATCCCAGCGGCGATCAGGAGAGCGGCCCAGTCAGGAACGAGGTCGTACAGCACCTTCGCCGCGAGCAGTGTCATGTAAGCGCCGCCGATTCCCGTTCCGACCGCCGCGAGGGCCGAGTGGTACAGCTCGGCGAAGCGCCGCTTGACGTAGAAGCCCGCGCCGAAGACGAGCGCCGAGGCGATCGACCCGAGCGTGACGCGTGCGACCGGGCCGATCCAGCCGCGGTTCACGGCGAGCACGAAGAAGAAGACGATCCCGAGGAGCATCACCGCGCCGCCCGCCCAGGCGAGCGCCTTCGCGCCGAAGAAGATCGACCAGTCGATCTCGCGGGGCGGCTGGACCGGCCGGGGGGGAGACGGCGGTGGCGTCACCGGGCGGGGGCGTGGCGGCTCGGCCGCTGCAGGAGGAACGAGCGGAGCCGGCGCGACGACGGGCCCGGGATGGGCGATCGCCCGCAGTTCGGCGAGCTCGCGCTCCATCGCTCTGAGCCGCCGATCGAAGTCTTCGAGGTGGTCGGTGAGATCGGTCATCGCCGCGCTCCTCTCGTGGTTCGGCATCGCATCTCTGCTATTCATAGCAAAGACGCTATGAAAGTCAAGAGGAGCTGAGATATGCGGCGCTAACCTTGATTCCATGGCCATTCAGGAGCTCGTCGATGAGGTCGAGCGCTCCTACGGAGAGACACAGGAGCGCATGTCCGACCCTGCCGTCTACAACGACCACCGCGAGGCGGCGCAGGTCGGACGACGTCTGAAGGAGCTCGAGGCGGCGCACAAGCTGGCCCAGGAGTGGCGGGCGGTCCACGAGGACCTCGACGCGGCGCGCGGCGACGGTGACCTGCGGGAGCTCGTGCCCGAGCTCGAGGAGCGGATGACCGCTCTCGAGGAGGAGCTCCGGCTTGCGCTCGTGGAGTCCGACCCGGCCGACGCGAAGGACGTTCTCGTCGAGGTTCGGCAGGCGGCCGGGGGCGACGAGGCCGCGCTCTGGGCGGGCGACATCTACCGGATGCTGGCCCGCTACGCGGAGCGTCGCGGCTACAAGACCGAGATCCTGTCGTCGAGCCCGAACGACGGCGGCGGGTTCAAGGAGATCACCTTCGCAGTCAAGGGCGACGGCGCGTACTCGGTCTTCAAGTGGGAGGGCGGCACGCATCGTGTCCAGCGCGTACCGCAGACCGAGTCCCAGGGCCGGATCCATACGTCCACGGCGACGGTCGCGGTCATGCCGGAAGCCGAAGAGGTCGAGGTCGAGATCGATCCGAACGAGCTGAAGATCGACGTCTACCGCTCGACAGGGCCCGGCGGCCAGAGCGTGAACACGACCGACTCGGCCGTCCGCATCACGCATCTTCCGACCGGGCTCGTCGTGGCCATGCAGGACGAGAAGTCGCAGCTCCAGAACAAGGCGAAGGCGATGCGCGTCCTCCGCGCGCGGTTGTACGAGGAGGAGCGAAAGAGACAGCGCGCGGAGCAGGACGCGACCCGCCGGTCGCAGATCGGCTCGGGCGAGCGGGCCGAGAAGATCCGGACCTACAACTTCGCCGAGAGCCGGGTCACCGATCACCGGATCAAGCTGACGCAGCACCGGCTCGACCAGATCCTCGAGGGCGACCTCGACGAGTTCACCGAGGCGCTGGTCGCGGAAGACCGTCGCCGCGCGCTCGAAGAGTGACCGTCCGCGACCTCCTGGTCGACGCGACCGGTGAGCTCGAGCGTGCGGGAGTGCCGTCGCCGCGCGTGGACGCGGAATGGCTGCTGGCGCACGCGCTCGGGGTATCTCGCTCGCAGCTGTACACGAACGGCGCCGAGGCGCCGGCCGAGAAGGCGCGCCTCTTCCGGGAGCTCGTCGCGCGCCGGGCGAGGCGCGAGCCGCTCGCGTACGTCCTGGGCGAGTGGGGGTTCCGGCGGCTCACGTTGCGGGTCGATCCCCGCGTCCTGATCCCGAGGCCCGAGACAGAGGTGCTCGTGGAGCGCTGTCTCGCGCTGCTGGCGGACGTCGCGGAGCCGAGGGTGCTCGACATCGGCGTCGGCTCCGGCGCAATCGCGCTCGCGATCGTCGACGAGCACCCGGGGGCGCGGGTCGTCGCCACGGACAGCTCCGTTGACGCACTGGCCGTGGCCGCAGAGAACGTTGCGCGGATCGGGCTGCCGGTCGAGCTCGTCCAGGGCGAGCTCTTCGCGGGAGTCGAAGGTCCGTTCGACCTCGTCGTCTCGAACCCGCCCTACGTCGCACTCGCGGAGGTCGGCTCGCTGCCGACGGAAGTCGCCGGGCACGAGCCGCGAGCGGCGCTGATCGATTCCGGGGAGACGGACGCGATCGCGGAGCAGGCGCTCGCAAGCCTGGTTCCCGGTGGATCGCTCGCCCTCGAGGTCGCAGACGGCAAGGCGCAGGTCGTCGCGCAGCGGCTGCGCGGCCTCGGCTACGAGGAAGTCACGATCGGAGAGGATCTCGCGGGACGTGAGCGAGTGGTCGACGGAAGAGCGCCTGGTTGAGGAGGTCGTCGCGGCGATCGGCGAAGGCCGGCCGGTCGTCCTGCCGACGGACACGGTCTACGGGCTTTGCTCGAGCCCGCTCGCACCCGAGTCGCTTTCCCGGCTGAAGAACCGGACGCCGGATCAGCCGATCGCGCTCCTCGCCTCGCACGTCGAGATCCTGCTCGAGCTCGTCCCCGAGCTCCCCGAGGACGTGCTGCAGCGACTCCTTCCCGGACCGCTGACGCTGATCCTCCCGAACCCGGACCAGCGCTTTCCGCTTCTCGCGGGCTCCCGTCCGGACACGATCGGCGTTCGAGTTCCCGAGCTTCGCGGCGCATCGCAACGGATCGTCACGCGGGTCGGCGCCGTCGCGGCGACGAGCGCGAACTTCCACGGCGGCCCGGATCCCCGGCGGCTCGGCGAGGTTCCCGAGGAGATCCGAGCGGAGGCTCTCCTCGTCGACGGCGGGGAGCTTCCCGGCACGCCCTCGACGGTCGTGGACTTGACCGGCTGCGAGCCCGCGATCTTGCGGGAGGGCGCCGTCCCCGCGGTGGACGTCCTGGACCGCTTGGCGCGGCTCGCCTAGCGCCTGCCGACCACGAGCTGCACGGGGTACCCGCGCCGGCGGACGGCGCCTGCGCTCGGGCGCTGGCGAAGAACTCGGCCGACTCGGCGCGACTTGGCTCTCCGCACTCGCCCCACTGAGCAATGCGCTCGCTTCAGCGTGGCTTTCGCTCGGGCCAATCGCATCCCGATCACCCGCGGGACGCGACAGCGAGCCGGCGCCGGAGGCGGAGGCGGGGGCGGCGGTGGTGGTGGCGGCGGTGGCGCAGGAGGTGGCGGAGGCGGCGGCGCCGGAGGCGTGGAGGCGGAGGCGGAGGTGCGGGAGGCGGCGGAGGTGGCGGCGGCGGAGCCGCCGGCGGGCTCAACGCAGTGAGCTGGCGCAGCACGACGAGGCCCGCGTTGTAGTTCGCCATCGCGATGTCGGGTCGCCCGTCGCCGGTCAGGTCCCCCAACGCCAGGGACTGCTGACTGAGGTGAGACGCATACGACCCGCCGTAATAGGCCTCGCTCATCAGTGTGCCGTCGAGGTTCTGGAGATAGACGCCTGCATCTCCCTCGTGGGTGACTACGACGTCGGTCCGACCGTCCTGGTTCATGTCCATCACAGCGACCGCCTCGGGAGCCTGCGCGGATGCGTACGCCATCGCCGGGTCCAAACCGCCCCCGCTGTTCTGTTCGAACACGTTCAGCGAAGCGGCCGGAACGTTGCCGCCCACGGTGACGACGACGTCGTTCCTCCCGTCGCCCGTCACGTCGCCTACCGCAAACCCCGCGTTCGGGTAGTCGGTCGTCAGGTAGACGGTCGGCCCGCTGAAGCCACCTCCGGCCAGCCGTCGGAACACACGGACCTCGCGCCCGGCCAGGACGGTCATGTCGTCGAGCCCGTCCCCCGTCACGTCGGCCAGGTGGAACCACTCGCTCGCGTCGAGGACGAAGGAGATGGTGAACCTCAGCTCACCGTCGTTGTGAGCGACGTAGATGCCGTAAGGCGGTCCGCCCGAAAAGAGGAGGTCGTTGCGCCCGTCGCGGTCGAAGTCGGTGATCTGGATCAGGCCGGAGCAGCACGTGCCGGGGATCAGGATCGGCTCGGTCTCGATTCCGCCGTCGACGTGCCGGTAGACGTCGATGCCCGCGCCGGTGTTGATCACCGCGTCCGCGAAGCCGTCTCCGTCGAGGTCGCCGCTCGCGATGAGTCTCCCGCCTCCGGGCCCGTCGGTCCCCAGCCGGAGCGGCCCACCTAGAGATCGATCGACCTCCTGCCTGAACTGGAAGAGCTTGTAGTTGTTCGGCGGGTCGTTGTACTCGAGTGTCCCGACGAAGGCGTCGTTGCGGCCATCGCCGGTCACGTCGCCGATGCCTGCGCTCTCCGCGTCTGCATTCCCCACGGAATACGCCCGGGCAGGGCCGAAGACGAGACGTGCCGGCGGGCCGGGCGGAGGCGGCCGAGGAGGTGGCGGCGGCGGGGCCGGAGGCAAGGGCGGAGGCGGTTCCGGCGGAGGCGGCCGCGGCTGTTGCCGCAGCACGATGAGATATCCCTGAGGCCCGGGCACGGCGATGTCGGCCAGCCCGTCTGCGCTGAAGTCGCCGAGCCCGATCGAGTTCGTGTGGTTGAACGCCCAGCTCGGCGAGTAGTAGTAGTCGGGGCCGTGCAGGTACCCGCGCCGGGTCTGGAGGAGGACTCCGGTGTCCGCTTCCGAGTCGTGCAGGGTGACGAGGTCCTGCCGCCCGTCGCCGCTCATGTCGTACGCGTCGGTCGAGCTGACGCTTCCGTACTCGTACATCCGGACGGGTGCGGCGAGCGTCCCCGCCGAGTTCTGGATGAACTGATGGATGCCGGTCACTCCGCCGCTCATCGTCACGGCCACGTCCTCCCGTCCATCGGTGTCGAGGTCGGCCACGGCAATGCCGGCCGGAGACGCACCAGGGAGGTCGTACGAGACGGGCAGCGCGAAGGAGCCGCTCGGGAGCTGCTTCCAGACGTGCAGCTGGTTCTGCTGGTAGTAGAGGCTGACGACGTCCGGCAGCCCGTCTCCCGTGACGTCCCCTACATCGAGCTCGTAGGGATACTCGTCGCCGACCATCGACATCGTGAACGTGACACCGTCGACGTTCCGAGCGAGAAGCATGGTGTCCGCCCTGATCACCAGGTCGTTCCTGCCGTCGCGGTCGACGTCCGCCACCACGACCTGGCGGGCTCCGGTCGACCCGGGCACGACGAACGGCTCGGCCAGTGTCCCGTTCCGCTGGAGGAAGACGTTCACGCCCGCATACGTTCCGGCGACGACGTCGAGAAGGCCGTCGCCGTCGATGTCGCCGACGTCGACGTCCGGAATCCCGAAGTCCTGCGTCGGCGAGAACACTTCGGGCGGGGCGAGCGACCCGTCGCTCAGCTGGCGGTAGAGGATCACCTTGTTGTCGTTCGGGTCCTGGTTCGTCTGACGCTCGGTCGAGACGACGACGTCGGCCAGACCGTCGCCCGTTACGTCACCGACGGCGGCAGCCTGGGGCGACGAGCCGAGCACATGGCTCTCTGCGGCAGCGAACGAAAGCGGGTAGGGGCTGGCGCTGGTCGGGCCGGGGATCGCAAGCGCGGCTGCCAGCGCGGCGAGCGTTACCTGGAGACGGCGACCCGACCGTGAGCTCGTACTCCCCTTCAATGGCTCCCCAATGGCCGATGAGCGGCCGGGATCTTACAAGAGCTCTGTTTGGAGTGGAATACGGCGACGATGATGTACGCCGCCGCGAGTACGATCTAGGCGACCCGCAGAAGGAGTCACCATGGCAGTCGCGCAAAGCACTCTCCAAGACCTCCGAACGGCCGGTCTC
Organism: uncultured Actinomycetes bacterium; assembly: GCA_963736835.1. Classification (GTDB taxonomy): domain Bacteria; phylum Actinomycetota; class Thermoleophilia; order Gaiellales; family Gaiellaceae; genus VAXT01. The sequence goes on from CAVTQI010000005.1 coordinate 31,695, forward strand.
GCCGAGATCGACCCCGAGATCGCCGAGCTCCTCGGCAAGGAGCTGGAGCGTCAGCGGAGCCAGATCGAGCTGATCGCGTCGGAGAACTTCACGTGGCCGAGCGTCTTCGAAGCAGTGGGCTCGGTGCCGACGAACAAGTACGCCGAGGGCTACCCGGGCAAGCGCTACTACGGCGGCTGCGACGTCGTCGACGAGATCGAGCAGACCGCGATCGACCGCGCGAAGTCGCTCTTCGGAGCGGAGCACGCGAACGTCCAGCCGCACGCGGGCGCCCAGACGAACATGGCCGTCTACATGGCCGCGCTGCAGCCGGGAGACACGATCCTCTCGCTCGAGCTTTCGCACGGCGGCCATCTGACGCACGGCCTGAAGGTGAACTTTTCGGGACGGCTGTACGCGATCGCCCACTACGGCGTGAGCCGCGAGACGAACATGGTCGACTACGACGATGTGCTCCACCTCGCGCGCGAGCACAAGCCGAAGCTGATCGTCTGCGGCGGCTCTGCCTACCCGCGCATGATCGAAACCGACAAGTTCCGAGAGATCGCCGACGAGGTCGACGCGCTGCTCCTCTGCGACATGGCCCATTTCGCCGGTCTGGTCGCGGCGGGACTGCACCCGAATCCGGTCGAGCACTGCGACTTCGTCACCTCGACGACGCACAAGACGCTCGCAGGCCCGCGGGCCGGCTTCATCCTGTGCCGCGAGGAGCACGCCCAGGCCGTGGACCGCGCCGTCTTCCCCGGAATGCAGGGCGGTCCGCTGATGCACACGATCGCGGCGAAGGCCGCCTGCTTCAAGATCGCGGCCAGCGAGGCGTTCCGGGACTACCAGGTCCAGGTGCGCGCGAACGCGGACACCCTCGCGGCGACGCTCCAGGAGCGGGGACTGAACGTCCTCACGGGCGGCACCGACACGCACCTCCTCCAACTCGACCTGCGCGGCACCGACTGGACCGGCAAGGCCGCCGAGGAGCGGCTCGACGAGGTCAAGCTGACCGTGAACCGAAACACGGTTCCGTTCGACGAGCAGCCGCCGACGGTCGCCTCGGGCGTCCGCATCGGCACACCGGCCGCGACGATGCGAGGCTTCGACGAGGACGACTTCCGCGAAGTCGGCGAGATCATCGAAGGCGCGCTCGGTGACGATGCGGATCTCGGTGCGCTCGCGGCTCGCAGCGAGGCGCTCTGTGCGAAGCGGCCGCTCTACGCGGGGTTCCGCGGGTATACGACCTACGGCGTCGCTGGTTGATTCGAACGTGTCGACCGGTCAGTTCCGACGGAGGCACAGGCTGATCCTGTGCGTCCTGATGTCGGCACCGCAAGCGGTGCCTACGGCGTCGTTGGTTGATTCGAACGTGTCGACCGGTCAGTTCCGACGGACGCACAGGCTAGGCCTGTGCGTCCTGATGTCGGCACCGCAAGCGGTGCCTCAGGTCGCGTGAACGACGTCGTCCACGTCGACCACCCGCTCGTCCGGCACAAGCTCTCGTACCTCCGGGACAAGCGAACCTCGACGGGTGACTTCCGGCGGCTCGTTCGCGAGTTGACCGCGCTGCTCACGTACGAGGCGACGAAGGACCTGCCTACGGAGACGGTTCGCGTGGAGACGCCGCTGGAGTGGACCGAGGTGCAGCGCGTGTCCGGAAAGAAGCTCGCGGTCTGTCCGGTGCTGCGCGCTGGAGTGGGGATGCTCGACGGCTTCCTCGAGCTCGTCTCGGGCGCGCGCGTCGGGTTCGTCGGGCTCTTCCGCGACGAGGAGACGCTCGAGCCGGTCGAGTACTACGTGAAGCTGCCGAGCGACCTCCGCGTGCGCGACGCGATCGTGCTCGACCCGATGCTCGCGACCGGCAACTCGTCGGCGGCCGCGATCACCGCGATCAAGAAGGAGGGCGCGCGCTCGGTCAGCCTCATCTGCCTCGTATCCGCGCCCGAGGGAATCGAGCGCCTGCACAAGGAGCACCCCGACGTCGTCGTCTACACGGCCGCGATCGACCGCGAGCTGAACGACCGCGGCTACATCGTCCCGGGACTGGGTGACGCGGGAGACCGTCTGTACGGGACGAAGTAGTCTCTTCCGTCGGTATGTGGCAGACGCTGCGTGACAACCCGGAGGTTCTCTGGGGCTTCCTGCTCGCGCTGGTCGTCGTCGTCATCCTGACGCCCACGGTTGGCCGCTTCGCGCGGATCCTCGGAGTCGTCGACGAGCCGGGGGAGAGGCGCCGCATCCACGTGCGGCCGATCCCGAGACTCGGCGGCATCGCCCTGCTGCTCGGAATCTTCATCCCCGCGCTCGCGTTCCTGACCCTGGGCGGGGTCTATCGCGGGATTCTGCTCGGCGCGGCTGTCGCGACCTTCGTCGGGGTCGTCGACGACTTCCGCGGCCTGCCGTGGTGGGGGAAGCTCGGCGGCCAGGTCTCGGCGGCGGCGATCGCGGTCGGCTTCGGCGTCCATGTCGAGCGGTTCACGTTCCCGCTCCTGGGGATCCAGCAGCTCCCGGACTGGGTCGGCATCCCGCTCTCGATGCTCTGGATCGTCGCGATCATGAACATGGTCAACTTCCTCGACGGGATGGACGGGCTCGCCGCGGGGATCTGCGCGATCGCGGGCTCGACGTTCGCGATCATCGCCCTCTCGCTCGGCAAGCCGGAGGCGGCGATCCTGTCGGCGATCGTGGCAGGCGCGTGCTTCGGCTTCCTGCGTCACAACTTCTATCCGGCGCGGATCTTCATGGGCGACTCGGGGGCGATGCTGCTCGGGTTCGTGCTCGCGGCCGTCTCGATCCAGGGGCTCCTGAAGACGGCCGCGACGGTTGCCCTGTTCTTCCCGCTGGTCGTGCTCGCGATCCCGATCGTGGACACGTCGTTCGTCTTCGCCAAGCGGCTCAAGTACCGGCAGCCCTTGTACACGGCCGACCGCACGCACCTGCACCACCGGTTCGTGAACATCGGCTTCTCGCAGCGACGCGCCGCGCTCTACATGTACGCGTGGTGCGCGATCCTCGCCGGCGCGGCGCTGTCGACGCGCTTCATCCCCTTCCGCGCGCACGGCGTCTGGCACCTCTGGCCGACCCTCGCCGTCGCCGGAATCGGGCTCGTCGCCCTGGCCACGTCGGTCTACATCGTCTACCTGCTGGAGATCGTCAAGCTCGCGAACCCGCGGATCCGGCGGCGCGAGCAGCAGGCGCAGGCGGAGCGGAAGACCGCCTGAGCGCCCCGTCGACGAGGTCGGCCGCGCGGCGGACGGTCTCGATCTCGTCGGGCTCGAGCGAGGAGAGGCGTTCGGCGAGAGCTGCGATGCGGCGCTCGCGGGCCCGGTGGAGGACTCGCTTGCCCTTCGCGCTCGCCTGGACGCGCACGAGGCGGCGGTCGGACGGGTCCGGTGCACGCTTTGCGAGGCCGTCCTCCTCGAGGCCGTCGACGATCGCGCTCATCGTCGGCGGGCGAACCTGCTCCGCGGCGGCCAGCTCGCCGATCGTCCTGGGCCCTCCGAAGACGAGGACGGACAGGGCAGAGAGGCGAGCAGGGCTCACGCCGCTGGCATCGTCATCGCGACGTGCGTAGCGGAGGGCGTGGATCGCGGCCGAGTGAAACCGGTCCGCTGCGGTTGACAGTTCGTGACTCATTAGTTAGGCTAACTAAATAGTAGCATGAGCGATCTACTCCAAGCCGTGTATCGCGGGGACCAAGCCGCTGTTGACGAGCTGCTGGCCGCCGAGCCGGAGCTCGACGTCTTCGAGGCTGCGGCGGTCGGGCGCACTGAGCGGCTGCGCGAGCTGCTCGACGCGGATCCCAAGGTCGCGAACGCCTGGGCGGAGGACGGCTTCCAGCCGTTGGGCCTCGCGAGCTTCTTCGGCCGTGTCGACGCAGCGCGGTTGCTGATCGAACGCGGGGCGGAGGTCAACTCCGCGTCGCGCAACGACTTCAAGGTCATGCCGCTCCACAGCGCGGTCGCCGAGAAGGACGCCGAGACGCGCTACGAGCTGGCGACGCTCCTCCTCGAGCACGGGGCGGACCCGAACGCCCGCCAGCAGGACGACTTCACGCCGCTGATGGCCGCCGACCAGCAGGGAGACGCGCGGCTGCGCGAGCTCCTGGTCGAGCACGGCGCTACGGCTTAGAGGTCGACCCGACTAGTTCGTCGGGAGCGGTGGAGTCCAGCGCGGCATCCAGTAGTCGACGCGCCAGACCTTCTTGTTCGGGCCGACTGCGACAGGTGACATGCCGAGCTGGAACGACGTCGGCCGCAGCTTCTCCTTCGACGGGGCCGAGACGCCGACATCGAGCAGGATCTCGTCCGTCGACGCGTAGTCGAGGTAGTAGGTCGTCGTGTCGACGTCGGCGATCGGATACGGGATCACGGGGAGCCCTTCCGGGCCGGGATGCGTCCAGCTCTTGAACGTGTAGCCCTTGCGCATCGTCGGCCCGATCACGGCCCACGACTTGTCGAGGTGCCGGCGTGCGACGGCGGTCGCGAGGAACGTCTTGATGGTCGACCGCACCTCGGGGTCCAGCTCCTGGTACTTCGTGATCGTCACGCCCTGAGCGTTCTGGAGCGGGGTGCTCTTCTTCGGGAGCGTCGGGTGGAAGCCCTTGTCCGGGTTCACCTGCGTCGTGTCGTTCCCTTTCACGAGCGTCATCAGGAGCACGGCCACGCCTGCGAACAGGATGATGCCGCTGCCCCACATGAGGAAGCGGTTAAAGCGGGCGGATGACAGGGCCGTTTGGAAGACGCTCATCGGCTTCGAAAGGTGTAGACGCGAGAGTAGCGGAATTGTTAGCGGTTGCCATCCACGTCGAGAGTGACTCCCGCGGACACGTCCGAGTGCCTGTCACTGTGACTGTCCCCGGAGGTGTACAAGGTGCGTCGGTTTTCCCTGAGCCATGCGGCTTTCCGCTGTTACAAGGTTTGTTATGCTCGCGGCGGATGGAGCCGTCGCGCCCGTCGCAGTTCCAGCCCGCCGGGGCGGGGGCTCTTCTCATCGGCACGACCGCCGGCGCGGTCGGCGTCGGTGCGTTGATCGGCTGGGGAGCCGGCTCGGCCGCGATCGGGGCCCTGATCGGAGCCGTCGTCGGGATTCCGGCCGGGATCTTCGTCGTCTACCGCCGCTACCGGGAGTACCTCGCTTGACCACCGCGATCACCAGCCCTCGCCCAGCTCCGCACGTCCTGCTGCCGGTGCTCGCTGGGACGGCGGTCATCGTGCTCGCGCTACCGATCTTCGTCGTCGCCGGCTGGCCCCTGAACGGCTGGGTGATCGCCGCGACCCTCTGGGTGGCGAGCCAGCTCTTCGGCTACATCCTGGTTCGCATGCGCTCCGGCGGGAATCTCGCGGCGTCCGGCGTGGCGGCCGTCGGGATGATGATCCGCGCGATCGTCGTGATGGGCGTCATCTTCGTGGTCGCGATCTCCGACCCGTGGGCCGGTCTGGCGGCGGCTCTCACCTACGCGCTCGCGTACACGGTCGAGCTGGTCCTCTCGCTCGTCGCCTACTACGGGAACCAGCCGCTGTGAGGCGCGCGCTCTTCCTCGTCGCGACCCTGGCGCTGCTCGCACCGTCGAGCGCCTTCGCTCGCGGCGAGTTCGACCCGACGACGGAGTTCGAGCAGCACGAGTGGGTCCCGATCCACCTCGGCCCGCTCGACCTCTCGATCACGAAGGCTGTCGTCTACCTGATGATCGGCTCCGTGGTGACGATGGCGCTCGGGATCGTCCTCATGCGCTGGCGCCTGAAGGTCGAGCCCGACACGCGCCAGACTCTTGGCGAGCAGATCTACGAGATCGCCGAGTCGCAGATCGCCGAGCAGGGACTGCCCTCCAAGGCGCTCGGCCGCTGGTTCCCGTACGTCGCGTCGCTCTTCCTGTTCATCTTCGTGGTCAACCTGATCGGGTTCATCCCGCTGCCGCTGACCGGAGAGACCTGGCACGGATTCCCGGTCTGGGGCATCTACGCGGCGACTTCGTCGCTCTCGGTGACCCTCGCGCTCGCTGCGGTCACCTTCTTCTTCACGCACTTCGAGGGCATCCGCTGGAACGGCCCCGTGCGCTACTTCAAGAGCTGGATCCCCGACGCGCCGAAGCCGCTGCTCGCGCTGATCGTCCCCCTCGAAATCCTCGGCCAGATCATGCGCCTGATCTCGCTGAGCGTCCGACTCTTCGCCAACATGCTCGCGGGCCACATCCTGATCCTCACGTTCCTCGGGCTGATCTTCATCTACGAGTCTCTGGCCCTCGTGCCCATGCTCATCCCGGCGACGCTCTTCTACCTCTTCGAGGTCGTTATCGTCGTCGGCATCCAGGCGTTCATCTTCGCGACTCTGTCAGCCATCTACATCGGCTCGGCGATCGAGCCCGAACACTAAGGAGGAGCACGTGCTCGCAACGATCCTTGCAGCGACGTCGGGAGACGTCACGAAAGCCGGCAAGGCCATCGGCATCGCGCTCGGCGTCGGACTCGGCTCTGCAGGAGCCGGCGTCGGCATCGGCCTCATCTTCTCGTCCATGATCCAGTCGGTCGCGCGGCAGCCGGAGCTTCGCGGCGAGCTGACCGGCATCCAGTGGCTCGGCTTCGCGCTCACCGAGGCCGTCGTGTTCTACGGCCTGCTCGGCTCGATCCTCGCGTTCGTCCTGGTCTAGTGGCAACGGTCCTCGCCTCCAACCCGCTGATCCAGGTCACGCCTGGCCTGATGATCTGGACCATCGTGTGCTTCTTCGTCACGTTCTACGTGCTGAAGAGGTTCGCGTTCGGCCGAATCCAGCAGGTGATCGACGAACGGCGAAAGCGGATCCGGGCCGCGCTGGACGAGGCCGACCACGCCCGGGTCGAGGCCCACCGGCTCGTCGAGGAGCACCGCGCGACGATGGCCCAGGCGCGCAGCCAGGCCGAGGAGATCCTCGCCGAGGCTCGCAAGGTCGCCGAGTCGCAGAAGAAGCGCCAGCGCGACGAGCTGGAGGAGGATCGCCAGCGGCGGCTGGAGGAGACCACTCGCCAGATCGAGGCGGAGACGGCGCGCGGGCTCGAGCTCATCCGCTCCGAGGTCGCCGACCTGACCGTGATCGCGACGCAGAAGGTGACCGGCAAGGTCCTCGACGCGCAGGATCACAAGCGCCTGATCGACGAGGCGATCGGCGAGCTCGACTTCTCGGCCCTGCAGCAAGGGAGTCCCAACTAGCCGTGGCAGTCGTCGCCCGCACGTACGCGCGCGCGCTCTTTCAAGCAGCCAGGGAGAAGGGCCGCATCGAGGAGGTGCGTGGCGAGCTCGGCTCGTTCGTCGAAGCGATCGACGAGGTGCCCGAGCTGCGCTCGCTGATCCGCAACCCGGAGCTCGACCCGCCCGAAAAGGCAAAGGCGCTCGATGCGGTGCTTGCCGACGCCGACGAGCTCTTCCGCAACTTCGTCCGCGTCGTCACCGAGAAAGGTCGGGCTCCGATGCTCGCCGAGATGGCGCGCGAGTACGAGCTCCTCGTGGCCGCGGAGGAGAAGATCCTCAGCGTCGAGCTGACCACCGCCTACGAGCTTTCCGACGACGAAGCGGCGGCGATCGTCAAGCAGATCGAGGACGCATCGGGCCGGCGCGTGGAGGCTGAGCGCACGGTCGACCCCGATCTGATCGGCGGCCTCGTCCTGAAAGCAGGGTCGCTCGAGGTCGACTCGAGCGTCCGCGGCCGGCTCGACCGTCTGCGCCGAGAGCTCGCGCACGCGACTACCTAGGAGAAGGAGCAGAACTTGAAGATTCGTCCTGAAGAGATCACCGACATCCTCCGCAAGCAGATCGAGCAGTACGACGTCGAGACCGACCTGGCCGAGGTCGGCACCGTGCTCCAGGTCGGAGACGGGATCGCCCGCATCTACGGCCTCGAGTCGGCGGTGGCGCTGGAGATGCTCGATCTCGAGCACGGTGTCACGGGCCTCGCGTTCAACCTCGAGGAGGACAACGTCGGCGCGGCGCTCTTCGGCGACTGGGAGCTGATCAAGGAGGGCGACTCCGCGAAGCGCACGGGCCGCGTGGCGAGCGTCCCCGTCGGCGACGCGCTCGTCGGCCGCATCGTCGATCCGCTCGGCAACCCGCTCGACGGCGGGCCGCCGATCGAGACGGACGAGACGCGGGCGCTCGAGTTCAAGGCGCCCGGGGTCGTCGATCGCCAGCCGGTGAAGGAGCCGCTCCAGACCGGCATCAAGGCGATCGACGCGATGACGAACGTCGGCCGCGGCCAGCGCGAGCTGATCATCGGCGACCGCTCGACCGGGAAGACCGCGATCCTCGTCGACACGATCCTCAATCAGCGCGGGCAGGACATGATCTGCATCTACGTCGCGATCGGCCAGAAGGCCTCGACCGTCGCCCAGGTCTACGAGCGCCTGAAGGAAGCCGGCGCGATGGACTACACGATCATCGTCACCGCCGGCGCCTCCGAGGCCGCCCCGATCAAGTGGATGGCCCCGTTCGCGGGCGCCGCGATGGGCGAGTACTTCATGTTCAACGGGCGGCACGCGGTGTGCATGTACGACGACCTCACCAAGCACGCCGACGCGTACCGCCAGATGTCGCTCCTGCTGCGCCGCCCGCCGGGCCGCGAGGCGTTCCCGGGCGACGTCTTCTATCTCCACTCGCGGCTGCTCGAGCGCGCGAGCAAGCTCTCGGACGCCCGCGGCGCCGGCTCGCTGACGGCGCTCCCCGTGATCGAGACCCAGGCCGGCGACATCGCGTCGTACATCCCGACGAACGTGATCTCGATCACGGACGGCCAGATCTTCCTCGAGGCCGATCTCTTCTTCTCGGGCGTCCGCCCGGCGGTCAACGTCGGCCGCTCCGTCTCGCGCGTGGGCGCGAGTGCCCAGACGAAGGCGATGAAGAAGGTCGCGGGCCGGCTCCGGCTCGAGCTGTCCCAGTACCGCGAGCTCGAGGCCTTCGCCCAGTTCGGCTCCGAGCTCGACGCCGCGACCCAGGCGACGCTCGCGCGCGGGGAGCGGATGGTCGCGACGCTCAACCAGCCGCAGTACCAGCCGTGGCCGATGGAGGAGCAGGTCGTGGCGATTTTCGCGGGCATCAACGGCTACCTGGACGACATTCCCGTGCCGGACATCTCGCGCTTCCAGGACGAGCTCCGGGAGTACCTCCGCACCGAGGGCTCGACCTACAAGGAGATCGCCGATTCGGGCGACCTCTCGGACGAGCTAGCGGAGCGCCTCGGGCAGGAGATCGACAAGTTCAAGCAGGGCTTCAACGTCTCCGACGAGCCCGCCCTGGCCGGGGCCGCGGGCTAAGGAAGAGAACGTGGCGTCCGTCCAGGACATCAAGCGCCGCGTCCGCTCCGTCCAGAACACGCGGAAGATCACGCGCGCGATGGAGCTCGTCGCGGCCGCCAAGCTGAGGCGCGCCCAGACCCGGATCGAGGCGATGCGCCCCTATGCGGAGCGGATGCAGGAGCTGATGGTCGGTGTCGCACGCGCGAGCTCGTCCGTACGAGGGCTCCCGCTCCTCCAGCGCCGCGAGGTCGGGAAGGCCGCGATCCTGCCGCTCACCGGCGACCGCGGCCTGGCCGGAGCGTTCAATGCCCAGATCCTCCGCGAGGCCTTCGCCCAGGAGCGGCGCCTGCGCGAGGAGGGCGTCGAGCCGCGCTGGCTCGTCTCCGGCAAGAAGGGAACCTCGACCCTGCGCTTCCGCCGCTACGAGGTCGTCCAGTCGTGGTCCGGGTTCAGCGACAGCCCGCGCTACGCCGACGCGCAGGCGATCGCGCACCGCATCGCCGAGCTCTACTCCGAGCAGGAGGTCGACCGCGTCGTCGTCATCTACAACCACTTCGAGTCGGCGCTCACCCAGCGGGTCGTCGCGCAGGAGGTTCTGCCGATCCCCGAGTCGCTGCTCGAGGGCGACGACGAGTCGGCTCAGGCTCTCCTCGGCGACTTCATCTACGAGCCCGAGCCCGAGCAGATCCTGGAGCGGCTGCTGCCGGTCTACGTCGAGACGGAGCTCTACCGCGCGCTCCTCGAGTCGGCCGCCTCCGAGCAGGGAGCTCGGATGAGCGCGATGCGGAACGCGTCGAAGAACGCGGGCGACCTGATCGAGAGCCTGACGCTCCAGATGAACCGTGCGCGCCAGGCGGAGATCACCCAGGAGATCCTCGAGGTCGTAGCCGGCGCAGACGCGCTGATGGGCTGATTCTGTAGCGCGCTGACGGCACCACCAACTCTTCACGCGCGCGCGCGTCTAATATTCTGACCCCGAATGGCCAAGGGCGATAAAGATCAAGTCGTCGTCTCCGGCGCCGCCGGTCTAGGCGCTGCGGTCGCAACCGAGTCCGGAGGAGAGCTCGGGGAACTCGAAGACGTTCGCGCGCGCGGGTACTGGGAGCAGGTCTGGCGTCGCTTCAAGCGCGACAAGGTGGCGATCGCAAGCGCGTTCATGATCGTCATCCTGATCCTCATCGCCTTCGTCGGCGCGCCGATCGCGAAGCACTTCGTCGGCCACGGGCCGAACGACATCTTCGCTTCCTCGCCCGAGGTGGTCGAGATCCCGAGCCTGCTGCCCGCCGGCGTGTGGACGCACTTCGAGAACCCGAAGACGGGCGAGACCGACGTCATGGTGCTCGGCGCCGCGAACCGGCTCGGGCAGGACGAGTTCCTGCGACTCCTCTACGGAGCGCGGGTCTCGCTCGAGGTGGCGCTGTTCTCCACGATCGGGGTGATGATCATCGGAGTGATACTCGGCGCCACCGCAGGGTACTTCCGCGGGGCGACCGACACGGTCATCTCGCGGTTGACCGAGATCACGATGGCGTTCCCGCTCCTGCTGTTCGTGATCGCCCTCGCCGCGACGATCGGGCCGAGGTTGAACGCGATCACGTTCGGAGGAATCTTCCCCGAAGGGGTGGTCACGCTCGTCCTGATCTTCTCGATCTTCGGCTGGTTCTATCCGGCGAGGATCATGCGTGCCCAGGTGCTCTCGATCCGGGAGAAGGAGTACGTGGAAGCAGCCCGGATGATCGGGGCCAGCGACGCGCGGATCATCCGCTCGCACGTCCTGCCGCACCTGATCGCGCCGATCATCGTGTACTCGACGCTGATCGTCGCGAGCTACGTGCTCCTCGAGGCCGGCCTGTCCTTCCTCGGCGTCGGCATCCCGCTGACAGTACCGAGCTGGGGCAACCTGCTCTCGAGCGCGCCCGAGTACTACACGACCCGGCCGCTGCTGATGGTCTGGCCCGGCCTCGCGGTGCTGATCACCACGCTCGGCTTCAACCTCCTGGGCGACGGCCTGCGAGACGCGTTCGATCCGCGCTCCGCGGCTCGCTGAACCGCGTAACTCCACGAACTAACCAAACTCTCTTATCCGCGTCTTAAGCTTCTGGACGGGGAGAGGCCCGTCCCGAGTCGGGGCAGCCCTGGCTCGGAGTTCACGGAAAGGAGCAACATGCACAGACGGCTATGGCTCTCGGTTGCAATGCTTGTGACTGGGGCAAGCCTTCTCGTCGCATCGAGCTTTGCGAGCGCGGCCGGCACGTCCGGCGCTCTCAAGAAGGGCGGGATCTGGAAAATCGGGACGACTGGGGCATCAACTCAGATCGACCCGCAGATCGCGTACGTCACCACGGCGTGGTGGCTCGAGTATGCGACCGCAGCGAAGCTCTACAACTATCCGGACAAGTCGGGTCCTGCGGGCTCCAAGCTCGTCCCCGAGGTCGCTTCGAAGTTCGCCGTCACGAACGGCGGCAAGAAGTACACCTTCACGATCCGGAAGGGCTTCAAGTTCAGCGACGGCAAGGCGGTGACGGCGAACGCCTTCAAATACGCCATCAACCGCGTCGCGAACCACGACCTGGCCTCGCCAGGCGCACAGTTCATCACCGACCCGACGGGCACGAACATCGTCGGAGCGAAGGCCGTCAACGACGGTAACGGCACGAACGTCAGCGGTGTCAAGGTCAAGGGCAACAAGCTCACGATCAACCTGACGAAGGCCGACGGAACGTTCATGGCGAAGATCACCATGCCGTTCTTCCAGGCGACGTCGTCGAAGCTTCCGCTCACCAAGGAAGTCGTCAACGTCAACGGCCCTGGCGACCTGCCTTCGGCCGGCCCGTACGTCGTGACACGCAACGACGTCAATCAGCTGACGTCCCTGCGCCAGAACCCGAACTGGAAGCCAGGCCCGGGCAAGACCCGGCCTCGCAACCTGACGGGTCTCGACCTGCAGTGGAACCTCAACGAGCAGACCGCCTTCAACCAGACGAAGGCCAACCAGCTCGACGAGGGCCCCCTGCCGGCCGCTGAGGTCCAGGGCGTCGCGAGCCAGTACGGCGTCAACAAGAGCCGCTTCTGGACGAAGCCCGTCAACTGCACGGGTTACCTGCCGATGAACACGGCGAACAACCTGTTCAAGAGCAACCTGAAGCTCCGCCAGGCCGTCAACTACGCGGTCACCAGGTCGACGTATGTCGCTCAGGCCGGCCCGTACGCGGGTCAGCCCTGGACGCACATCTTCAACCCGGGTGTGCCTGGCTGGCGGAACGTCACGATCTACAGGAAGAACCTGAGCAAGGCGAAGAGCCTCGCTGCTGGTCACTTCAAGGACGGCAAGATCACGGTGTACTTCCGCTCGTCCGGAACGACCAACAACGCTCAGGCTCAGATCGTCCGCGACGACCTGAGGAACCTCGGATTCAGTGATAACAACATCACGATGAAGGGCTTCTCGGGCGCCAACATCTACGACGCCATGGGCAAGCGCGGCAACGACGCAGACATGGGTGTCTCGATGGGTTGGTGCTCGGACTATCCAGATCCGTACGACTGGCTGAACATCCTGCTGTACGGACCGAGCATCCAGGACGAGAACAACGTCAACTACTCGTACTTCAACAACCCGACGTGGAACAAGCGCATGGCGAACGCGGCCAAGCTGGTGGGACCGAAGCGCCTCAAGGTCTACGGCCAGATGGACCTCGACATCATGCAGAAGGCTGCTCCAATGGCCATCGAGAGGACGTACAACAACCGGTACTTCTTCTCGAACCGCGTCGACCCGAAGGGGCTCGTCTATCAGGGCATCTATCAGGACTGGAGCATTCCGGCCCTGGCCCTCAAGTAGGAGAGTCTGATCGAGTAGGACGCAACACACATGAGGCGCCGGTTTCGACCGGCGCCTCATGTCTTTTCCGGAGGCAACTCAGGTAGGATCCCGCGGCGAGACTAGACCAGGAGGAGCGAGCGAATGTTTCGATATCTCGTGAGGCGAATTCTCTGGGCAATCCTGCTCTTCCTGATCATCACGTTCGTCACGTTCGTGATCTTCTTCATGGCGCCGAACGACCCCGCTCGCGCCCAGTGCGGCGGCGAGCAGGCGCGACGAGCGTGCCTCGTGCTCGTGACCGAGAAGCTCGGGCTCGACAAGCCGGTCACGACGCAGTACGCGGTCTTCATCAACAAGCTTCTGCCCATCACGCCCTACTACGACGAGGCGTGGCACGTCGTCCCGCACTTCCAGCAGCCGACGCTCGGCACTCAGTACGCGACGGGTGCGAGCCTCGACGACACGATCAAGCAAGCTGCGCCCGTTACGGCGTCACTCGTGTTCGGCGGCGCCGTGCTCTGGATGATCATCGGGCTCTCGGTCGGCATCTTCTCGGCACTCAGGCCGCGATCGCTGATCGACAGAGCGGCGATGGTGTTCGTCCTGATCGGTGTCTCCGCGCACCCGGTCTGGATCGGACTGATCTTCTCGTACTTCTTCGGAGTGAAATGGCACATCTTCCCGATCGCCAACTACGCGAACTTCTTCGGCGCGCCGGCCGACTCGGGCCTTCCGGGAGGGCCTGCGCAATGGGCCTACCACATGATCCTGCCCTGGCTGACGTTCGCGATCCTGTTCGCGGCACTCTACGTCCGCATGATCCGGGCGAACGTCATGGAGACGCTCGGCGAGGACTACGTCCGCACCGCGAGGGCCAAGGGAGCTCCCGAGAAGCGAGTCCTCTTCTCGCACGTGCTCCGAAACGCCCTGCTGCCGGTCGTGACGATGCTCGGCATGGACATCGCCGTCGGCCTCGGCGGCGCGATCTTCACCGAGGGCGTCTACCAGCTACCAGGCCTCGGGCGGACGATCATCGTCTCGCTGCAAGCGGAGGATCTGGCCACGATCCAAGCCGTGGTCGTTTTTGCAACTATTTCGATCCTGGTCTTCAACCTGATCGTGGACCTCTTGTACGCCTGGGTCGACCCAAGAATCCGACTAAGCTAAGCGACCACTCGTGGCACTTCTCGAAGTAAAGGACCTTCGTACGTCCTTCCGCACAGAGGACGGCATCGTCAAGGCGGTCGACGGCGTCACGTTCTCGGTCGAGAAAGGACAGACCCTCGGCATCGTGGGCGAGTCGGGCAGCGGCAAGAGCGTGACCTGCCTGACGATCATGGGGCTGAACTCGAGAAAGAGCGCGATCTCGAGCGGCGAGGCTCTGTGGAAGGGCAAGAACCTGCTGACCGCGAAGCCGAGCGAGCTGCGGGGGATTCGCGGCGACGAGATGTCGATGATCTTCCAGGATCCGATGACGTCGCTGAACCCGGTGCACACGATCGGGAAGCAGCTCGTCGAAGCGGTGCAGCTGCATCGCGACGTGACGACGCGGGTCGCGCGCGCGCGCGCCCTCGAGTTGCTCAAGGCCGTAGGAATCCCCAAGGCGCAGGAGCGGATCGACGACTATCCGCACCAGTTCTCGGGCGGGATGCGCCAGCGCGTGATGATCGCGATGGCGCTGATCAACGATCCCGACCTCCTGATCGCGGACGAGCCGACCACGGCGCTCGACGTCACGACCCAGGCGCAGATCCTGGCCTTGATGAAGCGCCTTCAGGAAGAGTTCGGGAGCGCGATCATCATGATCACGCACGACCTCGGAGTCGTTGCCGAGACTGCCGACGACGTCATCGTCATGTACGCGGCCGAGGTCGTCGAGCAGGCGAACGTGAACGACCTCTTCAACCGCCCGCAGCACCCCTACACCTGGGGGTTGATGGGCTCGCTCCCGAGGCTCGAGATCGACACCGACAGGCTCGTCCAGATCCCGGGCCAGCCGCCCTCGCTGCTGCGGCCGCCCAAGGGCTGCCGATTCCATCCGCGCTGTCCGTACGTCATGAACGTCTGCCGGACGGAGGACCCGCCGTTGGTGCCGAGCGAGCGCGACCAGGCGCACCTGCAGGCCTGCCATCTGGACCAGGACACGAAGGATCGCGAGGCGACGAAGCTGATCGAGGTGACGATGGCGGGGGCCGGCTAGGTGGCAACCACTCAGGAACACCCGCAGGAACAGCCGCAGGAGATGGAGGTGCGCGGCGACGAGCTGCTCGTCGTCGACGGCGTCAAGAAGTACTTCCCGATCACCCGCGGGATCATCTTCCAGAAGGCGATCGCCCAGGTGCAGGCGGTCGACGGCGTCTCCTTCAGCCTGCGCAAGGGCGAGACCCTGGGCATCGTCGGCGAGTCCGGCTGCGGAAAATCGACGCTCGCGCGCTGCATCGTGCGTCTGCTCGACACGACCGAGGGCCGGATCGTCTTCGACGGCCGCGACGTGACGAAGCTCTCGCGCGTGGCGATGCGCCCGATCCGCCGCGAGATGACGATGATCTTCCAGGACCCGTACGCGTCGCTGAACCCACGCAAGCGGGTGGGCTTCATCATCGGAGAGCCGCTCGAGGTGCACAAGCTCGGCACGCCGGCGGAGGTCAAGACGCGTGTGCAGGAGCTGCTCGAGGTCGTCGGCCTGAACCCGGAGCACTACAACCGGTTCCCGCACGAGTTCTCAGGCGGCCAGCGCCAGCGAATCGGTGTCGCGCGCGCGCTCGCGGTCAACCCGAAGCTGATCGTCTGCGACGAGCCGGTGTCGGCGCTCGACGTCTCCGTGCAGGCCCAGATCCTCAACCTGCTCAAGGACCTGCAGGACGACTTCGGCCTGACCTACGTCTTCATCGCGCACGACCTGAACGTCGTCCGCCACATCTCCGACCGGGTCATGGTCATGTACCTCGGCCAGGTCTCGGAGGTCGCCAAGCGCGACGACCTGTACAGGGAGCCGAAGCATCCCTACACGGGCGCGCTCCTCTCAGCGGTTCCGATCCCGAATCCCGAGCGCGGGCGCCTGCGCGAGGGCATCGTCCTCGAAGGCGACGTCCCCAGCCCGGTCAATCCTCCGAGTGCGTGCCGATTCCATCCCCGTTGCCCTCGCTTCGTCGAGGGGCACTGCGACGTCGAGGAGCCACCGCTCTATCCCTTCGGCGAAGGCCACGTGGCGAAATGCCACTACCCGCTCGAGCGCTGGCCGATGACCGCCGCGGAGATGAGGCGCCGAACGTCGGCCACCGCACACGAGGAGCCGGTCGAGGCCTGAGCAGCGCCGCGAGATGCTCGTCGCAGCACTCCGCCGGCTCGCGTACATAACGGTTCTCGCCGTCGGCGTCACGGTCGTCGTGTCGCTGCTGATCGGGCTGCTGATCGGGAGCGGCGTCGATCGTGCGTTGACGCTCGGCTTCTACTTCGTCGGCTCGTTCCTGCTCATCTCGGGGTTCTTCGTCGGGAACCGCGGCCCCGTGCGCGTGAAGAACGAGGGAGCCGCGGAGGATGACCTGTCGGGCGCCACGCCCGGGTCGATGATCCTGCCCATCCCGGGGACGAGCAGTAGGAGGATGCGCTGGGCCTCGCTGCCCGAGCAGAACGAGACGATCAACAACTCGGCGATCTTCATCGTGCTCGGCCTCGTGCTCGTCTTCATTGGCATCGGCTTCGACTCACACCACTCCCTCTTTTGAGTGACTAACTTCGCGGCGAGTCCGCCGTCAGAGCTAATGTGAGAAACATGCACGCAGCCTGTGACCGCGCCCGTGAATGGGCGACCGCCGACGTGGACGGAGAGCTGTCCTCGTTCGAGCGCGTGCTCCTGAGCGCGCATCTCGCGGAATGCCGATCCTGCCGGGAGTTCCACGCCTCGGTCGACGCGTTCACGGACCTGCTGCGCACGGCCCCGCTCGAGAAGCTCGAGCGCACGATCGACATCGGCCGCGTTCGCCGGCGCGTGCGGGTCTCGCTGCGAATCGCCCCTGCCGTCGCGGCCATGGCCGTCACGGTCGTCGGCCTCGGCAGCATCCTGGCTTCGTCCGACCTCAGGTCGAGCTCGGTGAGCGACGCCGCCGGCCGGATCGGAGCCACGTCCGAGTTCGCAGGGATCGACACGATGAACCTCGCGACGGCGGAGGCCCGTGCGAGCACGACGCCTTCCGGTCCGGTGCGGACGCTCCAGTCCCGCACGGGGCGCTCCCTGCGCGGCGGCCCGGTTATCCGGGACAGATAAGCCCGGCGTAACCTCTTCGGGATACGCTTGGAGCGATGTTTCCGTCGCTCGTCACCTCGCACGTCTGAAGCCTCGACCATGCCTCCCGTGTGGAGGCCCTCGAGCGAGACATGCACGAAGCGAACCTCCTCGGAGACCGGGTCGGGCGGCGGTCGCGCTTCGATAGACTCCGGGCGCTGAGCGGACGGCTCTCGCGCCGGGCCCGCAGCGAACCCGACACACCTCTCCAGGAGACGCATGCCTGAGCAAACGGACGGTCAAAACGTCGGCAAGTTGATCGAGGTGAAGGGCGTCGTCATCGACGTGCTCTTCCCCGACGAACTGCCCTCGATCTACAGCGCGCTACGCATTTCCCTCGACGGCCGCGACCTGATCGCCGAAGTGCAGCAGCACCTCGGCGACGATCGCATCCGCGCGGTCGCGATGGACTCGACGGACGGCCTCGCGCGCGGTGTCGACGTCGTCGACCTCGGCGGCCCGATCACGGTCCCGGTCGGAGAGACGACGCTCGGTCGGCTCTGGAACGTGATCGGCGAGCCCGTCGACGAGAAGCCTGCTCCGACCGACGGCGTCGAGCGCTGGCCGATCCACCGCGACCCGCCGAGCTTCCGCGAGCTGTCGGCGAAGATCGAGGTCTTCGAGACGGGGATCAAGGTCATCGACCTGATCGCTCCGTTCATCCGCGGCGGCAAGGTCGGCCTCTTCGGAGGCGCGGGCGTCGGCAAGACCGTGCTGATCCAGGAGCTGATCCACAACGTCGCGCGCGAGCACGGCGGCGTGTCCGTCTTCTCGGGTGTCGGCGAGCGCACGCGCGAGGGCAACGACCTCTGGCTCGAGATGCAGGAGTCGGGTGTGATCGACAAGGTCGCGCTCGTCTACGGCCAGATGAACGAGCCGCCGGGAGCGCGCCTCCGCGTCGGCCTCTCCGGGCTGACGATGGCGGAGTACTTCCGCGATCAGGGCCAGGACGTCCTGCTCTTCATCGACAACATCTTCCGCTTCGTCCAGGCGGGCTCGGAGGTGTCGGCGCTCCTCGGCCGCATGCCGAGCGCCGTCGGCTACCAGCCGACCCTGGGCACCGAGATGGGCCAGCTGCAGGAGCGGATCACGTCGACGCAGAAGGGCTCGGTCACGTCGATCCAGGCGATCTTCGTCCCGGCCGACGACTACACCGACCCCGCGCCGGCGAACGTCTTCGCGCACCTCGACTCGTCCGTCAACCTCGAGCGCTCGATCGTCGAGCAGGGCATCTACCCGGCCATGGACCCGCTCGCTTCGTTCTCGCGCGCGCTGCAGCCGGACATCGTCGGCGACGAGCACTACCAGACGACGACACGCGTCCAGCGGGTGCTCCAGCGCTACAAGGACCTGCAGGACATCATCGCCATCCTCGGCATGGACGAGCTCACCGACGAGGACAAGCTGACCGTGACTCGCGCGCGGAAGATCCAGCGCTTCCTGTCTCAGCCGAACTTCGTGGCCGAGCAGTTCACGGGCACTCCCGGCGAGTACGTGCGGCTCGAGGACACGATCAAGGGCTTCCAGGAGATCCTCGAGGGCAAGCACGACGACCTGCCCGAGCAGGCCTTCTACATGGTCGGCACGATCGAGCAGGCCGTGGCGAAGGGCCGCGGCGAGCAGGGCGGCGAGGACGAGCCCGAGGCGGAGGAGCAGGCGTCCGCGCAGCAGCCTGAGCCCGAGCCCGTTTCCGCGTAATGGCGACCTTCGACGTCTCGCTCGTCACGCCTGACGGGCCTGTCTACGAGGGCGAGATCGAGATGCTGATCGTTCCCGGCGCGGACGGGGAGATCGGCGTGCTCGCCCGTCACGCGCCGCTGATCGCGATGCTGAACGCTGGCTCTACGCGCGTGCACGTGAAGCGCGAGACCGAGGTGGTCGAGTTCGCCACCGGGCCGGGCTTCTTCAAGGTCGAGCAGGATCGAGCGCTTGCGCTGGTCGACGACGCAGTGGATGCCCGGCGCGTCGACGATGCCCGTGCGAGACAGCAGCTCGAGGCAGCGCAGGCCGAGCTGGAGGCGATCGAACGGGGAGAGTCCGACGCCGACCGCTGGCAGATCGAGCAGCGGATCAAGCACGCCGAGAACCAGCTGGCGGTCGTCGGGCGAGGGTGAGGCCATCACTCAGGCCCGGCGGTGCGCAACTGGTAGGCTCGGGCGACCTGGAGAGCTTTGAACGGCAGCTTGGCGACCAGGGTCATCAAAAACGCCTAAAGAGCCAGGAGCGATACGCTCCCGACCTCTTCAGGCGGGGGCGTTTGTCGTGAAGGAGGCGAATTTGCAGGCTTTCATCCCAGGTCTCTATCCCCGCTCCGAGGCGCTCGTGCAGGCGACACGCGACCTCGATCGGGGCCGCACGACGCAGGAGGCGGTCGACGAGCAGGTCGGCCGCGACCTGGCCGAGCTGGTCTCGGTCCAGCAGCAGGCCGGCGTCGATCTCCTTGCAGACGGGATGCTGCGCTGGCAGGACATCTTCAGGCCGTTCGTCGAGAGCGCCGAGGGGCTCGACACCGGCGCGCTGACCCGCTTCCTCGACACGAACACCTTCTATCGCGCCCCGAGCGCATCGACGGCCACGCCGAAGCTCGGAGAGCCGGTCGGCGAGCGCTACATCGCCCCGCTCCCGGGCCCGCGGCTCGTGACACTGCCTTCGCCGTTCGCGCTGGCGCACGGCACCGGCCTCACGCCGGTCGCAGTGGCGGAAGGTGTCCTGAAGCCGCAGGTCGAGGCGCTCGATGCCGAGCTCGTCGTGTTCGAGGAGCCGTTCCTCGCGCGCGACGACGAAGCCGACATCGAGGGCCTCGGAGCTGCGCTCGAGCTGCTCGCCGGCGGCCCGAAGCTCGCGCTCTGGCTGACGTTCGGCAACGCAGAGAGCGCATTTGGGCGCGGTTTGGGCGACCTGCCCGTCGACACGATCGGCGTCGACTTCTACGCGACCAAGGTCAGTGCGATCCCCGAGACCTTCGGCAAGGGGCTCCTGGCAGGGGTGCTCGACGCTCGCAGCTCCGCGCTCGAGGAGCCGCGCGAGATCGCGGCCTTCGTCGGGCAGCTCGAGGAGCGCGGGATCGAGGACGTGGCGCTCGTTCCGAACGGGGATCTCCAGTACGTTTCCGAGACAGTCGCGCGCGAGAAGGTCGCGCGCCTCGGCAAGGCGAAGACGGCGACGACGGAGGCGGCAGCGTGAGCTCGAACGGAGACATCAAGTTCCTGACACACGAGGTCGGCTCGCTGGCGAAGCCGCCGTGGCTGGTCAAGACCTCGGCCGGCAAGCCGCTCGAGGAGAGCGACATCGAGCACGCCCGCGTCTGGGGCGAGAAGGTCGGCGTCCAGGACTACGAGCAGCTGATCGAGCTTCTGCAGGCCGACGAGCGTGACGCGGACGAGATCGCCCGCTGGTCGAGCCGCTACTGCATGCGCCTCCAGGAGTCGGCCGGCGTGGACTGGATCTGGGACGGCGAGCAGCAGCGTAGCGAGATGTACGCGTGGGCGATCGCGCACTCGAAGGGTTTCGAGCCGCGCGGCACCGTGCGCTCGTTCGACAACAAGTACTACTCCAAGTCGGCCGCGGTCGGCCCGGTGTCGCTGGGCGAGCCGTACCACAACGACGAGTTCTCGTTCCTCAAGTCGGCCGCGCAGCACGACCTGAAGATCCCGATCACGGGCGCATACACCCTCGCCGTGTGGTCGTACGACGAGCATCACCTGCCCAAGGAGGGCCGGCTTGGTGGAGGCCTGTCCCGAAAGGACGAGGTGGAGGCGCGGCGCGAGCTCACCCTCGACATTGCGAGGAACATCATCCGGCCGAACCTGGAGGCGCTGATCGGGCTCGGCGCGACCTGGATCCAGATCGACGAGCCGGGAGCGTCGACCGAGGAGGACGAGCTCGACATCTTCGTCGAGAGCTTCAACGTCTCCGTCGAGGGCCTCGAGGGCTGCACGTTCTCGACGCACCTCTGCTTCTCGGACTACGACCTGTTCTTCCCGGCGATCGAGGGGATGAGCGGCTGCCGCCAGTACTGCGTCGGCTTCGCCAACTACGACTCGACCGAGCTGGGCACGTCCGGGGCGGACCGTCCCGGGTACGAGGTGATCTCCAAGTGGCGCGACCTGCCGTACGAGCCCATCCTCGGCCTCGGGGTCAACGACATCCACACGGACTTCATCGAGCCCCCGGAGCTCGTCCGGGACCGGATCCTGTACGCGGTCGACGTCTTCGGCGATCCGGCGCGGATCCACGTCTGCCCGGACTGCGGCCTGCGTACCCGGAGCTGGGACGTGGCCTACGAGAAGCTCAGGAACATGGTCGAGGGGACGCGGCTCGCCGAGGAATCGCTCAACCGAGCACACGCCGGCGCGACCAGGTAGGGAAGGCCCCCAACTGCTCGAACTAGCCGCGTAGTCGGCTATCCTGACCCTGCGGACGCCGGGATCGGCGTTCGCGTCTTTCTAGAACCGTGCGGACCACTCTCAAGCGAGGAATCGGCCGGGCGACAGCCGGTAATGGCAACGGCCACGCCGTTCTGCCGCCGGGTGCCTTGTCGCCGATGACGCGCTACACCTGGCCCGAGAAGCGGCGCGGCGCGCTGCGCACGGTCGGATTGATCCTGTTCATCCTCGTCGCCCTCGGCGCCGCGGTCGCGGCCGGAGTCGCCGGAGGCGCGTACCTCTACACGGACGAAGGCGCCCACGCGCTCGCACCGCGGGCTGCGGCTACCAAGAAGGCGCTGAAGATCCTCAAGGACGTCCCCCAGGCTGGGCAGGCGGCCAACGCGCTCATCATCGGCTACGACCACCGCCCCGAGGACGGAAACAGCCCGTCCCGATCGGACACCGTCATGCTGATCCGTGCCGACCCCGTCACGAACACGATGTCGCTTCTCTCGTTCCCGCGTGACCTGATCGTGAACGGCCGCTGTCCCGACGGGCGCACGTACACAGGGCGGATCAACGAGGCGTACTCGTACTGCGGGCCGGCAGGGACGCTCGAGACGGTGCGGTCGGTCACAGGCCTCCCGATCCACTACCTGATCACGGTCAACTTCCAGGGCTTCGTGGATGTCGTCAACAAGCTCGGCGGTGTCTGGATGGACGTCGACCGCCGCTACTACAACCCCCACGGAGGCGTCTACGCGACGATCAACCTCTGGCCCGGCTACCAGAAGCTCGTCGGCTGGCAGGCTCTCGACTTCGTCCGCTATCGCCACACGGACTCCGACCTCTTCCGGCTCGCGCGCCAGCAGCTCTTCGTCAAGGGCGTGAAGCAGGCGGTGAACGCCAAGTGGAAGAACCCTGCGACCGTCGCGAAGCTGTTCAAGGTGATGACGCACAACGTCGAGGTCGGCCAGAAGAAGGGCGAGGTCTCGGGCGGAAAGCTGCTCGCCTATGCGTACTTCGCGTACGGGCTCCCGTCGGGCAACTTCAACCAGGTCAAGCTCCAGGGGCTGACCGGGACGAACGAGCTCTCCACCGACCCGTCGAACATCCAGTCCGCGGTTCAGGAGTTCCTGCACCCGGACGCGGAGGCGCCGCAGAAGGCGGCCGCCACGGCGCTGGGGCGGAAGCTCCGCTCGAAGAACGGCCCGAACCCAAAGGACATCTCGGTCGTGGTGCTGAACGGCAACGGAAAGCCAGGCGCCGCCGCGAACACGAGCTACCTGCTCAGCCAGAAGGGATACCGCATCCTCGGGCCGCCCGAGGGCTTCCAGGCCAACGCGCCGAAACGGGCCTTCCGGACGAAGATCTACTACAACGGCAAGGCCAAGGCGAAACGAGCAGCCGAAAAGGTCTCGGGGCTCTTCAACTCCTCGGACGTGGCGCCGCTTCCGAAGAACCAGGCGCTCCAGATCCTCGACAACGACGCGCTGGTGCTCGTGATCGTCGGCCAGACGTTCACCGGCCAGCTGACGCCGACGCCGGTGGACCGGACGCCGCCGCGACAGGCGCCGTACGTGCGCGACGGCAAGGCGGACATGGTCCCGGTGGTGCGCCAGGCGGCCGCGTGGAAGCTCGGCTTCCCGCTCCAGATCCCGACCGTGCTCGAACGGACGTCGACGCTCAGCACCGAGACCCCGTACCGGGTGTACAAGCTCGACGACGGGAAGACCGTTCGCTTCACGTTCGCAAAGAGCGGAAACCAGTACTGGGGCATCCAGGAGGCGAAGTGGGACGATGCGCCCGCGCTCGTCGACAAGAACCTCAGCGAAGTGATCAAGGGCCGGCAGTACGACCTCTACTTCAACGGGCCGCACCTGCACATGGTCGTGCTGCGCGCCGGCGGCGCGAGCTACTGGGTCGTGAACACGCTCACCGACGAGATGTCGAACGAGACGATGCTCGCGATCGCCAAGGGCCTGAAGCCGCTCCACAAGTAGAGTCGCCCGCGTGAACGGGGAGAAGCCGCCTCTCGGCATCTTCGGGGCCGGCTGGGTCGGCCTCGTCACGGGCGCCTGCTTCGCCGCGCTCGGCCACGACGTCGTCGTCAGGGACGTCGTCACGAAGCGGATCGACGACCTCAACGCGGGACGGCTGCCGTTCCACGAGCCTGGCCTCGCGGAGCTGATCGAGCGCAACCGGGACCGGTTGACCTTCACGCTCGACGTCTCCGAGCTGAAGACCGGCACGGACATCTTCTTCGCCTGTGTGGACACGCCGCCCACGCCCTCGGGGGACGCTGATCTCACGTACGTCTGGTCGGTGATCGACGACCTCGGAGACCCCGGCGACGCCACGCTGGTCATGAAGAGCACCGTCCCGGTGGGGACAGGCGAGAAGATTCGGGCGACCCTCGACCAGCGGGGGCTCGAGGGCGTCGCGTACGTCTCGAATCCCGAGTTCCTGTCCGAGGGGCGCGCGGTCGAGGACTTCATGGCCCCGGATCGGATCGTGATCGGCGCGTTCGAGGAGGGGGCCGGCGACCGGGTCGCAGCTCTCTACGAGGGCTTCGACGCGCCCGTCGTGCGCACGAGCATCGCGTCCGCGGAGATGATCAAGCTCGCGGCGAATGCGTTCCTCGCGACGAGGATCAGCTTCATCAACGAGATCGCGAACGTCTCCGAGGCCGTGGGCGCCAACGTGGACGACGTGGCGTACGGCATGGGGCTCGACAAGCGGATCGGAACGAAATACCTCAATGCGGGGATCGGCTATGGCGGCAGCTGCTTCCCCAAGGACGTGTCATTCCTGAAGCTACTGGCGGGAAACAGCGGCTACCACTTCCAGCTCGTGAGCGCCGTGATCGAGGTGAACGACCTGCAGAAGCGGCGTGTCGTGACGAAGCTCCAGCAGCGGCTCGGCAACCTGCGCGGCAAGAGGATCGCGTTGCTCGGGCTCGCGTTCAAGCCGAACACCGACGACATGCGCGAGGCGCCGTCGCTCGTGCTGGCGGCTCGGCTTCAGGCCGAAGGGGCCGAAGTTCACGCCTGGGACCCGCTCGTCACCGGGCACCCGGCCCTCGACGGCGTTGCGATCGCGCCGTCCTTGCTCGACGCGGTCCGGGACGCCGACGCGGCTGTGATCGTCACCGAGTGGGCCGAGCTCCGCGACCTCGCGTCCACCGAGGTGCGCGAGTCGATGCGGACGCCGCTCATCGTCGACGGACGGAACCTCCTCGACCCGGAGGCCGTGCGCGCCGCAGGGTTCCAGTACGAGGGCATCGGCCGAGCTTGAAAGAATCGCGGGCGTGGAAGCTGTCCTGATCGCGGGCGGGAAGGCCGAGCGCCTCGGCGATGCGGCCGAGGGCCGTCCGAAGCCGCTCGTCCCGATCGCCGGCCGCCCTCTGGCCGCATACCAGGTGGCGCAGCTCGCCGCGGTCGGCGTGAACCGCGTGATCGTCAGCTGCGCCTCGGGACAGGAGAATGTCTTCGGCGCAGAGCTTGCCGGTGCCGGCCCCGAGATCGTGACGGTGCCCGAGACGGAGCCGATGGGGCGGGGTGGAGGCTTGCGCCTCGCGGCCCAGGCGCGCCAGGAGACCGGACCGCTCTATGTCCTGAACGGGGACGAGCTGATCGACGTCGACCTTTCCGCGCTCCTCGCAGCGCACCAGGGCCACGGTGCGGCCGCGACGATCGTCGTCGCGCCGCTGCCGACCGCGTTCGGTGTCGTCGACATCGAGGACGACGACCACGTGGTCGGCTTCCAGGACTCGCCCGAGCTCCCGTTCTGGGCACATGCGGGCGTGAACGTCTTCGACGACGAGGCACTGGCGCGGCTGCCCGAGAAGGGCGATCACGAATCGACGACGCTGCCCGCACTGGCCGTGGAGGGCAAGCTCTACGCCTATCGCCACTCCGGCCTCTGGCTGACGGTCAACACGCCTAAAGATCTCCGCGTCGCTGACGATCACCTACGAGCGAACCCCGACTGGCTGACGGAGGCCGCCCACACATGAGCGATCACCTGACTTCTCCAAATTTCGGCGAGCTGTCCGAGTTCGCGACCGACCCGACGAAGGTCGACAAGCCCTGGGGCTACGAGTTGATCTGGGCGCTCACGGACGACTACTGCGGGAAGATCCTGTTCGTGAAGGCCGGCGAGTCGCTGAGCCTCCAGTTCCACCGCGTCAAGGATGAGGCGTGGCTGATCCACTCGGGTCGGGCGAAGATCGAGATGGGCCATCCCGGCGACAAGACGCCGAACGTCGAGGTCGTGGGCGCCGGAGCGGCATTCCGCATGCGCCCGGGGACGATCCACCGGGTGACCGCCGTCGAGGACACGACGATCCTGGAGGTCTCGACCCCGCACCTGGAGGACGTCGTCCGCCTCGAGGACAACTACGGCCGAATCGAACCCTGACACAGATGTGTTAAGGTCTCGCCGTGCGCGTCGGCGAAGCCGCAAAACGGACGGGCTGGTCGTCGAGGATGCTCCGCTACCTCGAGGCGACCGGGCTCGTCGTCCCTGGCCGGACGAAGTCGGGCTACCGCTCGTACGGCCTCCGAGAGCTGAATCAGCTCCGGTCGCTACGGGAGCTCCGGCGGCGGTTTGCCGTGGAGATCGGCGACGTCGTCTTCGCCGTGCGCCTGCGGCGGGAGCCCGACCTGCGCGCCGCGCTCGACACCTGGCTCCACGGCAGCGGCATCGACGCGCTGGACTGGGAACAGCGCAAACACGAGCGGCTGCTCGCCGCCTGAGACTTCAAACCGAAGGAGAGACCGCCTGATGGCAACGACCCGCAGACACGACGTCAAGGACCTCGCGCTCGCCGAGGAGGGAATCCGGCGGATCGAGTGGGCAGACCGGAACATGCCGGTGCTGGCCGCGATCCGCGACCGCTTCGCCTCGGAGGAGCCGCTCGCCGGCTACCGGATCGCCGCTTGCCTGCACGTGACCACGGAGACGGCGAACCTCGCCCGCACGCTGAAGGCGGGAGGCGCCGACGTCGTGCTCTGCGCCTCGAACCCGCTCTCGACCCAGGACGACGTCGCAGCCGCGCTCGTCGACGAGTACGACGTCTCGGTCTTCGCGATCAAGGGCGAGGACAACGACACGTACTACCAGCACATCGAGGCCGCGGTCGACCACAAGCCGCAGATCACGATGGACGACGGCGCCGACGTGATCGGCGTCCTGCACGCACATCGCCGCGAGCAGCTCGGCGACGTGGTCGGCGGCACCGAGGAGACGACCACGGGCGTCATCCGGCTGAAGGCGCTCGAGCGCGACGGGGCGCTCGGCTTTCCGATCATCGCCGTCAACGAGGCGGACACGAAGCATCTGTTCGACAATCGCTACGGGACGGGCCAGTCCACGATCGACGGGATCGTGCGGGCGACCAACAAGCTGCTCGCCGGGTCGAAGTTCGTCGTCGCCGGCTACGGCTGGTGCGGACGCGGGCTCGCGACCCGGGCGAAGGGCATGGGTGCGCACGTGATCGTCACCGAGGTCGACGCGCTGAAGGCGCTCGAGGCCGTCATGGACGGGTTCGAGGTGCTGCCGATGGCGAAGGCGGCCGAGGTCGGGGACATCTTCGTGACCGCGACCGGCGACAAGGGCGTCATCCGCCGGGAGCACATGGAGGCGATGAAGGACGGAGCGATCCTCGCCAACACGGGGCACTTCAACGTCGAGATCGACATTCCGGCGCTGCGCGCGATGGCGTCGGAGAGTCGCGAGGCACGGCAGTTCGTGGACGAGTTCGTGCTCGAGGACGGGCGGCGGATCTACCTGCTCGCGGACGGGCGGCTCGTCAACCTGGCCGCGGCGGAAGGCCATCCCGCCCAGGTCATGGACATGTCCTTCGCGAACCAGGCGCTTTCGGCCGAGTTCATCGTCGGCAACGCGACCTCGCTCGAGCGCAAGGTCTACGACGTCCCCGAGGAGATCGACACCGAGATCGCCAAGCTGAAGCTGGCCACGATGGGCATCGAGAAGGACGAGCTGACCCCGGAGCAGGAGAAGTACCTCGCCTCGTGGGACGAGGGCACCTGACGAGGGCCGGCCTTTACAGGGACAGTCCCCCATGGGGACAGTCCCTCATAGGGACAGTCCCTTGTTCCTAGCGGCACGAGGGACTGTCCCTCGATGAAGGCGCTGATCTTGGCGGCCGGGTACGCCACCCGGCTCCGGCCGCTCACCGACGACGTTCCGAAGATGCTGCTCCCGCTCGCGGAGCGGCCGATGCTCGACTACCTCGTCGACCGGCTGCGCGAGGTCGACGACCTCGACGAGATCCACCTCGTCACGAACGCGCGCTTCGCCGACGCGTTCCGGGACTGGGCTCCCGAGGATGTGACCGTCCACGATGACGGCACGACTTCGAACGAGGACCGGCTGGGGGCGATCGGCGACATCGCGTTCGCGATCGAACGAGCGGGCCTCGAGGGTGAGGATCTGCTCATCGTCGCGGGCGACAACCTGATCGGCTACTCGCTCGCCCAGTTCGTCGACTTCTGGCGCGGCAAGGACGGAAGCGCGATCGCCGTCCGCGACCTCGGCGACCGCGAGCTGCTCAAGCAGTACGGCGTGGTCGAGCTCGACGACGACGACCGCGTGGTCGGGCTCGAGGAGAAACCGTCGGAGCCGAAGAGCGACCTCGCTGCCACCGCGGCGTACCTGTACCGAGCCGAGCACCTCGCCCGCCTGCCGGGCTACCTCGCGGAGGGCAACCCGCCGGACGCGCCGGGCAACTTCATGGTCTGGCTGCACACGCGCGAGCCGGTCTACGGCTACCGGGCCGAGGGCGAATGGCATGACATCGGCGATCTCCGACAGCTGCTCGAGGCCGACAACCTGCTGCGCGGTCGCGCCGGACTGCCTGCGCGGGACCGTTACGAGCTCACTTAACCGAACCTGAACCGAACTCTTAGACCCCGCTTAGCGGGCTCTAACCGGCTGCTTAGAGGCGAGTGATTCGATGCTGGAAACGAGCGACCGAAAGGAACAGCACATGCCCAGACAGACAGATCTCAGCCATCCGTCCGCGACCACCAAGGCGATCGCCGCCGCCCATGACGCGCCCGTCGCCGCCGCGCTCGACGGCGTCCGCTGGGTGCGGATTGGCCTGCTGCGAAGACTGAAGCGCGACACCGCGAACTGAGCCCTCTCCTTCCTCTCCCCGCGAAAGGCCGCCGCGCGCGGCCTTTCGGCGTTTCGGCACGGAACCGTCACGGACCTGCCTCGAAGCGCCTCTTAGAGTCGATTCGTGACCTCGATCCTCGACCTCTTCCTGCCCACGCGTTGTGTCGTCTGCGGCGCGTGCGGCGGAACCATCTGTTCGCCCTGCGAGGGATCGTTGAAGAGGCTCGGCCCTCCCTTCTGCGACCGCTGCGGCGCGCCCACCGCCTGGCCCGTGGAGCGCTGCCGCGAGTGCAGCGGCCGGCGGATCGCGTTCGCGCACGCCCGCGCGGCCGTCGCGTACGACGAGGCGGCGAAGCGGCTCGTCGGAGCCTGGAAGGAGCGCGGCCAGCGCTCGCTCTCGCGGATCGCAGCAGAAATCGTCGACGGCGTCGTCGCGCGCCCGGACGCGTACACGCTCACGTTCGTCCCGGCTGACGACAATCGCTTCCTCGAGCGCGGACACAATCCGGCCGAGCGCCTCGCCTCCGAGCTCGGCCGCTGCTGGCACCTGCCGGTCGCGGCGCTCCTGCGGCGCAGGCCCGGAGTGGGGCGGCAGCGCGGTCTCACGCTCGCCGAGCGCCGGCGCAACGTCCGCGGCCTGTTTGAGGCGACAGCGCCCGCGCCGAGGGCCGTCGTTCTCGTCGACGACGTCTACACGAGCGGCGCAACGGTCTCGGCCGCCGCAACCGCGCTGCGTAGGGCAGGCGCGAGACGAGTCGACGTCGTCACCTTTGCGCGAGCCGTGCGCTAGCGCTATCGGGTTCGGTCGTCACGCGGTGGGAGCGCCGACGAGTCCGCTGCGGAGCGCGAGAGCCACTGCCTGAGCCCGGCTGTGAACGTCGAGCTTGTCGAGGATGTGCTCGATGTGAGACGCGACCGTGCTCTCGCTGATGACCAGTTGCCGCGCGATCTCCTGTTGCGTCAGGCCCGATGTCAGGAGCTTCAGTACCTCCGCCTCCCGACGCGTGAGCTTCGTGCCGACAGCCCTCGGGTCGTCCGAAGCCGACCGAAGGACCATTCGGCGCACGCGTGCGATGAACTCCCCGGGGACGAACGGCTTGACCACGTAATCGTCAGCGCCGAGGAGGAGGCCCGCCACGCGATCGAACGGCTCAACTCGCTCTCCCGAGACGAACATGATCGGGAGCCTTTCCCCGTACCGTTGTCTCAACTCTCGAAGCACTTCGTAACCGCAGACGAAGCCCGATAGGCGCACGTCCAGGATGATGGCCTGCGGGCGCGACGCCGCCGCTACGGCAAGGGCTTCCTCTCCTGACGTTTCCGTGCGTGCCTCGAGCCCAACACCAGCCAGGATCTCCGCGATCTCCTGTGCCGCCGCAGGGTCGCCATCGACCACGAGAATGAAGCTCAAGAAAGTGCCCTTCGTTACGAAACTTAGTTCTACTGCAGAGACCGGAGCCTTTCAAGGTGTTGCCAGGGGTAATCAACCGAGCCGGCCCCCGACGAAATCTGGAGTTGAGAATCGGGTGATCCCCCTCTAGAGATCGGCTCGGGAGGCGTCCTACGCTGACCTCCGGGAAACGGAGACTCGCGAGACCTTCAGTTTCTGCGGCTCGCGCGGGTGGGTGGGGAGAAGGGAGGAGCCATCAGCGTAGTCCGCGGCGAGCGTAGTCCAGCGTCCGCCGTCCCTTTCCACGAGCCCTCGATAAGGCTCGAAATCAGTACGGAGGTACAACGCATGACGGCAATACGGAAGGAGCTACGGCGTCGCCGCCGGCCACTCGGCCTCGCGACGATGCTCGTGGCGCTAACAACAGTGCTCGTCTTCGCCCTCGGCGCGTCGTCGACGATCGGTCTGTCGACGTTCGAGGCAGTAGACGGCAACCTAAAGGTCGACACGGCTGGCAACCTCGACTGGGCGAACGTCGCCGAGTTGCGGCAGCTTGACGCCACCGGGCCGACTGACGACTCGTTCGGCCAGGGCACGAGCGAGGACGACCCGGTCCCGACGATCGTGACCGGCTCGATCCCGCCGAACAAGAGCGACCTGAAGTCGATGTCGTTCTACGCTCTCAACGTCGATGCAACGCATCGCTACGTCGAGCTGGCGTGGAGTCGCGTCCAGGACCCGAGTGGGACGACGAACATGGACTTCGAATTCAACAAGTCGTCCGTGCTCTCGGCGAACGGAGTGACCCCGGTCCGCTCAGCGGGCGACGCTCTCGTCCAGTACGACCTGGCCCGAGGCGGCAGCGTCCCCGAGCTGTTCCTGTCTCGCTGGGTGACCAGCGGCCCAGGATCGCAGTGCGTTGCGAACAACACGACGCCGTGCTGGGGCAACACGACGGCGTCAGGCCTGCCTCCGAGGGTGAACCTGACGGCTGCGGGCATCGCTACCGGCTCGATCAACACGGTTGCGATCCCTGCTGGTGAGTCCGATGGTCTCGGTGCTCTGTCTGCCCGCACGTTCGGCGAGGCGGAGATCGACCTTTCGGCCTTCGGCGGCGGCGGCGCGGGCACCTGTGCGGTGTTCGGCAGCGGCTACCTCAAGAGCCGAGCGTCGAACTCGTTCCACGCGGAGATCAAGGACTTCGTCCCTCCGGAGACGTTGAACCTGAATACGTGTGGTGCTGTGATCATCCGCAAGGTGACCGACCCGGCCTCTGATCCGACTGCCGTCCAGTTCGGATACACGAAGTCGTTCGCCACCGACCCGGCGACGGGCAATACGTTCTCGCTCGGCGACGGGCAGAACCAGGCGTTCAGCGGCGTGCTCCAGGGCACGGGCTACACGGTCGTCGAAGACACGCTCCCCGTGGGTTGGGAGTTCGTCAGCGTCGATTGCTCGGCCAGCTCTGGTGTGACGCCGTCGGTCAACGGCGCGACTGTCACGTTCGCGATTGACAGTCCGTCGGACGTGCTCGACTGCACGTACCACAACCGGGCACGCGGAACGATCATCGTCGAGAAGATCACGGATGACGGATTCGGTGCGTTCGACTTCACGTCGAACACGCTCAGCCCGTCGCCGTTCACTCTGACGACGACCGAGCCGGGTGCGGCTGGCGCTGATTCCGAGTCGTTCGGCAACCTGATCCCCGGCCTGTACGACGTGGCCGAGACGGTGCCGCCGGGCTGGAACCTCGTCAGCTTCACCTGCGACGACGGCAGCACGCCGCTCGCCATCAGCCTCCAGGCCGGCGAGACGGTCACCTGCACGGCACACAACGCTCGGCAGCTCGGTGCCATCGACATCCTGAAGCTCCGGAAGCACGCGGCCTCGGGACCCGATGACGTCCCGCATCCGGGCGTGACCTTCACGGTCACTGGCGGGGGGATCCCCGCCCCGGGCATCGCGGTCGTCACTGATGCGAATGGTGAGGCCTGCGTTTCCGGCCTCCTGCTCAGCAGCTTCGTTGGCGACTACACGGTCACGGAGACGGTCCCGACCGGCTACCACGTCGTCTCGACGAACCCGCAGATCAGGTCGGTCACCTCCGAGGCGACCTGCTCCACCGGCAGCCGACCGCTGGCGGAGTTCCACAACCTGCCGCTGACCAACGTCCGAGTCGAAGTGGACTCGCAGATCGTCGGCGGCACCGCATCCTCCATCGACTGCGGGCCTGATGGTTCCGCAGTGACCGGTGCTGATGGCGACGGCTTCCTGGCGATCCCGAACAAGGAGCCGAGCGTCGTCACCTGCACTATCACAATCGACCCCTAAACCGCTCTCTCCGGTTAGGGCCAACGGGGGGCGGGCAACCGCCCCCCGCCTCTTGTGGGGCGCTCCGACTAACGGCGCAGGATGCCCGCAGCTCGTGCGAGCGCGCAGGTCGTCACCGCAGCGGGCGGGTCAGATAGGTTTTGCTGCCCATGCGACTCCAGGTGAAGGGCCGGAACCTCGAGGTCAGCGAGCAGATCCGTCAGTACGCCGAGGAGAAGATGGGCAAGCTCGACCGGTTCGTGAGCGACCCGACCCGCGTCGAGCTCGAGCTGCTCGTCGAGTCGAACCCGTCCATCGCGGACAACCAGATCGCCGAGGCGACCGTCTGGACGAAAGGGCCCGTGTTGCGGGCGCGCGAGGCGACCGCGGACATGAAGGCGTCGATCGACCAGCTCGTGGACAAGCTCGAGCGACAGGTCAAGCGCTACCGAGAGAAGCGCCGCGTCGCGCCCAGGCGCCACGCGCGGAACGGCGGCGATCTGCCGGAGCCCGCTCTCCTGGGGCTTCCGGAGGAGGAGCCGGAGCCCTCGATCGTGAAGACGAAGCACTTCTCGGTGTACCCGATGACCGCGGAGGAGGCCGTCCTGCAGCTCGAGCTCGTCGGGCACGACTTCTTCGTCTTCCGCAACGCGAAGACCGAGATCATCAACGTCGTCTACCGGCGCCGCGACGGCGACTACGGCCTGATCGAGCCCTCGTAGTTGGGCTTCTTCCGTCGCGAGCGGCCGATCCACGAGCAGCTGGCGGCGGAGGCCGGGCTCGACATCGACGGGATCGACGACGAGCTCGCCCTCGGGGAGAGTGAGGAGCCCGACGGGAGCTCGCTGATCAGGATGCTCCCGGGGCCGAGCGCTCTCAGCGAGCTTCTCGCGGTGCATGGCATCCCGCGCGAACGGGAGTGGGACGGCGTCGCGACCGCCCGGTCACCCGATCTGCCTGGCGACGAGCTCGAGTACGTGGCACTCGAAGACGGCACGCTGATCGTCGACGACGACCTGCCGGACGACGCTTTGAGCCCACTCGCGGACGCGCTCGAGGGACAGATCCGCCCGCCGTACCACGGCTACGCCTTTCGCCAGGAGGAGGACGTGTGGACGGTCGCGGCCAAAAGGGTCCAGATCGTCGAGGTCCCCGAGGACGTTCCGGGCGATCAGGTGGACATGTCTGTCAACAACGGGTCGCTGGCGATCGTCGTCGACGGAGCCGAATCGAGGGCGGAAGTGCCGAGCCTGGAGACGTTCGCGTCCCAGCAGTTCGGCTCGTTCGTCCTGCACGCGAGCCGGCTCGACGACACGCTCTGGGAGGTTACGGTACTCCCGCTCTGAGCCGATACCCTAGGTGCGATGTCGGGAGGTGATTTTGGTGGCTTCGAGCGCGTTCTCCGCGTCGGCGAGGGACGCCGTCTCAAACGGCTCCGTAGTCAAGCGGAGTACATCGGCACGCTCGAGCCCGAGCTCGAGAAGCTCTCGGACGAGGAGCTGAAGGGCAAGACCGCCGAGTTCAGGCAGCGCGTCGCGAACGGCGAGGCGCTCGAGGACATCCTGTTCGAGGCGTACGCGACGGTCCGCGAGGCGTTCAAGCGGACGATGGGCGTTCGTCTCTTCGACGTCCAGATGATGGGCGGGATCGTCCTCCACGAAGGCGACATCGCCGAGATGAGGACGGGCGAAGGAAAGACGTTCGTCGCGACGATGCCGCTCTACCTGAATGCGCTGACCGGCCGGAACGTCCACCTGGTCACGGTCAACGACTACCTCGCCAAGCGCGACCCCGAATGGGTCAAGCCGGCGTACGACGCTCTGGGCGTCCGCGCCGGCTTCATCCGGAACCTGATGCCGTTCTCCGAGCGCACGGACGCCTACTCGGCGGACATCACGTACGGGACGAACGCCGAGTTCGGCTTCGACTACCT
Source organism: uncultured Actinomycetes bacterium (assembly GCA_963736835.1). Classification (GTDB taxonomy): domain Bacteria; phylum Actinomycetota; class Thermoleophilia; order Gaiellales; family Gaiellaceae; genus VAXT01. The sequence continues at coordinate 66,194 of CAVTQI010000005.1, forward strand.
CCGCGACAACATGGCAGTCACGCTCGAGGGGACCGTCCAGCGCGGGCACGCCTTCGCGATCGTGGACGAGGTCGACTCGATCCTCATCGACGAGGCGCGGACGCCGCTGATCATCTCGGGCGAGCCGGAGACGGCCGCCCAGGTGTACTACGACTTCGCCCGCGTCGTGAAGACCCTGAACGGGGAGCGGAGCAAGCAGAAAAGCGATGGCAAAGGCGTCGACGAGACCGAGCGCTCGGGCGCCGACTATCTCTACGACGAGAAGTTCAAGACGGTCTCGCCGGCCCAGACGACGATCGACAAGATCGAACGCGCGCTGGGGATCGAGAACCTCTACGACGCCCGCAACATGCAGTACGTGAACCACCTGAACCAGGCGCTGAAGGCCCAGGCGCTCTTCCTCCGCGACCGCGACTACGTGATCCAGGACGGCGAGGTGAAGATCGTCGACGAGTTCACCGGCCGGATCATGGAGGGCCGCCGCTGGTCGGAAGGCCTCCACCAGGCGGTCGAGGCGAAGGAGGGCGTGGCCATCCAGGAGGAGAACGTCACGCTCGCGACGATCACGCTCCAGAACTACTTCCGCCTCTACGAGAAGCTCGCCGGGATGACCGGTACCGCGAAGACCGAGGAGAAGGAGTTCGTCGAGATCTACAACCTGCATGTCGTCGAGGTCCCGACCAACGTGGACGTCGTTCGTGACGACAAGAACGACTACATCTTCAAGACCAAAGAGGCGAAGTACGACGCCGTCCTCGACGACATCGAGGAGCGCCACGAGAAGGGCCAGCCGGTACTCGTCGGGACGATCTCCGTCGAGGTCTCGGAGCACCTCTCGAAGATCCTGGAGCGGCGCGGCATCCCGCACAACGTCCTGAATGCGAAGCAGCACGAGCGCGAGGCCGAGATCATCAAGGACGCGGGTGAGCGCGGCGCGGTCACGATCGCGACGAACATGGCCGGCCGAGGCGTCGACATCAAGCTCAAGGACGAGATCAAGGAGCTCGGCGGGCTGTACGTGCTCGGCACCGAGCGCCACGAGGCGCGACGCATCGACAACCAGCTGCGCGGCCGTTCCGGCCGTCAGGGCGATCCTGGCGAGTCGCGGTTCTACCTGTCCGGCCACGACGACCTCGTGCGCCTGTTCGCCGGCGACCGGATCCACGGGATCATGGAGCGCTTCAAGGTGCCCGACGACCAGCCGATGGAGTCGGGGCTGCTCTCGAAGCAGGTCGAGAATGCGCAGAAGAAGGTCGAGGAGCAGAACTTCGTCTCGCGGAAGAACGTCCTCAAGTACGACGACGTCCTGAACACGCAGCGCGAGGTGATCTACGCGCAGCGGCGCCAGGTGCTCGAGGGAGCGGATCTGTCCGAAGAGATCCAGGCCTGGGCCGACGATTTGATCGAGCGGCTGGTCACCCTGCACACGGAGACCGAGTACGCGGAGGACTGGGACCTCGACGGGCTCGTCCAGGCGTTCAACGGGATGACGGACGCGGACGTCACCGTCGAAGAGCTCCGCGAGGATCTCGGTGACCTCAGCCGCGAGGCGCTGATCGAGGACTTCCGCGAGGAAGCCCGCGAGCTGTATGCCGAGAAGGAGAAGCTCTGGGGCGAGGAGATCGCGCGCGAGGTCGAGCGGTACATCGTGCTCGAGGTGGTCGACACGCGTTGGCGCGAGCACCTCGAGAACATGGACTACCTGCGGGAAGGCGTCCATTTGCGGGCGTTCGCGCAGAAGGATCCGCTCGTCGAGTACCGCGGGGAGGGGCACTCGATGTTCGAGGAGCTGAGCGTGCTGATCCGCGAGGAGGTCCTGATGCTCCTCTTCCACGCGCAGATCGAGCCCCGAGAGGCGGAGGAGCTGATCCGGACGGACGACCTGGACGGCGGCGGCTTCGCCTACGAGCACGAGTCGCTCGCGGGTGCGGACGCGATCGCAGCTGCTGGGCTCGGCGGTGAGGCGGTGGCCGTGAGCACCGGGCTCGGCGGGGGCGGCGGGGCGGTTGCGACCCAGCAGCGCGTGACTGCGGATCGGGACAAGATCGGCCGGAACGATCCCTGTTGGTGCGGCTCCGGCAAGAAGTTCAAGAAGTGCCACGGCGCCTAGGCGCACCCACACCTCCGCCTCGGACGAAGCCGGACATCGGCACGCACGAGACGGGCGGGTCGTCCTCATCCTCGCCGCGTTGACACGCAGTCAATGGAGCCCGTCGTGTCGTCGTCGTCGAAGCGCTCTTAGCTAGAAGCAGGGAAGCCGCTTGGCCCGTGGGAGGTTGTCCGGTTGGCGCCAGGATGGATCGAAAGCGCTGTGCGGGCCGCGAATGACGGCCTCCTCCTGACCTGAGTCGCTCCGTACGACTGAAATCCATTGGCGGTCGTCGAACGGATCGAACTTCCAGCGCGTAAAGGCGATCAGGCTCCCGTCGGGAGACCACTTGGGCCCCCATTCGATCTCAGGAGTCTTGGTCAGGCGGCGCTCGCCGGTGCCGTCCGCGTTTGCGACGTACACGTCGGAGTCTTCAAGGGTTCTTCGAATGTACGCGAGCTTCGTTCCGTCGGGTGAGAGAGCGGGGACTGTCGCCCCGGGCACGATCAGCTTGCGGTCGGGCGGCCCGTCCGGACGAACGGACGCGATGCCGTCGTCGCCCGCGAAGACGATCCGGGTCCCGTCCGGGGTCCAGGTCGGCGCGCTTGCGCGGACGGCGACCGTGTACGGCGACCCGCCCCTTCGCGAGACGACGCTGATGATCGACCCGTGGTACGCGCTCGTGAAGGCGAGCCGGCGGCCGTCGGGCGACCAGGCCGGTTGCATGTTGAAGACGGACGTCCCCTTGCTCAAGTTCCGGATAATTCGCCCGCGGGCGGTGGCGAGGAAGACCTCGTAGACCGGCCTGTTTCTGAGTCGCTTCCGCTCGCGGTCGGTCGTCTGGCGCGAATACGCGAGGTATCGGCCGCCTGGTGACCAGGCAGGCTCGCGATACCAGCCCTGGCTAAGAACGCGAATAGCGTGAGTTCCGTCCGGATACGCGACGCAGATGCGACCGTTCAGCGGCCCAGTGGGGTGGCCGAGCGATCTGTAGCTGATCGAGTACGTGAGCAGGGCGGGCGGAGCTGTCGACGAGGACGTGCCGGATAGGGCCGCAGCCGCGAGGGCACAGGCGCCGACGACGAGCAATCTCATCCGGCCGAGCATACGAGTCCACTGTGAGGACTTCGTTAGGCAGCTACCATCGCGACCGATGGCAGACGCCGCCTCACTCGACGACCGCCTGGAGCAGATCGGGGCCCAGCTCGACTGGGTCCGTGAGTACCTTTGACCCCGACCGCCTAGAGCAGCGCGCTGCCGAGCTCGAGGCCAAGATGGGCGAGCCCGGCTTCTGGAACGACCAGCAGGGAGCAGCGCAGATCTCGTCCGAGCACTCCCGCGTCCAGAGGCGCCTCGATCGCTACGAGCGCCTCCGCCGGGAGTACGACGACGCGAAGGAGCTCCTCGCCATGGACGGAGACATGGCGGCCGAGATCGAGACGTCGCTGCGACCCCTCGAAAGCGAGCTCGAACGCCTCCAGGAGGACGCGCTCTTCTCCGGCGACTACGACGCGGGCGACGCGGTCGTCACGATCCAGTCCGACGCCGGCGGCACCGACGCGCAGGACTTCACCGAGATGCTCCTCCGCATGTACGAGCGCTGGGCGCAGGACCGCGGCTTCAAGACCGAAGTCCTCGAGGCGAGCCCGGGAGAGGAGGCGGGCCTCAAGTCCGCGACGTTCACGGTCGAGGGCGAGAACGCGTACGGGATCCTCCGGGCCGAGCGCGGCAAGCACCGCCTCGTCCGCCTGTCCCCGTTCGACCAGGCCCATCGCCGCCACACCTCGTTCGCCCAGGTGATCCCGAGCCCGCTCCTGTCCGACGACGCCGAGATCGAGGTCGACGACGCGGACATCCGGGTCGACACGTACCGCGCCAGTGGCGCCGGCGGCCAGCACGTGAACAAGACCGACTCGGCGGTTCGCATCACGCACATCCCGAGCGGGATCGTCGTCAGCGTCCAGAACGAGCGCTCACAGTCCTCGAACAAGACGACGGCGCTCAAGATCCTGCGCTCACGCCTCGCCGAGCAAGCGGTAGAGGAGCGGGAGGCTGAGCTCGCCAGGGAGCGCGGCGACGTGAACATGGGCTTCGGCGGCAATGCGATCCGCAGCTACGTCCTGCACCCGTATCAACTCGTCAAGGATCACCGGACTGAACACGAGGTCGGCAACATCCAGGGCGTGCTGGACGGCGACCTCGACGGCTTCGTCCACGCGTACCTGCTGGCGAAAGCTGCCGGCCGGGTCGTCTAGCCCAAGATCGGCCTGCTGGCTGCGGTGACGTAGCACTCGTCCCGGCCGCGCATCTTGTACAGCGCTCTGAGCCCTCGCCCACGCGCGCCCGGAGCGCTGAACGATCGACCCGAGACGACTGACTTCCCTTGCCTCCCGGTTCGCCGGAGGACGAGCCGCTTCGCGCTCACCCAGCGACCGCCGACGCGGCGCTGCAGCAAGACCACTTGCCCGCCGAGCGAGTGAGCCGCGAGCACGCGCACCCGGAAGCCCCCATTCGCAACCTTCGTAAGCGTGACCTTCGGACGAACTTGTACGACGAGCGTCGGGGTCGTTTCGATTCCGACCCTGGCGGTGTAGTCGGTTCGACTTCGCGGCCTGACGTTCGCACGCCAGGTGCCGCCCGCTCGCGTGATCGCCGTCGCGACGACACGCGTTTTGAAGCCGTAGCACGCGCGTCCCAGAACATCCACGCGAACTCCGGCGCTACCCCCGGGCACCGTTCCGCGAACCGGCGAGGAGCGCCCGTAGCCGACGACGCCCGCCGCGACGAGAGTGGTCGGGGCTCTGGCGAAATAACGATTCAGCGCGAAGCCGTCCGCACCGATGGTTTGCATGAACCCACCCACCACGATTCGACCGTCCGGCTGGAGCGCGAGCGAGAGCGCCGCGACCGGGCCCTGGGCGACTCCACCGCTCCCGAAGGTTGGATCCAGCGTGCCGTCGCCGCGCAGACGAGCGACACCGAACGCTCCCGCGACGACGATCTTGCCGTCGGGTTGAAGGGCCATCCAGTTCCGCCAGCCGCCTGGCTGGACCTCGGCCAGGGCCGCTCCTCCAGAGGCGAACGTCGCGTCAGGCGTGCCGTCGGCCGCGTAACGCGCGACGAACAGGCGCCTCGGTCCGTAGGCGTGCTCGTCGGTGGGGCCCACGACGAGCACCTTTCCGTCGGGCTCGAGGACCGCGTCGTCGGCCCGAGCGCTGTAGCCAAGCGACGTGTCGGAGAAGCCTGCCGAGCCGAAAGTGGAGTCGAGGCTCCCGTCCGCGTCGTAGCGGACGACTGTGATCCGAAACGGCTCCGGCGGCGGGCCGGGTGGCGGAGGGGGAGGCGGAGCAGGTGGCGGGGGCGGCGGCGGAGGGGCTGTTCCCGGCGTGCTGGCTCCCGCTGCGACGATCTTTCCACTCGACTGAACCAGGATCGCCGACGCGCCTGCGTTCGCGCCGTGGAGCGTGTGGACAGCGCCGGCGGAGCCGAAGCCCGTGTCGGGCGTTCCATCTGACTCGAGCCGCACGAGCTCGAACCCGTACGCGGAAGCACCGGCGAGCAGGATCTTGCCGTCGGACTGAACTGCAACATCCGAGACCCGGCCCTCGGGGCCTGTGAAGAGGCCTCCATCTGCGAAGCTCGTGTCCAACCGACCGTCCGGCTGAAAGCGGGCCAGGGTGAAGTACACGCGGGCACCGCGTGACTCGATGAACTGGCCACCGCCAAAGAGGATCTTGCCGTCGGCTTGGAGCGATATGGCGGCGCCGTTACCCCGGGGACCGCTGACGGTCCCACCCGACCCGAAGCCGGGGTCGAGCAGCCCACTGGGCGAGTAGCGGGCCAGTGCAAAGCTAGAATCGCTGGTCCCGGCGGCGACGATCTTGCCGTCCGGTTGAAGGGCGAGAGCCGTCACCAGCGCGTCCTTCCCGATCGGAGTTCTGACGGTGCCCGCCGTCCCGAACGTCGGGTCGAGCTCACCCGGCGCCGCGGCGGCCGGGTGAAGCACCAGCAGAACAGCGCTCACGACCCCGGCCAGGACCAGAACAACCGCCACACGCTTCATCGATCGACCTCCCTTGAGCGAGCGGGATTCTACTAGTGGCTTGCATTGGGGAATAGCAGGCGCTTTCGCTAGACTCGGGGCTGTTCTAAAGCCGGGAGCGGCCGCCTGCGGACCCCGCGCCACCTACCCCCGTGCCGGAAGAAATCGCCCAAATAGCAGAGCCAGAGACGGCTACCGCAATCCCTGTGGACCAAAACGGCCAGGGCGCGACGCAGGCTGCGACCGCGCGCTCGATGATCGTTTTCGACGGCGTGACCAAGGTCTACGAGCCGAACGTGCACGCGCTCTCCGACGTGTCCTTCGTGATCGACAAGGGCGAGTTCGTCTTCGTCGTCGGCGCCTCTGGGATCCGGCAAGTCGACGATCATCCGCCTGCTGCTGAAGGAGCTCGAACCGACCTCGGGCCGGATCATCGTCGCCGGCCGCGACCTCGTCCGCCTCCCGCGCCGCAAGGTCTCGCAGCTCCGCCGCAACGTCGCCTGCGTCTTCCAGGACTTCAAGCTGCTCCCCAACCGCACCGCGGCCGAGAACGTCGCCTACGCGCTCAAGGTGCAGGGCGAGAGCTCCGACTCGATCCGGCGCAAGGTGCCCGAGGTGCTGAACCTCGTCGGCCTCGCGCACAAGATGAGCTCCTATCCCGACGAGCTCTCCGGTGGCGAGCAGCAGCGCGTCTCGATCGCGCGCGCGTTCGTCAACCATCCGCCGCTCCTCATCTGCGACGAGCCGACCGGGAACCTCGACCCCGACACGTCCGTCGGCATCATGCAGCTCCTCTATCGGATCAACCGCTCGGGGACGACCGTGCTGATGGTCACTCACGACCGCGAGATGGTCGACAAGATGCGCCGCCGCGTGATCGCGCTCGAGGAAGGCCGCCTGGCGCGTGACGAGCGCCGTGGAGGCTACGCCGAGTGAAGCTCCGCGTCGTCGTCGCCGAGGCTTGGCGCTCGCTGACCGCGAGCCTGTCCACGACGCTGGCCGCCGCGCTCACGGTCCTGATCGGGATGTTCCTCGTCGGCCTGCTGATCGGGCTCGGCACGTGGGCCCGCTCATGGTCCGAGCATGCGAAGAGCCAGCTCGACGTCAACGTCTACCTCTGCACGCGCACCACGTGCGACCACGAGGTGACGGTCGCGGAGAAGAACGCCGTCCGCCTCAAGCTCCAGAACGATCCGCGGATCGGCCCCCAGAACGTCGAGTACATCTCGAAGCAGCAGGCGCTCGAGAAGATGAAGAAGAAGGCGCCGGACATGGTCGCGAACGTCCTCGCGAACCCGTTCCCGGACGCGTTCAAGGTGAAGCCGAAGCACGGGGAGGACGTGGTCGCGATCGCGAACAGCCTCGACCCTCCGCCGGCCGGAGTGGAGAAGGTGAACTTCGGCAAGAAGACAGCCACTCGGATCCTGCGCGTCGCGCACATCTTCGAGGTGCTGTCGGTGCTCGCCATCGTGATCCTGCTCGCCGCGGCCACGATCCTGATCGGGAACACGATCCGGCTCTCGATCTTCGCGCGCCGCCGTGAGATCGAAGTGATGAAGCTCGTCGGGGCCTCGAACTGGTTCGTGCGCGGGCCGTTCATGGTCGAGGGCTTGCTGACCGGGTTGCTCGGGGCCGCCGCCGCGGTGCTGCTCCTCTTCCTCGGGAAGGAGCTCGTGCTGCCGACGACGATCGGCCGGCTCGACGCGGGCAAGGACGTGAACGCGATCGCGTTCGAGTACACGGCGCTCCTCGTCTTGATGCTCGGGCTCCTGCTCGGCGCGGCCGGCTCCTCGATCACCATGCGCCGCTTCCTGCGCGTCTGATCGTCGAGCTCACCAAGCGCGGCAAGCTCATCGTGGGCGAGCCGTACTTCGTGCCCGGGACGCCGATCACGGTCGACCGCAAAGGGCTGGGCGACGCTCGCCCGGGCGACCTGGTCGAGGTCACCGAGGGCGGCGGCCGCGCCCGTGTCCGCCGGGTGATCGGCTCGGCGAAGCGGATCGAAGACGTCCTCGAGGCGCTCCTCGTCGACGAGGGCCTCCGCGAGGGCATCGAGCCGCACGAGCTGCCCGAGCCGAGCCTGGAGGGCCGAACCGATTTCCGCGAGCTGACGACGTTCACGATCGACCCCGACACCGCCAAGGACTTCGACGACGCGATCTCGGTGCGCCACGAGGGCGACGGCGTGCGGGTCTGGGTGCACATCGCGGACGTCTCGTATTTCGTCCCGGCTGGCTCCCCGCTCGACCGCGGCGCCGAGCAGCGCGGGAACTCCGTGTACGTCCCCGGACTGGTCGCGCCCATGCTTCCCCACGAGCTCGCCGACGAGGCATGCTCGCTCCGGCCGAACGAGGACCGGCTCACGGTGACGGTCGAGTTCGCGCCGGACGGGACGCCGAGCTTCCACCGCTCGGTGATCCGCAGCCGAGAGCGCTTCACCTACGGGCAGGTGCAACGGATCCTCGAGGGCAAGGAGCAGCACGAGCTCGCCGACGACGTCCGGCTCGCGGACAGCGTGTCGGCCGAGCTTCGCCGTCGCCGCTTCGCCCGCGGCGCGCTCCGGGTCGAGCGCCCGGAGGCCAACTTCGCATTCGACGGGCGCGGCGGAGTCGAGCGCGCGTGGCTCGAGGCCGAGCCTAGTGCCCATGCGCTGATCGAGGAGCTGATGATCCTCGCCAACGAGGCCGTGGCCGCATTCACGGTGGGGCGCAAGGCGAAGTCGCTCTACCGGGTCCACGAGCAGCCCGAGCCGCAGTCGGTCGAGCTCCTGCTCTCGAAGCTCTCGGACCTCGAGGTTCCGACCCCGCCGGCGCCGAAGTCCGAGAGCATGAGTCCGTCGGAAGCGGCGCGGGTCGCGGCCGAGGCGAGTGAGCGCGTTGCGGAATACGTCCAGAGCGCCGCGCGTGGCCGGGAGGCGTTCCCGGCGCTCGTCCTGCGCGCGCTCAAGCAGGCGCGCTACGACCCGCGCAATCTCGGCCACTCCGGCCTCGCGAGCGTCGCGTACACGCACTTCACGTCGCCGATCCGGCGCTATCCCGACCTCGTCGTGCACCGCGCGCTCCTCCGCGAGCTCGGCCGGGGCGACGATCAGCCGCCGAAAGATCTGCAGGAAATCGCCGAGCACACGTCCCAGACCGAGCGCGCCGCGTCCGACGTCGAGTACCGCGCGGACGAGATCTGCGAGGCCTGGCTCCTCGAGAGCACGCTCTTCGGGCGCGGCTGGGAAGAGCCATTCGCGGGCGAGGTGATCGGCCTGATCCCCTCGGGACTCTTCGCGCGCTTCGGAGACGTCTTCGAGGGCTTCCTGCCCGCACGCCGGCTGCACGGCGACTACTACGAGCTGAACGACCTCGGAACCGCGCTTGTCGGGCGCAGAGGCGGCCGGCGCTACCGGCTCGGCGACGAGATCGAGGTCAAGGTCGCCGACATCCGCAAGTCGGAGGGCAAGATCGAGCTGGCTACGACTACTTCAGAGAGCGAATCAGGACGCGGCGGAGCGCGAAGAGGCCGATCATCCCGGCCCCGACGAGGGCGGCGAGGGAGATGACGAGCCCATACGGGAAGTCGTTCTTCGGAGGCGGCTTGTAGTCGAGGCTGCCGGCGATGAAGAACTTCTTGCCGTTCTCCGTCGCCGGCACCTTCCAGTCGAACACGTGGTGCCGCTTGCGCGGCTCGGCCTTGATCTGCGGGGGCGGGATCGGGTTCATGTAGTGGATCCGGTGGTCGTGCCAGGCCCAGATGTCGCCCGCCCGCGAGCTTCTCCCACTTCGGCTCGGCTTTCGCATTCGCCGACTTCGGGACCTCCACGCGCGCATAGCGATCCTGATTCAGATAGCTCGTAGGCGATCGGACGTTGACGAAGATGCCCGTCGGTGCGAAACGGAGGTACGGCTCTCCGCTGTAGCCCTCGATGACCACGGTCTTGCCGCTGCGATTGTCGAGCCAGACCTGGTCGTCGCCGGACAGGATCTTGAAGATGAGGCCGGGCATGCGCGGCTCGACCTTCTCGATCGTCGAGCGGTACCCGAGCTTCGCGCTTGCGTTGTGGGCATCGGCGGCGGGAGCGAGGATGGCCGCCGCGAGGACAGCCACGACGAGTGTGCGTCTCACGCGCGGCGCCTCCGGAGGAACAGGGCTGCCGCAATGGCGGCGAGAGCCACGGCTGCGACGAGGACCCAGATCCAGGTGTTGCCGCCGCTGTCCTCGCTTGGGACGTCGACCGTGAGCGTCGTGACCGTGGGAGGAGGAGGAGGAGGCCGGGTCCTGCCCGTGGCCGCCGTGAGCGTGACCCGAGGAGCCGGCGTGTCCGACGATTCCGCGCCGATCCAGTGGACGACCTTGCCGTCCGCGTACGTCACGAGCGACGGGAAGACGAGCACGCGCCCCGGCGTGTCGGGGAAGTGCGCACTGAACTGGAACTTGCCCTCGGCGCCGTTCGCGATCCTGCCGCCCGACCACGAGACGAGGCGTCCGTTGACGGACTGCTTCCAGCCCGGAGTCGGGTGAGCGATGACGTCGGTGACGCCGACGGGCATCTGGACGGTGACCTTCACCGCGGGGACGCTCTCCTCGCCTTCGGCGGACAGGGTGATGCGGGAGACGCTGTCGGCGGGCACCTTCTCCGGGCTCGGCTCCACGTGAGCCGAGGCGGCGGGCACGACCGCGAGACCGAGTGTGAGAGCAACGAGTGTCTTTCGCATCTAGCCCTCTCTGATGGGAACGGTGACGGTTTGCGTGTACGAGTTGAACGCGCCCTTCCGCACCTCGACCGTGGCCTGCCAGTCGCCCGGCTCCGGGAAGACGCCGGACGAGGTGGTGTAGTGGCTGGGCACGATTCTCTGGAGCGGGATGCGGAGCGGCCCCAGGCCCCGGCTGGGCAGCGTCACCGACAGCTTGGCGTCGTCGACGCTCGCGGGGAACCCGCTCTTCGGCTTGAAGAAGTACAGGTGGATCGTGTTCGGGCCGGTCTTCGCCGGCTCGACGATGTAGTTCATCTCCAGTGGTCCGAGCGGGACGGTGTCGGTCGCGTACTTCGGCGCCGAGACCGACGCCTTGGCCGGCGGCTCCGTGACGAGCACGGCCGTGACGCCGATGATCACGGCCATGATCGCGAGCTCCGCCCCGGCCGTACGGAGAAAGCGGCGCTGCTCGACCGCCGAGCAGGCCTCCCTCTTCAGCTTCGGTACCGCGTAGCGGTTGTTGTACGCACCCAGTCCCAGGAGCGGCAGCACGAGCGCGATCTTGGCCAGCAGGAGCTTGCCGTAGGTCGTGTCCCAGAGCCCGTGGAAGGCCTTGACCTCCTCGTAGCCGCGCAGGCTGCCTGCCGCGATCAGCGCGATCACCGAGACGACGGCCAGGATCGAGAAGCGCGGCACGGCCCGCGACGCGAGCGGCCAGCGGTCGGCCCCGGCGAGGATCAGGGCGAGCACCGTGAAGGCGAGCCCTCCGACCCAGCAGGACGCGGCCGACAGGTGCACGAGATCCGCGAGGAAGGCGATCGTCCCGCTCGTCCGCGCATGTCCGGCCGCGGTGACGGTCGGCAGGAGCAGCACGCCGAAGAGCGGGAACGCCTCGAGCTTCCGCGAGCGGCTCGCAAGCAGCGCGAGCGCCCCGACGACGACGGCGATCCCGATCTGCCAGAGGAACGCCTTCCCGAACCGCGTCTGGAGCACCGAGTCCACGGTCGACCAGCGGAACGCCTCGCTCAGGCCGAAGCCGCCTGCGACCGCGCCCTGGAGCACGATGCAGAGCCCCCCGACGAAAACGAGCCCGAAGGCGAGGCCGGCGAGGATCCGGTACAGGCGAGCGCGCAGCTCGGCAGCCGCGGAGCGAAGGACGACCGATCAGGGCGACGGCGCCGCCGACGACGAGCAGGATCAGCGCGAAGTCGAGCGCCCCGCATGAACTTGAAGAGCGCGGTCACCGTGCCGGGCGTCTTCGCGTTGAAGACCTGCTTGCACGAACCGCTCGCGTTCGCTCTCTTGACGTTGAAGACGAACGCGCCCGCGACCGGGTGCGCGTCGGCGGAGATCACGCGCCAGGTAACCGTGTACGTCCCCTGGGGGAGCTTGCGGCGGATCTCGACCGCGACCGAGCTCTTGCTCGGGACGCAGGATCTTTCCCGAGTCGACGCGGCCGCCGCCGCAGTCGTACACACGGATCGAGCCGAACGCAGTCTCGACTGCTTCGTTGAACTGAAGCGAGACCGTGGACGGGCTCGTCCGCACGACCGAGTTGTTGTTCGGCGTGGACTGCTGGAGGATCGCGTGCGCGTACGCGGACGGGACCGCCGCCAGTGCAACTACGGCGACCGCTATCGCAACACAGGTTCTCTTCAACTCACTCCTTCGCTGGACGGATCAGGACCGGCTAGCGAAGGGGCGGCGCCCGTTCCCCGTAACCCCGTGCGAGGCCGGCCGGGCGCGGAGCGGCGGCCACGCGGACGGGCTGGGGGACGAGAACCGGAAACTCGAGGCGCGGCCCGGCGCGCAGTGCGCGGCCGACTGCCCGCGCGGCCGAGTCGAGCACCCACGCGAGCACCAGTGCGGTGAGTGCGAACGGCAGCTGCAACGCGAGCCCGAACAGGAAGGCCGGCTGCAGCGGCAGCGTCCACGGGATGCCACCCATGTGCGCGGCCCTCTCGATGACCTCCTGGGTCACGAACGCGAGCGGCGGCAGGAGCACGATCAGCGGCGAGGCGGCAGCCCGGCGGGGCCGGCCGCGGAATCCCGCGAAGGCCTGCAGGGAGAGCCCCACGACGAGCACGGTGAGGCTGACCGCGAGTGCGAGCGGCACGAACCGGAAGTAGGAGTGCCCGCTCTGGGCGAGCGCGTCAGCGCGCGCGTGCGGGTCGCCGAACGCGAGCCGGTAGCCGAGGACGTGGCCCGCGAGCAGGCCGCCGAACATCAGAGGCGCAGTGGAAAGCCAGGTCAGTCGCTGCCTCATCTCCCGGAATGGTGGCAGATGGCACGCGAAGCCCGAACCTACAATCGACGCATGGCCGGTGAAAAGCCGATCGCGGAGAACCGCAAGGCGCGGTTCGACTACCAGTTCCTCGAGCGTGTCGAGGCGGGCCTCGTCCTCACCGGGAGCGAGGTGAAGTCCCTCCGGGCGGGGCGCGTCAGCCTGCAGCAGGCCTACGCGGACGTGCGGGACGGCGAGGCGTGGCTCGTCGGCGTGCACATCGACCCCTATGACCAGGCCGGGGCGCGGAGCCACGAGCCGGAGCGCGACCGCAAGCTGCTCCTGCACCGGCGGGAGCTCGACTCGCTCTACGGCAAGGTGCGGGAGAAGGGGCTGACGCTGGTGCCCGTGCGGCTCTACTTCAAGGGAGGGCGAGTCAAGGTCGAGCTCGCGCTCGCCAAGGGCAAGGAGCAGCGCGACAAGCGGCGCGAGATCGCGAAGCGGGAGTCAGACCGTCAGATCGAGCGCGCGCTCAAGTCGCGGCGTTGAGGCGCTCGAGCGCCGCCGGCAGCTCGGACATGTGCTCGATCACCGCGTCGGCACCCCCGAGGCCGGCGCCGAAGCCGATCACGTGGATCCCGGCGGCCCGGGCTCCGGAGATGTCCGCCGCTGTGTCGCCGACGGCCACGGTCTGCTCGGCGGGCCACTCGCCTGCTCGCTTTCGGGCGATGGCGATCAGCTCGGCGCGGTCCTCCGCGTCGCATCCGAAGGCGCCCTGGCCTCGCGGGAAGAGGTGATCGAGGCCGATGATCCTCATCCTCGCTCGGGCGACCGGCTCCGGATTTCCCGTCAGGAGCGCGCGATGCTCGATCCGGGCGATCGCCTCCGCCGCTCCCTGCGCGGCGCGCCAGTCGGACGTGTCGGCGTGGGACAGGAGATCGAGGTAGCGAGCCGAGGCTTCCCGGCACCAGTCCTCGAGACCGGAGTCGATCTCGTCGTCGGAGAGACCGTCGGCCCGGAGCAGCAGGCGCGTGATCCGCGTGGCCGTCTGTCCCGGGTGATCCACGTACTTGATTGCGTCGTGCGCGAGGCGGCGGCCCCAGACCGTTTCGATCGCCTCGGTCGTCGCCCGTCCCATGAGCGGGTCGCTGTTCATGAACAGCGTCTTGTCGACGTCGAAGAGGACGAGCATCATGCGTTGTCCGCGAGCGGCCCTCGGACGACGATGTGGCCCGGGGCCTCTCGGTATCCGAGCCGGTCGTTGAGACGGCGGATCGGCTCGTTGCGGAGCTCATTCGTCGTTGACAGCCGCTCGTAGCCCTGCTCCTTCGCCCACGCGATCTGGGCGCGTTTGAGCGCTCCCGCGACGCCGCGACCGCGCCAGGCGCGCTTTACCCCCGTCATGTCGTGATTGGCCGTTGTGGGCTGAGCGGCCGTGAGGCTGAATTTCGAGTATCCGACGACCTCGCTGCCGGCGAGTGCGATGAAGGTGGCCTCCGGCCGATCGCCCGAGCCCTGCATCTCGTGGGGGAGCCAGTCCTCGAAGGGCTCCATCACCTCCTCTTCCGCGCCGGGAACGTCCGGAAATGCCTCGCACGCGACGTCGTAGATGCCGCGCGCGAGGTCGAGGCGCTCGGCCCACGTGACGATCTCGATTCCCGCCGGCGGGTCGATCGGAGGCGGCGCGAGGGTAGTGAGATCGAGGACCATGCGCCGGTTCCGCTCGATCTCCTCGAAGCCGCGGCGCCCGGCGAACGCGATGCTCTCCTCGTCGTCCTCGGAGACGCGCGCTTCGATCCGGTTGACTCCTCGCTCCCTGAGCCAGTTCGAAGCGGCGACATAGAGCGCGCTGCCGAGGCCGCGCCGCCGGTGCTCGGGCAGGACGGTCAGCAAGACGTAGCCCGTATGCGGGCGCTGCGGCATCACGGCTATCGCAACAGAGCCGCCCGGGCCGAGGAAATCCCCGTAGTCGAGCGTCTGCGACTTGAACGAGCGGACCTCGTCCATCGTGATCGCGCTCGTCGGCCAGACCGCGTTGTAGATCGCAAGCGTGTGCTGTTCGTCTTCCTCGGTCGCGCAGGGGCGAATCTCGGGCATGCGGCTACCATAGGGGCAACATACGGGGGCGATCAGGTTTCGACGTGGTCGATTCTCCGGTTGAGCTGCAAGCCGAGGTCCCCGGTCGGCCTCGTAAAACAACCGGGACAAAACGCAAGTGCGAAGAACCAAAACGCACTCGCTCTCGCTGCCTAAACCACAGTGAGGCGCGTCGCTCCGAACTCGGCCCGTGGTTCGGGTAGCGGCGTCAGAAAACGGGCTCGGCGCCTAGGGAGAGCCAATCGCCCGAAGCGCGACACCAAAGGATGGCTAGCCCGGCGGTTGGTCGGCTGCCAACCTGCCGGCGGGCGAAATCCAACGGCAGCCTAAGCTTGTAGACGTTCATCCGGTGCGACGGCGGACGCGGGTTCGATTCCCGCCGCCTCCACTGCCGAGCGAAGTCCGGCCCGCGAGCGCGGGCCGGGCCACTTCGCTCGGTTCGTCCGCGGCGTCGACCACAGCCGGAGCGCGGGCCTTGTACGTTGTCGCCGCATGAGTAGCACGAGCAAGGCCAAAGCCGACTTCGCGCCGACGATCGCCGACGCGTACAAGACGGACGGCCCGGCGATCGAGCTCGGGCAGGGCATGCACGACGGTGCTCTCGCGCACGAG
The DNA here is from genome assembly GCA_963736835.1 of uncultured Actinomycetes bacterium. Classification (GTDB taxonomy): domain Bacteria; phylum Actinomycetota; class Thermoleophilia; order Gaiellales; family Gaiellaceae; genus VAXT01. Next base: position 81,937 of record CAVTQI010000005.1, read on the forward strand.
GCCGAAGTCAAGGTGCCGCTGAAGATGACGAACCGTCACGGCCTGATCGCGGGCGCCACCGGCACCGGCAAGACGAGGACGCTCCAGCTCATGGCCGAGCAGCTGTCCGCGGCCGGTGTCGCGGTCTTCACGGCCGACGTGAAGGGTGACCTCTCGGGGCTCTCGAACCCGGGCGAGGCCGGCGGCCCGGGGGAGAAGCGAGCCGCGGAGCTCGGGATCCCGTTCACGCCCACGGGCTACCCGGTGGAGTACCTCTCACTGGGCGGGATCGGCCCGGGCGTACCGGTCCGAGCAACCCTCTCGGACTTCGGGCCAAGGTTGCTCGCCAAGGTGCTCGACTCCAACGAGACGCAGGAGCAGAGCCTAGAGCTCGTGTTCCACTACGCGGACCAGAAAGGGCTCCCGCTCCTCGACCTCTCCGACCTGCGCGCGCTGCTCACGTTTCTCGACTCGGACGCGGGCAAGGGCGAGCTCGAAGGGATCGGCGGGCTCTCCCCGCAGACCGTCGGGGTCGTCCTGCGAGCTCTCGTGGGCCTGGAGGAGGGCGGCGGCAACGAGCTTTTCGGCGAACCGCAGTTCGACATCAACGACTTGCTACGCGCCGCGCCCGACGGCCGCGGGGTCATCTCGTGCCTCGAGCTGCCGGCCGTCCAGGACAAGCCGAAGCTCTTCTCGACGGCGATGATGTGGGTGCTCGCCGAGCTCTTCGAGACGCTCCCTGAGGTCGGTGATCTCGAGAAGCCCAAGCTCGTCTTCTTCTTCGACGAGGCGCACCTGCTCTTCGACGGCGCCAGCAAGGCGTTCGTCGAGTCGGTCGTGCAGACCGTCCGGCTGATCCGGTCGAAGGGTGTCGGCGTGTTCTTCGTCACGCAGACGCCGAAAGACATCGACGCAGACGTCCTCGCCCAGCTCGGGAACCGCGTCCAGCACGCGCTGCGGGCGTTCACGCCCGACGACGCGAAGGCGCTCAAGGCCACGGTGAGGACGTTCCCGAAGTCGGACTTCTACGACCTCGAGGAGCTCCTGCAGCAGCTCGGGATCGGCGAAGCCGCAGTGACGATCCTTTCCGAGTCGGGTGTCCCGACGCCCGTCGTGCACACAAAGCTTCGGCCGCCGCTGGCGAGCATGGGTGCTGCCGGCGACGTCGAGGCGGTCGCCAAAGCGTCCCCGCTCTATGCCAAGTACGGGACGCGAACGGAGGCGCAGAGCGCACGCGAGCTGCTCGCCGACCGCATCGCGCAGGCCACCACTCCAGGCGCGCCCTCCGAGAAGGCGCCGGACCGGGAAAAGGCGGCGAAGGCCCCCCAGGGAGGAGCGGGCGAACTGGGTGACTTCCTCAACTCGAAGACCGGCAAGCAGGTGCAAAAGGAAGTGATCCGGGGAGTCTTCGGGCTCCTGAAGAAGCGCCTCTGACACGGCCGCTCGGGCGCGAGGGCAATTGATCTCTCCGTAGTTCGACGCAACGAATTCCGCGTCGCCACCGATTCGCCAACGCTCGACTGTTGAGACCATCGTCTTCGAGGAGCGACACCGTGCGGCCGTTCTCGACGAGCGCTGGGCGGTGCTCCTCGAGTGCGCCGTCGAACGAGACGAGGAGGTTCCCATGATCAGGATCAAGGAAGCGGCAGACGACTTCCTGAGTCACAAGCGGGTCGCCGTGACAGGGGTGTCGCGAACACCGGGAAGCCACGGCAGCAACGTCGTCTACAACCGCCTTCGTGAGCGCGGGTACGAGGTCTTCGCGGTCAATCCGAACGCCGAAGAGGTCGAGGGCGACCGCGCCTACCACGATCTCCGTTCGATCCCGGGCGGCGTCGAAGCGGTGGTGATCGGGACGAGGCCCGAGATCGCCGACAGGACGATGCACGAGTGCGCGGAGCTCGGAATCGAGCACGTGTGGATGCACCGCGGCCCCGGCCACGGCAGCGTCTCCGAGAGCGCAACCGCCTACGGCCGCGAGCACGGCATCACCGTGATCGACGGCGGCTGTCCCTGCATGTTCGGGGCCACCGCCGACGCCGGCCACAAGGCGATGCGCCTCGTCTTCAAGTTGACCGGCAACGTCCCCAAGAAGGTCTAGGAGGAGGCATGAAGCACTACGAGTACAAGATCATCGACACGAGCAAGGACATCGAGCAGGAGCTCAACCGCCTGGGCGCCGAGGGCTGGCAGGTCGTCGGCGTGACGACGAAGAAGCAGCTCTTGATCGCCCCTCCGCAGGCGATCATCCTCATGCGGGAAATTCAGGTGAGCTCCGATGCCCGTGCCATTCCATCGCTCGCTGAGGCGCACGCGTAGGCGACAGCGTCGCGGCTCGCGTTAGCCTCGTCCGCATGGGCGAGCTCTCATGGTGGATGGCGCCGCACCCCGACTGGGGCCCGACGGAAGACTGGCCCCAGGAGGTCCCCGTCGTCCGTTACGAGACGGATGACGAGGTTTCGCTGATCGACCCGTTCCTGCCACCTGACCGCGGATTCGACCCGCACGGAAAGCCGGTGCGGGTGCTGCTCACGCAGGGCGCCCACTACCGCGGCACGGACGACTTCGTCGACCGCTACGGCGCGTCGGTCTGGGCTCCTCCGCGCGCTGCCTGGCGGAAGATCCCCAACCCCTCGACGACCGACGAGCTCCCCGAAGGAGTCGAGGCGATCGCGCTCGACGGTGAGCCGCAACAGGTCGTGTTCTTCATCCGCGAGCACGCCACCCTCGTCAGCGGCGACGTCCTGAGCGGCACGGACGGCCGGCTCCGTGTCTTCGTCGACGACGCCGACCCGGACCGGCTGCTGCGGTCACTCGAGGCGCTGGCTGATCTTTCCGATCGAGCGAGTGATCATCCCGCACGGAGATGTCGTCCTCTCGGACGGCGCCGCGCGCATCCGCGAGGCGGTTGAACGACGCGCGGCAGCTAGACGCGGGTCGCCGCTACTTGTCGCCGTTCCACCAGCCGGGCGCCATCTCGACGTCCTGGGGATCGTCCCCCGCTCCGAATGCCAGGTACTCGACGCCGTCGGGGCCCGCCTCGACGTTCCGCATCGTCTCGTCGTCGAAGCGAATCACATCCCATTGACCGAGCTCGACGATCTCGTCGTCGACCTTCACCCGAGCCGAGCCGCGGACGATGACGTACACCTCTTCCTGGTCGGCGTGCTTGTGGCCGAACGGAATGCGGAAGTTCGGTGCCAGCGTGAAGAGGCTGACCCCGAGCGTCTCGCCTTCGATGGCGGAGCGGGCGAAGCGCGCCTCCATCTCTTCCGGCATGTCGAATTTCGGTGCCTGGTTCTCGACGTTCCTGAGATTTGTCGTGGTATGGCCCATGTCTTTGTCATCTCCGCAATCTCAGGTTGGAAACCCGCAACTGGAGCCAAGCACCTTGCCGCGTCCGTCTGGCCGGTCGGGGAGTATCCTTGGCCCAGATTCCTAGAGAAAGAGGGAGGAAGTATGCGCTCAGCCTGGAGACGGCTCGCGATCTTGTGCGTTGCGTGTACCGCGCTCTTCGTGATCGCCGGGTGCGGTGGATCGAACAACGACAACGAAAGCGCTTCGTCCACGCAGTCGTCTAGCGGGACGCCGCAGATCGACGCGACCAACTTGCCGGCGGACTTCTCCGAGATGGAGAAGCTCAAGGATCTCGCGAGCGAAGGCAAAGGAATGATCGGGGTCCTGCTCCCCGACACGACGACATCGGCGCGCTACGTCAAGTACGACGCGCCGTACCTGAAGCAGGCGTTCGAAGCGGCTGGGCTCTCTTCCGACGAGTTCAAGGTCGACAACGCCCACGGCAGCACGAGCACGATGCAGCAGCAGGCCGAGGCCGACATCACGGCCGGCGCGTCGGTGCTCCTCGTCGATCCGCTCGACCCCGGATCGGGAGCGGCGATCGAGTCGAACGCCCTTTCGAAGGGCGTGAAGGTGATCGACTACGACCGGCTCGTGACCGGCGGTCCGGAGGATCGCTACTACGTCAGCTTCGACAACGTGCAGGTCGGGAAGCTGATCGGCGAGGGCAAGGTCGACTGCATCGACGCCTGGAACGTCAGCAAGCCGAACATCCTGGTGATGAGCGGCGACCCGAAGGACAACAATGCGAAGCTCTTCGCAGAGGGCTACAACGGCGTGCTCAAGTCGCACTTTGACGACGGCTCATACACGAAGGTGGGCGAGCCGCCGGGCACGTGGGATCCGCCGACGGCAGCCACGACGTTCGAGCAGCAGTACACGGCCCACCCAAATATCAATTCGGTCGTGACGCCGAACGACGACAACGCGAACGCAGTGATCTCGGTGCTGCTGAAGAACAAGATCCCGCCGAACAAGTTCCCGACAACGGGTCAGGACGCGTCCCCCTCGGGGCTGCAGAACATCCTCAAGGGCTACCAGTGCGGAACCGTCTACAAGCCGATCTTCGCCGAGGCTCAGGCGGCAGTTGCGTTGGCTCTCTTCCTGCGGGCGGACAAGACGCCGCCTTCGTCGCTCGTGAACTCGACGACGAAGGACTCGACGCTGAACAAGGACATCAAGTCGGTCTACACGAAGCCCTTCTGGGTCACGAAGGACAACATGGCCGACACGATCATCAAGGACGACTGGCTCGACGCCAAGGACCTCTGCGGCGGCAAGATGGCCAGAGCGTGTAAGGAGCAGGAATCTCGTAGGAACGAGCTGAGGTGGGTCGGGCTCCGCCCTTCGAGGCGGCGCTCGACCCATCGACGGCTCCCGACGGGTAGAAGGGACGCGATTGACGAGCACCGAGAACGGCTCCGAGCCTCTCCTTCGCCTCAAGGGCGTCTCGAAGAACTTCGGGCCCGTTCAGGCGCTCGCGGATGTCGATCTGGAGATCCGCGCCGGTGAGGTGACCGCATTCATCGGCGACAACGGAGCGGGCAAGTCGGTGATGATCAAGTGCATCGCCGGGATCCATCCGCCTGATCGTGGGCAGATCCTCTGGGACGGAAGCCCGGTCCGGATTCGCTCGCCGCGAGAGGCCGCAGGCTCGGGATCGAGACGGTCTACCAGGATCTCGCTCTCTGTAACAACTTGGACATCGTGCAAAACATGTTTCTCGGGCGCGAGCGCGAGGAACGTCGTCTTCCTCGACGAGGAGTCCATGGAGAATCGGCAGCCGGAGAAACGCTGGCCAGCCTGGCCGTGACGACGGTGCGGTCGATCCGACAGCCGGTCGCCTCGCTCTCGGGCGGCCAGCGCCAGTCGGTGGCGATCGCGAAGGCTGTGCTGTGGGACGCGAAGCTCGTGATCATGGACGAGCCGACCGCGGCCCTCGGTGTCGCGCAGACGCGCATGGTGCTCGACCTCACGCGCAAGCTGGCCGAGCAGGGACACGCCGCGCTGATCGTGTCGCACAACATGAACGACGTGTTCGAGGTCGCCGACCGCGTCATCGTGCTCTACCTCGGCCGCGTCGTCGCGCAGCTGCCGGCCGCCGAGCTCGACCGGCAGATCGCCGTCGACCTGATGACGACGGGCAAATCGGATCGGATCGCCGAGAAGCAGAACGGGAAGGACGCCTGATGGCCAAGGTCGACGAGCCCGTCGAGATCTCCGAGGCCGAGGCGGCCCAGTCGGAAGAAGCGGCTCGCCAGGCCGAGCTCGCGCTGCCGGCCGAGCTCGCCGCCGGAAGCGCAAGCGAATACCTCCGGACATCGCTCGCACGGGTCAAGGCGGGAGAGAGCGGAATCCTGCCGGTCGTCGCGGGGCTGATCCTGATCTCGATCCTCTTCGAGTCCCTCGACTCGAAGTTCCTGACGGCGGGAAACCTGGTCAACCTGCTCGTTCAGGCAGCCGTCTTCAGCCTGCTCGCCATGGGGGAGGTGTGGGTCCTGCTCCTCGGCGAGATCGACCTCTCGGTGGGGTTCGTCGCCGGTCTCGGCGCTGTGATCATGGCCGACCTGGCGAGCCCGGCCCACAACTGGCCGTGGTGGTCGGCGATCACGGCAGCCCTTCTCATCTGCGCAGGAGTCGGCGCGCTCCAGGGAACGATCATCACGAGGATCGGCCTGCCGTCCTTCGTCGTCACGCTCGCGGGGCTCCTCTTCTGGCAGGGCGTGCTCCTGAAGATTCTTGGCAACGGCGGGACGATCCCGGTCCAGGACGACACGATCAACAACATCGCGAGCGCGAACCTCAGCCCGCTGACGGGCTGGATCCTGATGCTCGTGCTGGTCGGGCTCTACGGATTGCTCATGTGGCGCAAGGACTCGAAGCGCAGGAGCGCGGGGCTCGTCGCCCCGCCGCCGGCGGTCACACTCCTGAAGATCGGCGGGGCGCTGGCTGGTGGCGTGGCGCTCGTCCTGCTCTGCAACCACGACCGCGGGATCTTCGCGCCGATTCGCGGCGTGCCCTGGGTCGTGCTCCTCGTCGTCGGCGTGCTCGTCGTCTGGACGATCGTGCTCGGCCGGACGAAGCTCGGGCGCTACCTGTACGCGATCGGCGGCAACGCCGAGGCCGCGCGTCGCGCCGGCGTGAATCTCGCGCTGATCCGGACCGTCGCGTTCATGCTCTGCAGCCTCACGGCCGGGATCGCGGGCATCGTGTACGCGTCGCGGCTCCGGTCGATCTCGACCTCGATCGACGGCGGGACGCTCGTCCTCTACGCGGTCGCGGCCGCGGTCATCGGCGGCACGAGCCTCTTCGGGGGCCGCGGCAAGGCGATCCACGGCGTGCTCGGCGGCATCGTGATCGCGGCGATCGACAACGGGATGGGGCTGATGGGCTTCACCGCCGCGTCGAAGTACATGGTCACGGCGCTCGTGCTCCTCGCCGCGGTGACGATCGACGCGCTCTCCCGGCGCGGGCGGGTCGAAGCCTGAGCGAAGCCCGCAGCGTGAAGCCTGGCGTCTGGCACTGGCAGGCGCCGCATCCCGAGTGGGCGGCGCCCAAGGATTGGACGCAGACGGACGTCTCCTCGTATGCGATCGACGACGGTCAGCGCCTGCTTCTCTTCGACCCGCTGGAGGTGCCCGCCGAGATCGAGGACCTCGCCTCGAACCGAGAGCCGTTGATCGTCCTCACGTGCCCCTGGCACAGGCGCGACACGCGGGCGCTCGCGGAGCAGCACGGCTGGCCGATTCACGTGCCGCCGCCCGACCCGCCGGATCCGGATCCAGTCGAGGGACAGGTGTTCGAGGCAGGCCAGCGGCTGCCCGTCGGGATCGAAGCGATCCTCGGCATGGAGCCCAACGACCTCCTCCTGTGGGTCGGCGGCCATCGCGCGCTCGTCGCCGGCGACACGCTGGTCGATCGCGGCGAGGGCCTCGTCTTCCCGCTCGACTGGGCGGACCGGGGGACCGGCGAGCCGCCGCAGAAGATCCTCGGGCGGCTGCGTGACCTGCTGGAGCTGCCGATCGAGCTCGTACTGCCGACCCACGGGGCGCCCGCGGACCGGGAAGCCCTGGAGAGGGCTCTCGCGGGTGACCTAGGCATCTCGGGCTCGTAGCCCGGGATAGAGAAGACCGTCTCATCGAGCATTCAGTCTCGCCTTGAGCGCAAGGGTCCGACGATAGGAGGCGAGTAGCCGCGTGCGGTCGATCCGCCGCTCCGCCGCGGCGCGTAGCACAGCCCGGTAGGCGTCCTGCGAGCTTGGCTCGGACCCTGTCAGGAGCAGCAGGTCGGTGCCGGCCCTGGCAGCACGGACGGCGAGCGCGCTCGAGGTCATGCCACGCTGATGGGCGGCGCCGTCGAGAGAATCCGTGATCGTGGCGCCGCGGAAGCCGAGCCGCTCGCGCAGCAGAGTCGTTCCGATCGTGCGCGACCAGCCCGCCGCGTTCCAGCGGTCGTAGGCGGTGTAGATGCCGTTGGACAACATGATCAGCGGCACCTGGCCGGCGACGGCTGTTCGGAACGGCTTCATCCCGGGAGCCAGTTCGGCCTTGGTCGCGGTGATCCGGACGACGAAGTGGTCGGTGTTGCGCGTTGCCGTGCCGAGGCCGGGAAAGTGCTTCGCGGCCGCGAGCACTCCGCGCTGGCCGAGCCCGACGGCGAACCAGCCCGCAAGCCTCGCCGTCCGATGGCCGCTGAACGACCAGGTTCGGCCCTGCCGGTAGAGGAATGACGCTCTCGACGCCGGAACGTCGCCAACTGGGGCGAGGTCCGTGTTGATTCCGAGCTCCCTCAAGGCAGCTCCTGTGGCACGCCCCTGTCGGATGGACATTCCATTCGAGCCGGTCACCCCCATCTGCCGAGGCGACAGGGTGGGAGGTATCCACGGCACGACCTTCACCGGCCCGCCCTCCTGGTCGACGGCCACCAGAAGTGGAGGCTGCCCGCCTGAGGCAGCTGCGCGCTGGAGCCTGCTGGTGATCGCCCGAAGGTCGCCACGCGAGCGGAAGTTATTGCGGAAGATGATGACGCCGCCGATCTGTCCGAGGCGCGCCCGCGCGATCAAGGATGCAGAGGGCGTCGTCCCGTCCATCCGCACGACGAGCTTCTGGCCAATCAGCTGCTGCAGCGTTGGCGCTCGACTCTCAGCTGCCGGCGAAGCCGGGCCCGACATGACCGTGAGCCCGACCGCTGCCGCCAATGCGGCGGCTTGGCGCGTGCGTGATGCGGCCATGACGAGATCATCTCTCAAGCAGACAGCGGGCTTTAACCCGCTTCGGTGTTCCATCCAGCTCGCCGCCTCGAAGAAACGCCGGGGGATGAGCCGCAGCGCACTAGGCATCTCCGCCTCCGATCGGTAGATTCCCGGCCAGTACTAGAGGGAGGCTGCATGCTCAAGCCGTGGATCGTTTCGACGCTCGTGTCCGCCGGTCTCTTGCTTCCGTTGCCCGTGCTGCCGGGCACGGCCGCCGCTGCGCCCAGCCCTCGCGCGACCATCACCGAGTTCCAGCTCCCGCATGCCGGGAGTCGTCCCTACACGATCGTCACGGGGCCCGACGGGAACCTCTGGTTCACCGAGTCCGACCGCGGGACGATCGGCCGCATCACTCCGAGCGGCACGATCACCGAGTTCCCGCTCGAGGAGCAGGAAAGCGGCCCCTACGGGATCACCGTCGGCGCGGACGGGAACCTCTGGTTCACCGAGCGCTTCGCGAACCAGATCGGGAAGATCACGACGGACGGCGTGATCACCGAGTATCCGGTTCCGACTCCGGACGCCCAGCCCTGGGACATCACGGCTCTTGCGAACGGCGACCTCTGGTTCACGGAGGAGACCGTCGACCAGGTCGCCGTCATCCATCCGAACGGCGCGATCGACGAGTACCCGAGCGGGATCGGCCAGTTCCCGACGTTCATCACGACCGGGCCGGACGGCAACGTCTGGTTCACCGAGGAGATCGGGAACAACATCGTCCGGCTCGATCCGGCGAACCCGGAGAACCAGACCGAGTTCCCGCTGCTCGCAGAGCAGGAGCTTCCGTGGGACATCCAGGTCGGCCCCGACGGCAACCTCTGGTTCACGGAGCTTGCCGGCCGGCACATCGGCAAGATCACGACGGCCGGTGTGATCACCGAGTACCCGGTCGAGGGGAACCTCGGGATCGCCGGGATCGCCGCCGCCCCCTCCGGGGACACGCTGTGGTTCACGGAGAACGATTCCTTCGACGTGGGCCAGATCGACGTCAACGGCAACGTCGGTGCGGAGCGGCTCTCGACGAGCGACTACCCGTTCGGGATCACGGCAGGGCCCGACGGGAACATGTGGTACTGCGCCGGCTACGGGAACGCGATCGGACGCGTGAACCTGGAGCCGCCACCTCCTCCTCCTCCTCCACCACCACCACCACCGCCGCCACCACCTCCGCCGCCTCCTCCTCCGCCTCCTCCTCCTCCTCCTCTCCACCACCACCACCTCCGCCGCCTCCGCCACCACCGCCAACCAACTGCGTGGTCCCTCGTGTGATCGGGCTATCCCTCGGGCGCGCAAGGCAGAGGCTTCGCTCCGCGCACTGTCGAGTCGGTCGCGTCACTCGACGCGCCTCTGCGAGGCACCCTGGCCGCGTGATCGCCCAGCGGCCGCGACCGGGGACGGTCAAGCCCGCAGGCTTCAGGGTCAAGCTCGTCATCGGCCGCCGCCACTAGCGTCGCGGAGGGCCGCGCCTCAGGCAGGGAGAGACAGAGCGGCTCGCCGCCGACTGAACACGCGCCACGCGAGGCCGGCTGCGAATATCGAGAGCCCCGCGACGACCGCGCTGAACGGAAGCGTGGCCACGAGCGTGACGCAGCCGACGAGCCCGATCGCGTTCAGCGCACGCGGCCAGCGGCGCCATTCTCCGCGTTGCGTCCACGCAGATGCGTTCGCGATCGCGTAGTACGTGAGCACGCCGAACGACGAGAACGCGATCGCACCGCGCAGGTCGGTGGTCAGGACGAGAATGGTGACGGCGGCTGCCACTGTGAGCTCGGCGTGGTCCGGCACGCGGTGGCGCGGATGGACAGAGGAGAGCCAGCGCGGGAGGTCGCCTTGCCGTGCCATTGCGAGCGTCGTGCGGCCGATCCCGGCGATCAGTGCGAGCAGCGCACCGAGGCTGGCCACCGCGGCACCGACGTCGACCACCGGCACGGCCCAGTCGGCGCCGACGGAGCGGACCGCGCTCTCGAGCGGCGTGACGCTAGCCGCGAGCTCGTCCGGGCCGAGCACGAGCAGCACCGATGCGGCGACGACCGCGTAGACGGCGACGGTGATCCCGAGCGCGAGTGGGATCGCGCGCGGGATCGTGCGCCGCGGGTCGCGAACCTCTTCGCCGAGCGTCGCGATCCGCGCGTAGCCGGCGAACGCGAAGAAGAGCAGCCCGGCGGACTGGAGCACTCCGTACAGCCCGTGCGGCAGCTCCCAGGCCAGGTTGCCCGTGCCGGCGTCCCCGCTGCCGAGGATCACGCCGACCACGATCGCCAGCGCAACGAGAGAGATCGCAACAAGGATCCGAGTCAGGCCGGCCGTTCGCGTGATGCCGCGCAAGTTGACACCGGTGAGCATCACCACGGCGAGAGCCGCGACGAGCCGCTCGAGCCACCTCGGCCCGGGCACCGCGTACGCGGCGAACGTCAGGGCCATGGCCGCGCACGATGCCGTCTTGCCGATCACGAAACCCCAACCGGCGAGAAAGCCCCACCACTCGCCGAGCCGCTCCCGCCCGTAGACGTAGGTGCCGCCCGAGGTCGGGTACTGGGCCGCGAGCTGGGCGGAGGCGACCGCGTTGCAGTAGGCGACGCCCGCCGCGAGCGCCAGGCCGACGAGCAGGAGTGCGCCGGCCGCCCCTGCAGCTGGGGCGAACGCCGCGAACACGCCTGCGCCGATCATCGAGCCGAGCCCGATCACGACGGCGTCGAAGGTCCCGAGCCGCCGCGCGAGCTTCGCCTGCTCCGTCAAAGCGCCTGGGCGATCCGCCTGGCCGCGTCCGCGAGCTCCTCGTCGGAGACGTTCGGCAGGACGTCCTCCCAGAGCGGAAGCATCATCCCCGACGCCTCGAGCATCCCGAGCGGCCGCGGAATGAACCACACGTGGAAGTGCGCGCCGCCGTCGCCCCAGCGGTAGAGATGCACGCGACCGACGTCGCCGAGCCCGAGAATTGCGCGCTCGACACGGGCGGCCAGCGGGCCGAACGCGGCGGCCGCCTCCGGCGAGAGGTCGCTGAACGAGTCCACGTGCTCGCGGCTCGCCAGCCAGACTGCTCCGACGAGGCTGCCTCCGACCGGCGGGTGCAGGCTGAAGTGCTCGTCCTGCCAGACGGCTGAGGTCGACTGTCCGGCGCAGAGGCCGCAGGGCTCACCGCCTTCTTCTCCGCGTCGCGGCGGCTCCGGGACGACGCGCTCGCTCGGCTCCAGAACGGTCAGTGGCTCGGCATATGGAAGCTGCATGGTCAGGCTCCTTTCTCGTGGGTGACTGCAACTGCCGGGAGAATTCCTGCGGCGCGTCTCGCGATCTCGATGAACGGCCTCAGGCGAGCGGTGAGGTCGGCACGCGTCGCGCGGAACGCCTCGAGGCGCTCCTCCTCGGGTCCCTCGACGGTGCTCGGATCCTCGAGATGCCAGTGCAGCGAGCTGTGCGGGCCAGGCAGGGCCGGGCACTCCTCGCGCGCGCTGTTGGAGAGCGTGACGACGTAGTCGAAACCACGGTCGAGGAGCTCGGTGACCGGCTTCGCTCGAGCCTCCTGCCAGTCGATTCCGATCTCCGCGAGCACGCGCACCGCGAGGGGGTGAACCTCCTTCGGGCTCGTGCCGGCCGACGACGCCCCGAAGTCCGGATTGCCGAACCGGTCGAGGAGCGCCTCCGCGATCTGGCTGCGAGCCGAATTCCCGTTGCACACGAAGAGGACGCCGATGGGGACCGGGCTCGCCTGGCCGCGATCGACGGCTTCGAGTGTGCGCTCGAGGTCGACGAGCTCGACCTCGAGACGCTCCAGCTCCTCGCGCTGCCTCGCGATGTTCCGCCGCTGCTGCTCGAGCGTCTCGGTCAGCCCGGGGTCGGTGACCTCGCCTTCGAGGCACCGGTCGACGAGGCGTCCTGCCTCGACCGGGGTGAGGCCGAGGCGCCGGAGCGCGAGGATCAGGGTCAGCCGGGAGAGGTCGGCGTCGCTGTACTCGCGGTAGCCGTTCTCGCGTCGCACGGGGCTGGGGAGGACCCCGGCCGCCTCGTACCAGCGGACTCCTGAGGGCGAGATTCCGGCTCTGCGCGCGAAGGTCGAGATGTTCACGCCTCGAGCCTAGTCCTTACAGTGACTGTAAGGTCAAGCGCTCAGGGTGTCCCGCTCGCGCTCGGATCAGGAGAGCCAGGCCTGGAAGTCCGAGCTGCCGCCGAGTGAGGAAAACTCGCCGCGGTCGCGGATTGCGGTCGCCGCCTCGACGAATGCGCCGACCGCGGTCCAGGTCAACGCTCCTCCGACGCTGACCCGCCGGCCGCCGGCCTCCACGATCTCGGCCAGCGTCAGGCTCGGGCGCGCAAGAACGTTCACCGGCTTGGACACCGCCGAGCACACTGCGCGGATCTCGTCGACGGTCGCGAGGCCCGGCGCGTAGAGCACATCTGCCCCCGCCTGCTCGAATGCCTGCAGGCGCGCGATCGTGTCGTCGAGGTCGGGGTTCCCCCGGATGTGGTTCTCGGCCCGCGCCGTGAGCGTGAACGGCCACCCGAGCCCGCGAGCCGCCTCGACCGCGGCCTCGACACGCTCGACCGCGTTCGGCAGCTCGTAGAGGCCGTCGGCGGGGTCCCAGTCCTCGATCGACCCTCCGACCGCACCCGCTTCCGCAATCCGCGTGATCGCCACCGCGGGGCCCTCGGCGTAGCCGTTCTCGAGGTCGACCGAGACCGGCAAGTCGGTCGCGCGCACGAGCGATTCGACGTGCGCGGCGACCTCGTCCAGCGTCGCTTGCCCGTCGAGGCGCCCGAGCGTGAAGGCGAAGCCCGAGCTCGTCGTCGCGAGCGCCCGGAAGCCAAGCCCTTCGAGCACGCGCGCCGAGCCCGCGTCCCACGGGTTCGGGATCACGAACGGCTCGCCGGCGTGCAGCGCCTGGAACCGAGCGGCGCGCTCCTGCTGGGTGCTCACGGGGCGACTCTGCCATGCGGGTGACACTCGCGCGGGGGATGTCGCTTTTCGGGCACGGCCCTACGGTGAGAGGGAGTGTTCCGCGGCCGGGACGCTCCGAGATCTCACCATGCGTGATCGCCGATCACTCCGCATCCTTCTCCTGCTGTCTCTCGCGGCGGTCCTCGGAGCATGTGCGCTCGCCGGCTCGGCTGCCAGTGCGCCCCAGGGCGCGGCACTGCCGCGCTCCGTGCTCGTCGGCTTCCGCCCCAACGTCTCCCTCGCGGGCCAGTCGGACGCGCTAGCGGACGCGGGCGTCGTGCGCGTGCGCCGCTATCCGCAGATCCGCAGCGCGCTCGTCACGGTCGGCGCGCAGAGCACGGCAGGCGCGATCCGCGACCTCGACAGCGATCCGCGAGTCGCGTTCGCCGAGCCGAACTTCACCGTCCGGGCGAGCGACGTCACGCCCAACGACCCGTTCCTACCGCGGCTGTGGGGCCTCGACAACACCGGCCAGACCGTGAACTGGACGACGGGCACCGCCGACGCGGACATCGACGCGAAAGAGGCGTGGTCGGTCTCGACAGGGAGTCCGGACGTCGTGGTCGCTGTCATCGACACCGGCGTCGAGGTCTCGCATCCGGACCTCGCGCAGAACATCTGGGTCAATCCGGGCGAGGACTGCGCCGGCTGCCGGACGAACGGCGTCGACGACGACGGCAACGGCTACGTCGACGACTGGCGCGGCTGGGACTTCGTGAACGGCGACAACAACCCGACCGACGACAACGGCCACGGCACGCACGTCGCGGGAACGATCGCCGCCACGGGCAACAACGGCCTCGGGGTGACGGGCGTCACGTGGAGCTCGAAGGTCATGCCCCTCAAATTCCTCGCCGCCGACGGGACGGGGACGGCGGCCGACGCGATCAGCGCGATCCTCTACGCCCGCGCGAAGGGCGTCCCGGTGCTCAGCAACTCTTGGGGCGGCGACGAGTTCTCGCAGGCCATGCTCGCCGCGATCCTCCAGACGGACGAGGGCGGAGAGCTCTTCGTTGCCGCAGCGGGCAACGACTTCACGAACACCGACACGGCGCCCAACTACCCGTCCGGCTACGACGTCCCCAACGTCCTCGCGGTCGGTGCGACCGACCAGTTCGACCGCAAGGCCTGGTTCTCGAACTACGGCGCGCGGAGCGTCGACCTGGGCGCACCCGGAACGAATGTCTACTCGACGTGGCGTGGAGGCACGTACCGCTTCGAGGACGGCACGTCGATGGCGGCGCCTCACGTGGCCGGGACAGCCGCGCTGGCGAAGGCCGTGTTCCCGAACGCAACCGGCGTGGGGCTGAAAGCGCTCCTCCTGCGCACGGTCGACCCCCTTGCTTCCCTGGCCGGAACGAGCAGGACCGGCGGCAGGCTCAACGCCGACCACGCGGCTCGGTGCTCGTCGACGCCGCAGGCGTGGATCGAGTCGCCGGCCGCCGGGAGCGAGGTCAGCGCGGGGCAGCCGCTGCAGATCAGCATCCTCGCCGGCGCCTGCGGCTCTCCGACGGCGCTGAGCGCGACGCTGAACGGGAGCCCGCTCCCGCTCGACGCGCGGGGCGACGGCCTGTACACGACGACGATCAATCCGGACGCGGGCGCGCTCAACCTGGTCGCAACCGCCACGGCCGGAGCCGCCACGGATACGCAAACCGTCGCTGCGACCGCAAACCAGAGCTACGAGATCACTCCCGGAGGCGCACCGGTCACGGTGACGACGCACTCCGCGAACGAGAACGCCTGGCTGTTCTTCGACGGCCAGGCGGGGCACAGAGTCAGCCTCCGTCTGAGCAACGTCACCATCGGCCCTTCGCCCTGTTGCTCGACGCAGGTCACCATCGCGAAGCCCGACGGGGGAAGCCTCGGCGCGGTGACCCTCGTCGGCACGAACGGCGGCTTCGTCGACACGCGCGCGCTGCCCACGACCGGCCGCTACCGGATCCTGGTCGACCCGCAGGCTGCCGCGACCGGCTCGATGACGCTCACGCTGTACGACGTCCCACCGGACACGAGCACGACGATCGCGCCCGCCGGCCCGCCGGTGACCGTCTCCACGAGCGTCCCCGGGCAGAACGCGAACGCAACCTTCGTCGGCACCGCCGGCGAGCGGGTGAGCCTGGCCCTGACCAACGTCACGATCGGATCCTCGGCGTGCTGCTCGTCGCGAGTCTCGATCACGAAGCCGGATGGCTCGAACCTGGTCTTCGCCACGCCGTTCGGCACGAGCGGAGGGTTCGTCGACACGAAGACGCTGCCGGTGAGCGGGACGTACACGATTCTCGTCGACCCGCAGCTCGCAGACGTCGGCTCCGCCACGCTTACGCTCTACGACGTCCCGCCGGACGTGACCGCCCCGATCACTCCTGGAGGCCAGCCGGTGACGGTCTCGATGGGCCCGGTCCCCGGCCAGAACGCCGTCCTCTCGTTCTCCGGCACCGCCGGCCGACGGATCGCCCTGAGCATGAGCAACGTCACGATCGGAACCTCGAGCTGCTGTTCGGCGCGCGTCTCGATCGCGAACCCGGACGGCTCGTCGCTCGTCTACGCGACGCCGGTCGGGCGAAACGGCGGCTTCATCGACGCCAAGCTGCTTCCCGCGAACGGCACGTACACGATCCTCGTCGACCCGCAGGGCACCGACCTCGGCTCGATGACGCTCACGCTCTACGACGTGCCGGCCGATCTGACGGGCTCGATCACGATCGGCGGCGGCCCCGTGAGCCTGACGCTCGGTCCGGTGCCCGGGCAGAACGCGATGCTCGGGTTCGACGGAGCCGCGGGCCAGCGCGTGACCCTGCGCCTCACCAACGTCACGATCGGGAACACGTCGTGCTGCGGCGCTCGCATCTCGATGCTGAAGCCCGACGGCACGAACGTCGTCCCGCCGATCCTCGTCGGAACGTTCGGCGCCACGATGACGGCCACGCTCCCCGTGGCGGGCCGCTACTCGATCGGGATCGACCCGCAGCAGGCGTACACCGGCGGGATCACCCTGACGCTCACCTCGGCCTAGGAAGTCGGCAGCTCGACCGCGAAGGTCGAGCCCGTTCCCAGAGCCGAGGCAACGACGATCGCACCGCCCATTCGCTCCACGAGCTCGCGCGCGATGTACAGACCGAGCCCGGTGCCGCCGACGCCGCGCGAGAGCCCCGGATCGAGCCGAGTGAACTTCTCGAAGACGCGTTCGTGGTCGGCTTCCGGGATCCCGAGCCCCAGGTCGCGCACCTCGATCCGCGCGCGGCCGTTCTCGGCGCTGAGGCCGACCGTGACCGTGCCGCCGTCCGGCGAGTACTTGACGGCGTTCTCGATCAGGTTGACCAGCACCTGGCGCAGCTTGTCCTCGTCGCCGCGGAGCGGTCCGACTCCGTTGGTGGCCTCGACCTGGAACTCGACCGTGTCGGGAGCGGTGACGCGCGCCGCGCCGAGCACGCCGTCGACGAGCTGGAGCAGGTCGAACTCCCGCTCGACGAGCGAGACGCGGCCGCTCTCCAGCTGGCCGGCGAGGAGGATCTGGTTGACGATCGCGCTCAGACGCTCGGTCTCGCTCTCGATCATCTGCAGGAACGTGTCCGCGACCGACCCCTCGAGCTCGAGGTCCTCGCGTCGCAGCGTCTTCACGGCGCCGTAGACGGCCGCGAGCGGCGTGCGCAGCTCGTGGGAAGCCGTCGCCACGAACTCACTTCGTGCTTGCTCGAGGGCGTGCTCTTCCGTCACGTCGCGCATTGCGTAGACCCGTCCGTCCCCGAGCTCGACGCCGACGACGGAGAGCCACCGCTCCTCGTCGTCGATGCTGACAGGGATCGCGGCGGCCCGACCGAGCTCTGCTGAGGTTGCCTCGGCAGGCTGCACGTGCTCCTCGATCAACACCCAGCCGGGCACGACCTCCACGGCCGGTTTTCCGATCGCATCGTTCTCCTCGACACCGGCGATCAGCCTCGCCGCACGGTTCCAGTAGCGCACGATCGAGTCGCTGTCGACGAGGAACACGCCGTCGCCCACATAGGCGAGGACGCGGCTGGCTTCGGCGAGGAAGCTCATCCGGCGCTCGGCCTCGGAGAGCGCCTCGTACAGGCGCGCGCGCTCGAGTGCCTGGGCCGCCTGGCGGGCGAGGGCCATCTTCATCGCCCTGCGCTCGTCGTCGAAGACCTGGTCGGAGCCGAACGAGAACGTGAGGCCTCCGATCGTCCGGTTCTCGATGACGAGCGGTAGGCAGACGAGCGCGTGGGTCGGTTCGTCGATGTCCGGCAAGGCCGGGAACCGCTCGATCCGCTCTGCCGCCGAGCCGATGAAGACGGGCTCGCCGGTGCGCACCGCGTGCGAGAGCGGATAGTCGGTTTCGAGCGGGAACTGCTCCCAGTCCTGGAGCTGCTGCTCCGAGTAGCCTTGCTGCGCCGTGATCTCGAGGTGACGGCCGTCTTCCGTCAAAAGGGCGATGAGCCCGGCCCGCGCCTCGGCTGCGGCGACAGACTGGGTCAGCACGGCGTCGAGAACCTGTTCCGGCGTCACTGCCGAGGAGAGCGCCTCGGCGGAGAGCTGGAGCCGGTGCGCCGTCGCCGCGGTCACTTCCGCTCTGCGCTGCGCGGCCCGTGCGCGCGAACGCTCTTCGTCGAGCGCATGCAGAGCCTGGCGCTGGCGGTCGAAGAGGACGCCTGCCGCGATCGCCGTCGCGCCGAACACGACTGCCGCGATCACGCCCTCGAAGGTGGCGAACCCGATGCCGTCGGGCGGGCTGAAGAAGACGACGAACGGGATCAGGGAGAGCACCGCCGCCGCGAGGCCGTACCAGACGCCTCCTGCCGAGCTGGCTGCGACGATCGCGAGCACGTAGACGAGCGCGGCGATTACCGCGTTCTCGGTGACGAGATCGAGCAGCGTGACGAGCGCGGGCCCGAGGATCGTCGGGATCAGGGCCGCTGAATCGAGCTCTCGGAGCCTGTGCTTCTTGCCGTCTGACATCGGATTAGGGGCCCGACGGAAGCAACTCCAGCCACCGCAGGCGCACACATCGTACGCCTGAAACCCCTGCAGATCGAGGGGCGGAGCCCGTTACCAGGCGCCGCCCCCGCCGCCGCCGCCTCCTCCGCCGCCTCCGCCCGAGAAGCCGCCCCCGCCGCCGCTCGAGCCGGGCGGTGCCAGCGCCGAGCCGAAGCCCGACGACAGGTCCCCGATGGCGAGCGCAGTGGGGCCGGACCCGAGGTCTCCGGTCGGGCTGATCCAGTAGATCGCGCTCTGGTCGTGCAGTGCCTGCGGCATCAGAAGGTGGGCGCCCTGGAGGACGCGCTCGGCGATTCCGAACGCGATGCCGTAGACGAGGTAGCGCTCCCAGAGCTCGAGCGTCGCGGGCGGCGCTTCCTGCAGGCGCGGGAAGTCGGTCAGGTAGCGGCGGAACGCCTCCCAGCGCTCGGCTTCGCTCTGGCCCGCAGCGTCCGGCGCCGCCAGAGCGGTGCCTTCGAGGCCGCGACGATCAGCATGGCCGCGTTCGTCGCGGCACACAGTCCGAGCGCGATCCGGACGACGTCGCTCCAGCGCGGTGCGACCGACCGGAAGCCATGGATCGCCCGTCCAGAGCAGGACGACGGCGATGCAGCCCGAAGACGACGATCCCGATTCCGAGGATCCGCAGGCCGCCGCGCGCGAACCAGCCCTTCGCGTCGATCGTGTCGCCGACCGCCTTCTTGAAGGCCGTGAAGCGCTTGCTGTTGCCGGTCCTGTCGCTCTCGATCCGGTTGCGAAACTCGCTGAGGCGGTCAGCCTCGCCGGTGAGCACGGAGTCGATCACCTCGGCGACGGGCTGCTCGAAGTCGGTGAGCGGCACGCTCGTGTCGCCGAGCGAGAGCTGGAGGTCGGCCACGTCCTGGTGGCGCAGGCCGCCCCAGACGGACTTTTCGGTCGTGATCGGCCGTCGACTTGTAGCGGCCGCGGCGGATCAGGTCGAAGAGCGTGGCCGTGAACTCGTTCGACCCGGGTGCCGTCTCCTGGCGAACGAGCGACGGCACGAGCGCGGGCTGGGTCTCCGTCGGCGGGCGCCTGCTCGTACTCGCGGTCGTATCCCGTCGCTCGCTCGCGCCCGTACAGCCACCAGACTGCGCCCACGAGCAGCAACGCGGGACCTGCGCCGAGCACGAGGAGCAGGAGCACGGTGCGCCACGGGTGGCTCTTCGCATCGTCGATCCGCTCGCGGTCGTGCTCGTAAGCGCGCTGAGAGGAGAGCTCGTCGGCGAGAATCGTCGGGGAGGCCGTTGCCCGGAGCGGAGCTGCGCGCCCGCGGTCGACGTCAGCAGGCTGCCGCGGAAAGACGACGCGGAACTCGACGAACTGCTTTGCCGGGACGTTCGCCGCCTGCAGCGTCGCCGCGGCCGGAGCCCGGTCGACGACACCACGTACCCAGGCGGGGCTTCCCCAGACGCGGTACGGCGGGCCGATGGGTGCCGCGCGCGGAAGCTGCATCCGCGCGTTCGAGCGAGCCGAGAGACGCCTGCCACTCGTCTCCCCAGACGCGGAGGTTGACGTCGACGACGTCGTCGTAGGCGATCGCGAGGCCCGCGGAAGCCGGTACGAGATCGTGAAGGTGCGCGCTCGTCGGTCGGCCGAGTAGTGCCAGACGATGCGAAGCGACTTGTTGGCGCCAGTGACGCCGAAGGTCCCGGGAGCCGAATCCGCCGAGCTCGGTGTTCCCGCCGGGCGTGTACTCGTTCGCTGCCCTCGCTCACCTGCACCTGGTCGATGGAGACGCCGCTGCGGAAGCGGGATGTCGCGGTACGCGCCGCTGAATCGATCCGAGAAGTCGAACGTGATCTCCTCCCGCACGCGCAGCGAGCCGTCCGGATCGATCTGGCGGCGACGTGGCCTGGCGGGAGCGCGTACGACTTCGCCGCGAGCAGTCCCGGCCACAGCGGACCGCTCGCCGACGAGCGACGAGGAGCGCTGTTCCGAGCCGGGTCAGTTCGAGAACTGGACGGCGGGCGCCTCCCGCGTGGCGCCTTCCGTCTCGAAGTAGTCGCGCGGGCTGAAGTTGAAGAGGCCGGCGACGATGTTCGTCGGCACGGTCTCGAGCGCGTTGTCGTAGGTGAGCACAGCGTCGTTGTAGACCTGGCGCGAGACGACGATGTTCTGCTCGACTTCGGCCAGCTGCCCCTGGAGCTGCTGGAAGTTCTCGGTCGCGCGCAGCTGCGGGTACGCCTCGGCGACCGCGAACAGCCGGCCGAGCGCCGCCGTGAGCACGTTCTCGGCCTTCGCTTGCTCCTCCACGCCCTGCGCCTGCTGCGCGGCCGTCCGCGCCTGCGTGACCTCGTCGAACGTCCCGCGCTCGTGGGCGGCATAGCCCTTGACCGCCTCGACGAGGTTCGGGATCAGGTCGTGCCGGCGGCGTAGCTGGACGTCGATCTGAGCCCAGCTGTTTTCCGTCCGGTTCCGCAGCCGGACGAGCCGGTTGTAGATCACGACGACGGCGAGCGCCACGAGCACGAGCAGCACGACGAGGACGATCAGCCAGGTCACCGCTTCAACCCTAAACGGCGAGGGCGCTAGTGTTCTGCCACATGCGGCTCCGAAGCCTCGGGCTCACGCTCGTCGCCGCGATCTGCTTCGTTCCCTCCGCCGGCGGCGCGGACGCGGGACGGAATATCGCCGTGGGCGTCTATGGCAACGTCCCGCGCTTCGACCGGATGACGGGCCAGCACACCGATTCCGGGCTCGCGTTCATCGGCTGGGACCAGGGGCGAACGTGGGGCAAGCCGTACAGCTACTTCGTCGAGACACTCGGCGACCGGCCGCAGATCGCGCTGACGGCTCAGCGTCCCTACAAGCGCCTGATCGTTCTCCTGACGAGGTAGCGAGGATGGCGTTCCGAGTCGGGCTCATCTCGAACGTCCCGCCTGTCGTCGTCCCCCTGGTCGAGACGCTCAGGGAAATGGGTCACGACCCGGTCGCGTGGCTGATCGGGCGGAAGAAACAGGACCTCGTGCGGCCCGACCCTCCGTGGGGCGACGTTACGGACAGGAACGCGCCGCAAGGAGTGAACGTGCTCCTCGCGCGGCGGAAGGAGGACGTCGCCGGGCTCTTTCGGGGGCTGGATCTGGACGCCGTCCTCTGCTGGGGCTTCAGCTGGAAGCTCCCCCAGGAAGCGCTCGACGTGCCGCGCCTAGGCTCGGTGAACAACCATCCAGCGCTCTTGCCGCGGCACCGCGGCCCGTACCCGCTCGCGTGGGCGTTCCGCGAGGCCGATCCCGTCTTCGGCTCCACGTGGCACCGAATGGACGCGGAGTTCGACACGGGCCCGATCCTCGCGCAGTCGAGCGTGCCGATCGCGGACACGGACACGTGGATCGAGGACTTCGGCCCGAGGATCCTCCAGGAGACGTTCTCGATGCTTCCGCGCGTCTTCGAGCGGCTCGAGGCCGGGGACCCGGGCGACCCGCAGGGAGAGGAAGGCGCGAGCTGGGCGGGGCCGTTCGAAGCCGGCTACGCGGCCGTGGACTGGTCGCAGTCCGCGCGGGAGATCCACAACCAGGTTCGCGCGTGGCGGCACATGTTCGGAGCGGCCGAGGTGGAGGGCCCGATCGCGGAGCTCGACGGGGGGCGGGTGAAGGTGCTGCGGACGAGCCTGGTCGACCCGGGCGGGGACGCTCGCGAGGTCCAGTGCGCCGACGGCAGCATCTGGATCACCGAGTCCGAGCCGGTCTCCTGACGCTCGTCCTCCTGCACGGCCTCGGAACAGGCCCTGGCGCGTGGAAGCCGCAGCTCGAGGCTCTCGACGACTCTGCGCTCGCTCCTGATCTGGTTCCCGCCTACCGCCGCGGCCTCGAGGCCGCGGTCGACGAGGTCGCGGGGCTGGTGAGGGCCGGGGACGAGGTGTGCGGACTGTCCCTAGGCGGTCTCGTCGCCCTACGCGTCGCGGAGCGGGTGGACGTCGGTCGACTCATCGTCTGCGCAGCGTTCCACCGTCTTCCGGCGAGCCTCCGGCGCCGCACGCGCGGCCTCGCGCTCGCCGCACGGGTTCTCCCGCGGGGCTTTCTGCATCGTCAGCTCGTCGCCGAGCTTCCCGAGCCGTATCGCGAGACCGCCTTGCAGGAGATCGCTTCGCTGCGACCGGCCGAGATCTCGCGCGTGATGTGGCAGGCCGCGGGCAGCGTCGTCGACCCGAGCCGGATCAGCGTGCCCACTGTTGTGGCGTGTGGCGAACGTGACCGGGCGAACCTCACGCTCGCTCGGTCGCTCGCGGCGAAACTGACGAATGCAAGGCTGGAGATCGTTCCGGACGCAGGCCATGTGTCCAACCTCGACAACCCGGGGGCCTTCGGCAGGCTGCTCGTCCCAGGGGCTGACTAGCCTGGGCGCACGAAGTGCTCGACCGATTTGACGCGGTCGCGGTAAAGGTCGTAGCTGCCGCGATCCGAGCCTGGGCCTCCGAACAGGTAGTCCCGTATACCGTCGTGGGCCTCGAAAAAGTCCTTGCCCGAGCCTCCGAACAATCGATCGTGACCAGTTCCGCCGAAAAGGACGTCGTTTCCACCCGCTCCGTAAATCCGGTCGGGCCCGGCGCCGCCGTTGAACACCTCGGCTCGATTTGTCCCTCGGATCACGTCCCCGCGGTCTGTCCCTTCGAGAACACAGCGACGGCGGTGTGAGGGGAAGGGCGCCGATGGTCTCCAGAAGAACGCGCTGACGTCGTCTCTAGGCACGCCCGTCTCGATGATGCGCTCGTCCGTCCCGTCCGGTCTGATCACGGCGGCCAGCGATTTTCCGACCGCTTCCGCTGGCTTCGCGAAGGCGATCCACGAACCGTCGGACGCCCATTCAGGCCCCGCACCGCTCGCGATCGTGCGCTCGTTCCTTCCGTCGGAATTGACGAGTACGACCTGGGACGACATGCCCACGCCACGCGTAAAGACGATCGCCGAACCGTCCGGCGACCAGGTTGGTCGGAAGATCGCACCCGGGGCCAACGCATGCGGATCGCTGCCATCCGCGTTGGCGACCGAGAGGCCCAGCCGGTTGCCGTCCTGGTCGAGCGCGGCATATGCCACCTTCCGGCCGTCGGGAGACCAGACGGCTTCGGTCGCAGACTCGACGACCTTCTGCGGGTCGCCTCCATTCGAGTCGACGACGAAGGTCGTCGAGCTCCGGCCGGAGTACACCGTTCTCGAGAAGAGGATCCGGCTCCCATCGGGGGACCATGCCGGCCGGCCGATCGTTCCCCCTCCGAAGAAGAGCTCTCGTCCGCCGCTGCCGTCGACGTTCGTCACGTACAGCCACGAGTAGACGCCCCAGTACCCGACGCCCGCGAACCTGCGGCCGTCAGGAGACCACTCCAGGGAGGAAAAGCCCGAGTTGCCGGTCTGCCATGCGCGACTCATGCGAACGCGCCCTTCGGCGTCGATGAAGACGAGTCTCTTGCCGTCCACATATGAGAGGAGGCTGCCGTCGGGCGACCAGGATGCGAGCGAGCTCGACTGTCGGGGATCAGTGAGTCGAAACGTGTGACCCTGAAGGTCCGTTGCGCACATTCCCAACCCGTACTCCACGACGAAGGTCAGCAAAGGCTGGCCAGCGCGTGGTGCTGCTGCTGCGCCGGTGGAGCCCGCTGCGGCCACCGCGACGAGCGTGGCGGCCGCGATTCTCAGTGCGCTCATGGCGCCTCTAAAACTAAACGGCGCCTGTCAAGAAGCTGTGAAGGTTCGGTTCGGTTCCAGGATGTCGAGCTCGGCGGCCAGGTAGAAGAACGCCCGCGCATAGGGCGAGTCGCTCGTCCGCTCGCGGACGGCCTCCCAGTCGACCTGCTCGCGCAGCGCGCGGCCGACCTCGAGCACGCCGTCGTAGTCGACCTCGTGCTCGCGCATGCTGAGGAGCTTCGTCACGAGAACGTCCTCGACAGACATGACGTTCATGCGGACAGCCTGGACGTCGAGCAACTCCGAGCGATCGAAGATCGCGTCGTCGACCTCGCCTCCCGACGGCCTGAAGATGAGATCGACGAGGGTGTCGCCGTTCCAGGCCTTGTACAGCCAGTCCTCCGGGGGCTTCGCCGTTCTGAAGCCCGGCCGCTTCGAGCGCGGCGAGCGCCCGGTCAGCGTCGTCCGGCCTCACCATGAAATCGAGGTCATGCGCAGTCTCGGGCCCGCCGTGCGCCCACGACGCGAGCCCTCCGCCGAGCAGGAACGGCACGTCGGCCTCGCGCAGGACGGCGGCGACTTTCTTCAGCGTCTCCAGGAATCGTCGAAATCGGCCACTGAGCGTGGTTACCCAGGGAGGGGTTCCGTGGAACAGTTCGAGCATGATCAAAGTCGCGGCTGCCGGAGACGTCCACGCGGGAGGCCCCGGCGACGAGCGCTTCGCTGCAGTCTTCGCAGACGCGGCCCGCGAGACGGATCTGATCCTGCTCGCAGGCGATCTGACGCTGCACGGCGAGCCGGGAGAGGTGGCGGCGCTCGTCGAGGCCGTGCGCGAGCTCGAGACGCCGGTCGTCGCAGTGCTGGGAAATCACGACTGGCACGGGAACCGCTGCGACGACCTGACCGCGGCGTTGAGCGAGGGCGGCATTCACGTGCTCGACAAGTCCTCGTTCATGGTCGACGTGGGGGAGACGGCGGTGGGTGTGGCCGGCGTGAAGGGCTTCGTCGGCGGGTTTCCCGACTCCGCGCTGCCGGATTTCGGCGAGCCGTCGCTCCGCAGGGTCTACGCCGAGACGAGCACCGAGGTCGATGGCCTCGCCCGCGCGCTCGACGAGATCGGCTCCTGTGACGTTCGGATCGCGCTCCTCCACTACGCTCCGACGAGCGCGACGCTCGAGGGCGAGCCGCCTGGAATCTTGGCGTTCCTCGGTTCGGACCGGCTCGCCGTGCCGATCGCCCAGCACCGGCCGGACATCGTCCTCCACGGCCACGGCCACATGGGGACCTTCAAGGGCGAGATCGGCGACGTGCCCGTCTACAACGTGGCGCAGCCCGTCATCGGAAAGGACTTCGAGGTCTTCGAACTAGGCTAGGTGCCGACGACCTGGACGATCCAGCGGCGCTCGCGCTCGCGGTCGAGCTCGAGGAAGAGCACGCGCTGCCAGGTGCCTAGGCAGAGCTCGCCGTCTCGCACCGGGATCGCCTCGCCAGCCGACCCGAGCAGCATCGACATGCAGTGCGAGTGCCCGTTCCCGACGGACATGTCCTCCTCGCAGATGTTCTCGGTGCGCCGGTCCCAGTCGTCGTGCGCGTAGTACTTGTCGCGCGGGACGAGGCTCTTCAGCAGCGCCGTGAAGTCCTCGAGGAACCCATCCTCGAACTCGTTCACGCGCACGCAGCAGGTCGTGTGCGGCGAGTAGACGCAGACGATCCCGTCGCGGACGCCGGACTCCTTGACGGCCTCGCTGACCTCGTCGGTGATGTCCCTGACGGAGAGACCCCCGGCCGTCCGTAGACGTCGCTCGTGCTGGAAGACCTTCACCGGGGCCGATGTTAGCGCCGGTCGCTTGAAAGTGCGCCGATGAGTCCACCTGCCGTCGGCCATCTATAGGCTCGCGCGCCATGACTCGAACGAGCTCGATGAAAGCTGTGGCTCTGGTCGTCGCCCTTGCCTCGCTGACGGTCAACTTCGGTCTGATCGACCTGATCGACGGGTACACGGGGTTCGTCGACCAGGCGCGCAACCAGGTTCTCGATGCAGGGTGGGGACTGGTGTTCGGCGTGGTTCTGCCGATCGGCCTGCTCGCGCAGCTTCGACGTCCCGAGCGCCGGATCGCCGGGATTCAGCAGACGGGGATCGTCGCGCTCGCGCTGGCCGCTGCGGCAGTCATCGGCGAAGCATGGTCGTACCTGGCGTTGGCAGCGGGTATCGCGGGTGCGTGCGCCGTGTTGCTCACGCTGCATCCGGCACGACGGACGTTCCTCACGCGGGGGCCACGCCCGGAGCCGGTAATGCTGGCCCTCGTGGCCGTCGCGGCTGTTCCGAGCCTCGTGTACGCCGGACGGATGGCCTCGGCCCAGCGGCGCGATCTTCCGCCTGCGGATGCCGTATCGAACGGCCTCCACCACTGGACCGTGATGACGGCGCTCGCACTGCTCGTGCTCCTACTCGTGCTGCTCGCCGGGCTCCGCACCGCCGGGTGGCGAATTCCCGCGTTCAGCGCTTCGATCGCGGCGGGTGGCTGGGCGGTCTCATGCCTGCTCGCACCGGAGTCGGCGGCGGGAAGCGAGGGCCATGCGTGGGCGTGGGCGGCACTGGCCTGGGCTGTTGTGCTCCTGGGGGCGGCTGTGCGGCCGCAAAGCCGTGAACGCCGGGTGGTCGAACCGGCGCTCCCCGCGGTCGTGCCAGGAGCGTGACCGCGAGTTCGAGAGGCCCCGCACGAGCGGGGCCTCTCCGTGAAGTGAGATTGCGTTAGCTCGGTGGCCCGTGCCGCTTCCCGAGCTGGCCACGGACGGCGCCGTCCGGGAAGTCAGTCGTGTGGACATTGACGTAGTAAGCGGACGGGTTCTTGAGGATCGCCTTCACGATCGCCCGCGTCGTGGAGACGCAGCCCTGGGACGAACCACTCGCGTCCGGTGGGACGAGGGTGACGACGACCGGGCCCGGATCCGTAGGCGGCGCAATGTGAATGTGCGCGGCCGTGCCCGGGAGCGTGACATCGGCGACTGTGAGCACGAAGCAAACGCGTCCCAGTCCAGGCGTGACCCTGATCGCGGCAGTGCCTGTTCCGTCGGGATCGCCCGGTCCAGGCCTCTCAGCTGCACCTGTCATCGCGGCAGAGAGTGGTCGACCCCCGTGCCTCGGCGTCATGACGCTGCTGGGGCAACCTCCCGGCGGCGCCGGGACGATGTCAGCTCCGTGCCGCTGGTGTGCGGCAAGGGACGCGTTCCCCACAGCGATCTGCCGGTACGGGTGCTGCGCTGACTTGGTTCGGTGACAGATCGTCGTCTTCGCCGAGGCTCTGGTCGGCCCCGCCTGAGCGAACGTCGCCAGCAGCGCGAGCGAGCCCAGGGCCGCGACGAGAATGGCAACAGTCTTCTTCACGAGCCGTAACCTCCTTGTCAGATTCGCCTCGATGAATGTTCCCCGCACGGCACGAGTCCCGGGACAGGCTTAACAGATTCCTTACGTCCGGTCGGGAGCCTGATCGAGGCGCCGCTACCCGCGGCCCCGGCTCACGACCAGATTGACCTTGCCTCTGTTCGGCAGGGTCGTGCCTGCGGCGGGTCGTTGGGACACGATATGCCCGCGGGCGGCCCTGGTCGAAGCCCTGTGTCCGACCCGTCCGAGCCGGCAATTCGCGCGGGCAATCGCAGCTCTTGCTGCCCGCAGCGTCTTCCTCATCAAGTTCGGCACCCGGCAATTGGGAACGCCTAAGTAGCGCGCGAGCGCAAAGTCCCCGGATTGCGTGATCCCGTTTTCGGCGCGTCCGGTCGAGCCGCCGACGACGATCCTGCCGTCTGGCTGAAGGGCGACGGCCTCCGCCACGTCCCATCCGCCCATGTCGGTCATCGCTTCTCCGCCGTGGAACGACCTGTCGAGCAAGCCCGAGCGGTTGAAGCGCGCGATCCCGAAGTTGAGATCCGTGTTCGAACGCCCGCTCCGCACTCCCACCGTGACGAGTTTTCCGTCCGGCTGGCGGGCGAGGTCGCTCACGCCACCGGTCGCGATCGCGACTCCGTTTCGAGCGATGCCGAACGTGCGGTCGAGGGCGCCGCTGGCCGTGTAGCGGACGAGTCCTTGGTGGACGCCGATGCTCCCGCCGATGACCAGCTTTCCGTCCGGTTGCGCGACGATTCCGCCCCAGGCCCCGCTGTCGAGCTCCGGCGCGCTGACGAGCATCCCGTCTGCGTCGAAGCTCGGATCGAGATGCCCATCGGTGTCGTACACCGCGACGTCGATGACGCCCGGACCGCCCGTGTCGCGAGGTAGACCTACGCCGGCCGCCACGATCTTGCCTCCGCGACCGAGGGCGACCCCGTAGGCGAGGTCCGTCCAGCCAGGCTGGAAGTCGGTCGAGACGATGCCGCCGCTGCCGAAGCTCTGGTCGAGCGTGCCGCTCGCCGTGTACCGCGCGACCAGGAAGTCAGGGTATAAGCCGAGCTGCCTCGTCGAGCCGGACACGACGAGCTTCCCGTCCGGCTGGATGACGATCGCCGAGGCCCATTGGAAATGGGACTGCAAATCGGTAACGACCTTGCCGCCGTCGCCGAACGTGGGATCGAGGCTGCCGTTCGCGTTGTAGCGCGCCAAGGCGACGTTGACACCGATAGGGCCTGCGTCGACGCCCCCGGCCGCCACGATTCGGCCGTCGGGTTGGAGCGCGACCGCGAGCGCGGTCGAAGGCCGCTGGAAGTCTGTGGTCACCTTGCCTCCGGTCCCGAACGTCTGATCCAGCGCACCACTTCTCGTGTACCGCGCGAGGGCGAAGGTGTCGTTGGGCGTGCCCCGCTCGTAGCTGTCGCCGACTGCGACGATCTTGCCGTTCGGCTGGACGGCGATGTCGTAAATCCCGTCTACCTGGCCGAAGTCCGTGATGACCTTTCCAGCACGGCCAAAGGTCGTGTCGAGCGCGCCGGGCTTGGCGGCGTCAGCTGAAGGGCCGACGAGCAGGGCAAAACCTGCGCAGAGCGCGAGGAACGCGCGGATCAGGGGCTTGGGGGCCATTGAACTGCTGGGAGATACAGCGTATCCCGGTTGGACTTGCGCTTGCAACGAATCAAACGAGCGGGCTCGCTCAGGCTGCGCAGCGGGTTCGCCAAGTGGAGGAGCCGGGTTTCCCCGGCTCCTTGGAAACCAGCACCTCGGGAAATCAGCGAGTTGTCTTCGGAGTGATGGACGGGCTTCGCTGGTAGCGGAAGTTCTGCATCGACTTCGATGAACTGACACAGGCTGGGTTGACGCGCGCCATCCAAGCGGTTGGTGTCAGGCCAGGGTCGAAGTCGGTCGCGTGCGTCAGGAAGACCGTAGCGCCGGCGTCGTTCGTGTAGAAGTAGCCAGAAGTCGTGCCGTCGCCGTACGAGCTGAGGCCTTGCGCTGTCAGGCACGCCTGAGCCCCTACAAGCTGGTTGACCTTCTTCTTCGTAGACGCCATCTGCGACTTGAGGGAGCGCACGTTTGCTTCAAGCGCCCTCACTCTCGCGTTAAGACCCAGAGACGTCTGTTGATGCTGCGGTGAGGCCATGGCACCTACTCCTGACCACGCCGCGGCGATCACCAAGATCGCCCCGACCAATATCAGCGTGTTCTTCATCCGCCCTCCCCTTTCGCCCACACACGAATGCCCGCCTAGCTTCAGTGACGAGCATAGTGCGGCTCGTGACTTAAGTCGAGACGAGGTCACGGCGAGGTCCCGCTGGCCGACGAACTCACCGATCTGCGCCCAGGAGCTCCTCGCGCTAGACGCTGCTCGGGACGTGTCCTGCTGGCGCTGGTCCGACCTCTCCCGAGCGAGGGGAGCATGGCCGCTGGGTCTACGAGGCACGCAACCGCAGCCACCTGCCGCCGACGCGACCGGGCCGGGTGAGCGCCTGATGGCGTCGGTCTGGATCATCCGGCGCACGATGAAGGAGGCTCGGCACGACATCGCGTCGAGTTTCGTGTCGGCGGCCGCGAGGCGAAGACTCTCTAGGGCGGCTCGTTCAAGCCGCGCCGAGAGGCCGACGAGCGCGGCGACGTCGGTTGAGACACCGGCGAGCTCGGCGATCGTGGCGACGCCTCGTCGAAACCGGCTGGGTGACGAAGCGGCTTAGCGCTCTGCGGCGCGAGCTCGAACGACAGAGGGCCTAGGAGCCGGCGAGCTCCGCGCAGAGGTCGCGTGTCCTGCCGACGCTACTGAACCCTGTTTCGTTCCCCTGCTCGTCGAACGACCAAACAAATCGGCCGGTCAGCAGCGTGATCCCAGGGGTGCCTCGGAACAGCAGGTAGAAGAGCCCTGGCCCGGTGCCCACCAGGGTGAGGCTTCCGTCGGCACCGAACCGGATGTGAGCCGGCCCCGCGATGCTCACCGTGAGCGTCCTTTGAGTAACGAGGTTCGTCAAGGTTGCGCGGCTATTGGGGAAGGCGTGAAACTCGCGACCGTTGTCGAAGAAGATCCCCAGGTCTGTTCCGACGAGGTGGAACAGAACGGGAAAATCGCAGTCGACGTCGTCGACGAATGTGTCGTCGATCGGAGTGCGCACAATCGTCGGCGCGGTCGAGAGCGCACTCGGAATAAGAATCAGTGATGCAAGAGCAATCAGCGAGACCGCCAACAGCCGCTTCATAATCGTCCTCCCTAGTAGCCGCAGAGGCGCGATCATCGCACACTTGTTGCATGAGGAACAAGGCCCGGCGGCGGCGGGGGCCGGCTGCTCGAACTGGGGGCGTGGGAAGGGCCGCGGACTTCGACCCACGCCTGGCTGCGTCCTTGCGAATGGGCCCGGGTGGACTCGAACCACCGACCAACGGATTATGAGACCCCTTCCCTGCTTCTAGGTCTAAGGGGTCTGTTCGGGATTCGCTGGAGGAATGGCGGTTTACGGCACCCTCTGTACCGCGATCCTATGAGGTTCTCCTCCGTGAACTGCTTCGAACGTGCCAGGGAAGGCTCGTCAACGCCTGCCATCGCACTCTGTCGGTATTGCAGCGCCGGACTCTGCATGAATCATCTTCGCAACGCTGCCACCGACCACACCCGAGGTGGCACGCAACACGGATGTTCACACTCCACATGGGACGTGCGCGCCTGGTCGCCGAAGGACATCGCAAGACCGGCTTAATCCAGTTCTTAGCCGACGTCCGCCGGCCCACGCTCCGAGGCCGTCCGCTCAGCTACGCTGCCGCAAGAAGCGGGGCGATGAGGCTCGCCCGAACCGCGCTCCGGCGCTGATGGCCTCTACCGAACGTCACTCAAGACGCGAAGTGGAGGTCGTGCCGTGGAGCCAATCGAACTTGCAGCACTTCTCGGGGGGGTCGTCCTCCTCGCGAGCATCTTGTCGGTCGAGCTTGGCGTCACGGTGGCGCTGCTCGAACTGACACTGGGCGTTGTCGTCGGAAACGCGTTTCATCTGCACTCCCAGGAGTGGTTGGACTTCATCGCTTCGTTCGCTTCCATCGTGCTCACGTTCCTGGCTGGGATGGAGGTCGACCCCGACTACATGCGTGACCGGGCGCGGGCGACCGTCGGGATCGGCGTCGCCTCGTTCGCAGGGCCGTTTGTCGTCTCCGGGCTTGCGGCCTACTTCCTGCTGGACTGGTCTGGCCGGGCGTCTCTCATCGCCGGGACGGCGTTGTCCACGACTTCGCTGGCCGTCGTGTACGCAGTCCTCGTTGAACGAGGGCTGACGGACACCGGGATCGGCAAGCTCCTCATGAGCGCGACCTTCGTCACAGACCTCTGCACTGCGCTCGCCCTCTCGGCGATCTTCATCAAGCCGAACATCTGGTTCCCCGTCTTCCTCGTGGTCTCACTCGCCCTGATCCTCGCCCTGCCGAAGATCGCGCCCTGGTTCTTCGGGCGCTACGGCGACCGCGTGATCGAGCCGGAAATCAAGCTCGTCTTCTTCTCCTTGCTCGTGCTGATGGTCCTCGCCGACGCCTCGAACGGGCACGCCGTTCTACCTGCGTTCGTGCTCGGCTTGATGATGAGCAGGCACTACGAGGAGCACCGGGAAGAGCAAACGCGTCTCCGCGTCGTGGCGTTCGCCTTCCTGACGCCCTTCTTCTTCATCAAGGGTGGGCTGAACGTGTCTCTGGGAGCCGTAGTGGCGAACCTCGGCCTGCTCGTCGTGCTCCTCGCAGCCAAGATGGTCCCGAAGGTGGGCTTCGTATTACCGCTGGCTCGACGGGCTGCTCCTCGCCACGCGACGTTCGCGACCCTGCTGATGAGCACGGGGCTGACTTTCGGGACGATCTCGTCGCTCTACGGGCTGAACGCCGGGATCATCGACCGAACGCAGTTCTCTCTCCTCGTCACGGTCGTTGTCCTGTCGGCCGTTGTTCCGACCGCAATCGCGGAGCGATGGTTCCTTCCAGACGCGGAGCGGGAGCGCCATGAGGAGCGCCCTCGCGCCCCTCTCCCTGCTGAGGAGTACGTCTAGGCGCGTGCTTCCGTCAAGGCGTAGCCGCCTTCGCGGACACCGTAGAAGACGATCACAAATGCAGCTGCGGGGTCGGCCCACCATAGGCCCAGCGCGGCGTTGAGAATCAGGCCGAGCAGGACGGCGGTAGCGAGCAGCCCGTCGATCACCGTCACGCGTGCCTCGGTCTGGAGAACGCGATTGCCGAGCCGAGGCCGCCCCTCGTGGCCGACCTGCGCGCCGCCTTCCGGGGCGGCCGCGTGTACCCCTTCGCGTACCCCCGCAGCCAGGCTCGCCGGGCCGTAGAGACGAGAAAAGCCCCTGTGCGGGGCTTTCCTCTTGTGGGCCCGCCTGGACTCGAACCAGGGACCGACGGATTATGAGTCCGCTGCTCTGACCAGCTGAGCTACGGGCCCGCGCCGCGAAAGCGTAGCCCGATCCTAGGCCGGCTCGACCTCGAGCTCGAGCCACGACGCCAGCTCCGCGATCTCCTTCTGCACGGCCTTCGCGATCGGCTTCGTGAACTTCACGTCCTCGTGGATCGCGTTCACGCGCAGCACGCCGGCCTTGCGGTCGGCCTTCGCGTCCAGCTTCCCGACGAGCCGGTCGCCGTGCAGGATCGGAAGAGCGAAGTAGCCCCAGCGCCGCTGCGCAGCGGGCTTGTACATCTCGAGCGTGTACTCGAAGTCGAAGAGCTCCTCTGCGCGCACCCGGTCGTGGATGAGCCGGTCGAACGGTGAGAGGAGTGCGGTGCGCCCGGAGAACTCCCCGTCCAGCAGAGACGGGTCGACTCGCCACTCGCCCTTCGTCCCCTCGACCACGGCCGGCTCGCCGGCGTCGCCGACGTACGCGGGCTCCATCGGCATCTTCGGCCGCTTCGCCCGCGCGATGCCGAGCGCCGCGAGCCGCCGCTCGTTCTTCTGGCGGTCAGCCTCCGCGACCGACGGCACCTTCACCTTCGGATAGACGCGCTCCGCCAGATCCCACACCCGCTCGCGCCCGACGCGCCCGGCGATCGCGATCTCGCCGCGAATCGCCATGTACTCGAGCATCTGCGTGACGTTGCGGTCGTTCGTCCAGCCGGTCGAGGCCCAAGGCACGACGCACGTGTCCGGGATCTCGCGTGAGGCGAGCGGCCCCGAGCGGCGCAGCAGCTTGAGGATGTCGCGCCGGAACTTGTCGTTGGACGTCATCCACTCGCGCGGCTGGTCGTAGTCCGTCCACTCCTCGGCGCTCGCCAGGTACAGGCCCACATCGCTCATCGGCCGCACCATCGCGTCGAGCTCGAAGAGCGTCCGCTTCTCCTCGAGCTCGCGCTTGAGGTGGTCGGGCCGGTAGGAGGAGCCCAGACGGCTCCAGGCCACGAGGTCTGCGCTCGGCGCAATCGCCGCGGTCGGATCGATCTGGAGGAACGTCAGCTGCCGAACGACGGAGACGAGGTCGCGAGGTCGTTTCGCGTCGAGCATCTGCGCTCGAACTGCGACCCGCCGCGCCTGCGCTTTTGTCAGCCGATGCACGCCGCACAAGGTAGTACCCCAAAAGGGGTACGCAGGAGCCGGAAGGTGCACGCATAATGGAACTTCGACCCCTCGGCGTTAGGGGGCCCATGTCTGCGGCAAACATGGGGCCGGGGAGGCTTTGCCGCAGGAGCCGACCCGGCCCCTCCTACATCCGACATTTTGAACGGCTTGGAGTCGGATTCCAAACCGAAGCTCCCTAAAACGCGTCTAACCTCTTAGGTATGGCGACCGAACGCGTGGAGCCCGGGCTCCTCGACCGTACGTCTGCCTCCTCGGAGCTCGGGGAGGGCTGGCGCAACCTGACGAAACGCGCGACCGCGATCGCGGTGATCACGAGCCCCGCGCCGTTCGTCTGGTTCTACTCGGTCCTCGGCTGGAGCCTCGGCTGGGCGCTGGCCGCGACGTTCCTGGTCGTGATCGCTTTCCGCGGCGCGATCGACCTCGCGACCCGTCGCCTGCTGCCCTGGCCGAGCCTCTACGGCACCGACGACGACACGCTCAAGGAGGAGGACGTCATCGCGCGCCGCCGCGTCTCGTTCTGGCGCGCCGTCCTCAAGCTCATCATCTTCCTGGTCGTCGTCCTGACGATCATCTGGATCGTCCGCCTGCTGTTTCCCGGAGGATCGACGAGCTGGGTCGGCAGCACGACGGCCATCTACGACTCGATCCACGCCTTCGTTCGCGGCCAGCAGCTGATCGGCCTCTTCTTCAGCCTCCCGTTCTTCCTCCTCTTCAACGCCTTCATCTTCCTCGGCCCGATGATGCTGATCGGAGTCACGCAGATGCGCGGCTTCGAGCCCGGCGATGCGGACTGGGGCGTGCGCCTCCAGGACGTGCGCGGCCAGGACGAGGCCAAGCAGGAGGTCAGCCGCGTCGTCACGCTCTGGCAGAGCGGCGAGGCGTTCGAAGCGGCCGGAGGAAAGCGCGAGCGCGGGCTGCTCTTCCTCGGCCAGCCCGGAACCGGAAAGACGATGCTCGCGAAGGCGATCGCGACGGGCTTCAACTGCCCCTTCGTGCTGATGCCCGGCTCGGGATTCCAGCAGACCTTCCTCGGGATGGACGCCGTGATCGTGCGCTGGCTCGCGCGCAAGGCGAAGAAGCTGGCCCGGAAATGGGGCGGGCAGTGCATCGTCTTCATCGACGAGATCGACGCAGTCGGGATGCGGCGGCAGGCGCTCGGCGGCGCGGCGGCCTCCTACACGGGCGGCCGGATCGACGACTCGCTCTTCTACGGGCCGTGGGGATCGCTGAACCCGAGCGGCGACATGATTCTCGAGACGCGCGCGTGGCGCGACCGGCTGTTCGCGCAGCGCGAGAGCAAGCCGGCGGAGCCGACCGGCCTGGCGAAGATCTTCAGCCAGGGCGGCGCCGTCCCGGGGATGATGGGCGGCGGCCAGCTCGCGCTGAACCAGCTCCTCGTCGTCATGGACGGGATCGACAACCCGCCCTTCTTCCGCCGCCTGTTCACGAACTGGACGAACACGTTCCTCGACGCGACCTACATCATCCCGGCGCGGATGGGCCGCTTCTCTCTGCGTGTTCCGCGGCCGAAGCCGCGGAAGGACCAGATCTATTTCATCGGCGCCACGAACGTCCCCATCAGCCAGCTCGATCCCGCGCTCACGCGCCCGGGGCGCATGGGGCGGCACGTCTGGCTGCGGACGCCCACGAAGACCGACCGCAAGGACATCTTCGACCTCTACATCAGCAAGGTCGACCACGAGGGGGAGCTCGACACCGAGCAGAAGCGCGACGAGCTTGCCCGCATCACTGGCGGCTACTCGCCGGCGATGATCGAGCAGGTCTGCTCGATGGCGTTGACCTATGCACATGCAGACGGGCGCGAGCGTTTCGACTCCGCCGACATCCTCGAGGCCATGACGACGGTCGAGTCCGGGACCGCCGTCAACATCGAGTATCCCGAGGAGGACACGAGGGCGGTCGCTCTGCACGAGTCCGGCCACGCGGCGGCAAGCCACGTCTACATGAAGGGCTCGGAGTCGACCCGGATCTCGATCCGCATGCGCGGCGAGTCGCTCGGCCATCACCAGGCGGCCGAGCAGGTGGAGCGCTTCAGCCAGTGGCGCTCAGACCAGATGGCGACGCTGATCTGGGGCCTGGGGGCGATGGCCGCGGAGCGCGTCTTCTACGGCCAGACGACGAGCGGTGTCGGCGGTGACATCCAGACCGTCACGCGCCTGGCCGCGCTCATGGTCGGCGCTGCGGGCATGGGGCCCGAGCCGCTCGACCTCGACGCAGG
The DNA here is from genome assembly GCA_963736835.1 of uncultured Actinomycetes bacterium. GTDB lineage: Bacteria > Actinomycetota > Thermoleophilia > Gaiellales > Gaiellaceae > VAXT01. Next base: position 118,247 of record CAVTQI010000005.1, read on the forward strand.
CCTCGACGCCAAGGAAGAGGATCGTGTCCTCGCCCGCTTCGAGGACATCGGGCTGAAGCTGATGAACCGGACCGGCTCGATCCAGGATCACGACGTCGCCGCGAGCGTCCTCTCCGATCGCGACAAGCGCAGGCTCGCGGCTCAGATCGTCGGGCAGGCATACGTCACGGCGCACAACTTCGTCCGGCAGAACCGTGAGGGGATCGAGAAGATCGCCGACGAGGTCGTCGCACGGCGCGAGATCTACGGCGACGAGCTGGTCGAGCTCCTGCAGAACGCCAAGCTCCAGCCCGCGAAGATCGACCTACTCGAGGAGGCCTCGTGGCCGATGCTGTAGAGAAGCAGCGCCGCTCGGTGTACGGCAGTCGCTTCATGCTCGCCAACCTCATCGTCGTCGCCGGGTTCCTCGGCGTGCTCGGGCTCTTCGCGTACCTCGTCTCGACCGGATCGTCCGACCGGGGATGGTCGTCGTACAAGCCGACCGGAGGCGATGTGTACGACAAGGCGCAGAAGACGGCCGACCACATCGCGCCGAACTACAAGTACAACGGGCAGCCGATCGCGGTCGTCCAGGCGCAGCCGCTCATCTACCAGGACGCCGCGGTCGACGGCATCGCCTTCACCCGACAGCCGTTCCGCAAGATCGGCAGCTCGATCAAGCAGTTCGAGCCCGCCGACTCGACGATCGCGTACGTCATGTGCGGGGGCGCGGACAAGTGCGGCCTGTCCCAGGTCGGCTCGCAGGAGACGGTCCCGCTGCTCCGCCGGGAGGCGCTGGAGCTCGCGCTGTACACCTTCAAGTACGCACCGAACGTCGACTCCGTCGTGAGCCTGTTGCCGCCGGAGGGCACTACGAACGGCGTCATCTACCTCCAGCGGAAGAACCTCACCGACGAGCTCTCGAAGCCGCTCGCGGCGACCCTGCCGGAGCACCAGGTGCTGAGCTACGGAGGGATGACGGAGGTAGAGCGCGCGCGGGTGATGCGGCTCACCGCGAATCACCTCTACAACTCCCGCTTCGTCCCGGGCCCGAACGGGCGGATGCTGCTCGTGCTGCGCTCGGTGAACGGGTAGCTCTCCTGAGTTCTTGCTAGGAATCTGGCTTGCGCCGGATCCTTGCTCTGTGTCTGCTAGCTCTTGCGCTGAGCGGCTCTTCCGCGGCGCAGGTGAAGGTCTCGTTCCTCGCGATGGGCGACTACGGCGTCGGCGGCTCGCGAGAGCTGTCGCTCGGCCTTCGTATGAAGAGCTACGAGGCGCAGCATGACGCGAACTGGCTCGTGGCACTCGGAGACAACGACTACCTCGAGAGCCCGCGGCTGTTTCGGGCGAACTGGCAGCGGAGCTTCGGGTGGGCTCGTCGCGCCGGCCTGCAGGTCGGCGGCGTGCTCGGCAACCACGACTACGAGGTCGGTCGCGGGCGCTACGAGCTGAAGACGCTCGGGATGCCCGGCCGCTACTACACGCGCAGGCTGGGGGAGGGGGAGGTTCAGCTGTTCTTCCTCGACTCGACCGTGGTCTCGGCAACGCAGACGGCCTGGCTCGAGCAGCAGCTCTCCCAGTCGGTCGCGACCTGGAAGATCGCGGTCTTCCACCACCCGCCGTACACGTGCGGTGGGCACTCCGGGGACGGGCGGGTGGCTCGCGAATGGGTGCCGCTCTTCGAGGACTACGGCGTTCAGCTCGTCCTCTCGGGTCACGACCACAACTACCAGCGCTTCGCCGCGCGAAACGGCGTGACCTACGTCGTCCACGGCGGCGGCGCGGCGGGCCTCTATTCACTCCGCGGTTGTCCGAGCTCGTATCCCCGGCGCGTCCGCGCCCTCTACCAGCACGGGTTCCTGTACGTGACGGCGAGCGACGAGCAGCTGGACGTGTTCGCCGTGGACATGCGCGGCCGGGTCGCCGACCACGTTCGTCTCGTTCCCTAGGGCTACAATCGCGGCATGGCCGAGATCGGGACGATGCGCGTCAAGAGCGGGCTCGCGGAGATGCTCAAGGGCGGCGTGATCATGGACGTCACCGACGCGGACCAGGCGCGCATCGCCGAGGATGCCGGCGCCTGCGCCGTCATGGCGCTCGAGCGCGTCCCGGCGGACATCCGCCGCGAGGGCGGCGTCGCGCGCATGGCCGATCCCGACAAGATCACCGAGATCCAGGAGGCAGTGTCCATTCCGGTCATGGCCAAGGCGCGCATCGGCCACTTCGTCGAGGCGCAGATCCTGGAGGCGCTCGAGGTCGACTACATCGACGAGAGCGAGGTGCTGACGCCCGCGGACACGGCCAACCACATCGACAAGTGGAAGTTCACGGTCCCGTTCGTCTGCGGCTGCACGAACCTCGGCGAGGCGCTCCGCCGGATCGCCGAAGGGGCGGCGATGATTCGCACCAAGGGCGAGGCGGGGACGGGCGACATCGTGAACGCGGTCACGCACATGCGCTCGGTGTTCGGATCGATCAAGCGTCTCGGCGCGATGAGCTCCGACGAGCTCTACTCCGAGGCCAAGGAGCTGCGCGCGCCGGTCGAGCTCGTCCGGTGGGTCGCCGAAAGCGGCCGGCTCCCGGTCGTGACCTTCACCGCCGGCGGGATCGCGACTCCCGCAGACGCCGCGCTCTGCATGCAGCTCGGCGCGGACGGCGTCTTCGTCGGCTCCGGGATCTTCAAGTCGACGAACCCGTCCGAGCGTGCGAAGGCGATCGTCGAGGCGACGACGCACTACCGGGACGCTGAGGTGCTCGCCCGCGTCTCGCAGGGCCTGGGCGACGCGATGACGGGCCTCGCAACGGCCGGCATCCCGCCCGAAGAGCTGCTCGAAACCCGCGGCTGGTAGCCCTCTCGCTTCCCTGACCGGCGGGGGCTCCCGCGCGGCGGAGCCGCGCTCCGCCCCCGCCTCGTGCCGCTGCGCGCCCTCCAGCGAGCGGCCCGTGTGGCCTAACACTGTTCCGCGCGCATACGGGCACGCAGCGACACGTCAGGAAACCGAGAGACCGCCAAGTCGCGTCCAAACTCCACGGGCTGTCCGGCCTGCTCGTCACAGTTGCCGCGATGACTGCGGTCCGCGTGCCCTGGTCGAGCGCGTCCTTCCTCGCTTACCTCGGTGGCTTCACGATCCTGTTCGCAACCGGCTCGTTGCTCAGCGTCCAGTCGAGCGACCACGGCTCGGCAGGCCTCGTCCTGTGGGCGCTGCTCGTCTTCGTGGCGCTGGTCGCGGTCGCGTTGGCGGTGCGAGCACGCGGACATTTCGTCGTCGCCGGCCTCCTGGCGCTGAGCGTGGTCATCTCGTTCATAACGCTCCTCGGGGCGCTCCTGGACTGGTTCGGCTGGTTCCCGAACACCGATTCGCCGTTCGAGGGCTTCCGGTTCTGGCTGATCGTGCTCGAGGTCGCTGCGATCGTCGCCTCGGCCGTCGCCCTCAGGGTCTTCCGCTTCCCGCTCCTCGTTCTGGCGCTTGCGGCCTCGATCTGGTTCTTCGTCACCGACCTGATCTCTGGGGGAGGCGATTGGTCGGCGATCGTCACGATTGCCGTCGGCCTCGCGTTCCTACTGGCCGGGATCGCGGTCGACGACGGCCCCTCCCGGCCGTTCGGGTTCTGGCTGCATGTCGCCGCCGGGCTCACGATCGGAGGCGGCCTGATCTGGTTCTTCCACGACAGCACATTCGACTGGATCGTCGTGGGCGTGATCGGCCTCCTGTACGTGCTGTTCGGCGCGCGGCTCGGACGCTCGAGCTGGGCGGTCCTCGGAGCATGGGGGATCCTGCAGACGACTGCATTCTTCGCGGACAAGTGGTCCGAGGTCGGAGAGTTCTTCTTCCCGCTGTTCTACTTCTTCCCGTTCATCATCAGCTTCGACGGGGATTACCGCGAGCATGCGCACAACTGGATCGGGCCACTCGTCTTCGCGGTGACCGGCCTCCTGTTCATCGGGATCGGCGTGTGGCTGGCTCGGCGCTCCCGGCCGCCTCTCGCCGAAATCTAGAATTCGCACCATGAAGATCGGCGTTCTCGCCCTCCAGGGGAACTTCCGCGAGCACGCGGCCATGCTGCGCCGGCTCGGCGCGGACCCGGTCGAGGTGCGCAAGCCGGAGCAGCTCCAGGGCCTCGACGGCCTCGTCGTGCCGGGCGGCGAGTCGACGACGTTCATGCGCCTGATGCGGCTCTACGGCCTCGAGGACGCGATCCGCAGCTTCGAGCAGCCGATCCTCGGCACCTGCGCCGGCCTGATCGTCCTCGACCGCGAGCACCTCGGCCTGGTCGACGTCGAGGTCGCGCGCAACGCATACGGCCGCCAGGTCTCCAGCTTCGAGGCCGACCTCGAGCTCCACGGCGACGAGACCCCGCTCCGCGGCGTCTTCATCCGAGCGCCGCGGGTCGAGCAGGCGGGCGACGACGTCGAAGTCCTCGCCGAGCTCGACGGCAAGCCCGTGCTGCTCAGGCAGGGACGGTTCCTCGTCGCTACCTTCCACCCGGAGCTCACGGACGACACCCGCGTCCACGAGCTCTTCCTCGACACTGTCAGGGAGGCGAGCCTTGTCCGGACATAGCAAGTGGGCATCGATCAAGCGGAAGAAGGGCGCGACCGACGCGAAGCGTGGCCAGCTCTTCTCGAAGCTGACGCGGGCGATCATCGTCGCGGCGCGCGACGGCGGCCCCGATCCGGGCGGGAACATCGCCCTCCAGAACGCGATCGAGAAGGCGCGCGAGAGCTCGATGCCCAAGGACAACATCGACCGCGCGATCGCCAAGGGCGCGGGCACCGGCGCCGACGCGGCCGCCTACGAGACCATCACCTACGAGGGCTACGGCCCCGGCGGGATCGCGCTCTTCGTCGAGGCGCTCACGGACAACCGCAACCGCACCGCCGCCGACGTCCGCCACGTCTTCACGAAGAACGACGGCAGCCTCGGTGAGTCCGGCTCCGTCGCGTGGCTCTTCGAGCGCAAGGGCGTGATCCTCGTGCCCGGCGAGATCGACGAGGACGAGTTGATGCTCGCCGCGGCCGACGCGGGCGCCGAGGACGTGGAAGCCGAGGAGTCGAGCTACCGCGTCACCACCGCGCCGGAGACCCTGCACGCGGTCCGCGAGGCGCTGGAGGCCGCAGGGATCGCGATCGAGTCCGCCGAGTCGACGATGGTGCCGAAGACGTCCGTCGAGATCGAGGACGAGTCCGTCGCCCGCAAGGTCGTCCGCATGATGGACGAGCTCGAGGAGAACGACGACGTGCAGGACGTCTACTCGAACTTCGACATCCCGGAGACGGTGCTCGAGGCGGTCGCGGGCTAGCTGGATCCGGTCGGGAGGATGCCCTCCCAGCCACACGCCTGGCACAGGAACACCGAGGTCCCGTTGTCCAGGCGCCTGAGCTCTTTCAGATAGCCCCGGTGGCCGCGCATCCGGCCGCAGTAGAGGCGGGGGAGGCGGGGAATCTTGCGCGGCGGCTGCGACACGCCTCCAGCTTACGCCTAGCGCCCTGCTCGGAGCTCGCGGCTCACGGCCGTGAACCCGGCCCAGCGCACGCTCACCCGGTATCTCCCGCGCTTCTTCGCCTTGAGCAGGTAGAAGCCGCGCTGGTCGCTCTTGCCGCCGGAGACCTTCGTCCAGGTCCCGCCGATGCTCTTCTCGAGCGAGACCCGCGCACCCAGCACCGAGTCCAGGAACCGGTCGACGACCTTGCCGCGCACCATCCGCCCGCGCTGGATCGCGCGCGCCGCCACGATCTGCGGGGCCAGGTTCCCCTGGAGCTGCGCGCCGGCGAGCGCGACGAGCAACTGCCCGCGGTTCCAGCTCGAAGCCACGCTCGAGCCGTTGACCACGTACGTGTCGTCGGGAGGCTCGAGCGCCTCGAAGTGGATCACCGCGTGCAGGTTCGTGTCGAGCGGAAACGCAAGGGCGCCTTCGAAGCGCGCGTCACCGGGCGTCGAGGGCGTGACCATCTCGTAGTAGCCGAGGATCGTGCCGACGCCGCGCGTCCCGACGACGTGCGGGACGGACAGGCCGCCGCGCTGGTCGCGCGCCCAGCTCGTGTGCTGGATGTGGGCGTGCGCGATCGCGTCCGCCTCGCCGGTGCTCTGGTCGAAGCTGACCGTCCAGTCCAGGGACGCCTGTCCCGCGTTCTCGGGATGGCCGATCTGCTCGTAGCGCGCACCGACCCAGCGGCCGGCGTCTCCCGAGGCGGACTGCCGCTCGTAGCCGGTCGGCGACGCGAGCTCGACGAGGAGACCGGCCGGAAGCTGGTGCGCCTGGCGCGCGGCGTCGGTGATGCCGATGCGTTCGACCGTCTGGCCGCGCGCGCCCTGGGACGGGCCGGCAAGGGCTGTGAGCCCGATAAGGAGTGCAAAGAGGAGGATCGCGCGCCGCACGGCCTCTAGAGGCTAGCCAAGGGTGAAGCTAGCGTCTGCCGCGACTGACGATCAGATTCACGCGCGCGCCCCGCGGACGCCTCACGCCTGCGCGCGGGCTCTGGGAGACGACACGGCCTCGGGCCCTGCGCGAGCGGGCTTTCCGGACACGTCCCACGCGGCAGTGCGCCCGCACGATCGTGCGCCTCGCGACCGGGAGCTTCTTCCCGATCACCTTCGGGACCTTGCACCTGACCGGCGGCGGAGGGGGCGGCGGCGGAGGCTGCGCGGAGCCGACCGTGAACTCGCCCTTCATCTGCGCCGCGTGCGGGTCGCAGACGAACCTGTAGACGCCGTCCGTGAAGGTGACGAGCCAGGTCGTCGTGCCCTTGAAGTCGACCTCGGTCGACTTCTCCACGCCCGGCCCCGTGAGGTGGAAGTTGTGGAACGTCGAGTTGTCGTGGACCTCGACCTCGTACGTCCCCGCCTCCAGGTGGGTGACCTTGGCGCCGTTCATCGTCAGCGTGATCGTGAAGCCGTCGCCGGTGCCGACGGTCGCAACGAGCGTGCCAGGAGGTGGCGGCGGTGGCGGGGGAGGAGGCGGCGGTGGTGGCGGGGGCGGCGGTGGAGGCGTCGGCGGCGGGCCGGTGTTGACTCTGACGATGCCCGTCATGACCGGGTGCGGCGAGCAGTGATACAGGAACTGACCCGCGTCGTTGAACGTGTACGAGAACGTCTGGCCCGTGGTCAAGAACGGCGAATCGAAGAGCCCGGTGTCTGAGGTGACCGTGTGCGTGTCCGAGCCCGTGTTCGTCCAGCAGACCGTTGTTCCGGGCGGAACGGTGACGTCCGGCTGCTCGAAGCGCGTAGTCGACGATCGAAATCTGCGTCGAGCCGGCCGGGCATCCCGGTGGCGGCGGCGGCGGTGGCGGGGGAGGTGGTGGCGGCGGCGGGGGTGGCGGGCCGTTGTCGACGAACCGGAGGAAGGCCTGAGTCGCCCGCTCGTACGAAACGGCCACGCGTCCGATCGACCCCGCGGTTGCTGCCGGAGTCGACTCGTCGGACGCACTCGACGCGATCGGGAACCCGTCGCTGTCGAGCACGTGGCCGTCGGTGCCGACGCGGGCGCCGTAGATATCCGCGTTGCCCGAACGGCCGTCCTCCCACGTGACGACGAAGTTCGTCCCGTCGAAGGCCGCAGTGGGCGCCGTCTGGCTGCCGGAGGCGGTCGAGATCTGGATCGCGGTTGCGTCGAGGACCGTCCCGTCCTCGGCAACCCGCCTCCCCAGGATGTCTCCGGCGTCCGACCACGTGACGAGGTAGTTCGTCCCGTCGAAGGCGACACGCGGAGTGCTGCCGGCAGCTGCGAGCAGGAAGGAGTTCCCAAGCGGCGTGCCGGCGTCATCGAACAGGCGGGTGTAAATGCCGCTTCCCTTCCAGACGACCAGCGAGGTCGTGGCTCCGGCCGACACGCTTGGGCTATCGCTATAGCCGTAGTTGACCTCGACCTGCTGAACCAAAGCACCGGAGGGGCTTACGAGCTCACCGCTGATCCAGTAGTTCTGGATGTCGTCGTGCAGCTGCCAAAGGGCGAGATAGTCAACTCCGTTGAAGGTGACGTCCGGGCTGTACGCCGAGAGCCACTGCCATGGGCCGGCGGCGAGGGTGATTCCGTCCGGATCGAGCAAAACGCCGCTCTTGCTCACTCGAGCGCCCTTGATCAACCACGGCTCGCAGCAGACGGATTGCCATACGACGAAGTAATTCGTCCCGTCGAAGGCAATGCGCTGCGACGAACCGGTTCCGATCGGGATCCCCGGGCCGTCGAGATGCGCACCAAATTGGTCGACCCGTCCGCCGAGGACGCTCGAGCTCCCTTCCCGCCAAGTCGCGAGGTAGTTCGCTCCGTCGAAGGCGATGCTCGGACCGACTTGCGCGGCCGAGGAAATGTCCGAGACCGCGTACTCGGGGCTGATCGTGGGCGGAGGCGGCGGCGGTGCGCCGGTGACCGTCACCGTCGCGATCATCCAGGCGTGCGGCTGGCAGTGATAGCCAAATGTCCCCTCGGTGTTGAACGTGTAAGCAAAGGTCTCGCCCTGTGCCATCGACCCGGATTCGAAGAGCCCTTCGTCGTCAGAGCTGACCGTGTGCGGAGTCGGGTCGTCGTTCGTCCAGCAGACCGTGGTCCCGACCGGAACGGTCAACGTGTCGGGGTCGTACGCAAAGTTGATGATGCTGACCGGCGTCGAGCCCGTCGGACATCCACCTGACGGCTTCGCGTTCCCGCTTCCCGCAGGCCCGCTGCCCACGAGCACGCAGAGCGCGGCTGCGAGCGTTGCTGCGGCTACGAACCGTCCCCTCATGGCTCCCCTCCCCGAGGTTAATCCATTGGTCCCGTACGCAAAAGGGGGAAACCCGGTTTTCGGGGCAGGAACGTCCGGCCCGGCGCCTAACCTCGACCCGTGAAGGTTCTCGGCATCGATCCGGGTACTGCTGCGTGCGGATACGGCATCGTCCAAGAAAAAGGCGGGCGGGTTCGGGCCCTCGACTACGGGTGGTGGAAGACGGGCGCGTCCGACCGCCCCGAAGCGCGCCTGAAGACGATTTTCGACGCCGTCACGACGCTCATCGAACGGGAGGCGCCGGATGCCGTCGCGCTCGAGGAGTCCTTCGTCGGCGTCGACGCCCGCACCGCGCTCTCCGTCGGCCAGGCGCGCGGCGCCATCCTCGTCGCCTCCGCGCTCGCAGGAGTCGAGTGCGCTGAGTACTCCCCGGCACGCGTCAAGCAGGCCGTGTGCGGCTACGGCCGGGCCGAGAAGGCACAGGTGCAGCGCATGGTCCAGGCGATCCTCCGCCTGGACGCGCCTCCCACTCCCGACCACGCCGCCGATGCGCTCGCTGTCGGGATCTGCCATGCGCTGGCGCCACCGTTGCTGAAGGCAGTTTCGGCGTGATCGCCCGGCTGACAGGGACTCCCGTCGCGCGCACCGCGGACGGGCTCGTGCTCGATGTCGCGGGGGTGGGCTACCTGCTCCGGGCAACCGAGCGCGCGCATCGGAAGGCCAAGGAGGGGCGCGAGGTCACGCTCGACACGTATCTGCACGTGCGCGAGGACGTGCTGCAGCTGTACGGGTTCGCAGAACCGGCCGAGCGGGAGCTCTTCGAGCAGCTCCTGTCCGTCTCCGGCGTGGGGCCGAAGGTCGCGTTGCTGATCGTCTCCGGCTCGACTCCCGCGGAGCTGCGGCGCTCGATCGTCCTCGGCGACACCGCGCGGTTCATCGCGATTCCCGGAGTGGGGAAGAAGACCGCGGAGCGCGTCGTGCTGGAGCTGAAGGAGAAGCTGGGTCTGGAGCAGGTCGTGCCCGAGGGCGCGCCCGACCTGGTGGCGCGTGACGCTCTCGTCGAGCTCGGCTACTCGGCCCTCGAGGCGGAGCGTGCGCTGGCCGGCACCGACCCGGATGATCCTCCCGAGGAGCGCGTCCGCCAGGCGCTGAAGGCGGCGTGACCGAGCAGTTCCTGGCACCCGCGCTGCAGCCGGACGAGGACGACCTCGATCGCTCGCTGCGGCCGAGGTCACTCGACGAGTTCGTCGGGCAGGAGCGGATCAAGGAGCAGCTGGACATCGCGCTGCAGGCCGCGCGGGGGCGCGACGAGTCGCTGGATCACGTGCTGCTGGTGGGGCCGCCCGGGCTCGGGAAGACGAGCCTCGCGTACATCGTCCGCGAGGAGCTCGGCGTGGGCATCCGCTGCGTCGCCGGGCCGGCGCTGGAGCGGAAGGGCGACCTGGCGGCGATCCTGACGACCCTCGAGCCGCGCGACGTGCTCTTCATCGACGAGATCCACCGGCTGTCCAGCGCGGTCGAGGAGGTCTTGTACCCGGCGCTCGAGGACTTTCGGCTGGACATCATCGTCGGCCAGGGCCACGCGGCGCGGACGCTCACGCTCGAGGTGCCGCCGTTCACGCTCGTCGGCGCGACGACGCGGACGGGGTTGCTGACGACGCCGTTGCGCGACCGGTTCGGGATGACGTTCCGGCTCGAGTACTACGAGCCGGCGGAGCTGGGCGTGATCGTGCGGCGCTCGGCCGGGATCATGGGCGTGGAGATCGAGGACGACGCGGCCGAGGAGATCGCTGCGCGGTCCCGCGGGACGCCGCGCGTGGCGAACCGGATCCTGCGGCGCGTGCGCGACGTGGCCGAGGTGCGCCATCAGGGCGTCGTGACGGCCGGGGTCGCGGCCGAGGCGCTGGAGCTGCTGGAGGTCGACGGGCACGGGCTCGAGCGCACCGACCGGGCGCTGCTGCACGCGATCGTGAACCGCTTCGACGGCGGTCCGGTGGGCCTGTCCACTCTGGCGGTCGCTCTGGGTGAGGAGCCGGACACGATCGAGGACGTGTACGAGCCGTATCTCCTGCAGCTCGGGTTCATCCAACGCACGCCGCGCGGTCGGATCGTGACCAAGCTCGGCCGCCAGCACGTCGGAGCCGCGGCGAAAGCCGCAGAAGCGCTGTTCTAGTCCGGCAGGGTCGTGATCGCCACGTCGATCACGGCGAGGACGTCGGAGAGCTGCCGTCCCTCGACGTCGTTCCAGCCGTCCAGGTCCGCTGAACCGGTCGCGGTCCCGAGTGCTGCCATCGCGTCGCCGAGCGCGCGAGCGTCCATCGAGTGCGCGACGAAATCCGCCTGGAGCGACTCGTTGTGGCGGTACCAGCTGGAGAGGAGCGAGCCGAGCAGGGACCACGACGTCGCCTCCCGGCTCCACGCCTGGATTGCCTGCCCCTTCTCGTTGCGAGCCTGGGCGTCCTGCGACCAACCCTTCAGGAGGAGGCCGCGCGCCTCCATCAGCATCGCCGCAGCCGTATCGACGGCCACTTGTGACAAGAATCTCCTCTCTAGCTAGGAAGGTACCACCCGGGAGGTCCGTGAAACTACCCCCCGATCAAGTGCTCTTTCGGTTCGTCTGGCCCTGGCGGGTTTTCAGTGCGATTCCCGCGACGGTGGTCGAGCACACGACGGCGCGAACCGTTCTCTGGATCGCTCCCGGAACGCCGGTCCGGTGGCCGCGGGGGCGCCGCGTGGCCATCTCCGAGCTCCAAGCGGGTGATTGGGCTCACGAGGAAGCTGACTGGTACGGAGGCCGGCTAATGCTCCACGAGCGGGGTGCCTCGCACTCGGTTTACGTGCACTGGGGACGTGTCGGCGAGTTCCTCGGCTGGTACGTGAACCTCGAAGAACCGTGGCGGGAGACGGCCCTCGGTTTCGACACGACCGACCATCTACTGGACGTCTGGATCGATCCCGACCGGACCTGGCGCTGGAAGGACGAGGACGACCTCGCGGAAGCGGTCGAGATCGGGCTCTTCACTCAGGAGAAGGCCGACGCCGTCCGGGCCGAGGGGGAACGCGCAATCGAGCGCGTCGACGCGTGGTCGGCGCCGTATGACGAGGGCTGGGAGCGCTGGCGCCCCGATCCAACGGTGCCCGTGCCCGAGCTAGCCGCCGGCTGGAACTCCTTAGACACTGCCCGCCCCTAGCAGCCACAACTCAAAGCGCAACCCCCGGGGTCAGACCCTGTAAAGAGGCGTTTGGGAGAAGTGGCCACTCTCCGCGGATTGTGGATTGTTCGCGCGCCTTGCTCCGCTCGATCGTGACCCTTTCGGTGCTGGGTCTGACCCCGGGGTTGACCTCGGTAGGCAGGTCCGCTGAGAACGGTTAGCGGCGGAACTGAACTTCGTGCCACGAGGGCACGGGCGCGAGCTCGAGCAGGGCACGGTCGCCGCGCGGGTCGCGGTAGGCGAACTCGCCCTCGCGGTCGTCCCAGTCGACCTCGAGCAGCCCTTCCTTCACGCGGTGGTCGAGCCAGGCGCCGCGGAAGACGAGCTTGCGGAGCCAGTAGACGAGCGACTCGCCGCGGACGAGCGAGAGCTGCTCCCAGTGGCGCATCAGGTAGCGCCCCAGCGAGCTCCGGGGCTCCTCGATCAACCCGTCGGCCGCGAGCTCGACGAGATCGGCCGTCTCGTCCTCGTCGAGGTCGTTGCTCTCGACCAGTCCGAGCTTCACGGCGGCGGCCGTGACGCGCTGCTCGAAGTCGTCCGTGTTGAAGGCGAACCGGTACCCGAGGAACTCGACCATGTAGTCCTCGCCCGAGGAGTAGTTCGCTTCGACCGTCACGTTTCTCAGGATAACTACCGCTGTCCGACCGCCTCCGTACCGTGGCCAGGCTTATGGATTGGTCGGTCAAACCGTGCCCGCAGGCCGATGCGAGCGCCCTCGCAGAGAGCCTCGACGTCAGCGAGACGACCGCGCGCGTCCTCGTTCGCCGCGGCTACTCGGATCCTGCGGAGGCCCGGGCGTTCCTCGAAGGAGCCGTGCCCGGGCACGACCCGTTCCTGCTCGGGGACATGGCCGGCGCGGTCGACACGATCCGTTCGGCCATCGCCGCGGGCAAGAAGATCTGCGTCCACGGCGACTACGACGCGGACGGGATCTGCGCCACCGCGCTCGCCGTCCTGATCCTGCGCGAGCTCGGCGCCGACGTCACCTGGCATCTGCCGAGCCGCTTCGAGGAGGGCTACGGCCTCCAGCGCGAGACGCTCGCGCGCCTGGCCGACGAGGGCTGCGGGCTCGTGCTCACGGTCGACTGCGGCGTGACCGCGGTCGAGGAGATCGCCGAGGCCCGAGCGCGCGGCCTCGAGGTCGTCGTCACCGACCACCACCGGCCAGGGGAGACGCTCCCGGACTGCCCCGTGGTCGCGACGCGGCCGTCCGACTATCCCTTCCCCGAGCTCTGCGGGACGGGGGTCGTCTACAAGCTCGGCGAGGCGCTCCTCGGGGTCGGGCACGAGACGCTCACGCGGCACCTCGACCTCGTCGCGCTCGCAACGATCTCGGACGTCGTGCCGCTCGTGGACGAGAACCGCGCGCTGGCGTTGGCCGGCCTGCGCGGGCTCGCGCGTACACAGAAGCCGGGCCTCAGGGCGCTGATGAATGCGGCGCGAGTCGATCCGGCGCGGGTCGACGAGGGCGCCGTCGGCTTCCGGCTCGCTCCGCGGATCAACGCGTCCGGGCGTCTCTGTCGTCCTGGCGCCGCGCTCGAGCTGCTGCTCACCGAGGATCGCGACGAGGCGGGACGGCTGGCCCACCAGCTGGAGGAGTTGAACCGGGAGCGCCAGGGCGTCGAGAACCGGATCCTTCGTGAGGCGATCGCCAAGGTCGAGGAGTGGCCGGAGGCGAAGCAGCGCCGCCGCGGCTACGTGCTCGCCGACGAGGGCTGGCACGAGGGCGTGATCGGGATCGTCGCGTCGAGGCTCGTGGAGCGCTTCCACCGGCCGATCGTCCTGATCGCGGGGGCGGACGGCGACTGGAAGGGGTCGGGCCGCTCGCCGGGGGTCTTCGACCTGCACGGCGGCCTGTCTGCCTGCTCGGAGCACCTCGAGCGCTTCGGCGGCCATCGCGCCGCCGCGGGCCTCTCCATCAAGCCCGAGCGGATCGAGGCCTTCGCGGACGCGTTCGCGGCGCACGCCGACGCGTCGCTGAGCGAGGACGACCTGAGGCCGCGCACCATCGTCGACGCGGTGGTGACCGGATCGGAGCTCACGCTGGAGCTCTGCGAGGAGCTTCGACGGCTCGCGCCGTTCGGGCTCGCGAACCCCGGCGTCACGCTGCTCCTTCCCTCGTGCGAGGTCGGCGACCTCGTCACGGTCGGCGACGGCAAGCACCTGCGCTTTCGCGTGCGCGACCGCGGACGTGACGCGGGGAGCGCGATCGGCTTCGGCCTCGGCACGCAGCTCGACCGCTTCCGCCGAATGGGGCGCTACGACGTCCTCTTCCGGCTCGAGGCGAACCACTGGAACGGCGCCGTGGCCCCGCAGCTGGTCGTGCGCCGCGTGCTCGACGCACCCGAGCGCTACGAGAGCCTCCGTGACTGGCTCGCCGACCAGTGGCGCCTGGCGGCCGCCGAGCGGTCACCCGATGCGACGGCGATCTTCGCCGAGCTCGGCCTGGACGCCGAGACCTCAGTGAAGCGGCCGCTCCTCGAGTCCGAGGCGTTCCGCGCGCTCGTGTCGGTCGAGCCCGAGCTGGCGCGCGCCGCCTGAGACGTAGACGCTAGAAGCCGCCCAGCCGGTCGACGAGCTCGAAGAGCTGGTCCAACGGGACGCGTTCAACCGCGCCTCGGATCACCCCCGCCAGGGTCGAGTTGAGTGCGTCCGCGTTCTCGGCGTCGTCGATCGACCGAAGCAGCCCCTTGCGGACGAGGTCCTCGAGCTCCGTCCTCGTGATCCCGTGCTCGCGCGCGAACTGCTCCCGCGAATCCGTGTTGGCGAGCGCAAGCACCATGTCCTCGCGGGACACGTGCAGCTCGCAGGCCGCACCGTCGAGCGCGGAGAGGACGACCTGCTGCAGCACCTCCTGCGCCCCTTGCGGGTCGCGCCAGTCGCGCGGCGCGCACGGGTCGGCCACCTTGGCCGGCGCGTACGAGGCGCCGCCGAGCGCGACGTAGACGAGCACGAGCGCCACGACCGCCGCCGTCGACCAGGCGATAGCGCGCATCAGACGGTCACGTCCCTGCGGCCGACGAGGATCGGGATCAGGGCGAGCAGCCCGAGCAGCGCGGCGACGAGGAACGAGTTCGAGAACGCGTTCGTGACCGCGCGGTCGAGCTGCTCCTGGAGCTCGTCCCCGAGCGCGGCGTAGTCGGGGTCGTCGCGGTGGTCGACGACCTCCTTCACGTCCGGGATTCGGGCCTCGGGCTCGGCCTCGTCGACCGCGACCAGGACGTCACGCGCGACGCTGATCTTGTTCAGCGCCGAGATGTTGCTGTCGAGGACGGCCGCGGTCCCGGCGGTCAGCGCGGCGTCCTCGTTCTTCTTGAGGTCGGCCGTGAAGATCGGAGTCAGCAGGACGAGCCCGAGCACGACGCCCGCGTGGCGCGCCGCGATCGTCCAGCCGCCGTGAACGGCCTGCCCGGAGCGCCCCTCGAGCGCCCGCTCGGTGAGCGCCGACAGCGCGAGGCCGAGGCCGGCGCCGATCGCCAGCTGCGGCGCGATCGTCCAGAAGACACCCGCCCGGGGCAGCCAGGCCAGCGCCACCAGCCCGCCCGAGATCAGGATCGCGCCCGAGGCCGCCCGTGCCCACAGCGGGGTGATCCGGTGAGCGAACCGTGTCGCCGCGATCCCCGCGAGCGGCATGACCGTCACCACCAGGCCGGCCGTGAGCGGGTCGAGCCGCCAGCCGTTGATCAGGAGGATCACGAGCAGGAAGAGCGCGGCCACGAGCGCGCCGGAAACGAGCAGGAGCGCCAGGTTCGCCGCGATCTTGGGCCTGCCGCCCGGAGCCGGAATGGAGCGTGCCTTCACCCCTGGGAGCGCCAGGAGCGCCACGAGCGCCACGGGCGCCTGCAGGACGAAGATCGACTCCCAGCCGAGGAGCTGCGTGAGGATCCCGCCGACTGCGGGTCCCACCGAGGCGCCCACGATTCCTGCGAGCGCCCACACCCGCCCGGCTGCGGCCTCGTCGCCGGTCGCCTCCGACAAGAGATCGAGCGCCGCGCAGACCACAGCCGCACCCGCAATGCCCTGAGCCGCGCGCATCCCGACCAGCACATTGAACGTGGGCGCCAGAGCGCAGCCGAACGACGCCGCCGCCAGCACGACGATCGCGGCTCCGAACACCCGGGTCGGCCGGCGGCGCGCGAGCCATGCAGCCGGAATCGCCGCCAGCGCGAGCGCGAGGTTGAACGAGATCAGCGCCCAGGCGAGCGTCGAGACCTCGACCTCGTACTGGATCAGGATCTTCGGCAGCGCGACCGTGACCACCGACGAGTCGGCGAGCACGAGCCCGACCGCGAGGCCGAGGAGCGCGATGCGATGTCGTGGCGCGAGGGGCACTAGGCCCCGCTACCGACTGGTCTTAGCGAGCGGTTCCGACCCGTGGAGCCGTGAGCGCGATCAGCAGGCGCGTCACCGCGAGAGCGCGACGCTTTCTGAGGTGTCGTCTGAGCACAGGCGGCATCTCTTCTGTCTCTCAACGCTGAATCCTTCGCCGGGGATACGGGCAAGACCGTGACGGGCGGGGTCCGAACTACAATTTTGGCATGGCCTTGATCGACGCTCGGGAACGACACGAAGACCTCTTCGAAGAGCTGATGGCCGAGGTCGCGGCCTACAACGACAACGACGACATCGACCGCGACCTGCTCGCGCGGGCCTTCGATTTTGCGACCAGAGCGCACGCGGGGCAGGAGCGCCGCTCGGGCGAGGCCTTCATCCACCACCCGTTCGGCGCCGCGAAGATCTGCGCGGAGCTGCGGCTCGACGACGAGACGATCGCGGCCGCGCTCCTCCACGACGTCGTCGAGGACACCGAGGTCGGCATCGACGAGGTACGCGCCGAGTTCGGCGAGGAGATCGCGACGCTCGTCGAGGGCGTCACGAAGCTGACCCGGATCCAGTTCCAGAGCCGCGAGCACGCGGAGGCCGAGAACTACCGAAAGATGATCGTGGCGATGGCCCATGACGTCCGGGTCATCCTGATCAAGCTCGCCGACCGGCTCCACAACATGCGCACGCTCGAGTACCTCGGGCGCCAGAAGCAGGTGCAGAAGGCGCGCGAGACGCTCGAGGTCTACGCGCCTCTCGCGCACCGGCTCGGCATCCACAAGCTGAAGTGGGAGCTCGAGGATCTCTCCTTCCAGGCGCTGCATCCCCGCAAGTACGCGGAGATCGAGGCGATGGTCGCGGAGCGCCGCGCCGATCGCGAGGAGCACGTCAACGAGGCCGCGATCGTGCTCACGAAGGAACTGGACAAGGTGGGCATCCCGGCCGAGATCTCTGGACGCGCGAAGCACTCGTACGCGATCTACGACAAGATGTCCAAGAAGGGCCGCGAGTTCAACGAGATCTACGACCTCACGGCCATGCGGGTCATCGTCGAGCACGCCGGAGACGAGGGGACGCGCGACTGCTACGGCGCGCTCGGGCTCATCCATTCGCTCTGGAAGCCGATGCCGGGCCGGTTCAAGGACTACGTCGCGATGCCGAAGTTCAACGGCTACCGGGCGCTGCACACGACCGTGATCGGGCCGGCGGGCTCGCCGCTCGAGATCCAGATCCGGACACGCGAGATGCACGACGAGGCGGAGTACGGGATCGCGGCGCACTGGCTCTACAAGCGCGGCTCGAAGCAGCAGCCGGCCGACAAGGAGTGGCTCGCGTGGGTCAAGCAGCTGATGGAGTGGAGCCAGGACGAGGCAGATCCGCGCGAGCTGATCAAGAGCCTCCGAACCGATCTCTTCGACGACGAGGTCTACGTCTTCACGCCGAAGGGCGAGGTGAAGACGCTGCCCGCAGGCGCGACTCCGATCGACTTCGCGTACTCGGTGCACACGGACGTCGGCCACCGGACGGTCGGCGCGAAGGTCAACGGGCGCATCGTCCCGTTGCACTACACCCTGCACAGCGGCGACTTCGTCGAGATCCTGACCTCGAAGGGCGGGCGCGGCCCCTCGCGGGACTGGATGACGCTGGCTCGCTCGTCGCGGGCGCGGAACAAGATCCGGCAGTGGTTCTCCCGCGAGACGCGCGAGGACACCGAGCAGAAGGGCCGCGAGGCTCTGGAGCGCGCGCTGAAGGACCAGAAGCTGCCGTACCGCAAGCTCGCCGGGTCGGCGGTGCTCGCGCAGGTGATTCGGGAGACCGGGTTCAAGAAGGCGGAGGACTTCTACATCGCTCTGGGCTCGGGCAAGCTGCAAGCGGGGCAGATCGTCAAGAAGGTGCTCGCGCGGCTGAAGACGGCCGAGGTGGCCGAGGAAGAGATCGTCCCGCTCAAGCCGAAGACGGCGACCGCGGTCAGCACCGACATCGGGATCACCGTCCAGGGCCTCGACGACGTCCTCGTCCGGCTCGCCAAGTGCTGCACGCCCGTTCCGAGCGACGAGATCGTCGGCTACATCTCGCTCGGCAAGGGGATCACGATCCACCGGCGCGATTGCCCGAACGTGAAGGCCCTGATGCGGAACCCGGAGCGCTTCACCACGGTCGACTGGGACGGCGGCTCGACGAAGAGCTTCTACGTCCAGATCGCGGTCGACGCATGGGACCGGCCCCGGCTCCTGGAGGACGTGGCCCGGACCTTCGCCGAGCACGGCGCGAACATCGTCTCGTACGGAGGGACGGTCGAGGATCAGCTGGCGAAGAACTGGTACACGGCCGAGCTGGGCGACGTGAAGGCGCTGCGGGCGCTGCTCTCCGCGCTGCGGAACGTCGAAGCCGTCTTCGACGCGTACCGCGTCACGCCGTCATAAGTCGCGGTCTCCCCGCTTTGCCCGTCGTTCGGGGAGTCCTATAGTTGTGCGCATGCGGACGATCTCGTTCTTGGCTGTGCTCGCCGTGGTTGCGATAGCCGCGCAGTCCTCGGCCGGCATGCCGAGCGGCCCGAGCGAAATGACCTGGATCGACATCGGCCAGAGCGGTGGCGGCCCGATCACGTTCACGGCCGCCTCGCCTCTCTGCCCGTCCGGCACGGTCCGGGATATCGGCGGGCTCGTCGGGATCAAGATGGTGCACACGTGCGCGGACGGGAGCGGAACGTTCGAGTTTGAAACCGCCGGGGTCGGCGGACTTCATTTCAACGCGGCCGGCACGGGCCGTTACGCGAGCCTCCGGGGGACAGGCTCGTGCAGCGTCACGCACAACGACGACGGGACCTTTACGCGCCCGTGTCATGCCCTCGCCGACTTCGACAACACACCGCCGACGGCCCGCATTACGAATTTGGACATTCTCATTTCGGGTCGCTCGTACCGGTTCAGCGCGACGTTCAAGACGCGCGACAATGTCGAGGGCAACGCGGTCTCGTATCGGTTCTCCGTGGCGGCTGCCGGGCGCGCCCTCGGGCACGTCACCGGGACAACCCCTGGCGGCTCCGTCAGTGCTGTCGTCAAAGTAAAGGTGCCGAAGCACGCGAAGCGCTTCACGGTCACGCTCAAGGTCACGGATCCGGTGCACAACTCCCGAACGGTTACGCGCTCCGCGAGCGTTCGGCACTAGCGCCTAGGTGACGCACGCCCTAGCCTCTGAGCCGGCCGTCTGAATCGCGACGAGCGACGATTCTCAAGGCCGAATCCCTTACTTTCCAGGGAGTTCGGCACTAGGATCGGTCGATGATCGTCGGTCGGTCCGAGGAGCTCGAAGTCATCGACCGGCTTCTCGACGAGGCGCGCGAAGGGCGGAGCGCGTGCCTCGTTCTCCGCGGTGAGCCAGGAATCGGCAAGACGTCGCTTCTCGACGCGGCCGCCGAGCGTGCGAGCGGCTTGACCGTGCTCAGGGCGCGCGGGGTCGAGTTGGAAGCCGAGCTTCCCTACTCGGGCCTGCTGGAGCTGTTACGACCGATCCTCGCCGATGTCGATCGGCTCCCCGGGCCGCAGGAGGCCGCGCTGCGTGGTGCGCTCGCTCTCGGGCCGGCGGATGGGAGTGACCGGTTCGCCGCGTGTGCAGCGACCCTCGGGCTGCTCGCGGCGGTGTCGGAAGAGGGCTCGGTGCTCGTCCTGGTCGACGATGCCCAGTGGCTGGACTCGAACTCCGGAGAAGCGCTCGCGTTTGCGGCGCGGCGCCTCCGCGACGAGGGAATCGCAATGCTCTGGACGGTCCGCACTGGTGACGCGCTGTCCTTCTCGCTCGACGGCCTGAACGAGCTTGCGCTCGGCGGCCTGGACCGATCGGCGGCTCGCGACCTCGTCGAGGGTACGGGGGCTCCGGTCTCGCCGCAGGCTTTGGACACGCTCCTGGACGTGACAGGCGGGAATCCGCTCGCGCTGCTCGAGATCCCGCAGCTCCTGACCGAAGCCCAGCGCGTCGGTACGGAGCCGATCGAACAGCCGCTGCCTGTCGGACCTGCCGTCGAGCGGGCGTTCGGCCGGCGTCTGGAGCAGTTGCCCGAGGAGACGCGCACCGCACTACTGATTGCCGCCGTGAGCGCGTCGCCGGAGCTCGACACGATCGAGCGCGCGCTTGCGCTCGAGAGCCGGACACTCGATGCGCTCCTACCGGCCGAGAACGAAGGGATGGTTGCGAGCCAGGGCGGACGCCTCGTGTTCAGGCACCCGTTGGTGCGGGCGGCCGTCCAGGCCCAGGCGTCGCCGGCCGCACGGCGGGCAGCGCACGCCGCCCTCGCTTCAGCGCTCGCAGATGGGCCGGACCGCGACGAGCGTGCATGGCATCGCGCGCTCGCGGCGCTCGGTCCGGACGACGCGGCTGCCGCCGAGCTCGAAGCTGTGGGAGTCCGCGCGCAGACGACGAGCTGGCGGGCGGCTGCGCGGGCGTTCGAGCAGGCGGCGCAACTGACCTCGGGCGGCGAGGCGCGGGGGACGCGGCTCCTCGCGGCTGCGCGCGCCGCGTACACGGGCGGGCAGCTCGAGACGGCGTCCCGGCTCGCACGCGACGCGGCACGGCTTCTGGATGGCGACCCAGTCCTTCACGCCGAGGCGGAGCACCTCCGGGGGCGCGTCCAGGCTGCACAAGGGGAATTCAGGCCTGCGGCCCGTCGGCTCGAGGAGGGCGCCGAGCGGATCGAGGCAATCGACCCCGAGCGCGCGGCGTTGATGCTCGCCGACGCAGTCGTGCCCTGGATCGAGGTGGGCGAATACGCTCGGGCCGACCGAGCGGCGGCGCGCGCGTGGGAGCTTCCGTGGCCCCGGGGCGGGCACACCGAGCTCGCCCTCAGTCTCATCTTCGCCGACGTGCTCGCTGCGCAAGGACGGTTCTCCGAGGCGATCGAGCTCTGGCTCAGCGGTGCCGAGGTTCCGGCAGACGAGGACGCGGAGGCGCTCAGCCGGATCGCCGAGGCACTCTTCTCCGCCGGCGAGCACGAACGCGCCCGTGCAGCGGCCGAGCAGGCGGTGGAGCGTGCGCGTGAGTGCAGCGCGCTCGGCTTGCTGGCGGTCTCTCTGGGTGTGCAGCTCTTTGCCGAGCTACGGACAGGGAGATTGCGGGCGGCCGCCCGAGCCGCAGACGAGTCCGTCGACCTCGTACGGGCTCTCGGACAGCAAGGCGAGCTGATCGACGCGCTCCACCGGCTCGCCTGGGCCGAGGCCATGTTGGGCCGCGAGGAGGACTGCCGGCGGCACGTCGCGGAAACTACGGAGCTGCTCGCCGGGAAGGAATACGACGGGGTGGTCGGCGGGCCCGCGCTCGGCCTGCTCGAGTTGGGCCTTGGTCGCCCGCAGGAAGCGGTCGAGGCCCTCGAATACACGAGGCGGGCGCGCGGCGAGCGCATGCGAGGGGACGCGATCACACCGCGTCCAGTGCTGGCGAATCTGATCGAGGCGTCAGTGCGTGCCGGCCTGCTCGAGGATGCGCGGCGGGATCTGACAGAGCTCAGTGGCCAGGCCGAGCTCTGCGGACTGCCTTTCGTCCTGGCGGCCGCTGCGCGCTGTCGCGGCATCGTCGAAGGAGAGGAGCAGCATTTCCTCGAGGCGCTCGCCTGGCATGAGCGCCAGCCGAACGCATTCGAGCGTGGGCGGACGCTCCTCTGCTACGGCGAGCTCCTTCGTCGAGAGAAGCGACGAGCCGACGCGCGAGCACGGCTCCGGGCCGCCCTGGTCGACTTCGAAGAGGTCGGCGCGGCGAGCTGGGCCGAGCGTGCACGCCTCGAGCTGGCTGCGACCGGTGAGCGGGCGCGACGGAGGGTGCTCGACACACGGGATCAGCTGACGCCGCAGGAGGTTCAGGTCGCGGGGCTCGTGGCCGAGGGTCTGACCAACCGGGAGATCGCCGCCAGGCTCTTTTTGAGCCCGAAGACGATCGAGACGCACATTCGGCACACGTTCCAGAAGCTCGGGGTCCGCTCCCGCACCGAGCTCGCAGTTGCCTTTACGAGCGGTGGCAGCGAGGCCACCGTCTCCGCCTGAAGCCTCAGGGTTTTGCCTGATTCGATCGTGCGCGGCGCTTCGTAGGCTCCTTCCCGGTTGCCAAACGATTGCCCGCGAGGGCGAGAGCGAGGACACGACGAGAGCTCGAGTTCCAGGGCGAGTCCTGCTCTGGCAACCGGGGGAGGGCGGCCGTCTGCTGCCTTCCCCCGGCTTGCGGCGAAGGAGGTAGAGCGAGATGAGGATCACTCTGGTCATGGCTGCGCTGGCGATTGCCCTGCTGGTAGGAGCGGGGGGGACGATCGGAGCGCCGAGCCCGATGACGTGGACCGACGTCGGCTCCCGCAGCGCGAGCAGCGGAACGTTCACGGCGGCTGCCCCCCTTTGTCCATCGGGGACGGTCACCGATATCGGTGGGCTGGTCGGGATCAAGACCAGACACACGTGCGCTGACGGCAGCGGGACGTTCGAGTTCGAAACCAGCGGCGGCGCGAGCGTCTGGCGGTTCTCGGCCGGCGGCACCGGCCGTTACGCGACCCTACGCGGGAGCGGCACGTGTCATGTGACCGTGAATGACGACGCGTTCGTCCGCACGTGCGAGGCCGTCGCCGACTTCGACAACACCGCGCCGACGGTGCGCATCGAACGCCTTCGCATCTCACGGGCCGGGCGTGCGGAGGCCATGCAGATGACGTTCAACATGACCGACAACGTCGCCGCCAATCCCGTCTCGTACCGAGTCGCCGTGCTGGCAGCGGGCCGACGGATCGGAAGCAAGGCGGGGACGAGGGCAGGTGGAACGATGGCGATCGTCATCAAGGTGCGTCCACCCAAGCGTGCGCGACGGCTGACGGTCGTCCTCAGGGTCGCCGACCCGCTCGAGAATGCCCGCAGTGTCTCGCGATCTGTGCGACTCCATCACTGACGACACTCGACCCGTGCGCCGGGTGAGAATCGCCGAGGAGTGTCAAATGTCCCTGAGCTCGTTCACCGCGCCGAGGACCTTGCGGCCGCGCTGCGCTTCGAGCGTTCGTCGATCCCCGAGGTCGGGCGCCTGCTCGCGGCGCTCACTGCGTCCCAACCGCGCGGGCGGCTGGCGGAGATCGGCACTGGGACCGGTTTCGGCTCCGCATGGATCGCGTCCGCGCTCGGGGCGGAGGCGTCGTTCGTCACCGTCGAGGTCGACGACGAGCGTGCAGCCGCCTGCGCGCGTCTGTTCGCCGACTATCCGCAGGTGCGTGTCCTCCACGGCGACTGGCACGAGCTCCTTCCACCCGAGGCGCCGTTCGATCTCCTCTTCTTCGACGGCGGTGGTTGGAAACGCAGCCCGCCCCATCAGATGCGAGCCGAGAGCGGGCGGGCGCTGGAGCTGGTCGCGTCCGGGGGCGTCGTTGTGATGGACAACCTGACGCCGGAGCACCTGTGGCCGGCGGACGGGCCGACCTGGCCGGATGCGTTACGCGAGTTCTGGCTCCGCAATGACGCCCTCGTCGCGACCGAGGTGTTCACGACGCCCGAAAGCTCGGCCATCCTCGCCGTGAAGCGCTAGCGGTCGACGAAGAAGAACTGCTTCCAGGCCGTCCACCAGTCGTCGGCCTTGGAGACGATCGTGCGGTCGTCGAGGAACTCGACGCCCTGCTGGAAGCGCATCTGGCGGGCGGCGGTCGTGTGCTTGTACTCGACTTTCACCTCGCACGGCTTGCCGGGGTCGTACGGCGCGACGGCCTTCAGGTCTGAGAGCGCCTTCTTCGCGCCTTCTTCGATCAGCTCGCGCGCGTTCGCGGGGACGATCATGCGCGCGCTCACCTGGCCGAGCCCTTTTTTGACCGAGACCGTGGTCAGGCTGTCTCCGAGGAGCTCCTTGCCTTCGCGGCACGACGCCTCGTCGCCCGTGACGAGCAGCACCGGGCAGCCCCACGTGCCGCAGAGAGCGGCGTTGATGCCCGTCTCGCCGACGGGGGTCCCGTTGAAGTAGAGGTTGTGCCAGGACTGGCCGGAGACGGTGTGGTTGAGCACGCCGTCGGCGGTGCCGGCCATCGCGTGCATGCCGACGAAGAGTGCTGCGTCGCAGCCGTCCTCGAGGAAGGCCGTGTACTCGGTCCACTCCTCCTGGACGACGTATTCGCAGGCCGGGTCGAGGTCTTCGGGGATCAGCGAGTTGAAGGTGTAGCCCTCGCCGGCGCCGTGGCAGTCCATGACCACGATCTCCGTGGCGCCGGCCGCCTTCGCGCCCCGGACCGTGGCGTTGATCTCCTCTGTGTAGAGCTTGCGTCCCTCCTCGAACATGGGCCGCCCGGCGTTCGTCTGGTCGGGCTTGACGATGCCGCTGATGCCCTCCATGTCGCTGATCACGTGAACGCGCACGGGGCGGAACCTAACTGCTCCGGACATGGCGGGGCGTCTGACACCGGGACATGGCCGAAGATCACTCGATCGAGGGATCGTCCCCCGAACGGGCGGGGTAACTGAGACGAGGGATAGACGCGAGCGATCTCTCGACCTACAAGGAGAGAGGGGAGAGGGAAATGCCTGCGGCGCCCGGTGGGCTCAGAGGACGGCTAGCCGGGCCGCCGCAGCTCTACTTCAGGTCGTCGCCTTCGAAGGCGCGGATGCGCTCGCGGAAGACGTCCGGGATCGGCAGCGCCTTCCGTTCGCCGAGGTCGACCAGCACGAGCGTCTGATCCGAGGTCACCATCAGCTCGTCCGTCTCGACGAGGTACGCCGCCATTTCGTAGGTCACGCTCGTCCGCCCGATCCGCGCCACTCGGATGAAGACCTCGATCAGGTCGTCGAAGCGCGCCGGCGCGAGGTACTCGATCGAAGACGCTCGCATGACGAGCCCGGTCTCGAAGTCGGTCGTGTTCAGCATGTCCAGGTGCCGGTGGTACTCGACCCGAGCCGCGTCGAAGTAGGGCAGGTAGCGCCCGTAGTAGACGATCCCCTGCGCGTCCGTGTCGGAGAACCCGATCCGGGTCAGCGACGAGAACTTGTACGGCGGCTTACGGTCGGTTACGCGGCCGAGCTCGAGGCTCATCACTGCTCATGCTAAGCGGCCGCGCGTGGGAAGCCGCGAGCCGGCGGAAGCGCAGGTTCTCGACGAGACCCCGGCCGGCGAGCGCGAGCAGGAGGAGCAGGATGACCGCGAACGGCACGACGGCCCACTTCGCGCTGATCCGCGCCGCACCGATGGGCGCTGCCGACTTGCCGCCTCGGTTGTACGTCTGCGCGCTCGGGTTCGCGGTGAAGTCGCGAGCCGCCTGCACGACGCCCGGCTTGCCGATCGGCGCGAACGTCGCACCGGGCATGAAGGAATCGACGAGCCAGCGCCCGTGGGAAGGCTGCAGGTAGACGTTGAAGAGGATCTGCCCGAGCTTCGCCTGGTAGCGCTTGGTCGGCGCGAGGATCAGCTCGACGGAAAGCTCGTCCTTCGTGCGGTACTGGATGTTCCACTCGTGGAAGCGCGCGCCCTTCGCCGGGTAGGGGTAGACGCCGATGTCCCCGTGGGACCATTGCCCGCGCGTCATCCCGCCCTTGAGGGTCGGCGTGACCACGTCGTACGCGGCCTCCGGGTCGTGCCGCTTGACCGCGTGGTTGACGAAGATGTCGAGCGTGCGGTTGATCTGAGCCCGCTCGGAAGCCGACACGCGCGGTGGCGATGCCCAGGCCGAGCCCGCGGACACGAGCGCAGCGACGCAGACAGCAAAGGCAACCCCTCGCCTCATGACCACAGAGTAGCGATGCCGGTGCTTCAGCTGATGAGCGCCAGAACCTCGTCCCGCTTGCGCTCCATCAGCTCCTGCGAGAGCGCCTCCAGGTTGAGCCGGAGCAGCGGCTCGGTGTTCGACGGGCGCACGTTGAAATGCCAGTCCTCGGCCTCGACCGAGATCCCGTCCAGGTGCGAGACCTTCCCCTCGCTCCCGAAGCGCTCCTTGATCTCCTGGAGCTTCACGGCCACGTCGGAAACGGGCACGTTGAGCTCCCCCGTGAGGAAGTGGCGCTCCCGGTACGGACGGAGGAGCTCGGACAGCGGCTTGCCCCGTTTCGAGACGAGCTCGAGCATGAGCAGAAACGGGATCACGCCGGAGTCGGCCTGGTAGAAGTCGCGGAAGTAGTAGTGGCCGGAGACCTCGCCGGCGAAGGCGGCGTCGTCCTCGCGCATCCGCTGCTTGATGAACGCGTGGCCGACGCGGTTGATCAGGGGGATGCCGCCGGCGCGCTCGATCGTCTCGGGGACGGCCCAGCTCGCGCGGACGTCGTAGATCACCTTCGAGCCCGGGTATTTCTCGAGCATCGACTCGGCCAGCAGTGCGGTCACGAAATCGCCGGGGACGAACTCGCCCGTGTCGTCGATGAAGAAGCAGCGGTCTGCGTCGCCGTCGAAGGCCGCACCGAGCTCGGCGCCGTCCTCGCGCACCTTCGAGATCACGAACGCGCGGTTCTCGGGAAGCAGCGGGTTCGGCTCGTGGTTGGGGAACGTCCCGTCCGGCTCGAAGTAGTAGGGGACGGCATCGATCGAGATCCGTTCCAGGACAGGCGGGAGCATCACGCCGGCCATCCCGTTGGCGGCGTCGATCACGACGCGCTTCCGCTCGACCGCGCCCAGGTCGATAAAGGACAGGACCTTTTCCACGAAGGCCGGAAAGACATCCTCCGCGCGCACTGCCCCTTGCGGACCGGTCTGGTGCCTGGCACCGGACGTGTCGGCACCGGACGTGTCGGATTCGGACAGTGCTCGGTCGCGGATGTCCAGAAGGCCC
Source organism: uncultured Actinomycetes bacterium (assembly GCA_963736835.1). GTDB lineage: Bacteria > Actinomycetota > Thermoleophilia > Gaiellales > Gaiellaceae > VAXT01. Next base: position 145,200 of record CAVTQI010000005.1, read on the forward strand.
GAGTCGCCGCCGACGGGCAGCGCTCCGCGGCGGACGATCTTCATCCCCGTGTACTCCTTCGGGTTGTGCGAGGCGGTCACCTGGATCCCGCCGTCGAGCCCCAGGCCCCCGACCGCGGCATAGACCATCTCGGTCCCCACGAGGCCGATGTCCACGACCTCGGCGCCGGCCGACGCAGCTCCTTCGATCGCCGCGGCCGCCATCGCGGGAGAGGAGACGCGCATGTCCCGCCCGACCGCGATCCGCTTCGGCTCGAACTGCTCGACGTACGCGCGCCCGATCGCCCGCGCGCCGTCCTCGTCGAGCTCCGCGGGGTAGATCCCCCGAACGTCGTACGCCTTGAAGACCTTTGGGTCGAGCACCGCCCGGAACCCTAGAGGCTTAGGAGGCGCGGCCACGAAGCCGCGCCTCACCGCTCCGGAAGATACGGCCCTCCCGGCTCGTTTCTACACTTAGACCCATGGAACGCAAGCTCGCCACGGTCCTGTTCGTCGACCTCGTCGACTCCACGTCGCTCGTCTCCGCGAGCGATCCTGAAGTCGTGCGGCGGCGCGTGACGCGCTTCTTCGACCAGGTTTCGCGCTGCATCGAGACGTACGGCGGCACCGTCGAGAAGTTCGCCGGCGACGCGGTCATGGCCGCATTCGGCGTGCCCCAGGCGCACGAGGACGATTCCGAGCGCGCGGTTCGCGCCGCGCTCGAGATCCTCGACTCGGTGCGCGACCTCGGGCTCCAGGCCCGGATCGGGATCGAGGCCGGCGAGGTCGTGACGGGCGCGGGCGACTCGACGTTCGCCACCGGAGAGGCCCTCAACCTCGCTGCTCGCCTGCAGCAGCTCGCCGAGCCCGGCCAGATCCTGATCGGCCCCGCAGCGCATCGGCTCACCCTGGGCCGGGTCGAGGTCGAGGACATCGGGCCCGTCCAGGTGCGCGGCCGCGAGGACCCGGTCTGGGTCTGGGCTGCGACCGCAGCCGGCGCTCGCCCAGCAGGCCGCGTGCCGGTGACGCCGCTCGTCGGCCGGGACCACGAGCTCGATCTGCTCGAGAACACTTTTGCGCGCGCCCAGCGCGACCGCCGCGCGCACCTGGTCACGATCTACGGCGAACCGGGCGTCGGCAAGAGCCGCCTGGCCAACGAGTTCCTCGCCGCGCTCGAAGGAACAACGGTCCTCCACGGCCGGTGTCTCCCCTACGGCGAGAGCATCACCTACTGGCCGCTGGCCGAGATGGTCAAGGGCGCCGCGGACATCGCCGACGACGACCCGCTCGACGTCGCGATCGAGAAGCTCCGCGAGTGCTGCCCCGCAGAGGCGGTCGCCGACCTGCTCGGGCTCGCCACTGGCGTGCTCGAGGCGGTTCACGGCGAGCGCAGCCAGCAGGAGATCTCGTGGGCTGCCCGCGAATGGGCGCAGCTGATGTCCCAGACGCAGCCGCTGATCCTCGTCTTCGAGGACATCCACTGGGCCGAGGAGCCCCTCCTCGAGCTGATCGAGCACATGACCGAGTGGGTGCGCGACGGCGCGCTGATGGTCCTCTGCCTGGCGCGCGCGGAGCTGCTGGACATCCGTTCGAACTGGGGCGGCGGCCGCGTTCGCGCGACCGCGATCGAGCTCGAGCCCCTGGGCGATGCGGACGGCGAGACGCTGATCGACGCGCTGAACGAAGATGGAGCGATCTCGGCCAAGACGCGCCGCGCCCTGCTCGACAAGACGGGCGGCAACCCGCTCTTCCTCGAGGAGGTCATGCTCAACGTCGCCGAGTGCGGCGAGGAGCGCGCCGTCGAGGAGATCCCGGACACCGTTCAAGCGCTGATCGCTGCTCGCATCGACCGGCTGCAGCCCGCGTCGAAGTCCGTGCTCCAGCGCGCGTCGGTCATCGGCCGGAGCTTCTGGGCGGGTGCGGTCGAGTACCTGGCCGAGGACGAGAGCCCGTCGGATGCGATCGAGGATCTGCTGCTCCGCGACCTCGTCGTCGGCGAGTCGCGCTCGACCCTCAAGAACGAGACGGCGTACCGCTTCAAGCACGTCCTGATCCGAGATGTCGCGTACGCGAGCCTGACCAAGTCGGCGCGGGCGAAGCACCACGCCCGGTTCGCCGAATGGCTGCGTGAACGGGCCGGCGACGAGCTGCTCGAGATTCGTGCGCACCATCTGGATCACGCCGCTTCGCTCCTGGCCGAGCTGGACGGCGCCCCTCCGGCCGATCTGGCACGCGAGGCGGCCGAGACGCTCGAGGAGGCGGGCCGGCGCGCGCTCGCCCGCGAGGCCAACCAGGCGGCACGCCACCTCTTCCTGCGCTCCGTCGAGCTCGAGCCGACGCTGAATCGGCGCTACATGGCCGCAAAGGCTGCGTGGCGCCTCGATGACCTTCCCGCCGTCGCGCGCGAGATGCAGAGCGTGTACGACGAGTCGGTCCGTGTCGGCGACCGGAAGGTCCAGGGCAAGGCACTGACGGGGCTCGCCGACGTCGTGTTGATGCGCGAAGCGGATCCGGTGCGCGCAAGAGAGCTCGCGTCGCAGGCCCTCGAGATCATCGACGACGATCCGGCCGCGCGGTTCGATGCGCTCCGGGTTGCCTGGGTCGCGGCCTACTGGGTCGGCAAGCTCGGCAAGGCGGAGGGCTACCTCACGGAACAGCTGGAGCTGGCGTGCGCGGCCGGAAGGAAGGACCTCGAGAGCATGGCCGTCCTCACCCGCGCGGACACGTTCGCCGCGAGGCTCGATCTGGAGAGGGCGTCCGAAGAGCTCGAGCGTGCGCGGGACCTGGCTCAGGAGAGCGGATCGATCAACGCGCTCGGCCGCGTCTTCCTGACGTGGTCGAAGGTCTATCTGCTCCAGGAGGAGCTCGAGCAGGCCGAGGAGGCGGCGTCCGAGTCGATCCGCTTGTTCTCGGAGGTGGGGTCCGTCTGGGCCATCGCCCGCGCGTACAACATGGCGGCGTGGATCGCCTGGGAGAGCGGGGACATCGAGCAGGGCGAAAAGCGCTTCCGGGAATCGATCCGCCTGCTCAAGCCGATCGGCGACCGGGCGACGCTGTGCGAGAGCCAGCGCGGGCTCGCAGAGCTCCTGCTCAAGCGCGGCCGCGTCGAGGAGGCGGAGCGGTTCGCGCTCGACGCGCGCGAGACCGTCGGCCCGATGGACCTCACGTCACGCGCGACCACCGCCGGGTCACTGGCGATGGTCCGCTCAGCGCAGGGTCGCTACGACGAGGCCGAGGAGCTCTTCCGCGAGGGTGTCGACGCACTCGCCGACACCGAGTTCGGCGGGATCGAGTACGAGGTGCTCGAGCCCTACGCTCAGTTCCTGCGCGACCGCGGGCGGGACGATGAGGCGGAGCGCGTCGAGGAGCGCCTCGGCGAACTCATGCCGGCCGCGGAGAAGAGCTCGGCCCGGATCGCCTGATGTGACTCCTCGCCCGGCGCCTCGCTGATCACGGTCGCGGGGCGGCTGAAGCGGGCGAGCGCCTTTCCGAGCGGCTCCACGCGCAGCGTGCCCTCGCCGTACGGGAGGTGCTTCGTCTCGTTGCGGTTCGCGTAGGCGATGTCCGAGAAGTGAACGTGGAAGGGGGCGCCTCTGGCAAGGACGCGGTTCGCGGCCGCGAGGACCTCGTGAAACGCCTTCACGGTCGTGAACGCGCCGTCGCTCGTCGCGTGCATGTGGGCGAAGTCGATCACCGGGCGCGCCCAAGGCAGCCTGGACGAGATCGCGAGAACGTCGTCGAGGCTCCCGAAGTCGTTGACCCGGCCCATGATCTCGACGCCGAACGGGACGCCGCGATCCTTGGCCTCGATCCGCTTGCGGAAGTCCGCGAGCTGCGACACCACCGATGTCACGGTCTGCTTGCGCGTGCGGCCGAGCAGGAAGCCTGGATGGAAGACGACCGGTCCCGCGCCCGCCACCTTTGCGATCCCGGCCGAGTGGTCGAGCATCCCGGTCGCCATCCCGTGCTTGCGGTCTCGCTCCAGATGCCCCATGAACCCCGCGATCGGGGCGTGGACGGAGAGCACGATCTTCCGCCTCCGGGCGAGCTTCCCGAACTCGTCGGCCCACGGGTAGTCCATCCAGAAGCCGGACTCGAAGTCGATCTCGTTCGCCGTGTAGCCGCGCTCTCGGAGCAGCTCGATCGCCTCTGAAGGCGATTCCCGCGAGAGCACGCGTGCCGGTCCGAAGCGGATTTCGCCCATCGGGGCCAACGCTACTGATCGCCGTCGTCCCCCGACCGACGGGGTTGCCGTCCGACCATGGTCCTACGCTTTTGAGCATGGCAAAGCGCCCATCCCGAATCGACCTCCTCGAGCTCGACATCGACCTTCGGCTCGCCGACCTCTGGCGTGAGGCCGCCGACGTCCAGGACTGGAACCTCGACGTCGTCGCCGCCTTCATGCGGGCCGCGTACGGCAAGGGGTACTGCGATGCTCTGACCGAGGAAGCCCCCGGCAGCCTGTGCGAGGACCACGGCTACCGCGTCCCGCCTCGGCGCCGGCAGGCGCCCGCCGAGCGCGCGGCCTAGGCCAGGCTCGTCGACTGCGCAGCCGGCTCGCGCACGGCTGAGAAGCCCGGCAGCCTGAGGGAGAACGTCGTGCCGTTCCGGGCGCTTCTCACGGCGCAGCTTCCGCCGTGCGCCTTCGCGATCGCGTCGACGATGGCGAGCCCCAGCCCGACCCCGCCGTGCGCACGGGACCGCGCGGGATCTGCTCTGGCGAAGCGCTCGAAGATGTGCCGAAGCGAGTCCGGATCGACACCGCAGCCTTCGTCTTCGACCTCGAGCACGATCGTCTTTCCCTCTGCCCGCGCCCGGAGCTCGATCGCGTCCGAGCTGTCGGTGTAGTGGACGGCGTTCTCGAGCAACGAGTCGAGAGCGATCCGAAGCGCCTCCGGATCGGCGTGCAGGGATCCCGCCGGGAGCGAGCCGAGACGCCACGCTCGCGGCGCGACCTCCGACCAGCGCATGAAGACATCCTCGAGATACGACTCGACGTCGATGTCGCTGAGAAGAACGAAGTCGGGATGATCGGTCTTCGCGAGCAGCAGGAGCTGCTGAAGGATCCGCTCGATTCGACCGAGCTCGTCGAGAGCGACCTCGACTTCGTGGAGAGGCCCGTGCCCGTTCTGCCGGAGGACGTCGAGATGCCCGCGGGCAATCGTCACGGGCGTACGCAGCTCATGCGAGACGTCGTGAAGGAACTGCTTCTGCTGCTCGAGCAACGCCGCGCGCTCCTCGGCCTGACGCCTCACTTTCTTGAGCGCGTCCTGGCGGCGGCGAGCATGCCAGACCATGGCGACGAACATGGCCGACATGAGCGGCACCTCGAAGAGCTCTCCCCACAGCTGCTCCCCGTGGACGGCGTCGGTCATGATCAGGAAGCCGGTCGAGGCCGCCACAAGGGCAAGGACGAAGCCGGTCACCCGCAGGCCCCAGATCCGGAAGCCGTAGAGCAGGGTCAGGCTGACCCAGATGAAGTGGAACGGGATCGTCTCCCAGCTCGGCCACAAGGCCATCGCGGCGAGATTGGCGAGCCCGAACGCGACCCAGCCGATCTCGAGGAGGCTAAGCCGCCCGAACCCTGTAACCCGCATGGCGAACCGTTTCGATCGGAGCGTCCGCTCCGAGTTTCTTGCGAAGACGTCGCACGCAGACCTCGACCACGTTCGAGCCGGGATCGAAGTGGTAGCCCCACACCTCCGACAGCAGGCGCTCGCGGCTCACGATCGTGCCCGCGTGCTCGACGAGATGGTGCAGGAGCCGGAACTCGCGATCCGAGAGATCGGCCACGAGCTCGCCGATGCGCGCCTGCCGACGCGCGAGATCGAGCGTGAGCATCCCTGCGCGGACGAGGCTCTCGTCGTGCCTGGCCGCATGTCGTCGCAACTGGACTCGGAGCCGAGCCACCAATTCGTCGAGCGCGAACGGCTTCGCCAGGTAGTCGCTCGCCCCGAGGCCGAACCCTCGAAGCTTCGTCGGCAGGTCGGAGCGGGCAGAGACGATCACGACGGGAAGCTCGGGCTCGTGCTGTTGTAGCTCGCGCAGGATCGTCAGGCCGTCCAGGCCCGGGAGCAGCAGGTCGAGGATGACGGCGTCGTAGCTGGACGCAAGCGCCTGCTTCAGCCCCATCGGCCCTGTGTCTGCGGCATCCACGCGGAAACCCTCCGCCTCCAAGCCGCGAGCCAGGAACGCGAGGATTCGGGGTTCATCCTCGATGACCAGGATCTGCATCGCGTGCGGGAGCGACCATAACGTGGATGACCTGCAAATGACGTGTAAATGACATTTTCGTCATGTTCAAGGAAAGGAGCCGCCTGAGCGAATAGCGTCGCGCCGATGTCCGAGCCCACGGACGCGACCTCGGCGGCGGCGCCGGCGCCCCTGACGGAGCGGGCGGCACGACAGGCCCCGTTCACCGACCAAGCGGCCAAGCACTGGTTCCTGTCCTCGATCGTCTGGCTGACCGTCGTCGACCTGTTCGGGCTCGTCCTGGCCACCGAGTTCATCACGCCAGAGGCGTTCGGCGGCATCTCGTGGCTCTCGTTCAGCCGGGTGCGGCCGTCGCACGTGAACGGCGTGATCCTCGCGTGGCTGACGATGATGTACTTCGGGGCCCTCTTCTACATGCTCCCGCGGCTGGTCGGGACGCGCGGCATGTGGAGCGAACGGCTGGGCGTCTGGTGCGCCTGGGCGTGGAACGTCATGTACACGCTCGGGATCATCGCCCTGCTGACCGGGCACAGCCAGGGCCGCGAGTACGGGGAGTTCATCTGGCCCCTCGACATCGTGCTGCTCGTCATCTGGTGCGCCAACATCTTCAACATCCTGGCGACCGTCCAGATCCGGACGATCCGCCCGATCTACGTCTCCGTCTGGTTCTTCATCGCGAGCCCGATCTGGCTCGCCGTCGACTACGCGATCGGGAACGTGATCTGGAATCCGGGGCACATCTGGAGCGCGCCGTCGGGAGCTCTGACGAACAGCCTGTCGGACGCGATCCTCAACTGGTGGTACGCGCACAACCTCTTCGGCTTGTGGCTGACGCCGATGCTGCTCGCGCTCACCTACTACATCGTCCCGCGCGTCACGAACACGCCGCTCTACAGCTACACGCTGTCGCTCATCAGCTTCTGGGGAATGGCGTTCTTCTACACCGGCGTCGGCGACCACCACATCCTGCAGTCTCCGACCCCGGCCTGGCTGAAGACGATCGCCGAGGTCTCGTCCTGGATGCTGCTCGTCCCGGTCTTCGCCTTCACGATCAACATCCTCGGGACGATGAAGGGCAACTGGGACAAGTTCTTCACGAACTTACCCCTGCGCTTCACGCTCACCGCCTTCTTCTTCTACTTCCTGGTCAACATCCAGGGCGCGTTCGAGGCGCTGCAGCCGTTCAACCGCCTCACCCACTTCACGAACTTCGTCGTCGCCCACGCGCACCTTGCGCTGCTCGGTGCGTTCACGATCCTCGGGATGGGCGTGATCGACTACATGGCCGCGCAAGTCTTCCACCGTCCCCTCTACAGCCGGAACCTCACCGAGTGGCAGTACTGGCTCGTGACGGTCGGATTCTCCGGCTTCTTCAGCGTGCTGACCCTGGCCGGCTTCCAGCAAGGCTTCAGCTGGGCGCAGGGGATCCCCGAGGTGAACGTGCTGCCGCAGCTGCACGCGTACTACATCGCGCGCGGGATCTTCGGCGCGATGATCGTGATCTCCGGGATCGTCCAGATGGTGAACATCGGCCTGACGATGTTCACGAACACGGCCGAGCGCAGGCGCAGTGAGACGCTGAAGATCGCAGAGGCGGTCGCACCCCCGGTGGGCGGATGACGGACGACTCCCAGCGCAGCGACGAGCCCAGGGTCCCGCGGGGCTGGTCGCGCCATCCGCCGGAGCGGATGCTGATCACGCCGCTCGTCGCGGGCATCGGCGGGTTGATCGCCTTCTTCATCGTGGTCTTCGTCGTCGTCTGGCTGCCGATCCACACGTTCGACCCGCCGGCGTCGAACGACTGGACGCCGCTCACCGACGATGCCCTCAAGGGCCGCAACCTCTTCGCCTCGAACGGCTGCTACGTGTGCCATTCCGGCTACTCGAGGCCGCAGGACGTCCGGTACGCGCTCTACTTCCTCTATCCGAAGATCTCGCACCCGGGCGACTTCTACGGGAGCGACCAGACGCCGAACCTGCTCGGCACCGAACGAACCGGTCCCGATCTCTCCCAGGAGTCGGGCTGGCACCCGGACGACTGGCAGCGGGCCCACTTCTACGACCCGCGCTACATGGATCCGCTCTCCCTCATGCCGTCGATGAAGTCGCTCTTCTCGGACAAGCAGGTCGACCAGCTCGTCAGCTACGTCGAGCTGCGGAGTGGCAAGTCGGGCCTCCTGCGCTACGCGGGCCAGCTCTATTCCAAGCACATCGTGCTCGCAAACCAGGGCTTCCCGGAGCCCTACACCGGCTTCCAGGGGGCGCACAACAAGCCGTTGGAGCCGAACGAGGACGGACTGAAGCCGCCCGAGGGCCAGCTGGAGGAGGCCCCGAACCTCGCGCAGATCGACCGCGGCTACTGGTTGTCCGGCGATCCGTTGCCTGTGACCGAGGAGAACCTGCTGCGCGGCAAGGAGATCTTCCAGCAGCGCTGCGTCGGCTGTCACGGCGTGAAGGGCGACGGCAAGGGTCCCGGCGCGCCGTTTCTGTCGCCGACGCCGGCGGACTTCACCGACAAGGACGACGCCTGCTGCGGCGGCGACACCGGGCCCGGTGACTTCTACTACCGGATCCTGCGCGGCTGGCCGGGGACGGCGATGGAAAACTTCGGCGACCGGCTGAGCGTGAACGACATCTGGCGCGTCGTCCTCTTCGTGAAGACGATCCCCAACGACACGCTGAGAAAGGACTACGTCCCGCAGCCCTCGGACTACATCACGTGGCAGCCCTCGAAGGAGCTCCTGGCCTGGGTGAAGAGCGAGCAGAAGCTCGAGGACAACGCCGGCTTCCAAGAGCCCGTGACGGATCCGTTCATGCAGGAGGCGATGCGCGTGATGCCGGGGCTCGCTCCCGGTGACAGCTTCAAGATCAACGACGGCAAGACGCAGCTCTCCCTGCAGGACGCGGCCGCGGGAATCAGGACGATCTACGAGGACCTCCTGAACAGGGCGTGGGCCGATGCGAGGGACCGCGGGAACAAGCTGCCCGACGAGTCGCAGAAGGAGATCCCGCCCACGGTGCCGGGGCAGCAATGAGACGGCGCCTGATCCCGATCGGTCTCGTCGCGTTCCTGGCGCTGGCGCTGCCGACGGCGGCGCTCGCCCACGACCAGCCCGAGACGGATCAGTCCCGCTGGGTCATGGCCGACTGGATGATGGACGTGTTCTTCGTCTTCTCCGGTCTCGCCCTCGTCGCGTTCCTCGCGGCGTGGAAGTCGGGCGCCTTCCACGAGCTCGACACGCACGCCGCGATCCCGCTCTACGTCGAGGAGGAGGACTACTACACGCCCGACTGGGCGCTATCCGAGGAGGAGTGGCAGGAATGACGATGCCCAGCGGCAGCTCGCCCGACGACGCACAGGCCTACTACGACTACCTGCTCGCCCACCACCAGAACGACGGCCGCACGGTGACGTGGACGGTGGACTGGGTCTCCCTTGCCTGGATGTGGGGGTTCGTCGTGGCGATGACGCTGATCCTGATCCTCTGGGTCATGCAGTACCGAACGACGCTCAAGCGCAACGTCGCCGGCCTGTACCCGGTCGACAGCTGGGGGAACTACGTGTCCGAGGCCGCTCGGCCCAGCTCGCTCTTCTTCCTCGTCCTCACCCTCGGGCTGACCGTGTTCGCCGCCGTGCTCATCATCGGCCACCTCGTCTGGGGGCAGATCTTCTGATGGCCGGCGCGCCGCTCCCGTTCGTCTCCTACTCGTCGCTGACCGAGGTCGTGGCCACGGCCGCCGAATGGGAGGGGCTGTACGCCTCGCTGCAGACGCTCAAGGGTCACGTCCAGGAGTACCCAGGCTGTCAGCGCTTCGACGTCTTCATCCGGGCCGAGGACAGCGGCGAGGTGCGGATCCACTGCTACACGACCTGGGACACGCCCTGGCAGCTCGAAGCGTTCCTCGAGCGCGGCTACACGCTCGAGCGGCTCCTGGCCGACTTCGGCGACTTCCGCGCGGAGCGGAGCCTCGTCATGGAGAAGGTCTTCTGATGGCGCGCCCGAGACGACCCGCGCGCCCCTTGCTCGGCTATCGCGACGTGGGCGAGGACGTTCGCCACTCGCGGCAGGCGGTCAGCCGCGCGTGGGTGATCCTGGCGATCATGGTCATCCTCTACCTCGCGTGGACGCTGACCGTCTACTTCGTCGAGCCGGGGCTCCGCTAGGCCCGGAGCCAGGGCCATGTGGGTCCAACACCTCTCCTCGCTCCAGTTCCTGAGCTACGCGGCGTTCTTCGCGGTCGTCGTGGCCGCGGTCTTCATCGTCATGCCCGGGAAGAAGCCTCCGATCCGGACGAAGCCGTACACCGACGAGGAGCTCGGACGTCACGACGGCAAGCTCGCCAAGTACTTCCTGACCGGCGGGCTCTTCCTCGTGCTCGGCAGCGTGCACATGGTCTTGAAGAACCTGCCGTGGGCCGCCGAATGGCTGGCGAGTGCCGGGTACGCAGGCCATCTCGTCCGCGACCTCTCCAACACGCACCTGATGATCGTCGGAGGGGGGACCCTGATCGCAACGGGGCTCTGCTGGTACGTGCTCCCGCGGATCGTCGGGCGCCCGCTCGCGAGCGACGGCCTCGCGCAGGGAGCCTTCTGGTTCACGGCCGGCGGGCTCGCGGTCTTCTACGTCGCGTTCGTCGCCAACGGGATCGCAATCGGCATGCGCGTGCGAGACGGCTGGGAGTATCAGGCCGCAAAGGCGAGCATGGGCGACTGGTACCGAGCCCCGGTCGGCATGGGGGCAGGCGTGATGGGGATCGGCTACTGGTGCTTCGCGGCGACCGTGTTCCTCACCGTCTTCCAGGGGCGACTCGTGCACGTGCCCAAGCCGAACGGCCACCTCTGGAAGTTCCTCGCCACCGGCGCCCTGGGCTTGACCGTCGGCACCGTCCAGGGCGTGATCCAGGTCCAGCCTGCGAACGCGGACTGGCTCTTCCGGGCCGGACATGCAGGCGAGTGGATCGACCCGATCGCCCACGCGCACATCAACCTCGTCACCGGCCTGACGATGCTGACTGCCGGCACGCTCTTCTACTTCGCTCCGCTGCTGGGCGGGCGAGCCCCCTCGCGGCGCGCGGTCAACGCCTGCTTCTACGCCCTCCTCGCCGGATCGCTCGCGTTCTACGGCGTCGGCGATGTACCTCGGCTTCCACGAAGGATCCCTGGTCGTGGGGCGCGGCGTCTCGCCGGAGCAGGCGGAGGAAGCGACCGCGGTCCATCCGTTCCTGATCATGGCCGCGGGCACCGCGATGCTCGCCGCGTTCTGGTTTCTGCTCGGCCTCGTCGCGCGGTCGTATCTCGGCGCACGGGGCCCTGCGCGCGGCTTCGTCCTCGCTGGGTGCGCGGCGCTCGCCGTCGGGACGCTACAGGGGCCGATCCAGGCGTTCCCAGCGGTTCACGACCTCCTCGACCGGGGCGGCGATGCGGGTGCGGTGATCGTCAACCTCCACGCGCAGCTGAACATGCTCGGCGGGCTGCTCGCGATGCTCGTCGGGCTCGCGCTGGCCCTCCTGGCGCGCCTCGGGGGGCAGGCGGTCGTTCGCGCCGAGCGGGTGGCGCTCGCAGGCATCGCGTTCGGAGTAGCCACGTACTACGGGGTGGGAATCGAGATGTCGGTCGTCGAGGCTCACGACGTGGCGCGCGGCGCGACCTTCCACGATGCCGTGGCCAGGCTGGAGCCCTGGGCGGCGCTTGTCCTCGTCCCGGCCGCGCTTGCCGTGCTGGCAGGCTTCTCGCTCGTACGCGGTCAGCGCCTGGCGGATGACCGCACGGCAGCGGCTGGCGGGCGCGAAGGCGATCATCGAGGCGCCGGAGGCGTTCACCGGGCGGATCCCGCGGCGCGTTCGCGGACGCAGCCCCGCGGCGCTCGCAGGGTACGAGCTGCCGATGGCGCTGCTCGGCTTTCCAGGTGTCGGCTGGCTCTTCGCGGGCTTCTCGGTCACCGCCTCGGTGCTGCTCCTCGCCGGCCCTGCTCTCACCTGGGCCGTGATCCCGGTCGCCTTCTCGCCGTACGGGCAAGGCCCGCTCAACACGCTCGGCTGGAAGGTCGAGCTCGTGTGGATCCCGCTGACCGCCCTCATCTCGACGCTCATGCTCTACCGCGCACAGCGACGCAGGCGCCGGCTGCTCGAAGGCACTCGCTCGCCGAAGTGCCTCGCGGCCCGGCACCAGGCGCGGCTACCGCACCCGCGTCAGCGTCGCCGCCGGGTCGATCGTGCTCCTGCTCGTCTCGTTGCCGTTCGTGCCCGCGGTGGCCGGGGTGGGCGGGAGCACGATCCGGTACGCGTACCAGACGCGCTTCACGCCTGACATCGTCGGGCAGTTCCTCGCGACGCGAAGCGGGGCCGTCAAGCTCTTCACGTGGCAGGACCCGCAGAGCCCCTACCCGTCCGATGCGCTGCGGATCCACTCGACCGACCTGCGTGCGCTCGTTGCGCGCGCTGCGGCCGTCGACGATCCCGCCGCATACGGCCTCTACGACCTCGACCACGGCTCACGTGTCCCGCTTCGCGTCCGCTCGGCGACGGGTCGCCAGCTCGCGCTCGCACCGGCTCGTCCGCTGCGACCGGGCAGTACATGTACGTCGCCACGCACCAGGGCATGTTCGGCGGCCGGGACTTCGCATACCTCACGGTCGTCGGCCCCGGCCAGCCTGTGACCCCGATCGGCGGGTCGAACGACGACCGCGCCGCAGATCGCCGACTCGCTGCTGCCCGTCGCCGCGGCTCTCGTCGCGCTGCTCTTCGTCCTCCTGCTCGGACGGTCGTTCCTCGAGCGGCCCGCCGGACAGAAGGCCTCTGGGCGGCCGGCTTCGCCTTCTTCGCCGTCGCGACGGTCTGCGAGGCAGCGCGCCAGCGGCTCGGATGGAGCCCTGCGCTCTTCCGCTCCTACTACGTCGCGGGAGGCGTCCTGACGGTCGGGTTCCTCGGCGCCGGCTCGGCCTGGCTTCTTCTGCCGCGCCGCGGGCGGGACGCGCTGCTCGGCGCCCTCGCGGTCGGCGCGCTCGCTGCGGTCGCTCTCGATCTGGCTCGCGCCCGTCGACGCCCAGGCGCTCGCCGCTACCGCGAGCGGCCGGCCGCCGGAGAACGCCGCCCTCGGAGGGCACGCCTTCCTCTGGGCCGTCGCCTTCAACTCCCTCGGGTACCCTCGCCCTCGTCGGAGGCTCGCTCTACTCGATCGTACGGCGCCGCCGCGTGAGCGCGAACGCGTGGATCGCCTCGGGAGCGATCGTCGTCGCGCTCGCCACCGGCCTCTCGCGGACCGGGCGACTACTCGCTCGTCTATCTCGGCCAGCTCGATCGGGATCGCGCTCATGTTCTGCGGCTTCACGTTCGCGGGCCGGAAGATCGAGCCGGTCCCGGCCCGCCCGTCTGACCGCGCCCTCGAACGCCCGGCGCTGGCGAGATGACGATCGACGGGGACGCGCTGCGGAGCCATGCCCGGGAGGTGACCCAGGAGCGTTTCCTGCGCAAGCGGGGCCGGTTGCGAGCAGCTCAGCCTGCCGAGCTCGGCGCCGTCGCGGAGATCGGTCGACGCGATCGGACAGGGAGTCGCCGACTGCCTGCTGGAGAGGCGGCCGCCGACGGGAGCCTGCGGTGCCGGTGCTCTCCGGCCTGTACCCGGTCGGAACCGCGGCGGCACGGGGCTAGACTTTTTGCCGTGGCCGCACGGTAGCCCTGTCCGGTTGGTCATCGCGCTGTCCGTCGCCGCCGTCCTCGCGATCTTCCTGCTGTACGTCTCGGTTGCAGGCGGCACGCCGTCGATCCAGCCGAGCCAGCTGAACGGGCGCACTGGTGAGGTCGCACTCGTCGGCAAGGTGATCGGCTCGCCGGCCGGAGACGGGCAGGCGAGCGGGCCTTCGCTTCCGGCTCCACGACGTCTCGGGGCGAGCGCGAGCGTCCCGGTCGTCTACCGCGGGTCGGTTCCGGACCTGTTCAAGGTCGGCCGCGAGGTGCGGGTCGAGGGCCGGCTCCGGAACGGGGTCTTCGTCGCGAAGAAGGACTCGCTGCGGACGAAGTGCCCGTCGAAGTACGTGGCTAAAAAGAGCACCTGATGCCTGAGCTCGGGCGCGCGGCGCTAGTCCTCTGTCTCGGCCTCGCCATCTACGCGCTGATCGCGGGCGCGTACGCGGCGAAGACCAGGCGCCGGCGGCTCGCCCGCTCGGCGCAGAACGCGCTCCTCGCGGCTTTCGGCGCCGCGGGAGTCGCGTCGATCGTCCTGCTGGGCGCGCTCCTGCGCAACGACTTCTCGTTCGTCTACGTCGCCGACCACACGAGTCGCGAACTGCCGACGGCGTACACGATCTCGGCGTTCTGGGGCGGGCAGGAGGGCTCGCTGCTCCTCTGGCTCCTCGTCCTGACGGGCTTCTCCGCCGCCGCTGTCGCGCTCAGCGCGGCGATCGGCGCCGGAGCTCCTCGCGTGGGTCGTCCCGGTCCTCGGGCTCGTCGACGACCTTCTTCGCCTTCATGCTCGTCGTCGTCTCGAGCCCGTTCGCGACACAGCTGGCCCCTGCGGACGGCGCGGGGCTGAACCCGAGCCTTCAGAACCCGTACATGATGATCCACCCGCCGCTGCCTCTACCTGGGCTACGTGGGGCTCACGATCCCGTTCGCGTTCGCGATGGGCGCGCTGCTCTCGCGCCGCACCGACGAGCTCTGGATCGTCGCGACGCGCCGCTGGACGCTCTTCGCCTGGACGGCGCTCGGGATCGGGCAGCTCCTCGGCTCGCACTGGGCGTACGTCGAGGTGGGGTGGGGCGGCTACTACGCGTGGGATCCGGTCGAGAACGCCGCGCTCATGCCGTGGCTCGCCGCGACGGCGTTCCTGCACTCGGTGATGATCCAGGAGAAGCGCGGGATGCTGAAGGTCTGGAACGTGCTGCTCGTGATCCTCGCGTTCAGGCTCGCGCTCTTCGGGACGTTCCTCACGCGGTCGGGCGTGATCAGCTCGATCCACTCCTTCACGCAGAGCCCGCTCGGCGGGTGGTTCCTCGGCTTCATCTGCCTGGTCACCGTCGGCTCGGTCGCGCTGTCATCTCGCGGCTGCCTCTGTTGCGCTCGAAGACCCGTATGGAGTCGCTCGTCTCGCGCGAGGCGACGTTCCTCTACAACAACCTGCTGCTCGTCGCGCTGTGCCTGACGATTCTCTGGGGCGTCGCGTTCCCGATCCTCTCGGAGGCGGTGCACGGGGAGCAGATCACGGTCAGCAGCCCGTACTACAACTTCTTCCTGCGCGTCTTCGGGATACCCCTCCTCCTGCTGATGGCCATCGGGCCGCTCGTAGCCTGGCGGCGCGCCTCGCTCCGGTCGCTGGGCAGAAGCTTCGCGTGGCCGGCCGGGATCGCGCTCGTCGTCGGAGCGTGCTCTTGATCCTCGGCGCCGGCTCGTCGTGGATCGGGCTCGTCGCGTATACGTTCTCGGCGTTCGTCCTTGCCTCGATCGGCTACGAGTTCGTGCGCGGGACGCGGGCTCGTCGCGCGCTGACGGGTGGGACGTGGCCCGCCGCATTCGTCGAGCTGGTGGGCCGCAACAGGCGCCGCTACGGCGGCTACATCGTGCACGCGTCGATCGTCTTGCTCGCGATCGGAATCGTCGGCTCGAGCGCCTACGACACGGTCCGTGAGCGGACGCTCGCGCCCGGCCAGACGATGGCGGTCAGCCACTACACGGTGAAGTACGACCAGCTGGTAAAGCGCGACGGCCCGAACGCGACCGAGTTCCGCGCGATCCTCGATGTGAGAAGAACGGGCGCAGCGTGGGCACGCTCGAATCCGGGAAGAACTCCTACCGTGCCGAGCAGCAGGTCTCGAACGAGGTCGGAATCCGCTCCGACCCGCTGACGGGCGAGGACCTGTACGTGATCACCGATCAGATCAACACGGGACGGCATCGTTTTCAAGATTCTCGTCAAGCCGCTCGTGAACCTGATCTGGCTGTCCGGGATTGTCTTCCTGATCGGCTCGCTCGTCGCCCTCTGGCCGAGCGCAGCGGAGCAGCGGCGCCTCGCGCCTGCGTTACCGCGAGCTGCGCGCACTGGCCAGAGCATGACCGCGCTGGCGCTCGCGATCGGTGCGGTGCTGGCCGTCACCTGCGCGGTCTTCGTTGCGCTGCCTTTCCTGCGCGAGCCCGACC
>CAVTQI010000006.1:0-72507 GCA_963736835.1 uncultured Actinomycetes bacterium
CCGCACCCAGATCACGTCGTCGAACAGGAGCTCCTGCGCGTTGGACGGCGACAGCCGCTCGTGCGCCTCGTCCGGCCGGTGAACGATCACCGTCCTCAGCTGTCCGACCTCCGAATTGGTCCCGAGAACGGGCTCCGTGGCTGTGCTCATGCGTCCTCTCCTTTCAGTCTCAACTGGTAGCTCCGGCGATCCCGATGAAGACGCAGCAGACGAGGAACACGCCGACGACGAAGGGCCAAACGAATTTCAGGTAGCGGTCGTAGCCGACCTTGGACAGGGCCAGGCCGCCCATGATCACGGCAGACGTCGGCGTGACGAGGTTGACCGTTCCGGACGCGGTCTGAAACGCCGTCACGACGACCGCCCGCGACACGCCCGCGAAGTCGGCGAGCGGCGCGAGGATCGGCATCACGAGCGCGGCGTGCCCGGATGAGGACGGGACCAGGAAGGCGATCGGCAAGTTGACAACGTACGCCAGCACGGCGAACGCGCCGGAGCTTCGGCCCGAGACGGCGTCCTCCATCCAGCTGAGGACGGTGTCGGTCATGTGCGCGTTCTTCATCACGACCGTGATCCCGCGCGCGAAGACGATGATCAGCCCGGCGCCGAGGAAGTCGGCCGCACCGGCGACGATCGTCGTCACCGTCCCCTCTTCTCCGAGCTTCGCGATCAGCCCGATCACGACCGCCATCACGAGGAAGAGCACCGCGGCTTCCGGGAAGTAGAAGTCGGCGAAGGTCGGCAGCGGAAAGTCCTTGCCGAAGCCCTCCTGCCAGAGGTCGTTCCAGGGGATGAAGCCGTAGATCATGAGCAGGAAGGTCCCGCCGAAAAGGAGGAGGACGAGCTTCTGGCGGCCGGTGAGCGCAGGCACGTCGGTGACGAGGCTCTCCGCGTCGGCCGCATCCGTCGGAGAGACGCCGACGACGGACTTGGCTGGGTTCGCCGATATGCGCCGCGCGTAGAAGATCACGTAGCCGATCGCGAACGCGACGAGCACGAACCACAGCGCGATCCGCAGGCCGATCCCGTCGCCGATGCTGATCCCGGCCGCGTCCGAGGCGACTCCGGTCGCGAACGGGTTCACCGTCGAGGCGATCACCCCGCTGCCCGCTCCGAGGAAGATGATCGCGGCCGCCACCATCCGGTCGTACTTGAGCGCGAGCGCCAGCGGAACCATCAGCACGAAGAAGCCGAGGGTCTCCTCCCACATCCCATACGACGTGCCGCCGAGCGCGAAGACGGCCATCAGGATCGCGATCAGCACCGACCCGCTGTGCCGGAAGCGAAGCGCCAGCCGTCCGATCCCGGTCTGGATGGCCTCGGTCTTCATCGTCACCGTGATGAACGCGCCGACGGCGAGCACGAACAGGAAGATCGCCGCCGAGCCGTAGAGGAAGCCCTCCTCCCACGGCCCGACGAAGCCCTGGGTGCTCTCGACGCCGTAGAGCCCGTTCGGGGTCGAGTCCCAGAGCTGCTTGAAGCGGAACGTGAACGACTTGTCGGCGCATGGCGTCCCCGGAGGCAGCGTCTGTGCCACAGGAGGCGCGGCAGTCTCCAGCTCCTTCGACTGCTCGCGGCGGCGCGGCAGCACCGGCGAGCGTGGGGTTTCCGGCTGGCAGGACGGAAGCTTGTGGTACGTCCCTGGGACGGGCGCGCCCGTCTCCGGATTGGTGTCGTACGCGCCGGCCGGGACGAAGAAGGACGCGATCCAGACGAGCACCAGCACCGCGGCCAGGACCGTGAACGCTGTGGGGAACCTGAATTTCCTCGACGCGCTGCCTTGCGCCGGGGTCTCTTCGGACGTCTGGCTCACCAGACGGGCCCTCCTCCGACCCCTCGGACTTCTGCTCGGCTAACCCTTTCTCCGAGCCAGGGTATTCCGCGTTCCATCGCTGGGCAAGTTCGTGCGAGGGGAACTAACGCTCAGCCGCGCTGACCGCAGAAACCGGCTGACACGGCCCCGTAGGATCAGCGCGTGTCCTCGTTCGACGACGAGCTCCGCACTTGCATCGCCGAGATGCTCCGCGCGCCGGCGCCGGTCCCCGAAGGAGAGCCGTTGCTCTTTTTCAAGCAGTGGCTGGGCGAGCGCAATCTCGGGCTCGTGCCCATCGAGGACGCGGCGGACTTCGCGTGGCCCGGCCAGTGGCTAGCGCGAGTGCGCGCTTCGGACGGAGACCACGCCGTCGTCATGTTCGGCTCTCCGTCCGGGCCGTGGTTCGATCCCGGCGGGGCCTATTCCGAGGACGGGATCGCAGCCGGCTGGATGCTCGCGCCGCTCGACCTCCACCTCCCCACGGACGCGCCGCGGAGCGCTGTCACCGGGGAAGGCTCGGTGGCGGCGATCCTGATCGCACCAGAGGCGGAGGCGCCCCTCGCCTCGGTCGAGGAAGTCTCCGCCGTCGCAGGACGCGGTCTCGAAGGTGACCGCTACGCGTCCGGGCGAGGCACGTTCAGCGGTCCGGGCCGCGGGTACCAGCTGACGCTCGTCGAGGCCGATGTCCTCGACGAGATCGAGCTCCCCTGGGCCGAGGCGCGCCGAAACGTCGTCACGCGCGGCATCGCCCTCAACGGCCTGGTCGCCCGACGGTTCCGGGTCGGCTCCGCCGAGTGCATCGGGCGGAGACTCTGCGAGCCGTGCGCCCATCTGGAGAGGCTCGCTCGACCCGGGTTGCTGCGGCCGCTCGTCCATCGCGGTGGCCTGAGAGCGGACATCGTCGCGGACGGACGAATCCGCGTCGGCGACCGACTGGTGCCGCTCGAGTAGGAGCGCTCGGTGCAAACGGGACTCAAAGCCACGCGGCGGCAGATCCTCGCGTTCCGACGACGTGTCGGCTCGCTCGACGAGCGTCTGCCGATGAGCGCGCAATCGCTGCGCCGGGCAGCGTGGGCCGGCCTGCAGGACAGCATGCCGAGGGCCGCGCTGCTCTCGTTGCACGCGCGCGTCGCCGGGGTCGAGTCGTCGACGTGGGAGCACTCGTCGCTCGCCCAGCTGTGGGGCCCTCGCTACAGCACCTATGTCGTCCCGAAGCGCGACTTCGCGCTGTTCTCGCTCGGGAGGCTTCCGGACGGCAAGGGCCGCGATCGGGCCGAGGCCATGGCGAAGCGGATGCACACTTACCTCAACGGCAGGCGGATGACCGACCGGGAGGTCGCGGGCGCGCTCGGCGTCGGCAACGCGATCCGATACGCGGCGCCGACGGGCACGCTCGCCATTCGCTGGGAGGGCGCGCGGGCGCCGACCGTCTGGTCCGTCCCCACTCCCAAGATCTCGCCGGCCGCCGCACAGCGCGAGCTCGCGCGGCGCTACCTCCGCGTGTTCGGGCCGACCACGGCTGACAGCTTCGCCCGGTGGGCCGGAATCTCCGCGCGATCCGCGGCCGAGACCTTCGCGTCGCTCGACGCAGAGCTTTTGCCGGTTCGGTCGCCGCTCGGCGACGAGTGGCTGCTCGCAGAGGACGAGCCGGAGATGCGATCCGCCGGGTCGGCCGGCGCGCCCGCGCGCCTGCTGCCGAGCGGAGATGCCTATTTCCTGCTCGACGGAGCGGAGCGAAAGCTGCTCGTTCCGCGCAAGGATCGGCGGGAGCGGCTCTGGACGTCGCGTGTGTGGCCCGGCGCGCTCCTTCTCGAAGGCGAGATCCGGGGCACCTGGAGGCGGGCGGGCCACACCGTCAAGGTCGAGACCTGGGCGCGCCTCTCGCGCGGAATGCGCGACGCGGTCGAGGTCGAAGCCGCCACCCTGCCGCTCCCGGGTCTCGACCGTCCGATCGAAGTGGTCTGGCAAACGTGAGCGGGCACGGCAAACCGCGGAAGTAGCGTTGGCGCCGGCGGGTCAGGCGAATCGGAACGTCTTAGTGCCCCGCGGCCGACCGGTGGATCGCTACCCCCACCGGCCTGCCGCAGGGCTCGCCTAGCTAGCAGGCTGGGTCTGCCGGGATGAGCAGCGGACCCTGCTCGGGTGCCTCGAAGAAAGTCGCGATGAACACCGTCGGCTCCGTCCCGCGGTTGATGGCGCTGTGGACATGACCGTGGCCCGGGTCGACAAACGACTGTCCGGCCGAGTACGGCATCTCGTGGCACGTATCCGCAGGGATGTAGTTGAGCGACCCGGAGATGAGGTTCACGATCACGGGCCCGCGGTGGCTATGCCACGGGAACTGCGCGCCCGGCTGAACCGTGTATTTGACGTCGACCGTCCGGGATGGATCATCGACGTGGACCACGACCGTGCGCCCGTGCAGCTTGAGCTTCAGCTTCATGTCGATCTCGTCGGTGAACACCGAGCGTGGGGTGAGCGGCTCGGCTGCGATCGGCGGTGGGGGGTCCACCGCAAGCGCCGGAATGACATTGAACGCGAAGGCGGCCGCGAGCATCAAGAGCAAGGCTCCGAGAACGGCCCTCTTCTTCCGCCTGCTTCGTCCGATCATCGTTCCACTCCTCTCAGTGGGATGGTGAGGTACATGACGCTAGAAAGCCTCCGCCGCCCCAACCACGGTGAGAGCAGGCCAGTCTGCAGGAGGCTGCCTTCCCGTCCCGAGGGGTGCTGGGCACTTGACGCCGCTGTGGCGATGACGGACAACTCCTGGCAGTCAGCCTTAGGAGGCCGGTCAAACTGAAGGCTGGGCACGTCGACGCCCAACAGGAGCTCGATCGACTGCGCGTCGAGCTCGAGAAGCTGCGCTCAGCACAGGAGCGGCTCGTCCTGGCCGCGGATGCCGACCGCCGCACGATCGAGCGTGATCTGCACGACGGCGTGCACCAGCACTTGGTCGCGCTCGCGGCCACCTTGCAGCTCGCTCGGCTAGCGGCGGACTCCGACCCGGCGGCAGCCACAGCGCTTCTCGAGGAGATGAGTCGCGACGTCCGGCAGGCGCTCAACGAGACGGCGCTGCTCGCGCAGAGCATCTACCCGTCAACGCTCGAGTTGGGAGGACTCGCCGCGCTGCTCCGGGCGGCCGCCGTGAATGCCGATGTCGCGGCGACAGTCGACGTCGGCGACGGCTCGAGCCATGCCCCGGAGGTCGCGATGACCGTCTACTTGTGCTGGCTCGCCCTGCTCGCCGGCGGGAACAACGAAACAGGGGTGACGATATGCGTGCGCGAGGCCGAAGACGCTCTCGCGTTCGAGCTCGTCGGAAAGGGCGCCAAGTCAGAAGCACATCTCGACCGGTTGCGGGACCGTGTCGAGGCCCTCGGCGGCCGGCTGACGATCGAGCCGGATCCCGAAGGCGTCATTCGCCTCTCCGGCTCGCTGCCCCTCAGGCGATGACGCTAGTTGCTCTCGGCGAGGTAGAGGACGACGGCCTTGACTCGCTTGTGGATCGACGTCTCCCACCGCAGGTCGAGCTTGAGGAAGATCGAGTGAATCACCTTCTCGACCGACCGCTCGGTCAAGACGAGCGCCTCGGCGATCGCGGCGTTGTTCTTGCCCTCGGCCATCTCGCGCAGCACGTCCCGCTCGCGCGCCGTCAGCTCGTTGAGCGGCGACTCCTCGCTCCTCGCGTTCTCCGCCACGAGAGCCTCCACGACCTTGGGGTCGAAGACCGAGCCGCCGTCCGCGACGGCGTGGATCGCGGCGACCAGTTGGTCGAGGTCGTCGACCCGCTCCTTGAGGAGGTAGGCACGGCGCTCGCTCCCGCCCTCCAGGAGCGCGAGCACGTACGCCGGCACCGCGTACTGGCTGAGCACGACGACGCCGACCTCCGGATTCGTCTCCCGCAGCCGAGTCGCGGCCTGGATGCCTTCGTCCGTGTTCCCCGGCGGCATGCGGATGTCCGTGATCACCACGTCGGGCTGCTCCGCTTCCACCGTCGTGAGCAGCGAATCGAGGTCACCGCAGGTCGCGGCGACCTCGAGGTCCTCTCGAGTCTCGAGCAAACGCCGCAGGCCCTCGCGCACGAGGTACTGGTCCTCTGCGAGCACGATCCGGATCGCCACCAGACGAGGATACGGCGGTGAGCTCACCTTCTCCAAGTGCCGGTGCTCCGCTCGTTCTCGTCGTGGACGACAACGAGAGGAACCTGAAGCTCGCACGAGAGGTGCTCCGCGCCGCGGGGCTCCGAACGATCGAGGCGGCAACCGGGCGCGCAGCGGTCGCCCTTGCGATCGAGCGAACGCCGGATGTGGTCCTCCTCGACCTCGAGCTTCCGGACATGCATGGGACCGACGTCGCGCTCGTGCTCCGGAAGGGTTCGCGGACGGCGCAGATACCCGTGGTCGCGCTCAGCGCGCGGCCGTACGTCGGCGACAGCGACGGGCTGCTCGCGGCGGGTTTCGCCGGCTATCTCGAGAAGCCGATCGACGTGCGCGAGTTCCCTGCGCAAGTGCGGAGCTATTGCGCTCCTGCGAGCGCCTGAGCGTTCGGTGTGCCAGCACCCCTCGAACCGGCCAGCGGGCACGGTTGCCCAACGCGTGAACGAGTTCGATTCTTCGAGCCGAGACCTAGACGGATTGTCACCAACATGTGAACATCGGTACGCGCCGGCGTTCCCAGCGGCCCGGGAAAAGGAGGCAGACAACCATGCGGACACTTTCGATGGGAGGCGTACTCGCCATCCTCGTTTTCGTGCTTTCGGCCTGCGGAGGCTCGGGCGGGAGCTCGGCTTCCGAGCAAGCACTCGAGCAGCAAGGCGACTCGTACGCAATCAGCGAGATCGAGAGGTCCTTCCACGAAGCGATCTCGAAGAAGGACATCGAGGAGATGGTCGGCCTGTTCGCACCGAATGCGACAGGCACGTTCGGACCAGGAAAGACCGTGGCGGGAAAGGATCAGATCCGCCAGGTCTGGTTGAAGTCGGAGGCGTGGAAGCCCACGACGCACTGGTTGTCGGACCATCCCGCCTACAAGCTCAAGGTCACCATCAACGGCGACCGCGGCACGCTCCACTTCGAATGTCACTTCATCAATGTCGACACCGGGGAAATCGCGGCCCTCACGGCCGGCAATCTCGACGTCGCGAAGATCGACGGCCAGTGGCTGATCACGAACTTCGTGGGCAGCACGACCGAGCTGAAGATCTGAGCACTTGTCGGCGGAGCCTTTCGCGCACCAGGACGCAGCAGCCGGTGCTTCGAAACGCCGGCTGCTGAGCCCTGCCGACAATCCCCTCGTCCGGGCCGTTGGCCGCGTGCCGGCCGGCGTCCACGTCAAGCTGCTCGTCGCCTTCGTGGGCACGGCCCTGCTCGTCGTCGTGCTGGGAGTGCTCGGGCTGCGACTCCTCGGACAGTCGAACGAGCGGGTGGAGACGCTCGGGACGCTCCAGATACGAGCCTCCGCCTACGGCGAGCTCCGGAGCGACACGGGTCACGTTCGCTCCCTGCTCGCTCAGAAGGTGGGAGGAGGCTTCTCCAAGGTCTTCGGGAGTGAGAACGAGGACGACGTCCGCGCGGGCGGCCGGGCGGTCGACCGGGCGATACTGAGCGACGCCGTAAAGCTTCGGGCGTCGACCTTTCCCGACAATCTCGGATTCCGGCCGCCGCCCGAGGACGAGCGGTCGCTGCGCATGATCCGGAAAACCGGCGCGGAGCTCACGAGCAAGCTACGAGAGATCGTGGTGCTCGGCAAGAAGGACCCTAAACGAGCGGAGTCTCTCCGAGCGGAGGCCGAGCTGCTCGCCATCGACGTCGACGTGGAAGCGACCAAGCTCAGGAATTTCACGAAGTCGAGGACGGAAGCCCTCATCGCCCAGAACGCGACCGCCTACGAGCACTCGCGCAATCTGTTCATCGGAGTGGCGGCCGGCGCAATCGTCCTCGCCCTCCTGCTCGGGTTCGTCCTCTCATGGTCGGTGATCGGCCCGATCCAGAGCATCGACTCCCGGCTGGCGGCGATTGCGTCGGGCGACTTCTCGGGGCACGTGGACGTCTCGAACCGGGACGAGCTTGGCGCGCTGGCGGCGAACGTGAACCAGATGAACGACGAGCTCGAGGCGGCTCTACAGGGAGGTCGAGACGACGAGCCAGCACAAGTCGGACTTCCTCGCCAACATGTCGCACGAGCTGCGAACGCCGATGAACGCGATCATCGGCTTCTCGCAGGTGCTGCGCGAGGGAATGGTCGGCGACGTGAACGCGAAGCAGGCGGAGTACCTCGACGACATCCTCTCCTCCGGGAACCACCTGCTCTCGCTCATCAACGACGTCCTCGACCTGTCCAAGGTCGAGGCGGGGCAGGTGGAGCTGCAGGTCGCGCCGTTCTCGCTCCAAGACGCCCTGGAGCGCGGTGTCTCGATGGTGCGAGAACAGGCATCGGCAGACGGGGTTCAGGTCGCGCTCCACTCGAACGGCGGCCTCGAAGTCGTCACCGGAGACGAGCGCCGGATCAGGCAGGTCATCTTCAACCTGCTCTCGAACGCCGTGAAGTTCACCGAGGAGGGCGGGCTGGTCGAGGTCGGCGCGGCGCAGCGAAACGGCGAAATGGAGGTGTCCGTGGCCGATACCGGCGCCGGTATCGCCCCCGAGGATCTCGACCGGATCTTCGAGGAGTTCCAGCAGACGGATGCGGGCGCCAGGCAGCGCGAGGGAACCGGTCTTGGTCTTGCCCTCGCGAAGCGCTTCGTCGAGATGCACGGCGGCCGCATCTGGTGCGACAGCGAGCTCGGCAAGGGAAGCACGTTCCGGTTCACGCTGCCCGTAAGGCCGGTCGAGCGATGACGAGCGCACAGATCCTCGTCGTCGAGGACAACGAGCGAAACATGAAGCTGTTCTGCGACGTGCTGCAGGCCTCGGGCTTCCGCACTCTGGAGGCCACGACCGGCGAAAGCGCGGTCGAACTGGCGATCGAGCACCGGCCCGGACCTCGTGCTGATGGACATTCAACTCCCAGACATCGACGGTCTCGAGGCGCTCGACCGCTTGCGGGCGGACGAGCGGTCCTCGTCGTTGCCGGTGCTCGCCCTGACCTCGCAAGCGATGGAGGGAGATCGCGAACGCTTCCTGGCCGCCGGCTTCGACGGCTACCTCTCCAAGCCCGTGGACATCACCGATTTCGTAGCGACCGTGAACCGCTACTGCCGGGAAAGAAGTCGATGAGCAACGACGCAGCGAGGATCCTCGTGGTCGACGACGTTCCCGAGAACGTCCGCCTGCTCGAGGCCGTCCTCGAGGCGAACGGCTACGACGTCGTCTCCGCCACCGACGGCCGTGGCGCGCTCGAGCTCGCCACGTCGGCCGAGCCGGACCTCGTCTTGCTCGACGTGATGATGCCGCCCCCCGACGGTCACGCTGTCTGCAGGCAGCTCCGTGAGCAAGAGGAGACGGCGATGTTGCCGGTGATCATGCTCACGGCGAGCGAGGGGTCCGAGAAGACAACGGCGATCGAGGCCGGCGCAGACGACTTCATTGCGAAGCCGTTCAACCACGACGAGCTTCTGACCCGCATCAGGTCGCTGTTGCGGATCAAGCGCTACCACGACACGATCAAGGCCCAGGCCGCAGAGCTGCTCGACCTGAACCGGACGCTTGAGGAGCGTGTGCAAACGCAGCTCGAGGAGCTTGGGCGGCTGCAACAGCTGCGGCGGTTCCTCTCACCCCAGCTGGCGGACGCGATCGTCTCGTCGGGCGACGACTCGATCCTGCGCAGCCACCGTTGCCAGGTCGCGATGTTGTTCGCCGACTTGCGCGGCTGGACGAACTTCGTCGACGCCGTCGAGCCCGAAGAGCTGATGCGCGTCCTCGGAGAGTTCCATGGGAAGGTCGGCGGTCTCGTCGCCCGGTTCGATGCGACTGTGGGCTTCATCGAGGGCGACGGAGTCCAACTCTTCTTCAACGATCCGATCGAGGTGCCCGATCACGCGCTGCAGGCGGTTCGCCTGGGCTGTGCGCTTCGCGAAGAGATGACCGAGCTGACGGCCCTCTGGCAGAAGCGCGGGTACGACCTGGACTTCGGCGCCGGCATCGCGCTCGGCTATGCGACCTGCGGGGAGGTCGGTTTCGAGGGTCGCTCGGACTACGCGGCGATCGGAGCGGTGACGAATCTCGCGTCGCGCCTCGCCGACGAGGCCGCTGCGGGCCAGATCCTGATCTCCCAGCGCCTCTACGCGGAGGTCGAAGTCGATGTCGAAGTCGAGGCGGTCGGCGAGTTCACGCTCAAAGGGTTCCAGCGGCCGGTCCCGGCCTTCAACGTCGTTGCGATCCGCGACCAGGCCGAGCTGACCCAGGCCTCGAGATCGACCGGACCGCGGCTGACGGCTAGATAACCGCCGTCCAGTCGAACCGCTTCGAGCTCGTCGAAACGCGCCGCGAGTGGCCGGAACACATGAAGGTCACCTACCGCCGCGGTGGCTGACTAAGTACGCTCGGGCGCATGCGCGCGCTCTTGCTCTACGGCGACACGGAACGCTCGGCTGCGCTCCGGCACGAGATCCCCGTCCCGATCGGCGACCCTTTCCTCTTCGCCGAGGCCGACGGCCGGACGTACATCCTGACGAGCCGTCTCGAGACGGCGCGCCTCGCTCGGGCGCTTCCGGACGCGCAGCTCTTGGACTACTTCGAGCTCGGGTACAAGGAGCTCGTCGAGAGCGGGCTCTCTCGCGCCGAGGCGAGCCGCGAGGTCGAGGCGCGCGCGGTGCGGCAGATCGGGATCGACGACGCGATCGTCCCGGCCGAGTTTCCGGTCGCGCTGGCTGACCGGCTGCGGGCGGACGGGGTCGTGCTCACGGTTGACGAGCCGGCGATCGAGGTCCGGCGGCGCGCGAAGACGACCGTCGAGCTCGAGGGGATTCGGATCGCTCAGGGAGCAGCCGAGGCGGGAATGACTGCGGCTTCCGATCTCCTCGCGCGGAGCCGCCCGAACGCGGACGGGCGCCTGGAGGTCGACGGCAGGCCCTTGCTCGCCGAGGACGTTCGCGCCGTCCTGAGGCAAGCGTGCGCGCAGAACGGCGCGCCCTGCCCGCCCGATGTGATCGTCGCCTCGGTCTGGCAGGGCAACGGCCACGAGCCGGGGACCGGGCCGCTCCCGGCCGGGCTTCCGATCCACGTGGACGTCTGGCCGCGTCACGAGGAGACCGCCTGCTGGGCGGACATGGCGCGAACGTTCGTCGTCGGCGAGCCCGCGCCCGAGCATGCAGAGCGCCTCGCCGAGATGGAGAGCCTTTCACGGCGAGCTCTCTCGGAAGCCGTGGAAGGCGTCCGCCCAGGCGTCATCGGACGCAAGCTGTTCGACGCGGCCTGCGAGCTGTTCGAGTCCGCCGGCTACCCGACGCAGCGCACCTCCGGGGCGGACGAGGGCGAGGGCTTCCAGTGGGCGCTCGGCCACGGCGTCGGGCTCGAGGTGCACGAAGCGCCGTCCGTGGGCCTCGCCGGCCGCCAGCCGTTCGTCGTCGGCGATGTGGTTGCGCTCGAGCCCGGTCTCTCGGACGAAGCAATCGGCCCGGTGGTCTTCGAAGACCTGGTCGTCGTCACCGAGCACGGCTGTGACGTGCTGACCGACTTCCCGTACGACCTAGCACCGACCCGCGCGTAGGAGGAACGATGCAGAAACGCACGCTCGGAAACAGCCGGTTGGAGGTGTCCGCGCTCGGGCTCGGCTGCATGGGGATGAGCCAGAGCTACCCCCCGTTCCCCGAGCGCGACGAGATGATCGCCCTGATCCGCGCCGCGGTCGAGCGCGGCGTGACGTTCTTCGACACCGCGCAGGTCTACGGGCCATTCACGAACGAGGAGCTCGTGGGCGAAGCGCTCGAGCCCATCCGCGACCAGGTCGTGATCGCGACGAAGTTCGGTTTCGACCTGGAGGACGGGCTAAGCAGCCATGGCATCGACAGCCGCCCGCAGACGATCGAGCGGAGCGTCGACGCGTCGCTGAAGCGGCTTCGGACGGACACGATCGACCTGCTCTACCAGCACCGCGTCGATCCGAACGTCCCGATCGAGGACGTCGCCGGCACGGTCAAGGAGCTGATCGCCGCGGGAAAGGCGCGGAACTTCGGCCTCTCGGAGGCGGGCGTGCAAACGATCCGGCGCGCGCACGCGGTCCAGCCAGTTACAGCGGTGCAGAGCGAGTACTCCCTTTGGTGGCGGGAGCCCGAGGAGACGATCCTGCCGACGCTCGAGGAGCTCGGGATCGGCTTCGTGCCCTTCAGCCCGCTCGGGAAGGGCTTCCTGACCGGGGCGATCGACGAATCGACGTCCTTCGAAAGCTCCGACTTCCGCAACACGGTTCCCCGGTTCGACACGGACGCGCGCGCGGCGAACCGCGTCTTCGTCGAGCTTCTCGAGCGCGTCGCGGAGCGGAAAGGCGCGACGCCGGCGCAGATCGCGCTCGCCTGGATCCTCGCCCAAGAGCAGTGGATCGTCCCTATTCCCGGCACCACGAAGCCACACCGCCTCGAGGAGAACATCGCGGCGGTCGATGTCGAGCTCACCGACGACGACCTGCAGGAGATCGAGACCGCTGCAGCCCAGCTCACCGCGCAGGGCCACCGCTACGCGGAGGCCCAGGAGCGGATGATCGACCGCTGAGCAGGAACTACGACGGGCGACCGTTATGACGAATAGCCAGGCGGACGCATCATGAAGTCGGCTCGTCGGCGTGCGAGGGTCGTCCGAGCGCTGGTGGTCTCCATATCTCTCAGTGGGATCACGACCTCGAACCGCGCTCCGTGCGGCTTCGCTGGCTCGTAGACGATCTCTCCTCCGTGAGCTCGAGCGTACTCCTGGGCGATCGAGAGCCCCAGGCCCGAACCGTCACTTCGGCGGCGCGATTCGGGACTGCGCGCGAACCGGTCGAACAGGCGAGGGACGAACTCCGGCGGAACGCCGTCGCCGCGGTCCTCCACCACCAGACGGAGATGCCGGTCCCCGCCGACCGCACTGACGGTGACCGGAGGCTTGCCGTGGCGCATCGAGTTCGCGATCAGGTTCGAGAGCATCCGATCCAGCGCCGCCGGATCCACCACCGCCTGTAGATCCGCCGGAACCGCGACCGTCACCGCATTCGACCCCTCGGTGAGCGCATGAACCAGCTCCTCGATCTTCGATCGAAGGCGAACCTGCTCAGGCGAGATGTCGATCGCCACCAGGTCCAGGCGGGAAAGGTCCAGAAGCTGTTCGGCCAGACTCTGAATCCGCGCCGCCTGCTCCAGGAGCGCGTTTAGCAGAGCGTCGCGCTGCGACTCGGCCAGCTCGTGCTCTCGTTCGTCCAGCGTGACAGCGATGCCGTAGATGCTCGCCAAGCGGGCTCCGCAGCTCGTGCGCGGCGAGCGCGATGTACTCGCTCCCTCGGCCGTCGAGCCTCTGCAGCTCTTCACGGGCTAGTGCATCCTCGAGCAAGGTCGAGGCCATCACCCCGACCGTCGCGAGCCCCTGCTCATCTGTATCTGAAGGTGATGCCCTCGCACCCCGCGTTCCGCAGAGCAAGGCATGACATCTGTCCCCGCTGATCAGGGGGAGCGCGAACGCGTATGTGACATCCCCGGCGGTGAGAACGGCGAGGCGTCGGGTCTCCTGGGCCTCTGCGAGCAAGAACACACTCAGGCCCAGGGTCTTCCTGACCTCCTCCGCCTGGCCGTCGCAGCGGACCGCCGCCACGGAGTCGAACTCGAACGTCTCCGCCACCGCGGTGCACATGTTGTCGAGCAGAGCCGAAGCCGTAGGCGCGCCGCGGCCGGCGATCGAAATCCGGCGTACGGCCTCGAGCGTCCGCTCACGATTCGGCGCGAGGCTGATCATCGGCTCACCGCGAGCGGCGTCGAAGAGGCCAGCCTGTAGGAGCAATCGCCGATCGAGAGCGTTGTCGACCTGGCTCCGTCCTCGCTCAGCCAGGCCTCGACGACGTCCAGGACGCCCATGACCGCGCGCGATTCCCATTCGGATTCGACGAAGACTTCCTTTCGTGATCGGTCGAACGAGATCGACGATCTCTCGAAGATCCTCGCCAGCCGGCCCACGAGCGCCGGAACGCGCGTGACGTCCTCGACTGCGACACGGATATCGACCATCGGCCCCTCTCAGCTTGGAAGCCATCGCCGACCGGGTTATTGAGGTCGGCTGGAACGTGTTCCAACCTGCTCTGCTGAGGTTGACCCTTGGCGGCTCGGTGGTTCGGACCCGCCCGTGCTCGACTGCGCCGAAGGTTTGTGACGCGGTCGGTCGGAACATACCAGTAGAGGACGCGAAAATCGATGGATCGCGCTCTGGATACACTCGAGTTGTTCCTCGATCACTCACGGGGGTGGAGTGGAGCTGCTGGTCTCGCCGACAACGGCTGACATTCGAGGGTCGGAGGTCTCGGTGCGCCTGCAAGCGCATGGGTCCTCGTGACGAGTACCGAGGGTAAGCCGCAGCACCTTCGCGTCCTGATCGCGAACGAAAGGCGCGATCGGCTCGAGCTGGTTGCGCAGGTCGTGATCGGCCTGGGTCACGAGGTGATCGCTCGCGAGATCTACGTCAAGGAGGTTGGAGCGGCTACCGAGAGGGAGCGGCCCGACGTAGCCCTGGTCGGTCTCGGGCTGAGCTCGGAGCACGCGCTCGACCTGATCACGGAGATCGTGCGTGAATCAGCATGCCCCGTGATCGCGTTGCTGCACTCCAAGGATCCCGAATACGTCCGGGAAGCGGCGAAGCGCGGCGTCTTCGCCTACATCGTGGACGGCGACGCTGCCGAACTGCAGAGCGCGATCGACATCACGCTCCAGCGTTTCGCGGAGTACCAGAGCCTTCAGGGGGCCTTCGGACGGCGGGCGCTGATCGAGCAGGCGAAAGGAATCCTGATGGCGCGGCATGCGATCGACGCCGACGGCGCCTTCCAGATGCTCCGGGACCATTCGCAGCACAACGGCCGAAAGCTGGTGGACGTCGCGCAGGCGATCGTCGACAGCCATCTGCTGCTGCTATTACCGACACCGGCGCCGCCGGCGAGCCCCGAGCCGGCCGCGTAAGACGCCAGCGAGGCGCGGTCTCGAGCGACCGAGGGCACGTCGCACCGCCTAACGGTCTGGCGTAGCTCGGATCCCTTCGCCGAGGGATCTCGCGTGCTGGTGACCGGGTCGATGACTTGGGAGCTCAACAAGACGCGGTCCGTCAGCGTCGTTTCTCTCATGGAGGTCTGCTATGCAGAAGTTCTACAACCTGTTCTACCGCGAGGACGGGCAGACGATGGCCGAGTACGGCGTCGTCCTTGCTGTCATCACGATCGCCGTCTTCGGCGCCCTTGCCCTGCTCGCGGGCAACATCACGAACGCTCTGACTCGCGTCGCCGGCTATATCACCTAGTCGAGCCCGGCACGACCTGGCGGCGTGGCTTGGAACACTGTTTCCGGGCCACGCCGCTTGTCAGTTGGACGTCTCCCTGTCGAGCTCGCGCTGCCGCAGATCGATCTCGGAACCAAGCTCGAGCAGCCGCTCCCGGCCACGAGCGGCCGCCACGACGTGTTCCTTCTCAGTGGGGAGTGCGATCGCCGCCGCTGGGGCGCTTACCGCGCCGCCGCCATCACCAGCGACTCAGCGGTCAGCAGCGCGCCGCAGGCCTGGCAAAAGCGCGCACCGGCGAGGTTGTCGCGTCCACAGGCGCTGCACAGCACGCCCGCCAGCGTATGCCGCGGGCGCACGGAGCGAACAAGTCACTCGTAAGACCACGTGGTGTTCGTTGTCGACGACCGGCACGCGGGCCTTTGAGCGACGGCGAGGAGTGGATCGGGCGCGGCTAGTAGCAGGGTCAGGTCCTGCGCCTGCCGACGCAAGACCTGACCCGTGCAGGTCGATAGCTACCGAGAGTCGAGCCGTTCCGGCCTCGCCGGTCCACGCGCGGGAATGGAAGCCGTCGTTGAGTTCGGCCCCATCTCCGAGACGAAGAACGAGTGATCCTGCTGACTGCCGGTCGTTGACAACGTAAAGACGGCGACGCTGTTCGCGGTATTTGGCGCCCCGCACCCCCCGAAATCCACGCAGGGCCCAGCGATGACGGTTCCTCGCGTGGTGTTGTCATTGACCAGCGCCGGGCTGGCAAGGACGAGGTGGCGTGAGACCTCCTCGGGGAAGGTCACGACGTAAGCTCCGGCCACATTCCGAACCGCCGCGATTCCGCCCGACTGTCGCGCGATGGTTCCATTGCCGTTGACCGCCGCCCACTGCGCCCCTGGGCCTGGGGGACCCTGCTGGCCAGGTGCCCCAGGGGCGCCAGGTGCGCCCGGATCGCCCTTGGGCCCTCGTGGGAGTTGGCCGGCCTTGAAATCCACTGCAAGCAACGACCGGTTCTTGACCTTGGACGAGATGACGGCGTTTTTCTTGAGCTGCTTCGTGCCGACGGTGTTCGGGCCGAGCATGCCGGCCGCATAGCCGGCGCCGGTCGTGGCGAACACGAGTGCGATACAGGCGACAACCATCGCCGGCGACGGGCGGAATCGACGCAGGTGTCTCATGATCCTCCTCCGAGTAGGCGGGCTGAGTGCTCGACGACTATTTCACCCCGTCTGGGGCACAGCTAGCCCTACGCCAGGCCCCCGATGACGGGACCGAGCTGCACCGCGCATACGCCTTCGCCTTCGGGACGCGGTCTTGTTCGGGAGCTGAGGCGACGAAGCGTGAGCGGGTAGACCCAGGGTTCAACCGTCAACGGCGCAGCGGAAACCAACGTTCCCGCTGGAGGAGTCGGGTGTCGAGCCCTGCCGCGCCGCGACGCGGTAGCGCCGGCAGTAGGAGTGGTGACAGAGGTAGGAGCCACCCTTTTGCACCCTGCTCGTTCCGTTTGGCGGCCCCGTGGGATCCCTTCTCTTGTCGCGCTCTCGGAACGTCGGATGGAACCAGTCCCCGGTCCACTCCCACACGTTGCCGGTCATGTTGTGAATGCCGTAGCCGTTGGGAGGGAAGGAGTCGACCGGAGCCGTCCCCACGAAGCCGTCCGCGCCCGTGTTGCGCCCGGGGAAGTCGCCTTGCCAGACGTTCATCCTGTGTTCGCCGTCGGGCTCGAGCTCGTCACCCCAGGGGAAGGCCTTGCCAGCCAGCCCGCCGCGCCCCGCGAACTCCCACTCCGCCTCGTAGGGAAGCCGTGTACCGCTCCAGGCGCAGTACGCGCTCGCGTCGTCCCAGGAGACGTGGACGACGGGGTGGTCCAGTCGCTCCGCGATCGACGAGTGCGGCCCCTCTGGATGCCGCCAGGCTGCCCCTTCGACCTTGCGCCACCAGGGCGCG
The DNA here is from genome assembly GCA_963736835.1 of uncultured Actinomycetes bacterium. Taxonomy (GTDB): domain Bacteria; phylum Actinomycetota; class Thermoleophilia; order Gaiellales; family Gaiellaceae; genus VAXT01. Next base: position 17,122 of record CAVTQI010000006.1, read on the forward strand.
TGCACGACCCCTTCCGTCGGCGGAAAGTCGTCCGGGAGCAGACCTGCGAAGACGAACGACCACCCGAAGCGCTCCGCGTCCGTGATGTAGCCCGTCTCCTCCACGAAGCTGGAGAAATCGTCGTTCGAGACCGCGTAGGCGCCGATCGAGAAGGCGGACACCTCCACCTCGGTGACCGGGCCCTCTCCGTCGTCGGGATACGCCCAGCGATCGGCGCTGCCCATCGCGAACACGCCACCGTCGAGCGGCAGAAGATCCCGTGCGGCGCCGCCGCCCCGAGCGATCTCCACCCGCGGCCGGGCCTCCACCGACCGACCGCTCGACGGCGAGCAGCAGGAGTCGGCCACGCTACTGGCGTGCCATCGCGAGCTGCAGGCGCTCCTCCGGGGCGATCAGGTGGTCGACGTCCTCCGAGGCCGCGTCGATGTCGATCTGGACCCACTCGATCTCGCCGGTGAAGCGGCTGGTCTCGGGCGTGTAGTCGGGCGTTACCGGCGAGGCGGTGTCCGAGCCGACGTCACACGTCTCGTCGGCGGAGAAGACCATCGGCAGGGTCGCCTCCACGCGGCCTTCTCCGACCGCATTGCCGTCGACGTAGAGCGTGACCGTCCCGCCTTTCGCCAGCCCGCCTCCGTCGTACGCGAACTCCATTCGCACCTGGCGCTCGCCGGCCGGAATCTCCGAATCGCCCTCGACCGTGAAGAGCTGCAGGCCCAAGAAGTTGTAGACGTACTTCGGCTTCCCGCCCTTCACATAGAGGCTCCAGCCGGCAAAGGCGCCGCCCTGGGCGATGATCACACCTTCGACTCCACCCTCCGGAATCTGCAGCAGGGCCGTCACCGAGTGCGACTTGTTCTTGATGTTGATCACCGAGTTCTCGGAGAGGCGGCCCATGCCGCCGAACAAGAGCTGCGAGCTCCCCCGCACGAGCTGAGGCCGGCCGGCGAGGTCGGGGTTGAAGCGCTCGATGCGCCGGTCGTCGAGGGGCAGCACGTTGTACTTCACCGCTTCGTCGTGCCACAGCTGCTTGAGCTCGGCGAGCTTCTCCGGCAGCTCCGCAGCCAGGTCATGAGCCTGGCTCCAGTCCGAGTTGGTGTCGTACAGCTCCCAGACGTCGTCGGCGAGCGGAGGCAGCTCAGCGACCACCCAGGGAGTGGAATGGCGGGTCACCGCCGCCCAGCCCTCGTGGTAGATCCCGCGGTTGCAGAACATCTCGAAGTACTGGGTCGTGTGCCGCTCGGCGGCGTCGGGGTCGTCGAAGGCGTACAGCATGCTCACACCCTCGTACGGCTTCTGCTCGACACCGTCCACCGACTTCGGCTCCGGAATCCCGGCAGCCTCGAGCACAGTCGGCGCGACGTCGATCACGTGATGGAACTGCTGCCGCACCGCTCCACGCGCGCGGATCCCTCCCGGCCAGTGCACGATCGTGCCGTTCCGAGTGCCGCCCCAGTGCGAGGCGACCTGTTTCGTCCACTGATAGGGCGTGTCCATGGCGTGCGCCCACCCGACGGCGTAGTGGTTGTACGCCCGCGGCCCACCGAACTCGTCGATCTTCGAGGCCATGAACTCCGGCGTCTCGAGCTGGCTCGCTCCGTTGAACATGAAGGTCTCGTTGAAGGTTCCGTTGACCGTCCCCTCGGCGCTCGCGCCGTTGTCGCCGATGATGTAGTAGACGAGGGTGTCCTCGAGGGCGCCCACGTCTTCGAGCGCGTCGACGAGGCGGCCGATGTGGTGGTCCGTGTGCTCGAGGAAGCCGGCGTAGATCTCCATCTGCCGGGAGAGCACGGGCTTGAGTTCCTCGGGCATGTCATCCCAGGCGGGGATCTCCTCGTGTCGCGCCGTCAGCTCGGTCTCCGGCGGCACGACTCCGAGCTCCTTCTGGCGCGTCAGGATCTCTTCGCGGAGCGCATCCCAGCCGTGGTCGAAGCGGCCCGCGTATCGATCCGACCACTCCTCCGGGACGTGGTGCGGAGCATGCGTCGCACCGGGCGCGAAGTAGACGAAGAACGGCTTGTCGGGCGTGAGCGCCTTTTGCTGGCGGATCCAGGCGATCGCCTTGTCCGTCATGTCCTCGGTGAAGTGGTAGCCCTCCTCCGGCGTCTTTGGCGGCTCGCTGGCGCTCGTCCCTTCATAGATCGACGGGTAGTACTGGTTCGTCTCTCCGCCGATGAAGCCGTAGAAGTGCTCGAAGCCGCCGCCCCCCGTCGGCCACGCATCGAACGGACCCAGCGGGCTCGTCTCCCACACGGGCACCTCATGACACTTGCCGAACTGGGCCGTCGAGTAGCCGTTGAGCTTGAGCGTCTCTGCGAGCGGGGCGCAGGTGTTCGGCCGGATCGAGTTGTATCCCGGCGCCGACGTCGCGAGTTCCGTGATGCCGCCCATGCCCACCGTGTGGTGGTTGCGTCCGGTGAGGAGCGCCTGTCTGGTGGGCGAGCAGAGCGCCGTGGTGTGAAAGCGATTGAGCTTCAGGCCGCTTGCCGCAAGCCGCTCTGCGGTCGGCGTCGCGCAGGGGCCGCCAAAGGCACTGGAAGCGCCGAAGCCTGTGTCGTCGAGCAGGACGATGAGGACGTTGGGAGCGCCGGCCGGCGGCCGCAGCGGCTCGATCGGCGGGAACTTCGCATCCGGGTCGCTGGCGTCTTCGTACACCGGCCCCGCGTACGGCTGATCCGGTATCGGAAGGCGATCGCGGGCGAGTTCCTCTGGCATTGAATCCTCCATCTTTGGGTGAAGCGGGATTGCGGAGTCAGGGAGCACGCAGCCTAGTTCGTCCGCTTCGAGCGCTGTTGCGTAGCGACGGCGTAGAGTCGCCATTCGCCGGGAATGCCCTTGAGCTCATGCGAGCCGCGGTCTTCGAAGGTCAGCCCCGAGCCGGCGACGAGGTCTCTGACGGTCGAGGAGACGAGCACTTCGCCGGGCTGCGCATTCGCGGCGACTCTGGCTCCGGTGTGCACGGCGATGCCGGCCACCTTGCCGTCAACGAGCTCGCACTCGCCCGTGTGCAAACCGACTCGCACCTCGAGCCCCAGCTCCGGCATGGCCTCGGCAATGGCACACCCGCAGCGGATGGCTCTGGCCGGGCCGTCGAACGAGGCGAAGAAGCCGTCACCGGCCGTGTCCACCTCCTGGCCGCGAAAGCGAACCAGCTGACGCCGGACCAGGTCGTGGTGACGCAGGAGCAACTCTCGCCAGGCCCTGTCGCCGAGAGCTGCCGCCTTCTCGCTCGACCCGACGATGTCCGAGAAAAGGACCGTGGCCAGCACCCTGTCTGGCTCGATCTCGGGATGCGTGCCCGCGACGACGTCGGCAAGGAAGCGCTCCAGCTCGGCGAACAGCGGCTCCTGCTCGCCAAGCGAGGGTGAAAAGTCCGCGCCGGGCAACTCCACGAAACGGGCGCCTGGAATGTGCTCGAACATATAGCGGCCACCGCGGATGTCCCATGCTCCCCCGTCCTTCCGGTGCATGACCAGCGTCGGCACGCGAATCAGTGGAAGGACGTCGCACACGTCCACGTCGATGTTCATCCGGATGTAAGCGGCGGCCGCACCGGGGCTGACGCTGAGCCGAAAGAACCGGGCAATGTCTTTGAGCTCCTCGTCGTGCGCGCTCGGGTTGACCATGCCGATGTACTCGTCGGCGAAGCCGGGATCCGCCCAGCGACGCTCGAAATCGTCCGCCTGTCGTTGGGTCTCTTCTCGCGTGGGAAGCCAGGGCAGCCCAGGGCTCTTCACGAAGCGCGGCGACGCGTTCATCAGGATCAGTCCCGCGGTCCGCTCGGGATACGTGGCCGCGAACAACACGGAGAGCGGGGAGGCGTCACCGAGACCGAAGAGCACCGCCCGCTCCGACATGACCGCATCGAGAACGGCGCGGATGTCATCCATGCGCGTCTCCAGCGTGGGCACGCCCACGTCCCGGTCTGACATGCCGGTGCCCCGCTGGTTGACTCTCAACAGCCGGCAGATGGAAGCGAGCCGCGTGAAGAATCGAGCCTTGGAAGGAACTTCCCAATCCAGCTCGAGGTGCGAGATGACATCGACCGCGACGAGGTCTGGGGGACCGTCACCGACCACCTGGTAGGCGATGTTGACGTTGCCATTCTTGGCGTAACGCGTTTCGGGTTGCACCCGAGTAGTGTCGCGCACGGCCTTGCTCAAGAGAACGGGCCCTGTTGCCAGGGCCCTTTGGAAGTAGCGGGGGCAGGATTTGAACCTGCGACCTCCGGGTTATGAGCCTCGCCAGAGCTGCAGCCGCGTTCCGCCGCGTTCCCCAGAAATGCGGACTGCTAGCCAGATTGGCCCACCGCCGATGCATTTAGGCGGAACACGGTGACATCGCGGCGGAAGCCCGATGCTTGCAAAGCGCTTGCAGCGACCACCGGCGGTTTGGCGATCGGCGGTCGCGCTCGGCGAGCACGCAGTCGCTTCCTGTAAGCGTTCGATCCTAGCCATCGACGATCCTCATCTCGGCTCGGACCTCTCGGCACGAGCTCTCGCTGGCCGCGTAGGCATAGGGGTGGTAGAACGCATCCATCGCATTGCCCGGCGCGACCTCGAGGCGGAAGCCGGCGCCGGTTGCCACGTCGCGCACGGCGAGCTCCACCCGGTGGCTCTCGGGGTGCCAAAGGAGGAGAACCTCGACCGACCCGCTCCGCCGCTGAGCCAGTTCTCGAGTCGGCGCGCCGACCCGGTGGACGGTTGGGGGTGACGACCGGTCGCCGTTGCTGACGACACACGCTGGCTTGGGGGCTCTGTCAACCATCGGCTTCGATCTTGAGACGTTGCGCTTCATGAGAGTTCCTTTCCGTGAGAGTGGTCGATGTCGTATCGAAGGCCGTAAAGCCCGCAGCTTCAGCGGGGGCCCCAGGACAGGGGCCCCCGCGGTTTCGGCTACGGGATGGGCACGCCGTCCACGAAGAGCTGGATCGTGCCGGCGGCGAGGCCGCTGGAGTCCACGGTGTCGCTGCCGTCGAGTGTGTTGATGTCGAGGCGGTCGTTTGCGCCCTCGGGGTGGAGGATCTCGACCAGGGGGGCGAGGCCTTTCACGTTCACGCCCTGTGCGTCGCCGAAGACCCTGATCGCGTCGTCGCCGTTGGTGCCGTTGACGACGACGCGGTCGGGCTCACCGTCGCCTCCGCCGGGAGCCGCACCGTCGAGGTCGAGCTGCAGAGTTCGGAGGTCGGTTCCAGTCAGATCGTTGACCGTGACCAGGTCGGCCCCAGCGAGAGCCTCGAAGTCGATCTGCTCGACGCCGGCGGTGTCCATCGTCACATTGCCGATGTCGCGGGAGAACCGCACGCGGTCTCCGTTCGCCGAGACATCGATCTTCTCGGCGATGTTGGCTCCGATGAAGCTCATCGTGTCGGAGCCATCCTCGCCTTCGACGGTGTCGCTGCCGTCGCCGGGATCCCACTCGAACGTGTCGTCGCCGGCGCCCATCTGGGCAATGTCGTTGCCCTTGCTACCGTCGAGCGTGTCGTTGCCGTCTCCGCCGACCAGCCTGTCGTCGCCCTGGCCGCCGAAGAGCTCGTCGTCTCCAGGGCCTCCGGCAAGCACCAGGCCGATCGCCTGAGCCGGGAGGCCGGCCGCCGCGATGTCGTCGTTGCCCTCGACACCGTCGACGGCGAGCGCGTCCGCCGGCTCCTGGTGCCGAATCGCCACGACGGCCCTTAGTCCGGCTACGACGACGCCGGAGGCGTCACTGTTGACGCGGATCCCGTCCCCGTCGTTCGTGCCTTCGACGATGACGTGGTCGGCCTGGCCGTTGCCCTGGCCCCCGCCGAGCGTCGACGCCAGATCGAGATTCACCGTGCCGACGTCGGTGCCCGTCAGGTCGCTTACCGTGATGCTGTCGGGCCCGCTGAGGGCGTTGAAGTCGACCCGCTCGACGCCCGCCGTGTCCATCGCCACGTTGCCAGGGGCACGGAAGAACTTCAGGCGGTTCCCGTCAGCCACCACGGCAACGCGCTCGGCGATGTTGGCGCCGTTGAAGCGCATCGTGTCCGCGCCGGCCTCACCTTCGATCGTGTCGCTGCCGTCGCCTGGATCCCAGACGAAGACGTCGTCACCGGCGCCCAGCAGCGCCCGGTCGTTGCCGCCGTTGCCGTCGAGGGTGTCGTTGCCGTCGCCGCCGAGCAGTAGCTCGACACCCGGGCTCCCGGCGATCGTGTCGCCGCCTGCGCCGCCGTCGAGGGTCAGCGAGATCACCCCGGCCGCGAGCGCAGTCGCCGAGATGTGATCGTCACCGCCCAGTCCGTTGACCGCGAGCTCATCGGTCGGCTCCTGGTGCTGGATCGCGACCGCTGCCCGCAGTCCGGAGACGGCCACACCGGAGGCGTTCCCACTGACGTCGATCGTGTCGTTGCCGGCGGTGCCGTTGACGACTACGCGATCTGCCGCGCCGTCGCCCTGCGCGCCGCCGATGGACGAGGCTAGATCGACGTTCAGCGCACCGACGTCGGTGCCGGTCAGGTTGTTCACCGTGACCTGATCCGCCCCGCCGAGCGCGTTGAAGTCGACCCGCTCGACGCCGGCCGTGTCCATCGTGATGTTCGCCTGGACACGGAAGAACCGAAGCCGGTTGCCGTTCGCCGACAGATCGACCTGCTCGGCGATGTTGGCGCCGTTGAAGCGCATCGTGTCCGCGCCGGCCTCACCTTCGATCGTGTCGCTGCCGTCGCCTGGATCCCAGACGAAGACGTCGTCACCGGCGCCCAGCAGCGCCCGGTCGTTGCCGCCGTTGCCGTCGAGGGTGTCGTTGCCGTCGCCGCCGAGCAGTAGCTCGACACCCGGGCTCCCGGCGATCGTGTCGCCGCCTGCGCCGCCGTCGAGGGTCAGCGAGATCACCCCGGCCGCGAGCGCAGTCGCCGAGATGTGATCGTCACCGCCCAGTCCGTTGACCGCGAGCTCATCGGTCGGCTCCTGGTGCTGGATCGCGACCGCTGCCCGCAGTCCGGAGACGGCCACACCGGAGGCGTTCCCACTGACGTCGATCGTGTCGTTGCCGGCGGTGCCGTTGACGACTACGCGATCTGCCGCGCCGTCGCCCTGCGCGCCGCCGATGGACGAGGCTAGATCGACGTTCAGCGCACCGACGTCGGTGCCGGTCAGGTTGTTCACCGTGACCTGATCCGCCCCGCCGAGCGCGTTGAAGTCGACCCGCTCGACGCCGGCCGTGTCCATCGTGATGTTCGCCTGGACACGGAAGAACCGAAGCCGGTTGCCGTTCGCCGACAGATCGACCTGCTCGGCGATGTTGGCGCCGTTGAAGCGCATCGTGTCCGCGCCGGCCTCACCTTCGATCGTGTCGCTGCCGTCGCCTGGATCCCAGACGAAGACGTCGTCACCGGCGCCCAGCAGCGCCCGGTCGTTGCCGCCGTTGCCGTCGAGGGTGTCGTTGCCGTCGCCACCGAGCAGCGTCTCCGCTCCGGAGCCTCCGAGCAGGTTGTCGTTCCCGGCTCCGCCGGCGATCGTCGTCCGGATGCGATTGGTGAAGACGCCGTTGCGCTCGTCAATACGCACGAGGTCGTCGCCGGCCCGGGCATCGACGGCGATCCGCGCAACCTGATTGCGCTTGAAACTGAAGTCGGCCGAGCCGTTGTTGCCGACGTCGACCTGCAAAACGCCGGGCTTCCGAGCTCTCAGGCGAAGCGCGATCTTGTCACTCGCCTTGGTGCCTGTGATCGTCAGGACGCGGTGCCTGAGCTTCGGGCGCTCGAACCTGACCTTCTTCGCCTGGGAGGCCTTGACCGACCAGGCCGTGGACGCAGCAGTTCCCGAATCGGCCGCAATCCCAGCTGCGCCGGCCGCGACGACGGCAATGGCCACCGCCGAAGCCGCCAGCAGCACGGCGCGAGATTCCTTTGTCCGAATGTGGTTCTTCATCTGTGCACGTCCCCTCTCGTTTGAGCCGCGCGGCGGCTCGTGAAGTGGCTTGCTCGACGATCGTGGACGCAGCGGATCCGCGTTCGCACCGTGGCGATCCCCCTGTGTTTTGCGGCCCACCCCCCGTGAATGCAGGCTCTGGTCGTGCCGGCTCTACGAGAACGGCGAGCGCACGACGGCGGTCAGAGGGGCGAGACAAGTGCCCCGCCCCTCGGTAGTGATGTTCAGGAGACCAGGAAGCGGCCGTGCATGATCCCGGAGTGCGGGTCGCAGACGAAGCGGTAGCTCCCCTTCTTGAGTCTCAGAACGAAGGCCTTCGTCCCTGTGGCTTCCACACTGCTGAGGACGCGATTGAGGCCGGGTCCAGTCAGATGGAAGTCGTGGATGTTCGAGCGATCCTTGATGACGAAGCGGTAGGGCGTCGCGGCCTTCAGCTTCGTGACCTTCTTGCCGTTCATGGTCAGCTGGATCGTGAAGCCGGGACCGACCGTGCCCGTTACGGTCTTGGCCGTTGCGGCCGAGCCGCTGCTCGTCGCCGCGAGCGCTGCGGCAACGGCTGCCGCGAGTAGCAAAGCGCGCGTGCGGCTGATCGTTTTCATGTCACTTGCCTCCTTCTCGGTGATGAGCTCGTGATCGAGCCCAGGATCTGACCTCGATCCTCGAAGGCCGGGACGGTGATTCGCACCGTGGAGACCCCCCGGACTTTCCCATCAGGCGTCGGGCTCCGGGGCGATGTTGTGGTTGAGGTGGAAGACGTTGTCCGGGTCGTACCGCCGCTTGACCTCTCTCAGCCGGTCGTAATTCGGTCCGTAGGCCGCGTGGATGGCATCCTCCGCTTGATCGTCGCCGAGGTAGTTGAGCCAGCGTCGTCCCGTCCCGAACTGCGGTTGCAGCGCGGCAAACGTCTCGCGCGTCCAGGCGACGTTCGCTTCCGTGTCGGCGGGGTCCGTCCAGACGGACGGGATGAGGAGGTTCCAACCTCCCTCGCGATGGGGCACTGCCGTCTCGCTCACGCCGACGCGCGTCACCGCCCCGTGGAAGTGCTCGAACAAGATCGCCATCATCGGCGAGGGTGCCGTCGCGAAACGGCTCACCGCGACGTCGATCAGCTCGTCGGAGAGGCTGCTCGTGAAGCTCGAGAGCCAGTAGTTGAGCGACCCGGTCGGGTAGCCGGCGTCGAGGATCGTGTTCATCGCCGGGTAGGGCATGGTGCCGACCTCGACCACCAGCGGAGAGCCCCAGGTCTTGAACGACTCGAGGTCCCGCTCCGCCTCAGCCGCATCTCCGGTGTGGAAGGCGACCATTGCCGACAGCTTGGCGCCGGAGCCGTCCGGTGCGTGCACGAGTCCTGCGAACACGCTCAGATCGTCGGAGGCGTCCGCCACCGCGTCTCGGTAAAAGCGCAGCATGTCCGGCGCGGCCTCGAGCGGATGGGCGATCAGCCCGCCGACGATCGTGCCGAGGGGATGCAGGCGGTAGGTGAACGACGTCGCGACGCCGAAGTTGCCCCCGCCTCCGCGAAGCGCCCAGAAGAGATCCGAGTGCGAGGCCTCGTCGACGCGGAGCAGATCGCCCTCGGCCGTCACGAGCTCGACCACCAGCAAGTTGTCGGAGGCGAGCCCATGCTTGGCCATCAGCCAGCCGAGGCCGCCGCCGAGCGTGTAACCGGCGATACCGGTCGTCGAGATCAGGCCTCCGGTCACGGCCAGGCCGTGCTCCGCCGCGGCCCTGTTCAACTCCGCCCAGATCACGCCGCCCTCGGCCGTCGCGGTTGCGTTGTTGGGATCGATCTCGATCCCCTTCATCTCGGTGAGGTCGATCATCACGCCACCCTCCGTCACGGCGCGCCCGGCGACGTTGTGCCCGCCGCCGCGAATCGAGACCTCCAGCCCCTCGCGGCGGGCGAGAGCGAGCGCTTCGACGACGTCGTCCCTCGTCCGGCAGCGGACGATCAGGGCGGGGTGGCGGTCGATGAGCCCGTTGTACAGGGCCCGAGCTTCGTCGTACCCGGCGTCCTTCGGGCCAAGTACCGGTCCGGAGACCTGTCCAGCGAGCTCGGTGGCGATGGTGGGATCCAAGGACGTGCTCATTCGATGCTCCTTCCAGGTGGGTGGGCTTTCGTGCAGAGCCGGTCCGCACAGATCAGGACGCCGAACGAGGACCTTCGTCTGTTCACGTCCCCTCTCGAGTGAGCGCGGCTGGCCCAGTGATTTGCCTGTTCCGAGAATGGTGCGGGCAGTGGCCGGCGTTCGCACCGTGGTCACCCCCCTGTTTTTTCCGCGTACCAGCCCGGACTTGTGGCGTATGGCGCTAGGCTCACGGAAATGACAGAGGCCGCGGTCACCCGACAGCTCATCGAACGGAGCGAGGAGCTGGCGCGGATCGAGTCGGCGCTGGGCGAAGCTCGCACAGGACACGGAACGTTTCTTGTGATCGAAGGGCCGGCGGGGATTGGCAAGTCGGCTTTGCTCGCAGCGGCGCGGACCGTGGCCGCAGATGGCGGAATGCGCGTGCTCCGGGCGCGGGGAACCGAGCTGGAGCGCGATTTCGCCTTTGGAGTGGTACGTCAGCTCTTCGAGCCGCCGTTGGCCGAGGCATCGGAGCTCGAGCGCACCGATCTGCTGCAAGCCGCGGCCGGCGTCGCGGCCGGCCTCCTCGGACTACCAGGCACACCGCCCGGAGACGGCCCGCCCTCGTCAGGCGTCGATCCGTCCTTCGCGATCCTCCACGGCCTCTACTGGTTGTGCGCGAATCTGGCCGCGGTGGATCCTCTCTGCGTGGTCGTCGACGACGCGCATTGGGTAGACGCCCCGTCTCTCCGCTACCTGGCGTTCCTGCTCACGCGTCTCGAAGAGTTGGACGTCGCACTCATCCTGGCAACCCGCCCTCGCGAGGATGGCACCGATGCTGAGTTGCTTGCGACGGTGACCACCGATCCATCGACTGTAGTGGTCCGCCTCCCTCCTCTGACGAGAGCAGGCGTTGCCCAGCTCGTGGAGTCGAGGCTCGGTGAGGCTCCGGATCCAGTCTTTGTCGACGCGTGCGTACGAGCAACGCGAGGAACGCCGTTCTTGATGCACGAGCTCGTCGAGGCACTGGGCGAAGGAGGCTTCGCTCCTACGGGAGACGCTGCCCGCCAGGTCGAGAGAATCGGTGCACGAACGGTCGGTCGCTCGATCCGCCTCCGGCTTCGTCGGCTGCCGGAGGATGGCGCGCGTCTCGCTCAGGCGTTGGCGGTACTCGAGCAAAGCGACCTCCTCCCAGCGGCCCGACTCGCGGGCCTCGAAGAGGACGAGGCTGCCGAGGCAGCCGAACTGCTCGCGACCGCGGGGATCCTCGAGTCCGGCCGGCCGCTCACGTTCAGCCACCCGATCGTCCGCAGCGGTATCTACTCGGAGCTCACGAGCGCAGAGCGCTCGCAGGGGCACCGCCGTGCCGCAGAACTGCTCGCCGAGCAACCGGGCGCGCACGAGCGCGTCGCAAATCACCTGCTCATGAGCGAACCCGCCGGCGATGACTGGGTCGTCGAGCGGCTGGTCGAGGCCGCGTCCGTGGCGGGAAAGCAGGGCGCTCACGAGTCGGAGGCCGCGTTCCTGCGCCGAGTACTTGCTGAGCCCCCGCCACCGGGCGACCGGTCGGCATTGCTCCTCGACCTCGGGATGGCCGAGGCCAGCGCCGGGCTCCCCGGCTGGCCGGAGCACTTACAAGAGGCGGTCGACGCTGCGCCGGACGCAGCGGCGGCCGCGGGCGCAGCCATGGTGCTGGGGCTTGGGCTCAGCCGCGCCCAACGCTTCGAGGAGGCGGTCGACGTTCTCGATCGCGCGTCATCGTCGCTCGATCCTCACCAGTCGGAACTCGCCCTCCTGCTCGAGGCTTCAGCCGTGGTCGCGGGGATGAACGACCCTGTGACCGCACCCTCGGTAGCCCTCCGCCGCGAGACGTTGCGCGAGCGGGCCGCCAGCGATCCGACGGCGCCGCCCGAGCTGCTGGCCGCAGCCGCGCTAATCTCCATTCTTACGAACGAGCCTGCCGACGTCGGCGCGGGCCTCGCGAGCAGGGCGCTTCTGGCCGCAGAGAGCACACCCTCGCGTTCGCAAGACAGGCCATGGTTCTCGTTCGCTACATGGTTTTCGCAGACGACGCTCTCGCTGCTTTGGGCCGAGCGGTATGACCAGGTTCGGCCGCTGCTCGACGACTCGATCGCGCAGGCCAGGTCGACCGGCGACGGGAGTCGGCTTGCCGTGGGCCTGGCTCACCGCGGCATGCTCGCACTTCGACGGGGTGATCTCAGCGCCGCCGAGGGAGACACCCGGACAGCGCTCGCCGCGGCCGAGCTTCCGGCACCGACCATGTACCGCGTTCTCAACGGCGGTGTGCTCGTCGAGGCGCTCGTCGATCAAGGCGACCTCGACGCGGCACAACAGGCGCTCGAGCCGCTCGACTCCGAAGCCGAGAGCGGATCGGTCACCGCCGCGGTTCTTCGCCTCGCCCGCGGCCGGCTGCGGGTCGAACAGGGCCGTGTCGCCGAAGGGCTCGAAGACTTCCTCGCCGTTGGCGTACCACTGACGCGAGCGTTGGTCACTTGCCCGAGCTTCGTCCCCTGGCGATCGCATGCCGCGCTCGCCCATCTCGCGCTCGGTGACCCCGAGGCGGCACGACTCCTCGCAGAAGACGAGCTCGAGCTCGCCCGGGCATTCGGCGCGCCGCGCGCACTAGGCGTCGCAAAGCGCGCGGCCGGCGTCGTCGCCGGAGGCGAGCGCGGAGAGCTTCTGCTCCGTGAGGCCGTCGACGCGTTCGAGCGCGGCGAGGCTAAGTTGGAACGCGCTCGCGCCCTCGCTGACCTCGGCGCCATGCTTCGGCGACGTAATCGCCGCACCGAAGCGAGAGAGTTCCTCCGCGAGGCGCTGGACGCCGCGTGCCGCTCCGGTGCGGGGCCGCTCGCCGACCACGCTGAGACCGAGCTCCGAACCACCGGCGCGCGGCCGCGTAGGGTCGTTCTCAGAGGGCTCGACTCTCTGACAGCCAGCGAGCGCCGTATCGCCGAGCTCGCCAGCCAGGACCTCACCAACCGTGAGATCGCACAGATGCTGTTCATCACTGCACGCACGGTTGAAGGTCATCTCACGAGCGTCTTCCGGAAGCTTGGGCTCGACTCGCGAAGCGAGCTTCCCGCCGCGCTCGCCGAAGGCGTTCCCGTCACGGCCTAGGCATCGATTCGACCTAGCGCGAGTTTCCCTGGAACCGCTTCTCGACAAAGCAAAGGCCCCGTTTCCGGGGCCTTTCAGTAGCGGGGGCAGGATTTGAACCTGCGACCTCCGGGTTATGAGCCCGGCGAGCTACCTGACTGCTCCACCCCGCGGCGTGCAGCAATTATAGCCGCTGCTAGGTTGGCCGTCCCATGCGCGTTGCGGCCATCGATCAGGGCACGAACACCACTCGTCTGCTCGTCGCGGACGTCGTCGAGGGGCGCGTGGAGTCGATTTCGCGACGTTCGACCATCACCCGGCTCGGCGAGGGGGTCGATTCGCGCCACCGGCTGCTGCCGCTGCCGATCACCCGGGTTCGGAATGCCCTCTCCGAGTACCGACGCGAGCTCGAGTCGCTTGGCGCGGAGCGCGCGCTGCTCGTGGCGACGAGCGCCGTCCGGGACGCCGAGAACGGCGAGGCGTTCCTGGGCGAGATCGAGTGGAGCTACGGCTTCACGACGCGGCTGCTGAGCGGTGACGAAGAGGCGGCGATGACGCAGCGCGGGCTCGGCGGCCTGGACGACGGCACGATCCTGATCGACGTCGGCGGCGGATCGACGGAGCTGACGTGGACGGAGGGGCGCGTCAGCACCGACCTCGGGTCCGTTCGGCTGACGGAGCGCTTCCCGGCGAGCGATCCTCCGACTCCCGACGACCTCCGGTCGCTGCGCGCCGCGATCCGCGCCGTTCTATCGGAACACGACCTGAGGGCCGAGAGAGGTATCGGCGTCGCGGGGACGGTCACGTCGCTCGCGGCCCTCGATCTCGGCCTCGTCGAGTACGACTCGGACCGGGTCGACGGGCACCGCCTGAGCGCGGACGCGGTCGAGTCGCAGCTCGAACGGCTCGCAGCCCTCCCTCTCGCCGAGCGGCGTGAGGTTCCAGGGCTCGAGCCCGAGCGAGCGCCGGTGATCGTCGCCGGAGCGGCGATCCTGCTCGAGACGATGCGCTACCTCGGTCTGGACGAGATCGAGGTCAGCGAGCGCGACCTCCTCGACGGTGCAGCGCTCGCGGCGGCCGAGCTGCCCGAGCCGATCGAGGGCGAAGCCCCGCCAGGCGCCTACACCTGCTGTTAAGCCGCTTCCCGCGGCTCCGGCGGCTCGTCCTCGGCCAGGCGCCGCTGGACGAGTTCGCGCGCGATCACCCCGACGAGCCTCCCGTCCTCCACGACCGGCACACGCTCGGCGTCGTGCTCCTCCAGGAACCGGAACGCCTCCTCGAGGTCCATCTCCGAGTCGAGCGTGTAGTAGGGCTCTTCCGCAATCTCGCCGACGGTCGTCTCCTTCGGGTCGCGTCCGGGCGCCACGACCTCGCGAACGAGCGTCTTGCGCGTCAGCACCCCGACGAGCCGGCCGCCGTCGTCGCTGACGAAGATGGCGTGTACTTCCGGCCGTGCCAGCAGCTCTCCCGCTGCGGTGGCAGGGGCCGACGCGACCAGCGTCCGCGGCTCGGAAACCATCGCCTCGCGCACCTTGCTCACGGATAGATCCCCCGGGAGTCGAGCGCCTCGGCGACCTCGTGGATCGCGCCCACCAGCGCCGCGCTCCGCAGCGACAGGCCGCGCTGGTCGGCGAGGTCCCACACGCGGTCGAAGGCGTCGCTCAGCTTCTCCTCGAGCTTCCAGCGGATCTCCTCGCGGTCCCAGAAGAGGCGGCCGAGATCCTGCACCCACTCGAAGTACGAGACAGTGACCCCGCCCGCATTCGTGAGCACGTCCGGCAGGACGGGAATCCCGCGCTCGCCGAGGATCTCGTCCGCCTCGATCGTGGTCGGCCCGTTCGCCCCCTCGGAGACGAGCCTGCACTGCACCCGAGGAGCGTTCTCGGCCGTCAGCTGCTCCTCGAGCGCAGCGAGGACGAGGATGTCGCACGGGAGCTCGAGCAGCTCGGAATTGGAGACGTGCTCGACGTCCGGATAGTCGGCGAGCGACCCGTGCTCGTCGACCCACGTCTTCATGTGTTCGTAGTCGAGACCGTCGGGCGAGTAGACGCCGCCGGAGATGTCAGAGACCGCCAACAGCTTCGCACCGCGCGCACGGAGCTCACGCGCAGCGATCCCACCGACGTTGCCGAACCCCTGGACGACGCAGCCCTGCTCGGCCAGCTTCCAGCCGAGCCGCTGGCACGCACGGTCGGTGACCATGACGACGCCCGCCCCGGTCGCCTCGCTGCGGAAGACCGAGCCACCGATCGAGATCGGCTTGCCGGTCACGACCTCCGGCACCGCGTGGCCGATCTGCATCGAGTACGTGTCCATCATCCAGGCCATGGTCTGCTCATTCGTGGCCATGTCCGGGGCCGGGATGTCCTTCTCCGGGCCGATCACCGGCAGGAGCTCGATGGTGAAGCGCCGCGTCATGCGCTGGAGCTCATCGGAGGACATCTCACGCGGGTTGCAGCGCACTCCGCCTTTCGCGCCGCCGTACGGAAGCCGCAGGAGCGCGCATTTCCACGTCATCCACATCGCGAGCGCCGCGCACTCGCCGAGCGAGACGTGCGGGTCGTAGCGGATCCCGCCCTTCGTCGGCCCGAGCACGCTCGAGTGCAGGACGCGGTAGCCGGCGAACACCGACCACGTCCCGTCGTCCATGCGCACGGGAATGCTGACCATGATCGCGGCCTCGGGGTAGCGCAGGCGCTCCGCCGCGGCAGCGTCGACATCGGCGTGCGTGAGCGCCTCCTCGAACTGCGCAACTGCGGTCCGGAAGAGCGGCGTATCCCATTCGAGAGGCTGCTCTTCGAGCGAGATCTCGTCGATCGAGGCCACGATCTGAGTCTATTTACGGCGCACTTCGAGCGTGAGGCCCGAAACGCCGCGCACGACTACGCGCTCGCCGGCGTCGACTCCCTCCGCGCAGTTCGCCCGCCAGGCCTCGCCGTGCACGCGCACGCGTCCCGTCGGCCTGCAGTCGTCGACGGCGACTCCCTCGGCTCCGACGAGCGCCTCCGCCCCGATCCGTGGAGGGCCGCGCCTGGATCGGCGGATCCAGAAGCCCGCCTCGCCGAGCTCGATCGTCAGACCCGTGAGGATCGCGACGATGCCCCAGCCCGTCGGCAGGACGAAGAGCGCGAGCGCGATGGCGACGATTAGGGCTATCTAATCGACGATCAGGACCGGCGTGCCGATCGAGACGTGGTCGAACAGCCAGGTCGCGTCGGAAATCAGCATGCGGATGCACCCGTGCGAGGCCGAATACCCGATCGACGCCGCGTCCGGCGTGCCGTGGATCCCGACACCGGGGGCGCTGAGGCCCATCCAGCGCGTCCCCAGCGGGTTCCCGGGGCCGGGCGGAATCGGCTTCAGGCCCTTCGCCCAGTCGGAATCGGGCGGGCGCCACCACGGGTTCGTCTGCATGTCGACGATCCGGAAGCTGCCGGTCGGAGTCGGATACTGCGAACGGCCGGTTGCGACGCGGAAGCTGCGCCACGGCGTCTCGCCGTTGAAGAGCTGGAGGGAGTTCGAGCCCCGATGGATCACGATCACGGGGCCGAAGCCGGTCTTCGACACGCTCGGCTTGAGCGTCCTCATCACGAGCGGCACCGCCTGACGAATTCGCGTCCTGAGCGTGCGCACGATCGCGCGGACCATCGTCTGGCGGCGAACCTCTCGCCCCCACGTCGAGTCGGCGATCTGCGGCCGCCCGTTCACGAGCCCGGTGACGACCGCGTTCGCCGGATCGATGCCGAACTGATCGTCGAGCTTCGCGACGTAGCTGCGGACCTCGTCGCGGTTCACGTCCACGCTGACTCCGATGTCGTCGCCCTGCTCGCCGTTCTGCGCGCGTGAGACCGCCCCGTCGATGTCGGCGCTCATGCCCAGGCGTTTCGGCGACGCCGTCCACTCACGCTGGTCGAACCGGAAGCGCAGCGGGACGCCGTAGCGCGCCGAGATCACCTGCCGCGCCTGCCCGGCGTCGAGCCCCGAGACGTTGACGCCGGAGATGCGGACGCCGTTCGGGATCCGTTTCGACGGCCCGGTCGACGGAGCGAGCGCGATCGCCGCGCAGAGAACGAGGACGAACGCGAGCGCGCCGCGCTTCCAGAGCGACATCTGGACGAACGACTGGGCAAGCCTCTTCACGAGCCGGATGTTACGACCAAAGCGCCGTTGCCGCCAGGCACTGCGGAGACGAGCTCGAGCGAGCGGTTACCTGCCACACTCAGCAGGCTGCGCCGCTGTGAGCCACGACGTCATTCTCTTCCTGGCCACCTTCCTCGCCAGCGCTGTCGAAGCGGTCGAGGCGCTGACGATCGTGCTCGCGGTCGGGGTCGTTCGCGGGTGGCGCTCGACTCTCTTCGGCGTGGGCGCCGCCACGCTCGTGCTCGGAGCATTCGTGGTCGGGCTGGGTCCGGCGCTGCAGCACATCCCGATCGACGCTCTCCGCTTCGTCGTCGGCGCCCTGCTGCTCGCCTTCGGACTGCAGTGGCTCCGCAAGGCGATTCTGCGTGCCAGCGGCTACAAGCCCTTGCACGACGAGGCCGAGGCCTTTACGCGCGAGCGTGCGCAAGCCGGTGCGGTCGCGGCTTCCGGCTCGGCTCAGATCGATTGGTACTCGTTCACCGTCGCGTTCAAAGGCGTGCTTCTCGAGGGGCTCGAAGTAGCCTTCATCGTCGTCAGCTTCGGCGCGACGCAGGGTCGGCTCGGCCTCGCAGCGGCGGCCGCGGCGGCGGCGGGCGTCCTCGTGGTCGTCGCGGGACTGCTGGTACGCGGTCCACTCGAGCGAGTCCCCGAGAACACCCTCAAGTTCGTCGTGGGGGTCCTGCTGACGAGCTTCGGAGTCTTCTGGGGCGGCGAGGGCGCGGGCGTCGAATGGCCGGGCGGCGATGTCGCGATCCTCGCCGTCATCGGCTACGTCAGCCTCGTCTCGCTGATCCTCGTGCGGGTCCTCCGCCGGCGCCGGCTCGCGTACCGACCCGCAGGTGCGCGGGCATGAGGTACGTCCGGTCGTTCGGCCGCTTCTGGTGGAACTTCATCGTCGGCGACGACTGGCGGGTCGCCGCCGGCCTCGCCGTCGCCTTCGCGCTGACGTGGCTGCTCGGGCGCAACGGCGTCGAAGCGTGGTGGGTGCTTCCAGTCGCCGTTCCGCTCCTGCTCCTCGAGTCGGTGTGGCGCGAGGCGCGCGCGACCGCCGACTAGAGGTTCAGGCGCTAGCTGCTCACCTCGATCAGCGCGGCTTGTCGGCCCAGTCGCGTTCGGCCTCGCTCTCCATTCGCTTCAGCCGCTCGTAGTAATCGGGGAACTCCTTCATGTGGGCGAGCGCGATCTTGCCCGTGACGATCGGATCGTCGTGGGTCACGTCCGTCTGCGGATCGTGGCTGCCGTGCTCGAACTCCACGTCCATCCCCGCCCGGAACTGCTCGAGGTCGAATCGGCTCCAGTCGACTCCGATCTCGTCGCCGACGCGTTGCGCTTCCTCGGTCGTTGTTCGACGGCTCTCTGTCATCTCAGCCCTCCTGTCACCTGATTTTAGTTGCCCGTGCGGCTCTCGGCCTATCGGGCGCGACTAGCTGCGGCCGACTGCCAGGTTGACCCTGGCGCCGCGCGGTCGCAGGGCGCCTGGCCGGGGGCTCTGGCGGATGACCCGGCCGACTCGCGCTGAGCGGACACGGCGCACGCGGCCGACCGAGCAGTGCCTAGCCCGAATCCGCGTGCGGGCCCGGGCGAGTCTGAGCCCGATCACACGCGGCACGCGGCAGCGCACGGCGGGAGGAGGTGGAGGTGGAGGTGGTGGAGGTGGAGGTGGAGGCGGTGGCGGTGGAGGAGGAGGAGGCGGCGGCGGCGGCGGCGGCGGTGGCGGTGGCGGCGGAGGTGGAGGAGGCGGAGGCGGAGGCGGCGGACCGTTCGTGCCCCGCAGCCGGAACACCTGATCCGGCGCCAACGGGTCGAAGCCGCACTCCGAATTCCTCGTCCACGTCGTGCAGCCGGTGCCGAAGCCGTCGCCGACGTTTCGGAAGGCAGCGCCGTTCCCGCTCTGCACGGAACGCGTCATCCAGCCCCATTGACCGTCCGGCGCGAAGTCGAGGTTCGCCTGCACCGAGACCCAGTACGTGCCGCCGGTGAGCTCGACGGCGGAGGCGAGATCGACCTCGAAGCTCCCCTCGTCCCCACCATAGCTCTGGGCGGGTCGCTCCGCGACGAGCGTCCCGGGCACGTCGCCCGCGCCGTTCGAGAAGAAGCGCACGTTGACCGACGCGGCAGGGCCGGGGCCGTTGAAGTAGAGGCCGGCGACATCGACGGCGTCGACCGACCAGGTCTCCCCTCCCGGAACCACGAAGTCGTCGGCGAGCTCGCTGTCGAACGCGTCGAAGTCGGTCTCGAAGTTCTGCGATGTGAGCGCGCCGCCGGTCGAGTTGTCGTACTGGTCGTAGAGCGGCGGCGGCGGAGGTGGCGGTGGCGGAGGTGGTGGCGGCGGAGGTGGAGGTGGCGGCCCGCAGCCAGGGAAGCGGAACGCGCCGACCCGCGTGCGCCAGTTCGCGTTGCCCGTGGCGGCGTAAAACTCCTGCGTGTACCAGAACGTGCAGTCGTCGTTCGGGTCGACGGACATCGCGGAGTAGTCGCCCCAGCGGCTCGAATCACTGAGCTGCGAGCCGCCGCCGGCGACGATCGTCTCCTCGCCTTGCGGCAGTTCCCCCGGTGGGTCGGTCGCGAGGCGGCCCGTGTAGCGGACGCTCGGGTAGGTCGTCGAGCTCGACACCGAGTAGCCGAGCGCGATGTCGCCGCTCGAGTCCTGGGCGACGCTTCCCATCCAGCGGTGCAGCCCGTCCGCGGGCGCGAACGTTCCCTGCTGGCCGATCGCCCACCCGCTCCCCTGGTCGGTGAGCTCGTACCACCGCACTCCGGCGCGGTTCCCGCCCGCGTTGACCGTGTGGTCGACGACCATCGTCTGCCACCCGCCGAAGTTGCGGTAAGCGAGCCGTTGCATGAGCCGGTCCGAGAGGGGCTCGAGGCCGACGGTCGTCCCCGGCTGCGGGATGCAGTTCCAGGAGCCCCCGCACAGGTTCGAGCTGAACGACGCGACCGTGAGATCCCTGTCGTGGGTGACGGAGAGCGACGGCGCGCTCCAGTCGATCGCTCCGCTCCAGATGCTGAGCGCGTCGGGAGCGCCGTCGCGAACCGTGACGAAGGGGATGGGCGCGCCGTCAGGGGGTGCGATGGAGCCGTCCGGGTCGGCCGGGAGCAACGAGCCGAGGTTCGGGTTCACGTCGTACATGTCCTCGTAGACGAAGCGCGCGGGCTCGCAGGCCAGCATCCGGTCGCGCTCGAAGCCGTAGACCCCCGCCCCACCCCAGGCCGTGCCCTCGAACTGGTTGACCGTCATGACGAACGCGTTCTGGGTCGGCCAGACGCCGAACTTCGGATAGTCGCCGAACTTCGTCGGGTGGATGAGGAACTCGTAGCCGCACCACTCGCCGGTCGGGTCGTTCGTGGCCGAGACGGAGATGCACTCGTAGTTGCCGTCGGGTCCGGTGGCGAACTGCGAGGCCAGCCAGCGCTGCGAGAACTGGTCGTAGAGAACGAGCGGGTCGCCCTGGTTGTGGGTCCCGCAAAGCGGCGTGCCCGTGAAGAGGAGGTTGTTGTTCGCCGGCCCGTAGGCGACGCTCCCGTCGCGGTTGTAGACCGCGAACGAGACGTTGACGATCTGGAGGTAGTGGTTCGGCCCGATCTCGCCGTTCGTGTCCGGCGGGAGGAGCCCGTTGCGGTTGCCGACGCCGTTGAAGCTGACGATCGGCGCCGGGATCGTCCTTCCGCGGCTGCGTGTTTGGAGCGCGCCGTCTTTCGAAGGAGCGGGGAGCGCCTGCGGGAGCCCTTCTGCGTCACCGCTGCCGCGCAGCTCGTCCACCGTCTTGTTGCCGTACCAGTGCGGGCGGCCCGGAGGCATCGTGCGAATCGCAGGGCCCCGATGCGGCTGGGCGACCCCGTGCGTCGGCGCCTCGCCGGCGGAGGAAGGTGCGCTGCCGAGCGGGAGCGCGCCCGCCTGTCGCGGCCCGGCTACCCGATGGTCACCGAGAGAGCTCGCGGCAGCGAGGCTCGCGATCCCGAAGGCCGCCAGCCCGACCGCAGCGGCGAGCCGGGCCCGTCGCCCTCTCATCGTGCGGACGCGCGCCACAGGATCGTCCCCCCCATGCGTCCGAGTATGACGGGCCGCCGGAGTTGCCTCAACGTCGGACGCGGAGCCTCGTCCGGTCGCTGCGCCTCAAGTAGCTCTGGCCGGCTAGATCAGAGAGCCGGTCGCCACGCCGGGCGGCCCCAAACCCGTCCCTTGATCACGAGACGGAGCCCGCTGCCGTCCGTGTTCATCACGAAGAGCCCGCCCGGCTTCTTCCCCCGATCCGGGATCACGAGCGCCATGCTCGTCCCGTCCGGAGACCAGGCCAGGCCCGGGGAGAAGCCGAGGCAGTAACAGCTCCCGGCTTCGAGCAGCTCGGTCGGATTGGACCCGTCGGCGTCGACCACTGTGACTTTGAGCGCCCAACCTTCTCGAGGCGCGAGGTACGGGGCCGCGCCTAGCGCCGCCCGAGGACCAGCCTGACCGGGAAGCCGCGGCGCCTGAGCGCCCCTGGCCTGGGGCTCTGGCGGAGGACGCGGCCGACGCGCCGTGAGCGGACGCGGCTGATGCGGCCGACCGAGCAGTGCGCCCGGCGGATCCGCTGCCTCGCCCGGCCGAGCCGGAGCCCGATCACCCGCGGCACGCGGCAGCGGGCCGGCGGAGGTGGCGGCGGAGGTGGCGAAGGCGGAGGAGGCGGAGGTGGCGAAGGCGGCGGAGGTGGCGGAGGAGGTGGAGGAGGTGGAGGAGGTGGCGGCGGAGGAGGTGGCGGTGGCGGCCCCACGCTCGTGTTGAGCAGCACCGTGACGCCGCGCGGCGTGGCGAACGACGAGCCGATGCAGGCGGGCCCGACGACGTCGAGTTTCCCGTCGGCGTTCATGTCCACCAGGCGCAGGTCCGTGAGACAGCCGTGCACGCCGTACCGAAGCTGCTCGGTCTCGAAGACGCCGCCTCCTTCGCCGAAGTGCACGCCCACGTTGTTGCCCGAGGGGTTCGCGACGACGAGGTCGAGCACGCCGTCGCCGTCGATGTCGCCGACGTCGATCGCGAAGTCGTTCGCGAGGCCCGGGATATCCTCGCCGGGGTAGGGCGTGACCTGCGAGAAGACGCCGGAGCCGTTGTTGCGGAGGACGTAGGCGGTGGAGGTGCTGAGGTCGGAGGTCGCCACGTCGATGTCGCCGTCGCCGTCGAGGTCCCGGCCGGTCAGCTCCGTCCCGCGCGCGTCGTACTCCACCGGCGGTGCGAACGCGCCTCCGCCGGTCCCCATCGCAACGGAGACCTGCGTCGAGGAGCTGACGAGGTCGGTCGTGCCGTCGCCGGTCACATCGGCTCCAATCGCCATCTCGGGCAGCGGGAAGACCGTGACGCCGTAGTCCGGCTCGAAGGTCCCGTCGCCGTTGTTGAGCGCGACGCGGACCGTGTCGTCGACCGACTCGCAGAACCCGCTCGGCCCGCTGCGGTTGTTTGGCACCAGGACGTCTTGGTCGCCGTCGTTGTCGGCATCGGCGGTCGTGGCCTTGCCCGTCCCGCAGGTCTGGATGGGGATGTCATTGATCGGCCCGAACGTGCCGTCGCCGTTGTTGAGGGCGTAGACGTACGGATACGGCGGGGCGTCCGGTGCCCAGACGAGGTCCTGCGCGTCGTCGCCGTTGAGGTCCGAGGCGAAGACGGACCGGACGTACGGGACGACGCCGGCCGCACAGATGGAGCACGCCGGAATCTCCCCGGCTGGCACGAGCGTGCCGTCGCCGGCGTTGAGCAGGATCTCGACGCGCGCGGTTTCGAAGAGGTCGCCGCTTCCCTCGGCGACGTCGATGTCGCCGTCGCCGTCGAGGTCCGCCGTCGCGACCGACAGCGGAATCTGCCCGACTGTCTGGTAGATCGGCGGGCTCTCGAACGACCCGTCCTCCCGCTGCGGGTGGATTGCGCCGGTGTCGGTGACCCTGTTCGCCACGGCCAGATCGAGCCGTCCGTCGCCGTCGTAGTCCGCGACATCCATGTCGTGCGGGTTGTTGCCGGATTCGATCTGAACCGGAGCGGCGAACGCGCCGCCTCCCGTATTCCGCAGGAGCGTGAGCTCGCCGGTGCTACTGCCTAACGAGGCGCTCACTATGTCGGTGTCTCCGTCGCCCTCGAGGTCTGCGGCGCGCAGGTTGAAGGAGGCGAATACGTCTGGAACCAGCGTCTCGGCAAACGCGAAGTTGCCGTTGTTCTCCAGGATGTCGACCTGTTCGGCTCGGAGGCCGGAAACCGCGAGGTCGCGGTCTCCGTCGCCATCCCAGTTCGCGTCCACGACGACCGGGAACTCTGCGAAGAGGTCGAGCTCGAGCGTCCCGGCGGACGAGAACGCGGCGCCGCCGTTGTTTCGGAGCAGTGTGAGCTCGGCCGTCGGGTCGCTCTGCCGGACCACGGCGAGGTCACGGTCACCGTCGCCGTCGAGGTCGGCCGCGGTGATCCCGTGGGGCCTGGAACCGATCGGATACACGGTCTCCGGCCCGAAGGCGCCGCTGCCGTTGTTGAGCAGCACGCTCACGTCGCCGGCCTGGCTCCAGAAGTTCGCGAGGGCGAGGTCGAGGTCGCCGTCCCCATCGAGGTCGGCGAGCGCCAGCCGCGTCGGGCCATGGCCTCCCAGGTCGGTGGTTCGCGTGAAGGTGCCGCCGTTCCCGTTGTTGAAGTAGAGGTCGATGACGTTGTTGGCGAGGTTGTCACCCTCGCTGATCACCACGAGGTCGGGATCGCCGTCCAGGTCGAGGTCGCCGACGGCGATGTCGTTGGACTGCGACTGCGCCGGGTAACTCACCGACGAGCCAAGCGTCCCGTCGCCCAGGTTGAGTTGCACCTGCATACGGTTCTGGACGAAGTCCTGTCTGGCCCAGGCCGCGTCGGCGTGCCCGTCGCCGTTCAGATCGGCCGAGACGACCGCTTCGAGGAAGCGACCCGCCTGGTATCCGGTCCAGGTTTCGAAGATCCCCGCGTCGCCCGGCTGAGGCGTCGCGGGACGAACGGAGCCCCGCCCGGAGCTGCGACGCT
Organism: uncultured Actinomycetes bacterium; assembly: GCA_963736835.1. Taxonomy (GTDB): domain Bacteria; phylum Actinomycetota; class Thermoleophilia; order Gaiellales; family Gaiellaceae; genus VAXT01. Next base: position 41,328 of record CAVTQI010000006.1, read on the forward strand.
CGTGCCCGCTACGACGAGCGAAGCAAGGACACAGACGAGAACTGCGAACATGCGTGGCATCTCGGATGAAGGATCCGCTACCGGGCGAGCGCGGGCGTCGGTAGTTCCCCCGACCCGCCTACCGGGAAGTGCTGACCCCGAGAGTTGCTCTTTGAACGTTTGCGTTCCCCCAGACAGGTACGTAAGTCGCCAGGGAGTGGATTCGCCGCAAGCCGGCAAGGCTGTGCTGCCACCGCGTTGGCCCTCCTAGCCATCGCAGAGCATCACTCACTAGCCCGAAAGGGCGCTAAGCAGATGAGTTCTAGCCAGCGGCGCCACGCCACTTGCGGCCGCTAGCGATGGAGTCGCCGCTCGCCTTCCGCGACCGCCTTCGCCCGCTCCTCGTTCTCCTCGAGGGCGAGAGCGAGCGTGGGGCACATCGTCGCCGCGCGGCGTGCGTGGTGCTCTAGTGAGGGCGGGATCGGCGTCTCGTCGACGATCGGGTAGCCCCAGTCATCGAGGACGATGCGCTCGGGAAAGAGCTCGGCGCACAGACCGCGGCCCTCGCAGGCAATGGGGTTGACGCGAATCGACTTCATGCCGCCGCCGGCACGTGGCTGAGCGGCAGGACGCGACGGCGGTCCCACCGGCAGTGGTCGTGGCCGATGTGCGCCTCGAACTCGTCTGCGAAGACAGACATCGCGCTCCCAACGAACCGGACGGCGCCGTCCGGGTGCCGGCAGGCTCCTCGGCCGTTCACATCGGCGAGCCAGCGCGGCAGCCGCGAGCGGCGCGCATCGTCCCGGCCGGCGGAGACCTGCTCGAGCACGTCGGCGATGGCCGAGACACCGTGGACACACGGCCCGCACTGACCAGCGCTCTCGGCTGCCAGGTAGCGAGCAGCCCGCGCGGTCTCGCAGACGCCGCACGCGCTGGCGGGGAGGGCGACGATTGCGCGGGCGCCCAAGCTCGCGCCGACGCGACGCAGGTCTGCGTTGAGGAGCCGGAGCTGATCGACGTCGTCTGCATCGATCCAGGTTCCGAAGTAGCCGCCGACGAGGAGCGCACGGAGCGGCTCGTCGGTTCCCCCGGCCTGGTCGAGCAATGTCCGTAAGGGCGTGCCCAGCTCCACCTCGTAGACCCCGGGCTCGCCGACGGCGCCCGAGATCGTCACGAGCGCGGATCCGGGCTCTTCCGGCGTCCCGAGCTCGCGGAACCACCCCGGGCCGTAGCGCGCGATCAGGGCCAGGTGGGCGAGAGTCTCGGCGTTCTGCACGAGGGTCGGCGCGCCGCCGACGCCCCGCTCGAACGGACGGGGCGGCGTGAAGGTCGGCTTGGCGGGGCCTCCGTTGAGCGCGTTGACGACCGCGGTCTCCTCACCCGAGACGAAGCCGTCCGTGATACGCGCCAGCCCGAGCGGGATCTGCTCGTCGAGGCCGGCGTGTGCACGCTCGCGCATCGCGTGCTCGAGGGTCGCTGTTTCCTTCCGTGCGCTTTCAGCGACCGCGACGATCACCTCGCTCGCACCGAGAGCCGACGCCGCGAGAGCGGCTCCGTCGAGCACGAGGTGAGGCGCTTGGCGGGCCAGCACCTTGTCCTTGGCGCTGACGCTCTCCCCCTCGGTCGCGTTCACGACTACGACCGGGCAGCGGCCCGACCTGGCGACCGCGCGCAGTTTGACCGCGGTCGAGAATGCCGCCCCTCCACGTCCCTGGAGCCCGCTCGCCTCAACGGCGGAGAGGAGATCCTGATGCCGCGGGACCGGTCCGTGCTGCACGAGGTACTCCTCCAGCGTGGCCGCACGGCCCTCGCGCGGGAGCCGGGCGAAGATCCGCGGCAGCCCGGACGGCGCCGCGCCAGGCATCGTCGTGTCCTCCCAGGCGCTTGCCCCCATCACGCGGTACCTCCGTGAACGGTGCCCGTCACGGTCGAGTTCGCGGAGTCGATTCGGAGCACGAGCGAGAGTCGCAGCGAGGCACCAGACGGATCCGTGACGTCGGCGACGACCTGGTTCCCGTCGAGCCCGACGACCGTTCCGGCGTAGGGCTTCACGCCGACCGGCGAAAACGTGACGCGGCTCGTGCTCATCGTGACGCCCTCACCCGTGGCCGTTCCCCAGAGCGTCAGGTGGAGGATCCCCAGAACGTGCGACCCGCGGACGTTGCCGGCGATGGCGATCCCGACGTCGCCGCTCTCGTCCCTGGACTGGGCGAGCCGCGCGTCGAGGGCGCCGGCGAACGGTGTGCTGAACGTCGGTTGCGCAGGCGCCGTCGGCACCGTCGTCCGACGCGCCGCGTGTTGGCCGAGGATCGAAGCTGGCGTCCCAGCCCGTGCCGCCCATCCCTGCTGTGCCGGGCCGCCGCGGTACCAGAAGAAGACGATCAGCGCGACGGCGACGGTTGCCGCACCTGCAAGCGCGCGGACTCCGGCGGGGCCGTCGCTGCGGAGCACCCGAACGGCTACCGCGAGACCGACGGCCGCCGCACAGCCGAAGCCGAGCAGCGCGAACCAGCCGGTCCGACCATCGCTCCCCGTGCCGAAGGCATGCACGAGCGCAACGGGCCAAGCGGCGTAGGCGAGAAAGTGGAGGACCCGCCAGGAGCCGTAGCCGATCCGCGCGCGCACGAGGCTCGTTACGAGGAGCGCGAGCAGGAGATCGAACGCCACGGTTCCAAGACCCAGCCAGATCGGCCGGTACGGTGACGCGAAAGGCACGACGGCGTCCAGGAGCCGGATCGGCGCGAAGCCGTCTGCGACCGTCGTCACGACATGCGCAGTGACGAAGACGATCGAGAGGAGCGTCAGGTACTTGTGGAGGTCGGCCACGAGGAACCTGGGCCAGCCCGGTCTCTGCCAACGAACCGTGCCGGCGATTCCGAGCACCAGGACGGCCGTCAGGAGCAGCAGGGCGACGACCCCGGTCCCTCGCGTGAGGTACCAGAACTCCTTCGAATTGCTCGCGGCGAGCAGTGTCATGCAGCATCAGAGCTCCATCCGCCGGTGCGAAGCGTCGCGCCGTCCGTGGCGACGATGCGCGCCGGTAGCCCGCGCGCGTCCAGCCACTCCACCGCCTCTCCCCCGAGCACGAGCGCCGCGGTGCTCGCGGTGTTCGCGTCGACACACGTCGCCGCTGCGACCGTGACCGTCCGCCACGGCGTGCGCGCCGGCCGGCCGGTGCGGGGGTCGACGACGTGGTGCAGCTCACCGCTCGCGGTGCGCCACCGTCGGGCGGTGGTGCTCGAGGTGGCGAGGCCGCCGCTCGTGATCGCGATCGCAGGCCCCGGCCCGTCGGGCATCGAAGCGTGATGGTCGGAGAGGCGGATCGCCCAGCCGCCAGGTGGGGCGGCGCCCGCCACTGAAATGTCGCCGCCGAGGCTGACGAGGGCGCCGCAGCCAGCGGCGCGGGCGATCGTGGCGGCAGCTCGATCGGCCGCCAGCGCCTTCGCTGTTGCGCCGAGGTCGAGCTCCACACCCGGCGGGATCCTCGCGGTCTGCCGCTCCTCGTCGAGCTCGAGCAGGCGCCAGTCCACAACCGCTGTGAATTTCGGGGCGAACCTGCGGCCGTCGCGACCCGCGACGAGAGCGAACGTCGTGTCGTACCCGGCCAGGCGAAGCGTCCGTCCGACCATCGGGCTCACGATCCCCTCCGTCAGCTCCGCCGCCCGCACCGCGACCGAGAGCGCCTCGAGCAGAAGCGGGCTCACCGGGCGCGCCTCACCATGGGCCCGGTTGAGCAGGACGAGCTCGGAATCGGAGCGGAAGCGGCTCGCGGCGCGGTCGAGCTCGTCGAGCTCGTGCATGAGGAGCGCGCGGGCCGCCGGCAGCGCAACCGGGTCAGTGACGACGACCCGTGCGGTGGTCCCGATTGCCTCGAACGCCGCCGAGGCGTGGGGCGCCGTCACGAGCCCCCCGAGGTCGCGACCGGTGGTGCCATCGTCGACGCGGGCGGTTCCGCAGGCGCAACCGGACCCGCTTGCACACCACCCGGCGGTGTCGCCGAAGGCGCGGTCGCATGCGGCGCAGGCAGGCTCACAGCCGTTGCGCGAGTGGCCGGCACAGGTGGGGCAGCCTTCTTCGTATGCGTCGAGCCCGCTGCGAGCGCGGCGAAGGCACCGGACAGCGCCGCAGACAGCCCGATTGTGACGAGGATCAGCCGTCGCCCCCTGTCCGCGGCCCGTGCGCGCACCTCGACGGCACGTCGCCGTGCCGCATCACGATCGCCATCGTTTCGGTCCACGCGGGAAGAGGAACAGAGCGAGATGAAATCTCGATGAAGCGGCGCTAAGAGTCGCTTAATTTGGGGCGAGCTTTGCCGCCGGCTCAAGCGCCTTTGGCTCAGGCACGACGGTTGGCAGCCAGATGGATACGACGGCGCCGCCACCATCACGGTTTCGCACCTCGGCCCGCCCCCCATGCGCACGTGTGATCAGGTCGACGATCGCCAGTCCCAGGCCGCTGCCGCCGTGGCTCCTGGCCTCGTCGGCACGGCTGAACCGGTCGAACGCATGCTCGGCGAAGTCTGACGGGAAGCCCGCGCCCCGATCCGACACGCTCAACCCGACCCCGTCGCCCTCGACGCGTGCGGCGAGCAACACGTCGCCCGCGCCGTGCATGAGCGCGTTCTCGACGAGATTGCCGAGGGCTTGCTCGATCCGAACGGCGTCCGCGTCGAGCATCGTGCCGGGTGCCGCCTCCACGGAGACCGAACTGTCGTGTTCGAGCGCCCGCAGCGCGAAGCGTTTGGCCACCGTGCTCATCAGCTCCTCCGCTGACACGCGCTCGCGGCGAATCGGCAGCTCGCCGTTGTCTGAACGCGCAATCAGCAAGAGATCCTCCGCAAGCTGTGAAAGCCGCTCCGTCTCCTCGGCGACGGAGCGAAGAACCTGCTCGAGCTCGGCCTGCGAACGGGGCTGGCGGAGCGCGATCTCGACCTCCGTTCTCAGTAGCGCCAACGGCGTGCGCAGCTCGTGACTCGCGTCGTCGACGAAGCGCCGCTCGTGCTCGAGCGCCGCTGCGAGCCGAGCGAGCATGTCGTTCAGCGTCCGCGCGAGCCTCGACAGGTCGTCGTTCGCCGGAGGCACCGGCAGCCGTCTGCCGGGGGTCCGTGCCGTGATCGCCGCGGCGCGTCGCCTCATCGCCTCCACCGGGCGCAACGCGCCGACGGCGAGGGCGTACCCTGCCACGACGGCGAGCAGAAGTGCCGCGAGGCCGCCGATGATGAATTCGTGCACCAGCCTGTCCAGTGTCCGGTCGCGCTGGTCGAGCGACGCCGCGAGCACGAGTGTCGCCGGGCCGCTCTTGAGCCTCACGGGACGCGTCAGGATGCGCCACTCGCCGGCCACGCCCTCGATCGAGCCGCTCCGAAGTTCCGAGCTGCCTCGGCGCGCCGAGGCCAGGTCACGCCCACGGAGGAGCGGGCCGACCCCCCGCGATGTCGACGCGAGGACCGCACCGCTCGGGCTCAGAAGCTGGCGAATCGCGGGCGTCGCCGAAGGCTCTGGATCGAGCACGCTTTCGCCCTCGGCGACCCGCGCTGCAGACTCAGCTGCCTGTGCCCGCAGATTCTGGTCCACGTCTCTGAGCAGCGTGTCCGCGACGCGGATGTAGACGAAGAGCCCCATCGCGGCCAGCACGAGCGCCATCCCCACGGCGTACGGCAGGGTGAGTCGGAGGCGGATCGGCACCCTGCTCAACCGCCGCCGTCCTCACGTAACCGGTAGCCGACTCCGCGCACCGTCTCGATCGACGCGAGCCCGAAGGGTCGGTCGATCTTCTCGCGCAGATAGCGCACGTGGACGTCGACGACGTTGGAACGGCTCTCGTAGCCCATGTCCCAGGCCGCCTCGAGCAGCTGTACGCGCGTGAGGACGGCACCGGGGCGGCGCATGAAGAGGTCGAACAGCGCGAACTCCTTCACGGACAGCTCGAGCTCCGTCTCGCCCCTCCACGCTCGCCGCGCCGTGGGATCGAGCCTCAGGGATCCGACCTCGAGGGACGTTGAACGCTCGGCTGGAGTGCGGCGAGTTGTCGCGCGGAGCCGCGCCAGCAACTCTGAGAACGAGAACGGCTTGACCAGGTAGTCGTCAGCGCCGGCGTCCAGCCCGCGCACGCGGTCGTCGACGGCGTCGCGGGCGGTCAGGAAGATCACCGGTGTCCAGACTCCGGATTCGCGCAACTGCTTGCAGACGGCGAACCCGTCGAGCCCGGGAAGCATCACGTCGAGCACGATCGCGTCGTAGCTCGCCGCCCTCGCCATCCAGAGCGCGTCCTCGCCGTGTCTGACGACGTCGGTGGCGTGCCCTTCTTCCCGCAGACCACGCTCCAGCAGCCTTGCCATCTTCGGCTCGTCCTCGACTACGAGCAGCTTCACGGTCGTCCATTGTGCGCGAACTCCTCGATCGTCCGGGGAGCCAGGGCACGGAGAACGGCGCGCAGGGCGCGATCCGTGGGGTCACCGATGCCCGGCGGGGATCGATACGCAAACGTATGACTGATGCTGAGGATCGTCCGACACCGGCTAGGGCTGCGCGTCTACCTGTTCCGACGGCGAATCCACGAGTGGCATCTCGGCCTTGCGGTGCTTACGGGGGGCGCCGTGGCGGCGATGGCGGGCGAGCTGACTCCCGTTCCAGCTCTCGTGATCGCGCTGGTCGGCCTCTGGCTCATCGCAAAGGACTGGTCCGATCTCACGCGTACACGGCGCGACGCCACTTCCTGGCGGCTCGGCCTGCACCGGCGGCCCTTTCGGTTTCGGCCGTCGCGTCATCTCGACGATGTGCCGGCGATCGCCGCCGTCGGAGTCGCCGTCGTCGCAATCGTCGACCTCGTCTCCGCGGTGACGCCGAACGTCTCTTGGCGCGGCCATGTTCTCGTGCACCTCGAGCCGCTTGCCCTCATGCGCGGGGCTCATGCGCTCGCGGTGCCGGTGTCCTTCGCGCTGCTCATCACGGCGTACTACCTCTACCGGCGCCGCTCGCGCGCGCTTCGTATCGCGTTCGTGCTCATGGCGGCGCTCACGGTCTTCAACGTCGTCAAGGGCCTTGACGTCGAAGAGGCTGCGATGACGGCGGTCGCAGCAGCATTGCTGTGGGGAAGTCGCTCGTCGTTCTATGTCCGTCACGAGCCTGCGACGCTGCGCTCGGCCGTGTGGCGGGTGCCGCTCCTGCTCGCCGGTGTGTTTCTCGTGTCGCTCGCCGCAGTCGCGTTCGCAGCTCCCGCGACGGCGTCCGCCTCGGACATCGTCCGCGCAACGGGCGACCTGCTCCTGTGGCAGACCGCGCCGTTCGCGTTCCACGACGAGCTCGCGCAAACGGGACTCGCGGTCGGGCTCACGGGGCTGCTCGCCCTCCTGGTGGGCGCGTACTTGATCTTCCGGCCGCTGGCTGCACCGAGAGATCTCCCCGACCCTGAGCTGAGGCGTGCGGCGGCGGAGCTCGTCCGCGAGCACGGCGCCGACACGCTCTCGTTCTTCAAGCTGAGGACCGACAAGCACTACCTGTTCAATCCCGAAGAGACCGCCTTCGTCGGTTATCGGATCGAGAGCAGCGTTCTGATGATCTCCGGCGACCCGATAGGCGAGCAGAAAGGGGTGGCGACGCTGCTTCCGGTGCTCGTGGAATTCGCGGAGCAGCGTTCGCTCAGGCTTGCCGCTCTCGGCGTGAGCTCGGAGGCGCGCGCTCTGCTCGAGCAGGCCGGATTGCGCGCGCTTTACATGGGCGACGAGGCGATCGTCGATACCGGGCAGTTCAGCCTCGAAGGGCGTCCGATCCGGAAAGTGCGGCAGTCGGTATCGCGGCTGCGCAAGGCTGGTTACAGGACGGCAGTCAGCGAGCTGGGCTCACTCGACCCGGCCGTCGTCAGCCGACTCGAGGAGATCGCGCAGGACTGGCGGCGAGGCGCCCCCGAGCGCGGTTTCAGCATGGCCATGGACTCGCTCCGGAATCCGCACGGCGAGAAGACACTCGTCGTCTACGCGGTCGACGACCAGGGCGAGATCCGCGGCTTCCTCCACTTCGTCCCCACCTATGGCCGCGACGCTGTCTCGCTCTCGTTCATGCGCCGACAGCGGGAGACGCCCAACGGGCTCACCGAGTTCATGATCGTGGAAGCGATTGACCACCTGCGCGCGCGCGGGGTCTGCGAGGTCTCGCTCAACTTCGCCGCGTTCGCCCGCCTCATCCGGAATCCGAGTGGGGTCGTCGAGCGCACCCTCGGCCGCGTCCTCGCTCTGGGCGACACGTGGTTTCAGATCGAGCGTCTCTATCGCTTCAACGCCAAGTTCTTCCCGCGCTGGGAGCCGCGGTACTTCATGTACGAGCGCCGTTTCGGCCTGCCGCGAGCGGGCATCGCCGCGCTCTGGCTCGAGGGGCAGCTGCCGAAACCGAAGATTCGGCACCGGCACCGGCCCACTCGCGCATGACGACCCGGTTAGCGATGCCCTCGACGAAGGGCGGTCAGCACGGCCTCTACGGTCTGCTCTCGGTGTCGGGCGAGCCAGACGCAGAAAAGAGCCAGCGGAAGCTCGACGAGCGCGGCCTCGAGTATGGCTTCGAGTTGCTCGCCGCGTCCATTCGCGAGCACGGTGTCGAACCACGCGTCGCAGAGGAGGAGCGTGGCCGCGACCACCGCCGCGGAGGGCGCCCAGGGAGCGCGTCGTGCGATGCCCCAGCCGGTCGCGCCAAGGGCAGCGGCGAGAGCAATGTCGAACCCGACCCAGGCAAGGTCCCAGTGGTCGCTCGTGTGCCGCGCCGGAAGCCGGTAGGCGAGCACGAGCGTCCATGGGACGAGCAGCGCTGCGCCGAGCGCCAGCACCGGGGCGGCCCAGCGGAAGGGGATGAGGCTCTCCGGAAGGGTCACCAGGTGTCATTTCTACCTGGCCCTGCACGAGCCGACTCGGGGAGCAAGTCATAACCTCCACCTCGGCACCTTGCCTCCTCATCAGGGAAACCGTGGCCCGGACCTGAGAGCCCGGGCCACGGCTCTAACGAGATGTCAGCTAGTGGTCGTTTGCGTCGGTGAAGATGTCCGTCTCGCCGATGCCGGTCTCGCCCCTGGCATTGTCGCGGCCGTCCGTCCACACCGGATACACCTGCTGGTCGCTCGCGGCGAGCGCGTTGTAGTCACCGATGAACGCGCCGCTCGTGAAGAACCCATCGTTCGGATTCCAGTCCTGCGAGCTGATCTTCGCGCTTGAGAAGCTCGCCGCATCGTTGCCCGACACCGCCTGCCACGTGTTGATGCGAACGTTGTTGGAATCGAGTCGGCGATCGAACCAGATCACGTAGAAGCGCCCTGACTCGGTGGACGCCGCCCACGGGAAGAACTGGTCGTTGGCGGCCGGCTGGCCTGATGAATCGGTCGAGAGGAAGCTCGCGTCCGACCAGGTCAGTCCACCGTCGGTCGACGTCTGGTACGAGATGTCGGCCGCCGACGCAGGACGGTTGATGTTGTTCTGGTAGACGAACAGCAGCTTGCCGGTCCGCGGGCTGTACGCCAGCGACGGAGTGTTCGGCGCACGGAAGTGCGTCGGCGGGATCGTGTCCGAGCCCGTTCCGTCGTCGAAGTCCGTGTACTGCCCAGCCTTGTCGATCTGCACTGCGTTGGCCAGGAACGTCTGCCCGCCGTCGGTCGACCGCTGGAAGAGCAGATGTGGGTCGATCGAGTCGTTGCAGTTCTCGGAGACGAACCCGACGTCCAGCGTGCCGTTCGACTCGACGACGGGGTCGCTGAACTGGTTCGCCGAGGAGCCGGTCCCGTCACCGCCCGGATTGTCCGGCTGGATGGCGGTATGCGACCAGCTCGTCAGGGCGGGGTTCTGCGTCGGGATCGAATCGGTGTACGAGAGCTGGAGCGGGCAGTAGTCGCTGAACCCGTCCGGTTGGATGTGGAACTTGGTGTACGTGACGTAGATGCGGCCGTAGTGCGGGCTGCTCGAGTTGTTGTCGACGGCGATCAGCTCCTTGTCGTTGAAGATCGACTCGTCGACCTGGCCGTTCACGAAGTTGGTCGCGGCGACCGCAGCCTGACGTCCCGGCGTCCAAGTGCGGCCGTCGTCGACCGACTTGTAGACGTGGACCTCGGAGTACGGAAGCGCACGGAAGAAGCAGAGCTGTGACAGGTAGAACGCGCCGTCTCTGCGGCTGTACGCGACTCCCGGGTCTCCGCCGTTGCAGAAGTCTCGGGTTCCGAAGAACTGGGGCGTGATTCGCGTGCTCGACCAGCTCTGCCCTCCGTTCGACGTCCGCATCACAACGACGCCGCCGCTGACGTAGTCGTTCGCTGCGGCGACTGCGACCTGTGGGTGCGTCGTCTTGTAGGCGACCGCCGTTTCGTTCTGAGGCAGCGGCGGGTAACTGTCGTCGTTCATCTGGACGTTGTTTCCGGGACTTCCGGCGGGCGAGCCCGACCGGGCACGCGCTGCGCCCGCCGAGCCCGTCCTCGCCTGGTCAGAGGCCAGCATGGCGCGCGCGCCGCCCGAGATGCCGCCCGAGTAGCGGGCGACGTGCGTGACCCACCGAGGTGTCTTTGCGGCAGGGGTGGTCGGACTGGGTTGCCCGACGCCGACGGCCGTGGTCACGACGATCAAACCGGCCAGCGCAGTAACGGCGGCCGCAAGCGGGATGAAACGTCTCATGGTTCCTCCCTCCACTAGGAGCCCGTGAATTGGTGCACCGGCGCGCCCAAGATCGCGGGCGGCTCTCCCCCGGGCTCACCTAGCGCGTCGCTGACCCTAACAAGCCCGGCGCCAGGGCGCCGTCCAGACGCAACGGACGCTTTGCTGCCGGTTTCCTAGTGCCGGGGGCGGGACTCGAACCCGCACGCCCCCAGGGGGACACCTGATTTTAAGTCGCCCTTGTTGATCTCGGCCTATCTCGGTGGGTCTGAGTTTTTCCTGCTTAACAGGCCTATTCGTCGTTCTGATCGTCTACGGCATCTCGGCCTGTCTCGGTGGGTCTCGCTGCCACTCTTGCTGCCACCCCGGCGAACCTCTTGAACGGTTGCGCCGTTGGTTATCTGCGGCCGAGCACCAGGTTCACCCTGCTGCCGCGTGCGAGCCTCCTCCCCGGCCTCGGGCTCTGGGCGATCACGCGGCCCACTCGCCTGGAGCGAGCACGGCGGATGCGACCGACCGAGCAGTGCCTCGCACGGATCCGCGTGCGGGCCTTGCGAAGCCTCAGGCCGATCACCCTCGGCACCACGCACCGGACAACGGGGGGTGGGGGTGGCGGTGGCGGCGGCGGTGGCGGCGGCGGCGGTGGCGGAGGCAGCGGCGGTGGCGGAGGCAGCGGCGGTGGCGGAGGCAGCGGCGGAGGTGGCGGAGGCGGCGGTGGTGGCGGAGGCGGCGGTGGAGGTGGAGGCGGCGGTGGTGGCGGAGGTGGCGGTGGTGGCGGAGGTGGCGAGGTGGAGGTGGAGGTGGAGGTGGAGGTCGGAGGTGGAGGTGGAGGTGGAGGTGGAGGTGGAGGTGGAGGTGGAGGTGGAGGTGGAGGTGGAGGTGGAGGTGGAGGTGGAGGTGGAGGTGGCCCGCCCACGATCACCGTGCCGGTCATCGTCGGCAGATGGAAGTCGCAGTGATACGGGTAGGTGCCGCCCGAGTTGAAGGGGAACCAGTAGGCCAGACCCCCCGGCTGCAGCGGCCCTGAGTCGAAGACACCGGTGTCGGACGTGGCGGTGTGGACAACCTCGCCCACGTTCCGCCAGCACACGATCCCACCCAGCGGGACGTTCACTGTCGACGGGTTGAAGAAGTTGTCGCCAATCGTGACCTCGGTCGAGCCGACCGGACAATGCGGCGGCGGCCCCTCGGTGAGGATCTCGAGCGACCAGCTCACGATCGAGCCGACATCGACTCCCGTGTCGTCGACGACGTACAGCGACCAGGTGCCGTTCGGCGTGCCGTACATGAGCGTCGACAGGTTGACGTTCCCGCTGGGAGTCGGAGCCGGTGCCGGGAACGGGTCGCCGGGCTGGTAGTCGGCCGGCTGGTAGTTCCCGGGGCAGGCGATCTGGGTCTCGTCGGGGACCGGCGACGCGCTCTGGTCGTCGAGCGTCAGGTCGCAGTTGACGACGTCGAACTCACCGCCGGCGTCAGACATGACGATTGCGTTGTCTCCGTTCGGAGCGACGAGGAGCATGTCGATGTCGTCCGGGAAGGTGTGGCTTAGCCCGTTGATGTGCATGTTGACGTCGACGATCGAGCCGATGAGCCCGGAGACGTTGCACGTCGATGGGTAGGGGTCTGCGGGGCCGTTGTCGAGAATCGTGATCCCCCCACCGGAGCAGCCCGGCGGTGGTGGCGGCCCGCTCGTCGGAAGAGAGACTGTTCGCTCCGCGACGGCGTCGCTCGTGACTGCCTCACCCATGACAAGGGAGCCAACTAGGAGCCCAGTGGCGAGGACGAGCAACCGCGATTTCACACCGTGAAGCGTGGCACGGCTAACTCGCTCATTTCAAGACTGAGATCCCACGCTGGCGGATACGCTGCAGTCGCCGCTTCGGTCCCAGCCGAGAACAGGAGGGACCCGAATGGCAGGCTTCACCTTCACCCTCGAACTCGAGGACGGAACCCCGGCTCATCCACCCGTCCTACGCACCGCCGTCCCCAACTGGAGCGCTGGCGACACGATCCCGCTCCTGAGCCAAAGTCGAAAGCCGACCGACCGCAAGCTGAATCGGCCATGAGCAGGACAATCTCGATGCCGGGGGCGGGACTCGAACCCGCACGCCCCCAGGGGGGACACCTGATTTTAAGTCAGGCGCGTATAACCAGTTTCGCCACCCCGGCGCGTGAAAGCGTAGCCCTGGGGAGACCTACTGGCCCGGCGCCATGTCCTTGATGCTGGCGTAGCGCTCGCCGGACTTGTTGCGGCGTTTGTCCCTGAACTTCGAGAGCGCCCCCTTGTCGAACTTCGAGCACGTGAGGACGTAGCCGTGGCCGGGCTCGACCTTGTCGAGGTTCGCGTCCTGGTTCTGGTCGTACCCGGGCTCGTTCCAGGCTGTCGCGGCGATCTTGTCCTTCAGCTTCGCGTAGGGAGCGACGATGAGCCCGTACGGATCGTCCTGGGCGAAGGATTGCAGCTCGTCGACGTCGTCCTTGCTGATCCCGGGCCCGTACTGGATGACGACTCCGCCGTGCTCGAGGTTGTGGACGAGGATCGTCTGCTTGATCGAGTCCGGATACACGCCCCATGGAGCCGGCTGCGCGTAATGCGGGCCGCTCGAGGGCGGGAACGAGTTGTACTTCGTGGGCGCGTCGGGGTTCTGGAGGTGCGCTGGAGGCAGTCCCGTGAACTCCTCCTCGGTGCACGAGCCCGTCTGGATGAGCCTGCTCGAAGCGTTCGAGCTCCCGCCGCCGCCGAACGCGAAGACGGCGCCGACGCCGACGAGCAGGATGACCCCGAGCGCGGCGAAGGCGAGCACGTACATGAACGTGCGCCGCTCGGACTCGGTCCGGGGCGTGTGTCGCTGCTGAGGAGCCTGTACCGGGCGACGCGGTGGAGGCGGCGTGCGTGGTTTCTTGGCCAAGAAGGGCGATGGTAGCAACGGCCACAGGCGGTTCCGCGTCTGGAACCCGCCGTATACTCGTGCCTCCCGACGAGGAGGAACTGTGTCATTTCTGGACAAGCTGCTGGGCCGCGGGAAGAAGGCAACCGGAGACGTGACGGGTGACGAGTCGCTCCGCGAGGAAGGCGTGCATCAGGAGCAGGCGGGCATGGCCGAGGACCGCGCCGAAGCGGCCGAGGACCAGGCGCAGGCGGCACGCGACGACGCGGCCGAGCACCGCGCTCAGCAAGACGCGTAGCGAGGGAGGGCTTGGCGCGATACAGACTGTGCCGCCGGGCCGCGCTGCTCGCCCCCTCGACGGCGTCCTCAGTCGCCCACGTACCTTAGGTACGCGGGCTCCCTGCGTCCTTGCGAGGGAACGACCATCGCACCCCGGCGACGAGCGGCATCACGCCAAGCCCTCCGCCGTCCGACCCCATCTCTAGCGTTTTGCGGTCCTATGGGGATCGCTCTCGTCATCCTGCTCGGATTCGCCGGCCTTGCCTTCGGTTCGGTCTGGCTCGTCCGCAGCCTGCGCGCTGAGCTGGAGGGGCTCCGGGCCGATTCCGGGGCGCAGCTGGCGGAACGAAACGCGGAGGTCGACCGGCGGCTCGAGGCGATGACCTCGACACTCGACCGACGCCTGGAGAGCACGACGAAGACGGCGGGCGACATCCACCGCCAGCTGGGCGAGCTCGGCCGCGCGAACGAGGAGATCCTCGCGCGCGCGAACGACCTCAAGCGCCTCGAGCACGCGCTGCGGCCTCCGAAGGCACGCGGCGGCTTCGGCGAGCTCCTGCTCGCCAATCTCCTGGCCGACAGGCTTCCGCCGACGGCGTACGCGCTGCAGTACGGCTTCTCGAGCGGCGAGCGCGTGGACGCCGTGATCAAGGTCGACCGCATCGTCCCGATCGACTCCAAGTTCCCGTTCGACAACTTCGAGCGCATGGTCGCGGCGGAGAACGACATCGAGCGCCAGCAGCACGAGAAGCTCTTCGCGCGCGACGTCAAGAACCACATCGACGCGATCGCGTCCAAGTACATCCGCCCCGACGAGGGAACGTACGACTTCGCCTTCATGTACCTGCCGTCCGAGGCGATCTACTACGAGCTCGCATGCGGGAAGACCGGGGCGCTGCTCGCGTACGCGCACGACAAGCGGGTGCTCCCGGTGTCGCCGACGACGCTGACCGCCTACCTGCAGGTGATCGTCCTCGGGCTCAAGGGCCTTCAGATCGAGCAGCACGCGCAGGAGGTCATGGCGTACTGCTCCCAGCTCCAGACCGACTTCGGGAAGTTCAAAGACGACTTCGAGCTCGTCGGGACGCACGTGGGCCGAGCGCAGAACAAGCTCGTCGACGCGCAGAAGCGGCTGGGGCGGTTCGAGTCGAAGCTCGAGCAGGCCGGCGAGGCTCCTGCCGAGCTACCCGCGGAGACGCACGAGCTTCCCCGCGCCGTCGACGCCGCCTAGCCTCGCTTCGCTGCCGGCGGCCCCGAAGGGCCGCCTCGCACGTCAGCGAACCGAGGGTCTGCTCCTCAGCCGGGCTAACGAATGACTGCGTAGTCGTAGTTGATGACCTCCCAGCGATCGCCGGCGCGGGCGACCCAGACTCGCAGACGCGCGTTCAGCGGCTGGGCGCCGCCGAGCGGCACGACCTGGCTGCCGGAGAGCCGGTAGACGAAGCAGTCTTTGCCCGCATCGACGGCCGGGGCCGGTGGGCAGTCGTGCCGCAGCGTTCCGGGACCGTCGACCTTCCGGATCCCGTCCTTGCGGATGTGCTCCTGGAGGTTCCGCATCTGAGGCGTGAGCTCGGGGGCGACCGCTGCCTCGATCGACTGCCACGTGCCGATGACGGCGAGCCGGTGGACGAAGGCGTCCGCGAACGGCCGCGCGTCTTCGATCGTGGGCTTCGAGCCACCGCAGCCCGCGAGAAGCGCGGCAAGAGCGGTCGCGAGGAGAACGAAGCGCTTCAGGCTGCTGCGGTTTGCTCTTGCTTCAGATAACGGATCAGTCCGCCTGCGACGACGATCTCGCGCTCGCGTGGAAGCAGGTCGTGGGTGACCGTGATCTCCTGCGTGCCGTCGATCTCGACCGGCACGTCGTCGAGGCCGTCCGCGATCTCCTGCAGCCGCGAGATCCGCCAGGTCTGGCCGAGCTCGGCCTTGTCGTAGCCCGACGGATCCTTGAACAGCAGCGGGACGATCCCCTGCGCGATCAGATTGCGCCGGTGGATCCGCGCGAAGCTCTTCGCGATCACGGCGCGGACGCCGAGCTGCGCCGGGGCCAGCGCCGCGTGCTCGCGGCTCGAGCCCTGGCCGTAGTTGTCGCCGGCGACGATGAAGCCCCCGCCCCACTCCTTCGCGCGCCGCGGGAACTCCGGGTCGCGGTGCTGGAACGTGAACTCCGCGATCGCGGGCACGTTCGAGCGGTAGGCCATCACGGTCGCGCCGTCCGGGGACAGGTCACCGGTGGAGATGTCGTCGGGCGCCACGATCAGGACGCGGAGCTCGAGCGTGTCAGGCAGCTCCTTCTGTTCGGGCGGCGGCTTGATGTTCGGGCCGCGCGGGATCTCGATCGACCCGGCCTCGTCGGCCGGGACCGGCTCGAGGATGTGCGCCTGGACGACCGCCGGGCGCGCGGGCGGGCGCGCGGGCATGTCCGGCGGGGCCAACTCCCTCGGGTCGGCGATCTCGCCCGTCAGCATCGACGCCGCGGCAACAGCCGGGGAGCACAGGTAGACGTTGTCATCGGCCGTCCCGCTCCGCCCCGGGAAGTTCCGGTTGAACGTGCGCAGCGAGTTGGCGCCCGAGGGTGGCGCCTGGCCCATGCCCACGCACGGGCCGCAGGCCGGCTCGAGCATCCGGATGCCCGCCGACAGCAGGTCGACGTACGTGCCCGACTGCGTGATCTGGTCGAGGATCTGCCGCGAGCCGGGCGTCGCGGTCGCCGAGATCAGCTTCTCGGAGAGCCGCTTGCCGCGGAGCACTGCGCCGCAGACGGCAAGGTCCTCGTACGACGAGTTGACCGACGAGCCGATGCAGACCTGGGTGAGCGGCGTGCCAACCAGCTCGTCGATCGGGACGACGTTGCCCGGGCTCGACGGCTTCGCGACGAGCGGGACGAGCGCGGCGAGGTCGATCTCCTCGATCTCGTCGAAGTCGCCCGTCGAGTCGCCGGTGGCCAGCTCTTTGAAGTCCTCCGAGCGCTCCTGCTCGTCGAACCAGAGCTTCGTCTCGTCGTCGGACGGGAACACGGCGCCGGTCGCGCCGAGCTCCGCGATCATGTTCGCGATCGTCCCGCGCTCGGTGTACGACAGAGTCGCCACGCCCGGCCCGGTGAACTCGAAGATCGCGCCCCGCCCTCCGCGCACGCCACGCCGCCGCAGTAGCTCGAGGATCACGTCCTTCGCCTGGATCCAGGGCCGCTGCAGCTCGTTCTCGACGAAGACGCCGACGATCTTCGGGCAGGGGAGCTCGAACGGGTGTCCGGCCATGCAGACGGCCACGTCCAGGCCGCCTGCGCCGATCGCGATCATCCCGGCCGAGCCCGACTGCGTCGTGTGGCTGTCCGCGCCGACGAGCGTCTTGCCCGGAGTCGCGAAGCGTTCGCAGTGGATGTAGTGGCAGATCCCGTTCCCCGGTCGCGAGAACCAGGCGCCGTACTTGGCCCCCATGGCCTGCAGGAACCGGTGGTCGTCCGGGTTCTTGAAGTCGATCTGGAGGATGTTGTGGTCGACGTAGATGACCGCGGTCTCGACCTCGACCCGCTCGTGGCCGAAAAGCTCGAACTGCATCATCGCCATCGTCCCGGTCGCGTCCTGGGCGAGCGTCTGGTCGATCGAGATCCCGATCTCGGTGCCCGGAGTGAGCTCCCCGCGGACGAGGTGCTCTTCGAGAATGGACCGTGCGAGCGAGGCCATCGGCCTCAGTATCGCAAGAGGGCCGCTACTCCTCCGGCAGGAGCGAGATCCTCGTGCGCCGTGACGGCCCAGACGGTGCCCCCGTGAGCAACGGTCTGATGCACCGCCAGGTCGAGCCCCTCGTCGCGCTGCTCTGTCTCGGTGCCGTCGAGCGGGCAGCGGCCGCCTGAGGCGGACAGGCGCCCGCACGCCGGGCACTGCCAGGCTTCGCTGTTCGCACCTTCCTCGTACAAGAGCATCTCGACCCGCGCGTCCGAAGCGGCCTCGAGCGTCTCTTCCCAGCCCGACGCGGCGCGCTCGCCTCGGCCGGCACCTTCCCGCCAGCGCGCGAGGAGCTCGGCCTCCTCCTTGGCACGCGCGTGTTCGAGGATCGGGCTCGTCAGCTCGAGCAGCTCGTTCGGCGACGCATGCGCGTCAGCGGTCGTCCAGCCGACCAGCGCGCCCTTCGTCGCTGCGGGGAGCACTTCCTCGAGCGCGGCACGGGTCTCGTCATCGGAGACGATGATCACCTTCGGCTCGGTCATTCGCCTGACGCGGCGGTCGATCTCCCCGGCCACGTCGCGCAGGTGCTCGGCGACGAGCTTTTCGATGTGTCGCTGGAACCGCGCCTGCGACCAGCCTCCCTGATCGTGGCGGCCGGGCACTTCCTCGGTGCGGTCGGCGACCTCGTCGAGACGCCCCGCGTGCAGCCGGAAGAGGTCGCCGCGCTCACGGCCGACGAAGGCGACGAGCGCCCCGTCGCCCCGACCCACGAGCGGCACGAGCGGCGCGAGGTGGAACTCGCGTCCGACGTGGACGCGGTCCGGCACGGGCTCGATCAGTGCGCGAGACCGCCACACGTTGTCGAGGCCCGCCGTGAACACCGCGAGCCCGTGTGCGCCCTCGCGCTCGAACTCGTTCGCGAACCACTCGCGGATTCGCTCGAAGTCCTTTCGCAGCCCGATGCGCTGGTCGTGCGTCAGGCCGCGGTTGTTCTCCTCGGAGTGGCGCTCGCCTTCGTTGAGCAGCGCGCTCATCCGCGTGGCGACGTCGCCGGCGGTCGGCGCCGTGCTCGGGTCGAGGTCGACGTAGAGGCTGATCGCGCAGCCCTTCTCCGCTCTGAACTCGGCGAGCTCGCGGAGCCCACCCCAGCTCACCGTTTCGGCCATGCGGGTTCCTTTCCCGTGAAAGCGGCGATTCTATTCGTGTGGCGCGCGAAATCTTCACGATCGGACACGGCCGCAGAGCCGCGGACGAGCTCGTGGCCTGCCTGGAAGAGGCGTCCGTCGAGACGCTCGTCGACGTCCGCCGCTACCCGTTCTCGCGCCGAAACCCGCAGTTCAACCAGCCGGTGCTGGCGGGGACGGTCGGGGAAGCCGGAATCGACTACGTGCACGCTGTCGAGCTCGGCGGATTACGCGGAGACGAGCCCGGCGAGGAGCTGTTCGCCTGCCTCGGCCAGTTCGCGTCCTACGCGGCGAGGATGCGCACCGAGGAGTGGCAGCGCGCGCTCCGGGAAGCGCTCGACTACCCATCGCCCTGCTTCATGTGCGCAGAGACGTCGTGGCTCCGCTGCCACCGCCGCTTCATCGCGGAGTTTCTCTTCGCCCACGGCCGAGATGTCGTCCACTTGCTCCGGCCGAGCGAGCGCGAGCCGCATCGAATCCACCGCAAGGCCGCACACCTCGGCGGGAAGCTCTACCTATGCGGCGAGCCGATCGCCTAGCGCGCGAACGTCAACGACCAGCGGACGCGCTCGGTCACACGCCCCTCCTCGTCTCCGTCGAGGTCGCTCTCGACGTCCGCGCTGCCGATCGCCGTCTGACCGGCCACCCTGAGATTGGTGAGGTCCGCCTCTGAGATCCCACCTTCGGCCTGGTGCAGCCCCGGCAGGATCGCCCGCACGGTGGCCGACTGGCGAGGGCACGAGCCCGAGACCGCGGGGAGCCGTGCACGCCGGAACGAGATCTCGTTCCGCTTGCTGCGGAAGAACCCGAAGGCCACGCCGCTCACGTGCCTGCGGGCGCGCGCACAGGTGACATGCTCGGGGGGCTGCCGGCACGGCGGCTCGTACGTCGTCGTCTGCTCGCCGCTCCCGATCACGTCCACCGTTACGAACTTGACCGCCGTCGGTGCGTAGGAAACTCGGCGCCCGCTGGACGTGACGACAACCTTCGTCGGGCGCTTGCTGCGGAGCGTCGTCTTCCGCACGCCGCTCGAGCGGATCGAGACGTCGCACCCGTTCAGCGTCGTGTAGGTGACGGTGTTCCAGCTCTTCGTCACCGAGGCGCCGAGCGTGACCTTCAGGACAGCCCGTTGCGCGGACGCCGCGTCACGGGCGGGTGCAGCGAGCGCCCCGAGCAGGCTTAGAACCGCTGCTGAGCAGGTAAAACCGCAGAAGAGTTTCATGGCCGCAGGTGCTCATGGTGCTACCCGCGCAGGGAAGTTTCAAGCAGTCCGGTTCGTTGAATAGGGTGAGGGCCCACGAGGGTCCCAAACCTTTGGAGCGAGATGCCTGACAACGACGTACGAGACCTGATCATCATCGGGGGAGGCCCCGCTGGATACACCGCTGCTCTCTACGCTGCGCGCGCGAACCTGAACCCGCTCGTGATCGAGGGCATCACCTTCGGCGGGCAGCTGATGATCACGAGCGACGTCGAGAACTACCCCGGCTACCCCGAGGGAATCCTCGGCCCCGAGATGATGCAGGACTTCCGGCGTCAGGCCGAGCGCTTCGGCGCCGAGTACATCACCGACGACGTGACCGCGGTCGACTTCTCCGAGCGCCCGTTCCGCGTCGAGGTCGACGACGACGCCTACTACGCGCGGGCCGTGATCGTGGCTACAGGGGCGAGCGCGCGCCAGCTCGGGCTCGACTCCGAGCGCACGCTGCAGGGCCGCGGCGTCTCCTATTGCGCCGTCTGCGACGCGGCGTTCTTCCGGAACAAGAACGTGATCGTGGCCGGTGGCGGCGACTCCGCGATGGAGGAGGCGGTCTTCCTGACGAGGTTCGCCGACAGAGTGACGATCGTCCACCGGCGCGAGGACTTCCGCGCCTCCCCGATCATGCTCGACCGCGCCAGGGCGAATCCGAAGATCGACTGGGTCACGAACGCCCTCGTCGAGGAGGTCGTCGGCGCTGAGGGCAAGGTGAGCGCAGTCCGGCTGCGCGACGTGAACACCGACGAGGTCACCGAGATCGAGGCCGACGGGCTGTTCGTCGCGATCGGCCACGATCCCAACACGAGACTCTTCCTCGACCAACTCGATCACGACGAGGCCGGGTACCTCGAGACGCAGGCGGGCTCGACGGCGACGAACATCAAGGGCGTCTTCGCAGCAGGCGACGTCGTCGACCACACGTATCGCCAGGCCGTGACCGCCGCCGGCTCGGGCGCCATGTCCGCGCTCGACGCCGAGCGGCTGCTCTCCTCCGAGGAGGGGCACGAGCACAAGGCGCTGGCCGCGCCCAGAGCCGAAGCGGTCTAGCCGAACGCGGCAGTACCCTCGGCCGGGATGGCGAGGTCCGCGTGGACCGATCTGCTCGATCCGGACGAAACGACGCTTCGGAAGGAGCTCCCCGACGGGATCCGTCCCGAGGTTGTCCAGGACCTCCTCCGGCCCGCGGAAGAAGACGGCGCCCGCGTCCGCCCGAGCATCCGCAGCCACGGCAGCTACGTCCTGGGAATTCTCCTCGTGGCGGTCGCCGTACCCGAAGAGGATCTCGTCTACTACCAGGAGGTCGACTTCGTCCTCACGCGTCAGCGGATCGTGACCGTCCGCAAGGCGCCCGGGAGCCGCCCGCCGTTCCCGCCGGAACGCGTGAGCGACATCTGCGACCTCCACGCGCACGAGCTGCCGCCCGGCCAGATCGCGTTCCACCTCGTCGACGACGTCGCCGAGCGGTTTCTCGACCTGCTCGACGACGTCGACGAAGAGATCGACGAGCTCGAGGAGAACATCGACAAGTGGCCGGCCGAGAAGACTCGG
The DNA here is from genome assembly GCA_963736835.1 of uncultured Actinomycetes bacterium. Taxonomy (GTDB): domain Bacteria; phylum Actinomycetota; class Thermoleophilia; order Gaiellales; family Gaiellaceae; genus VAXT01. Next base: position 62,738 of record CAVTQI010000006.1, read on the forward strand.
CGTCGGCTCTCGGAGCTCAGGCACGACCTCCTGCACATCCGCAAGACGCTAACCCCGACCCGGGATTCCGTTCGCGAGATCGTCGACGGCCGAATCGATGTCGAGGGGCGGATCGCCTTCTCCCGCGAGGTCTTTCCTCGGGAGATCGAGCGACTCTTCGCGACGACCTACGACAAGCTCCTGCGGGCGGCGGAGTCGATCGAGTACGCCCGCGACCTGCTTGCCGCGGCCCGTGACTACCAACAGGCTCGAATCTCGATCGACCAGAACGAGGTCGTCAAGAAGCTGACCGTGATCGCGTCGCTGATCCTCCTCCCGACCTTCATCGTCGGGCTCTACGGGCAGAACTTCATCAGGAGCATGCCCGAGCTCAAGTGGGCGTACGGCTACTGGTGGTCGTGGAGCCTGATCATCGTCACGACCATCCTGCAGATCATCTATTTCCGCCGGAAGCGCTGGATCTAGGCCGCCGGTAGGCGTACCAGACGGCAAGGGCGACGAGGCCCAGCGCGACGAGCGCGAGGATGACGTACCCGGCGTCGTGGAGGATGCGCTCCGCGAGGTTTCCGGCGAGGTACGCGAATGACCCGACCGAGATCGCCCACAGGATGCCGCCGGCCGCATTCCAGACGAGGAACCGAGGCCAGGACATGCCGTGCGCTCCGGCCAGCCACGCGGCGGTGACGCGCAGGAAAGGCAGCCAGCGCCCGAGGAAGACCGTCTTGCCACCGTGCCGCTCGAAGAACGCCTCGCCGCGCATGAGGAACGCCTGCCGGCGAGCCTCGAAGCGCCCAGGACGCGCGAGCAGGCGGCGCGCTCCGTGGCGGCCGAGATGGAACCCGATGTTGTCGCCGATGATCGCCGCGAGCGCCGCGACCGCGATCACGATCGACAGCGAGAGCTGGTCCCGCGACGCGAGGATCGCACCGGTGATCAGCGCCGTCTCTCCCGGGAGCGGGATCCCGGCCGACTCTCCGCCGATCAGCAACCCCAGCACGAGGTACGCAAAACGCGACGCGGGCAGCGAGAGGAAGAGGACGGTCATCGGTTCGCGAGCCTACGGGCCGAGGCTACGATCGGGCGATGCCCTGGTTCATCTGTCCGAACTGCAAGCAGCGCTCGGTCGATGTCGACGGCGTGGAGGGCTTCTCGGAGCGGACGCCGCAGTGCCGGCATTGCGGGTTCGGCTTCCTCTGGGAACTGCTCGACGACTACTACCCGGCCCCGAGCGCGGGCTTGGTCGTCTGCGACGCGGAGGGCCGGATCCTCGGGCTCGGCCGCGGGGTCTTCGAGCTCACGGGCTTCCAGGAGAACGACGTGCTGGGCAAGGACGTGATGGAGGCGTTCTCGCTGACCGGTTGGGACGACGGCAAGAACCCGTCGCAGCTGACGCGCGAGTGGGGCGTGCGCCGGCTCGACGAGAAGCTCGAGCTGCGCACACGGAACGGGCTCACCCAGCCGGTGACCGCCGACTTCTTCCCGGCCTACGACGAGGACGGCGGCCTGCTGGTCGCGCTGGCTCGACGCGCGTAGACGGACAGAGGTCCGAAAGCACGCACTCCTCGCAGCGCGGGCGGCGCGCGAGGCAGACGCGCCGGCCGTGCCAGATCAGCAGGTGCGGAAAGACGCCCCAGTACTCGCGCGGGACGATGCGCTGGAGGTCGCGCTCGATCTTCACCGGATCGTCCTGACGCGTCAGCCCCAGGCGCTGGGAGAGTCGGCGGACGTGGGTGTCGACGACGATTCCCTGTGTATCGCCGAGCTCGGAGGCGACGACGTTCGCGGTTTTGCGGGCGACGCCTGGTAGCCGCGTCAGCTCCTCGAGCGTTCGCGGGACCTCGCCGTCGAAGTCCTCGATCAGCATCTTCATCGTCCCGCGGAGCGACTTCGTCTTCTGGCGGAAGAAGCCGGTCGGGCGGATGTCGTTCTCGAGCTCCTCGACCGGGACGGAGAGGTAGTCCTCAGGGCGCTTGTACTTGCGGAACAGCGTCTCCGTGACGCGATTCACGTTCACGTCGGTCGTCTGCGCCGAGAGCATGACCGACACGAGCAGCTCGAGATCGGAGCGGAAGCGGAGCGCGATCGTCGCGTCCGGGTGCGCGCCTGCGAGGCGCTGGATGATCGGCAGGATTCGGTCACGCTTCGGCCCGACGCGCCGTCGCGCCTCGGTAACGAAGCTACGCGTCACGCAAGTTCGGACCGGCGCAGACGAGGTTGAGCGCCGGGCAGGTCGAGCAGGCGTAGTCGCTCGGAGTCGGACGGAAGTCCCCGGCCTGGATCGCCGCAATCGCGCGGGACAGCTCCTCCTCCAGAGCCGACGCCTCATCGGCCTTGTACGAGGCTGTTACCAGCTCGTCGGGGCGCTCGAGGAACTGGTAGGCGACCTCGACCTCGTCGGCGCCGGCGCGCAGGGCGGCGAGGGCATAGACGAGGCGCTGCAGGCGGTATTCGCGCTCGACCACCTCGTCGGGCGACGCGTCCTCGAGGACGTTCGTCTTGTAGTCGACGACGAGCGCCTTGCCGTCGGCCTCGTGGAAGACGTCGAGCCGCCCGTGCAGGAGGACGCCGTCGTGCTCGAATGCGAACGGGCGCTCGACGGTCGCACCCGGGTGGGCGGCCAGGCGGCGTGCGATCTCGGAGTCGCAGTACGCGCTGACGAGCGACCCGATGCGCGCGACCTCCTCGTCGGTCGCGGTCGCATACCGCGCGCGCACGACTTCCGCGAGCGCCTCCGGCGGCCGCGGGTCGGCGAGGTCGAGCCCTTCGAGGATCACGTGCGCCATGTCGCCGATCTCGGTCGCGGCCAGCCCGGCCTCGCGACCGCCGTCGCCGAACGCCGGCTTCGTTTCGCGCAGGCCGACGATCCGCTCGGCGTAGAAGCGGTACGAGCACATCTCGAACAAGGCGAGCGCGCTGTACGAGAGGCGGCGGACGCGGTTCTCCGGCGGCGCGGGCACGGGAAGCAGCTCGGGCAGCTTCGGCGCCTCCGCGATCGACACCGAGCCGTTCTCGACCGTGAACAGGGCCAGCTGCGATTCGTCGTCGCCGGGGGCGGCGGGCTTGGGAGCCGGGGGCGCATACCGGTCGACCCGCAGGACGAGCTTCGCCCCGTCCCGGTCGATCTCGACCGGAGCCCCGGCCGCCACATCGAGCTCGGGCGCCTGGAGCCGGCCGAGCACCCAGCCGATCGGCGTCGAGTCGTCTCCCCCACGCTCGGGGTCGATCGAGCCGGAAACGATCAGCCGGTCGATCGCGCGCGTCATCGCCACGTAGTAGAGGCGCCGCCGCTCGGCCTCGGCCGCCTCGTCCTCGAGCTCCTTCACCTCCTGGTAGTCCGAGGTCGGACGACGCGTGCCCGTCGACGGGTCGGCGACGCGGAACCCGAGGCGTCCGTCCGGCAGGCACAGGATCTCGTCGGCGTCGCGCGACGCGCCGTGACGTCCCGCGTCGGCTACGACGACGACCTTGAACTCGAGCCCCTTGGCGCCGTGGATCGTGAGCAGCCGGATCACGTCCGTGCCCTCCTCCTCGGCGACGGCCTCCAGCTCGGAGGCCCCGACGGTGTCGAGCTCGCGGACGAATCTGACGAACCCTTCGACGTCCGGCCCGCGCAGCTCCTCGTACGAGCGCGCCAGGCGGGCGAGCTTGCGGAGGTTCGCGTACCGCCGGCGGCCGTCCCACTGGGCCAGGACGGCGAGGTCGTAGTCGTGCTCGGTCATGATCCGCTCGCAGAGCCGCTCGAGCGAGAGACGCGGTGCGTGGCTCGCCAGACGATCGAAGCGCTGGCGGAACGCCCGCATGAGCCTTGCGTCGCGCTCCGACAGCCGGGCGGGGATCGAGCGCTCGAGTCCGACGAAGAGCGGCCGCCTCTCCGCCGAGCGCCTGAGCAGGACGAGCCCGTCGTTGGAGACCCCGACGAACGGAGAGGCGAGCACGGTCACGAGCGCCTCGTCGTCGTACCGGTTGTGCAGGAGCCGCAGGTAGGCGAGTAGGTCGACGACCTGCTGCTGGTGGTAGTAGTCGCGGCCCGTCGCCCGGAACGTGGGCAGCCCCAGCTCGCGGAGCGCCTGCTCGTAGAGGCGGGCGTCCGTGCCGGCCGCGAAGAGGAGGACGATCTCGCCGGGAGTCGCCTCGCCCGACTCCACGAGCTCGTTGATCCTGGCCGCGACGTGCTTCGCCTCTCCGTCGCGCCAGTGGACGCCCGTGTCCTTGTAACTGGACTTGTCGGTGACGAGCAGCTCGACCGCCGGGCCGAATGCAGGATCCTCGAAGCGCCCGGCCGCGGAGAGCGGCTGGAACGCGTCGCCGAAGTCCGAGGAGAACAGGTGGTTGATCACCTGCAGCACCTCGGGTCGCGAGCGGTAGTTCTCCGTGAGCGCGAGGACGCCGCCCGAGGCCTCGCGCCGCTCGCGGAAGACCTCGACGTCCGCATGCCGGAAGCGGTAGATGGACTGGAACTCGTCTCCTACGAAGAACAGATCCTCCGTAGCGAGAAGGTCGATCAGCTCGCACTGGAGCCGGTTCGTGTCCTGGAACTCGTCCACGAGCACCGAGCGGAAGCGCCAGCTCTCGCGCTCGCGGATCTTGGGCTGGTCGCGCAGCAGATTGCGGGCGGTCAGCTGGAGGTCCTCGAAGTCGAGCGCCGACTCGGACGCCTTCGCCGCCGCATAGGCGTCGGAGAAGCGGCGCAGCAGCTTCTCGAGCAGGGCACGGTCGCGCGCGGCGAGCTCGTCGAGGGCGCCCTGCTCGACCGCGCGCCGAGCCTCCTCGTAGGTCGAGGCGCGCTCACGCTTGCCGCCGCGGGGCGTGAAGTCGGACAGGTCGAGGAGCCGCTCGGCATGCGGCGGCCGCTCCAAGAACTCGAGGATGCGCGCACCGGCCTCGCGCGCCGCGTCCGCAGCCCCGGAATCGTCGGCGAGGCACCGAGCCGCTTCGCGGAGCTCCTCGATCCGGGAGTCCAGCCCCGGCCGCTCGGTCACTTCCAGCACGAGGTCGCGGCCGGCCGAGCGGAGCGTCTCGTAGACCCCCGTCAGCATCCGCCGCAGCCCGCGCGCGCCGTACGTGGCGAGCAAGCGGATCCGCTCCGCCTCGGCGGACGAGCAGAACTCCTCCAGCGCGGTGTCGAACGCCTCGCCGGCGAGGACTCGCGCCTGGTTCTCGTCGAGCACGCGGAAGATCGGGTCGACCGCGGCCTCGAACGGATGCGCCTTCAGGAGCCGGTGGCAGAAGCCGTGGATGGTCGAGATCCAGGCGCCGTCGAGCTCGCGCGCGAGGTCGTGGCGGCCCAGCTCCGCGAGGCGGGCACGGATGCGGCCGCGTAGCTCCCCGGCCGCACGCTCCGTGTACGTGATCGCGAGCACCGAGTCGATCGGCAGCCCACGGTCGCAGACGGCGCGCACGAAGCGCTCGACGAGAACGGTCGTCTTGCCCGTCCCCGCGCCGGCCGACACGAAGACGAGCCCGGGCGCGTCGATCGCCGCGAGCTGCTCGGCGTTCGGTGCGCGGGTGTCCTCGACCACCGTCACGACCTCGCCACCCGGCACATCGGCCACAGGTCGCACCAGCTCGGACAGGGGAACCCGCCCTTGGGGTCGTGCCGGATGTCCCCGTCGCGGATGCGCTCGACGAACCGGACGGCGTGCTCCTTCGCGCGCTCGGTCTGCGCCCAGAACTCCTCCTCGCCGAGGTAGTCGCGCTTCGAGAAGCCGGGCAGTTCCTCCTCCGCCTCGGCGCGCAGCAGTCCGCGCGCTTTCCGTTCGCCGGCGAGCGCGCGGTAGAGGCCACCCAGCGGCTCCATCCCGACGAGATCACGGAGCACGAGCATGTACAGCGGGATCTGCAGGCGCAGCTCGGACTCGATCTTCGCCGCCGAGTGCGCAGTCTTGCCCGACTTGTAGTCCTGGACGATCGCACGCGCGCTGAACGGGTCGACGTCGATCCGGTCGATCTTCCCCGTGAGCGAGAAGCCGTCCACCTTGAGGCCGCTCTGCAGCTCGGGCGCGGAGCGCTCGGACCCGAACGCGACCTCGAATTTGCGCGGCACGAGCCCGAGCGGCGACTCGGCCTCCTCGCGTACGAACTGCTCCAGGTCGCGCCAGAGGCTCTCCTCGAGCTCGCGTCGCTGCAGGTCGCCGAGCTCGATCCAGACGCCGCCCTCGATCGCCTCGGCCAGGCACTCGCGCAGGAACTCGAGCGCCTCGTCCAGCTTGGCCGGCTCGACGCGCTCCGAGCCGATCCGCTTCGGGAGCCCGGAGAAGAACTTGTAGAGCGCCTGGTGCGCCACCGAGCCGCGCAGGCGTGCGTCGACCTCGCCGTCGATCGTCCGCGGCGAGAGCAGCCGGTCGACGAACCACATCGACGAGCAGTCGGCGAAGACCTCCAGCTCCGTGACCGAGAAGGTCGCCTTCGCGCGCAACTCCTCGAGCAGTGTCGGGTCCGTAAGCCGGGTCGGCCGCAGGAAGGCGCCGAGCGCCCGGTCGAGCCGGCGATCCCAGCCGTTCGCGTGCGCGTAGGCGAGCGCATCGTCCTGGTCGGCGGCTGCGAGAGCGCTCAGGGCCCGGAGCCGTTCGCGCTCGGTCGGCGCCTTGTCGAGCTCCCAGGTGAGCTGCGCGAGGGGTCTGCGACTCGTCCAGCGGGCCACGTCCGTCGGATCGAAGAGCGCGCGAGTCTCCTCCCAGAACGGGCTCGCTTCGCGCGGGGAGCCGTCGTCGGTCGAGGCCTCGCGGACGAGATAGAGGCGCCGCGAGGGCCGCGTGCACGCCGTGTAGAAGAGGTAGCGCTCGCGAGAGACCGCGTCCGGTTTCGTCAGCCGCGCGCGCCGCGAGGCCTCGTCGATCTCGCGGCGCTCCTCGTCGGCCAGGAACGGCGAGCCGAGCTGGCGGCGGGGGAAGCTGCCCTCTTCCAGGCCGAGCAGGAAGACGACCTCGGTGCGGCGCGTGCGGGCGCGGAGCAGGTCGGTCACGGCAACTCTTCCCGGCTCGTCGCCCCGGGCGAGTCTGAGCGACGCGCGATCGAGGGCGGCATAGAGCTCGTCGCGGGAGAGCGCACCGCCGAGCTCGATCCAGCGCGCGAGCTCGTCGAGGAGTTCCGTCACGGCACGATGCGCGCGCAGGTCGAGCACGGCGTCCTCTCCGACCGGCGGCGAGTCGAGGCCGTATGCCGCGCGGATCATCGAGCGGACGAGCTTGCGGACAGCCGCGAGGGGGTCGGCCTCGGCGCGGAAGTCGTCGAGCACTCGCAGCGGCTGCCCACGCAGCTTGAGCGTCTCCTCGACGACCCGTTCGGGGTCGCTCACCGCCCGGCCGCGCAGCCTTCCCTCGAGGTAGTCCACGTGCGCGCGCGTCAGGCCGGAGAACGGCGAGTGGAGGAACCCGTAGAGCTCGGGTCGCCCGCCCTCGCGCCACTCGAAGCGCAGGAACGAGAGGAGCGCCTGGCCGAAGGACGTCTTGCCGATCCGGATGCGGCCCTCGATCGCATACGGCACCTCGAGCGCCGTCAGCGCTGTCTCGAGCTGGGCCCGCTGGCGCTCGACGCTCGGGCAGACGATGAGGATCTCTTCCGGCCTCGTCCCGGCTCGGATCAGCTTCAGCGCCTCGTCGGCGACGAGCTCGAGCGTGCCGCGCGCACCGGCGCCTTCGAGGAACCGGATCGAGCCCTCGAGCGCCGGCGCCGGCGGGGGATCGTCGGCGAAGAGGTGGCGCTCGAGGTGCGCGAGCTCGGCCGGGGCGACCTCGCCGTAGCGAGGCCCGAGCTCCTCGATGCGCCCGTCCGCGAGCGAGCTGAGGTCCCTGGACGTGCGCGCGAGCGACTCGAACGGCGCCCGGTTCGGCTCGTACGGGAGCGAGACGGTCACCTCGGTACGGCCGGCGAGCGCTTCCAGGAGCGCCCACTGCGCTCCGGTCAGGTCCTCGAACCCGTAGGCGAAGACGGGGCGCCCCGACCACGCGTCGAGCTCTCCGGCCACTCGATCGGCGGCGTGGCGCCGCAGGAGGTCGCGGTCCCAGAGGCCGAGCTTGTCGAGCTCCGCGCGATATGCGGCGTAGAGCAATGCGAGGTCGCCGCGGAGATCGGCCGGCTCCACGAGGCCCGACTCGAGCTCGGCCAGTGCGGTCCCGAGCGCGTCCGCGAAGCCCGCGAACCTCGACGACGCGCCGAAACCGTTGAGGGACGTCGCCGAAACAGCCGTGCGGATGAGCAGCTGCCGCTGGGCATCGGTCGCGACCGGATTGCTCGAGCCGCCTGCGCGCGCGATCCGCTCGAAGACGTCGTCGAACGTCCCGATGTCGCCCGAGAGCAGCGCTCCGCTTTGCGCGAGGAGCTCGCGCTCGATGCGCTCGACGTCCGACCCGTGCGGCACGATGAGCACCGGATCACGGTCGAGCGCGCCGAGATAGCGCTCCAGGAGCAGAGCGACCTTGCCCGCGTTCGCGGGCCCTGAAAGCAGCGTCAGACCGCGGCCCGAAGCCATCGATCCATCGTAGACCTGCGGTCCGACGTTTCCGACTGCCCGCTCAGGCCGTGGCCGGAACGAGCGAAAAGTGCGTTAGCCGCTGGCGGAGGCGGACTTCGGCCGGCGTCCTCGCCTGGCCGCCGCGCGACCCGGCATCTGGCCCGCGCAGTTGTCGCACAGGTCCGCCTGCTTCGACCCGCGGCGCGCGTCGGTGTAGTTCAGGCGGAGCGTCGCGCCCTTTCCCTCTCCCACTTCACGGCCGCAGCTGTCGCACACGAGAACGGTCTTTCGTGCCATCCGAATTGTCCTCCTCTAAAAGGTCAATGTGACTGCAGGAGCGTATCGGAAAGGCGAATGGAATTCACGCGGCAAGTCGCGCGCGACGAATACGCCACGAACGCAACAAGCTGAGAAGAGCCTGCTCTTCGCGATCCAGGCTCGTATCTCTTGCACCCACGACGCGCAAATGGCGAGGTCTGAAATCGTCGATCGTTCTTCCGTCGAGATACTGCTCGACGACCGCAGGACTGACATATGACGATCGCGCAACGGCAGGGGTATTTCCGAGCTTCGCGCCGACCGCGCGCATGACCCCCGCGACGACTTTCTTGGCCTCGGTTTCCGTCTCCGCGAGACCGTGCTCGGCGAACGCGATCGCGGCGATCAGCGTGCCGCCCCAGGTGCGAAAATCCTTTGCGGTGAATTCGTCGCCCATGTGCTCTTCGATGTAGTCGTTCAGCTTCGCGCCGGTGAGGTTGGAAAGTGCTCCGTCCACCTCGTAGCGAAAGAGCCGCCGGCCGCCGGGGAGTTGGAGGAGCTGGCGCATCGCGTCAGCAAGCCCTGCGTCGACGATCGCGGTGCGCACCAGGATGCGGTGCTTGCCGCGGTACTTGAAGGTGATCCGGCTCCCGCGCACGGAAACATGGCCCTTGCGGAGCGTCGTGATCCCGAACGTCCGAGTCGTCCGGGCGTAGCGCTCCGTGCCGACCCGAAACCAGCCGAGATTGATCAGCCGCAGCGCGAGGGCGCAAACCCAGTCCGGGGACAACGGCTCGCCGTCCATGTCCTTCGCCATCGCCTTCCGAAGATCGGGCAGGCGCTCCGCGAAGCGGACGAGCTTGTCGAACTTCACCTGCTCCTGCTGCGCCCGATAGTCGGGGTGGTACAGGTACTGCCGCCGACCCGCCCGATCGACGCCGGTCGCCTGCAACTTCGCCGCCGGGCGCGGCGAGATCCAGACGTCCTTCCAGGCAGGCGGAATGACGAGCTCCTCGATGCGCGCGAGCTTTTCCGGATCGGTGATCTGCTTCCCGCGCGAGTC
>CAVTQI010000007.1:0-141102 GCA_963736835.1 uncultured Actinomycetes bacterium
TGCTCCTGCAGCCAGCGGACGTTCGCATCGCCGCGGACGACCAGGAGCTCGCCGACCACGGAGTGAACGTGGACGTTCTTCGTCGTCACGAGCGGGAAGCCGTCGGCGAGGTCGAAGCGCATCTGCGCGCCGAAGAGACTGAGCGTGCCGGTGCCGGTTCGATCCTCCTTTTGCGCCCCCTCCTCGAGGACCCGCGACAGGAGATCGAGGTACTGCCTCACGCGATCGACGGGTACCACCGAGGTCGGTTCGCGTTCGGCGCCGCCGGGCAGCGAATCCGCAACCGTGCCGTACGAGGGAGAGCATGTCGCCCACGGGCAACATTTGCTTGACACGTTTCCCGCTCGGCGCGTAGATACTTGCGCTCGAGCCCGGGAGGCCGGGGTGGGCATGCGTCCGCACACAGCGTGGACGGACGCACCGAAAGCGACCAGTCGACGAGGAGGCCGTGGTGCCGACCGATCTCGAAGCGTTCGTCTCGGCCGAGGGTCGCGAGGACGCTGTTCGTCCACGTCCGCGAGCGGATCGACCGCGAGGGGATCCACCTACATCTACTTCCAATTCCCGTCGGTGACGGGCCGCATCATGGGCAAGGGCGTCCCCGCGAAGCACTGGGAGACGATCGCCGAGAAGGGGTTCCAGCTGGTCTACGGCGCGACGGCGAACCTCTTCGTCGACCGCCACGGCGACTACATCGGCTACGGCCCCGAGGCGGCCGAGCTCGTCGGCATCCCCAGCCCGGAGACCTTCATGCCGCTGCCGTGGGACTCGAAGGTCGCGCGCGTCTGGTGCCAGTGCTCCGGAACCGCGAGGAGCGCGAGGATCCCGGCGCCTGGCTGACCTCGGACAGCCGCGGCTACCTCAAGCGGCTGCAGGCCGAGTTCGAGTCCAAGACGGGGCTCCACCTCCGGGCCGGCACCGAGCCCGAGATGATGTGGCTGAAGCTGAAGGAGGACGGGACGCCCGACGTGAAGGGCGTGACGAAGCCCTACTGCTACCACATCGACCAGTTCTCCGAGCTCCAGCCGATCATCCACAAGGTGATCGAGTACGGCCAGGCCATGGGCCTGGACATGATCCAAGGCGACCACGAGGACGCGCCCGGTCAGATCGAGCTCAACTTCAACTTCGACCGGGCCGAGATCACGGCGGACAACCTCTCGACGTACCGCCAGATCTGCCGCCAGGTCGGCCGCGAGCTCGGCGCCTTCCCGTGCTTCATGCCGAAGCCGTTCATGGGCGTCTCGGCCAACGGCTGCCACCACAACATCTCGCTGTGGGAGGGCGACCGGAACGCCTTCGACCCCGACACCGACGACCGCCAGAGGCCGGCCAGACCGGGCTCTACGCGATCGGCGGGATCCTCGAGCACCTCGGCGCGCTGACCGCCGTGACCGCGTCGACGGTGAACTCGTACCGGCGCCTCTGGGACACGGGCTTCTGGGCGCCGGTCTTCGCGGACTGGGGCTATCAGAACCGCACGACCGCGCTCCGCGTCTCCGCACCGGGCCGCTTCGAGTACCGCTCGGTCGACTCGGCGGTCAACCCGTACCTCTCGATGGCGGTGCTCATCGCCGCGATGGGGGACGGCATCGGAGCAGAAGCTCGACCCCGGCGAGCCGGAGGAGCGGAACATCTACGAGGCGATGTCCGCGGGCAAGGAGGTCAAGAAGATCCCGATGACCTTCGGCGACGCGCTCGACGCCCTCGAGGCCGACGACGTGATCCGCGGCGCGTTGCCGGGCGATCTCTATCGTGTCTTCATGCACTACAAGCGCGACGAGTGGGAGCGGTACTGCGCCACCGTCAGCGACTGGGACGTCGAGGAGTACCTGGACGTGCTGCCATGACCGGCGGGAGGGCCTGAGCAGCGCATGTGCGGTATTGCGGGGATCATCTACAAGGACGGGACGCATCCCGTCGGCGCCGAGATGACGCGGATGCTGCAGTCGATGAAGCATCGCGGCCCGGACTCGACGGGCTACGCGCTCTACAGCACGCCCGAGAACGGCTCCCTCGTCATGCGCTACAAGCTCGCGGACGCGAACACGCCGCGCGACTTCGGCTTCGCGGAGCGGCTGCGCCTGCACCGTCGCGAGGTCGAGACCCGGCTCGCGCGCCTCGGGGCGCAGGTGCACGAGGTCGACGAGGAGACGCAGTACGCGTTTCGGGTCTCGTTCGACTACGAGGGCGACCTGAAGCTGCTGGCCGACCTCGTCGAGGACATCCCCGAGGCCGAGGTGCTCTCCCTCGGTCGCTCGCTCGAGATCGTCAAGGACCTCGGCGACGCCGAGACCGTGGGTGGCCAGTACGGTCTCGACTCGTTCACGGGGACGCACGCGATCGGCCACGTCCGGATGGCGACGGAGTCCGAGGTGGACATCGCGGGCGCGCACCCGTACTGGGCCTATCCGTTCTCCGACGTCGCGGTTGTGCACAACGGCCAGCTGACGAACTACTTCATGTGGCGCCGGCGACTCGAGCGGTCCGGCCACCGGTTCATGTCCGAGTGCGACTCCGAGGTGATCGCGGTGTACCTCGCCGAGAGGATGGGCGAGGGCGACACGCTCGAGGAGGCGATGCACCGCTCGCTCGACGAGCTCGACGGCGTGTTCACGTACATCGCCGTCACCGCGGACGCGCTCGGCGTCGCCAAGGACGAGCTCGCCGCGAAGCCCCTCGTCCTCTACGAGTCGGAGGGGCTGACCGCGGTCGCCTCCGAGGAGATCGCGATTCGCCAGATCGTCGACCACGAGATCGAGACGTACGACCCATTCGAGCGCGAAGTGCTGGTCTGGAACCGTTGAGCGGCATCTCGTACGACGCGCGTGGGCTCGCCGAGCCCGATGCGGAGGCGCCCGGCACCGCGACGTTCGACGACGCGGGCGTCGCGACGTTCGACGCGAAGGACATGACGACCCGCCTGATCAACCTCGAGCTTCGCCGGCTGATCTACGAGGAGGGCGTCACGGACGTCGTCGTGCAGAACCCCCAGGGGCGGCACTCGCTCGGGGTCGGGATCCTCGCCCGCTGCCGGATCACGTTCGAGGGCAGCCTCGGCTACTTCGGCTGCGGCCTGATCGACGGTCCGGAGATCCACATCAAGGGCCGCGTCGGCTGGTCCTCCTGCGAGAACATGATGAGCGGGGTCGTCGTGGTCGACTCCAACGCCGGCTCGCTCACCGGCGCTGCGATGCGTGGCGGCGATCTCGTCGTCAAGGGCCGCGTCGGTGCGCGGACGGGGATCGACCAGAAGGGCGGCACGATCATCGTCTGCGGCGACGCCGGCTCGATGAACGGCTTCATGATGCAGCGCGGCCGCCAGATCTTCCTCGGCGACGTCGGCCCCGGGCTCGGAGACTCGATGTACGACGGGACGATCTACGTCGACGGCACCGTGAAGTCGCTCGGGATCGACTGCGTCCCCGGCGAGTGGACGGACGCCGACACGGAGTTGATCGAGCGGAAGTTCGCGGATCTACGGGCTCGGCTCGCCGCCCGAGCTCCAGAAGTTCGTGTGCGGGAAGGTCCTCTACAACTACGACTCGCTCGAGCCTTCGGAGAAGAAGCTGGTGATCTGAGTGCTAGCCTGCGATCGCACGTCCGGGGGACGACCGCCGCACCGGCCTTCGGGCGGGGACACCCCTGAAGTCGCCTGCGCCGCGGCGGCGGCGAGGAGAGCGGAACGAAAGAGGTCCTCGGGCGGAGCCGGATCTTCACGCCCGAGGTCGTCAACGACATCCACATGAAGGCCGAGCTCGGCCGCTACCGCATGCGCGGGTTCTCGATCTTCAAGAAGATCCCGCACTGGGACGAGCTCGTCTTCCTGCCCGGCACCCTGACGCGCTTCGTCATCGAGGGCTACCGGGAGAAGTGCGACACGACGACCGTCCTCGGCGCCACGCTTCGCGAAGAAGCCGATCGAGCTCGACATCCCGATCTACATCACGGGCATGAGCTTCGGCGCACTCTCGCTCGAGGCGAAGATGGCGCTCGCGAAGGGCGCCTCGATGGCCGGCACGGCGACGTGCTCGGGCGAGGGCGGGATGATCCCGCCGGAGCGCGACTACTCGACGAAGTGGTACTACCAGTGCATCCAGAGCCGGTACGGGTTCAACCCGCACCACCTGATGCTCGCGGACGCCGTCGAGTTCTTCATCGGCCAGGGCTGCAAGGTCGGCCTCGGCGGCCACCTGATGGGGCAGAAGGTGACCGAGCAGGTCGCCGAGATGCGCTCGCTCCCGGCCGGGATCGACCAGCGCTCCCCCGCACGCCATCCCGACTGGCTCGGGCCCGACGACCTGTCGCTGAAGATCCAGGAGATCCGCGAGGCGACGGACTACCAGGTGCCGATCCAGCTCAAGCTCGGCGCGTCGCGCGTCTACGACGACGTGCGCATGGCCGCCAAGTGCGGGCCGGACATCATCTACCTCGACGGCGCCGAGGGCGGCACGGGCGCGGGCCGCACGTCGCGACCGAGGAGACCGGCATCCCGTTGATGGCGGCGATCCCCGAGGCACGCCGCGCGCTCGAGGACGTCGGCCTTGCCGACGAGATCGACCTCGTCGTCGCGGGTGGGATCCGGAACGGCGGCGACGTCGCGAAGTGCCTCGCGCTCGGCGCGAAGGCGGTCGCGATCGGCCACTCGGCGCTGATGGCGCTGAACTGCAACAAGGAGATCCCCGGCGTCACGGACTACGAGGGCTCGGTCGGCGTGCCCGCCGGCCAGTGCTACCACTGCCACACCGGCCGCTGCCCGGTCGGCGTCGCGACGCAGGATCCCGAGCTCCGCAAGCGGCTCGTCGTCGAGGAGGCGTCGGAGCGCGTCTACAACTTCCTCACGGCGCTCACGATGGAGCTCCAGATGCTCGCGCGCGCGTGCGGCAAGACGAACGTGCACTCGCTCGAGCCGGAGGACCTCGCCGCGCTGACGATGGAGGCCTCGGCGATGGCGCGGGTGCCGCTCGCCGGGACGACGTACACCGTCGGGCCAGACCGAGCGCGACATCCTCGGCGAGGTCAAGCGCCTGCTCGCGATCAAGGCGGAGGAGGAGCTCGTCGCGGGGCAGGCCGCCGACGTCGCCGAGCTGAGGGCGGTCGATCGGTGAGCGGCCACGAGCTCGTCGTACTCGGAGCCCGAGAAGGTCAAGTCGATCGATGCCGAGTACCTCGCGGGCCGGCGGTTCCCCGTACCAGGAGGACATCGCGCTCGTCGACGACGTCGACCTCGAGGCGTTGACGCCGGGCGAGGACATCAACTGGCTCGAGGACGTGACACTGCTCGAGGAGGACGGCATGCCCGCGGTGTTCGACCGCTACTCGAACGTCGTTCCTGAAGATCTACTTCCCGATCCCCGCGGGCCGCGAGGACGAGCTTGCGCGGAAGGTGCTGATGACGCATCTCACGTCGGGCAACTCGTACGGGATCCAGCTGAAAGCGATCCACTGCAAGTTCCCCCAGCCCGAGCTCGGCTCGTGGGTCGCCGACTCGCGGACGGTCGGCGCCGACTGGAAGGCGCCCGTGCTCGAGGGCTGGGAACGCCCCGCCGGGCACTAGCTTGCTCGCGAAGCGGGACTCCGCTCCCGCGGAATCCCGCCGCTGAACCCCGCCCACGGCGGGGCACACCCTAAAGGCGCCCGCTTGCGCGGTCGCAGGCCCCGCTTGATTCTCCGCGCGCGCGCTCGCCGCTAGGTCGTCGAGGGGCGCAGCTCCATGTCGATCGCAGCCTGCTCCTCGGGCGACGGCACGTCCGGCGTGTCCTCGCGCCAGTGCGGCCGCTCGCCGTCCTGGACGATGCGACGGACGAAGAACAGCAGCAGGCCGATCGCCAGCACCGCGATCCCGATGACCTTCTCCTTCGTCCCTCCGTAGCCGCCAGCGGCGTTCTGGAACCAGCCGAAGCCGACGATCGTGAGGACGAGGCACCACACGGCGAGGATCCCGGCGATCGCCGTCCAGCCGGTGCCCAGCTTGATCGGGCGCGGCCAGTTGGGCCGGTCTCGCCGCAGGAGCACGAAGCCCGAGAGCGCGAACATGTGGGCGAGGACGTAGCCGAGGTTCGACGCGGCGAGCACGCCGAAGATGTTCCCGATCAGGAGCACGAACAGGATGTTCACGACCATGTCGAGCGTCATCGCGTTGCCCGGCACGTGGAACCGGTTGAGCACCCCGAGCTGCTTGACGGTCATCCCGTCGCGTGAGATGCCCAACAGAGCGCGACCACCGTCGGCGGTCGCCGTGTTCATGGTGATCAGGAAGCTCGCGACGAGGCAGAACACGAGCAGATCCTTCACGAGCCTCCGAGTCCGTCCCGAGGATGGTGAGCATCCCGCCCACGTAGTCGTAGCTCGCGACCGCCTCCGCACCTGCGCCCCCCACGAACGCGATCGGGAGGAGGATGTAGACGACGAGCGAGAAGAGCGCCGCGGAGCGGAGCGCAAGGTGGGTGTCGCGCACGGTGTCCTTGTACTCCGGCGCGAAGGTCGCGCACACGTCGACGCCCCAGGCCGACCAGCACATGAGCCACAGCCAGACGAGCGCCAGCTGGAGGCCGCCCCACGGCAGGCCCGGGTTGTTCAGGTTGTTCTGGAGATTGTCGGTGTCGAACGACCCGCCGATGAACGGGTAGATCATCATCACGAAGAGCGGGATCATCAGCAGCGCGCCGGCCCGGATAGACCAGCGAGCAGCTCACGGTCCTCGACGCGCTGTCCTCGCACCGCGACGTGCACTGTGGCTGCCGCACCCGTCGGCGGTGCTGTGGGAGCGTACGTCGCCGCCGACGGTGGGGCCACGGCCGCCGCGCGCCGCGATGACCCGACGGCCGACCTGCCGGTCCACCCGCTGCTGCGGTCGTGCGCGCGCGACGCGCGGGAGCTGCAGCTGCGGCTGCCGGCCGGCGAGGGCACCCTGAGCGCCGGCGGGGTGCCGGCCGACACCGTGCTCGGCCGGCTGCGGGCGGCATCCGGGAGGACCGCGCCCCGAGGCCGGACGCGACCTCGGACCGGTCGGTGCAGGTGCACGCCTGCCACGGGCGGCAGCGCCAGGTGGAGGTGCTGCGGGAGGTGCTCCTCGGGCTGCTCGCCGACGACCCCACCCTGGAGCCCCGCGACATGGTCGTATCCCGCCGGACATCGAGTCCTACGCACGCCTCGTCGCTGCGGCCTTCGGCGGCCTCGACGACGACGCGGGGCAGGCGCACCCTGGACACGCGCTGCGGGTCCGGCTCGCCGACCGGTCGTTGCGGCAGACCAACCGGGTGCTCGCGGTGGTGGCCCGGCTGCTCGACCTCGCCGACGCCCGGCTCACCGCCTCCGAGGTGCCCGACCTGGCCGCGATGCCGCCGGTGCGGACCCGGTTGGGTCGGGCTCGACGACGACGCCCTGGAGCTGGTCGGCGACTGGGTGCGACGCTCCGGTGTCCGGTGGGGGCTCGACGCCGAGGCCCGCGCGCCGTACCACCTCGACGGCGTGCGGCAGAACACCTGGCAGGCGGGCCTCGACCGGCTCCTGGTCGGGGCGACCATGGACGAGGACGGCCTGCGCACCGTCGGGCTGGCGCTGCCGCTCGACGACGTGGAGAGCAACGACGTCGACCTGGCCGGCCGGTTGCGGAGCTGGTCGACCGGCTCGGCCTGGCCGTCGCCGCGCTCCAGCGCGAGCAGACACTGACGGCCTGGGTCGACGCGCTCGTGCAGGCCGTCGACGACCTCACCGCGGTGCCGCCGCAGGACGAGTGGCAGGTCGCCGAGGCCCGCCGCCAGCTCGCCGAGGCGCTCGACGCCGCGGGAGACCGCGCGGACGTCCTCCGGCTGGGCCTCTCCGACGCGCGGGCCCTGCTGGCGCACCGGCTGCGAGGTAGACTTCCGCACCGGTCACCTCACCATGTGCACGATGGTGCCGATGCGGTCGGTGCCGCACCGGGTCGTGTGCCTGCTCGGCCTCGACGACGGAGTGTTCCCGCGGCAGACCCACGTGGACGGCGACGACGTGCTCGCCCGGTCTCCCCGGGTCGGTGAGCGCGACCCGCGCTCGGAGGACCGGCAGCTGTTCCTCGACGCGGTGTTCGCCGCCGAGGAGCGCCTGGTCGTGCTCTACACCGGCGCCGACGAGCGGACCGGTGCCGAGCGGCCCCCGGCCGTGCCCCTCGGCGAGCTGCTCGACCTGCTGCCGGACGTCGTGGTGCGGCACCCGCTGCAGCCGTTCGACGCAACTTCGTGGCCGACGCGCTGGGGGAGCCGGGGCCGTTCAGCTTCGACCGGGCGGCCCGCTCCGGCGCCGCGGCGCAGCTGGAGCCGAGGGTCGCGCGTGGTGCGTTCCTCCAGCTGCCGCGTGACGAGCCGGCGGTCGAGCTCGACGACCTGGTGCGATTCCTCGAGCACCCGGTCCGGGGCTTCCTGCGACAGCGGCTGGGGCTGGCCACCGTCGACGAGGGCGAGGAGACCGATGACGCGATCCCGGTCGAGGTCAAGGGCCTCGCGGACTGGGGCGTCGGCGACCGGCCAGTTGCGGGCCGGGCTGTCCGGAGTCGGCCGCGAGCAGGCGGTCCGCGCCGAGCGGCTGCGCGAGCAGTTCCCGCCCGGCGCGCTCGGCGACAGCGTCGTGACGCCGCTCGCTCGCAACGTCGAGGACCTGGTCACCAAGACGGCCGGGCTCCGCTCCGCCCACGCCGAGGCGCTCGACGTCACGGTCGACCTGCCCGACGGCAGCCGGCTGGCCGGCACGGTCCCCGGCGTGCACGCCGACCGGATGTGCGCGTGGAGTACTCCCGGCTCGGCGCCAAGCACCGCGTCCGCGCCTGGGTGCAGCTCCTCGCGCTGGTCGCCGGCCGTCCGGGCGCTGGCACGCCCAGACAGTCGGACGGGGAAAGGACGGTCCGGCGATGTCCTTTCTCAATGGCCCGACCCAGGTGGAAGCCACGGCCGCTCTGGACACGCTGGTCGGTCTCTACCGGCGCGGGTTGTGGGGGATCGAGTACCAGGCTGCTGCATGACCCCAAGCATCCTGCCTTTTAGGTCGCGTTTTTTTTTTTTGTACTTGGTTCGGTTGGTCTTGCTAGATCCGAGCTCGGACCAGTGGCAGAAGGCCGATGAGCTCCTCAGCCACTTCCCGGGCCGCGCGAAGCTGCTCGGGAGCTTCAAGAAGGACCTGGCCAAGGACGGCCTGACCTGGGAAGGTGACCTGAAGCCCGCGCTCGGGGACGACCTGAACCTCGCTCTCCTGTCCTACAAGGACGCCGACCACAACTACGTCTTCTTCACCAAGCCGAAGGACGAGGCGAAGTTCAACGAGGTCCTCGAGTCAGGATCGGGCGACGACGTCCAGGCGCACCGGAAGATCGACGGCTGGACGGTCTTCGCCGACAACGAGAAGGCGCTCGACAACTTCGCCGCGGCGCACGCGAACGGCAACGCGCTGGCCGACGACGACGCGTTCAAGGACGCGATGTCGGGCATGCCCGACGACGCGGCGATCCGCGGCTACCTCCCCGGCAAGCCGATCACCGACCTGATCAAGCAGGAGGCCGCGAAGAGCCCCGACACCCAGGACTTCAAGAATTTCTCCGACAGCTTCGGCGACCTCCGCTACGTCGGGTTCTCGAGCGCGGCCGAGGACGAGGGCGTCTCCGTCCAGGCTGCATACGAGACGTCCAAGGAGATGGACGCTCCGAGCTACGACGCCGAGCTCGACTCCACGCTTCCCGCCGGGGCGCTCCTGTATCTGTCGTTCGGCGACATCGAGCAGAACTTCGACCGGGCTCTCAAGAGCGCGGACGAGCAGTCGCCCGAGTTCCGCAACCAGCTCGAGCAGCTCCAGCAGGCGCTCGGCTTCGATCTCAAGGACGACGTCCTCCCTCTCTTCTCCCAGGAAGGCGCGCTCGCGGTCTATCACGGCGACGGCGAGTACGCCGTGCCGAACATCCTGTTGGCACTGCGAGTTGACGACGAGGACAAAGCCACGAAGCTGATCGACCGCCTTGCTGCGATCGCAGGCTTGGCAGGCATCTCCGTTCGCCCGTTTTCGGCGAACGGGGCGGAAGGAAAGGTCTTCTCCTATCCGGAGGACAACCTGAGCATCTACGCCGTGGTGGGCGACGGGAAGGTTCTCGCCTCGAACAATCGCTTCACGATCAAGGACGCGCTCGGCGAAGGATCGAAGCTGTCGGATGAAGGCGTCTATCAGGAAGCACTCGACGCATCCTCTGCGCCTGACGAGACCTCGGGCTTCGTCTATGTGAATCTCAAGCAGGCGCTGCCGTTGCTGTTCGATCTCGGGGACGCCATGTCGGAGAGCGATTCGCCCGCGGCGGTCTCGCCCGAGGTGCGCGCGAACACCAAGCCGCTCCAGTCCGCGATCCTGTACACGAAGCAGGACGGCAAGCGGACGACGATCTCCGGCTTCCTGACGATCAAGTAGCTTTTCGCGCGGCAATGGCTGCGCGCGAATTCCTGTTCACGTCCGAGTCCGTCACCGAGGGACATCCGGACAAGATCGCCGACCAGGTCTCCGACTCGGTCCTCGATGCCGTGCTCCGGGACGACGTCGCCGGCCGCGTCGCGTGCGAGACGCTGATCACGACCGGCCTCGTCGTGGTCGCCGGCGAGATCTCGACCGAGACCTACGTCGACGTCGCCCGCATCGTCCGGGAGCGGATCTGCGACATCGGATACACGCACTCGGAGTGGGGCTTCGACGCGACGACGTGCGGCGTCGTGGTGGCGATCGACGAGCAGTCGCCGGACATCGCGCAGGGCGTCGACTCCTCCTACGAGGTGCAGCACGACCCGGGCGACGACGACCCGCTGGACAAGCTCGGCGCGGGCGACCAGGGAATGATGTTCGGGTACGCGACGAACGAGACGAAGGAGCTGATGCCCCTTCCGATCATGCTCGCGCACAAGATCTGCAAGCGACTGGCCGAGGTGCGCAAGGCGGGCGACCTGCCCTACCTGCGACCGGACGGGAAGGCTCAGGTCACCGTGCGCTACGAGGTCGGCGACGACGGCGTGCAGAAGCCGGTCGAGATCGAGCGCATCCTCGTCTCGACGCAGCACTCGGACGGGATCAGCTCGGAGGACCTGATCAAGCCGGACATCGTCGAGCGCGTCCTGCGGCCGATCCTCCCGGGCGACCTGTACGACGAGAGGCGGCTCCAGGAGCGCGACTTCGTCTACGTGAACCCGACCGGGAAGTTCGTGCTCGGGGGGCCGATGGGCGACACCGGGCTCACCGGCCGGAAGATCATCGTCGACACGTACGGCGGCGCGGCCAGGCACGGCGGCGGCGCCTTCTCGGGCAAGGACCCGACGAAGGTCGACCGCTCCGCGGCGTACGCGGCCCGCTACGTCGCGAAGAACATCGTCGCCGCTGAGCTCGCCGACCGCTGTGAGGTGAACGTCGCGTACGCGATCGGCGTCGCGCATCCGGTCTCGATCGCGGTGCGGACGTTCGGAACCGAGAGAATCGGCGTCGACCGCATCGAGGAGCTCGTGAAGGAGAACTTCGACCTCCGTCCGGGCGCGATCATCCGCGACCTCGACCTCCAGCGGCCGATCTACTCGAAGACGGCCGCCTACGGGCACTTCGGCCGCGACGATCACGACTTCACGTGGGAGCGCACCGACAAGGCCGATGTGCTTCGCGCCGCCGCTGGTCTCGCCGAGACGGCGACCGTTTAGCTCGGATTAAGCACAGCCCGTTTCCAGATCCGGCGAGCGGGGCGTGGCGTATCTCCTCCTGCACGAGCCGCGAGACCCCCTCGGAGGCTCGGCACCACTCTCAAGGAGGGCTCCATGCGCAATGCGAAGCTGATCGTGCCCGCGCTCGTCGTCCTGGGCGCAGCGCTCCTCGTCGGCGTCTTCACGGCCGTCTCGATGGGCGGCAGCCACGACAAGCGGGCCGTCAAGACCGCGAAGGTCGGTGGACGGACGCTCCTCGTGAATCGAAACGGCAGGACGCTCTACCGATTGAGCGTCGAGCGACGAGGGCACTTCATCTGCACCAACGGTGCTTGCCTGGCCGAGTGGCACCCGCTCGTCGTCGCGCGAGGGGTGACTCCGACCGGCGTCAAGTCGCTGAGCGTCGTCAAGCGTCCGGACGGTCGGCGTCAGGTCGCCTACAAGGGCGGGCCGTTGTACACGTTCGACGAGGACAAGAAGCCCGGCGACATGAAGGGCGACGGCTTCAAGGACGTCGGCACCTGGCACGTGATCGCGGTTGCCGGCAAGAGCCAGAGCTCACCGTCCGGCTCTGGCGGCTCCAGCGGCTATAGCGGGGGCTACTACGCCGCGCTTCACGAAGAGACCGGCGGCGGCCTTTTCACCGATCGCCTGATCCTTTCCGTTACGGCGAACGGTGAACTGGCCCGCCGCCGGCTGTGCGTCTCGGAGCTCGATCTTGGTGCCGGGCGTGAAACCCTCGTCGTAGTACCAGTGCAGAAGATCGCCGTCGTGCTCGGCGAGCCGCACGATCGTCGCCCTCGCGGGCGCCTCGAGGGCGGCCAACGGCGCCAGCTCCGCGTTCTCGGCCTGCTCGAACGCGGGGTCGACGGGCCAGCCGTGCGGGCAGCGGTCCGGGTTGCCGAGCTTCTCCTCCATCCGCTCGACCATGTCGTCGGAGAACGTCTCGCCGATGTCGTCCGCGTAGACGTGCGCCTCGGCGGCGGTGTAGCCCATGAAGTCGGTGAGCAGGCGCTCGACGATGCGGTGCTTGCGGACGACCTTCTCGGCGCGCTTGCGCCCGGCCGGGGTGAGGAGCGCCTCCTTGTGCTCGCCGCGGCGGATCAGGCCCTCCTTCTCCAGGCGCTTCAGCATCTCCCCGGCCGATGCACGCGAGACACCGAGCATCTCGGCGACGCGTGACGCGAGCGTGGGGGAGGAGCCGCTCGCCTGCGGGCTGTACTCGCCGATCGGGAAGGCGAGGAAGTAGATCGTCTCCAGGTACTCGTCGATCGAGTGACGCTCGGCCATTCAGATCGAATATAGTGGCCCCCGCTTGTAAGGTTCGCCTTACAAACCGTAGAAGGAGACCCAGACCCGCTCATGTCCACCACTCAGTTGCTCGTCCTCGGCGCACTCGCCGGCTTCACGATCTTCCTCGGTCTTCCGATCGGGCGGATTCGCAGTGCGAGCGTCCGCCTGAAGGCAGCCCTGAGCGCCTTGGCCACGGGAATCCTGCTCTTCCTGCTGTGGGACGTGATCGTCCACGGCATCGAGCCCGTCGAGGATGCTCTCAAGTCGGCGACCGAACAGGGCGGATCCTGGGTCGAGTTCGCTCGGCTCGCGGTGACGTTCGCGGCCGGCGCGACTGTCGGCCTGATGAGCCTCGTCTACTACGACCGGTGGTTCGGCCGCCAGCGCAGCAAGGCGATGCTGGGCCCGGGTGCCGCCTCGGCTGCCGAGTTCGACCGCTCGTGGGTGGCCGGCCTGTCGCCCGCGGCCTGGCTCGCGCTCCTGATCGCGACCGGCATCGGGCTGCACAACTTCTCCGAAGGGCTTGCGATCGGGCAGTCCGCAGCGCAGGACCAGGTCACGCTCGCGCTCGTCCTGATCATCGGCTTCGGCCTGCACAACGCGACCGAAGGGTTCGGCATCGTCGCACCGCTCTCGGGCTCGGAAACGAGGCCGTCCTGGAAGTTCCTCGCACTGCTAGGGCTGATCGGCGGCGGGCCGACGTTCGTGGGGACGCTTCTCGGCCACGTGTGGGTGAACGAGACCGTGTCAGTCGCGTTTCTCGCTCTCGCGGCCGGCTCGATCCTCTACGTCGTGATCCAGCTGATGAACGTCAACCAGAAGCTCGGGTACAAGACGCTCGTCGCCTGGATGCTGCTCGCGGGCCTGTTCCTCGGGTTCGCGACGGACTTCATCATCGAAGCCGCCGGAGTCTGATCTCGCTTCCCTGACCGGCGACCCGCTCCCGCCCGGCGGAGCCGGGCTCCGCAGGCCGCCTCGCGCCGCTGAGCGCCCTCCAGCGAGCGGGCCGTGTGGCAAACACTGGCCCACTCGCATACGGACGCTCAGCGACACGTCAGGAAACCGAGAAGCATGTCTCGCCGTCCCACTAGCCTGCGGGGCGTGACGCACTACGCCTCGGTCTATCCGCTCGTGACCACGCGTGCTCTCGCACGTCCGTTCACGTACGAGGTGCCCGAGGACGTCGTCCGTGGAGACGTCGTCTCGGTCCGGCTCGGCGGTGCTCGCCAACGCGGGGTCGTGATCGAGCTCGAGGACTCGCCTCCGGACGGCGTCGAAGCCGCACCGATCGAACGGGTCGTCGAGTCGCTCCCGGCACCGCTCGTCGAGCTCGCTCTGTGGCTCGCGGACTACTACGGCTCGACGCCTGGTCGTGCGCTCGCCCTCGTCGCGCCGCCGAAGCGCGAGCGGCGCAAGGAGCTTCCGCAGCCGGCCGAGCGGGACTCGCTGCCGGGCGAAGCGGAGCCGAGCGCGCTGACCGATTCCCAGGAGCGTGCACTGGAACGCCTGCGTGGCGCATTCGACGGAGGCGGCCACTTCCTGCTCTACGGCGCCACCGGGAGCGGGAAGACCGAGGTCTACCTGCAAGCGGCGGGCGAGGCGCTGCGCCGCGGCCTGGGCGTGATCGTCCTCGTTCCCGAGATCGCGCTCGCGCCACAGACCGTGGGGCGCTTTCGCGCCCGTTTCGGCGACCGAGTGGCCGTCGTGCACTCCTCGCTGACCGAGGCGGAGCGCCGCGACGAGCGCGAGCGGATCGCTTCCGGCGAGGCGCCGATCGTCATCGGAGCGCGCTCCGCGATCTTCGCGCCGCTGACCCGGGTGGGCCTGATCTGCGTCGACGAGGAGCACGACGCGGCGTACAAGCAGGAGTCCGACCCGCGCTACGACGCGCGGACGGTCGCGGCCAAGCGGGCGTCGCTCGAGGGGGCGGTCGCGGTCTACGGCAGCGCGACGCCCCGCCCGGAGAGCTGGGAGGCCCTCGAGCGGCTCGACCTCGGCGAGCGGATCGGCGTGGCCCGACCGGTGGTGCGTGTCGTCGATCTGCGCGGCGAGTCCGGCTATCCGCTCTCGGCGCCGCTCCTCGCGGAGCTGGGGAAGGTCGCCGAGCAGGGCGGCAAGGCGATCCTGCTGCTCAACCGCCGCGGGATCGCCCCGGCGCTCCACTGCCGCGCCTGCGGCGAGACACAGCGCTGCCCGAGCTGCGACGTCTCGCTCGTCCTGCACCGCGACGAGGCGCTCCACTGCCACCACTGCGGGTACTCGGAGCCCGCTCCGGAGAGCTGTCCTGCCTGCGGATCTGTCGAGCTCGCGAGGATCGGCGCGGGTACGCAGCGCCTGGAGCGCGAGCTCGAAGCCCACGTGCCCGAGCTCGAGCGCTTCCGGCTCGATGCCGACTCGGTCGAGAAGCGCGGCGAGCTGGCCGAGACGCTTCGTCGCTTCGCGGCCGCCGACCGCGCCGTTCTCCTCGGCACGCAGATGGTCGCCAAGGGCCACCACTTCGCGGACGTGTCGCTTGCGGCCGTGATCGACGCGGACAGCGGCCTCGGGATGCCCGACTTTCGCGCGGAGGAGCGCACGTTCCAGCTCGTCACGCAGCTCGCGGGCCGCAGCGGGCGGGACGCGCCCGGCAAGGTGCTCGTCCAGACGTTCCAGCCCGAGTCGCGCGCGGTCGCGCTCGCCGTTCGGCAGGACGTCGAGGGATTCCTCGGGGGTGAGCTGCAGCGCCGCCGAGATCTCGGATACCCGCCGTACCGCCACCTCGTCCGCATCCTCGTCTCGGGGCCGGAGCGCGATGACGCGATGCGCGCGCTGACCGAGCTCGCCGACGGCCTGGCGGACGCGCCCGGCGAGCTGCTCGGCCCGGCGGCGCTCTTCCGTCTCCGCGGGAAGCACCGTGCGCAGCTGATCGTGAAGACCGACCGACCTCGCGAGGTCGCGTCGCGGGCAGCCCGCCTGCTCGGTTCCGCCTCGAAGGCCATGCGCGCGGCCGATCTGATGGCCGTCGTCGACGTAGACCCGCAGAGCCTCTAGGGCCGAACACGGTCAAGACGGCCACGCCGGCAGAGCCGGCATCGCAAGCGATGCCTCAGTGCGGTGGTCGACGTGGACCCCCAAACCGTCTGACTAAACTCGAAATCGTGTCCGAACAGGGCCAGGTCAAGACCGACGAGCTCGACGCGCAGGCCGAAGCCAAGCGCCGGCTCGCGCTGGCCCAGATTCGCCAGTACCCGGACCCCGTGCTGCGGCTCGAAGCCCAGCAGGTGCAGGACTTCGACGACGATCTCAAGCAGCTCGTCGAGCGCATGACGCGCCTGATGCAGGACGCGCGCGGCGTGGGTCTGGCCGCGAACCAGGTCGGCGTGCTCCGGCGCGTGTTCGTGGTCCAGGCCGAGGACGAGGAGCCGCGCGCGCTCGTCAACCCGTCGATCGTCGAGCGCTCTGACGAGGTGGACGAGGACGACGAGGGCTGTCTCTCGATGCAGGGCGTCGTCGTCTCGGTCGAGCGCCCGGTGCGCGTCCGGCTCGAGGCCAGCGACGAGCAGGGCAACCCGGTCGAGCTCGAGCTCGAGGGCCTTCCGGCGCGGGTCGCCCAGCACGAGCTCGACCACCTCGACGGCGTCCTCATCCTCGACCGCACGAGCTCCGAAGACCGCCGAGAGGCGATGGCCGTCCTGCGGCAATCCGCCACGTTGTGAGGCTCGCCGTCGCGGCGACGGCGCCGCTCGGCGCGGACGTCCTCGAACGCCTCGCCGACAAGCACGAGATCGAGTTCCTGCTCACGAGGCCGGACCGCCCGCGCGGCCGCGGTCGGAAGGTCGGCGCGCCAGCGGCCAAGGAGACCGCCGAGCGGCTCGGCATCCCGGTGCGGCAGGAGGAGCGGCTGGACGAGTCGTTCTCGCTCGATGATGTCGACACGATCGTCGTCGTGGCCTACGGCGCGCTCGTTCCGGCGAGCCTGCTCGACCGCGCGCTCTGGCTGAACGTGCACCCCTCGCTCCTCCCGCGGTGGCGAGGTGCCGCCCCCATCGAACGCGCGATCATGGCCGGCGACGGCGAGAGCGCCGTCTCGGTGATCAGGCTCGTCGAGGAGCTCGACGCCGGCCCGATCGGGGCGCAGCGCAGGATCTCGATCGCCGGCGACACGACAGCGGGCGACGTCTATGCGGAGACGGCTCGCCTGGCGCCCGAGCTGATCGACGAGGCGCTCGCCAAGGACACGTTCTCACCCCAGGTGGGCGAGCCGACCTACGCGGAGAAGATCGGCCCCGTCGACCGCGAGCTCGACTGGTCGCGCCCGCCGCAGGAGCTCCACGATCAGATCCGCGCGCTCACTCCCCACATCGGTGCACGGGGCGAGCTCCACGGCCGCAACGTCACTGTCTGGAGCTCGCGACTAGACGGCGATCGGCTCGAGGTGCTCGAGGTGCAGCCGGAAGGCGGCACCCGCATGCCGTACGAAGCTTGGCTCCGCGGCTTACGCTCCCGCTGATGAGCTGGAAGGACTGGGTGCGCGGGGTCGAGATCGAGCCGTCGCTCTACGCGGCCGACTTCTCGCGGCTCGGCGAGCAGATCGAGGCCGTCATGGACGCGGGCGCGAAGATCTTCCAGTTCGACGTCGGCGACGGGCACTTCATCGAGCCGATCACGATCGGGCCGATCGTCCTCCAGTCGATCTCTCCGCTCGTCCACGAGCGCGGGGGAATCCTGGACTGCCACCTGATGATCGAGACGCCCTGGAAGCACTTCGAGGCAATCGCGAAGGCCGGCGGGGACAGCGTCACCGTGCACTACGAGGCGTGCGACGACCTGGCGGGAGTGATCGCGCAGGCCCGTGCGCTCGGGCTCGGAGCCGGGGTGGCGTTCAACCCGGAGACGGAGCCGGATGCCGTGGCGGAGGCGGCAGGCGAGCTCGTCGACCTCGTGCTCTGCATGAGCATCCACCCGGGCTACTCGGGGCAGCCGTTCATGCAGGAGTCGATCCCTCGCGTCCGCCGGCTGCGGGAGCTGCTTCCGGACGAGGTCTTCATCCAGGTCGACGGAGGCGTCGGGCAGGACAACGTCCGCGACCTCCGCGAGGCGGGCGCAAGCCTGCTCGTTGCGGGGACGAGCGTCTTCGGCCAGGAGGACATCGCGGCCGCGTTCCGCAACCTCGCGGCGCTCTGATGCTGGAGCGGGCGCTCGAGCTCGCGGAACGCGGGCGAGGGACGACGCATCCGAACCCGGTCGTCGGGGCGGTCGTCGAGCGCGACGGCGTGGTGGTGGGGGAGGGCTGGCACGAGCGCAAGGGCGGCCCGCACGCGGAGGTGGTCGCGCTCGAAGCGGCCGGCGAGGCGGCGCGCGGCGCCACGCTGTACGTGACGCTCGAGCCCTGCGACCACCACGGCACGACGGCGCCGTGCGTGGACGCGATCCAGGCCGCCGGGATCGCGAAGGTCGTCGTCGGCGCGAAGGATCCGCTGCGCGACGGAATCGGGCGCCTCCGCGAGAGGGGCGTGGAGGTCGAGCTCGTCGACCTCTGGGCGGCCCGCGTGCAGAACGAGGCGTGGCTCACGTGGGCGCGGCTGCGACGGCCGTTCGTCACCTACAAGCTGGCGATGACGCTCGACGCGCGGGTGACGGTGCCGGGCGAGCGCTGGGTCTCGGGCGAGGAGAGCCGGAGGCTGGTCCACGAGCTGCGGGCGGCGTCGGACGCGGTTGCTGTGGGCATGGGCACGGTCCGCGCGGACGATCCGCGCCTCGATGCTCGAGACGTCGACGCGCAGCGCCAACCGCGGCGCCTCGCGTTCGGCCGCGGCCCGCTGCCGGAGGGCTCGGAGCTCGAGCTCCTGAGCGGCTCGCTCGAGGACGAGCTGCGGAGGCTGGCCGAGGAAGGCGTGCAGTCGCTCCTGCTCGAAGGTGGCCCGACCCTCGGTTCCGCCTTCCTCGCCGCCGGCCTCGTGGACAAGATCCTCCTGTTCCTCGCGCCGAAGGTCTCCGGCGAGGGCCCGGCCTTCACGGGGCCCCCGCTTGGGCTCACGCGTTTGAGCGCCCGCCCCGTGGGTGAGGATGTGCTTCTGACCGCCTATGTCCGCGAGCCCTGAGCCAGAGCGGCTCGAAGCATCGCGCTGAGCACCTGATCTAGCCTGTCCGCGATGTTCACGGGAATCGTCCGCGAGCGGGGGCGCGTCGCCTCCGTGGAGGAGGGCCCGGACGGCGTGCGGCTCGAGATCAGCGCCCCGGAAACCGCCTCGCAGCTCGGCATCGGCGACTCCGTTTCGGTCAGCGGCGCCTGCCTGACCGCGACCGAGGTCTCGAACGGGAGCTTCTCGGTGACCGCGGTCGCCGAGACGCTCAGCAGGACGACGCTCGGCCGGCTCTCCACGGAGGACGACGTCAACCTCGAGACCGCGGCGCGCGTCGGCGACCCACTCGGAGGGCATTTCGTCCAGGGCCACGTGGACGGGCTCGGTCGTGTTGCGTCGGTCGACGACGGCGGCCGCGTCCGGATCGAAGCGGGGCCCGAGATTCTCCGCTACTGCGTGGAGAAAGGGTCGATCGCTGTCGACGGCGTCTCGCTCACGATCGCAGGCCTGCGCGACGACGCCTTCGAGGTCGCGCTGATCCCGCACACGCTCGAAGTGACCACGCTCGGCGCGCTCGAACCGGGCGACGAGGTCAATCTGGAGGTCGACGTGCTCGCCAAGTACGTCGAAAGGCTCACTCACCCGGATACGATTTCGGGCCGATGACGCAAACCGCGCACGAGACGACCACCTTCGCCGCGATCGAGGACGCGATCGACGACATCCGCCAGGGCAAGTTCGTCGTCGTCGTGGACGCGGCCGACCGTGAGAACGAGGGCGACCTGACGATCGCCGCGCAGTTCGCGACGCCCGAGGCGATCAACTTCATGGCAACCCACGCGCGCGGGCTGATCTGCCTGCCGCTCACCGAGGAGCGCTGCGACGAGCTCGGCCTGCGCCAGATGGCCGACCACAACGAGGCGCCTCTCCAGACGGCGTTCACGGTCTCGATCGAGGCGCGCGACGGCGTCTCGACCGGGATCTCGGCACAGGACCGCTCGCGCACGATCCAGGTCGCGATCGACCCGACGAAGGGGCCCGGCGACCTCGTCCGGCCGGGGCACGTCTTCCCGCTGCGCGCGAAAGCCGGCGGCGTCCTGCGCCGTGCGGGCCAGACGGAAGCCGCCGTCGACCTCGCCCGGCTCGCGGGCCTCAACCCGGCCGGCGTCGTCTGCGAGGTGATGAGGGAGGACGGGACGATGGCGCGTGTCCCCGACCTCGTCGCGTTCTGCGAGCGCCACGACGTCAAGCTGATCACTGTCGCCGACCTGATCGAGTACCGCCGGCGCACGGAGAAGCTCGTCGAGCGCACGACGTCCGTCCATCTCCCGACAGCCCACGGCGACTTCCAGGCGATCGCGTTCCGCGAGAAGCTGACCGGCAAGCACCACATCGCGCTCGTCCGAGGCGACGTCGACGGGGCGGAGAACGTCCTCGTCCGCGTCCACTCGGAGTGTCTGACCGGCGACGTCTTTCACTCGCTGCGCTGCGACTGCGGTGAGCAGCTGGAGCAGGCGCTCGAGCGGCTGGCCGAGGAAGAGGAGGGCGTGCTCCTGTACATGACGCAGGAAGGCCGCGGAATCGGCCTGCTGAACAAGCTCAAGGCGTACGAGCTGCAGGAGGCGGGCCTGGACACCGTCGAAGCGAACCTCCGGCTCGGTCTGCCCGCGGATGCGCGCGAGTACGGGATCGGCAACCAGATCCTCGCCGACCTCGGCCTGACGACGATCCGGATCCTCACGAACAACCCGAAGAAGCTGACCGGCATCGAAGGCTTCGGGCTCACGGTCGTCGAGCAGGTCCCGATCGAAACGGCGCCGACGCCCGAGAACCGGCGCTATCTCGAGACGAAGCGCGACAAGCTCGGGCACCGGCTTCACCACCAGGATCTGCGCTTCGAGAGAGACGAATGAGCGACCGAATCGACGAGATCGAGTCTCGCTTGCGCGACCTGGCGCCGCCGCCGCCCTCGCCCCAGGACGGAGACGGCCAGGCGCCCGAGCCCGCGCTCAGTCAGCCCGAGACGGAGGTCGACTCCAAGCCCGAGGCCGTGCCGGAGCTCCACCGGGATCCGGCGCCCTCGCCGCAGCACGCCGCCGGCGATCTTCGCGTTCCCGACGGCTACACGGTGCTGACAGGCGGCGTCGACGGTCGCCGCGCGGTTGCGGTCGTCGTGAGCAAGTTCAACGGGGAGATCACGAACCGCATGCTGGAGTGCGCGCTGGCCGAGCTCGAGGA
This sequence comes from uncultured Actinomycetes bacterium, assembly GCA_963736835.1. Lineage (GTDB taxonomy): Bacteria > Actinomycetota > Thermoleophilia > Gaiellales > Gaiellaceae > VAXT01. Next base: position 21,272 of record CAVTQI010000007.1, read on the forward strand.
GGTCGGAGTGCCGCGCGAGGCGACCCTGGTCATGCCCGTTCCCGGGGCGTTCGAGCTCCCTCTGGCGGCGATGGCGCTCGCGAAGACGCGGCGCTATGCGTGCATCGTGGCGCTCGGCTGCGTGATCCGCGGAGAAACGGCGCACTTCGAGTACGTGGCGAGCGAGGCGGCGAGCGGCCTCCAGCTGGCCGCCATCGAGACTGGCGTTCCCGTCTCCTTCGGCGTGCTCACGGTCGACACGCGCGAGCAGGCGGAGGAGCGGATCGACCGCGCCGCGGACGCTGTGCGCACCGCGCTCGAGATGGCCGACGTTTTCTCGCAGTTACGGGCGCAGGCAGCGGGCCCGCTCCGCTAGCTACGCGCTACGCGCCAATTGAACAGTGCGTGCCCCGCAAGCGCGTGGCGCTCTCGCTACGATGAGGCCAATGGCCAAGGTGTGCGCAGTCTGTGGAAAGAAGCCGTCCTTCGGGCACAGCCGGAGCCACTCGATGGTGGCCACGAAGCGGCGCTTCGAGCCGAACCTCCAGCGCGTCCGCGTCCTTCTGGACGGGCGGGCGACTCGCGCGTACGTCTGCACGCGCTGCCTGAAGGCCGGCAAGGTTCAAAAGGCGCTCTAAGCCCAAGGCGTCGCTTGCGATGCCGCTTAGAGGGTGGACGCGCTTTGCGCGTTCGCCCGTCTTATCTATAACCCGCGCATGAACGAGCTCGAGCTCGTGCGTGCGGCGGAAGGTGCGCTCGAACGCAACCGCGCGCGCATCGACGACCTGAACGTCTATCCGGTGCCCGACGGCGACACCGGCACGAACATGCTGCTCACCGTGCGCGCCGTCCGCGAGTCGCTCGAGGCGGGCAACGACGACATCGTGCGTGCCGCGCTGCTCGGAGCGCGCGGGAACTCGGGCGTGATCCTCTCCCAGATCATCCGGGGCGCGGTGGAGGGTTACGAGGCCGACCGTTCGATCTCGACGGCGCTCCGACGAGCCTCGGACACCGCCTACGCCGCCGTGCGCGAGCCGGTCGAAGGCACGATCCTCACGGTCGTCCGTGAGCTCGCGGACGAGGCCGAACGGCGTCGGGGCGCCGAGGCCCGAGAGCTCCTTGCCGCTCTCGCCACCCACGGAGACCAGGCTGTGGCCCGCACGCAGGGGCAGCTCGAGCAGCTGCGGAAGGCGGGCGTCGTCGACGCGGGAGCCGCGGGCCTCGTCGAGATCGTGCGCGGGATCGCCGCGTACGTCTCCGGCGAGCCGCTCCCCGAGCCGGCGGCGGCGGCGACGCTGTCGTCGGAGGCGGTGCACCAGGCGGCTTCGCGCTACCGGTACTGCACGAGCTTCGTGGTAGAAGGACACGGGCTCGAACGTGCGGAGCTGGAGCGCGACCTGGCGCCGCTCGGGGACTCGCTGCTCGTCGTCGGCGACGAGTCTGCCCTCAAGGCCCATGTCCACACGGACGACCCCGGCGCCGTGCTCCGGGCGGGCACTGCGCTGGGCACCATCGAGCGGGTCGAGATCTCGAACATGCAGCTGCAGACGGCCCAACGCGAGGAACGGCTCTCGCATCCCGGATCCGACCATCGGCGAACGGGCGTCGTAGCGGTCGTGGCGGGCGAGGGCAACCGCCGGCTCTTCGAGAGCATGGGCGCCACCGGGATCGTCGACGGAGGCGACACGATGAACCCGTCCACCGAGGAGCTGCTGGACGCGATCGTGAGCTCCGGCGCCGCGGAAGCGGTCGTTCTGGCGAACAACGACAACGTCGTGCTCGCCGCGCGCCAGGCCGCTCGGCTGGCCGAGATTCCCGTTCACGTCATCCCGACGAGCTCGCTCCAGGCCGGTCTGGGGGCGATGCTCGCCTACGACCCGGCCGGCACGGCGGAGGCGAACGCCTCGGCGATGGAGGAGCTCGCCGGCGGGATCGCGACGGGTGCCGTCACGGTCGCCTCGCGCGGGGTCAGCGTCGACGGCCTGAGCGTGGAGCGCGGTTCCTTCCTCGGGCTCGCCGACGGGGAGCCGGTCGCCGGCGGAACGAGCTTCGACACCGTCGCGAGCTCCGTCGTGGAAAAGCTTCTCGGCGAGCCGCGGGACGTCCTCACCTTCATCACCGGAGCGGACGAGCCCGAGCTCGGCCCGCTCCTCGCCCAGGTCGCGGAGCGCCATCCGGAGCTGGAGCTCGAGGTGCACCCGGGCGGCCAGCCGCACTACCCGCTGCTGCTCTCCGCGGAGTAAGACCCTTAGAGTGCGCCGGTGTCCGCCGCGCCCGTCCGTGTCGCTCTTGTCGAGGACAACGCCGTCTTCCGCGAGGCGCTCGAGCTGCTGCTCGGGCTGCGTCCGGACATCGACGTCGTGGGCGCGGTCGAGGATGGGACGCATGTCGTCGAGATGTGCAAGCACCTCGACCCGGACGTCGTGATCATGGACTTCCGCCTGCCCGCGCTCGACGGCGTCCAGGCGACGCGGGCGCTCCGCGACGCCTGCCCCGACGTCGCCGTCGTCTGCCTGACCGCCTCCGCGAACCCCCGCGAACTCGACGCGCTCTATGCAGCCGGCGCCGTCGCGTGCCTGACCAAGGACGAGCACCTGGACAAGATCGTGGCCGCGATCCTCAGCGCCGCCGGGCGGGGCGAATGAAGCTCACGATCGGGAACGCGGGGATCGTCCTCGACTCGACCGCCGACTTTCCGGACGCGGGCGATCGGTTCTCGAACTGGCGAGTCGTGCCCCTCTACGTCCGCTTCGGCGCGGACAGCTACCGCGACTACGTCGACATCGGGCCCGCCGAGTTCTACGAGCGCCTGCGCGGGGCCGAGGAGCTGCCGACGACCTCGCAGCCCACGCCGCAGGACTTCGCCGCCGCCTACGAGGAGCTCGCGCGCCTCGAGCGCGTCTTCGTCCTGACCGTCTCGGCCAAGCTCTCGGGGACGTACGCCAGCGCCCAGCAGGCTGCCGAGGAGACCGGCGGACGGGTTCGCGTGATCGACACGGCGACCGCCTCCGCCGCGATCGCGATGCTCGGGCTGGCGATCCAGCGCCGGCTGGAGCAGGGAACGACCGACGAGGAGGTCGATGAGCTCGTCAGCCGCTTCAAGCGCGAAACCGGCCTCGTCTTCACGCTCGACACGCTCGAGTACCTCGCGAAGGGCGGGCGGATCGGTCGTGCTGCAGGCTGGGCGGGCCAGCTCCTGAACATCAAGCCGATCCTCACCCTCGCCGACGGAGAGGTGCTTCCGCTGAAGCGCGTCCGCGGCAACCGCAAGGCGATCCAGGAGTTCGCCAGCGCATTCCGAGACGGCACCGTGGACGGGCCGGGCCTGCGCGTTGGGATCGCGCACGCGGAGGCGCCCGACCGCATGGCCGCCCTCGAGACGCTCGTCCGCGATGTCAGGCCGCAGGCTGAGATCGAGGTCGCGACGACGCTCGGCCCGGTCGTGGGCACGCACGCAGGCCCCGGAACGGTTGGGCTGTTCTGGTTCCAGGATTGAGAGGCTTAACGAGGCGCTAACGGCCGATTTGCCCAGCGCGACTAGTATCGCCACGAGAAAACCGATTGTTCCTGGGCCGAGTACCTAACGCACTGAAGCCCAGCTCAAAGGAGGAAGATGTCTCGAATCGCACTTTTCGTCGCCGGGGTCGCGGCGATGCTCGTCCTCGCAGCGCCTAGCGGCGCGATGGGCCCGACCAAGCTCAAAGGTTCGGTTGGCCCCGGGTTCACGATCACCCTGAAGAAGGGCACCGTCAAGGTGAAGACCCTCAAGGCGGGCAAGTACTCGATCACCGTGTCCGACAAGTCGAACATCCACAATTTCCATCTCAAGGGACCCGGTGTGAACAAGGTCATCTCCGCGACGCCGTTCGTGGGAACGAAGACCGTCACGGTCACGCTCAAGAAGGGGATCTATCGCTACGTGTGCGACCCCCACGCGACCGTGATGAAGGGCAGCTTCAGGGTCACCTAGGACTACCGCTCGATCCAGGGGGCGCGCAAACCGCCCCCTGGGTCGCGAGCACCGAGCCCGAACGCCGGATCGGGCTTCTCTTCCTCGTTCAGCAGCCGCTCCACGTACTCCGCCAGGGCGGGGCCGTGCTTGAAGCCGTGGCCAGACCCGCCGCCCAGCAGCCAGACCCGGTCCTGCTCCGGATGCGGCGCGATCAGGAAATTCGTGTCCTCGGTCAGCGAGTAAGGGCAAGAGCGCGTCCCGACGAGCGGCGCGCCGGTGAGGGCTGGGAAGCGCAGCGCGAGGTAGGCGCGGGCCTCGGCTTCCTTCTCCTGTGAAGCGACGCGTTCGCCCGAGTCGGGGTCGAAGGCCGGTCCTTCGCGGTCGGGGCTCGCCTTGAAGCCGCGCCCATCGAGGTCGCCGACGCCGTAGACGCCGTTGTCGAAGTCCACCCACGCGGGAACGTCCGGCGCCTGCCAGCCCGCGGGCGCGCCGAAGAAGTAGACGTCCTGGCGCGTCACGCGCAGGTTGACGACCTCGGGGAAGAGGCCGGCCAGCCAGGCGCCGCCGGCCCAGACGACGCTGTCGGCCTCGAGCCGCTCGTCGCCCACCAGGACCGTGTCGCCTTCGGGTGCGGCCGTCCCTGTGACGAAGCGGACGCCGCGCTCGATCGCGAGCTCGGAGATGGCGCGCGTCGCATCGCGCGCCCTCAGGACGCCCGCCTCGGGCTCGTAGAGGATCGAGGCGAGGCCCGTTCCGGCGAAGCTCGGGAAGAGCCGGGCGCCCTCGTCCGGGTCGAGCCGCTCGGCGGCGATGCCCTGCCCGTTCAGGACCCGCTCGCTCTCGTCGCCCCAGCCGTGCTCGTCGCTGAAGAACCAGGCGACTCCGGTGGGGACGAAGAGCTGCTCGCCGGTCTCTCGCTCGAGCTCACGCCAGAGGTCGAGCGCGCGGCGCGAGGAGCGCGTGTACCACTCGTTCCCGCCGTGCGAGAAGCGGATCAGGCGCGACTCGCCGCCCGAGGCCGCGCGAACATGGCCGGGCGGGTACTGCTCCACGAGCGTGACGTCCCAGGCGCTCGAGGCGAGCCGGAGTGCGAGCGAGCCGCCGAAGACGCCCGCGCCGACGACGACCGCGCTAGGCAATCTGGATCGGAGTCGCGGAGCGGTCGTCGAGGCGCCACGCCGCGAGCTCGCGGGTGTCCGTGCGGAGGATCAGCCAGGGCCGCGACGCCCACAGGCCGGCCCGCTCGAGGTCGGCGCGCGAGGGTTTCGGCGGCGAGCTCGGATGCGAGTGGAAGACCGCCAGCTCGTAGCCCTCGTCCTCGAGGAACCACACCTCGGGATCGACCTCGAGCCGGAACCGGTACGGAGACGCGTCGGCGTTGCGGCCGCGCTCGTAGCTGATCGCACGGTCGCCCTGGAGCACGACGAGCCCACAGGCTTCGTTCGGAGCTTCCTCGAGCGCATGCCGCTCGAGCTCGCGGCGCACCTCAGCGGGTACCAGCACAGAATTCGACGTAGTCGACGTACTCGGTGATCGTCGGTGCGTCGCCGCAGACGGGGCAATTCGGGTCGCGCCGGACAGCGACCTCGTCGAAGGAGGCGGCGAGCGCGTCGTAGAGGAGCAGCCGCCCGATCAGCGGCTCGCCGATTCCGAGGACGATCTTCAGGGCCTCGGCGCCCTGGATCGAGCCGATCACTCCCGGCAGGACTCCGAGGACGCCGCCCTCCGCGCAGCTCGGCGCCAGCTCCGGGGGAGGCGGCTGCGGGAACAGGCAGCGGTAGCAGGGGCCCGCGCCGGGCGCGAAGACGGTCGCCTGGCCCTCGAAGCGGAAGATCGAGCCGTGCACGACCGGGATCGTGTGCCAGACCGAGGCGTCGTTCAGCAAATAGCGCGTGGGGAAGTTGTCGGCGCCGTCGACGACCACCTCCCAGTCCTCGTCGAGGATGCGGTCGACGTTCTCCGCGGTCAGCCGCTCCCGGTAGGCGACGACCTCGACGTCCGGGTTCAGCTCGCGCACGCGCCGCTCCGCCGAGGCCACCTTCGGCTCGCCGAGCGCCGCGGTCGAGTGGAGCACCTGCCGCTGGAGGTTCGACTCGTCGACGAGGTCGTCGTCCACGATCCCCAGGCGTCCGATCCCCGCCGCCGCCAGGTAGAGCGCGGCCGGAGAGCCCAGCCCGCCCGCGCCGACGACGAGGACGTTCGACGAGAGCAGCCGCTGCTGGCCGGCGACTCCGATCTCGGGGATGAGCACGTGCCGGCTGTACCTGACCCGCTGAGCCTCGTCCAACTCGCCAGGGACCTCGACTGGGAGCCCTTCCTCGGCCCAGGCCGTGATGCCGCCCGCCAGCGAGACGACATCCTCGAAGCCGGCGTCGCTCAACGCCTGTGCCAGCCGCAGCGAACGGTTGCCGTGAGCGCAGTAGAGGACGAGCGACTGGTTCCGGTAGGGGTCGAGCCTCGTTCCGAGGTCGCTCATAGGCACGTGCTCCGAAGGGAGAATCCGTCCCGCTTCGAGCTCCCAGTCCTCGCGGATGTCGACGAGCACCGGCGGCTCTGCGCTCCGGAGGAGCTCGTGGGCCTGCGACGGCTCGATCTCGAGGCGCATGTCCCAAGGATAATCCTGGGGCTATGAGCCCCCGGGCCCGGATCCTCGTCATCGTCGGAGCGGCCACCGCGCTGGCTGCGGGAGGAACCGTCGCGCTCGCGGTCATCACGGCGAACGACAAGGGCGGCGGCGAAAGGAGGGCGACTCCGCTCGAGGGTGCACCGCCGCTCGTTCTGGATCTCGGCGTGCGCGTCGATCCCGAGGCGCGGGCGCTCAGGAAAGCCGAGGGCCTGCTGAAGAAGCGGCCCGCGGCGGCCGGCAAGATCTTCGCGCGCTACGAATCTCCTGGAGCAAGGATCGGCGCTGCCATCGCAGCCTGGCCCGACGACAGCCTGGACGAGGTCGAGCGCCTCGCTCGGGAGCATCCCGAGGACTCGCTCGTCCAGCTCCACCTCGGGTACGCCAAGCTGTGGGTGGGGGACGCCGCCGGCGCGGCCGAGGCATGGCGGAAGGCTGCAACAGTGCAACCCGACTCGCCGTCGGCGCAGCGTGCGGATGACGCGCTGCACCCGGGCTTCCCCGCGGGCGAGCCGCTCTTCGTTCCGAGCTTCGAGCCTCCGGCCGCGATCGACCGGCTCTCACCGCCCCAGCAGTTCGCCTTCCTGCGGAGACGAGCCTCCCGGCCCGATGCGCGCGCAAAGCTCCTGTACGGCCTCGCCCTCCAGCGCCTCGGGCACCGAATCTCGGCGCGGCGCCAGTACGACGCCGCCGTCAAGCTCGACCCACGCGACCCCGAGGCGCAGGTCGCCGCCGCTGTCGCACGCTTCGACAAGAGCCGTCCGGCGGCGGCGTTCTCCCGCCTCGGCCCGCTGACCAGACGCTTCCCACACGCTGCAACCGTGCGCTTTCATCTCGGCGTGCTGCTCCTCTGGCTCGCTCGTGCCCAGCCCGGGTCGTGCGCGGAGGCCAAGCGCCAGTTGCGCCAGGCGCGCGCGGAAGAGCCGGATTCGTCGCTCAGCAGGGAAGCTCAACGCCTTCTACGCAGTCTTGAGGGCGTACGAGGCTGTTGATCGAAGATAGGACTTATGGACCGAAAGATGAGTCGTTCGGCCTATAGACGTATGCTGACCCCAGTTGAAAGACTGGCACGCGCACGAAAAATACGTTGACTTTTCGGGCGTCGGCACTACCGTGAGGAACCGGGAGGGGGAACCGAGTTGAGCGCAGGGGAGCAAGGCACAGCGCGTGCACCGGGGGGTGTGCTCGACCACGACGAAGCCTGGGAGCTGCTGCAGGCAGGACGCCAAGCGGGAAAGCTGACGGCCGAGGAGATCACGCTCACGCTGGACGAGCTGTCTCTGGACACGGCCCAGATCGACGAGTTCTACGGCCATCTCGAGGAGCTGCACATCGAGGTCGTCCAGGAAGAGGTCGAGGAGGAGAAAGTCGACCTGGACACGCCGGAGGTGTCGACCGACGCGCTGCAGCTGTTCCTGAAGGACATCGGCAAGGTCGACCTGCTGACCGCGCCGCAGGAGATCGAGCTCGCGAAGAAGATCGAGCGCGGCGATCACGTCGCGAAGCAGGCCATGGTCGAGGCGAACCTGCGCCTCGTGGTCTCGATCGCGAAGCGCTACCGCAATCAGGGGCTGCCGTTCCTGGATCTCATCCAGGAGGGCACGATCGGCCTCGTCCGCGCCGCCGAGAAGTTCGACTACCGCAAGGGGTTCAAGTTCTCGACCTACGCGACGTGGTGGATCCGCCAGGCCGTGGCCCGGGCGCTCGCGGACAAGTCGCGGACGATCCGCATGCCCGTCCACGTCGTCGAGAAGCTGAACAAGATCGTCCGCTCCGAGCGGAAGCTGCGCGGCGAGCTCGGCCGCGAGCCGACCTCCGCGGAGATCGGCAAGGAGCTCGACCTGACGGTCGATGAGGTCGAGCAGATTCGTCGCAGCTCGCAGCTCCCGGTGTCACTCGAAAAGCCTGTGGGTGACGACGACGAGTCGGAATTCGGGCACTTCCTGACCGACGAGACGGCGCCGCTTCCGGAGGAGTCCGCCGAGCAGGCTCTGCGTCGCGACACGCTGAAGCAGATCCTGTGCTCGCTCTCGCCCAGGGAGCAGCGGATCCTGGAGATGCGCTACGGGCTCGACGGGGAGCAGCCGCGGACGCTCGACGAGGTCGGCCGCGCGTTCAACGTCACGCGCGAGCGGATCAGGCAGATCGAGAACCAGTGCCTGAAGAAGCTCCGGGCGCTGGCCGATTGTCAGAAGCTTCGCGAAGTCGCGTGACTTAGACTCGGCCGCCATGGCCGAGCCGCCGCAGGAATGGACGGAGGAGCTCTTCGAGCTGCTCCGCATCCCGAGTGTCAGCGCCGATCCCGCGCGGTCGGGCGAGGTCGTGCGCGCTGCCGAGTGGGTGCGCGACTTCATCCGCGCGGCAGGTGGCGAGGCGGAAGTCGTGCAGACCGAGAAACACCCGCTCGTGGTCGGAGAGATTAGGGCGTCTGAGAACGCCGATCGGGCGCCGACGGTCATCTCCTACGGGCACTTCGACGTGCAGCCGGAAGCGCCGCTCGACCTCTGGGAGAGCCCGCCGTTCGAGCCGACCGTTCGCGACGGGTGGATCTATTCCCGGGGCGTGGCCGACGACAAGGGCCAGCTCTATCTGCAGCTGAAGGCCGCTGCGCTGCTCGCCGCGGAAGGCGCGCTGCCCGTCAACGTTCGGTTCACGTGCGACGGGGAGGAGGAGTCCGGCGGCCACTCGATCGTCGACTTCCTCGAGGCGGACGAGCGCGGCGGCGACGCCTGCGTCATCTTCGACGGGCACATGCCCGCCCCCGGCCAGCCCGCCTTCTGCGTTGCGACGCGCGGCATCTGCTACTTCCACGTCCACGTCAGGACCGGGGAGCGCGATCTGCACTCGGGGCTGTTCGGAGGCGCGGCGCTGAACGCCTCGCACGCGTTGATGCAGGTGCTGGAGGCGGTGGTCCCGCGCGACGGAAAGGTGCCCGAGACGTTGCGCGCCGGGATGATCCGGCCGAGCGAGGAGGAGATCGCGAGCTGGGGCGAGCTCGAGAGCGGTGCAGAGGTACTCGCCGCCCAGGGTGCGCGGCCGTCCGATTCGAAGGCCGCCGAGGAGCTCTACCTGCGAACCGTCGTCGAGCCGGCGGTGGACGTCCACGGGCTGCTGAGCGGTTCGCCCGAGCTCCAGAAGACGGTGATCGCGGTCGAGGCGGCGGCCAACGTGTCGATTCGGATCGTCCCCGGGCAGGACGACAAGGCGATGGCGGCGGAGATGGAGCGGCTGATGCGCGAGGCGGCGCCCGAGGGGGCAGAGGTGGAGATCGAGACGCTGGCCACGGCTCCTGCGGCGCTCGTGAAGCCGGACGATCCGGCAATTCGGCTCGGGCAGGACGCGTTCGAGCGAGTCGTCGGCTCGCGGCCGCTCCTGATCCGAGTGGGCGGCTCGCTCCCCGTGATGGCCGCACTGGAGCAGAAGGGGATCCCGACTATCCTCACGGGCTTCGACCTGCCGGACGGGAACATCCACTCCCCGAACGAACGTTTCCGCGTCGAGTACGTCTCGCTGGGAGTCGAAGCGGCGAAAGAGCTCTACCGCTCGCTAGCAAAACTCAGCGCGACCTGAACCCACGGGGTCAGACCCCGTTCAGAGGCGGTGGGTTCAAGGTCGTGGCGCATCCACGCCCTGCGGATGAACGGCCATCGTTTCGGCACAAAGCTGTGCCGGCTTTGGTGCGGAATTGTTCCCGGGTCTGACCCCGGGGTTGGACGTCGGGGACTAGTCCCAGGGGGGCGGGTTGTGAGTCCAGCGGCCGTCGACCATCGTTGCGACGACCTCGACCTCGGGTAGCTCCTCCGGCTGGATCGCGAGCGGGTCGCGATCGAGGACGACCAGGTCGGCGAGGTAGCCGGGGAGGAGCTTCCCGCGGCGGCGTTCGTCACGGGCGAGCCAGGCCGGGGTCAGGATCGTCGCGTCGAGCGCCTCCTCGACCGTAATGGCCTGCTCGGGATGCCACGCGTCGCGGTCGTCGAGCGTGCGCAGGACGCCCGCGCGGATCCCGGCCAACGGGTCGAGCTCCTCGATCGGTGCGTCGGAGCCGTTCGCGACGACCGCGCCGGACTCGAGCAGCGAGCGGTAGGCGTACGCGCGGTCGGTCATCCCGGCCCAGTTCCGCTCGGCGATGTCTCGGTCAGACGGGGCATGGCTGAACTGGACGCTGGCGGCGACTCCGATCTCCGCGAAACGCGGGATGTCCTCCTCGGCCAGGAGCTGCGCGTGCTCGATCCGCGGCCGCAGGCCCTGCGGCGACCACTGGTCGCGGGTTTCCTCGAATGCGTCCAGCGCCTCGCGGTTGGCCAGGTCACCGATTGCGTGCACTGCCACCGGCCAGCCGGTGCGCGCTCCGGCGCGCACGATCTCGGCCAGCTCCTCGCGGCTAGTGATCTGGACGCCGGAGCCGTCGAGGAGGCGCGCCGTCTTCGAACCGAGCGTGCCGTCCATGAAGACCTTCAGGTAGCCGATCCGTAGCAGGTCGTCGCCGAGGCCCGACCGGAAGCCGATCTCCTCGAGCCGGCCGATGTGGTCGTAGGGCAGCGACTGCCAGACGCGAAGCGTGAGCCCGCCGTCCTCGGCGATCCGCTGCCAGAAGCGCGGCGCGCCCAGCCAGCCGTCCTTGTCGTGGACGGACGTGACGCCGCGGGACGCTGCGATCCTGAGACCCTTCGCGCATCGCCTCGACGAACTCGTCATCGGTCCCGAGCAGGTAGCGGTCGCGGAAGTACCAGGCCGACTCCTCGCGCAGGATCCCGGTCGGCTCGCCCTGCTCGTCGAGCTCGACGACGCCGCCCTCGACCTGGAGCTCGCCGTCCGCTTCGGCAAGTGCGGCCGAGTTGAGCCAGAGCGAGTGGTAGTCGCGGGCCATGAGCGCAGTCGGCGTGGCGCCGGTCACCGCGTCGAGCTCCTGACGGGTCGGATCGACGGCCGGAGACCAGTCGCCGCTCCTCCAGCCGCGGCCGCGCAGCCAGTGGCCGGGCTCAACCGAGCCAGCGGCTTCGGACACGCGCGCGAGAGCCTCGTCCAGGGAAGCCGAGTCCTCCAGTCGGACCTCTCGCTGCGCCAGCGACCAGCTCGGAAAATGGACGTGCGCGTCGCTGAAACCGGGAAGCACGCAGCGTCCGCCGAGGTTCAGGCGGTCGGGAGTTGCGAGCGCCGTTTCGTGTGTCCCCACGCCGCCCGCGACCCGGTTGCCGGCGATTGCGAGCGCACGAACGACCGGCATCGTCGGGTCGAGCGTCCGGATGGTCCCGTTCTCGAGGATCACAACAGCAAGAATGTCACCAGTGATCGATCATGTGACTCTCAACGTCGCCGACGTGGATGCGGCGAAGGCCTTCTACGAGGCGGCGATGAAGCCCGTCGGCTACGAGCTGGCGATGGATTTCGTCGGCGGAGCGGGCTTCGCGGCAGACGGGAAGCCGGACTTCTTCCTCGCCGAGCGCGGAGAGCCGAGCTCGCCCGTTCACGTCGCGTTCAAGGCCGCCGACCGCAAAGCCGTCGAAGCCTTCCACGAGGCCGCGCTCGCCGCGGGCGGCCAGGACAACGGCCCGCCGGGGATTCGCCGCGTCTACCACGAGTACTACTACGGCGCGTACGTCCTCGATCCAGAGGGCAACAACATCGAAGCCGTCACGCACGACCCCGAGTGATCGACCACGTCACCCTGCGCGTCTCGGACTTCCACGCCTCGAAGGCGTTCTACGAGACGGTGCTCGCCCCGGTCGGCTACTCGGAGCCGTGGTCGGACGAGGAGCAGCGCGCCGCGGATTGGGGCGACCTCTCGATCTCGCAGGACGACCAGCCGCTGAGCGAGAACGTCCACCTCGCGTTCGCCGCCCGGAACCGGGCCGAGGTGGAGGAGTTCCATCGCGTAGCGATCCAGGCCGGTTACCGGGACAACGGCCTGCCGGGCGAACGGAAGTACCACAAGGGCTATTACGCCGCCTTCGTCCTCGATCCGGACGGCAACAACGTCGAAGCCGTGTTCCACGATCGATAGCCGGCTGCTCGGACACGCTCAATACACTCCGCTCCATGGGCTATGACCCGCTGACCGACGAGCAGCGCGAGATCCGCGACCTCGTCCGTACGCTCGCCCGCGAGCGTGTTGCCCCGCGCGCGGCCGAGATCGACAAGAAGGGCGAGTTCCCCTGGGACATGGTCGAGCTGTTCCGCGAGCACGAGCTCTTCGGGCTGCCGTTCGAGGAGCAGTACGGCGGCACGGGCACCGGCGCGCTGATGGTGCTCGTCGCGGTGGAGGAGCTGTCGAAGGTCTGCGCGACGACCGGTCTGATCATGGCCGTGCAGGAGCTGGGGTCGCTCGGGATCAAGCTCGCGGGGACGGACGACCAGAAGGAGCGCTTCCTCCCGCGCTTGGCGAGCGGCGAGTGGCTCGCGGCCTACGCGCTGACCGAGCCGGGGTCGGGCTCGGACTCGGCGGCGATGCGCACGGAAGCGCGCCTCGACGGCGACGAGTACGTGATCAACGGCGGCAAGCGCTTCATCACGAACGCGGGCGTGGCGGGGCTGTACGTCGTCTTCGCGAAGACCGATCCGGAGTCCGGCCACTCGGGCATCTCGGCGTTCGTGGTCGAGGCCGAAACGCCCGGGTTCGAGGTCGGACGGATCGAGCCGAAGATGGGCATCAAGGGCTCGACCACCGGCGAGATCTTCTTCAACGACATGCGCATCCCGGCCGACAACCTGCTCGGCGAGGAGGGAGACGGCTTCAAGATCGCGATGCGCATCCTCGACCGCTCGCGGCCTGGCATCGCGGCGCAGGGCCTTGGCCTCGCGCAGGGCGCCACCGACTACGCGCTCGAGTACGCGAAGACGCGGGAGACGATGGGCAAGCCGATCGCCCAGCACCAGCTGATCTCGGGGATGCTCGCGGACATGGAGACGAAGTGCGAGGCCGCGCGCGGGCTGCTCTACAAGATCGGGTTGATGATCGACGAGGGCGCGCCTGACGACGAGCTGACGAAGACGTCCGCGATGGCCAAGCTGTACTGCACCGACGTGGCGATGGAGGTCACGACGGACGCGGTGCAGGTCCTCGGCGGCTACGGCTACATGCAGGAGTACCCGGTCGAGCGGATGATGCGCGACGCGAAGATCACGCAGATCTACGAGGGAACGAACCAGATCCAGCGCCTCGTGATCGCCCGCGAGATGCTGAAAGAGAATCGGGCCTTCCTGCTGGCCGGAGTTGGCTAGGCGCGAGGCACTGCCTGCTCGACCCGCGTTGCCTGAGCTCAGGCTCAGCTTCGGCAACGTCGCCGAGACGTACGACCGCGTGCGGCCTCCGTATTCGGGGGCGCTGCTCGACCGGGCGCAGCAGGCGCTCGGGCTCGACGCATCCGCGAGGGTCCTCGACCTCGCGGCCGGTACTGGACGCCTGACGCGCGAGCTCGAGGACCGCTTCGCCGACGTCGTCGCGGTCGAGCCCGACGAGCGCATGCGAGCCCTGCACGGCTCCGCGCTCGCGGGGAGCGCGGAGGCGATCCCTCTCGGAGGCGAGAGTGTCGACGCCGTCTTCGTCGGTGAGGCTTTCCACTGGTTCGACACCACGGCCGCGATCGAAGAGCTCGCGCGCGTGCTGCGTCCGCGCGGCGGGCTGGCGATCGTCTCGACGCACTGGTGGGAGACCGAGCCGCCGCTTCCCGAGCGCGCGCTGGAGCTGCTCAGCGAGCCGTACCAGCGCTTCGCGGCCCAACGCAACCCAGCCTGGGACGACCGGTTCGACGATTCTCCGTTCGAACCGTTGCGCTACGAGCGGCTCGAGGAGGCGCTGGTCGTCGAGCCGGACCAGCTGCTCGAGCTGTATTCGACGACGAGCTCGCTCGCCGCGATTCCACGCGAGGAGCGCGAAGCGATCTTCGCGGCAGTCCGGCCGCTGCTCGCTGGGCCTTTCCGGCTGCCGCTCAAGCACGAGCTCACCTGGACTCGGCTTGCCTGAGCTCCGAATCGGCAGGCGGCGCGTGCGGCTGACCAGCCCGGACAAGGTCCTCTTCCCTGGCGACCGAGTCACCAAGAAGGACCTCGCCGAGTACTACGCCGAGGTCGGGCCCGCGATCGTCCCGCACCTGAAGAACCGCCCGTTCACGCTCAAGCGCTACCCGTACGGCATCCGCGGCCAGGCCTATTTCCACAAGCAGGCGCCGAAGGGCAAGCCGGACTGGCTTCCGACCCGGCAATTCCGGACCTGGCCGCGCGAAAGCAAGGGCGAGTCGCGGCTCGTCGACTTCACGCTCGTCAACGAGACCGCCGCGCTCGTCTGGATGGTGCAGATGAACTGCATCGACATGAACGCCTGGTACTCGCGCGTCGACAAGCCCGAGCGGCCCGACTACGTCGTGTTCGACCTCGACCCGCCCGAGTCGCGCAACGGCTTCGTGCAGGCGATCCGGGTGGCGCATCTCGTCCGGGAGGCGCTCGACGCGCTCGAGCTGCGCTCGTACGTGAAGACGAGCGGAGCCGACGGAATCCACGTCCTCGTTCCGATCGCGCGCCGCTACTCGTATCCCGAGACGTACGAGCTCGCCGAGCTCGTGTCGCGCCGCTTGGAAACCGAGAACCCGGGGCTCGTGACGACCGAGTGGCTGAAGAAGAAGCGCCGCGGCGTCCTGGTCGACCATCGCCAGAACGGGCACGGGAAGACGATCGCGTCCGCGTACTCGGTCCGTCCGAAGCCCGGCGCACCGGTGTCGACGCCGCTGCGGTGGGAGGAGCTCGGCGAGAAGGTGCGCCCGCGAGACTTCGGCATGCGGGAAGCGCTGGCGCGGGTCGAGAAGCACGGCGACCTGTTCCAGCCCGTGCTTCGCGGAGGGCAGGCCCTGGGGCCGGCGCTGCGCTCGCTGCGCACGTGAGGCGCGCCGTCGTGATCGGTTCGGGGCCGAACGGGCTCGCAGCCGCCATCACGATGGCGCGCGCCGGTTGGGAGGTGACCGTCCACGAGGCCGCGGGCACCGTCGGCGGCGGCGTGAGGTCGGAGGAGGTGACGCTCCCGGGGTTCGTCCACGACGTCTGCTCCGCGATCCACCCGCTGGGCCGCGAGTCGCCGTTCTTCCGCGACCTCGAGCTTCCCATCGACTGGGTCCAGCCCGAGGCGCCGGCCGCGCACCCGCTCGACGACGGGACGGCGGTCGTCACCGAGCGCTCGCTCCCGGCCACGGCCGAAGGGCTCGGTGAGGATCGCGAGGCCTATCTGCGCCTCTTCAGTCGCGTCGTCTCGCGCTGGAGCGACTTCGAGCCCGTCGTCCTCGGCCCGTTCCTGCCGCGGCCGAACCGCCTGCTGCACGCGGTCGACCTCTCGGTCACGCGAGCCGGGCTCTCGAGCGCAGCCGGCCTCGCCAAGCGCTTTCGGTCCGACCGGGCCCGCGCCCTCCTCGCAGGTCACGCTGCGCATTCGATGCTGCCGCTCGAGACGCGGCCGAGCGGAGGCATCGGCCTCTTTCTGGTCGCGACGGCGCACGTCTTCGGCTGGGGCTTTCCCCGCGGAGGCGCGCAGCGGCTCGCCGACGCGCTCGCCGAGCGTCTCGAGGAGCTGGGCGGGGAGATTCGGACCGGAAGCCCGGTCGACGAGCTGCCCCGGGCGGACGCCGTCCTGGCCGACATCGTCCCCCGTGAGCTCCTGCGCATCGCCGGCGACAAGCTGCCAGCTCACTACGCGCACGCGCTCCGCCGCTACCGGCACGGCCCCGGTGTCTTCAAGGTGGACTGGGCGCTCGACGGCCCCATCCCGTGGACGGCGCCCGACTGCCGGCGCGCGGCGACCGTGCATCTCGGCGGCACGTTCGAGGAGATCGCCGAGTCGGAAAGCTCGCCGGGCGGTGAGCGCCCCTACGTCCTCCTCACCCAGCCCTCGCTCTTCGACGAGACCCGTGCGCCGTCCGGCAAGCACACGGTGGGGGCGTACTGCCACGTGCCTCTGGGCTCGACCGAGGACATGACCGAGCGGATCGAGACGCAGGTCGAGCGCTTCGCTCCTGGTTTCCGAACCCTGATCCTCGCGCGGCACTCGAGCGGGCCGGCCGACCTGGAGCATCGCAACCGGAACATCGTCGGCGGGGACATCAACGGCGGCACGATGGACCTCCGCCAGCTCTTCTTCCGCCCGGTTCGCAAGCTCGTCCCCTATCGGGCTCCGCTCGACGGCCTTTACCTGTGTTCCTCGTCCACGCCGCCGGGCGGGGGCGTCCACGGCATGTGCGGGTACTCAGCCGCGCTCACGGCTTTGAGGGACGCGGGGTAGCCTCACGCCGATGAGCACGACTGCAGCACTCGACGTCTCCGCCGTACGCGCCCGGTTCACTGCACTCCAGCGGCCGCTCGCCTTCTTCGACGGGCCGGGCGGCACGCAGTGCCCGGACGAGGTCATCGACGCGATCTCCGGCTATCTCCGCGAGTCGAACGCGAACGTCGGCGGCTCCTTCGAGACCTCGCGGCGCACGGTCGAGCTGATCGAGCACGCGCGGGAGCGTGCGGCCGACTTCCTCCGCTGCAGCACCGAGGAGGTCGCGTTCGGGCCGAGCATGACCGCGCTCAACTTCCTGCTCACGCGGGCCTTCGCCCGCACGCTGAGCGCCGGCGACGAGGTGCTCGTGACGAAGCTCGACCACGACGCGAACGTCGCGCCGTGGCTGGAGGTCGAGCACGACCTCGGAATCGTCGTCCGCTTCGTCGAGGTGACGGACGAGCTCGCGCTCGACTACGACGACCTGGAGCGGCAGCTCTCCGACAGGACGCGGGTCGTGGCCTTCCCGGTCGCGGCCAACTCGGTCGGAACGGCACCGGACGTGAGGCGCGTCGTCGAGCTGGCCCACTCGGCCGGTGCGCTCGCCTGGGCCGACGCGGTTCACTACGCCCCGCACGGTCCGATCGACGCGGCGGGTTGGGACGTCGACGTGCTGATCTGCTCGCCCTACAAGTTCTTCGGCCCGCACCTCGGGCTCGCCTTCGGCAAGCGCGAGCTCCTCGCGAGCTGGCGGCCGTACAAGGTGCGCCCCGCGGCCGACGAACCGGTCGGCCACCGCTTCGAGCTCGGGACGCTCCCGCACGAGGCGCTCGCGGGCTTCGTCGCGGCCGTCGACTACATCGACTCGCTCAGCTGGGACGCAATGACGCGTCACGAACGCGACCTGGGAGAGCGCTTCCTCGCCGGGCTCCCCGAGCGCGTCCGCCTCCGTGGGCTGCCGACCATGACCGGCCGCGTGCCGACGTTCTGCTTCGACATCCCAGGCCTTACGCCGCAGGAAACCGCGGAGCGGCTCGCCGAGCGGGACATCGCGGTGTGGTGGGGCAACTACTACGCGCTCGAGACGATGAAGCGCCTTGGCGTCGACGTGGAGCAGGGCGCCGTCCGTGCGGGCATCGTCCACTACAACACCGCCGAAGAAGTCGACCGGTTGCTGACGGCCCTGCGCGATCTCACCGATTGAACGTCCCTCTGCTAGAAGCCAGAAAGCATGGGCGAAATGCGAGACCGGATGCTGCGCGGCGAGCTGTACATCGGCGGGGATCCGGAGAACGAGGCCGAGTTCGCGCGGGTGCAGGAGCTCCTCGCGCGCTTCAACCGCTCGGCGCCTGCCGCTTGGGACGAGCGCGACGGGCTGCTCCGACAGATGCTGCGGCACGTTGGTGAGGAGGTCGTCGTGCGGGCGCCGTTCTACTGCGAGTACGGCGCGATCAGCGTTGGCGACCGAACGTTCGTCAATTTCGACGCGGTAATGCTCGATGTAGCGCCGATCGCGATCGGCGCCGCGTGCCAGATCGCCCCACGTGTGCAGCTACTGACCGCGACCCACCCGGTTGATCCGGAGGCACGGGGCGTCGGCTGGGAGTACGGCGAGCCGATCACGCTTGCCGACAACGTGTGGCTGGGCGGGGGAGTGATTGTGTGTCCAGGTGTGACTGTCGGACAGGACACCGTCGTCGGGGCCGGTGCCGTGGTCACCCGCGACCTGCCGGCAGGGGTCGTCGCGGCCGGCGTTCCCGCCCGTGTGCTGCGCGACATCGGAGACAGTGACCGCGTCGAGGTCCCTCGTCGCGCGACCTGACCAGTCCGGACGTTCGACATGCCCGAGCGCTTTCTCGCCCGGACGGCGCCGCTTTACCGGCCCTGCACGACCTCGAAATCTGACCCCTTGACGCCCGCGAGCGTATGCAACTGGTCGTTCGACCATCTTGGGTCCGGCGCGCCCGTGATGTACCAGCTCGATCCGTTGTCGGCGACGATCATCCCGTAGCGCTTGAGCGCGACGAGCACGATCCGCGCCTGGCGCGGATAGCCGCTGGCGTCGAAGTCGCCCTTCAGCCTGAGGCGCAGTCCCATCGGCGGGAGGCTCGCGTCGTTCGAGTCGCTCGCGTAGTGCCGTGCCGGATACACGTATGCGCGTCGGGTCCGCTGGACGGTGAACCGCAGCGCATGGTCGATCACGCCGCGCTTGACTTCGTCGTAGCGCGCGAGCCCGGGGAAGATGGGGAGGCCGGCGGCATCCGCCGACGTCCAGCCGGCGGGCCGGAGCTTGTTCGAGCGCAGGCTCCAGATCGCTCCAGACCCGGCCCTCCAGCCTCGACCTTTCGGATACAGCGCGTAGAGCTCGTAGAGGCGGCACGACGAGCGGTCGACGATGATCGCGTGCCGGTCACCGGACGAGGAGCGTCCGCCCTCGATCCTCACGGTGCGCGGGATCGGGTACGGCCCGCGGTCGGACTCGTCCGCGTACTCGAAGGAGACGCGCGTCTTGTGCTGCTTCTTGCCGACGACCGTGATCGGAATCCCGATCGGCGCGCCGTCCCAGAGCCCCGAGCCGAAGTCGGCGTGCACGCTCCCGTTGGCGCCGATCGAGCGGACGATCTCGTCGGAGTTGCCGGCCACCGGCAGGGAGTCGACGCGCTGGTTCCAGGGATTCGACTTCGGAAAGACAGGACAGCGCGGAGCCGACGGCATCTTGAGCGCGCTCGCGGTCGAGCCTCCGAGGAGGAGCAGGCCGGTGCACAGGACGAGCAGCGCACGTCTCATGCCTCGGTTATCGACACGAGCAATCGTTCGACCAAAGGATCGGGCTTCCCCCAAAGGAGTGGACGCTCGTCGAGCGGCACCCAGCGGCATGGCATCGCCATGCCCGCGTCCATCCCCGTCCCGGTGACGTGGTGCGTCCATTCGTCCGGCGTTTTCGCGACCGGCACCGCGTGGAACGCATGGCTCTCGTGAGGCCAGCGGCCGACGAGGCGCTCGAACTCGTCACCGTCAGCGAGCTTCGACACGACCTCGGCTGCCACGCCCGTCTCCTCCACGATCTCGCGCACCAAACCCTCCTCGAGCGTCTCGTCGAAGTCGACGCGGCCGGCCGGCACCTGGAGAACCCCCGCGTGCTCGAAAACGAGGAGCTCGCGGCCGCGCGTGACGTAGCCGACGACTCGTTTGCGCACGAGCGCATGGATGTAGTCGCCGCGCAGGCCCCAGACCTCGGCGTCGGCTCGAACCGGGATCCACCGGCAGAGAACGGGCCCGTCCTCACGGATGTGCTCCCAGGACTCCGGGAGCGGCTTCGTGGGCTTCAGCTGGACGTAATGGCCGGCGGGATCGTCGCCGAAGCCGACGACGCGGACGAACTCCGCCTCGATCCCGGTCTCCTCCATGACCTCCCGGATTGCGGTCTCCTCGACTGTCTCGCCCTCCTCGATGCCTCCGCCGGGCACGACCGTGCTGTGCTCGGGGTCGTTCGGGAAATCGAAGACGAGCAGCTCGTCCAACCCGGTTTCGGGATGCTCGCGGGTGACGTACGCGGTGACGGGCGGACGCGGTCTCAGGACTGCTGGGCGCGCATCTTCGCTTTGTGCGCGCGTTTCTTCTCCTGGTAGTCGTCGAGCGCCTCGCGGGAGTCGACGTCGCCGAGCGTCGGATGCGAGGGTGTCAGGCCCTCGGCCGCCTTGACGCCGAAGCGCTTCCAGAGCACCGCCGACAGCGCCTTGATCTTCATCTCCCCGAATCCGGGCAGCGCGGCAATCCGCGTGCGGAGATCGTCCGAGTCGGACGCCTCGCGCCAGAGCCGCGACGCGTCGCCGCCGTACTCGTCCTCGACGACGGCCGCCAGCTCCTGCACGCGCGTCGCCATCGCGCCGGGAAAGCGATGCACCGCCGGCTTCTCGCGGAAGGCGGCCTCGACCTCGGCCGGGTCGCGGCGCGCGATCTCCAGCGTCCCGAGCCGCTGCTTGATCTTGAGCGGCCCCGAGAACGCGCTCGGCACCGTCACCTGCTGGTCGAGCGCGAACCCGATCAGCAGCGCGAGCGGATCGCTCGCAAGGAGCTCGTTCGCCTCGTCGCTGTCCGTGTAGTAGAGCCGGTCGGGTGCTGCCACGGCCATGCCGTAACCCTACTCCTCGAGTGCGGCCACGACGGCATCGACGTCTGCGCGCCAAACGTCTTCGGGAACCGGCGGGAGGATGTCGTCCCAGATCGCCGCGAAGCTTCCGATCAGCTGCGGGATCCGGGCGGGGCGAGCCATGAACCACCAGTGCAGGTGCTCGCTGCCGTCGCCCCAGCGGCACACGTGTACGCGGCCGAAGTCACCGATCGAGCAAATGGCCCGCTCGATCCGCCCGAGCATGATGCCCTGCTCGGCGGCGAGCTCATCCGGCAGGTCTGCGGGCGCGGAGAAATGCTCTCGAGGCTCCAGGATCAGGATGAGTGGCAGACCTGTCGGCCCGAGGGGATGCAGACGCCAGTGCTCGTTCGTCCACACGTACTCGTCGTCGGCCGCCTGGCAGCGGCGGCAGTCCACGCCCCCTTCGCCGTGACGGGGTTCCTCGCGCTCGACGGGCGGTCGAAGCGCTCGCGGGGTCATCTCACCGTCGAAGGGAAACGACTCCCACTCCTCGACCGGCGGCATGCGGAGCGAGTCCTTGACGCGTTCGTAGAGCTCTTCGGGAGTCTCGGGCACGGGTCCGCGATGCTAACGCGGTGGAGTGGCCGGAGGAGTTCTACGAGCTGCGACGTGGCGAGGGCTGCCCGATGTGCGAGCAGGGACGGCCGGACGAGACGGACTACGGCGTGCGGATTTTCGCCGGCGAGGTCGCCGACGCGTACCTGCAGAAGGACGGGAAGCAGCGCGGCTACACGATCGTGATCTGGCGCGGACACCATGTCGCGGAGCCGACGGAGCTGGAGCCCGACGAAGCAGCGGCGTACTGGCGCGAGCTTCTCCAGGTGGGCCGCGCGCTCGAGACGCACTTCGAGCCCGTGAAGATGAACTACGAGACGCTCGGCAACTCGCTGCCGCACCTGCACACGCACGTCATGCCGCGCTACGCCGACGATCCGAAGCCGGGCTGGCCGTTTCCGCATCCCGAGGAGCCGCCGCCTCCGCACCCGGAGGACGGGTTTCGGCGCGACGTGCAGGCCCTTCGCTCACGGCTAGGCTGAAGACGTGAGCGCTCTCGACGCGTTCAGTCCGAAGACACGAGCCTGGTTCGAAGGTGCCTTCGCTGCGCCGACCCCCGCTCAGGAGCAGGGCTGGCCTGCGATCGCGAGCGGTAAGCACACGCTGATCCAGGCGCCGACCGGGTCCGGTAAGACCCTCGCTGCCTTCCTGTACGGGATAGACAAGCTGACCGCCTCACCAGGCAAGGGGCTGCGCCTGCTGTACGTCTCGCCGCTGAAGGCGCTCAACTACGACGTCGAGCGCAACCTGCGCGGGCCGCTCGCGGGGCTCGGCTCCGAGCTTCGCGTCGCGGTCCGCACGGGCGACACGCCGCAGCGAGACCGCGCCGCGATGCTCCGCGAGCACCCGGACATCCTGATCACGACCCCGGAGTCGTTCTATCTCCTGCTCACCTCGCGCGGGCGCGAGATGCTGAAGTCGGTCGAGACGCTGATCCTCGACGAGGTGCACGCCGTCGCCGGCACCAAGCGCGGCGCACACATGGCCCTGTCCGTCGAACGCCTGGATCGCCTGACGGAGAAGCCCGTCCAGCGGGTCGGGCTCTCGGCGACGCAGCGGCCGATGGAGGAGATCGGACGCTTCGTCTCCGGTGGCCGGCCGATCGAGCTCGTCGACGCCGGCCGCGCGAAGGAGCTCGACCTGAAAGTCGTGGTGCCGCTGGACGACATGCGGGAGCCCGGCGAGTCCGGCTCGATCTGGCCCTCGATCTACCCCGAGATCCTCGAGCTCGTCCGTCAGCACCGCTCGACGATCGTCTTCGTCAACAACCGCCGGCTCGCGGAGCGCCTCGCACTGCGCTTGAACGATCTGGCGAACGAGGACGTCGAGGACGGTGAGCGCCGCGAGATCGCCCGAGCGCATCACGGCTCCTTGGCGCGAGAGCAGCGGCTCGAGATCGAGGAGCTCCTGAAGAAGGGCGAGATCCCGTGCCTCGTCGCAACGTCGTCGCTCGAGCTCGGCATCGACATGGGCGCCGTCGACCTCGTCGTGCAGGTCGAGTCGCCGAAGTCGGTCGCGCGCGGGCTGCAGCGGGTCGGGCGGGCCGGCCATGAGCTGGGAGCCGTCTCGCGCGGGCGCATCTTCCCCAAGTACCGCGCCGACCTGCTCGAGTCCGCGGTCGTCGTCGAGCGCATGAAGGCGGGCGCCATCGAGGAGACGGTCATCCCTCGGAACCCGCTCGACGTGCTCGCGCAGCAGATCGTCGCTATCACCGCCGACGAGGAGATCTCGGTCGACGACCTGCACGACCTCGTTCGCGGCGCCTACAACTTCGCCGGCCTCTCCCGCGTCCAGCTCGAGAACGTGCTCGACATGCTTGCGGGTCGCTACCCGTCGGACGAGTTCGCCGAGCTGCGGCCGAGAATCGTCTGGGACCGCACCGCGGGGGTGATCCGCGGCCGCGGAGGCGTGCGCCAGCTCGCCGTCCAGAATGCGGGCACGATTCCCGACCGCGGCCTCTACGGCGTGCACCTGGTCGACGGCGGCGGCCGGGTCGGAGAGCTCGACGAGGAGATGGTCTACGAGGCCCGCGCGGGCCAGACGTTCCTGCTCGGAGCATCGACCTGGCGGATCGAAGAGATCACGCGCGACCGCGTGCTCGTCTCTCCGGCCCCGGGTGTGCCCGGGATGATCCCCTTCTGGAAGGGCGAGGGCCCCGGGCGTCCGTACGAGCTCGGCGAGCAGATCGGACGGGCGTCCCGCGAGCTCGTCGCGCTGCCCGAGCAGAGGGCCCTCGAGCGACTGACGAGCGAGCACTCCCTCGACGAGCAGGCCGCGCAGAACCTGCTCACGTTCCTCGGAGACCAGCAGAACGCCACCGGGGCCGTGCCGTCGGACCGCACGGTCGTCGTCGAACGCTTCCGAGACGAGATCGGCGACTGGCGCATGTGCGTCCTGACGCCCTTCGGCGCACGCGTCCACGCGCCGTGGTCGATGGCGATCGGGGTCAAGCTCCGAGACGCGCTCGGGCTCGAGGTGCAGTCGCTCTGGTCGGACGACGGGATCGCGATCCACCTGCCCGACGCCGACGCGCCGCCGCCCACCGAGGAGCTGCTGATCGACCCGACCGAGATCGAGGACCTCGTCATGAGCGAGCTCGCGTCAACCGCGCTCTTCGGCTCTCGCTTCCGCGAGAACGCGGGCCGGGCGCTCCTGATCCCGCGGCGGAGACCGGGGGAGAGGACGCCGCTCTGGCAGCAGCGCCTCAAGGCGCAGGGCCTGCTCCAGGTCGCTCGGAAGTACGGCTCGTTCCCGGTGATCCTCGAGACGTACCGCGAGTGTCTGCAGGACGTCTTCGACCTGCCTGCGCTCAAGCGGTTGCTCAACGGGCTCAAGACGAGGCAGCTCGACCTCGTCGACGTCGAGACCGCCACGGCCTCTCCGTACTCGACCTCGCTCCTCTTCGACTACGTCGCGAACTACATGTACGAGGACGACACGCCGCGCGCGGAACGCCGCGCACAGGTGCTGTCCCTCGACCGCGACCTGCTCAAGGAGCTCCTTGGCCAGGAGGAGCTCCGCGACCTGCTCGACCCGAGTGCGCTCGAGGAGGTCGAGGAGCAGCTTCGAGGCGCGCCCCGGAACGCGGATCAGCTGCACGACGTGCTCCGGCTTCGCGGCGACCTGCGGCCGGGTCAGTTCGACGCAGCGCTGGCACAGCCTCTGCTCGACGAGCGCCGGGCGATCACGGTGCGGGTTGCCGGTGAGGAGCGCCTGATTGCGGCCGAGGACGCGGGCCGGTACCGCGACGCACTGGGCGCGATGCCTCCGGGCGGGCTGCCCGAGACGTTCCTCGAAGGCGGCTCGGATTCGCTGGAAAGCCTGGTCGCCCGCTTCGCGAAGGGTCGCGGGCCGTTCACGACGGCCGAGGCGAACGATCATTTCGGGACGAACGTCGACCCCGTCCTGCGTGCCCTCGAGCGCGGTGAGCGGCTCGTCCGGGGAGAGCTCCGCCCGGGAGGCACAGAGCGCGAGTGGTGCGACCCGGACGTCCTGCGGCGACTGCGCCGCGCGTCGCTCGCAGCCTTGCGCAAGGAGGTGGAGCCGGCCGAGCGGGCCGCGCTCGGAAGGTTCCTGTCCAGCTGGCAGGGGGTCGACAGGCGGTCGAGCCTGCGGGAAGCGCTCGTCCCGCTGCAGGCGCTCGCGCTGCCGGTGTCCCTGTGGGAGAGCGAGGTTCTGCCGCGGCGCGTTCCCAACTACCAGCCCGCCTGGCTCGACCAGCTCTGCGCGACCGGAGAGCTCGTCTGGGTGGGCGCCGGCCTCGACCGGGTCGCCGTCTACTTTCGCGACGACGCATCGGCTCTGGGCCGCCTGGTCGCCGCCGATCCGCCCGAAGGCGAGGTGCCCGACCGGCTCCGCGCGATGCTTGGACAGGGAGCCGAGTTCTGGTTCGACCTGCTCGCCGCGACCGAGCTCGAGGCGGAGCAGGCGCTGCCTGCGCTCTGGGATCTCGTGTGGTCGGGCGAGGTCACGAACGACGCCTGGACGCCGCTTCGCGCGGGCCGCCGCTACGGAGTCCCGCGACCCGAGCGTCGGCCGCGCCGCTTCTCGCGACGACGGTCGTCCGGCATCACGGCAACGCAGGGCCGCTGGTCGCTCGCCGACCGCCTTTTCCGCGGTGATCCCGATCGCCGCGCTCTCGCCGAGCTCCTGCTCGAGCGGCAGGGCATCGTCACGCGCGACGGGGTGCGAGCCGAAGGCATCGTCGGCGGCTACAGCGCCGTGTACGGCGAGCTGAAGGCGCTCGAGACACTCGGCTTGGCCCGCCGCGGCTACTTCGTCGAGGGTCTAGGCGGAGCCCAGTTCGCACTCGGCGGCGCAGTGGAGCGGCTGCGCGAGCTCCGTCCGAGGGAAGGAGAGGAGCCCGAAGCACTCGTGCTGGCAGCCGCCGATCCGGCCCAGCCCTACGGCGCGGCGCTTCCGTGGCCGAAGCTCGCCGGAGGCCGCGCGGCCAGAGTCGCCGGCGCCCGGGTCGTCCTCCTCGGCGGCGAGCCGGCGCTCTTCGTCGAGCGTGGCGGCCGCTCGATCGTGTCGCTCCGAGAGCCCGACGAGGAGTGGCTCAGGCCGGCGCTGGCGGCGCTCGTCGAGCACGTGAAGACGACAGGCGGCAAGCGGCTGGCGGTCGAGCGCTTCGACTCCGAGCCGGTGGGGGAGACGGATCTGATGCCGCTCCTCGTCGAGGCCGGTTTCCTAGCGGGACCTCGCCGGGCCGTCTTGCGCCCCTAGCCCGAGCACGAGCCCGAATACGGCGTGCCGGACCGTGGCCTGGCCGAAGGCAGGCGCGCTGAAGAGCTTCTCGATGCCCGGCCGGCCACGCGCGGGATGGCGCCGGTCGACAACGGCTCCCAACGGGAAGAGCGCCAGGTGCTCCAGCAGCGCCAGCCCGAGCGCGAGCCGCTTTCCGTCTCGTCCGGACCGCCCCGCGATCTCGTGGTAGGCGAGCCCGAACAACGCGCCGTTCGCCGCATGGATCGCGAGCCCCAGCGGAAGCCAGCTCCGCCCACGGGTGAACGCCTTGCCGAGGACGGCCACGTCTGAGTAGTCGTGCCGGAAGACCCGACGGTCGAGCGGCTCGAGCGCCGCCCAGACGAGCGTGCCCACGACCCCGGCCCCCATTGCTCTCAAGCGAGGATGCATACGCTTTCAACTCTATGCCCGAAGGTGACTCTCTCCACCGCGCGGCCCGGCGCCTCGAAGTCCTCGTCGGGGAGAAGCTCGCGGTCGAGACGCCGCACCCGCGCGCCCGTGTGACGCGGGTCGCGGAGCGCCTCGACGGTCGGCGCCTGCTGAAGGTCGAGGCCGTCGGCAAGAACCTCCTCCTGCGCTTCGAGGACGGCCTCGTGCTCCGCAGCCACCTGCGCATGAAAGGCCGCTGGCAGGTCTTCGAGCGCAACGGGAAGAGCACCCGTCACGGGACGCCGTGGCTCGTCCTGCGCGGAGAGAGGGCTGAGGCCGTCCTCTGGCACGGCCCCGTGCTGGAGCTGGACGAGGGGCCGGTTCGCAGCCTCGGCCCGGACATCCTCGCCGACCCGCCCGACTACGACGCGATGCTCACGCGGATGCGCGGCGCCGACCAGAGGCTGGCGATCGGCGAGGCGCTCCTCGACCAGCGGCTCGTCGCCGGGATCGGAAACCTCTGGCGCGCGGAAGCTCTCTGGCGCGCCCAGGTCTCTCCCTGGCAGACCCTGGGGGAGATCTCCGACGACCGGCTGCGCTCGACCCTGGCCGAGGCCTCCCAGCTGATGCGCCGCTCGCTCGACTCCGGGCTCAGGCAGCGCGCCGTCTACCGCCAGGCCGGTCGGCCCTGCCCGCGCTGCGGCACGCCGATTACCTCGCGCGGCCAGGGCGACGCGAATCGCATCGCGTACTGGTGCCCGGCCTGCCAGGCAGGAGAGACGCCCGCGTCCGTGTAACTGGACGAGGTGCGCGCACCGCACCTCCACTCGGCCCTGCGCGGCTTCTGCCTCGGCGCCTTCGCGCTCTTCAGCCGCGACGTCGAGCAGGGCGCAGAGATCCAGTTCGTCTTCGAGGAGCACGACGCGCGCGGCCGGCCGACCCTCTACGAGTACCGGCCGCTCGTTCGGAACTTCGTCGAGGCACGCGGGGGAAGGCTGCTCGCGCGCGGAGACACGGCGATCGCGCTGGAGGCGCTCGGCCGTGAGCCCGCAGCGGCCATCTTCGCCCGCGCCCACGCCGGAGCGCACGCGGACCACGCCCTCTTCCGCACGGTTCTGCTGCCCCTCGTTGCGGACGTGGCCGAAGCCTGCGGCGGGTTCGACTGGGACGACGACGCGTTCGACCGGGCGTATGCGCTGCTCGAGCACTCGCTCTTCGGTGAGAAGCGCGCCTACGCCGCGATCGCGCCTCTGGTCGGCGTCGAGGCGGGCGGGATCGTCCCGCTCGGCGAGGGCCTGCGCGTCCGGCACGCGGCGGACGGAGAGCTCGTCGCCCATTGGCCCGACGCGGCCAAGCTCGTGCCGGACAGCTTCGGCCGAGAGACCGACCGCATGTGCGTGCTCGAGCTCGAGCGCCCGATGCCGCCCGAAGGAGGCGAGCCGCCTGATGCTCCTGGTGAGATAGCCGACGCAATCACGGCGCTGCGTCTCGCGACCTCGGGACCGATCGCAGCGGGGCCGGTGCTGTTCGAACGACTCGACTGGCGCCCGTTCGGAGTGAGACCTGTGTTGCCGATTGCGGCAACGCAGCCGCCGGGACAACCGACCCGCCTGGATGTCTTCCGCGGGGAGACCGCCCGCGTGCTGATCACGAAGCTGAGCGCCGCCGACGCCGACCGCGAGCTCGGCGACGCGCTCGACCGCTGGGAGCTCGCGCTCTTCCAGGACGGGTCGTTCCGTTCGGAGCAGCTCGGCGCCTCCCTCGATGCGCTGCTGGGCGTGGGGGACGGGGCGTGGGCCGCATCGCTCCGCGCCGCGATGCTCCTCGGCGAGACAGGTCGCGAACGGCGGGAGGCGCTCGACGTGCTCCGCAGCCTGCGAGACGGCTCCCCCGGCCCGGACTCGGTGGACATCGTTCGCCGTGCTCTGGTCGAGACGCTGATGCGCGGCGCGCGCCGGACGCTGATCGAGGAGCTCGACGAGTCGCTTCTGGGCGTGCGGCCGAAGCCGTCTAGTCGCGTTACGCAAGCGCTTGCGAGCTGATTCGGACTTGACACATTCGTGCAGTGGGAGCGCCGGTAGCGTGAGCCGGCGATGGACAAGGAGCGGGCGATCCTGGAGCGTCTGGAGCGGATCGACGGCCTGCGCCGTGACGACGCGCCGGCCCAAGTCCTGCTCGACGAGGTGCGCGCGCTGCTCTCAGACGCCGAGGACTGGGTGCGCGAAGACGACGTTCCCGTCCGGGCCGCGAGGGCCGTCGAACGCACCCGCGAGGCGCTCGAAAACGCCTTCGCGACGCCTCGTCCCTGAAAACTCCCGCAAACACGGCCGAATCCTGTTCGCGGCCGATGTTTTGCTGCACAATGGATGTGTGCAGGACTGCACGAAGACCGGTCGAAGTGGGGACACGTAATGGGGCTGACTCGCCTTCTTTCGCGACCGCATACACGGGATCAGGAATCCACCGAGCAATCCGAGGTAGAGACCCAGACGCCCCAGCCTGACGAGCCGCCGCGCCAGGCGACCGTCATCGCGTTCGCCAACCAGAAGGGCGGCGTCGCCAAGACGACGTCGACCCTGAACCTCGCCGCCGCGCTGGCCGAACAGGGCAACCGCGTCCTGTGCGTGGACATGGACCCGCAGGGCAACCTGACCATGAGCCAGGGCCTGAACCCTGATGCGATCGACCGCTCGATGTTCGACGTGCTCGTCCACCGGCTCCCGATCCAGAGCGTGATCGAGCACACGGAGATCGACCTGGCCGTGTCCTCGATCGACCTCGCCGGCGCCGAGCTCGCGCTGTCGAGCATGATCGGCCGCGAGCGCGCCCTCGAGAAGGCGCTGGGCGCTGTCAAGGAGAACTACGACTACGTGTTGATCGACACCCCGCCGTCGCTCGGCCTGCTGACGATCAACGCGCTCGTCGCATCCGACCACGTGATCGTCCCCGTCCAGTGCGAGTACCTCTCGCTGCGCGGCCTCGTCCAGCTCGAGAACACGCTCGCGATGATCCGGGAGAACCTGAACCCGAACGTCGCGATCATGGGCATCCTGCCCACGATGTTCGACCGCCGGACACTGCACGCGCGCGAGGCGGTGGAGATCCTGGAGGAGAACTTCGGCGACCTCGTCTTCAAGACGCGGATCAGGAAGACGATCCGCTACGCAGAGGCGCCCGTGAAGGGCACGTCCGTCCTCAAGTACGACCCGACCGGCAACGCCGCGAAGGCGTACCGCGACCTGGCGAAGGAGGTTCTCGATGGCGCGAAAGCGCGCCAGCATGCGTGAGGGCCCGCTCGCGGAGCTCTTCCGGGCGACCGAGGCTGCTCAGCGGCAGCAGCCGAGCCAGGAGCCTGAGCCGGAGCCGGAGCCCGAGCTTCAGCCCGAGGCGAAGGCACCGCCCGTCGAGCCGCTCGAGGAGACCGTCGAGCATGCACCACCGTTCGAGCCGGTGGCGGAGCCACCTGTCCTTCCCGCGCGAAACGAGGCGCCGCCTGCGCCCAAGCCGGACCTTCGTCCCGTCGAGGAGCTGCCCCGAATCGAGGCGCTTCCAGAGCCCGCACCGCGCCTACACCGCGCGCCGCGCTCCGAGCCCGGCGCCTACGCCGCGTCCATTCGCGTCGTCGGAGTCGGCGGCGCCGGACTGAACGCGGTCAACCGCATGATCGACGCGGGCATCTCCGACGTCGAGTTCGTCGCCGTCAACACCGACATCCAGCAGCTCACCCTCTCGGACGCAGAGGTGAAGATCCACATCGGCCGCGAGCTGACGCAGGGCCTCGGCTCCGGAGCCTCGGCCGATCTCGGCCGTCGCGCCGCCGAGGAGTCGTACGACCAGCTCAAGCGCGCGCTCCGCGGCTCGGACATGGTCTTCGTGACCGCGGGCGAGGGAGGCGGCACCGGCTCGGGCGGCGCCCCGGTGGTCGCGCGGATCGCCCGCGAGATCGGCGCGCTGACCGTCGGGATCGTCACGACGCCGTTCAAGTTCGAGGGTACGAAGCGGCAGGCGCAGGCGACCGACGGAATCGAGTCGCTCCGCGAGAACTGCGACACAGTGATCGTGATCCCCAACGACAAGCTGCTCGAGGTGCTCGACGAGAAGACGACGATGCTCGACGCGTTCCGCATCGCCGACGACGTCCTGCGCCAGGGCGTCCAGGGGATCTGCGACCTGATCACGATGCCCGGCCTGATCAACCTCGACTTCGCGGACGTGAAGACGATCATGAAGGACGCGGGCTCGGCCCTGATGGGAATCGGGTTCGCGACCGGCGAGGACCGCGCCGTCCGGGCGGCCGAGTCCGCTCTCAACTCGCCCCTGATCGACACGGAGCTCGTCGGCGCTCGCGGGATCCTGCTCTCGATCGCCGGTGGTGACGACCTTTCGCTGTTCGAGGTCAACGAAGCGGCTGAGGTCGTGCGCCGCGGCGCCCGCGACGACACGAACATCATCTTCGGCGCGACGATCGACGAGCGGCTGACCGGTCAGGTCTGGATCACGGTCGTCGCCACCGGCCTCGCCGGCATCGTCGGCCGCAAGGGCTCCGACCGGATCCGCCGCGAGTCCGACCCGCTCGAGCCGCCCTCGTTCCTTACGGATTGAGCGGGATGCCGCACGCGTTCTGCGTGCCGGCGCCGACCATCGTCGCGAGCGCGCGGCCGGCCTTCACCTTGAACTGAAGCGTGATCCGCCCGCGCCGCGGCGAGTCGACCCGCAGCATGCCGTCGTCTCCCTTCGAGACGCAGGCCTCGCCTCCGGCCGTGCTCCAGTAGGGCGAGTAGCGAACCGCGATCCGGTAGTGCCCCGGCGAGCTGACGTCGAACACCATCTTCGCCTGGTCGAACTCGACCACTCTGGCGGCACCCTGGCCGGTCGCGATCGGATGGGCGCGAGGCACCTCGAAGATGGTCATGTGGAGCGTGCGGTGCACCGGGATCAGGCCCGAGTGGCCCGAGCGGATGAGGAGGGCCTCGTGCTTCGCGCTGTAGTCCGTCGGGGCATCGGTGAGCACGACGTAGCGCACGCCGAGGCTTCGGAGCCAGCCGAGGTACCCGGCTCTCGTCAGCGGCTTGTCGTACAGCACCTCGTTCTGGGGGAAGTCGTCCTGGCGGAACCAACCGCGGGTCAACGGTATTCCCGCCCTCGGCAGGTAGACCGCCGACCAGTGGCCGGACGTGTCAACCACCTCGACGCGGTACGACGGCGTCAGGTGCCTCGTCAGGTACGTCGCAGCCGGCTGCCAGAACTCGGAGGTGGAGGCGGCATGCTCACGAGTGGCGCGCGTATAGCTCCAGGCGTGCGGCGCGATGTTCCAGGTACCGGCGAGCACGAGCACGACCGCCGCGACGGGCAGCGGCTTCCAGCTTCGCAGTGAGAGGACGAGCACGGCGATCGGCAGGGCGACTAGTCGAACGCGCGCGATGTTCTCCCCCAGCGGAGTGGCGAATGCGTAGGTGACGAGGCTGACGGCCGCGTACGCGACGAAGAACCAGCGGATCGCGCGCGCATGCTCGACGCGCCACGTCAGCGCGGCGCCGAACACGCAGAAGGTCATGATGCAGACGAGCTCGAAGTTCGAGAACGGGTAGCGCCCTCCGTCGGAGAAGGCGCGCATGAGCAGGAACTGGCAGCCGCCGACGGCCAGGACGATCGCAGCGGGCGCGACCAGCCGGCGCGCGCGCTCGAGCATCCCGAGCCCGATCCCCACGAGGAAGATCGCGAGCAGCAGGAACGCCAGCGGGCTGGCGGCTACTGTCAGCACGGCCAACACGCCGAAGTGCCAGCGCTTGCCGGCCTGGAGGGCCCAGAGCGCGAGCAGCCCGAGCGCGAACCCGAGCGCGAACGGGAACGCCGCCGAGATCACGAGCCCGGCCCAGACGACCGCGAACGTCCGGCTCGACCAGCGCGCGACCGGCCCGTACTGCCTGCCGACGACAACCGCGAACGCGAGCGCCGCGATCCCGATCGAGAGGATGGCGAGCGCCCTGATCCCGAACACGGCCGCCAGCGGGTAGTAGAGGACGCTGTACGTGACGAAGCTGTAGCGCCCGCCGTACCAGAAGTTGTTCCAAAGCTGGAACCCATCGTGGAGGAAGACCGTCCGCTGGTAGACGTGGGCAGCCAGGTCGTTCCCGGGGGGGCCCAACCAGATGAGCAATGCTGCGAGCGAGGCGGCCGAGCCGGCTGCGAGCACTGCTTCGCGCAGAAGGAAGTGCGCGCGCTGCACGTCGCGAGAAGACTAGCGGGCTTCCAGGTCATCGTCGCTCTAGGCTTGGGCCATGAGAGGCGCAATCGCAGCAGGGCATCGGCTCACCGCCGAAGCAGGGGCCGAGATCCTCGAAGAGGGCGGAAACGCCGTCGACGCCTGCCTCGCCGCTGCCTTCGCGTCCTGGGTCGCGGAGAGCACGCTGACCGGGCCCGCGGCCGGCGGCTTTCTGCTCGTCCACCGTGCGCGTGACCGGAGCGACCGGCTGCTCGACTGCTTCGTCGCCCTGCCCGGAAAGGGGCCTGGCAAGCCGCCGGAGCCGCACATGGAGTCGGTCGACGTCGACTTCGACGCGATGTCGCAGGTCTATCTCATCGGGGAAGGGTCGTGCGCCGTCCCCGGCGTCGTCGCCGGATTGGAGGCGGCCCACGAGCGCTACGGGTCGCTCCCCTGGAGCCGGCTGTTCGGACCGGCTGTCGCGCTCGCCCGCGACGGCGTAGAGCTCACGCCACAACAGGCGTACCTGCATGCGATCCTCGACCTCATTCTGCGCCACTCGCCCGACGGCCGGGCGATCTACGGCGAGGACGAGCGGATGCGAGCGGGCGACCGCGTGGTCATGCACGACCTCGCCCGAACGCTCGAGCTCCTGGCGGCGGGCGGCGCACGGGAGCTCTACGAGGGCGAGCTGGGACGCGAGCTCGTGCGCTACCTGGGCGACAACGGCGGCCTGATCACGCAGGACGACCTGGCCGAGTACCGGGTCATCTGGCGGCGCCCGATCCGCGTCTCGTATACCGGGCGCGAGTTCGTCTCGAATCCGCCTCCGTCCTCGGGAGGCGTCCTCGTCGGGTACGGGCTCTCGCTTCTCGACCGTCTGGGGGCGGACGGCCGGCCCGGGAGCGCGGAGGCGATCGAGCCGCTCGTCGAGGTGATGCGCGAGCAGTCCCGCGCCCGCGAGGGACGCTTCATCGGCGATCTCTACCGCGGCGGGCTGGCCGGCAGGCTCTACTCGGAGCAGAACATGGTCGAGGCGCTGCGGCGGATCGCGGAGCGCGAAGGCGTGGCGCGCGAGCCCACGGGCGCGCCCGGCACGACGCACATCTCGGTCGTCGACGAGCAAGGCAACGCCGCGTCGCTCACCGCGTCCACGGGCGCGGGGTCCGGCGTCATCGTCCCCGGCACCGGGATCCACATGAACAACATGCTGGGCGAGTACGACCTGAACCCGCCTGGCCGCCGGCTGCAGCCGGGGACGCGGCTGACGAGCATGATGGCGCCGTCGTTGGTGCTCGAGAACGGACGCCCGCGGCTCGTCGTCGGCAGCGCGGGCTCGATCCGCCTCCGCGGGGCGATCCTCCAGATCGTCGTGAACGTCGCCCGTCACGGCCTGCCTGTCGATGAGGCGATCGAGGCGCCGAGAGTCCACTTCCAAGACGGCCACGTCCACTGTGAAGGGGGTCACGACCAGGCCGAACTCGACCGGCTCCAGGAGCGGGGCTACGAGCTGATCCGCTGGCGCAAGCGGAATCTCTACTTCGGCGGCGCGTCCGCGGTCGAGCGGCTGGAGGACGGGAGCCTGGCGGCGGCCGGTGATCCACGCCGCGGCGGTCACGGCATCGTGGTGTCCGATTGAGCGACTGGCTCCTGGTCCGGCCGGCCATCCCCGGCGACGCGGACGCGCTCGTCGCGCTCGGACGGGACGTCGCCGACGAGCCGGAGCTCTGGCTGACCTACGACCGGCGGCGCGGCGACGAGCGGCGCAACGTCCGCGGCGTCCAACGCGACCCGAACGTGGCCGTCTTCGTGGCCGAGACGCCCGAGGGGATCGTCGGGCGCCTCTCGATCGCGCGCGACCGCACGCTGTACAGCCGTCACGTCGCCGAGCTCGGCCTGATGGTCGCTTCCGCAGCGCGCAGGCAGGGCGTCGGCTCTGCGCTCATGAAGGAGGCGATCAAGTGGGCGCGGGGCATCGGCGTGGTCAAGCTCGAGCTGACGGTCTTCCCGCACAACGAGCCGGCGATCGCGCTCTACAACAAGCTCGGCTTCCGCGAGGAGGGGCTGATCGGGCGCCGCTACCTCATCGGTGGCCGCTACATCGACGCGATCTTGATGGGCTTGGACCTGGATAAAGTCGAGCCGTGAGCTTCGCGGAGATCGCCGAGTCGTTCTTCAAGCCGGCCGTTCAGGACCTTGTTCCCTATGAGCCGGGGAAGCCTGTTGAGGAAGTGCAGCGTGAGCTCGGGTTGGAGCGGGTCGTCAAGCTCGCGTCCAACGAGGGGCCGTTCGGGCCGTTCCCGGAGGCGCGCGAGGCGCTGGCGCGCGGAGTCGCGGAGCTCAACCGCTATCCGGATGGGGGCTCGTGGCGCCTGCGGACGGCGCTCGCCGAGCTGCACGACGTCCGCTTCGAGGAGGTCGCCCCCGGCGCCGGCTCGGACGGCATCGTCGACTATTTGTCGCAGCTCGCGCTGGATCCCGGCGACGAGATCGTCTGCGGCTGGCCGTCGTTCCCGAGCTACGTGATCGATGCGCTCAAGCTCGGGGCGGTCCCGAAGCGAGTGCCGCTGCGCGACCACCGCTACGACCTCGACGCGATGCTCGGCGAGATCGGGCCGAGGACGAAGCTGGTGTATGTCTGCCATCCGAACAACCCGACCGGGACGATGAGCTCGCGGGCCGAGCTGGACGCGTTCCTCGACGCCGTGCCCGAGCACGTCCTGACCGTGCTCGACCAGGCCTACGCGGAGTACATCGACGACCCGGATTACGTGGACGGCGTCGAGTACCTGAAGGCCGGCCGGAAGGTCGTCGTGCTGCGGACGTTCTCGAAGATCTACGGGCTCGCGGGGCTCCGGGTCGGGTACGCGATCGGGCCGGAGGCGGTCGTGACGGCGATCGCCAAGGTGCGGCGCGCGTTCGACGTGAACTCGTTCGCGCAGATCGCCGCGCTGGCGAGCCTCGACGCGCCCGAGGAGCTGGCGCGCAGGCGGCAGGTCAACGCAGAGGGCCTCGTCCAGCTCGAGCGGATCATGCGCGAGCACGACCTCGACCCGCCAAAGTCCGTGGCCAACTTCCTGTTCGCCGAAGTTGGAGATGACTCGCGGCCGCTCTTCGAGCAGCTCTTGCGCGAGGGCGTGATCGTTCGCCCGGCGGGAGGCTTCGGCGCGCCCGGGGCGATACGTGTGACCGTCGGCACGCCCGCGGAGAACGAGCTCTTCGGCGAGGCGCTCGGGAGAGTGTCCAGCCGTGTGGCTGCCTCGTAGTGTCGCGATCGCACTTGCCGCCGCCATCGCCGCGGGCTGCTCGGACTCGAAGAGCTACAGCGCGGAGGAGGTCGCGAAGGTGCTGCGCTCCCACGGCTTCGAAGTTGGAGTGACCGAGCCGGAAGCGGAGCTCACGGCTGCCATTCCGGGCGCGGCCGGGCAGGGGAGCGTTCCCGAAGGGCTCTCGCAGACTCTCGTCCAGTTCCGGGACAACCACCGGCACCGACCGCCCAATAGTGTCTCCGACCTCGAACTGGAAGCGTTCGTCTTCGAGAGGTCCGGAAAGGCGTCATGCGACGAGCCGAACGTCGTCGGAACGTGCCTGCGGAAGCGCAACGTCGTGATCGTGGTGCGTAAGGACCGAGCCCGGGCTGCCCGCGAGGCGCTGGCGGACCTCTAGCGGCGAAGCGCGGCCTTGGCTCTATCGGCCAGGGCGAGGCCGCCGTACGCGAGGCGGGCGAAGCGGAGTTGCGAGCGCGACATCTCGGGCGGGATGTCCTCGCGGAGCAGGCGCGCCGCCGCGGCTGACGCGAGGTCGTACCGGCCGTGCCAGAGGGCGATCTGGAGGCAGGCGGCGATCGTCTCCGCCGGCTTGCGCTGCGTGTCGTCGTGCGCGGCTCGCTCGAGGATCTCTTCCCAGCTGCGGCGGCCGTTCTGCGACAGCGCGGCGCGGTAGGCGTCGCTGAGCGTCGTCAACCCGGTTGCATAGGCGACTCCGACACGGCTGACGTTCGGGAGGTCGCGGAGTTGCTCGTCTACGCGCCTGGCCAGCTCGCGGGGCGGCCAAGGGCTCGAGTAGACGACCGGCGTCAGGAAGCTCGGGTCGTCCGAGCCGACGAGGCGCTCCGGCTCGCGCGCGGCGATCGCGGCCAGCGGGGTGTGGGGGTATACGCGCGCGCCCGCCGAGTAGACGACCTCGATCGACTCCGGCAGCGAGCGTACGAAGCCGATCGTCTCGGCGATCGTCTCCTCGGTCTCGCCCGGCAGCCCGAAGATCAGGCCCAGGTCTGCGGACACGCCCTTGTCCCCGAGGAGCGCGACGAGCGCGTCCAGATGCCTGCGCCGGAACGGCTTCTGCGCGGTCTCGAGCAGTGGATCGGCGGCGCTGTCGACCGTGATCGACACGTGGCCGTTCGTCTCGCGCACGAGGTCGGCGAACTCGGGCGAGAACGGTGTCGGGTTGAAGTACGCGCGCCAGGTGATGTGGCGCTCGAGCCCTCGGCTGCGAAGCCCCTCGAGCACGGAGATCGGATGCCGCTCGTCCGGCAGGTTGAACTCGTCGTCCGCGAAGAAGATCGGCACACGGCCGACGCCTCGCTCGCGCGCCTCCGCGACTGTCTGCTCGAGCTCCTCCAGCACGACCTCGAGGTCCCCGTTCGCATGCTGCCGCCCGAGATTCGCCGCCGTGCAGTACACGCACTGCATCGCGCAGCCGATGCGCGTCCGCACGGGGAACGAGTTCGCGGGCGCGTAGAGCGGATCACGCCGCGTAGGCCCGGCGAACCCGAGGTGGTACGCCCCGATCCCGTCAGCCTCTCCCTTCCGGACCAGTCCAGGCGTCTGACCCCGGGGCACGTCCGAAACGAGCGCGGCGATTGCGGCCTCGCCCGCACCGACAACGCCGTATTCGAGGTCGAGGTACTCCAGGCATTCCTGAGGGCAAGCCGAGAACCCCGCGCCGCCGGCCACGAATATCGCCTCGGGCGCGACCTCGGCCAGCGCCTCGCGCAGCTGACGGACCTCCGGGAGCAGGAAGCTGACGTCGGTCGGCTCCTCCCCCTCCAGCTTGTCGACCACGATGCAGTCGTCGATGATCCTGATCCCGAGCCCGACCACGTCCGGCCGGAAGCGCTCGGCCGCCTCCCGCGCGATTCCGATCGGATCCTCCGACACGAGATAGGGATCGAGCAGCTCGACCTCCGCGCCCGCATCCTCGGCCGCCGTCCGCACCCGCTCGAGCCCGTACGCAGGCACGGGCGTCACCCGCTGGAACGGGTTGGCGTGAATCAGGAGGACGCGGCTTCGGCGCCCGGCTGCGGCGGACCGGGCTGGAGCGGACATGGCCGCTTGAGTGTAGCTCTGGGGTGACATTTCTCCCGCACGCTCCCGCTTCGACTTCGCACTGGACTAACCTCCGCGACGACCGTGCTCGGCGTGTTTTCCGGAGTCATGCACCGCGTGTTCGGGAGGCAGGAGGACCTGCTGCGCCGGGTGCGTCCGCTCCGCCTACTCTTCTGGGCCGCGTTCGGCTCGGGCTTCGGCACGTGGCTCGCGTTCGTCGCGCTGAACCTCGACGTCTGGGAGCGAACCCATTCCGGAACGTGGATCGCGGCGCTCCTCCTGGCCGATTTCGTCCCTGCGATCGCGATCGGCCTGCTCGCCGGGCCGCTCGTCGACCGGCTCTCGCGGAGGCGCGTCATGGTCGCGGCCGATCTCGCCCGCTTCGGGGTCTTCCTGATCCTCCCGTTCGCCGGTAGCGCGACGCAGATCGTCGTGCTGGCAGGCGTCGCCGGCTTTGCGACCGGGTTCTTCCGTCCGGCCGTCTACGCGAGTCTCCCGAACCTGGTCGAGGACTCCGAGCTGCCTCGCGCGCAGGGCATGCTCCAGGCCGCGGACGCACTGACGACCGTGATCGGACCACTTGCCGGAGGCATCCTCGTGGCCGCGACGAGCCCGGACTGGGCGTACATCGTCAACGCGATCACGTTCCTCTGGTCGGCGCTCCTCATCCTGCGCATCCCGGCCCGGCTGCTCCAGGCCGCGCAGGCTGTGACCGAGGGTCACCTGCACGACATCGCCGCCGGGCTGAAGGTGATCGTCCGCTCGCGCGCGCTCCTGACCGTGCTCATCGCCTGGAACGTCGCCATGGTCGGGAACGCGGGCGTGAACGTCGGCGAGGTCGTGCTGGCCCAGGTCTCGTTCGATGCGGGCGATTTCGGGTACGGCCTGCTGCTCGCGTGCGCGGGCCTGGGTCTCGTCGTGGGGAGCCTGAGCGTCGGTGCCTGGATCGAGCATCGCGAGCTTGCATTCGTCTACGGCGCCGGGTTCGGGCTGCTGGCCCTCGGAGTCGGAGCGGCTGCGGTCTCGCCGAACGTCTGGGTGGCGGCCGCCTGCGTCGTCGTCTCCGGCGTGGGGAACGGGATCGCGGTCGTCTGCAATGCGCTCTTCGTGCAGCGCGGTGCGCCCGACGAGATGCGCGGACGCGTCTTCACCGTGCTGATGAGCTCCAACTACCTGATTCTCGGGCTCGGCATGGTCGCCGCTGGGCCGCTGCTGAACGAGTTCGGCGCGCGCTGGGTCTGGGGCGTCTCCGCGTGCCTCGTCGCGGGGGCCGGGATCGTCGGCTACGCGATGGCGCGCGGGATCAGGAACGTCCGCGTCGTCGAGACCGAGCGCATCGCCGGGGTGGGGGTCTAGCTGGCTGCGCGGCGACAGTGGACCGGCGAGACGCTCGCCGCGGGGGTGCGCGAGGGCGACCGGCGCGCGCTCGCCCGCGCGATCACGCTGGTGGAGAACGGCGACCCGCTCGCCTACGAGCTCGTCCGTGAGGTCTACCCGGAGACAGGCTCTGCCTACGTCATCGGCGTGACGGGGCCGCCCGGGGTGGGCAAGTCGACCCTGATCGCCGCGCTCGTCCGGCAGATCCGCGCCCAGGACAAGAGCGTCGGCGTCATCTCCGTCGACCCGTCGAGCCCGTTCACGCAAGGCGCCCTGCTCGGCGACCGCATCCGGCTCACCGAGCACTTCCTCGACCCCGAGGTCTTCATCCGGTCGATGGGGACGCGCGGGCACCTCGGCGGGCTGGCCGAGGCGACGCTCCAGGCGCTGCTCGTGCTGGACGCGGCCGGAAAGGACATCGTCTTCGTCGAGACCGTGGGCACGGGCCAGAGCGAGGTCGAGGTGATCGGAATCGCCGACACCGTGCTGCTCGTCCTGATGCCCGGCTCGGGCGACTCGATCCAGGCGCTGAAGGCGGGGATCATGGAGATCCCGGATGTCATCGCGGTCAACAAGAAGGATCACCCCGCGGCCAAGACGATGCTGAACGAGGTGCGCTCGATCCTGACGCTCGACAAGGAGCGTGCCTGGAAGCCGCCGATCGTCCTCACCGAGGCCGTCACCGACGAGGGCGTCGCCGATCTGTGGGCCAAGGTCGAGGCGCATCGTGCGTTCCTCGACGAGGAAGGGCTCCTCGACGAACGCCGCCGCAAGAACCTCGCGGGCGAGGTGTTCGCGGTCGCCTCGGCCCGCGCGAAGATTCATCTCGAGCGCGCCGTGGAGAACGATCCGGAGCTCCGCCGCCTCCTGGACGAGGTCCAGCAGCGAGAATTGGACCCACTCACGGCCGTGAGGGAGATCATGGAGAAGGTTTTCAAGCTTGGCGACGGAGACGGCACCCACACTCGCTGACGTCGAGGCGGCCCGCGCGCGGATCGCCGGCAAGGGCGTGCGCATGACGCCGCTCTACTCGTCCGAGACCTTCGGGCGCATGACCGGCCGCCCGGTGCACCTGAAGGCCGAGACGCTCCAGCGCACCGGCTCCTTCAAGATCCGCGGCGCGACGAACAAGCTCGAGACGCTGACCGACGAAGAGCGCAAAGCGGGCGTTGTCGCAGCCAGCGCGGGCAACCATGGACAGGCGGTCGCATGGGCAGCACGCGAGGCGGGCGTCGAAGCGACGATCTTCATGCCGGCCGGGACGCCGATGGCGAAGGTCGAGCCCACGCGCAACTACGGCGCGCGGGCCGAGCTGACGGGGGCGACCTTCGAGGACGCCATGGCGGCTGCGCGCGGCTACGTCGAGGAGTCCGGCGCGACGTTCGTCCACCCGTTCGAAGATCCGGACGTGATCGCGGGGCAGGGCACGATCGGCCTCGAGCTCGTGGAGCAACTGCCCGAGCTGGAGACGGTCGTGATCCCGATCGGCGGCGGCGGGCTCTCCTCAGGGATCTCGCTCGCGCTCCGGGCGCTGAAGCCGGACGTCAGGATCGTCGGAGTGCAGGCGGCCGCGTGCGCTCCACTGGCCGGAAGCACTGACCTCGGCTACACGATCGCCGAGGGCATCGCCGTCAAGCATCCGGGCGAGCTGACGTCTCGCCTGCTGGCCGACCTGCTGGAGTCGGTCGTCACGGTCACGGACGACGAGATCAGCCAGGCGATGGTCCTCCTGATGGAGCGCGCGAAGCTCGTCGTCGAAGGCGCAGGGGCCGCGGCGATGGCCGCGCTGCTCGCCGGCCGGGTGTCCGGAGACGGCCCGGCGGTCGCGATCCTTTCCGGCGGCAACATCGATCCGACCCTGCTCATCCAGGTCATGCGCCACGGCCTGGCGACCGCCGGCCGCTACCTCGTCGTCCGCACACGCGTCCCCGACCGGCCGGGCGAGCTGCTCAAGCTGCTCTCGCTGTTTGCCGACGAGCACGCGAACGTCGTCTCGATCGAGCACCACCGGGAGAGGATGGACACGCCCGTCACCGAGTCGGAGGTCGAGGCGACGCTCCTCACGCGCGACCGGGAGCACTGCGCTTCGATCCTCGACGTTATGCAGCAGCGCGGGTATCCGGTCGACCGGATGCGCTGAGATGACCTGTCACCAGTGTGGCCAGGAGAACCCGGAGGGGGCGCGCTTCTGCCTCAACTGCGGGACCGACCTCCGAGTCGAGCCTGCGCGCGAGGAGCGGAAGGTCGTCTCCGTGCTCTTCGCCGATCTCGTCGGCTTCACGTCCCGGGCCGAGCAGATGGACCCCGAAGACGTGCGCGCGATCCTCGAGCCCTATCACGCGCGTCTGCGTACCGAGCTCGAGCGGCGCGGAGGAACGGTCGAGAAGTTCATCGGCGACGCGGTGATGGCGCTCTTCGGCGCGCCAACCGCGCACGAGGACGATCCCGAGCGTGCTGTGCGAGCAGCGATCGCCATCCGTGACTGGATTCGTGAGGAGGGCGAGCTCCAGCTTCGGATCGGCATCACGACCGGCGAGGCGCTCGTCGCGCTGGGCGCCCGGCCCGCCGAGGGTGAGGGCATGGCGTCGGGCGACGTCGTCAATACCGCAGCTCGGCTGCAGTCCGCTGCACCCGTCAACGGAATCCTCGTGGACGAGACGACCTTTCGCGCCACCGGACAGGCGATCGACTATGCCGACCGTGAGCCCATCGAAGCCAAGGGGAAGGCCAACCCCGTACCTGTCTGGGAGGTCGTCGAGGCGCGGTCACGCTTTGGCGTGGACATCGGCCGGGCCGGCGGAGCCGCGCTCGTCGGTCGCGAGAAGGAGATCGAACTCCTCCTCGGCACGCTTGCGAGGGCGAAGCAAGAGCAATCGCCTCAGCTCGTCACGCTCGTGGGCGTTCCCGGAATCGGTAAGAGCCGCCTCGTCACGGAGCTGTTCTCGGCCCTCGACGCCACCCCTGAGCTCATGTACTGGCGTCAGGGACGCTGCCTGCCGTACGGCGAGGGGGTCACCTACTGGGCGCTGAGCGAGATGGTGAAGGCGCACGCCGGCATTCTCGAAACGGACGGCGAGCACGAGGCCCACGAGAAGCTCCGGGCCGTCGTGCGCGAGGTCTTCGACGATTCCTCCGAGGCGGAGTGGGTCGAGGGTCACCTGCGCCTGCTGATCGGCCTTGGCGAGGAGACCCCGAGCGGAGCCGACCGCCAGGCGGAGTCATTCGCGGCGTGGCGGAGCTTCTTCGAGGCCCTCGCTGAGCAAAATCCTCTGATCCTCGTCTTCGATGACCTCCACTGGGCCGACGACAGCTTGCTCGACTTCGTCGATCACCTCGATCGACTGGGCAACGGGTGTGCCCTTGCTCATCGTCTGTACGGCCCGGCCGGAGTTGCTCGCCCGCCGCTCAGGGTGGGGCGGAGGAAAGCCGAACGCGGTCACGATCTCGCTGACGCCGTTGTCGGCCGACGAGACAGCGCAGCTCGTGCACGCGTTGCTCGAGCGCGCAGTCCTTCCCGCTGAGCTGCAGACGACGCTGATCGAGCGGGCGGGCGGAAATCCTCTGTACGCGGAGGAGTTCGCGCGGATGGTCGAACTCGACACCGGTGACGAGACCCAGATCAGGCTTCCCGAGTCTGTGCAGGGGATCATCGCGGCCCGGCTCGACGCGGTCCCTCTCGAGCAAAAGCTCCTGCTTCAGGACGCTGCGGTGATCGGCAAGGTCTTCTGGCTCGGCGCCGTCGAGGCGATCGGCGGAATAGGCCGAAGCGAGGCCGAGCAATTGCTCCACGATCTCGAGCGCAAGGAGTTCGTTCGCCGCGAACGGCGGTCGACCGTCGGAGACGAAAGCCAGTACGTGTTCCACCACGTCCTCGTTCGCGACGTCGCCTACTCACAGATCCCGCGTGCGGCGCGGGCGGAGAAGCACCGGGCAGCGGCCGAATGGATCGAATCCCTGGGTCGTCCGGACGACCACGCCGAGATGCTCGCGCACCATTACCTGACTGCACTCGAGCTGGACAAGGCAGCCGGCGTCGAGACGGTCGAGCTCGCGCGGCTTGCCCGGCTCAGGCTCAAGGAAGCAGGTGACAGAGCGTTCACACTCAGTGCGCTCCCCTCAGCGATGCGGTTCTACCGTGCCGCCCTCGAGCTCTGGCCCCCCGACGATCCGGGTCGTCCACACCTCCTCCTGCGTCTGGGCGACGTTGCGGTTCGAGTCGGCATCGGCGAGCCGAAGATCTTGCAGGAGGCCCGAGACGGTCTGCTCGCGGCCGGCGATCCCGATGGTGCAGCCCAGGCGGAGGAGCTGCTGTTCGAGCACTTTTGGCTGCTCGGGGACCGCGACCGAGCGTTCGAGTGTCTCGAGCGAGCCGTCGCACTCGTCCAGGATCGCCCCACCTCGTTCCACAAGGCCCACGTCGTGGCCAACGTCTCTCGTTTCCACATGCTCGCCGGCGATGCAGAGGCCGCAATCCGGCTCGGCCGGGAAGCTCTCTCGATGATGGAAGAGCTGGGCGGCGACGAAGAGGGCCGTGCCTTCGTCCTCAACAACATCGGCTCGGCGCGAGCCCGTGCCGGAGATGCGGGTGGCGTCGACGATCTCGAGGAAAGTGTGAGGATCAGCGAGGCGATCAACTCTGCGGAGAGCGTCCGTGGCTACGGCAATCTCGCTTCGACCGTGACCGATCTCGGCGAGCTCGCCCGCCGCGCGGAGGCGCTCGAACGGGGAGTCGCCGCCGCCAAGCGCTTCGGTCTCGGGGAGCACCTCGGCTGGCTCAGCGCACTGCGTCTCTGGCAGCCCTTCTGGGATGGGCGCTGGGACGAGGCGCAGCGCGCTCTGGACGGAGTGATCGACGAATTCGAGGCGAGCAGTTACTGGATGGAGACCCCGTGCCGGTGGCTCCGTGCACGCATCGAGCTGGGTCGGGGAGACGAGAGGCGCGCGGTGGACGACATCGACCGTGGCATCGAGCGGGCACGACTCGCGAAAGACCCGCAGATGTTGTGGCCGGCTCTGGCGATCGGAGCCCGCGTCCATGCATCCACCGATCCCCTTCGCGCCGGCGAGATGGTGACCGAAGTCCTCGCTGACTGGCAGGCGCG
Source organism: uncultured Actinomycetes bacterium (assembly GCA_963736835.1). Taxonomy (GTDB): domain Bacteria; phylum Actinomycetota; class Thermoleophilia; order Gaiellales; family Gaiellaceae; genus VAXT01. The sequence goes on from CAVTQI010000007.1 coordinate 65,894, forward strand.
TGGTCGTTTCCTTGGTGTCGCGAGCGAGTGGCTCCCGAGCATCGCAATCGCACTCGACCTGCTCGGCCGCACCGGAGAGTTGGCGAACGCGGCGCCGTCGACGAGCTGGTCACCGTGGCTGGATGCAGCGGTCGCCTATTCGACTGGCGACTTCACCGGCGCTGGGGACGTATACGAGAAGATCGGCGCCTTTTCGGAGGAGGCCGACGCCCGCCTTGCCGCAGCACGGGTTCACGTGGAAGCGGGTCGCCGCGCTGAGGCGGATGTGCAGCTCGAGCGCGCCCTCGCATTCTTCCGCCGAGCGGGCGCGACCGCAGACGTCCGCGAGGGTGAGGCCCTCATGGCTGCAAGCGCCTAGCGAAGTGGTGTGAGGTGATCTCCAGCCCAGTCTTGAAGTAGAGCCGGTGTGCGTCGGTTCTCTCCGGGCCGACGCCCGAGTCCAGGTGGAGCTGTTCGCAACCGAGGCGCCTTGCCTCGTCGGTCAGCCACTCGAGTAGCTGTCGTCCGTAGCCGCGCCGGCGGCCTTCGGGGAGGGTCGACAGATCGTCCACGTAGAGATAACGGCCCCAGGCGAGCATGTGGCCGACCCGGAAGCCGGCGACCGCGAGCGCGTGCGGCTCGTCCTCGAACACGCCCACGAGTCGGTAGCCCTCGCCGCGCTGCACATCGTCGACACGCTGGACGAAGCTCGCCTCGTCCTCGTAGAGCGGCCGCAGCGCCTGCATGGCCGGGAACGCGAGCGCGGTGTCCGGCGGGACGATCTCGCGGAGCTCAGCTGCCACAGCGGCGGAACTGCACCATCGTGCCGCCGCGCTCGGCCCACTGCGGGATCCCGCCGCCGAGCACCGGGTGCACCTCGATCCCCGCCGAGGCGATCACGCTGGCCGCGATCGAGGCGCGCGAGCCGGACGAGCAGATCGTGACGATCGGGCGGTCGTCCGGCAGGTCCTCGAGGAACGCGCGGACGATCCGGTACGGCATGTGGCGCGTCCCGTCGATGTAGCCCTCGTCGCGCTCGTTCTTCTCGCGCACGTCGAGGATCTCCACGGGGCCGTTCGCGAGGAGCTTCTCGAGCTCGTCGATGTCGATCGGCTCGATCGTCTCGGTGGCGTCGGCATGGGGGAGGTAGCCGCGGAGGTTGAACAGGCCGACCGAACGGAGGCCCCGCGCCGCCGTCTCCGCGTCCTCGGCGGACTCGGCGTAGATCGCGACCGGCTCGTCCGCGGTGAGGACGAACGCGGCTTTCGTGGCGAACGAGGAGCTCGTGAGTGGCACGTTGAAGGCGCCATGGACGTGGCCGGCGGCGAAGTCCCGCGGTCGGCGCACGTCGAGCACCGACCCGCCGTCCGGCGAGTCGACCGTGCCGAGCGGCTCCTGCGCGGCGACGAACGGCCCGCGGTTGAGCTCGACGATGTTCTCCATATTCGGCGGGCGCGGCGTCGACGAGTTGGCGCGCTCCAGGACGAATTCGTCCCGGTCGACGTTGAGCGCGTGGTTGAAGCGCCGCTCGAACCCGATCGTGGACGAGGCCTTCGAGCTCATGCCCGCGCCGCAGAGCGAGCCGGCCACGTGGCCGGGATAGAGCTCGACGCCGTCGGGCAGCTCGAGCAGCCTCTGCAGGCTGCCGTAGAGACCGGTTGCACCCTCGACCGCCTCGCTCGCAAGGTCGGGGCGGGCCGCGTCGCCGATCAGCAGCGAGTCGCCCGTGATCACGAGCCAGGGCTCCTCGCCGCGCGAGCCGTCGATCACCGTGAAGCAACAGTGCTCCGGCCGGTGCCCGGGCGTGTGGACGACCCGGATCCTCACCTCGCCGAGCGAGATCTCCTGCCCGTCCTCGAGAGGCTCGTTCGCGTACTCCGCGTTCGCCGCCGGGTGAACGTGGACCGGAACCTCGTGCTCCAGAGCGAAGCGCCCGTGCCCGGAGACGTGGTCCGCGTGCGTGTGCGTCTCGAGCACGCGCGTGATGCGCACGTGGCGCTTGTCCGCCTCCGCCAGGTACTGCTCGATCGCGTACGCGGGATCGACGACCACGGCCTCACCCGAGGACTCGTCGCCGATCAGGTAGGACGCGCAGCCGAGATCGTCGTCGACGAACTGCCGAAACTGCACGGGAAAGAGGCTAACAGGGTGCCCGGGCATTTCTCCAGGGTCCTACCGCTCGGAGATTCGCGTGTGGTACACCGATTGCTCTTGACCGGGACCCGCGCGCTTGCAGTCGTCTTCCTGCTCGGCGGGCTGGCCACACTTGCTCCGCTGCCTGCGGACGCAGGCCTCTTCGACACGGCGTCGCTTCCGCGTTCGACGATCGACCGCCCCGACGACGCCGGCGGGCTCCAGGTGCACGTCATCTACGCGGTGCCGAGTGACGGCGTCGATCGTGCCTTCGACACGGGCGGTGGAATCGAGAGCTCGACCGCCTCGTACCAGGCGTGGCTCTCCGACCAGACCGGTGGCAGGAGGCTTCGGCTCGACACCTATCAGGGCTCGCTCGACATCACGTTCCAGCGTCTGCCGCGGCCGGACGCCGAGTACGTCGCCCGCGGGCGAGGCGCCCGTGATCTCATCGAGCAGGATCTCCGGGCTGCAGGGCTCGTCACCTGGCGAAAGATCTACCCGGTCTACTACGACGGGGCGAATGGCGTCGCATGCGGCGGGGCGGCCTGGCCGCCCGGGCTGCCCGGGACGGTCTCCGCCTTCTACCTGCGCAGCGAGATTCCGGGGCTGGTCCCCTGCTTCGCCGGCGGCTTCGCGGGCACCGGAGAGCCGCCTGGATACACCGAGTTCGCGGTGCTGCACGACTTCATGCATGACCTGGGAATCGTGGGCCCTTGCGCCCCGCATTTCTGGGACGCGGGTCACGTCAACGAGGATCCGAACGACCTCATGTGGTCCGGGATCGGATCGTGGACGCCGTCCATCCTCGATGTGGGTCGGGACGACTACTTCCAGGCGCACATCCCGGGCTGTCCGGATCTCGATACGTCGGGGTTCCTGGCGAGCGACACTGACTTCACGCTCACGGTCTCCAAGGTCGGATCCGGCTCGGGGACGGTCTCGAGCAGCCCATGGTCGGTCATCGACTGCGGGGGCACGTGCGCGGCGTCTTACGGCCGCGGGACGGTCGTGACGCTCACAGCTCGTCCTGAGGGGGACGCGAGGTTCGAGGGCTGGGAGGGAGCGTGCTCCGGCACGAGCTCGTGCGCGGTCACCATCGACGCTGCCAAGACGGTGACCGCGCGGTTCACGGCGCCCGAGCGTGAAGTAGTGGCCGAGCTCTTCGGCAGCGGGCAGGGCACTGTCACGAGCGTGCCCGCCGGTCTGCGGTGCCCACCGACCTGCTCTGCGCTCTTCCCCGGCCAATCCGCGCTCGAGCTGCGTGCGAAAGCTCGCCCGGGCTCACGCTTCACGGGCTGGAGCGAGGACTGCTCGGGCAGGGCCTGCTCCTTCACACTCGACGTCGACAAGGCAGTCGGCGCGACGTTCGTCGATGTCCAGGCCCCGCGTGTACGGGCCTTGCCGAGCCGCGGAAGCCGTGGTGGTCGCGCACGGCTCCGCTACCGCGTCAACGAGAACACCGGCGTCGCCCGGGTCACGATCCGGGTCGGCCGCCGCTCGGTGCGCACGCCGTATCGCCGCCTGGCAGCGACTCACACGTATAGCGCTCGGTGGCGCCTCTCACGGTCGGCCTCGCCCGGCGGCCACCGCTTCTGCGTCCGCGCCTCCGATCGCTCTCGGCACACGAGCCGCTGGAGCTGCGCCTCGCTCAGGGTTCGCTAGAGCCCGAGGTGCCTAGCGATCACCATCCGTTGGACTTCGTTCGTCCCTTCCCCGATCTCGAGGATCTTCTGGTCGCGGTACAGCCGCGCGATCGCCGACTCCTCCATGAACCCGTAGCCGCCGTGGATTTGCAGTGCCTGGTTCACCACCCGGTGTGACAACTCGCCCGTGTAGAGCTTCGCCATCGCCGCCTCCTTGGCGAAGTCGCGGCCCTCGTCCTTGAGCCACGCAGCCTTGTAGACGAGCGCGCGCCCGGCCTCGATCTCGACGGCCATGTCCGCGAGTTGGAACTGGATCGCCTGAAAGCTCGCGATCGGCTTCCCGAACTGCTCGCGCTCCTGCGCGTACTTGTACGCAAGGTCGTACGCGCCCTGGGCGAGGCCCACACCCATCGCCGCGACCGAGATCCGCCCGCCGTCGAGGATCCCGAGGAACTGGCGGAACCCCTCACCGCGCGGGCCGAGCAGATTGCCCTCGGGCACGCGCGCGTCCTTGAAAGAGAGCTCCCGCGTGTCGGATGCGCGCCAGCCGAGCTTCTCCATCGGCGCCGAGATCTCGTAGCCGGGCGTTCCATTGGGGACGATCAGGTTCGAGATCTCGCCGTCACCAGTCATCGCGGTGATCGTCACGCACGCGGTGATGTCGGTGCCCGCGTTCGTGATGAAGATCTTCGAGCCGTTGATCACCCACTCGCCGCCGGAGAGCTCCGCCCGCGTGCGCGAGGCCGCGGCGTCGGACCCGGCGCCGGGCTCGGTCAGCCCGAACGCCGCGAGCTTCTTCCCGCTTGCGAGGTCGGGAAGCCACTCGCGCTTCTGCTCCTCCGACCCGAACAGGTAGATCGGCATCGTCCCGAGCGACGTGTGCGCCGCGACAGTGATCGCGACCGACGAGTCGATCCGCGTCAGCTCCTCGACCGCGATCGCGTAGGAGACCGTGTCGCTTCCGCCGCCTCCGTACTCCTCGGGGATCGGCATCCCCATCAACCCGAGGCCCGCCAGCTCTGAGATGAGCTCGTACGGGAAGCGGTGCTCGCGGTCGAGCTCCTCCGCGACGGGCGCGACCTTCCGCTCGGCGAAGTCCCGGACCGTGCTTCGGACGAGCTCTTGCTCTTCGGTCAGGTCGAAGTTCACGCGCTCAGTCTGGTCGCCAGCTCGGCGATCAGGCGGACGCCGTAGCCGGTGCCGCCCTTCTGCGAGAGATAGTCGTTGCGGCCCCACGTGAAGAACGCGGTGCCGGCGACGTCCACGTGCGCCCACGGGCCTTCGCCGACGAACTCCTGGAGGAACGACGCCGCGTACGTCGGCTGCGCCTGCCCGCGCACGGACGAGTTCTTCATGTCGGCGAACGCGGAGTCGATCAACCCGCGGTAGCGCCGGTGCATCGGCCACGGCCAGGCGTGGTCGCCGCTCTCCTCGCCGGCGGCGACGATCTGGTCGCGCCACTCGTCGTCGTTGCCCATGACGCCTGCGTAGAGGTCGCCGAACGCCCGGTTCATCGCGCCCGTGAGCGTGGCGAAGTCGACGAGGTGCGTCGCGCCCAGCTCGCGTGCGTAGTGGAGGGCATCGGCGAGGACGAGGCGGCCCTCCGCGTCGGTGTTCGTGATCTCGATCGTCTTGCCGTTCATCGCGGTCAGGACGTCGCCGGGACGGAACGCACCGCCTCCGACGGCGTTCTCGCTCGCGGCGACGACCGCCAGTGTGCGCAGTGGCAGCCCGAGCTCCGCGATCACGCCGATGCCCTCGATCACGGCTCCGCCTCCGGACATGTCGCCCTTCATGTCCTCCATGTAGAGCGCTGGCTTGATGGAGATGCCGCCCGTGTCGAACGTGATCGCCTTGCCGACGAGTCCGAGCACCACGTCGCCCTTCGGCGACGGGGGCTCGTGGCGGAGCACGATCATGCGCGCCGGGTTGTGGCTCCCCTGCGCCACGCCCGCGAAGGCGCCCATCCCGAGCTTCGTGAACTCCTCGGGGTCGAGCGCCTCGGCGGTCAGGTGCTCGTGGCGCGCGGCCAGCTCGCTCGCGTGCTCGGCGAGGCGCTCGGGTGTGAGCTCGTTCGCCCCGGTGTTGGCGAGATCGCGCGCGCGGTTGGCTGCATCTGCGATCGTGGCCGCGCGGGCCGTCTGGTCGACGAGATCGTCTTCTCCGCCGACGAGCACGAGGCGCTCGAACGGCGGCTCGTCCTTCGCCTCGCTCTTCCAGCGCCCGGGGTCGTAGGAGCCGAGCAGAACCCCGTCCACGACCGCGCGCGCCTGCTCGGCGTGCGGGAGCGAGTCGTCGAGGTGCCACGCAAGCGTTCCACCGACCCGCTCCGCCGCCTCTGCGACCGCGGCCGCGGCGGTGCGGACCGTGTCCGCGTCGAGCTCGTCCCCGGCTCCGAGACCGACGAGGACGATCCGGCGCGCGGGCCCTTCGGGATAGAGAACGGCCGTCTTCCCGACCTGCTCGGCGAGGCCTTCCTCCTCCGCGACGCGAGTCACTCCGTCGAGTGAACGAGCGCTTTCCGGAACACCGCCCGGTCCGACCGGCACCGCGATGACATCGGCCTCCGGTGCGCCGTTCGAAGCGGGGTGAGCTTCAACCTTCAAGGGGCCGCGATGCTATCCGACAGGGTTTCTACGGTGAGTATCGAAGGGTTTACACAACTTTCGAACAGTCTTTACCTTTCAATGACCGTGCCGATACAGACTGTGCTCATGACCTCACTGCGGCCCATCCGCTTCAAGCGCCGCCGCGCGGCGCACACGGTCGAGTCCCTGACGGAGCTCCTCACCTCGCTCACCCTCGAGCGCCAGGCTCTGCGTGCATCCGAGGCCGGGTCGGTCGACCTGGAGCGGAACCGCATGGCGATCGCGAAGGCGCAGTGGGAGCTCTCGTACGCGCTCATCGAGCGCTACGTCCCGGGCACGGCCGTGGCTCAGAGCGCGGCGTAACCATTCCGTTTCGGTAACCTCGCGCGGCGATGGAGCCACGCGAATTCTTCGAGACCCTCGAGTCGCGCGTCGGCGCGGCCCAGACTGCGGGCGTGAACAAGTCGTACGTCTTCGACATCGACGGAGCCGGCGTCTGGAAGGTCGACGTGACCGATACAGGCGCGAAGGTGACGGAAGGCGAGACCGACGGCGACGTCACGATCCGCGCCTCCGAAGACACCTTCCGCGCGATCGTCAACAAGGAGCAGAATCCGACGACGGCCTACATGACGGGCAAGCTCAAGATCGAGGGCGACATGAGCGCCGCGCTCAAGCTCCAGAAGCTCTTCTAGCTACTCCTCGAGCTCGACGAGGACGGTGCCGCCCGCGACCCGGTCGCCTTCCTTGACGTTGACCGCCTTGACGGTCGCGGCGTAGGGGGAGACGACGGGCGTCTCCATCTTCATCGCCTCGAGGACGAGCAAAGTCTGGCGGTGCTCCACCTTGTCGCCCGCGGCGGCGAGCACCTTGATCACGGTGCCGGGCATCGGAGCGGTGAGCGCGCTCCGCTCCACTCCGGATGGGCCGCCGCGGGTGTGGCCGAGCTCGTCGAGGTCGGGGGGCGTGTGCGGTGCGGGCGCCGGGAGGTTCAGCCGCCATGCGCCGTCCCAGGGACCGCTCGGCAAGCGCACGGGCGGAGCCGAGAGCGGCGGGTAGTCGGAGAGGAACGCCGTCGTCGTCCGGCCGGCTCGGAGGGCGGGGTGCGCGACGAGCCAGCGCAGGAACGGCAGGTTCGTCGTCAGCCCCTCGACGGCGGTCTCCGCGAGCGCGTCCTGCAGCCTGAAGAGGGCCTCTTCGCGGGTCGGGCCGTGGGCGATCAGCTTGGCGATCATCGGGTCGTAGGCGACGCCGACCTCGTCACCCTCGTCGACGCCCGCGTCCACGCGGATCCCGGTGGGAAGCCGCAACCGCTCGATGAGGCCCGCCTGTGGAAGGAACGTCCGCGGATCCTCGGCGTAGAGCCGGACCTCGACGGCGTGCCCCTCCGGCCTCGGCACAGCCAGTTGCAAGGTCTCGCCCGCGGCGATGCGGAGCTGTTCGCGGACGATGTCGACCCCGGTGACGAGCTCGGTGACGGGATGCTCGACCTGGATCCGGCCGTTCAGCTCGAGCAGGTAGAAGTCGCGGCCGTCGAGCATGAACTCGACCGTGCCAGCGCTGCGATAGCCGAGCGCCTTCCCGAAGGCGACCGCGGCGTCGCTCATGCGCGCGCGCAGGTCGCGGTCGAGCGCGGGGGAGGGCGACTCCTCGAGCACCTTCTGGTGGCGCCGCTGCACCGAGCACTCGCGCTCGCCGAGGGAGAGGACCGCCCCGTGCTCGTCGGCCAGGAGCTGGATCTCGACGTGACGCGGACGCTCGACGTAGCGCTCGCAGTAGACGCGGTCGTCTCCGAAAGCGGCCTTGGCCTCTCGCTTCGCGGCGTCCATCGCGTCCCCGAGCTCGGCCGGGTCGCGGACGACGCGCATGCCGCGCCCGCCGCCTCCCGCCGCGGCCTTGACGACGAGCGGAAAGCCGATGTCGTCCGGGTCGCCGGCGGGCAGCGTCGGAACGCCCGCCTCGACCGCGATCCGCTTCGCTTCGAGCTTGTCGCCGCCCGAGCGGAGGGCCTCGGGAGTCGGGCCGACGAACCGAAGACCTGCCGCCTCGACGGCCTCGGCGAACTCCGGGTTCTCCGCCAGGAAGCCGTAGCCGGGATGGATCGCGTCGGCTCCCGCCTTCTTCGCCGCGCGGACGTGCTCCTCGGAGTCGAGATAGCTCGCGACCTCCACGGTCTCGTCGGCATGCCGGGTGTGGAAGGAGCCGAGATCGTCCGGCGCAGCGACCGCAACGGTGCCGATCCCGGCCTCGCGGCAGGCGCGGAAGACGCGCGCGGCGATCTCGCCCCGGTTCGCTACGAGGAGCTTCTGAATCTCCATAGCACCGCAAACGTAATCAGGGACGCGCCCGAGAGCAGCAGATAGGGCACCGCGTCCGACGTCACTTCGGCGAGGCTGCCGCCTCCGACCGCACCGATCGCCTGCCCCGGAGCCCAGGCGATGTTGATCAGCGCGAACGCGTACGCGTACTCGAGGCCGCGCGCCTCGGCCTCGTCCGAGAGCAGGGCCATCGCCGGCGTCCAGAAGCTGCCGAAGCTCACGCTGGCCGCCACAACGAGGACTGCGAGAGCGGCTGCGCGTCCCGGCCACGGCAAGCCCGCGGTCGCGATCGACGACGCGAGAACGAGCACGGTCATCGGCCCGATTCGACCAACACGGTCCGTGATGCGGCCGACGATCGGGTTCGCGGTCGCCTCGAGCGCGGCGGTGCAGAGCCAGAGAACGCCGATCGCGACTGCCGAGAACCCGAGCTCGTCGAGCCGCAGCGGCGCGAGGACGCTCAACGTTCCGAAGAAGAGCGCCGGCAGCACGACGAACCAGACGCCGAGCTGGATCCGGCGGCTCCGCAGCGCGCGGATGAAGAGGCCGACCGGCTGGGGTTTCTGCGGCGGCGGCTCGGCGGTGAAAAACGCCCAGACGGCGAGCCCCACCGCAACCAGGGCCGCTGCGCCGAACGCGACGCCGCGACCGACGACCGATGCCACTCCGCCGAGCACCGGCCCGAAGAGCGCGCCGACGATCGCCGCCGCCATCGCCGTCCCGATCGTCTGGCCACGCCGTGCCGCGGGGGTCGAGCCGACGAGCCAGGTCAGGCCGGCCGTCCATGCGAAGGCGCTTCCGAACCCCTGCGCAAAACGGGCCAGATCGAGCACGACGATGGAGCTCGCCGTGGCGAAGATCATCGTGTTGACGGCGATCATCAGGGCACCGGCGATGGTCGTCCGGCGCCCGCCGAACCTGGCCGTGGCGAGACCGCCGGGGATGCCGCCGAGCAGCGCGCCGATCGGATACGCGCCCGCGAGGACTCCCGCGCCCGCTTTCGAGAGGTCGTACTGGTCGGCGTAGTCGGGCAGCAGCGGCGTCAGCGCCGCGAAGAACATCGTGTCGACGAAGACGACCCCGCCGACGAGGAACAGCAGACGGCGCACGCCGTCAGTCGGTCCAGCCGGGCTTTCGCCGCTCCAGGAAGGCGCGGAGGCCGTCCTGGCCCTCGTCGCTCGTCCGCATCCGCGCCGCGAGCTCGGCGAGCGCGCGACCGTCTCCCGGGTCGGGCCGAACCAGACGCTTTGCCTCCCGCACGGCCGCCGGGCCCGAGGAGGCCAGCTCCGCGACCACGTGCTCCGCGTCGGGCGCAATCTCGCTGACGAGGCCGATCCGACGCGCAACCTCGGAGCCGAACCGCTCGCCGGTGAGCACGTAACGGCGCGCGGCTCCCGAGCCGATCTTCGCGAGCACGAACGGCGAGATGACTGCGGGGATGATCCCGAGCTTCACCTCGGAGAACCCGAACGTCGCGTCTTCGGCGGCGATCGCGATGTCCGCGCAGGCCGCGAGACCGCAGCCGCCGCCGAGGCAGTAGCCCTGGATCCAGGTGACGACGGGCGCGGGACAGCCGTCGATCGTCGCGAGCATCTCGTAGAGCCGAAGTGCGTCCTCGACGTTCTCCTCGTACGAGAGGTCGATCGAGGAGCGCTGCCACTCGATGTCGGCGCCGGCGCAGAAGCTCTCGCCCTCGCCCGTCAGCACGACCGCGCGGGCATCGCCGACGTCCGAGAACGCCTCGGTCAGCTCGCGGATCAGCTCCGCGTCGAAGGCGTTTCGGCGCTCGGGCTTCGCGATCGTGACCTTGAGGACGTGTCCGTCCCGCTCGATGCGCAGCGCGCCCATGCGCGTGAGCTTAGAGTCGGAGCATGCTGAAAGGAGCGCTCGCTGCTGCGGTCACGCCGCTTCGGGACGGGGGAGAGGCGCTCGACGGGGACGTGTTCGCGCCGTACGTCGGGTACCTGGCCGACGGCGGGCTCGACGGGATCCTCGCGCTGGGGACGACCGGCGAGGGGATCCTGCTGCGGGAGGACGAGCGCAGGCGGGCGGCCGAGCTCTTCGTGGCGGCCGCCCCGGACGGGTTCGACGTCGCGGTGCACTGCGGCGCGCAGACCACGTCCGAGACCGCGGCGCTCTCGGAACATGCGGCCAAGATCGGCGCGGCCGCGGTCGCGGTCATCGGGCCGCCGTACTACGCGCTGGACGAACGCGCGCTGACGCTGCACTTCGCCGCCGCTGCCGAGGCCTGTGCGCCGCTCCCGTTCTACCTCTACGAGTTTCGCGCTCGGGCCGGGTATTCGATTCCGCACGAGGTGATCCGGCAGGTTCGCGAGCTGGCCCCGAACCTCGCAGGCCTCAAGGTCTCGAACCAGCCGTTCGAGGACGTGGAGCCGTACATCGTCGACGGGCTCGACGTGTTCGTCGGCGCAGAGTCGCTGGTCGTGCGTGGCCTGGAGCGTGGGACGGCCGGGGCCGTTTCCGGGCTCGCTGCGGTGTTCCCCGAAGCTGTGGCGAAGCTCGTCCGCGAGCGTGCGGGCGACGTCAGCAGCCTGCGGGAAGGGCTCGAGCGGTTCCCGTTCCAGGCCGCGGCGAAGTTCTGCCTCGGCCGACTCGGCGTCCCGGTTCGCGAGGACGTTCGGCGACCGCTTCGCACGCTCTTGCCCGACGAGCAGGAGGCACTCGGCGCGTGGCTCGAATCGTCATAGCCGGAGCCGGGGCGATCGGCGCCAACATCGCGTACCAGCTCGCGCTGCAGGGAGCGGACGACGTCGTTCTCGTCGATCGCGAGCGGGTCGCTTCGGGAGCCACGGGCAAAGCGATGGGCGGCGTGCGCCAGCAGTTTTCGACCGCGGCGGAGGTTCGGCTCGCCCGCGAGTCGATCGGTTTCTTCCGAGAGCTGGGGGCGTCGTTCTTCGAGCCGGTCGGCTACCTGTTCCTGGCGACGACCGAGGACGGGCTTGCGACGCTCGAGGCGCGGGCGGAGCTGCAGCGCGGGCTCGGCGTTCCGGTGGAGCGGATCGACGCTTCGCGCGTCGAGGGGTTGCGGGTCGACGACGTGGTCGGTGCGGTCTGCTGCTGGGAGGACGGGGTCGCTGATCCTCCGGCCGTCACGCGCGAGCTCGTTCGGCGCGCGGGGGTCGAGGTGCGCGAGGGAGTCGACGCGCGGGAGCTCGACCGCGACGTGCTCGTGATCGCGGCCGGGGCGGACTCCGCGGAGCTCTGGCCGGAGCTTCCCGTGCGGCCGCTCTGCCGTCAGCTGGTCGAGGTAGGCCCGGTGGACGGCCTGCCGGACAACCTGCCGATGGTGCTCGAGGCGGAGACGGGCTTCCACTTCCGTCGCGCCGGCAACGCGCTTCGGCTCGCGATGGCCGAGCCGACCGCGCGCTGGACGGACCGCGAGGAGGTGGACGAGGCGCTCGTCGAGGACTGGCGCGCGCGCGTGGCTCACCGCTATCCCTCCGCGGCGGCTGCTCCGATCACGCGAGCCTGGGCCGGGCTCTACGACATGACGCCGGACGCGCACCCGATCATCGGCTGGGTCGGCGAGGGCGTGTATGCAGCCTGCGGCTTCTCGGGGCACGGGTTCATGCAGTCACCCGCGGTCGGGAAAGCCGTGGCCGAGGAGCTGCTGGGCCGCGAGTCGTCCTTCGACCTGAGCCCATACCGCCTCGAGCGCTTCGACGACGACGCGGTCTTTCCTGAAGAGCTGGTCCTCTAGTCCTCGAAGGCCAGCCCGCGCCGAGACAGCTCCTCGACCACGAACTGCCCCTCGATCGTTGCCTCGACATCGAACTCCTCGCCGATGTCCGGCTCCTTGCCGATCAGCTCGCGCGCGCGGCTCGGGAGCTCCTGCTGGGCCGCCTCCGCCGACTCCCAGAGGTAGACGGCGCCCCAGCGGTCGGTCGTCTCGTCCGAGAACCAGGCCTTGAAGCGGAGGCCAGGCACGTCCTCGAAGGCGTCCACCGACTCGTCGCGCAGGTAGCGGCGCAGCTCCTCGATGGTCGTCTTCGAGTCCGCCAGGTTCCAGATGACCAGGCGGACGAGCACTAGGGCCGAGGAAGCTTTGCGATGAGCGCCTTGATGGCGCGCAGCAAATCCGCCTCGTCGTGCCCGAAGTCGTTCAGGTACGAGCGGAGCGCCTCGTGAACCGTGCGTAGCTCTTCGTCAGTCAGCTCGATCGTGTGCATGGAGCGAGCCTAACCCCACGAGGGCGGCTCGTACGCCCCTTCGCGCGGCGCGCCGATCGCGACCCACTGCAGTCCTTCCTCGCCCGCGACGGGCTGCCGCGTGACTTCCGGGTCGACGCGCACGGCCATGCCCTCGCCGACCTCGATCGCCTGGCCGTCGACGTGGAGGATGCCCGAGCCGCGCACGTAGACGTAGACCTCCTCCTGATTCGTCTGCGTCTCGTTGTGCTCGAGCCCCTCGGCGCCGGGCGGGAGGTCGAAGTAGTTGACGCCGAACGCGGTCACGCCGAGCGCTCGTCGCACCTTCTTGACCACGCCGTCCAGCTCGTCCAAGCGGGCCACGTCGTACTTGGCCATGTCTCCTCCTGCGGGTTTTCTCCAGCCTAACGACGGGCTAGGGTGGCACCGCCTTGGCCGTCCGCGCACTTGCCGCCTGTGCAGCGCTTCTGCTGCTCCCATCGGCCTGCGGAGAGAGCGGCGGAGCGGCGGCGCCGGAACCGACGCAGACCTCGAGGACGACCACCCACGCAACCACCACGGCAACCCCTGCTGCGGCCGAGCGCTTCGGCTACATCCGGAGCGTCTCCACGGCCGGTCCCGTCGCCACGCTCGCCTTCGACGAGGCGGAGTTCCTTACCGGCAAGGAGGCGCAGAAAGCCGCCGAACGAGACGGCGTCATCCCGCCCGGCGAGCCGGTTCCGAACGACTACTACATCCGGAACCCGGACAAGGCGACGAAGACGTACCCGATCGCGAACGACGCGAGCATCACCGCGAAGCGCTGTCCGCTCTGTCGCAAGGGCAAGCCCGGCGAGCTCGGCCCGTTCCTCGCGTCGTTCATGGAGGGCCGGCAGACGTACGCCGCTCCGTACAGGGGCAGGTACGCGCTGTACTGGCTCACGATCGAGAACGGTCGGGTCGTCGCGGTCGACGAGCAGTACGTGCCGTAGCTCCGGCTACATCCGGAAGATGCCGAACTTCGTCTCCGGGATCGGCGCATTCAGCGCCGCCGAGATTCCGAGCGCGAGCACGCGCCTCGTGTCCAGCGGGTCGATGATCCCGTCGTCCCACAGGCGCGCCGTCGAGTAGTACGGATTCCCCTCGTGCTCGTACTTGGCGCGGATCTCCTCGGGGTCCGCGTCGCCGACCATCGTCAACACCGTCGCCGCCTGCTCGCCGCCCATCACCGAGATCCGGGCGTTGGGCCACATCCACAGCTGCCGCGGCGAGTACGCACGCCCGGCCATCCCGTAGTTCCCGGCTCCGAAGGACCCGCCGATCACGACCGTGAACTTCGGCACCTCGGCGCAGGCGACCGCCATCACGAGCTTCGCCCCGTCACGCGCGATCCCGCCCGCCTCGTACTCGGTCCCGACCATGAAGCCCGTGATGTTCTGCAGGAACACGAGCGGCACCTTCCGCTCGCACGCGAGCTCGATGAAGTGGGCGCCCTTCTGTGCGGACTCCGCGAACAGGACGCCGTTGTTGGCGAGGATCCCGACCGGATAGCCCTCGATCCGCGCGAACCCACAGACGAGCGTCTCGCCGTAGAGCTCCTTGAACTCGTGGAAGCGTGAGCCGTCGACGATCCGCGCGATCACCTCGCGAGCGTCGAACGACTGCCGGTAGTCCTCCGGGATCAGCCCGAACAGCTCGGAAGGGTCGACGACCGGCTCCTCCGCCGGAACGAGATCCCAGGGCACGTCCTTCGGAGCACGGTGCAGGTTGCGGACGACCGAGCGGACGATGGCCAGTGCATGCTCGTCGCTCGTGGCGTAGTGATCGGCCACGCCCGAGTGCCGCGTGTGGACGTCTGCGCCGCCGAGCTCCTCGGCCGTAACGTCCTGGCCGGTCGCCGCCTTCACGAGCGGCGGCCCGCCGATGAAGATCGTGCCCGTGCCCTTGACGATGATCGTCTCGTCGCTCATCGCCGGCACGTAGGCGCCGCCGGCAGTGCACGAGCCCATGACCGAGGCGATCTGCGGGATGCCTTTCGCGGACATCCGCGCCTGGTTGAAGAAGATCCGCCCGAAGTGGTCGCGGTCGGGGAAGACCTCGTCCTGGAGCGGGAGGAACGCGCCGCCCGAGTCGACGAGGTAGATGCAGGGCAGCTCGTTCTGCTCGGCCACCTCCTGCGCGCGCAGGTGCTTCTTGACCGTGAGCGGGAAGTAGGTGCCGCCCTTGACCGTCGCGTCGTTGGCGACGATCACGCACTCCTGGCCCTCGACGACGCCGATCCCGGTGACGATGCCGGCTGACGGGGCCTGGCCCTCGTACATGTCCCAGGCAGCCAGGGCGCCGAGCTCGAGGAAGGCGCTTCCCGGGTCGAGCAGGCGGTCGACTCGCTCACGGGCTGTCAGCTTCCCGCGCCCGCGGTGGCGCTCGATCGCCTTGTCGCCGCCGCCTCGTGCGACCTGCGCCGTACGCTCGCGCAACTCCGCCACGAGCGCTTCCATCTGCCCGCGCCGCTCCGCGAAGATGTCCGACTCGCGCTCGATCTGAGAGGTGAGGACGCTCACGGCGCTGAGCGTACCGCCCGGCCCCGCTGTCGCTCTTCCTGGCAATTCGGATAGCTGACAAATCGGCGTCCGTCGCCCACAGTGGGCAAAGGGGGACCATGCGGATCCAGGTGCATCCAGATGCCCAGGAAGAGCTCCTCGAGTTCCTGCGGCGCGCAGATTGTGAGGCCCGTGCCGATGGCGACGAGGCGGTGATCGTCGAGGTCCCGGACGCGCTGGGGGAGGAGCAGGCGCGTTTGGAGGTCGATCTGTACGTCAAGGCCTGGCAGGCCAGCCGGCCCGACGCCGAAGCGGACTTGCTCTAAGGGAGGGTTGTGCCAGGGCGCACGAGTGCCGATACACGGCACATGCGCCGCTTCGCCCTCGCACTCGCCGTTGTCGTCCTACTTGCCCCATCGTCGACGTCCGCGGCCATTCGCCCACAGCAGGGAATGGCTGGGGTGTCGCTCGGCATGGCCAAGGCGCAGGTGCGGGCGAAGCTCGGGCGGCCGATCGGCTCCGGGGGCGGCCGCCTCTACTTCGCGCGCGTCTGGGTCGGCTTCCGCCTCGGCCGCGTGGTCGAGGTCACCACGACGCACTCGAACGACCGGACCAGGTCCGGTGTGGGGGTCGATTCGACCGAGGCTGCGGTCAAGCGGGCGTATCCCTCCGTCGTCTGCGCACCCGCGGGCGGGTTCCGCCGGTGCAGGCTGGGCAGCGGAAAGCCGGGCACGCGCGCGACCGACTTCCTGATCGGCCACGGCCGCGTCCTGCAGGTCACGGTCCAGCTCCTCCCGGGCTAGTTCTGGTCGCGGCCCTGCAGTAGGCTGCCGGGCTAGGGGGATGCTCCGCAGGCGACACGTCTATCTCGCCCTGGCCGTCGCGTTGACGACCGTTCTCGTCGTGCTCCCGGCGAGCGCGAGCGCGCGCCATGGGACACACCTGCCCTGCCTGGGGGAACCGAACTTCGTGGGCCATGCAGGGGACGACGGCGGGTACTTCCGGTACCCGACGGGGCGCGGAGCCGAGCACATCAACGCCGGGACGTTCGTGCTCGCGATCGACGACACGTCGACGGTTCAGAACTTCCACCTGAGCGACCTGACCTGGGGCGGCCAGCGCCTCAATCAACAGACCACGGCGGAGGGAACGAGCGAGGAGTGCTGGACCGTGACCTTCGAGGAGGGCGACTACCAGTGGCAGTCCGACGCGGACCCCGGGGAGATCCGCGGCGTCGTCACCGTCCACCCTCCGATCCCGCCGCCGCCGCCACCGCCGCCGCCACCGCCGCCGCCTCCGAGCCCCGCCGGGCCGCCGCCGCCGCCGCAACCCCCGCCCTCATCGCAGCCGGATCTGATCTTCACGGTCGGCCCCGACGCGCACATCGCGACCTTCTACGCCGACGGCCGCAGGGTGACGAACCTCCCGCCGGGCACGTACAACGTCCAGGTCCACGACCTCTCGGCGAACCACGACCTCCATCTGACCGGGCCGGGGATCGACGAGAAGACCTCGGTCGAGGACATCGAGCACCCGGTCTGGCGCCTCACGTTCCGCGTCGGCACGTACCGCCTCAAGTGCGACGTGCACCCGACGATCAAGACGAGCTTCACCGTCTCGACGAACGCGCCTCCGGTGCCGCACTGCAAGGTGCCGAAGCTGATCGGTAGACGCCTGACTCCCGCGCGGCGCGCGATCAGAGCGGCGCACTGCTCCGTCGGCCGCGTCCGCTACGCGCGCTCGAAGCGCACGCGGGGCCGAGTCCTGAGCCAGAGCCGCCGGGCCGGCAGGACGCTCGCCGTCGGCACCAAGATCAATCTCGTCGTCAGCCGCGGCAGACGCTGAACCCGGGAGGGCTTGGCGCAATACGGCTGAGCCGCCGGGCCGCGCTGCTCGCCCCCTCGACGGCGTCCTCAGTCGCCCACGTACCTTGCGTACGCGGGCTCCCTGCGTCCTTGCGAGGGAACGAACATCGCACCCCGGCAACGAGCAGCATCACGCCAAGCCCTCCAGAAATGCCCGCGACCCCCGGCTGACTTTGCCGCAGCACGGGGATCGCGGGTTGACCCCCCAGCGTTGCTAACTCGCCGCTGGGTACGCAGTCCCGACCGTTGGCCTAGGGAGGGGAGTCTCCACTGGCGGGCCAAGCGGTCCGGATGCGTCGTTGTTGCACCCCAGCTGGGGTGCGATTTGGTCAGGCCGTCGAAGGTCAGCTGGACGGCCGGAGAGGGGCCGGGCGAAAGCCCGATCAGGTTCTGGGCGAAGAGCTCGGTCGCTCCCTTGCGGGTGCTCACATAGACGACCGCTGTCCCATCGGGACTGAAGGCCGGCTCGAAGTCCCTCGCCGGGTTGTTCGTGAGTGCCGTCACCGTCTTCGTCGCGAGACTGAACAGGTAGACGTCGTCGTTGCCTGCACGGTCGCTCCAGAACGCGATCGAGAGGCCGTTGGGCGCGTAGACCGGCGACCGGTCGCCGCGGCCGACCACCGTCCGTGTCAGGCGCGCGGCCTGCGGCGAGCCGACCTCGACCTGAAAGAGCTCAGCCGAGTTGGTGACCGAGATCCGGTGCCCGGTCCGCGAGAAGACGACGTGCTTGCCGTTCGGAGCCCACGACGGATCGTGGTTCTGCACCGGCGCCTCTGTCTTGGTCAGACGGTGTGGCAGCGACAGCTGCGCCGGTCCCGTCACGGCGTCGATCCAGTAGAGGTCGTAGTTCCCGTCGACGTTGCTCGAGAAGACGATCCGCGTGCCGTTCGCCGACCAGCTCGGGTCCGTGTTGATCGCCCCGCGGAGCTGCGGCGGCGTGACGTTCGCGAGCCCCGTGCCGTTGGGATTGACGACCATGATGCTCGCGCCGTGGGCGGTAGCGCGGACGAACGCGATCTTCGAGCCGTTCGGCGCGAAGACCGGACTCACGTCCTTGCGCGAACCGGCGCTGTCGGTGATGTTGACCGGCGCGGATCCACCGGCCGGCTGGACGTAGATGTCCGACATTCCATCGCTGGGATCGATGGCTGCGAACACGAAGTTCCCTCCGGTGGGCAGGCTCGTTCCGGCCGCGCCCGCCCCGGCT
Organism: uncultured Actinomycetes bacterium; assembly: GCA_963736835.1. Taxonomy (GTDB): domain Bacteria; phylum Actinomycetota; class Thermoleophilia; order Gaiellales; family Gaiellaceae; genus VAXT01. The sequence continues at coordinate 84,318 of CAVTQI010000007.1, forward strand.
ACCAAGGTGGTAGCGAGTGCGGCGAAAGCCACGAGGCCTGCAATTGCCCCCCGCATGTTCATTGTGACTCCTCCTCCGATGATTCGTTTGTCTTTCACTGGGCGGAACGGTCGCAGCGGTCTGGTCCGGGCCGCCAGGGGACATGGGTCCTAGGACCGATCGACCCCCGGACAACCCGTTCGGGGGATTCGTCTCGCGCGCGTCGCGGATTAGACTCGACCGGGTTGGATGGCGTATCTGCGGACGATCTCGGTCACGGGACAGGTTGTCGGCGCCCAGGTCCAGTGGTCGCTCGCCTTTCTCGCGGCTCTCGTGACACTCATCACGCTGGCGATACTCGCCAGCGTCGTTCGTAAGCCTCGGCACGAGCCGGAGCAGCAGGCGGCTCCCGCCCCGAGCCACACCGAGCGCCGGCACGCGCAGGTGGCCGGACGCCGCGAGGCGCGCGAAGCTCTGGCCCTCGTCGGCGACGCGCTCGCCGCGACGCACAACCCTCGGGCGCTGATGCCGGTGATCCTCAACGTGATCACCGAGGCGACCGGGGCGAAGGGCGGGCGGCTTCTCCAGGCAGGCCAAGAGGTCGGCTGGGTCGGAGAGCTGGACGGCCTGGCCGGGGTCGAGTTCGACCTCTCCGCCGGCGACTCGGCTAGGGCGACGAAGCTCGTGCTCTATCCGCCGGAGGGCGGCTTCGAGGACGAGACGCTGAAGCTCGCGGAATGGCTTTCGTCGCAGGCCGCGATCGCGCTCGAGAACGCGCGGCTCCACGACGTGGTCCAGAGACAGGCGATCACGGACGAGCTCACCGGCCTCGTAAATCGGCGCCGCTTCCTCGATGCGCTCCGCTCGGAGATCGGGCGGGGGCAGCGGCTCGGAGGGCGGATCTCGGTCGTGCTCGCGGACCTCGACGACTTCAAGCTCGTGAACGACCGGTTCGGGCATCACGCGGGAGACGAGGTGCTGCTCGCCTTCGCGGACCTCTTGCGCGCTCACGGCCGGGACATGGACGTAGCCGCTCGGCTCGGGGGCGAGGAGTTCGCCATCCTGCTTCCGGAGACCGGCATCGAGGGTGCGAGCGCCGGCGCAGAACGTCTCCGCCGCTCGCTCGCCCAGCTCGGGCTGCCGCTCGGCGACAACGGCCAGGAGGTGCACGTGACAGCGAGCTTCGGGGTGGCGGAGCTCTCGAACGGCCAGTCGCTGGACGGGTTGCTGCGCGCGGCCGACAGCGCGTTGTACCGCGCGAAGGACAAGGGGAAGAACCGGGTCGAGGTCGCGGCCGCGGATTCCGCTTAACCGTGCCGTCTGACGCTCCCTGCACACTGTTCGCGTGATGAACACGCAGGCCCTGCGGCTGTCTGCGCTCGTCGCTGCGGCGATGTCAGCGGGCTACCTGTGGCGTGCGGCGCTCGACGGCGACCCGCCGCAGAAGGTGCTCGCGGGCGTGCCGTCTGAGCTTCGCGCCGAGGTCGCGAAGGCGCCGTTCAGCTCACTGGCGCTGATCCGCCCGGCTTCAGCGGCTACTACGGAGAGTGCGACAGAGGGCGCTGTCTCTCAGACGGCCGCCGCTCCGCAGGCAGCGGGCGCGGCATTCGTCGCCTTCGCGCCTCGCACCGCAAGGAGCTCACGCAGTCGACCTCATTCGCCGGGCCGTTCCAAGGCGGGTGGGAAGGGCAAGGCGAAGAGCCCGCGGCCGAAGCCGCCGCCTTCGCCGCGGCCCAAGCCACCACCGCCGCCCCCGCCTGCGCCGCCGGCGAACCCGCCACCCCCGCCTGCTCCGCCTCCGCCGCCACCCGTGCAGCCGCCGGCGCCTCCGCCTCCGCCGCCACCTCCGCCGCCCGTCCACAAGGAGATCCGTCCCGGCAAGGGCAAGGGCGACAAGAACCACGTACATACGGGCTCAGGCTGGGGCCGCACCAAGAAGCACCACGGCGATCAGGGCGCAGACCGCAAACGGGACGATGAGCAGGCCAACGACGAGGGCCAGGGCCGGGACAACGCGAACAACCAGGGGAACGGCGGCGGTCACGGCAACGGCCACGGCGGCGGTAACGGAAACCGGAACGACAACGGCAACGGCGGCGGCCACGGTCGCGACCACTGATCTCGCCGCGGCCGGGGCGGCAGACGTTCGAGCCCAAACCTGGGCTGACGCGGGCCGTTTCCCTAGTCGTTACTGAGCGGCGTCGCGCTCGAGCAGCTCGACCAAGCCGCCGATTTCCTGATCGTCCTGCGCGGCGTGGCGCAGCATGGGCGACTCCCGGTTGATGACGTAGCGGTTTCGCCGGCCCTCGCGTGTCCGCTCGACGAAGCCGGCCTCGATCAAGTCGGCCACGATCCTCTGCGCCGATCCGACGGTGATGCCGACAGAATCGGCGATGTCGCGGAGGCGCACGTCAGGGTCGCGAGCGATGCACAACAGCACCTGAGTGTGATTGGTGACGAACTGCCAACCGCGGACGGATCCCTCGCTTGACAACGTATCCTCCGAGTCGTATCTTATCGATCGCTTACGTTTTAAAGACAATCTTTTCTTACGCCTATCGGTTCGTACGTTAGCAAAAGGATCGGATGAGAGAGGATTCCTCAGCAGCCGCAGCCTCGTCTTCGAACGGGCAGGCGATTCGGCCGCCACTGAGAGTGCGCTTCGAGCGTGAGGGCCATGCGGCTGCCTGCGCGCGTCAACTCCATGGAGTCTCGGGTGTTCAAGTGCAGGCTGACGGCGGGTCCTGGGAGGTCGGCATCGAAGGCGAGAACACGGAACAGTTCGTGGTGCGTCTGCTGGACGCTGTCCGCCAGGCGCTCGCCGGCGAAACAACTGCGTTCGCGCTGGTAACGCTCGACGGACGCGAGTACCGCCTGTATGGGGAGTAGGGCCTAGCTCGACTCCGTCTCCGCCTCGGTCGCCACCCGGGGTGCTCAGGTCGGAGGAGCTTCCCCGTCGCGGGAAAGCAGCTCCACGAGATTCCCGTCCGGGTCAGCGACGAACGCGATCCTCAGTCCGGGCTAGGGAGTGTCGCGGGCGTCCAGACCGATCGGCCGCCCCTCCACGGCACGCGTGTGGCGTTCTGAGCTGGCCTCCCTTGCTCACCGATCCGCTCCTGAGCTTGCGTCGCGTTCTCCTGTCGGGCCGCCATGCCAGTCCACACACAGCACTGTTGCGTCATCACGGAGCTCGCCACCACACGCTTTCACCACGGCCTGGATCAGCGCTCGCACTGCCTCGCGTGGATGAAGATGGCGCGTCTCCGTGAGGATCTCCGGTGCGTTCATATCGGCGGCGTTGCGCTCGAGGATTCCGTCGGTCAGGAATACGAGCCGGTCTCCGGCTTGCAGATCCAGTTCCTGGACGTGATATTCGGCATCGACCGCGATACCGAACGGGTAGCCAGGAGCCAAATCCACATCCTCGGCCTGGCCGTCACGGATCAGGATCGGCAAGGGATGGCCGGCGTTCACGATTCTTGCGATACCGGAGGCATGATCAATCCGTACGACTTGCCCGGTCACGAAGTCGCCATCATCTGAAAACCCGCAGAGCGCCTCATTGGCCAGCCGGGTCTGTTCCGCCAGGCCGACATGCCGACGGCGAGCGTTTCGTAATGCCCCCACCAGGACTGTTGCCAACACGGCCGCATTCAGCGTGTGGCCCATAGCGTCCGTCATCGAAAGGTGCAGCGTGTCTCGCTCGACGCTGAAGTCGAACGTGTCTCCGCCGACGTCGCCTGCCGGTTCGAGCCATCCGGCCAGCGTGAACTGGCCTCCCTCGCAGGTGTACGAGCCGGGAAGCAATCGGTGCTGGAGCTCTGCCTCCAACGAAAGCGGTACCGAGCGCTGGCCCCAGTCGAAAAGGTCGGTGAAGCGGCGGTTGGCGATGACTATGTACGCAAGCGCGTGCGCGCCCGCCGAGACGGTCGCAAGCGTCTGCTGGTGAGGCTCGTCATCGAATCCCAGCGCCAACACGCCGACTGCCTCGCCGCGGCTCGTCACGGGAGCGAAGACCCGGTATCCACCAGAGTCCGGGACGATCTGAATCTCCTGCTCGGTGAGCGCACGACCATGCGGTGTTCCTACCACCGCGACTGACAGGCCGCGTTCGCGGTTGACGTCCTCATCGTCAGCGGTAGCGCGCTGCACGTGGCTCAACCGGATCAGTGCCTGGCCGCCGTAGTCCGCAATCAGGAAGCTGACGTCGCGCGCGGCGAGGGCATCGGTCAAGGCGGCGGCGACCACCTCCACCGCATCGATCGGAGGAGCCGCTTCCACCGAGGCAAGCAGCGTCTTCACATCGAGTGGGGCGAGCACCCCCAAACGGCTGCTCTTTCGCGCGGTCATTGATCGACCATAGCTGGCAGCATGCGGCTGGCAACCCGTCGCAGGGTCGAGGGACTGCCGGCGTTCCGGCTGTCCTGGAAACCTCCGGGAGCAGGGTTTAGCGATATGTCCGCCAAATGCCACCTGCGCACGAAAACGAGGGCTAGAGAAAAGCCCCCGGCTAGCAGGGGGCTTCTCTACAGGGGCGGCAGGACTCGAACCTGCAACCCCCGGTTTTGGAGACCGGTGCTCTGCCAGTTGAGCTACGCCCCTGGGTTGCGCCCCGATTGTAGTCGCGGTCTTTCGGGCCAGTAGAGTCGCGCGGGTGGCCGCCCCGTCTCAGCGTCGCGTCCTCGGCGTGCTCTTCCTCTTCCTCGCGGTCTTCTTCATCGGGATCGCGGTGACCGCGGTGATCGCGGGCGGATCGGCGATCGTGATCGCCCTCGCCGCCGGTGTTCTCGGCCTGTGGATCGGGAGCTTCGGCCTCCGTGCGCTGCTGGTGCGACGTGGCCAGTGAGGATTCGACGGCCGAGAACCGTATTCTCTAGCCGTGGCGCAGACCGACGAAACCGCCGGCCTCTGGCAGGAGTTCAGCAAGTCTCGCGACCAGGCGATCCGCGACCGGCTGATCCTCACGTATGCGCCGCTCGTGAAGTACGTCGCCGGGCGCCTCGGCAGCGGGCTGCCCGCGCACCTGGACGAGGGCGACCTCGTCTCGTACGGGCTGCTCGGCCTGATCGGGGCCATCGAACGCTACGACCCCGATCGTGACGTCAAGTTCGAGACGTACGCGATAGCGCGGATCAAGGGCGCGATCATCGACGAGCTGCGGGCGCTCGACTGGGTGCCGCGCTCGGTGCGCGCGCGGGCCCGCCACATCGAGCGTGCGATTGCCGAGCTCGAGGCGAAGCTCCATCGCGCGCCGACCGATGAGGAAATCGCTCAGAAGCTCGGGATCGAGCCGGAGGAGCTCGAAGACAGCCTGACCGAGATCTCGCGCTCCTCGATCGCGGCACTCGACGAGCTGTGGACGATCTCGTCCTCGGGCGGCGACCAGGTGGCGCTGATCGACACGATCGAGGACACGCAGGGCCCTGAGCCGCAGGCCGCGCTCGCGCAGACCGAGTTGAAGGAGGCGCTCGGCGAGGCGATCGCGCGGCTCCCGGAGAGGGAGAAGCTCGTGGTCACGCTCTACTACTACGAGGAGCTGACCCTGCGCGAGATCGGCGAAGTGCTCGGCGTGACCGAGTCGCGCGTCTCGCAGCTCCACACGAAGGCGATCCTCAGGATGAAAGCGCGGCTGGCCGGGGCGCCGTCGCGCGACTCCGGCGGCTGAACCCCTCTTAAGGCACAGCCCACCTCCTCCCTCTGTCAATCCTATTCGGGAAAGACGCACGTGTCCGTAACACGCCAGTGACGAATACGTGACACCGTCCGGGCAGAGCTAAGATCGCGCAAAACCAGCCGAGGAGGAGCCTTCGCATGCCCGCAGTCGAGCCCGGAAAGATCCGCAACGTCGCCGTCGTCGGTCACCGCGGCACAGGCAAGACCTCGCTCGTCGAGGCGATGCTCTTCCAGGCCGGCGCGACGAACCGGCTCGGCGTCGTCGAACAGGGGACGACCGTCTCCGACTGGGACGAGGACGAGCAGCAGCGCGAGATGTCCATCTCGGACACGCTCTGCCACCTCGAGTGGCACGAGCGGAAGATCAATCTCATCGACACGCCCGGAGAGCCGAGCTTCCAGGGCGATGCGATCGCGGCTCTCCACGTCGTCGAGGGCGCCCTCGTCACGGTCAGCGGCGTGATGGGGGTCGAGGTGCAGACGACGCGCAACTGGAAGCGGGCGGAAGAGCTTGACCTCGCGCGCGTGATCTTCGTGAACATGCTCGACCGCGAGCGGGCGGACTTCTTCCGCGTCCTCGAACAGCTGCGGACGCACTTCGGAACCCAGGCCGTTGCAGTGCACCTGCCGATCGGGATCGAGCACGAGCTCTCGGGTGTCGTCGACGTCCTGCACATGACGGCGTACACGAGCCCGGAGGGAGATCGCGAAGCGAAGCCTGGGGAGATCCCGGCCGAGATGTCGGATCAGGTCGAGCAGTACCGCACCCAGCTGCTCGATTCGGTCGTCGAGACCGACGAGGCGCTGATGGAGCGCTATCTCGACGGGCAGGAGCTGAGCCCGGAGGAGGTCGCCTCCGCGCTCAAGAGCGCCGTGACCCGCGGGGAGCTGTTCCCGGTCATGTGCGGCGTTGCGACCAAGAACCTCGGCACCACCGCGGTGCTCGACCTTCTGGTCGAAGGCGTCCCGTCCCCGGCCAAGAAGGGCTCGCGAATCGAGGTCGAAGGCGCCTCGGACGCGGTGTTCGTCTTCAAGACTGTCGCCGACCCCTTCGCGGGGCGCATCAACGTCTTCCGCGTCCTCAAGGGCGCCGTCTCCTCCGACGCCACGCTCGCCAACGTGCGCACACACGCCAAGGAGCGGGTCGGCGCGCTGCTCACGCTGCAGGGCAAGGAGCACGAGTCAGCCGACGTGTTCGGCGAGGGCGATCTCGGAGCGGTCGCCAAGCTCAAGGACGTGATGACGGGCGACCTTCTGCTCGACTCCGACCAGCAGGTCGACCTTCCGAGCCTCGATTTCCCCGAGCCCGTGATGAGCTTCGCGATCACGCCGAAGGCGAAGGGCGACGAGGAGAAGGTCGCGACGTCGCTCCGGCGCCTCAGCGAGGAAGACCCGACGCTCCAGCTGCGCCGTGACCCGCAGACCGGGGAGCAACTCGTGTCGGGAATGACCCAGATGCACGTCGAGGTCGCGGTCGACCGGCTCAAGCGCCGCTTCGGGGTCGAGGTCGACCTCAACCCGCCGCGGGTGCCGTACCTCGAGACGATCCGCAAGGAGTCCCGCGGCCACGGCCGCTACAAGAAGCAGACGGGCGGCCGCGGGCAGTTCGGCGACGCGCACATCGTCCTGGAGCCCATGGAAGGCCACACCGGCTACGAGTTCGTCGACAAGATCGTCGGCGGCGTCATCCCGCAGAGCTTCCGACCGGCAGTCGACAAGGGCATCCAGGAAGCGATGGCGCGGGGCGAGCTCGCCGGGGCTCCCGTGCAGGGCGTGCGCGTCCTGCTCGTGGACGGGTCGTACCACACCGTCGACTCGTCGGAGATGGCGTTCAAGGTCGCCGGCTCGATGGCCTTCAAGCAGGCCTATGAGGCTGCCAACCCAGTGCTGCTCGAGCCGATCATGGAGGTCGACGTAACCGTCCCGGACGACACCGTCGGCTCGGTCAACGGCGACCTCAACTCGCGCCGCGGCCGACTGCAGGGCATGGAGCCGAGCGGCGGCATGACGCGGATCAAGGCCGAGGTGCCGATGGCAGAGATGCTCACGTACGGCCAGGCCCTGACGTCGATGACCGGTGGGCGCGGGGACTACCACATGCAGTTCCTGCGCTACGACGAGGTTCCGAGCCACGTTGCGCAGAAGCTGATCGAAGAGTCGAAGAAGGAAAAGGAAGAGGCCAAGGTCTAGCGGACTCGGCGGAGGCGGGCGGGGCCCACCTCCGCACGAAACCTTCGGCGGGCTACGCCGTCTGCGGCTGCGACTCCCTGAGCCGCTTGATGAGATCCGCGACGTCTGCGAGCTCCTGCTCCAGGTCGCGCTGATACTCCTCCAGCCGCTCGAGGACGCGCTCGGGCTCGTAGAAGCGATTGCCCACGCCGCGTCGATGGAAGCGTCGGTTTCGGTGATGCATGTTCACCCCCTTTGCTCTTCGTAGCGCTTTCTGAACTGCTCGATCTGGCGCTCGATCTTCGTGAAGGCCTCGACCCACTGGCCGAGTACGCGCCGGCCCGACTGCGTGATCACGTAGATCCGCTTGGCCGGACCGGGGGCGGTGTCGTCCCAGGTCGAGTCGACGAGGCCGTCGCGCTCGAGTGAGCGCAGGATCCGATAGAGGTTGCCCATGTCGATGCGCTCCGCCGGCATCAGCTCCTGCAGCTGCTCGAGGAGCTCGTAGCCGTGCCCCGGGCTGTCTCGAAGGACGAGCAGGACGGCCGGCTCGACGAAGCGCTCCAGGCGCGCCCGGACCTGCCAGCGCCCGGGGCCGAGCCGCCTGCGTCCACGGGCTCCGCGCGGGAGTGCCCTGCGCCCTCTCACGAAGCTCCTAGCAAGTTACAGTGTAAAACACACATAGCTACGAGCCTAGCAGGCCGGCCAGTCCTGACCGGTGGGCTATAGTCGGCGCCGATGCGGGCCGCGAGGACAGTTGCCGTGCAAACCTGCGCGATCTGCGAGCGAACCCTCCTCACCGGGGAGCGGACGATGCGCTTCGCGCCCGAGGGCGAGGACTTCCTCGACGTCTGCCTGCTCTGCCAGGAGATCGCCGCGGAGCAGGGCTGGCTCAAGGAGGGCAGCCCGACGACGCCGACCTTCGAGGACGAGCCGCGCCGCAAGCGCTTCAGCCTCGGGGCGTTCCTCGACCCGCGCCGGGCCGCTCCCGCGGAGTCGCTCGCACCTGAGCCGATCCTCCGCCGGCTCTCCAATCACGAACGCGCGATGGTCGAGGCGGCGGACCTCTTCAACGCGAGTGCCTACCGGCGGACCGTCGGCGGCATCGGCAAGAGCCTCGGCAAGCCCCACGCGAGCGTCGTCCCGCTGTCGGGCGTGAACGCCGAGGTCGTCGTCACCGTCGCCTGGGACATCTCGTGGTACCAGTACCGCGTCCTCCCCGAGTCGGCGCAGCCGGTCCGCCTCGCCGAGCGCGGGCTCGAACTCGAGGAGCTCGAGCCGTCGTTCCGGACCTGGAACGCGCGCGTCGACCCGGACGGACGAGTGGTCCCGGAAATCGCGCGGCTCTAACCGTCCTACACTTAGCGCGTGATCTATTGCGTCATCCCGCGCGAGCTCGAGGACGAGCTCTTCGAAAAGATGGTCGAGTACTACAAGGACAACCCGAACGTGACGGTCATCGTCGACCGCCGCACGGGCCCTGACCGGCGTTCGAAGCGCGAGACGGGCGGCAAGCGCGAGACGCGCGACCGCCGCCGGCCCCGGATTCCAGGCACGTTCCTCGAGGCCGAGGCCGACGAATAGAATCGACGCCGTGGCCATCCTCGGCGCGAAGACATTCCAGAACTACATCGCAGGCGAGTGGGTCGACGCCGGCTCCGGCGCGACCTTCGAGAGCACGAGCCCCGCGAACGGCGACACGATCGGCACCTTCCCCAAGTCGTCCGTTGAGGACGTCGAGCGCGCCGTCGCCGCGGCCAAGGAGGCCCACGAGGACTGGCGCCTCGTTCCCGCGCCGAAGCGCGGGGAGATCCTCTTCCGCTTCGCGCATCTGCTGAGCGAGCAGAAGGAAGACCTCGCCCAGCTCATGGCGCACGAGATGGGGAAGGTGCTGCCCGAAGCGCGCGGCGACGTCCAGGAAGCGATCGACATGGCGTACTACATGGGCGGCGAAGGACGTCGCCTGTTCGGCCAGACGACACCGTCGGAGCTCCGCGACAAGTTCAACATGAGCGTCCGTCAGCCAATCGGAGTCGTCGGCGTGATCACGCCGTGGAACTTCCCGATCGCGATCCCGAGCTGGAAGATCCTGCCCGCGCTCGTCTGCGGCAACACCGTCGTCTTCAAGCCGGCGACCGACACGCCGACGCTCGGCGAGCGCTTCGTCGAGCTGATCGTCGAAGCCGGCGTGCCTGCCGGAGTCGTGAACATCGTCCACGGGGGCGGGGGAGAGGTCGGGAACGCGCTCGTGGAGCACCCGGACGTGCCGGTCATCTCGCTGACCGGCTCGCGCGAAACGGGCGTCGCGGTCACGAAGACCGGAGCCGACCGGCTCAAGCACATCCATCTCGAGCTCGGCGGCAAGAACGCGATCATCGTCCTCGACGACGCCGACCTCGAGCTCGCGGTCGAGGGCATCACGTGGTCGGCCTTCGGCACCTCCGGCCAGCGCTGCACCGCCGCCAGCCGCGTGATCGCGCACCACGCCGTCTACGACGAGCTCGTCTCCCGGATCGCCTCGGCGGCCGAGAAGATGCGCCTGGGCTACGGCTGGGAGGAGGACACGGACGTCGGCCCGGTGATCAACAAGGCCGCGCTCGAGAAGATCGACTCGTATACCCAGATCGGAAAGGACGAGGGCGCGACGCTCCTGACCGGCGGGGAGGTCGCGTCCGGCGACGGCCTCGAAAAGGGCTTTTACTACCGGCCGACCGTGTTCGGAGACGTCGATCCGCAGATGCGGATCGCCCAGGAGGAGATCTTCGGACCGACGGTGTCCGTGATCAAGGTCGGCGACGTCGACGAGGCGATCCGCGTCTCGAACGGCATCAAGTACGGCCTGTCGTCCTCGATCTTCACGCGTGACGTGAACACGGCGTTCCGTGCGATGCGCGACCTGAAAGCCGGCATCACGTACATCAACGCCGGGACGATCGGCGCCGAGGTGCACCTCCCGTTCGGCGGCGTCAAGGACACGGGCAACGGCCACCGCGAGGCCGGCCAGGCCGCGCTCGACTTCTTCACCGAGTGGAAGTCGATCTACGTCGACTACTCGGGGAAGCTGCAAAAGGCCCAGATCGACACCGCGGAGTAGCGTGTTCCGCCTCTACAGGATCCCGTTCTCGACCAACGTCGAGCGGGTGGCTCTCGCCCTCGGGCACAAGGGGCTCGAGGCGGAGTGGGTCGACGTGGAGCCGGGCGACCGGAGCGAGGTCGAGCGCGTCAGCGGCCAGCCGCTCGTGCCCGTGCTCGTCGAGGGCGAAGAAGTCGTCGTCGACTCGACGGAGATCCTCCGGTTCCTCGAGCAACGCAACCCGGCGCCGGCGTTATGGCCGAGCAACGAGGCGCTCCGCGCCGAGCTCGACGTCTTCCTCGACTGGTTCAACCGCGTCTGGAAAGGCCCGCCGAACGCGATCGAGGCCGAGCGGGCGAAACCCGAGCCGGACTCGAAGCGAATCGCCCGGCTCGAGGCCGAGCTCGCAGGCTCACTGGACCTCTTCGAGCAATTGCTCTCGGGCCGGGATTACCTCTTCGGCGACTTCTCAGCGGCCGACTGCGCGGCGTTCCCGTTCCTGAAATATGGGCTCATCTACGACGAGACGGACGACGAGGAGTTCCACCTGATCCTGCGCGAGCACCTCGAGCTCGCCGGCCGGTATCCGCGGCTCGAGTCATGGATCCGCCGTGTGGACGCGCATCCGCGGGCATGAAGATCGCCGTCGTCGGCACGTCGTGCACCGGCAAGACGACCATTGCACGGCGGCTGGCAGAACATTACGGGGTGCCTCACGTGGAACTTGACGCGCTCCACTGGGGGCCGAACTGGGCGCCCTGCCCGACCGAGGAGTTTCGCGTCCGCGTGCAGGAGTCCCTGTCTCACGGCGGCTGGGTCACCGACGGAAACTACTACGGCAAGCTCGGCGACAGCGTTCTCGAGCAGGCCGACTTCGTTCTCTGGCTGGACCTGCCGTTCCGGACGGTCGCGCGACGGGTCTGGACGCGGACCCGCCGCCGCATCCGCAACCGTGAAGAGCTCTGGGGCGGCAACCGCGAGACGTGGCGTGACACGTTCTTCAGCCGCGAGTCGCTCTTCGTCTGGGTCGTGACGACGCACCGATCCCGCAGGCGCCGCTACCTCGAGCGACTCGATCGCTACGAATTCGTCCACCTCCGTTCGTCGCGCGAGGTCGAGGCCTGGCTTGCGGCTGAAACGAGCGCCTAGGCAGGCTCCCAGAGCTCGAAGCGATTCCCCTCCGGGTCGGTCGCCCAGCCGAAGCGGCCGAACTCGAGCTCCTCGGTGGCGTCGACGACATCGACGCCGGCTGCACGCAGTTGCTCGAGCATCCCGTCGAGGTCGTCGACCCGGTAGTTGACCATTCCCTGCTGGCCGGAGGGGCCGAAGTACTCCGTGACGTCGGGGAGGATCGCCCAGACGGTATGGCCGCCCTCGAAGAGCGCGCTCCCGTGCTCCTCGGGCTCGATCCCGAGGTGCTTCACGTACCACTCGCGCAGCGCATCCGGGTCGCGGGCGCGGAAGAACACACCGCCGATGCCCACGACCCGCGCCACGCGCTACTCCGTCGCTGTAGCCGGCGCGCCCTGGGAAGTCTTCGCCTCCCAGTACCGGTTGAGGGCTCCCTGCACCTTCGCGTACCAGACGAAGATCGGGATGATCAGGATCCCGAACGGGAACAGCCAGAGGCCCGTCCATCCACTCACGGGCGACTCCTTCCCGTCCTTGCGGTACATGTTCGCGATCTCGGACGGAATGACGAACGCGCTGACCGGGGAAATGAGGATCCAGATGACGAGGCCGAGGACTCCGCCGAGGCCGTCACCTGTGTGCTGCTTCATCTCCTCCTGTGTCTTGTACACCCAGTACAGGCTGTAGATGCCCAGGGTGATGATGGACAGGATGATCACGAAGGCGACTCCGCGCGGTTGTCCGAGCGGGCCGGTGTTGCCGGTTGCGGGCGTGCTCACGAATTGCCTCCTCTCGTTGGTCCGGGCGACTGAACCACAGTCGCGCGGCGCGATCAACTCTGCGAAGGTCGAGCCGTGAACCGGAAGCTCGTGGTCTTCGTTCCCGCCAAGTCGCTCGACGCCGTTCGGGACGCGGTCTTCGCGGCCGGCGCAGGACGGATCGGCGACTACGAGCGCTGCTCCTGGTACACGGAGGGAACCGGGACGTTCCTCGGCGGGGAGCAGACTGACCCGACGATTGGTGAGCGTGGGCGGGAGGAGCGCGTGCAGGAGCTCCGCCTCGAGACCGTCTACCCGGCGGAACGGGAGGAAGAGGTCGTGCGTGCGCTCCGCGAGGCGCATCCGTACGAGGAGCCGGCGTTCGACCTCTATCCGCTCCTGTGAAGGCTCGGCTCTCGACAGACGGAGGCGCCCGGGGAAATCCCGGGCCTGCCGCGTACGGCTACGTGCTGGAGGCCGAGGACGGGACGGTGCTGGCGGCGCACGGCGAGGCGATCGGGGTGGCGACGAACAACGTCGCGGAGTACCGCGCGCTCGTCGAGGGCCTCCGGAGGGCGGTCGACCTCCATGTGGACGAGCTGGAGGTCGTCTCCGACTCCGAGCTCCTCGTCCACCAGATGCGCGGCGAGTGGAAGATCAAGAAGGACACATTGCGGGTGCTGTGGGAGGAGGCGCAGGACATCGCGGCAGGCATCGCCAAGGTGCGGTACACGGCTGTTCGCCGAGAGCACAACGAGCTTGCCGATCGCCTTGTCAACGAGGCGCTCGACGCCGCTGGTTGACGTGCGGCGGTTCTCCGTCGAAGAGCGTCGCTCACGGCTCGCGCGGCGGCACTTCCTCTCTTCTCCGGCGCGTGATGCGGTCGAGCTGGCGCGCGCGCTCGTCGGACTGCACGCGACGGATCCGGTGACCGTCTACCTGTCGGCGTGGGCCCGTACGAAGGACTTCTCCGTAGCCCAGCTCGAGCACGCGCTCTACGAAGAGCGGAGCCTGCTGCGGATGATCGGGATGCGCCGCACGCTGTTCGTCCTCCCGCTCGACCTCGCCGCGATCGTCAGGGCGGCCTGCACGGAAGCGATCGCCGAAGCGCAGCGGCGGCGGTACGCCAAGCTGATCGAAGAGGGCGGCATCTCGTCGAACGGCCTGGCGTGGCTCGAAGACGCAGCCGAAGCGACGGTGCGGGCGCTCGAGTCGCGCGGGCAGGCATTCGCGAGGGAGCTTTCGGACGAGGTGCCGCAGCTTCGCGAGAAACTCTCCTTCGGTGAGGGCAAGACGTGGGCCGGCACGATCGGGATGACGACCTGGGTGCTGTTCCTCCTTGCCGCGGAAGGACGGATCGTACGAGGTCGTCCGCGCGGAATGTGGACGAGCAGCCAGTGGAGCTGGATCCCGGCGGGAGCGTGGTCGTCGGAACCGCTGCCGGAGCTCGAGCCAGACGCGGCGCGGACCGAGCTCGCGGTGCGCTGGCTGGCCGCCTACGGGCCGGCGACGGTCACCGACCTCAAGTGGTGGACCGGGTGGACGCTCGCGCAGACCCGCAGGGCGCTTGCCGAGATCGGTGTCGCGGAGGTCGACCTCGACGGCGTGCCCGGGATCGCCCTTCCCGACGATCTCGAGAGCGAGCCGCACCTCGAGCCCTGGGCCGCGCTGCTGCCGGCGCTCGATCCGACCGTGATGGGCTGGAAGGAGCGTGAGTGGTACCTCGGCGTGCACGGGCCGGCACTGTTCGACCGGAACGGCAACGCGGGTCCAACGGTTTGGTGGAATGGCCGAATCGTCGGCGGCTGGGCCCGACGCAAGGACGGCGAGATCGTCTTCCGTCTGCTCGAGGACGTCGGCCCGGATGCGGTACGGGCGATCGATGCAGAGGCCGAGCGGCTGGAGCGCTGGCTCGACGGGGCGAAGGTGCTCCCCCGATTTGCCACGCCGCTCGCGAAGGAGCTGGCTGAAGGAGCTGGGCGTTAGCCTCCGACCGGGTGAACGAAGCACTCGACGCAAGCGGCGGATGAAGGCGCCCTTCGGGCGGGGACGCTGGAGGTGGCTCCTCGGGAGTCTCGTCCTCGCGGGCGCTCTCGATTTCGTCGGCTTCTCCCCCGACGCGTCGGGGTTCAGGGACGATCACGAGTACACGGCTGAGCCGGTACGCGTCTCCGCGGCTGCGGTCGTGGACGTCCGAGCACTCTCCAAGCGTCCGTCGCCACCGGAAGCGGCGAGCGCCCCGGAACCGGAGGAGAGAGACGAGCAGGCGACGTTGCCGTCGAGGCCTACGACGCCGCCCTCGATGCCGACCTTCCGGGCGACGGGGCCCTCCCCCTACTTCTCTGCCGGCTTCCTGGCGCAGACCGACGCTCCGCTGAGCGGGAAGAAGACCGAGTCGCCTCCGGACACCAACGGCGCCGTGGGCCGCGAGAAGCTCATGTCGACCCTGAACAGCAACTACGCGATCCAGCGGAAGTCCGACGGCAAGCTCCTCAGCAAGGTCTCCATGACCGCCTTCTGGCGCCCGGTCGGCGCGCACCGGCCGTTCGACCCGCGCATCCTGTTCGACCCGTACAGCGACCGGTGGCTCGTGAGCGCAGCGGACGATCCCGCCCTGCCGAGCTCGAAGATCCTCTACGGCATCTCGGAGTCGGGGGACCCGGAGGGACGCTGGCGTCTTTACGCGATCGAAGCGGACCCCACTCGGACGACGTTCGCCGATTTTCCGACGCTCGGGTTCACGCAGTCCACGGTCGCCATCGGAATCAACATGTTCTCGAACAGCAGCAAGCTCGCGTATGTGCGCGGCCGGCTGATCGTGCTCGACTACGCCTCGTTACGTTCGGGCGGGAGCGGAACGCCAGTCGATATCAGCGTCCCCGGAGGCTTCGCCCTCCAGCCCGCCGTCACATACTCACCGACCGAGACGAACCTCTATCTCGTCGAGCACGTCGAGAGCATGTCGGCGACGTACCGCTTCTGGTCGCTTCGCGGCGGGACGCTCACGCTCGTCGGCGGCGGAATCCGGACGAACCCGCTGGGACCGTGGGGCACGCCTGGGCCCGGGAACGTGCTGCCTCAGCAGAACGGGCGCGGAGTCGATACAGGCGACTCGCGCGCCAGCAACGTCGTCTTCCGGAGCGGGCACGTCTATCACGCGCAGGCGATCGCGCTGCCACCGGGTGGCACGGGATACGGCACTCACACCGCGGTCCAATGGGTCGAGCTCGATACGACCGGCGCCTTCGTGCAGGGCGGGCGGATCGAAGACAACCGCGCCTTGCCCTGGAACGGCGGCCACTCGTACGCATTTCCTTCGATCGCTGTGAACGCGCGTGAGGACGTTCTCGTCGGCTTCTCCGAGTTCGAGTCGGACGACTTCATCGACGCGGCGTATGCCTTTCGGGCGGGCACGGATCCGCCCGGCACGATGCGGGAGCCGGTCATCCTCAAGGACGGCGAGGGCCCGTACTACAAGACCCGCGGCGGGCTCAACCGCTGGGGCGACTACAGCGGAGCGCAGGTCGATCCGTCGGATGATCTCTCGCTGTGGACCGTGCAGGAGTATCCGAGGATCCCCGTCGGCCGCGGAGACGGATCCGGTCGCTGGGGCACCTGGTGGGGCCGCGTGGGCGGCGGACCGCCGCTGATCCCGGCGCAGTGTGTCGTGCCGAACGTCGTCGGAGAGCCGCTCAGGAGGGCGTGGCGCCGGGTCGTGGCGCGGCATTGCCGCCTCGGGAAGCTGACGCGTGTACGAGCCGCGAAGAGGGGCAAGGGCCGGGTTCTGCGCCAGAGCCCGCCTGCCGGCCGGCAGCGACGGAGCGACGCGCGGGTGAACCTGACCGTCGGCCGTTAGAAGAGCTGCAGACCGAGGCTATACTCGAACGGCTACGCGGATGTAGCTCAGTTGGCTAGAGCATCTGCTTGCCATGCAGAAGGTCGTGGGTTCGAGTCCCATCATCCGCTCTCAGGAACCCGCTGGAAACGGCGGGTTTTTCCGTTCACGACACCGGCAACTGGCGGACGAGGGCTCGAGGCGTCCGGGGTTCGACCCTCGCCGGTGCTCAGGCTAGGCCGCGCACACCGCGCTTACAGCTCCGTTCACTCTGCCGAGGGATTGTGTCCGGTTCTTGTCGACCCTATGACGTGTAAGCCAATGCGGCGCTCCGTCCGGCGTCGACTCCATGGGGAGGTCCGGATCGATGCAGAAGTTCTACAACTGGCTCACTCGTGAAGACGGGCAGACGATGGCCGAGTACGGCGTCGTCCTTTCTGTCATCGCGATCGCGGTCTTGGGCGCGCTTGCCCTGCTCTCGGGCGGGATCGTCAATGCGCTTACCCGCGTCGCCGGCTACGTCGCGTAGTCGCGTACAGCTGCGCGTGGCTCGGGCCTGAGTTCCGAGCCACGCCACCCCTTTTCATCTCTCCGCCGGCCTTCGGCCGGCGATTTCGGATAAAGACCCTCGATGCTTGGCCGTTCCGGGTCCGTGATACCTCGGCCGAGGGATCTGCGCTCCGTCCCCCCGGAAGGGGGATGAACAAACGAGGGTTCGGCCGCTTCCTTAGCTCAATGCTCGACGTTGGTACTCGAGCAGAACTGCGGACAAAGGAGTGCGGCGTGCTGACCAGAATCAAACGGGCCGTGGTCGCCGGTGCGTGCTTCGTCGCACTTGCGGCGGTTGCGGCAGGGCCGGGCATGGCTGCCGATGACTCATCCGATGACCAGCTCGTCGATGTCTCGAAGCAGGTCGCGGGGATCCACAAGAAGATGAACGACCTCCTTGCTCATGGCCGGTGGGCGAGGAGCGGGGAGCTGCTCGCGAGCGCCGACTGCGGATACGGAAGCGCGGCGCAGATCTTTTCTCCGTGGGGCGATCCGGCGCTGTACGCCCTGGCCCCGCAGGGGGATTTCGCTCCGAGCGACGAGTGGACGCTGGACAAGGAGGCGACGGTGGTCACCGCCGCGGATCCGTTCAGCGGCGCGCTGGACTCCCTCCAGCTGGAGAAGGGCGCCGAGGCGGCGTCCCCGGCGATGTGCGTGAACCTCGACAACCCAACGATCCGCTTCTTCGCGCGGGACGTCGGTGGCAATGGGAAGTCCCACCTCAAGGTCGACGTGCTGTACGAGGATCTCGACGGGCACGTCAAGCACCTGACGATCGCGAAGCTGCGCCTCGGCACGGAGTGGCAGCCCTCGGTGATCGTGCCCATGTACATGAACATGCTGGCGGTCGCTTCGCCCGAAGGCGTGACAGCTGTCGCGTTCAAGTTCAGGGCGGAAGGGCTCCAAAAGGACGAGACGCTCTCGATCTCGAGTCTCTACGTTGACCCCTTCAGCAGCCGATAGCGCGCGGAGCGCGAATCTGAGACACGGGGGCGGGCAGCAGTACCCGCCCCCGCCCAAGTCATGAGTAGTGCTGAATCGGCAATCGACCTCCAGAACGGGCTCGTAGCCGCCTCACGCGAGCGCGTCGCCGCTCGGCTCTCCTCGCCCGAGCGGCTGACGCACGGTGTCACCGCAGTGGCGTTTCTGGCGATTGCGGTAACGCTGGCCGCCCATGCGCCGCCGGTGAGCGGCCCCCAGTGGCTGCTTCTTCCCGCCTTTGTCGCCGCGATTGCGGTCGGCTCTCGTATCGAGCTCGAGGTGGGGAGCGGTTTCACGTCTCCCGTCGAGCTCGTCGTGATCCCGATGCTTTTCGCGCTGCCGGCCGGACATGTTCCTCTGGCCGTCGCGGCCGGCCTCGTCTGCGGCCAGCTTCCGAGTTACATCCGAGGCCGCGTGCCCTTGCAGCGGATCGTCGTGTCGATCGCCAACGCGTCCTACACGATTGCGCCGTCCATCGTCTTCATGATCGGCTTCGATCCGAACGCCGGCGTCGGGGAGTGGGCGGCATTGACGGTCGCAGCAGTCTGCGCCCAGTTCGTCGGCGACGGCGTGATCTCGACCCTGCGCGAGTACTTCGCCGTCGGGGTCGATCCGCGCTCGTTGCTCGGGCCGCTCGCCTGGATCTTCTTCGTCGACGCCTCCCTTGCGCCCGTCGGGTTTGCGGCGGGCGTGGCCGGCTCGGTGTGGACACCGGCATACGTCCTGCCGCTTCCACTTCTGCTGCTGGCACGGTTCTTCGCGAAGGAACGGGCTGATCGTCTCAGCCACGCGCTCGAGCTCTCCGCCGCCTACCGAGGGACGGCGTTCCTACTGGGAGACTTCGTCGAGGCCGACGACGCCTACACCGGCAAGCACAGCCGTGACGTGGTCGAGCTCACCGCTGCCGTGGCGGACCGCCTCGGCCTCGATGCCCGCGCCCTGCACCTCGCGGAGCTCACGGCGCTACTCCACGACGTGGGCAAGATCAAGATTCCGAAGACCATCATCAACAAGAGAGGCCCGCTGACGGACGAGGAGCGGGCCTTCGTAAACCTGCACACGATCGAAGGCGAGCGGCTTCTGTCGCGCGTCGGAGGCTTGCTGACGGAGGTGGGCCGGATCGTCCGCTCCTGCCACGAGCGCTATGACGGACACGGCTACCCGGACGGCCTCGCCGGGGCGGAGATTCCGATCGTCGCGCGCATCGTCTGCTGTTGCGACGCATTCAACGCGATGGTGACGACGCGTCCATACAGGGCGGCGATGTCGATTGCGGACGCCCGTGCCGAACTGTCCGCAAATCGAGGAACGCAGTTCGATCCGGACGTCGTCGACGCGATTCTGGCGCTCACGGCCGAGCAGGCGGCCGCGTAGCAAGTTGAGCACGGACCGCCGTCAAGCGTAGTTTCGTGCAGTTCGATCCGAGATTTCGCCGATGTCTCTGGCTTCCGCAGGCGAGACACTCTCCCGCGAAGGGGCTCTAGGCGATGCCCCCAAATAGTGAGGTGATGCATGTTCACCTATGTCGGGCTGTTCAGGATCGCACCAACCGCGCGGGAGCACCTCGAGAAGACCCCCGAGTACTTCGACAAGATCTACAAGATCGTCGAGGACGAGGGCGGCACGGTCGAGAAGTTCCTCGCCGTCATGGGCCCGTGGGAGTATCTCGGCATCTTCGAGTATCCCGATCTCGAGGCAGCGTTCCGCGTCCTCGGCAAGATCGCGAAGCTCGAGGTTTTCGAGACCGAGACGTTCCCCGCAGAGGAGGTCAAGATCTTCTGGAAGACGCTCGTCTAGCGTCAACCCCCTCCCCAGTCGAAGGACGGAAGCCGCCCTCGGGGCGGCTTCCGCCTGCTGGGGCCTCGGAGCTTCGGGCTAAAGCCTGAGAAAGCCGGCCTCGGCCCTCGCCAGCCAGTCGCCCACGGCAGCGGCTACGGCGTCCGGATCGGTCTTGAGGCCATGATCTCCCGGCACGGTCACCACCTCGCGCGAAGGTCCAGGCGGCGGAGTTCCGAACGGATCGCGCTCGCCCTGGACGACGAGGACCGGAACCGCGACCGCCTCGAGTTCGGGTAGGCGGTTCTGCGGGTTCTTGCGACCGGGCGGCTCGAGCGGGAAGGCGAGGCACAACACCGCGGCGGCCCCGGTTTCTTCGACTGTGCGGCAGGCGACGCGGCCCCCCAGGGATCGTCCGCCGACGATCACCGGCATGTTCTCCAGCCGCGTTGCGCGCAGGCCCTCGACGATCGCGATCCACGCTGCGTCGAGATGAGACGCGGGGGGCGGTGAGCGCCGACCGGCGACCCTGTAGGGCTGTTCGACGAGCACAACGGTGAATGCCACGGAGAGGGCGGCCTTGCGTGCCGCGACGAGGTCAGGCGCCTCCACGCCGCCCCCCGCGCCGTGGCCGAGGACGAGTGCGCCTTTCGCATCGGCCGAAGTGTGTACATGGGCGCGGGCCAGACCGTGCGGCGTGTCGATCTCGATGACCGGCATAGAGCCGATGATCGCACCGCCTCGCCGCTAGGAAAACAGGTTGCGCTCCGCGGGCATGACGAGATCGCGGGCGCTGCCGTCGCCGGCGACGTCGAGGCCGCGGACGACCGCGACCGGGGTGCGGTCGAGCTTGCCCATGACGAGTTGCGCCGCGCCGGCGACCTCGTCGGCGATCGCGATCACGGTCGACTTCAGCTCGTAGCCGTTCGGGTCGTGCTGGCCCTTCAGGTCGCGAAGCACCTCGATCCCGGCGGCTCCGATCGCGACATCGGTCGTCCCCTGCCGCCACGCGCGGCCGAACGAGTCGGTGACGATCACGCCCACTTGCCGGCCGGTGAGCTCGCCGAGCCGTTCGCGGAGGCGCGCGGCGGAGGCGTCGGGATCGACCGGGAGGAGGACGAGAGTGCCTGGCTCGGGCGCATTCGAGGCGTCCACTCCCGCCGAGGCGCAGATGAACCCATGCCTGGTCTCGGCGATCACGAGCGAACCGCGCCTACGCACGACGCGCTTCGCTTCGCCGAGGATCACGTCCATCTTCGCGCTCTCGTCGAGTCGCACGATGCGGCCCTCGATCTTCGAGATCGCCTTCTGGGCGACCACGACGACATCGCCCCCCACGAGCTCGGCGCGCTCTCGGATCATCTGAGCGAGGTCGTCGCCTTCCCGGAGCTCGGGCAGGCCGCGAAGTGGCCGGATCGTCAGCTCGCTCACAGGCCCTCGACGCGAAGGCCTGCGTGTCCGTGGTAGCGGCGGTTGAGGTTCACGATCACCGCCGTCATGCCTTCGAGCGCCCTGGCGCTCGCCAGCGGTCCCGCGTCGAGGGCGCGCCCGGTGACCAGCGCGCCCGCGAGCTCGATCGCGGCCGCCTTGGCCGCGTCGTCGTCGCCGCAGACGAGCGCGTCGCCCTCGGCCTTCCCGGCCGCGAGCGACCTGGCTGCCAGGGAGTGCAGGCCCGCGACGACCGGGCCGTGGAGGAGGTGCTGCATCCGCTCAGCGAGCGAGAGCGGGTCGTCGCTTGGCAGCGCGGCGCCGTTCTCGATTCGCAGCAGGCTGGCGACGCTCAGGACCGGGGTCTCGCCGAGCTCCTCCGCGAACTCGGCCGTCGTCGCGAGCGCGGCAGAGGCGTCGACGGCGAGCACGACGAGCTCAGCGCTCTGCACGGCTTCGGAGTTCACGACTCCGCGGGCTGCGCCGACCTCGGATGCCGTCGAGGCGGCGCGCTCGGGATCGCGCGAACCGACCGTTACTTCGATTCCCGCCTCGGCAAGGCGCCGCGCGAGGGCGGAGCCGAAGGGGCCAGTGCCGCCGAGGATCGCGATCTTCATGCGACGACCGCTCCGAGGGCAGCCTCGGCAAGCCGCCTGCGTGCGTCCGGATCGGACATCAGCGTCCGTGTGACGATCGGCCGCACGTCGCCGAGGCCGTCGAGGTCGTCCGCGTCCGCCTCGTCGACCACGAGCGCGTCGATCAGGCCCCGATAGGTGCCCGCCACATGTCCGGGCGTCGTTCCACCGGCCAGGCGGCGCAGCATCCGGTCGGCCGGGCCTCTGACCGCCCGGCCTCCGATCAGAGGGCTGACGGCTACGGCGGGCACACGGCGTCCGGCCAGCGCGTCGCGGATCCCGGGCACGGCGAGGATGGGGCCGATCGAGACATACGGGTTGCTCGGCGCCACGAGGAGCAGCTCCGCTTCGTCGAGCGCGTCGAGCACTCCCGGCGCCGCCTCGGGGTCGCCCTCGAAGCGAACGGCGTCGACCTCGTCCCGGTGGCCGCGGGCGACGAACCACTCCTGGAACGGGAACTCACCGGTTGGAGTCGTGAGCCACGTCCGGAGGCGGTCGTCCGTCGCGGGCAACAGTCGGGCCTCGACCCCGAGCGCCTCGGCGAGCCGCAACGTGACCGCAGAGAGAGGCTCTCCGCTTCGCAGCGCCTGAGTGCGCACGAGGTGCAGGCCGAGATCGAGGTCGCCGAGCCGGAACCAGTCTTCGCCTCCGAGGGCGCGTACCGTCTCCAGCGCGCGCCAGGTCTCATCGGCGCGTCCCCAGCCGCGCTCCTCGTCGTTCAGCCCTGCGAGCGCGTACAGGATCGAGTCGAGGTCCGGCGAGACGTGCAGCCCGAGCACCTCGACGTCGTCGCCGACGTTCCCGATCACGGTGACCTCTCGTGGATCGACGGCGTCGACCAGTCCCCGGACGAACCGCGCGCCGCCCACGCCGCCGGAGAGGA
The DNA here is from genome assembly GCA_963736835.1 of uncultured Actinomycetes bacterium. Lineage (GTDB taxonomy): Bacteria > Actinomycetota > Thermoleophilia > Gaiellales > Gaiellaceae > VAXT01. The sequence continues at coordinate 107,188 of CAVTQI010000007.1, forward strand.
CGACGACCCTCACACGTGCACCAGGTCGGCAGGCGTGTCTACGTCGTCCCGGAGCCCTGGCCGGTTGACATCGGCGACCTGCTCGACGTGCGCTCGGAAGCGAGCGGCGCTACCCGGCCCGTAGAGCGGCGCGAAGAGGCTCGTATCCGAGAGGCCGAGCGCATTCGTCGTGCCGTCGCCGGCCGGGGCGATCGCGATTCCGCGCTCCGGTATCGCATCGTCGAGCGCGCGGAGGTCGTCGGCCGTCAGCGTGGGGAGGTCGGAGTTGACGACGAGCACCGGCCCCGGGCCGATCTCCCGAAGCGCGGCCTCGACTGCGGCTCCCTGTCCGCCGCCCGGATCGAGAACCCACGTCGCGCCGTCGACCGGTTCCGGCGAGACGACCCACGTCTCGCCAACGCTCGTCGCCACGGCCAGCACGTCTGCGAGCATCGCAGCCGAGAGCTCGGCGCGCTTCGCTCCGAGGCGCGTCTTCCCGCGCGAGCCCGCGTACGGAACGACGATGCGGATCACGTCCGCAGCGGCCGCACCGCGATCGTCACGCGGCTCACAGCGCACAGCTTGCCGTCGTCGTCTGTCAACTCGACGTCCCAGACCCAGGTCGTCCGCCCGCGGTGAACCCGACGCGCGACTGCGTGGATCGTGCCTTCGCGGATCGAGCGCAGGAACGTGGAGTTGTTGGACATCCCGAGGCCGACGTTGCCGTCGGGCAGGACGCCGACGTTCGTCCCCACCGAAGCCAGCGCCTCGGCGATGGACGCATGGACGCCGCCGTGCACGAGGCCGACCGGCTGGAGCACGTGCTCGCGCACCGGAACGTGCCCGCGAACGACCTCATCCGTGGCCTCGTCGATCTCCAACCCGTAGTGCCGGTCGAAGGGTGAAGGCATCAATTCCCGCATCGCCTCGCAAAGTGTGAAGCTTTCGGCGGAAGTGAACATCGGTGTCGGACTCCCCACGACGGTGCCGGGCGCAACGGGCGAGCTCCTGCTGGAGTGGGCGCGCCGCGCCGATGCCGGCCCGTTCTCGTCGATCGGCGTGCTCGACCGCGTCCTCTACGACAGCTACGAGCCGTTCGCGGCGCTGGCCGGCGCAGCCGGAGTGACCTCGCGCGTGCGGCTGGCGACGATGATCGCGATCGGGCCGCTGCGCTCCACGGCGATGCTCGCGAAGCAGGCAGCGTCCGTGCACGGGCTCTCGGGCGGGCGCCTGACCCTCGGGCTTGCCGTGGGCGCGCGGACGGAGGACTTCGACGCGGCCGGCGTGGAGCACAAGGGGCGCGGGAAGCGGCTCGGCGAGCAGCTGGCCTACATCCGGGGCGACGTGGACGCCGATCGCGTCGGGCCTTCGCGCGACGGGATCGAGATCCTCGTGGGCGGGCTCAGCGGCCCGGCCTACTCGCGAATGGCGCGCTACGCGGACGGCTACGCGCACAACGGCGGGCCGCCGCGGGCGTTCGCCAACGCCGCGGGGCGCGCGCTCGCAGCCTGGAGCGACCTAGGCCGCCACGGCAAGCCGAAGCTCTGGGGCCAGGGCTACTTCGCGTTCGGGGACACGGCACAGGGAGATGCGTACCTTCGGGACTACTACGCCTTCACTGGGCCCTTCGCCGAGAAGATCGCCGCCGGCAACCTGACGAGCGCCCGGGCCATGAAGGACTACGTGCGCGGCTACGAAGAGGCCGGTTGCGACGAGCTCGTCCTCTTCCCGACGGTCGCCGACATCGAGGAGCTGGAGCGGTTGCAGGAGGCGGTCGCGTGAACGTCGCGATCGTGGGCGGAGGACCGGCAGGGCTGTACCTCGCGATTCTCCTGCGCAAGCTCGATCGAGCCGCCGACGTCCGCGTTCTCGAGCGGAACCCCCCAGATGCGACCTTCGGCTTCGGCGTCGTCTTCAGCGAAGAGACGCTCGGAGCGCTGCGAGACGCGGATCCCGAGACGCACCTGGAGATCACTGACACCTTCGCGCGCTGGGACCGCATCGACATTCGCTACCAGGGGCGCGAGCTCGTCTCGCGTGGCCACTCGTTCTCGGCCATCGCGCGCAAGCGGCTGCTCGAGATCCTGCAGGCGCGCTGCCGCGAGCTGGGGGTCGTCCTCGAGTTCGGCGTCGAGGTGGAGGAGCTTCCGGACGCCGACCTCGTCGTCGGCGCCGACGGCGCGAACAGCTTCGTCCGGGGGCTCCGTGACTTCGGCACGAAGGTGCGGCCCGAGGGCTCGAAGTACGTCTGGTTCGGCACCGACCACGTCTTCGACGCGTTCACGTTCGCCTTCCGCGAGACCGAGCACGGCCTTTTCAACGCGCACGCATATCCGTACGACGAGCGGATGTCGACGTTCATCGTCGAGTGCCCCGAGCCCGCCTGGCGCGCGGCCGGGCTCGACGAGCTGGACGAGCAGGAGAGCCTCGCCTACTGCGAGCAGCTGTTTGCGAACGAGCTGCGCGGCCGTGAGCTGTTCTCGAACCGTTCGCTCTGGCTCGACTTTCCCAAGATCACGAACCGGACGTGGCACGACGGGAGCGTCGTGATCCTCGGGGACGCGGCGCACACGGCTCACTTCTCGATCGGCTCGGGGACGAAGCTCGCGATGGAGGACTCGATCTCGCTGGCGGCGGCGCTGGCCAGGCGCCGCTGGGACCTGGAAGCGGCGTTCGTCGACTACGAGCTCGAGCGCGAGCCCTTCGTCGAGCGCACGCAGGACGCCGCGAGCGAGAGCGCCGCCTACTTCGGGCGGATCGCGAGCTACTCGCACCTCGAGCCGATCCAGTTTGCGTTCAACCTCATTACGCGGGCCGGGCGCATAACGCATGCGACGCTCGGTGTGCGCGACCCGCAGTTCACGCGCGCGCTCGACGGGTGGATGGGCGGGCGGGCCGTTTCGCCGCCGCCTGCGTTCTCGGCGTTCGAGCTGCGCGGCGTGCGACTCGAGAACCGCTTCGAGCTCGTCGAGAGCACGGTTTCGGTGAGCCCGGAGGGACGCGTATCGGCCGAGGAGGCCGTCGTTCCCGAGGGCCGGCGCCTGCTCCGGCTGAGCCATGCCGGCCGACGTGGCGCGACCCAGCCGCGGAGCCGTGGCGTCGACCTGCCGCTCGCTGACGGGTGGCCCGTGGTGGCGCCAACCAAGCGGCCCTATGGGCCGTTCGGTGCGATTCCGGGCGAGCCCGACGAGCATGCGGTGCTCGCTGCCTTCGTCGCTGCGGCGAAGGCAGCCCAGGCCGACGTGCTGGAGATCGACATGGCGCACGGCTACCTGCTGGGCAGCTACCTGTCTCCGCTGACGAACGACGAGCACGACCGGCTCCGCTTCCCCGTCAGCGTGCTCGAGGCGGTGCGGGCGGTGTGGGACGGCCCACTGGCCGTGCGCCTCTCGGTGACCGACTGGCACCCGCGCGGGAACAGCGTGGAGGACGGGGTCGAGATCGCACGCGCGCTCGCCGAGCACGGGTGCGACCTGATCCACGTCGAGGCCGGGCAGACGATCCACGACGACCGCCCGCAGTACCGGCGCGGCTACCTGACCGCGCTCAGCGACCGCGTGCGGAACGGCGTGCGCGTGCCGACGATCGTCGGCGGCTACCTGACGACGCTCGACGAGGCGAACACGATCGTCGGCGCCGGTCGCGCCGACCTCGTCCTGCTCGACCTCCCGGACACGCAGATCGAGCGCACTCTCAAATCGAGTAGCACGGTGCGGTTCGGGGAGGTTCGAGCGTGAACTACGGCTACCTGGCCTACCCGGACATGCCCGAGAACGCCGTGCATCTGCTTCCCCTGGGTGCGGTCGAGCCGCACGGGCCGCACGCGCCGCTCGTCACGGACACGCTGATCTCGCTCGGCGTCTGCCACCGCGCGGCGAAGCGACTCGAGGGGGAGATCCCGGTTCTCGTCCTGCCGCCGGTGCACTACGGCGTCACGCGGTACGCGGGCGGCTTTCCGGGCACGGTCTCGATCAGCGAGGACACGCTGCGCTCGCTCGTGAAAGAGATCTCCGAGTCTGTCGGGACGCTCGTGCTCGTCAACAACCATTTCGAGCCGGAGCAGGTGGAGACGCTGCGCTCGACGGGCCTGCCGCTACTCGACCTGACGCGTCGCGCGAGCGCTGAGCGGCTGACCGACGAGTTCCGCTCGGGCTCGTGCCACGCAGGGCGCTACGAGACGTCGCTCGTCCTCGCCGACCGGCCCGAGCTCGTCCACGCCGACCGGATGCAGGCGCTCGAGGAGCGGCACGTGGACATGCCCGCGGCAATTCGCGGCGGCCGGACCGACTTCGTCGCGATGGGCATGGACCAGGCCTACTGCGGGGCACCGGCCGAGGCTTCTCCCGAGGAGGGCCGCGAGACCTTCGAGACGCTGACCGACATGCTCGTCGAGCTCATCCGCGAGGTCGCCGCGTGATCACGCATGCCGATCTGCCTCACGAGCTGAACCTCGCAACCTGGTTCGTCGACCGGAACGTCGAGGAGGGCCGAGGCGACCGCACGGCGCTGATCGGCTCGGAGGGAAAGACGACCTACGGCGACCTGGCGCGCCTCGTGAATCGCTGCGGGAACGTGCTCCTGGAGCTTGGCGTCCGCGCGCAGGACCGGGTCCTGCTCGTCCTCGGCGATTCCGTGGACCTCGTCGCGCTCTGGTACGGCGCCCAGAAGATCGGGGCTGTGACCGCCGAGGCGTACACGTTCCTGCAGCCGAAGGACTACGCCTACTACCTCGACTACACCGACGCCGCGGTCGTCGTGGCGGACACGACGACGGAGGCTGCGATCCGGGAGGTTGCGGGCGAGCGCCAGGTCCTCGTCGTCGACGAGGCGTTCCGCGACCGGCTCGACGGCCTCTCGGACGAGCTCGAGCCCGCGCCGGACGACGAAGGACGACATCGCGCTCTGGAAGTTCACGACCGGCTCGACGGGCCGGCCGAAGGGCGCCGTCCATCCGGTGCACAGCCCGGTGCTGAGCAACGACTGGTACGCGCAGGGCGTGCTCGGGATCCACGAGGACGACGTCGTGCTGCCGGTGCCGAAGCTCTTCTTCGGCTACGCGCGCGACCTGACGGCGCTCTACCCGTTCGGCGTCGGCGCCGCCGGGGTCGTCTTCCCGGAGCGCTCGACCCCCGAGCGGATCTTCGAGCTGATCGCCGAGCACCGCCCGACGATCCTCGTCAACGTGCCGACGATGATGGCCCAGATGATCGACTCCGTCAGACATGGCCGGTGCCAGGCACCGGACATGTCTTGTTTGCGCATGTGCACGTCGGCCGGCGAGGCGCTTCCGCGGGAGCTGCACGACCGCTGGCTGGACACGTTCGGCGTCGAGGTCCTGGACGGGATCGGCTCGTCCGAGCTGTACCACATCTACATCTCGAACCGGCCCGGCCGAGCTCGTCCCGGGTCGACTGGCGAGCTCGTGCCTGGCTACGAGGCGGAGCTCGACGAGAACGGCGAGCTGCTCGTCACGGGCGACACGGCCGCGCTCCTGTACTGGGACGATCCCGAGAAGACGGAGCGCACCTTCGACGGCGAGACCGTCCGCACGGGCGACCTCTTCGAGCGCGACGACGACGGGTTCTTCTGGTACCGGGGCCGAGTCGACGACCTGATCAAGGTCGGCGGGATCTGGGTCGCTCCGGCCGAGATCGAGCACTGTCTCGTCGGCCATCCGGACGTCGTCGAGTGCGCGGTCGTCGGCGCCGCGCAGAACGGGCTGATGGTGCCGCGCGCCTACGTCGTCGCACGCCAACCCGTGGAGGAGAGCGCACTCCAGGACTTCGTCCGCGAACGGCTGTCCCCGCACAAGTACCCGCGCGAGGTCGTCTTCGTGGACGATCTGCCGAAGACACCTTCAGGCAAGCTCGATCGGAAGGCGCTCGCCGCGTGAGCCGGGTCGTCGTCGTCACGGGCGGGGCGAAGGGGATCGGGAAGGCGATCGCGGAACGGTTTGCCGGCGAGGACGTGCGCGCGCCCGGTCACGACGAGCTCGACGTGACCGACGAAGCGGCAGTCGAGGCGTTCTTCAGCGAGCTCCACGTTGACGTGCTCGTCAACAACGCCGGGATCGCGTCGGGAGCGACGCTGGCGCGCACGACGCTCGACGAGTGGCGCGCACACCTCGACGTGAACGCCACGGGCGCGTTCCTCTGCACCCGAACGGTCGTTGGCGGCATGATCGAGCGCGGAGATGGCCGGATCGTGACCGTTGCCTCTGTCGCCGGGCTCTACGGCGCGCGCTACACCGCCGCCTACACCGCGTCCAAGCACGCGGCGGTGGGCCTCATGCGCGCGACCGCGGCCGAGGTTGCGGGAACGGGTGTCACCTCGAACGCCGTCTGCCCGGCCTACGTGGACACGGCCATGACCGACCGCACGGTCGAGACCATCGTCGCGAAGACCGATCGCTCGGCGGACGAGGCGCGCGCCGAGCTGGAGTCGATGACTCCGCTCGGTCGGCTGCTCGACCCGGACGAGGTCGCGGCGGCGGTCGTCTTCCTCGCCTCGCGGGAGGCTGCGTCGATCAACGGCCAGACGATCGTCCTCGACGGCGGAGGCCTGCAGGCGTGAGCCCCTTCCGCGGCTCCGCCGCCTTCACGGAGAGCTGGCAGAACTTCGACTTCGCGCTCGACGACGGGGTCGCGACGATCACCTTCTCGCGCCCGGACAAGCTGAACGCCCTCACCTTCGACGTCTACGCCGACCTGCGCGATCTCCTGGGCGAGCTGCCCCACCGCGGCGACGCGCGCGTGCTCGTCCTCACGGGCGAAGGCCGCGGCTTCTGCTCGGGTGGCGACGTCGAGGAGATCATCGGCGAGCTCCAGAAGATGAGTGCGGGCCAGCTCCTCGACTTCACACGGATGAGCGGCGCCGTCGTGAAGGCGATGCGGGACTGTCCGCTCCCGATCGTGGCGGCCGTGAATGGCGTCGCGGCCGGAGCGGGCTCGGTGCTCGCGCTCGCGTCCGATTTCCGCCTCCTGGCGCAGTCGGCGAAGCTCTCCTTCCTGTTCACGCGCGTCGGCCTGGCCGGAGCGGACATGGGCGCCGCGTATCTCCTCCCTCGGCTCGTCGGGCTCGGCCGTGCGACCGAGCTGCTTCTCCTCGGCGAAGAGGTCGGCGCAGACCGTGCGCTCGAGCTCGGCCTCGCGACGCGGGTCGTCGACGCGGATTCGCTGCCGACCGCCGCGAGCGACCTCGCGCGCAAGCTCGCCGACGGGCCTGCGCTCGCCTACGCGACGACGAAGATCCTGCTCACGCGCGAAACCGACATGAGCCTCCACGATTCGATCGAGATGGAGGCGCTCGCCCAGGCCCTGCTGATGAAGAGCGAGGACTTCGCCGAGTTCTACTCCGCCTGGTCGGAAGGAAGGGACCCCGCGTGGCGCGGCCGGTGATCGTCAACCCGCCCGAGCTGCCCGAGCCGGTCGGCTTCGCGCACGCGGTGGTCGCGGCCGGGGGCGTGTACCTCGGCGGCCAGACCGGCGAGGGCGACTCGCTCGTCGCGCAGTTCGACTCGGCCGCCGCGAAGCTCGTGACGGCGCTGCGGGCGGCCGAGGGAGAGCCGGAACAGCTCGTCTCGCTCGTCGTCTTCACCACGGTGATCGAGGAGTACCGAGCCTCGACGCGCGAGCTCGGCGAAGTCTGGCGTCGGCACTTCGGCAAGCGCTATCCGGCGATGGCGCTGATCGGGGTCTCGGCGCTCTTCGAGCCGGACGCACTGGTCGAGCTGATGGGTGTCGCCGTCCTCGATGGCTGACGTCCTCGAACGCGCGCGCCGCCTCGGGCACGAGGTGTTCGCGCCGATCGCCGCCCAAGGCAGGCCGGGACGCCTGAATCGCCCGCTCGTGCGCGCGCTCGGCGACGAAGGCCTGCTGGAGCTCGTCTTCGCGGGGTCCGCAGTCGAGCTGTGCGAGCTCCGAGAAGGGCTGGCGCATGGATCGACCGAGGCCGAGACCGCACTCGCGCTCCAGGGGCTCGGGGGCTATCCGATCCTCAGCCGCGGCAGGCCGGCGGTGCGGGACGAGTGGATCCCACGGCTGTCGGGCGGCGAGGTCGTGTGCGCCTTCGCGCTGAGCGAGCCCGACGCGGGCTCGGACGCGGCGAATCTCGGCCTGCAGGCGAAGCGCGACCGCGACGGCTTCCGGCTGACCGGCACGAAGATCTGGATCTCCAACGCGCCCGAGGCCGATGTCTACAGCGTCTTCGCCCGCACCTCCGACCGCGGCGCCAAGGGCATCACCGCCTTCGCCGTGCCCCGCGACAGCGACGGGCTCTCCGGCGAGCATCTCGACCTGCTCGCCCCGCATCCGATCGGGCGGCTCGACTTCGACGGCGTCCGGGTCGAGGCCGACCAGGTGCTGGGCGAGATCGACGAGGGGTTCGGCGTCGCGATGGACACGCTCGACCTGTTCCGGCCGAGCGTCGGCGCCTTCGCGGTGGGGATGGCGCAGGCGGCGCTCGACGCGGCGGTCGAGCACACGCAGGAGCGCGAGGCGTTCGGCAGGCCGCTTGCGGGCTTCCAGGCGGTCTCGCACCAGCTCGCCGAGGTCGCGACGGAGATCGCCGCCGCTCGGCTCCTCGTCCGTGAGGCGGCCACCAAGTACGACGCGGGCATCCGGCCCGTGCGCAAGGACTCGGCGATGGCGAAGCTCTTCGCGACGGAGACCGCGCAGCGAGCCGTCGACGTCGCGATCCAGGTGCACGGCGCGCGTGCGCTCCAGGCGGGCCATCTGCTCGAGCACCTCTATCGTGAGGTGCGCGCGCCGCGGATCTACGAAGGCGCGTCCGAGGTGCAGCGCGAGATCATCGCGCGCGAGCTGTTCAAGGAGGCCGGGTGAGTCAGGACAAGTCCCTCACGTACACGTCCTACTTGGCGCTGGACGAGATCCTCGGCGCCCAGCGCCCGAACTCGGAAGAGCACGACGAGGTGCTCTTCATCGTTGTCCACCAGGTGTACGAGCTCTGGTTCAAGCAGCTGATCCACGAGCTCCGCTACCTGCAGCGCATGCTCGAGTCCGGCAAGGACGCGCGCGCGTTCGCGACCTTCAAGCGTGTGCTGACCATCCTCAAGCTCGTCGTCCAGCAGCTCGACGTGATCGAGACGATGACGCCGGTCCAGTTCCTCACCTTCCGCGAGCGGCTGGAGTCGTCCTCGGGGTTCCAGTCCGGGCAGTTCCGCGAGCTCGAGGCGATCCTCGGCCGGCGCGATCCGGGCGTGCTGACCGCCTATCACGAGCAGAGCCCCGATTACGAGAAGGTCAAAGCGGCGCTGGAACGGCCGTCCGTCTACGACTCGTTCCTGCGCTACCTGGCCGACAAGGGCTACGACGTGCCCCAGGATGCTCTCGAGCGCGACGTCACGCAGCCGGTGCAGGAGTCGAAGGGCGTCCAGGCCGCGCTTCTCCAGGCGTACCGCGACGACGGCGGGCCCGCGCAGGTCGCCGAGCGTCTCGTCGACTTCGACGAGGGTTTCATGGAGTGGCGCTACCACCACGTGAAGATGGTCGAGCGGACGATCGGCACCAAGCAGGGCACGGGCGGCTACGGCGCCGAGTATCTTCGCTCGACGCTGCACAAGCCGTTCTTCCCCGATCTCTGGGCCGTCCGCAGCGAGCTTTGAACCCGCTCGCGGAGCACTACTCGGCCTTCCGTGTCTCGGAGCGGCTGTTCCTGACCGGCCACTCGCACCAGGCGTGGCCGGACGTCGGGCGCGAGGGGCAGCTCGAGGCGTGGCAGGACGCGGCCGAGCACGCGGACCTGAAGTGGGAGCGGGCGTTCGCGAAGGCAGAGCGGCTGCGCGACGGCGTGAGGCGGCTGCTCGACGACCCCGGCGCTCCCGTGGCGCTCGCGGTGAACACGCACGAGCTCGTCCTGCGCTTCCTGTCCGCGCTTCCGCTGCGGGAGCGGCCGAGGCTGGTCTCGACAGACGGCGAGTTCCACACGCTGCGGCGCCAGCTCGGGAGGCTGGGGGAGGAGGGACTCGACGTCGTGCGGCTACCCGCCCGGCCGGTGGAGACGCTCGCCGAGCGGCTCGCCGCCGAAGCGCGAGGCGCGAGCGCCGTGCTCGTCTCCGCCGTGCTGTTCGAGGACGCGCGCATCGTTCCCGGCCTCGCCGACCTGGCCGAGGCATGTGCGGACTCGGGCGCCGAGCTGCTCGTCGACGCCTACCACGCGCTCGGTTGCATCCCGTTCACCGCGGCCGGGCTCGAGCGGGCCTGGATCGTCGGCGGCGGCTACAAGTACCTCCAGCTCGGAGAGGGCAACTGCTTCCTGCGGCTGCCGCCCCAGGCGGACGAGCTGCGCCCCGCGATCACCGGCTGGTACGCGGAGTTCGACGAGCTCCACGCCGCGCACGAGGAGGGAGCAACCCAGTATCCCGGTGGAAGCATGCGCTTCGCCGGCTCGACGTACGACCCGACGAGCCACTATCGCGCCGCGCGCGTGCTCGACTTCTTCGAGGAGCAGGGCCTGACCCCGGAGCGCCTCCGCGCGGGCTACCTCCATCAGACGGGCCTCCTCGCCGAAAGCTTCGACCGGCTCGACCTGGACGACGTGACGCGAGACCGCGAGACGCCGCTGAGCGCCTTCGGCGGCTTCGTGGCTCTCGAGTCGGAGCGGGCCGAGGAGCTCAGCAGCCGCCTGCTCGACCGCGGCGTCGTCACCGACAGCCGGGGGCGCTACCTCCGCTTCGGGCCAGCGCCGTACCACGCGGACGAGCAGCTCGAGGCCGCAGTGGAGGCGCTAGGGCGCGTGGCCCGCTAGCACCGGAGCCGCGTGAGGACGCTCTCGGACGAGGCGGGGAGCCCGCCCGGGAAGCCCGAGCACGACGAGGCTCGTCAGCGCCACACCGGCGAGCTGCGTGCTCGTCAGCGTTGCGTCGAACGCGAAGTAGCCGACCGCGATCGCCACGACGGGAAACGTGAGCTCGGCGAGCGAGGCGACGGACGCAGTCGTGCGCTTCAGCCCCCAGTAGTAGAGGAGCAGCGCGACGAGGCCGGTGACGAGCGCGAGCAGCGCGATGAAGAGCTCGTCGTGCAGTGACGCGGTCAGCGGCGCGCCCAGGACGAGGACCGCGGCCAGGGCAGCCGGCAGCCCGAAGGCGAAGCGGACGGCGGTCACCTGCTCGAAGGGCAGCTCCAGCGCGAGAAAGCGGCCGAGCACGGTTCCGAGTGCCCAGAGCGCCGCCGCCCCAAGTGCGTAGAGGACGGGCGCCAGTCCGTGCAGCGAGACGTCGAACGGGCTCGGAAACGCCATCAGCCAGGCCCCGGCGAGGCCGCCGGCGAGAAAGAAGCCGAAGCGGCCCCGGGGGCGCTCGCCGAGCAGCGCTGCCGCCAGCGACACCGCGATCAGCGGCTGCACCTTCTGCAGGACGACGGGAGTCACGGGATCGCCGTCCACGAACGCCTGGGTGAAGAGGATGGTCGCCAGCGCCGAGGATCCCGCGCCGATCACGATCCCGGCGGCGACGAAGCGTGGGCCGGCGCGCCAGAGGGCGGGCAGCGCCGCGAGCACGACGGGGAGCAGGACGGCCACGAGGACGACGTGCTCGCCGAAGACGATCGTCGCCGGCTCGGTCGAAAGGGCGAGCGGACGGCGGATGAGCGCGTCCATGCCCCACAGGCCGGCAGCGACCGCGACGGCCGCGACTCCGATGCTTGCCCTGCCCGGTGATCTCGTCAACGACATGCCCCTTTGAAGTTCGGTGCCTGGATGGCTCAATTGTGTCGAACGCGCCTCGGTGGACTGCGGCCTTCTACGGCCCCGCTTCAGCGGTGGCCCCGATCAAAGCCTCCGCCGACCGTGCCAAGAATGCCCGCATAGACAACGCCCCCCATGGGGTGCACTACCCAGGAGGTGAACGATGGGACGCCTGCGAGTCGTACTCGGGCTCGCGGTGACTGTGGCTTCGTCGTTTCTGGCACTGGGGGTCAGCCAGGCAACTGCGGCGCCAACACCGCTGATTCCGACAACCCTCGTCAAGTACTTGGATCCGTTGCCGATTCCGCCAGTTGCGCAGCAGACGGCACCCGGGTACTACGAGATGTCATTCGAACAAGGCATCGCGCAGTTCCACCCAGGGATTCCTCCGACTCACGTCTGGGGGTACAACGACGGCTTTCTTGCCCAGAGTGGCTATCTCGGGCCGTCGTTCGTCGTCCGCAGCGGCGAGCCGCTCCAGGTTCTGTGGAAGAACAACCTCCCGCTGAACCACATTCTCCAGCCGTCGATCGACTACACGCTCGACGGCGCCATGCAGGGGCCAGACGTACGCGCCGTTACACACCTGCACGGCGGCCATGTCGCAGACACGAGCGACGGCGGCCCGGACGACTGGATCGTCCCCGGGGAATCGCAGCTCTTCCATTACCCCAACAATCAGGACGCGGCGCTGCTCTGGTACCACGATCACGCGATGGGCATCACCCGGCTCAACCCGTACGCGGGGCTCGCCGGGGCGTACATCGTCCGTGACGACTACGAAGACGCGCTCAACCTCCCCGGCGGGCCCAGCGATCCCGGCGGCTACGAGATCCCGCTCGTGATCCAGGACAAGCTCTTCACCGTCGACACGGCGACGAACGAGTCGTTTCTCGGATATCCGACGGTGGGCATCCTGCCGGCCATCCACCCGACCTGGGTTCCCGAGATGTTCGGCGACACGATCGTCGTCAACGGCAAGATCTGGCCGTACCTGCAGGTCGAGCCGCGGAAGTACCGCTTCCGGCTGATCAACGGATCGAACGCCAGGTTCTACTCGCTGAAGTTCACCGGGACCAGAGGCGGTCGCTCCATGACCCCGACGATCTACCAGATCGGCGCGGAAGGCGGCCTGCTGCCGGCCGTTGCCCCGCTGTCGCAGCTGCTGATCGCACCGGGCGAGAGGGCCGACGTCATCGTCGACTTCACACCGCTGGCCGGGATGACCCTCACGCTCAAGAATGGGGCGAAGGCTCCGTATCCGGCAGGGGAATCGCCCGATCCGCAGACGACCGGACAGATCCTGCAGGTCCGGGTCGGGACGACCGTGTCTCATCCGGACAACACCGTGATCCCGGACGCCCCTCGGCCGATCACGCCACTGAACCCGGAGCAGGCCGCGGCGACACGCGACGTCAAGATGACCGAGGTCCTCGACACGGACACAGGCTTCCCGACACAGCTCCGGCTCGAGGACAGGCTGTATCGCGATCCCGTCACGTTGACACCTGCGTTTGGGACGACCGAGGTCTGGCGGTTCATCAACACGACCGCCGACACCCATCCCATGCACCTGCACCTCGTCCAATTCCAGGTACTCGATCGGCAGAACTTCGACGTCGCTCGATACCTCGCTACCGGGCAGCTCCGGCTTTCTGGCAACCCGAAGCTTCCCGATGCGAACGAGAGAGGTTGGAAGGACACCGTGCGCGTGAACCCCGGCGAGGTCGTTCGGATCATCGCGCAGTTCGACCACGTGGGAACGTATCCGGTGCACTGCCACATCCTCGAACACGAGGAGAACGAGATGATGCGCCCATTCACCGTGGAGTGAGCCTGAGTGGCTCTTTCGTCGAGAGCGGCCGCGCAGTCCGCGGGGGCCGCTCTCGATCGTCCGGGCCCTCTTTCCTGCAAACCAGCGGCCACCTCGCGCGTCTGACTTCACATGAAGCGCTTTGCGGGCGCCGTCGTGCTCTCTGCGCTGTTCACCTGCTCCGCGTCTGCGGCCGGGCCCGTCCACGTGTCCCTGAGCGGGAAGCGGCCCGCTCCGGTGGCGGGACGGGCATGGACCGTGCGTCTCGCCGTCCGCCCGGCCGCGTACGCAGGATCGATCCAGGTGACCGCCTCGGGGGCGCGCCGGGTCCACGTTCGGGCCTCCGGCCGCCGCGGCTCGTACCGCGCGCGGCTCGTCTTCCCCACGGCGGGGCTGTGGCGACTCACTGCGCGCGCCGGGGGGACGACGTCCCGGCTCGGATCCGTGCGTGTGCGGCGTGCGCCCGCAAAGCCGCTCGTCTTCAGCGAGCCGACCTCGATCGATCTCCAGCCGGACGGCACGCTGCTGCTGGTCGAGAACAACCCGGGGCGCGTGCTGCGCGTCAGGCCGGCGACGGGGCGCGTGGGCGTGATCGTCCCGACGCTCTTCCGGCCCTACGCAATCGTCCGTGCTCCGTCCGGCAGCGTCTTCATCTCGATCGGGAACGCGCTCCAGCGGCTCAATGGGACCGGTGCGCCGACGACCGTCGCCGAGGTCGCCCAGGGCGTCGAGATCGGGCCGATCGCCGCCGCGCCGAACGGGGACCTCTACTACTCGACCGCGACGCAGGTCTTCCGGCTCCCCGGCGGCTCGGGGACGCCGGTCCACATCGCGGGGACCGGGGCGGAGGGCGGAGGCGGCGACGGCGGCCCAGCGCTCGAAGCGCAGTTCTCCTCACCGCACGGGCTCGCTGTTGCAGCCGACGGGGCTTTGCTCGTCTCCGACCGGGGCAACAACCGCGTGCGCCGCATCGATCCGGCGACTGGGGTCATCACCGCCTTCTCGCAGGTCGGCGAGCCCTACGGGATCGACGTCACGCCCGATGGGACGGTGTACGTGATCGAGGGCACGACGAACCGGGTCGTGCGCCTCGCGCCGTCAGGCGCCCGGCTCGGCTTCCTCGGGCCGGGCTTCTCCAACGCGTACGACGTCGAGGCTGGCCCGGACGGCGTGGCGTACCTGCTGCAGGCTGGATCGCCTGGGCGGATCCGCCGGATCGCGTCCGACGGATCCGTGACGACGGTCTCCCGGCGCTAGCTCAGAGCAGTCTCGATCTTGGCGATCGCCTCTTGCTCTTCGGCGCTCACGGCCTGGTCCTCCTCCTTGTGCGCCTCGGCGACGCGCCGGGCCACCTCCCGGACGAAGTTCCCGTAGCTCTCGACGTCCTCCGGCGTCGCCTTCTGCCGGAGCAGCGCCACCGCCTGCCTGAGTTGCTCGAGGCCCTGCTGCTCGGCTTCCTCGGGCGAGCTGAAGCGCGGCGTGTCGGGCCTGTCGGCGACGATCGCGTCGAGCAGCTCGCTCTCATTTTGCTGTTTGCGCGCCTCCGCGAACGTCTTGGCGAGCGCCCACGTCTCGCGGAAGCTGCCGCCCTTCGAAGAGACGAGGACGATCATCCCCGCCGTCGGCGGCCCCTCACGCACCAGATTCCATTCCTCTTCGGTGAAGTCGGCCTTACCCGTCATTCAGTCCTCCTTTCGAGGTCTCTCGACCAGCTCTTGGCCCACCACTCGGCGTGCGGCATGCCCGAGGACAGGCTCATCTGCAGGAACGCGTCGACGTCGAACGGCGTCCTGCGCAAGTCCATGCTCAGGCGCCCGTCCTCGCCGGCGAGGATGCCCCACTCGGCCCAGGGCGAGATGCGCACCGGACGCGGCCACCACTCGCGGAACGGTAGCCCCACGCTACCGGGGTTGATGATCACGGTCTCCAGATAGCGGCGAATCATTTGCACGTGCGTGTGGCCGCCGACGAGCACGCGTTGCTCGACGCTGTCCAGCATCGGGCGGAGCTCCTCGTCGGGGGTCGTGGCGAAGATCCAGTCGTCGTAGGACTTCGGCGAGCCGTGGAAGAAGAGCACCGGCGTCGACCCGAGCTCGAGCTCGAGGAGCGTCTCGAAGCTCGCCATGAACTCGCGGTCGCCGTTGGAGAGGTACGAGCGCCACCACTCGCCGATCTCCACGAGGCGCTCGCCGATCTTGTCCTTGGGCACCGGCATCTCGCCGAGAAAGGCTGCGTCCCAGTTGCCCATGATCACGCGGCAGTCGAGCTCCTTGACGCGCGCAAGCGTCTCGGCCGGCTGCGGGCCGACGGCCACGTCGCCGAGACAGACGATCTCGTCGACGCCTTCACGCTCGAGGTCGGCCACGACCGCGTCGAGCGCAGGAAGATTTCCGTGGATGTCCGAGATCAGCCCGACGCGCACTGCTTCGCATTCTTGCCTACAGCTCTGCCGCGATTGCCTCCAAGTCGCGCACGAACGCGCGGAACTCCGCTTCGCGGTCGTCGGCGCGGAGGATCGAGGAAGGGTGGACCGTGGCGATCACGAGCGGAGCGAGGCCGGACTCGACGGGCTCGCCTCGTCGCTGCGTGACCCGGAACTGCCGACCCAGGAGCGCCTGCGCCGCAGTGGCGCCGAGGCACACCAGGACCCGGGGCTTCACGACCGCGAGCTCGGCTTCGAGCCACGGGACGCAGGCGGCGATCTCGGACCAGTTCGGCTTCTGGTGGATCCGCCGCTTGCCCTGGTCCTCTCCACTTGAAGTGCTTGACGACGTTGGTGACGTACGCGAGCGAGCGGTCGATGCCGGCTTCCTCGAGCGCCTTGTCGAAGAGCTTGCCGGCTGGGCCGACGAACGGCTTTCCCGCCTTGTCTTCCTGATCGCCGGGCTGCTCGCCGACGAACATCACCTGTGAGCTGGGCGACCCTTCTCCAAAGACCGTCTGCGTTCCGGTCTTCCAGAGTGGACACGCCTTGCAGCCGGCTGCGGACTCGCGCAGCTTCTTGAGCGTCGGGCGCGCCGGGACGAGCGGCGCTGCGGTCTCGTCGAGCAGGCTCTGCTGAGCCATTGCGCTTTCCGAGTACCCCGGAGGCGCCGATACCATTCGGCCTCCCGGCGCCGTGGCCGAGTGGTTAGGCAGAGGCCTGCAAAGCCTCGTACACCAGTTCGATTCTGGTCGGCGCCTTCTTGCGGCGGGAACGCGTGGTTCCTGGCCTTTTGCCGTGGTTGACTGACCGTTCAGCCAGTAGGCGCTCATTCGGCCCGGTGGGAGACTGACTTCGGTCTTGCGTCATCCCGCGTTCACCCGCCGTTTGCTGCCGGCGCTCCTGCTGGTTGTCCTTGCGACGCTCTTCGGGCTTGCAGGCGGGGAGCGCATCGGAGCCGCGAACCCGCTCAACGCCATCCAGATCGAGAACGCGAAGCCCGGAACTCCCGGGTGGGACGACTTCTCCTCGGTCGCGCAGCAGGACGCGATCAGCGGCTTCGGCTCGAAGATCAGCGTCAACCACGGCGACTCGCTCGACCTCTACGTCACGACGACGGCGGCGAGCTTCACGATCGACATCTACCGCACCGGCTGGTACGGCGGCGTGGGAGCGAGGCGCGTGGCGCAGCTCGGGACCTTCCCCGGTGTCCACCAGGCGATTCCGTCGCCGAACCCCACGACCGGCATGGTGTCGTGCGAGAACTGGACGAAGACGACGACGCTCGACATCCCGTCGGACTGGGTGACCGGCGTCTACCTCGCGCGCCTCACCGGATCGAACGGGCGCTCGAGCTACATCTTCTTCGTCGTCCGGAACGACGGTGGCACGGAGCCGATCGACTTCCAGACGAGCGTCACGACGTACCAGGCGTACAACGAGTGGGGCGGGCTGAGCCTCTACAACAACAGGGGCGGGACCGGCTACAACTACGCGGCGGCGACGAAGGTGACGTTCGACCGGCCCTTCGACCCGCAGGACTCGAACGGCGCAGGCCAGTACTTCTACTTCGAGTACCCGATGATCCGGTGGATGGAGGCGCAGGGGTACGACGTCACGTACTCGACCAACGTCGACACCCACACGAACGTCAATCCGCTGACGAACCACCGCGCCTGGCTGTCGGTCGGCCACGACGAGTACTGGTCGCGCGGGATGCGCGAGAACGTCCAGAACGCGATCGACCAGGGAGTGAATGCTGCGTTCTTCTCGGCGAACTCGGCGTACTGGCAGATCCGGTTCGAGCCGAACAGCGCCGGCGTGCCGAACCGCGTGCAGGTGGGCTACAAGGACTATTCGCAGTCGAACGCCGCACCGGGGCCGGATCCGCAGTGGCACGTGAACAACTCGATCGTGACGACGCGCTGGCGCGACCCGCTCGTGAACCAGCCCGAGAACGGGCTGCTCGGCGTGATGTACGAGGATCAGGTGCAGCAGAGCTACCCGTACGTCGTCCAGAACGCGGGCAACTGGATCTACGCCGGGCACCGGGTTCACGAACGGGACGAGCATTCCGGGCATCGTCGGGTACGAGTACGACAAGGTTTGGAACAACGGGTTCTCGCCGCCGGGTTTGACCGTGCTTTCGCAATCCCACGTGGTCGGCTGCTGCGAGGGCTCGGGGAGCTCGAACGCGAACTCGACGCTGTACACGGCTCCGAGCGGTGCTCAGGTCTTCGGGTCGGGGACGATCCAGTGGTCCTGGGGGCTGGACAACTACAGCGCGACGTACATGAACGCCGGGATCCAGCGGACGACCAAGAACATCCTGGACGCGTTCAGCTTGGGTGGGCCGCCGCCACCGCCGCCACCGCCACCGGCTCCACCGCCACCGGCTCCCCCGCCTCCACCTCCGCCGGCACCGCCGCCGCCCCCTCCACCTGCGCCGCCTCCACCGGCACCGCCGCCGCCCCCTCCACCCGCGCCGCCTCCACCTCCGCCGGTGCCGCCACCTCCGCCTCCACCGGCGCCCCCACCTCCTCCGGCGCCTCCACCTCCTCCGCCGCCACCGCCACCGCCCTCGCCGCTCGCCTTCGACAAGGGCCTGGGCACGAAGGCCGACAACGCAGCGACCACGACGATGACCCTGACGACGAACGCTGCGGCGGTGCCTGCGTCGCGCGTCTTCCTCTATGTCGTCTGGAACAATTCGACGCGCACGCTGACCTCGGTCGCGGGCGGCGGCCTTACGTGGACGGTCGACGCCCAGGTCAGGAACACGAGCAATTTCCGGATCGCGATCGCCTCGGCGCCCGCCCCGGTCGGTCTTGCGGTCGGGCAGGTCTTGACCGCGACCTTCTCGGGCTCGGTCACGCACGGGCTGATCGCGGCCTCATCCTTCACCGGGGTCGAACCAACCTCGCCGCTCGATGCGAGCGCGAGCACGACCCAAGGCGGGGTCGCGGCTTGGAGTGCGAGCGTGACGACGACGAATCCGACCGACCTCGTCCTAGGCTGGTCGACGATCGACGCGAACGCGAGCAGCACTCCGGCCGCGCCGAACACAGAGATTCAGGACTTCGGCGACGCCAACTTCTTCAGCTGGGCGACCAGCACGTATCGCATCGAGACGACGGCAGGATCGAAGGCGGTCAACGGCACGTGGTCGAGCGTTTCCGGTTCGACGGCGAACGCTGTTCTGGCAGTGGCCTACAAGGCCGCCGGGGCGCCTCCTCCTCCTCCTCCTCCTCCACCACCACCTCCGCCACCACCACCACCACCACCGCCGCCGCCACCACCGCCTCCACCGGCGCCACCACCGCCTCCACCGGCGCCACCGCCACCTCCGCCTGCGCCACCACCTCCTCCGCCCGCGCCACCTCCGCCGCCACCACCACCTGAGCCGCCACCACCTCCGCCGGCACCACCTCCGCCACCGCCTGCGCCACCTCCGCCTCCGCCGGCGCCACCTCCGCCGCCACCACCACCGGAGCCACCACCTCCTCCGCCTGCGCCACCTCCGCCTCCGCCTGCGCCACCTCCGCCACCTCCACCACCGCCTGCGCCACCCCCGCCGCCACCACCGCCGCCGCCGCCGCCACCACCACCACCGCCGCCGCCGCCGCCACCACCACCACCCCCGCCGCCGCCACCCCCTCCGCTCGCCTTCAACGCGAATCTCGGAACGAAGGGCGAGAACGCCGGCAACACGACGATGACGCTGACGACCTCGGCAGCTGCGGCTGCGCCCTCTCGAGTCGTCCTCTACCTGGTCTGGAACAACGGGACGGGAACCCTGGCGTCGGTCACCGGAGGCGGGCTCACGTGGACGATCGACAGGCAGGGCAAGAACACGAGCAACTTCTGGGTCGCGATCGCCTCCGCAGATGCTCCGTTCGGGCTGGCTCCTGGCCAGGTAATCACCGCGCGGTTCTCTCGATCGGTCACGCACGGACTGATCGCGGCGGCCTCCTTCACCGGCCTCGCACCCGCCACAGCGGCCGACGCAAGCGCGATCACCACTCAGGGCGGCGTCGTGGGCTGGGCCGGAAGCGTGACGACGACGAACCCGAACGATCTCGTCGTCGGATGGTCGACCATCGATGCAAACGCGACGAGCACGCCGACGGCCCCGAACACCGAGGTCCACGACTTCGGGAACAGCGTCTTCTTCAGCTGGGCCACGAGCACCTATCGGATCGAGTCCAGTGCGGGACTGAAGACTGTGAACGGCACATGGTCGCGAAGCACCGGCTCCACGGCGAACGCAACGCTGGCCGTGGCGTACAAAGCAGCCGGCTAGCCGCTACTGACGATGGTTGCTCGACGCGAGCCGACTCGGCAGCGCCAGCGGCTCTTACCTGCGCTCTAGCTGGCCGGAGTGGTGGCGACCGTGCTGATCTTTCGCGCTTTCTTCGTCAACACCTGAACTAGTCCACTTGCAGTCGCCTTTGCCAGGCCTCGGCGTGCGCGCGCCCCTCGGGGGTCTCGAGGAAGTGCTCGAGGGGGACGTGGACGAACGCGAGCCGGGCTTCTGCGAGGAGCTCGTCCGCATCCCACAGCTCGCCGCGCACGAAGACGCGCCGGCCACGCTCGTCCTCGACCCACGCCCGCACCGAAAGCTGCCTGTTGATCGGCACCGGCCGCCGATAGCGGAGGAACATGCGGCCGGTCACGGTCGGGAAGCGGTACCAGGTGGCCGCGAGCCCGCAGGCTTCGTCGATCAGCGCCGCGACCATCCCGCCGTGCGCAAGCCCGGGCCCGCCCTGGTGGCGCTCGTCGAACGCGAATGTCGTCTCGTACCGCTCGGCGCCCTCCGCCTCGGGCTGCGGAAGGTGGAAGCCGATCGGGTTGTCCCCGCACCCGAAGCACGCGGGATCGTGGTGCGGCGGGATCCTCAGCGCATGCCGCCCCGCTCGAAGTGCGCCTTGAAGAAGTTCTCCGAGCCGGACGTAGCCATCGCGGACGACGCGGAGATCTCCAGCGCCAAGGTCGCAGCTGCCACGATCTGCGCGAAGCGGTAGACCTTCCCGGGCCCCGCGCAGTCCATCAGCCCGAGCCAGGCGCGCGCGTAGGGGAGCGTCGTGCCGCCGCCCACCGTGCCGACCTCGAGCGCCGGCAGGCGGATCGCGGCGTTGAGCCCGCCCTCGACGCGCTTCCCCGTGCCGTGCGCCATCGAGCTCGTCCCGACCATGCCCAGGTCCTGGCCGGTCGCATTGAAGATCGCGGCGATCGCAGTCGCGGGCGTGAAGGCGACCGACTGCATCCCGGAGGCGATCGCGCCGTGCGTTCCCGCCCACGACAGCTCGAGCAGGTCGTCGATCGTCGTCCGCAGCACGCGTCGCACGGCCTCGTCTGATCAGCGTTACCTCGGCGACGACCGTCTTCCCGTGCCCGCCCCGTTCGAAGTAGCGGTGCGAGACCTTCTTGTCGCCGCCCATGTTCGCCTCGAGGATCGCCCGCTCCGGCTTTCGAGGCGCGTGCTCCATGACGTAGCCCATGTTCAGCGCGTAAGCGTTGCGGGTCATCATGTTCGGCCCGCACGCGTCGCCGGTCGTGAACGCCCACATGACGTGGCAGATCGGCCCCGCCACGTAGGTCTCGACCTCCCGGAGCTTCGCGTACCGAGAGATCCACTCCTCCTCGCGGCCGGCGAGCCACTCGCGCATCTTGGGGAGCTCCGCCTCGATCCAGCGGCCGAGCGCCGCAGCCTCCTCGGCGGAGTGCGTGACGAACGCGGACGCACGCGTGATCCGGTCGCGTAGGACCTCCGTCCTGAACCCTCCCGACTCGGTCGCCGCGCGCGCGCCCCGGTAGAGCGAGTCGGACAAGGATCCCTCCGTGTGAGCCAGGGGGACGTAGACCTCGTCCGTCTTCCGCCCATGCTCGACGAGCTCGCCGTCGGGCTCGGTCAGCTCGTACTCGCCGAGCGAGATCGTCAGCGGCCCGATCACGGCCGTCGGCGTCACGGACACCCCGGTGAGTGCCTCCTGCGCCGAGACCCACGGTTCGAGGTCGAATCCGAAGACCTCGCTGTCCACTCGCCCGTCGAGCTCCGCCTGCCGCGCAGAGATCGACGCAGGGTCGTTTTTGCGCGGCCATTTCCTGAGCTCCATGACGGGGACGATAATCTCCGCGCATGGCCACCGAGCAAGTCGTCGAGCCGGTCGCGGGCGAGCGCGACGCCTACGCAGGCGTGCTGCGCTTCTACGACCTCGCCAAGAAGCAGGAGTGGCAGGTGCGCGACCTGCCCTGGAACGACCTACCGCCGATCCCCGAAGGGAGGAGCTCCGCCTCCCCGCAGCGCCGTGCGCGGCGAAGCGACATGTGGCGCTCCGTCCTCACCCAGCAGCTCCAGGCGGACATGCTCGCCTGCGAGATGTCCTCGCAGCTCCTGAACGTCGCGCCCGACCCCGAGGCGAAGCTCTACTACTCGACGATGGTGCAGGACGAGTCGCGCCACACCGAGGCGTGGATCAAGCTGATCAACGAGGTCGGCGGCATCGCCGAGCGCGACCCGTACCTCGACGAGCTGGCGCACATGACGCTCGAGGCGGACACGCTCGAGGAGAAGGTCTTCCAGATGCAGGTCTTCTACGAGCGACTGATCATCTCGCGCTTCCGGCTGATCGCGCGCGCCTCGCGCGGAACGGTGCTCGAGGATCTCTGCAACCGGCTCGCGACCGACGACGGTATCCACCACGGCGCGGGGATGGCCTACGAGCGCGTTTTGCTCGAGGGCGCGGGCAAGAAGATGCAGCAGACGCTCGTGGACGCGGCAAACCGGCTGCTTCCGATCTTCGTCCAGCACGCGCTCTGGCGGCCCAAGGCGCGCGCGGTGATCGGGCGTCTCATGTACGAGCGAGACGTGCAGCGGCTGCACGAGGACCTCGAGGAAGGGGTCAAGCTCGCCCAGTCGCTCGGCCTCGACGTCAGCGACGTGGAACTGCCCAGACTCTAGGTGGCCGCCCAACTGATGGACGGCAAGGCGCTCGCCGAGCGGATCCGCGGCGAGATCGCCGAGGAGGTGCGCGAGCTGGGGGAGATCGGCCTCGCGACGGTGCTCGTCGGCGACGATCCCGCTTCGGACATCTACATCCGGCTCAAGCACAAGGCCGCCGCCGAGGCCGGGATCAAGGCCAAGGACATCCGCCTCGCGTCTCAGACGACCGAGGAAGAACTTCTCGAGCAGGTGGCTCAGTTGAACGCCGACGACGCGATCGACGGCCTTCTCGTCCAGCTCCCGCTTCCCGGGCAGATCGACGAGGCGCGCGTGATCCGCGCGATCGAGCCCGTGAAGGACGTCGACGGCCTGCACCCCCTCAACGTCGGGCAGCTCGTCCTCGGCCGTCCCGCGCACGTGGGAGCCACTCCGGTGGGCGTCATGCGCCTGCTCGAGGAGTACGGCGTGCCGCTCGAAGGCGCCCGCGCCGTCGTCGTCGGCCGCAGCGACATCGTGGGCAAACCGGCGGCGCTGCTCCTCCTGCACGCGAACGCAACGGTCACGGTCTGCCACTCGCGGACCAAGGACCTGGGAGCGGTCACGCGCGAGGCGGACGTGCTCGTGGTCGCGGTGGGGCAGGCGAACGTGATCGGCCCCGACGACGTGAAGGAGGGAGCGACCGTCATCGACGTGGGCATGAACCGCGGCGACGACGGCCTCGTCGGCGACGTCGATCCCGAGACGGCCGACCGCGCGGGGCTGATCACCCCGGTGCCGGGAGGGGTCGGGCCGATGACGATCGCGATGCTCCTGGCGAGCGCCGTGAAGGCCGCGAGATACCGGCGCGGACTTGTTGCGTTCCCGGGGGGCTGACGTTACGCTTCCGCCGCTTTTGTCGGGCTGTTAGAAGGAGGAAGTGTTGGCTGAAGGCACCGTCAAGTGGTTCTCGAACGAGAAGGGCTACGGCTTCATCGAGGCTGAGGGGGGCGACGACGTTTTCGTCCACCACAGCGCGATCCAGATGGACGGCTACCGGTCCCTGACGGAGGGGCAGCGCGTCCAGTTCGAAGTCGTGCAGGGCGACAAGGGCCTTCAGGCCTCGAACGTCACCGCCGCTTAGGTACTTCCGGACTCGAGAGAAAGCGCGGGCCCCGGAAGGGGCCCGCTTCGTTTTGCGAGGATGAGCCGATGGCGATTTCACGAGACGAAGTGCTTCACGTTGCGCGGCTGGCGCGGCTCGCGCTGAGCGACGACGAGGTCGAGCGCCTCGGCGCGCAGCTGAACGCAATCCTCGAAGCGGTCGGCAAGGTCTCCGAGCTCGACCTCGAGGACGTCGAGCCGACCGCCCACCCGCTCGACCTGGTCAACGTGTGGGCGGAGGACGAGCCGCGCGACTGCCTGTCCAGTCGATGAAGCTCTGGCAAACGCGCCGGACCGTGAGGCGGGCTTCTTCCGGGTGCCGCCGGCATGACCCGTCTCAAAGAGCCACGTCTAGTGCCTGGCACCGCCCAAGGCCGAAACAGACAGCCAACGGCCAGCCGCACGGGCGGAGCCACGGGCATTGCTGGCCATCCCAGACAGGTCCGGTGCCTGGCACCGGGCGTGGTTCGAAGGGACAGAGCGTGATCGACACGCTCCGCATGAGCGCGAAGCAGGTCAACGACCTGCTGGAGACGGGGGAGGCCTCGTCGGACGAGATCTTCGCCGCCTACCGCGCCGCGATCGACGAGCGGGACGGCGACCTCAACTGCTTCCTGCACGTGTGCGACGAGGCGCCAGGCGAGGGCATTCCGGTGGCGCTGAAGGATGTCGTCTCGACCAAGGGCATCCCGACGACCGCCGGCTCGAAGATGCTCGAGGGCTACCTCCCGGTCTTCGACTCGACCGTCGCCGAGCGCTGCAAGGCACGCGGCCTGCGGACGATCGGCAAGACGAACATGGACGAGTTCGCCATGGGCTCGTCGACCGAGAACTCGGCGTACGGGCCGACGCGAAACCCGTGGGACCCGGAGCGGGTGCCCGGGGGCTCCTCGGGCGGCTCGGCCGCGGCGGTCGCAGCCGGTCTCGCGCCGTGGGCGCTGGGCTCGGACACGGGCGGCTCGATCAAGCAGCCGGCCGCGCTCTGCGGCGTCGTCGGGCTGCGGCCGACGTACGGAACCGTTTCCCGCTCCGGCATCGTCGCCTTCGCCTCGAGCCTCGACCAGATCGGCCCGATCACGAAGACCGTCGCCGACTGCGCCTTCCTGTACTCGGTGATCGCCGGCCGTGACCCTGACGACTCGACCACGGTCGAGCTACCCGCTCCCGTCGAGATCCCCGAGGCCGAAGATCTCAGAGGCCTCAGGGTCGGAGTCCCCAAGGAGCTGAACGAGGCCGAGGGGATCGAGCCCGGCGTCAGCGAGTCCGTCAACGCCGCGATCGAGCTCTGCCGCGAGCTCGGCGCCGAGGTGGGGGAGACGACCCTCCCGCGCTCGGTCGAATTCGGCCTCCCCTGCTACTACCTGATCGCCCCCTCGGAGGCGTCGTCGAACCTGGCCCGCTACGACGGCGTTCGGTACGGGCTCCGCGTGACCGACGGAGACGTCCGCGAGATGTACATGCGCACGCGCGACGCGGGCTTCGGCGACGAGCCGAAGCGGCGGATCATGCTCGGCACCTACGCCCTCTCCGCGGGCTACTACGACGCGTACTACGGCCAGGCGCAGAAGGTGCGGACGATCATCCGCGACGAGTTCCGCGCCGCGCTGGAGCAGTTCGACCTGCTCGTCAGCCCGACCTCCCCGACGGTCGCCTTTCCACTGGGCGCGAAGACCGACAACCCGCTGGCGATGTACCTCAGCGACGTGCTCGCGATCCCGCCGAACATGGCCGGCCTCCCTGGCCTCTCGATTCCATGCGGCCTGTCCGAGGGCCTCCCGGTGGGCCTCCAGCTGATCGGCCCGCAGTTCTCCGAGAACCTGCTCTTCCGCGCCGGCCACGCGCTCGAGCACGCCCTGGCGTTCGACTATGTCCCGCCGAGGCTCGCATGAACTGGGAACCGGTCATCGGCCTCGAGATCCACGTCCACCTGAAGACGCGCACGAAGATGTTCTGCCGCTGCGCGCTCGAGTACTTCGCGCCCGAGAACTCGCACACGTGCCCGGTCTGCCTCGCGCATCCGGGAACGCTTCCCGTGCCCAACCGCCAGGCGATCGAGATGACGATCCTCCTCGGTCACGCGCTCGGCTGCGACATCACCGACCACGCCGTCTTCCACCGCAAGCATTACTTCTATCCCGACCTGCCCAAGGGGTACCAGATCTCCCAGTACGACGAGCCGCTCTGCGTGGAGGGCGCGTTCTCGCTGCCGACCGCCGACGGAGAGGTGCCGATCGGGATCGTCCGGGCGCACCTCGAGGAGGACGCGGCCAAGAACGTGCACATGGGCGGAGCGCAGGGGCGAATCGCCGGCGCCGACCGCACGCTCGTCGACTTCAACCGCGCCGGCACGCCGCTCGTCGAGATCGTCACCGGCCCGGACCTCCACTCGTCCGAGCACGCGAAACGCTTCCTCCAGCTCCTGCGCCAGACCGTCGTCGAGCTCGGCATCTCCGACGCGGAGATGGAGAAGGGCTCGCTCCGCTTCGACGTCAACGTGTCGGTGCGGCCCGAGGGCTCGGACGAGCTCCGCACCCGCACCGAGCTCAAGAACATGAACTCCTTCAACTTCGCCGCGAAGGGCATCGAGCGCGAGATCCAGCGCCAGATCGAGATCTACGAATCGGGTGGCCAGGTCGTGCAGGAAACGATGCACTTCGATCCCGGCAACGAGTCGGCGCCTCCGCTCCGCTCGAAAGAGGAGGCGCAGGACTACCGGTACCTTCCCGAGCCGGACCTCGTCCCGCTCGAGCCTCCGCGCGACCTCGTGGAGCGCCTTCGAGGGGAGCTGCCCGAGCTGCCGAGCGTGCGGATGAGCCGCCTCGTGGACGAGTTCGGCTTCGACCTGGCCGAGGGCCTCGTCGTCAGCGGCCGCGACCGGTTGTTCGGGCAGATCTCCGGTGATCGGACGGCCGTCGCGAACGTCCTCATGAACCAGTTCGCGGCCAGTGGCGTCGACCCGGGCTCGGTCAACGCGAAGGAGCTGGCGAAGCTGATCGAGGCGCGCGACAGCATTCCGCGCCAGGCATTCACGGACGCCCTCGCCGCGAGCGGCGATCCCGTCTTCTCGGCCGACGCATATCTCGCAGACGGGCAGATCACGGACACATCCGAGCTCGAGCAGCTCGTCGACCAGGTGCTCGCCGCGAACCCGCAGCAGGTCGAGGACTTCCGAGGCGGCAAGCAGGGTCTGCTCGGCTTCTTCGTCGGCCAGGTCATGAAGGAGACGGAAGGTCGCGCGAGCCCGAAGCTCGTCAACGACCTGCTCCGAGAGAAGCTCGGCGCCTGACCGTCAGTCGTGGACGATGACCTGCGTCCCGACGGGCAGCAGTCGCATCAGGTAGTGCATGTCGGCCGTGGCCGCGCGTAGGCAGCCGTTCGAAGTCGCGAGGCCGACCCCGGTCCCGGCATGGATGGCGAGCCGGTTTCCGCCGATCCAGCCCGGTGTGTCACGCGTCTGACGGCCCGAAAGCGCGAGGACGCAGCAGCCGTAGTAGTCCGACCAGAAGTCACGCAGCTTGTCCGTGATCGCGAACCGCCCGCGCGG
This sequence comes from uncultured Actinomycetes bacterium, assembly GCA_963736835.1. GTDB lineage: Bacteria > Actinomycetota > Thermoleophilia > Gaiellales > Gaiellaceae > VAXT01. The sequence continues at coordinate 134,729 of CAVTQI010000007.1, forward strand.
CGTCGGTGTCGTGGGCGCGCCGACGGCGACGCCGATCCGGCGCAGGCGGATGCCCAGTCGCCAGACGGTGAGCGTTCGCGTAGAGCGATTCACCTCCAGCGACAACGGCGTGTGTGTGATCGAGACGAGGCCGCGCCTGACGAAGCCGCGGACGCGATTGCCGAGCTGCTCCGAGATCACCCCCAGCCAGTCCCCGGACTCGCCTACGACGGCAAGCTTCGTCGCGGACCCGAACGTCGAGCGGGAACCGACCTGTGCGAGGACCTGATCCGAGCCCGGGGAGGCATGGAGGAGGAGAGGCCCGCGCGGTGTGGCAACGTCGCTACCGGTCGCGTACAGGCGCGAAGCGGTATTCCCGCGAGCCGACTGAGGCTGCACGGCAAAGGCTGCCAGCACCGTGGCCGCTACGGCGCAAGCAGCAACCGAAGTGCTGCTGCGACGCATCGTGGCGGTCTGGGGTCGACAAGAGTATAGCGTTGTCGACGCGTCGAGAAGAGACGGCTATTCGTCGCTCTTGGCCGGCTTCGCGCGGGTCGATCGCCGGCGCGCGGACGCGGCCGCGGCTCCGGCCTTGGCCTCGGGGGCGCCGCGCTTCTCTCGAGCCTTCTTCTTGCGCTGCCGGTCTTTGCGCCAGCGTCTGATCGGACGTGAGCCTCGGCCCATGCGGAGAGACTAGATCAGGCCGCAGGAGCGCGCTGTGTTGGGCCACGGGTAGAAGCCGCGGCCGCTCCGGTGTGCGCGCTCGGCGACCCACATCTGCTCGAGCGGCGTCCAGTTGTTCGCGGTGCCCTTCTTGCGAAGCAGGTGCGGCCCGTACAGCCGCTGGAAGCTCATGTCCATCTGGAGCCCGCCGTAGTACCCGTTGCCCGTCGCGCTGTTCCAGGAGCCCTCGTAGCGGTGGATGCAGAGCCACCCGCTCTTGTGTGGGACGCGCACGGCGCTGGTGCGCGCATGCTTCGCGCGCTGCTTCCAGAGGTTTCGTACCCAGAGCTTGAACTTGCGGCTGGGATCACGTTCCGCGGTGCGATTCGCTCTCGTGCGCTTCACGCCCATCACCGACTGCCAGTGCCACGTAGCTCGGCGGTAGTGACGGATCTGCTTGACGATGCCCGCGTCGGACGGAGCGAGCACGGCGACCTTCTTCTCTCGGGCGTCCGCAGGGCGGGTCGCGGTCAGAGCCGCAAGGCCCAGGAGGATGAAAGCGAGCACAGGCAAAAGCCGCAGGTTTTGTCGGAGCAAGAGAACCCCCTCGTTGGCGGGCCCGCGTGCTCGCCGGACGGGAATGCCACAGTGTCCGGGAGCTCCCTCGGCGGGGCCCGTGAGTCGATGTCAAACGGGTAAGACCCGGGAAGCTAGCGTGAGTTAGCGCCGACTGCGTGGCGAGACTGTAAAACCTCCGTAAAGAAGAAGTGCTGCAATTGCCACAAAAAGCGCCGTTTTCGCTGCACCCAAGCCGGATAGAGCGGTGCCCAGGGCGGCAACACCAACCCCGGCCAGGATCAGCGCGTTGCCCAGAGGCCGGCGCCTGATCGTGACGATTGCGACAACCACGACGGCCAACGTTCCCGTGACGTTCGCCACGATCGCCACGAGCCTGGCGGGGATGAGATCGAGGTGGTCCTGGGCGGCGGGGATGCTGTCGCCGAAGGCTCCGTCCACGGGCGTAGAGATCGCGATTCCGACAGCGAGCCCCACGTAGAGGAGCGCGGGCGCGGCGACTCGCCGCCAGCCGTACAGGAGCAGGGAGCCGACCCCGAGCAGCGGCGCCGTGAGCAGCCCGCCGAAGAGGTAGTAGACGCGGAACGAGCGCGAGTCCCAGCCCGCGGCCGCCCCCCACGTGAGCGCCGCGGAGGCGACCGCATACGCGAACAGCGCCGCCGTCCACGCGGCCAGCTCCGGTCGCCCCGTCGCGCGCCGGCGCCGCGCGAGGAGAGCAGTCAGCCGCAGGGCGAGAAGCGCGGCCGCGAACGCAACGAGAGCCTCCACGTGGAACAGCCTAAGACTGAGCTAGGCTCACGTGGCTTGGCCGAGAAGCGGTATCTGATGACGCCCGGGCCGACTCCGGTCCCACCGGAAGTGCTTGCGGCGATGGCGCGGCCGATCGTCCATCATCGCAGCCCCGACTTCAGGCCCGTCTATCGCGAGTGCCTCGACCGGCTCAAGGAGGTCTACCGAACGCAGAGCGAGGTGCTGCTCTACACGGCGTCGGGGACGGCCGGCCTCGAATCGGTCGTCGCCAACCTGACATCGCCGGGCGAGCGCGTCGTCGTCGTCTCGGCCGGCTACTTCGGCGAGCGCTGGGCCGACATCGCGCGCGCCTACGGCTGCGAGGTCGACCACATCCGCTACGAGTGGGGCGAGAATCCGTCCCCGGAGGATCTTGCCGCGCGCCTGTCCGAGACGGGCGGGGCCACGGCCGTGCTCGTCACGCAGTCGGAGACCTCGACGGGTGTGGTGGCCGACGTTCGCGCGTTTGCCGCGGCTGCTCAGGAGGCGGGCGCGCTGATCGCAGTCGACGCGATCTCGAGCCTCGGCGCCGTTCCCTGCGAGACCGACGAGTGGGAACTGGACGCCGTGGTCTCCGGCTCGCAGAAGGCGCTGATGGCGCCGCCCGGACTGTGCATGGTCTCGGTTTCGGACGAGGCGTGGAAGGTCCGCGAGCGTGCAGCGGCCTCGCGGTTCTACCTCGACTGGGAGCGCACGCGAGTGGCGCAGGAGGCGCTCGACGCCGCATTTACGCCGGCCGTCTCGATCGTCATCGGCCTGAACGTCGCACTCGGCCTGATCCTCGAGCAGGGCCTCGAGGCCGCCTTCGAGCGCCATGTCCGTCTTGGCCGCGCGTGCCGTGAGGGCGTGAAGGCGATGGGCCTCGAGCTCTTCTCGCCGGACGACGACAGCTCGGCGGTCGTGACCGCGGTTCGCGTCCCGGAACCCGTCGACGGCAACCAGTTCCTGCTCGACCTGCGTGACCGCATGGGCATCACGCTGGCACCGGGCCAGGGCCCGCTCAAGGGCAAAGCCTTCCGGATCGGCCACATCGGCTGGTTCGACGTGTTCGACATCACCACGGCACTGGCCGGAATCGAGCTCGCGCTCGCCGAGGCGGGCGCCGACATCGAGCGCGGAGTCGCCGTCACGCGCGCGCTCGAGACGTACGAGCACCAGCCCGCGTGAGAGTCCTCGTCCGTGAGCCCATCGCCGACGCGGGGATCGAGCTCCTCCGGGAGCGGTTCGACGTGGACGTGGACACGAACGGCGATCTCGCCGGGAAGATCGGCGACTACGACGCGATCGTCATCCGCTCGGCGACGAAGCTCGACGCGGGCCTGATCGCGCGGGCCGATCGGCTGAAGGTGATCGGTCGCGCCGGCGTGGGGGTCGACAACGTCGACGTGGACGCCGCCACGCGGCGCGGAATCGTCGTCGCCAACGCGCCCGAGTCGACGGTCATCTCGGCCGCGGAGCACACCGTCGGGCTCCTGCTCGCGCTCTCCAGGAACATCCCGCAGGCGCACGCGGCGCTCAAGGACGGCCGCTGGGAGCGCTCGCGCTACGGAGGCCTCGAGCTGGCCGGCAAGACGCTGGGCGTGCTCGGTTTCGGACGGATCGGCCAGCAGGTGGCGAGGCGTGCCAAAGGGCTCGAGATGCGCGTCGTCGCCTTCGACCCGTTCGTCGCGAAGGAGCGCTACCGCGAGCTCGGGGTCGAGCGAGTCGAGACGCAGGACGAGGTGCTCGCCAAGGCAGATTTCCTGACCCTCCACCTCCCGCTCACTGCCGAGACGCGCAGCTCGATCGACGCGTCCGCATTCGTGAAGATGCGCGACGGGGTGCGGATCGTCAACGCTGCCCGCGGAGAGCTGCTCGACGAGGATGCGCTCGTCGACGCGCTCCGCTCCGGCAAGGTCGCCGCCGCCGCGCTCGACGTCTTCTCCGCCGAGCCGTACTCCGGGCCTCTCCTCGAGCTGGACAACGTCGTCGTCACCCCGCACCTGGCCGCTTCGACCGAGGAAGCTCAGGACCGAGCAGGGGTGATCGTCGCCGAGCAGGTCGCGGCGGCGCTCGAAGGCGCGCTCGTCACCAACGCGGTCAACATCCCGTCGATCGGCGCGGAGGATCTCGAGGTGCTGGGGCCGTTCATCCCGCTCGCGGCGAGCCTCGGCCGTCTGGCGATGGAGCTCGCGGGCGGCCGCGCGGAGCGCATCGAGCTCGCGTACTACGGGGCGCTGTCCGGGTACGACACGCGCCTGCTCACGGTCGCGGCGTTGAACGGGGCGTTCCAGGGCCGAGCGGACCAGCCGGTCAACTACGTGAACGCGCCGGTGATCGCGGCCGAGCGCGGGGTGGAGGTCGTGGAGGAGCGCCGACGCGCCTCGCGCGACTTCACGAACCTCGTTCGGGTGGCGGTGCGCACGAACGGCGACGAGCTGCGCGTCGCGGGGACGACGATCGGACGCGACAACCGGCGCTGGCTGGTCAGCGCGCTCGGCTTCGAGGTCGAAATGGAGCTGTCACCGCTGATGGCGCTCTTCCGCTACGACGACGTGCCGGGCGTGATCGGACGCATCGGCACCCTGATCGGCCAGGCCGGTGTGAACATCGCGAACATGGCGGTCTCGCGGACGAACCGCGGCGGCAAGGCGCTGATGGCCGTCTCGCTCGACACGGCGGCGCCGCCCGAGCTCGTCGCGTCACTCCGAGGGGCCGGCCTCGACGACGTCTACGTCATCGACCTCGGCCAGGAATGAGCGAGCAGTGGCCCGCGCCCGTCGAGCGGGTGTCGAGCTTCCTGCGCCAGATGGGCGTCGAGGCGCGCATCGAGGAGTTCGAGGCGGGCACGCCGACGGCAGTCGACGCCGCGCGCGCGGTCGGCTGCAAGCTCGGGCAGATCGTGAAGTCGCTCGTCTTCGACTGCGGAGGGCGGTGGGTGGTCGTGCTCGTGCCGGGAGACCGGCGCGCCGACTCCGCCAAGATCGCCCGGGCGGCCGTTTCGGACAAGGCCAGGATCGCGTCGCCGCGAGCAGGTCGAGAGGGCGACGGGCTTCGTCGCGGGCGCGGTCGCGCCGTTCCCGCTGCCGGGAGTGGACCGCGTCTTCGTCGACCGGAACCTCCTCTCGCACAAGCAAGTGTGGATCGGAGCCGGCTCCCCGAGGCACATGGCCGTCATCGCCCCCGGCGACCTCGTACGCCTGGCCAGAGCGCAGGCCATGGACGTTGTCGAACCCGCCACGTAACCTTTGCTTACCTAGCGAGCGGCCCCAAGGAGGCGAGAGGTGCGCGAGACCGAGAAGATCTGGATGAACGGCGAGCTCGTCGACTGGGCCGATGCGACGGTTCACGTCGGCACGCACGGGCTCCACTACGGCACGGGTGTGTTCGAGGGCATCCGCTGCTACGAGACCGAGAAGGGCCCGGCCGTGTTCAGGCTGACCGACCATCTCGCCCGGCTCCACAACTCGGCGAAACTCCTGTACCTCGACCTGCCGTACTCGGTCGACGATCTTCACGCCGCGTGCATGGAGCTGATCAGCGCGAACGGTCTCCCCGAGTGCTACCTGCGCCCGATCGCCTTCTCGGGCTACGGCGAGCTCGGCGTCTCGACGGGGAGCAACCCGGTCGACGTCGTGATCATGAGCTGGCCCTGGGGCGCCTATCTCGGCGACGAGGGCCTGAAGAACGGGATCCGCGTCAAGGTCTCGTCCTGGCAGCGTGTCGGGCCGAACACGATCCCGCACGCGTCCAAGGCGACCGGGATCTACCTGAACTCGATGCTCGCCGTGTCCGAGGCGAACCGCGCCGGCTACGACGAGGCGATCCTGCTCACGGCCGACGGATTCATCGCCGACGGATCGGGCGAGAACGTATTCATCGTCAAGGACGGGACGATCGCGACGCCGCCGCTCGCTACTTCGATCCTGCCGGGGATCACGCGCGACTCGCTGATTCAGATCGCGCAGGATCTCGGCTATACGGTCGAGGAGAAGAACCTGATCCGCTCCGACCTCTCGACTGCGGACGAGATCTTCATGACCGGGACCGCGGCCGAGGTGACTCCCATCCGTGAGGTCGACGACCACGTCGTCGGGCCGCCGGGGCCGGTGACCACGGCGCTGCAGACCGCGTACCTCGACACCTGCCGCGGCAAGAGTGAGCGCTGGGCGCAGTGGCTCGAATACGCGAAGGTGGGGAACGCGGCTCCAGCGGAAGCGTGAGGACAACCCTCGAACCGATCGGTCTTTCGGCGCCGTACGTCGACGAGGTCGAGGAAGAGGCGCTCCTGGAGGTTCTCCGGTCCGGCCGCTTGTCGCTTGGACCGATGACCGACCGCTTCGAGCAGGCGCTCGCAGAGCGGGTGGACGTGCCGTACGTCGCGGCCG
>CAVTQI010000008.1:0-24803 GCA_963736835.1 uncultured Actinomycetes bacterium
ATCGCGCCCATCCTACTTCGGTGCCGCCCGCTCGAGACATTGGTCGACCGGGGACCTCTGGCCGCCGTCCGCCGAGGGGAGCGCGGGGGGAACCTCTTCGCATCGCATCATCCTGATTTCGGCGGGCGAGTGGTTTTCCTCCGCGATCACCTTCTCTCCTCGAAGCAACTCGAGACGTGTGTAGAGATCGCGCTTCAGATCGAGCATGAAGACCCTGTACTCGGAGAAGCCGGGCACCACCGGCCCGGTAAGGGCGTAGTCGACGACTCGATCGTCGTCAAGGCTCATTCGCAACCCGTCGGCGTCCGAGGAGACGATTCCGCTGAGCACGTAGAGGTAGGGCGAGCTCGCGGAACTGGTTGCGGAGAGGCTCAGGCAGAGCTTTGCGCAGCTAGAACGCGGAACGCACGGTCCTCCGGGGCCGTCGCCTCCGCCCACATCTTCGCTCTCTTCCTCGGCCTGGAAACACAGCTTGTCGGACTGATTTCGCCACGAGATCAGACGCACCTGAGCGTTCTTACCACGGTCTTTGAGGGGTAGGCGCGCGATCGCCCGCGGCTCGGAGTCCTCGGCGGGCTTCACAGCCTCCTCGATCTCCCTTCTCAGGCGGTGTAGCTTCTCTGCCTGCTCTCGGGTCGGCTTGCAGGTGCGCTCCGGAACAGTCGTCGACTCGTTTCCGAGGCAAAAGTACGTCTGCGAGGAGCTGGCATCGTCGGGTGGCATCGGGAAGCCGGTGTCCGGTGCCGGTTCGTCGATCGCCTCGATCGGCGGAGCCGGCGCCGTCTGGTTCTCGTCGGCGGGCTTGCTGCTCGTGGAGCCGGAGCCACAGGCCGAGAAAGCGAGAACGCCACAGACAAGGAGAAAGGCTCGCGGGCCGGTCATAGCAGCGCGTCGAGCCCAATCGTTAACCCTGGCTCGAGGCTTGGCAAGCGCTCGAGGGCGAGCAGCACGCCGGGGACGTACGCCTCGCGCGAGAACGCGTCGTGGCGGATCGTCAGCAGCTGGCCCGTCTCGGAGAGGAGCACTTCCTGATGGGCCACGATGCCCGGGAGGCGGACGGAATGGATCGGCACGTCGCCAGCCATGGCGTCGGCTGTTGCCTTGGCCGTTCCGGACGGGGCATCGACCTTGGTCTCGTGGTGCAGCTCGACAATCTCCGCGCGCGGCATGTGCCTGGACGCCTCGGCCGCGAAGCGCATCATCAGGACCGCTCCGATCGCGAAGTTCGGCGCGTAGAAGACCGCGACTCCGGCTTCCTCGGCTTTCCGGGCGACCGGGCCCGTGTCCCAGCCGCTCGTCCCGACGACGCACGGCACGCCCGCCTCCAGTGCTGCGTCGATGTTCATGAGCACCGCGTCGGGTGCGGTGAAGTCGACCATCGCGTCGGCCCGCTCGAGCTCGACCAGGTCGTGGCCCGCGGCCTCGAGCGCCGGCCCCAGAACGGAGCCGACCTTGCCCACCGGCTCCGAAGAGCTTGACCCTCACGCCGCCGCGCGCGCCGGCAGCTCGGGCTTGACCCGGCGCACGGCGTCGCGGAACCGCTCCTCGCTCGGCCCGATCCCGGAAGCGGACAGCTTCTCGGGAGCGAGCAGCACGCTGCAGAGCTCGGCCACCGCGTCCGGCGTGACCGCGTCGATCTCCGCGGCGATCCGGTCGATCGAAAGGAGCTCCGTGTCCGAGATCAGCGACTTCCCGAGGCGGCTCATCCGGTTCGACGTCGACTCCATCGAGAGCAGGATCCTTCCCTTGAGGTTCTCCTTCGACCGCTCGAGCTCGCTCTTGCGGAACTTCCCGTCTGCGACCTCGGCGATCTGCTCGTTCGCGATCTCCAGGCAGTCGGCGAGGTTCTCTGAGCGCGTGCCGACGTAGAAGCCGATCAGCCCCGTGTCCGTGTACTGGGAAGCGAACGTGTAGACGGAGTAGGCCATGCCGCGCTTCTCGCGGATCTCCTGGAAGAGCCGCGACGACGCAGAGCCGCCGAGGAGTGCGTCGAGGACCGAAGCCGTGAAGCGGCGGCGGTCGGAGCGCGCGATCCCTGGAGCACCGATGCACACGTGGTACTGCTCGGTGCGCTTGCGCCGGAAGCGCATGCTCGGCCGCGGCGGGCGCACGAGCGGGCTGCGCACCCGCGGGCCTTTGGCAGGCGCCTTGCCCTGCTTGCTCTGGAGGTTCTCGAGGCGTCCGACGAGCTCGTCGTGCTTGAGGTTCCCGGCCGCCGCGACGACGACGTTCCCGCCCCGGTACATCGTCTGGTGGTAACTCGTGAGCGCTCGCCGGCCGACCGAGGAAATGACGTCCGCGGTGCCGATCACGGGGCGCCCCAGCGGATGGTCGCCGAAGACGGCTTCGCTCATCAGGTCGTGCACGAGCTCGTGCGGCGTGTCCTCGTACATCGCGATCTCCTCGAGCACGACCTCGCGCTCCGAGTCGATGTCCGCGAAGAGCGGGGCGTAGACCATGTCGCTCATCACGTCGAGCGCCTGCTCGAGGTGGTGGTCGGCGACGCGGACGTAGACGAGCGTGTGCTCGCGTGAGGTCGCGGCGTTCAGCTCGCCGCCGAACGCGTCGAAGATCTCGGCGATGTCCTGAGCCGAGTAGGAGCGCGTGCCCTTGAACAGCAGATGCTCGATGAAGTGCGTGACGCCGGCCTTCGCGGGCGTCTCGTCACGCGAGCCGGCGCCGATCCAGAACCCGAGCGCGACAGACCGGACGCTCGGGATCCGCTCGGTGATCACCCGCTGGCCCGAATCGAGCTCCGTCAGGACGTACTTCTGCACGCGCAGATCGTAGTGGGTGTCTTGAGCTGGACAGTTGTCAGTGTCATGCTGACTCGAGCGCAGTGAGCCCTGGCGGCCCTCCCTGCGTCGAATGCAACCAAGGGAGGGACCATGAGTGTGATTCTCCGACGCACCGTGTTCGCGTTCGTCCTGGGCGCGGCGCTCGCTTCGGCCGTGCTCGTCGGGCGCGCGGCGTTTGCGACGACCGACACCATCAGCGCCTGCTTCAAGCCGTCGAACGGCACGCTCTATCTGCTGGGCGACACCAGCGGCCGCAGCGAGTGTCAGCCCGGTGACATTCCGATCAGCTGGAACACGGCCGGCGTCAACGGCCAGGACGGCGTCAGCGTGACGAGCCAGGCGCTCGCGCCCGGTGACGACGCTGCTTGTCCCAACGGGGGCAGCAAGTTCACGGCCGTGAACGGCGTCTCGTACGCCTGCAACGGATCGGACGGCCAGAACGGCCTGAATGGCCAGAACGGCCTGGATGGCCAAGACGGCCAGGACTTCTCGGGCACGTTCACGAGCCCGAACGGCCTGTACAGGCTCGTCGTAGACAATACGACGGCGAAACTGGTGGGGCCGACCAGCAAGGTTGAGATCACGGGCAACAGCGTCCAGGTCCAAACGCAGGGCCTGTTCTCCGCGTCGGGAGTGGTCACCTCGATCGGTGGGACGCCGATCCTCTTGAACGGCTCCGGCTGCGGTCTCCTGCGCCCGACCGACGTAGCATCCGCCGTCGGGGCGGGTGGAGGGCCGGTCTTGCTCAACCCCGCAGGCACGCTGAACCTGCGAACGAGCTGCTAAAAGCGCCTGTTGGAGGGGCGGCTCCGGCCGTCCCTCCAATCCAAAGGTCGGACCTGACTAGCCACACGGGGGGTTTTCCAGACGAGAGAGGTCCCTGCTGAAAAGATTCGGCTAATCTCGGTTAAAACTGCCCAAAGTTGCACCAATCTGATAACGGGGCGGGGAGAGAGGGAACCGAATGAAACGACTCATCAGGCGCACGTTCGTGGTCGCGTGCTTGGTCGGAGCGACAGCTGCGGCTGTATTCGTGGGGACCGCGAGCGCCAACTACTTCGGCGTCGTCGACATCACCTGCACCGGCGCGACCTACAACTACTCGACCTTCCCGGTCGGCACGCAAAGCGTGCACGAAACGGTCTTCATCGACGGCGTGGTCGCCGCCGAGAAGAACTTCGACTTCGCGGGACCGGCTGGAATGGACACGATCTCGTTCACGGTGCCGAACGACGGCGCTGCGCACCAGATCGAGGCGAATTCCTACTCGGTCACGAACTCGACTCCGGTCTTCGGGCTGCCGGGGATCGTGACCCTCACGTGCGGGTCGCCTCCACCGCCTCCACCACCCCCACCCCCGCCGCCGCCACCACCACCTCCGCCACCGCCGCCCGGGGTGTGCACCTACACGAAGGGCTTCTATCGCAACCACGCGGGCGTGACGTCGACGGTCATCGCCGGCCTGGGTGGCTCCGTCCAGCTCGGCTCGGCGAACCTGACCGCCGCGCAGGCTCAGGCGGTGCTGAACGCCACCCCAGGGGTTGCGGGCAACGTCACGTACACGAGCAACCTGCTGCTCAACCTGGCACAACAGGTGATCACGGCGAAGCTGAACGTGGCACGCGGTTCCACCGCGTCTCCGGACGTGCAGTCCGCCATCGCTTCGGCGAGCTCCGCGATTACCGTGACGCTCTCCGGCGGCCAGATCCAGCTGTCGTCCGCGCTTTCGACGACCGCGGCCTCCGCGCTCACGAGCACGATCGAGAACTTCAACGCGGCCTCTGACTGCGGCTAGAGGATCGATAGAACGTCGGGTGGGCCCGCAGGGGCCCGCCCGACGTCTCTAGCAAGCTAGGCCGGGCGGACGTAGAGCTCGGTCTTGAGGCCGGGCGTCGACAGCAGCCGGACATTGCGGGCCTGCTCCCAGAGCAGGAGCTCGACGGCGAAGACCAGGCCGACGATCCCCATCCCCGCGATGATTCCGCCGAGCAGGGCCGAGAGAGCGGCATTCGCCGGCAGCGCGATCGCCGCCAGCGCGGTCATCGCGAGCGTGCTCGGGAAGGTCGACCTCGCAATCGTCCACGCCCAGCGCGCGGTCGGCGCATCCGCGTCGATCGGCGTCGCTTCGCCGGCCCGCACCCAGAACAGCCGCCGTCGGCGGCTCGTCAGCATCGCGAGGGCGAACAGGAACGCGCCGAGCCCGAAGAGCCGCGCCGACCCGCTCGCCGTCACACCCAAGGCTCTGGCGCCGCCCAGGAACGCAAAGCCGAGAGCGAGTCGAATCGGGACGATAGGAAGCGAGTAGCGCCGAAGGTCGACGAGCGGCGCCACTTCAGGCCTGCAGGCAGTCTTCCACGCTCTCGATCTCGTCCGGATTCGGGCCCCGTACGTTCCGAAGGCCCCCGGTCGCCCAGATCAGAGAGACGTTGCCGTAGCGCTTCCGGTGATACTCGTAGCCGCCGAAGTTCGTGCTCAGGGCCGACACGTCGAACGCCTTGGCGTCGTCGATCGTGGGATGGAAGCGCAGGAAGGCCCACTGGAGCCTGAGCGTGGTCGGGTCGGCCTTGGTCTCGAGCGCCCGCTCGCCTTTCTCGCGCAGGCAGGCGCCGGTGGGGCCGATGGAGTACGTCTGCTCCTTCGACCCGCCGCCGCCGCATCCGGCCATCAGCGCCGCCGCAAGGACGACGCTGATGATCGGAGTGCCTCTCAGGCTAGTCCCTGCGTGGCCCACGGCTGCGGCCGCGACCGCCGCCGCCGCCGTCACGCCTCGGAGGGCGCTCCGTGCGCTCGCGAGGCGGTGCGTCCTTCGCCCGCTCGATCAGCTCGTCGGGCTGGACGAGCGAGCCGTTCTCGTGCTTGGCGACGAGCTTGAGGCCGATCCGGCCGCGCTCCTTGTCGACCTCCTGGACGACGACGTCGAGCGTGTCGCCCCGGGAGATGACGTCCTCGATGTGGCCGACCCGGCCCGGGCCCACGTTCGAGACGTGCAGGAGGCCGTCCGTGCCCTTCTTCAACTCGACGAAGGCGCCGAAGTCGGTCGTCTTCACGACCTTGCCCGTGTAGGTGTCCCCCACCTCGGGCTCCTTCGTGATCGACTCGATCGCCTCGATCGCGGCGTTGGCCTTCGTGCCCTCGGTCGCGTAGATGAGGATCGTCCCGTCCTCCTCGATGTCGATCTGCACCTCGTAGTCGGCCTCGAGCCCGCGGATCGTCTCGCCGCCCTTGCCGATGATCATCCCGATCTGCTCGGGGTCGATCTTGACGGTCGAGATGCGCGGCGCGTGCTCGGCGAGCTCCGTCCGCGTCTCCGGGATCGCCTCGGCCATCTTGTCGAGGATGAACTCGCGCGCCCGCTTCGCCTGCTCGAGCGCGTTCCGCATGATCTCCTGGGTGACGCCGGTGATCTTGATGTCCATCTGCAGCGCGGTGATCCCGTCACGCGAGCCTGCGACCTTGAAGTCCATGTCACCGAGGTGGTCCTCGGCGCCCTGGATGTCGGTCAGGATCACGTAGTCGTCGCCTTCCTTGACGAGGCCCATCGCGATGCCGCCGACGGGCGCCTTGATCGGCACGCCGGCGTCCATCAGCGAGAGCGTCGATCCGCAGACCGAGCCCATCGACGACGAGCCGTTCGACTCGAGCGTCTCGGAGACGATCCGGATCGTGTACGGGAAGTCCTCGAGCGACGGGATCATCGGCTCGAGCGCCCGCTGGGCGAGCGCGCCGTGGCCGATGTCGCGGCGCTTGGGCCCGCGCATGAACCCTGTCTCCCCGACCGAGTACGGCGGGAAGTTGTAGTGGTGCATGTACCGGCGATCGGTCTCCAGTGACAGGTCGTCGATGCGCTGGCCCTCCTTGGCGGTGCCGAGGGTGAGCAGCGACATGATCTGCGTCTGGCCGCGCGTGAAGAGCGCCGAGCCGTGCGTTCGCTGTGCGACGCCGACCTCGCACGTGACCTCGCGGACGTCCTCCGCGCCGCGGCCGTCCGGGCGGCGCTTGTCGACCGCGATCTTCTGCCGGACGAGCTGCTTGTAGATCGACTCGGCTGCCTTCTTGACGAACTGCTTCGTCAGCGCGTCCTTGACCGCCGGCCCCTCGCCCTCGACCGTGGCCGGGCCTACCGGGAACGGCAGCTCGACCGACTCGATGATGCGGTCGAAGAGCAGCTGGCGCTTCGCCGACTTGAGCTCCTTCGAGTCCTGCTCGGCCTCGGTCAGCGCGCGCAGGGCGTCCTCGAACTGCTCGCGGACGTGGCGCTCGACCACCTCGAGGCGGACCTTCTCGATGATCATGTCCAGCGAGGCTCGGGACTGGATCTGGCGGAGGATGTCCTCCTCGCCCGAGTCCATGGTCAGCTCCGGGGCGATCTCGTTCGTGAGGTCCTCGACGACGGCACCGGCTTCGCGCAGCCCCTCGGACTCCACCCGCTCGCGGATCGTCCCGGCGTGCTGCGACTCGAGCTCGGCGCTGAGCTCCGGGTCGAGGTACTTCGGCTTGCCCGCCTTTGCGCGGAGCTCCTCCTGCGCGTCGCAGATCTTCACGATCTCGCTGTGCGCGAGCTCGAACGCCTCGAGCATCTCGTCCTCGGGGATCTCGTCGCAGCCGGCCTCGATCATCGTCAGCGCGTCCTTCGTGCCGACGACGATCAGGTCGAGCGTGCTCTCCTCCTCGACGACCGGGAGCGTGGGATTGACGACGAAGCTGCCGTCGACGCGTCCGATGCGGACAGCGCCCACCGGGCCGAGGAAGGGCAGCGGCGAGACCATCAGCGCCGCCGAGGCGCCGTTGATGCAAAGGATGTCGTGCGCGGTGACGAGGTCGGCCGACAGCGTCGTGCAGACCACGTGCACCTCGTTCTTGTAGCCCTTCGGCCAGAGCGGCCGGATCGGGCGGTCGATCATGCGGGCGGTGAGGATCGCTCGCTCGGTCGGGCGGCCTTCGCGCTTGAAGAACCCGCCCGGGATCTTGCCCGCGGCGTACATGCGCTCCTCGACGTCGACCGTGAGCGGGAAGAAGTCGGCGCCTTCACGGCCCTCCATTTTCCCCTGCGCGGTCGAAAGGACCATCGTCTCGCCGGAACGGACGACGACCGCGCCGTCCGCCTGCTTGGCGAGCTTGCCCGTCTCGAAGGTGATGTCCTGGTCGCCCACGGTCACGGAGACCTGGGCCAGGTTTTCGGTCATGGTGCTCATCTCTGCCTCCACTTCTTCGTGGAAAGCCGAGGTTTGAGACAGCTCTTCTCTTTCTCCCAGGGACAGGATTCACCCTGTCCTGGCGTACTCGGAGAGCTCGCTCAAACTCCGACCTTCCGCTTTCAGAGCTAGCGTCTGAGGCCCAGCTCCTTGATCAGTTCTCGGTACGCCTCCACGTCCTTCTTCTGGAGGTAGTTCAAAAATCGGCGGCGTCGCCCGACGAGCTTGAGCAGGCCGCGGCGCGAGTAGTGGTCCTTGGGATGCGCGCGGAGGTGCTCCGTGAGCTCGTTGATGCGTTGCGTGAGGAGCGCGATCTGGACCTGGGGCGAGCCCGTGTCGGTCTGCGAGCTCCCGTGCCGCCCGATGATCTCCAGCTTTGCTTCCTTGGTGAGGGTCAAACAGTCTCCTTCGTGCGTAGGCCGCAATCCAAGCCCGCCGCGGGAAGCACCGCGCACGGCCGAGATTGCGGTCGGCTCCTAGGGTAGCAACTAGCCGCTCGACTTCACGTCGACGGGCAATCCTGAGGTGGTTGCGTCGCCCTGCTTGCTCCTGACCGTGATGTGGACGTCCCAGTGGCCGGGCATGACGAGGGTGTAGGGGCCCTTATAGGTGCCGGCGGAAGTCTCTTGGAGCTTCTTCAGGTAGAGAGGGCCCATGAAATGCGGGCACGTCATCTCGGCTTGAATCGTGACCTTGCCGTTCCGAAGGGGCGCGCCGTTCGACTTCTCCTTCGCGTGGACGACGATCAGCTTCGCGTAGCGTCCCCCGCGAGCCTGCGCCGAGATTTGGGCGTTCCCTGCCGACACCGTTGAGATCGGCGGGGGGCAACCCGGCAGCGTGTTCTTGTCCTTCTTGTCACCACAGCCCGAGACCATGAGCAGGATCAGAGCACCGCAGAGCACCGCGCGCATGCACTCAGGATAGGGACCGTCTTTAGGCTCCGACCATGAGAAGCGGTATCGCCGCGGGCCATCCGGCGACTGCGGAGGCGGGCGCCGAGATCCTGGCGGAGGGCGGGAACGCGGCCGATGCCGCTGTGGCCGCGACTCTTGCCTCGTGTGTCGCCGAGACCGTGATGACCGGTCTTCTCGGAGGCGGGCACGGGATCTACTTCGACGCGGCTGCGGGACGGGCGCGGAACCTCGACTGCTTCGTGGCCGTCCCCGGGCTGGGAGGCGAGCGCCGGACGGTCGCGCTCGTCGAGCTCGAGGTGCCGTTCGGGATGGAGCTCGTCCACTACGCGGTCGGCATCGGCTCGTGCGGCGTTCCGGGCGTGCCCGCGGGCCTCGACGCGCTCTGGAACGAGCACGGCAGCCTCCCCTGGCCACGTCTCGTCGAGCCGGCTCTGCGGCTCGCCCGCTCGGGGGTGCCGATGCCGGCGGCTCACGCTTCGTGTCTGCGGATGCTCGAGCGCGTGATGACGATGAACGAGGGAGCGGAGATCTACTCGCCCGGTGGCGCGCTCCTCGACGAGGGCGACCTGCTCAGGCAGCCGGGCCTGGTCGCGGCGCTCGAGTCGCTCGCCGAAGACGGGCCGCGCGGCGTGTACGAGGGGACGATCGGGCGTGCGCTGCTGGAGCTGATGGAGGAGCGCGGCGGGCTCGTGACCGCCGAAGATTTGACGGGCTACACGGCTCGCTGGTCGGAGCCGGCCGAGGTGGCGTTCCGCGGGTTCACGCTCCGCAGCCGGGCGGGGCTCTCGGACTTCCCTTCGGTTGCGGTGCGCCTGCCCGAGGTCCGCGGCCTTTCCGAGCCCGAACGTGCACTCGCGTTCGTCGGCGCTCTGCTCGATGACGTTCCGGAGCAGCCGGGCACGACGAACGTCTCCGTGCTCGACGCGGCCGGGAACGCGTGCGTGCTCACCACGAGCCTCGGACTCGGGTCGGGCGACTTCGTGCCGGGGCTCGACCTGCACCTGAACAGCATGCTGGGCGAGGCCGACCTGATCACCGGCGAGCTCGAGGCGGGCGAGCGGATGGAGAGCATGATGGCGCCGACGCTCGCTTTCTACGGCGGCAAGCTCGTGCTCGCCGCCGGGGCGGCCGGCGGAACCCGGCTGCGGAGCGCGCTCCTGGAAGTCATGGCGGGCATCCTCGACGAGGAGCTGGAGCCACAGGACGCCGTGGACCGCCCGCGTGTCCATCCCGCCGGGACGCTCGTGCACCTCGAGCCGGGCTTCGAACCTGCGACCGTCGCTGCGCTCGAGTCAGCCGGGTTCGAGGTCCGGACCTGGCCGGAGCGACACCACTACTTCGGCGGCGTCAGCGTCGTCACGCGGACCGGCGTCGCGGCTGATCCTCGTCGAAGCGGCGCCGCTCGCGTCGTGTGAGCCCTCAGATGGGCCTTGCGGCGCTGCGCGTGAGCTCGACGTCGTGGGCGATCTGGGCGACGAGCTCGTCCTCGCTGTCGAAGGCGCGCTCGTCGCGGAGGCGGCTCCAGAGCTCGACGACGAGCCGCTTGCCGTAGAGGTCTCCCGAGTAGTCCAGCAGGAACGCCTCGACGCGCCGTTCGCTGCCTCCGTAGTGCGGGTTCGTGCCGATCGAGACGGCGGCGCGGTGGTCGAGGGCCGCGCCGGCGTAGATGCCGTTTCTTGGCACGAGCAGCTCGGGGCGGACGTCGAGGTTCGCGGTCGGGAAGCCGAGCGTTCCGCCGCGGGCGTCTCCGGTGACGACCGTGCCCTCGACCTCGACCGGCCGGCCGAGGAGCTGCGCGGCCTCTGCCATGTCGCCCTCGCGCACGAGCTCCCGGATGAACGTCGAGGAGACCGGTACGAGGATCGGCACCGGCTTCGTTTCGAAGCCGAGCGTCTCGAGTGTCGTGAGGTCTCCTTGGCGGCCGCGTCCGAAGCGGAACTCCTCCCCCGCTACGACCGTCTCCGCGCCGATCGGGCGGAGCACCTGGTTCGCGAACTCCGCCGGCTCGAGGCTCGCCACGTCGAGCGTGAACTCGACCACGAGCGTCGCCTCGACGCCGAGCTCTTCCAGCAGCTCGAGCCGGCGGTCGAGGGTCGTGAGCAGCTCGACGCGGTTGCCGAGCGCCGTTCTCGGGTGCGGGTCGAACGTGACGACGGTCGGTGCCGGTCCTGCGGCGAGCAGGGCCTCGACGACCTTGCGGTGCCCGAGGTGGACGCCGTCGAACATCCCGAGCGCCACAGCCCGAGGGCCAGGTCCCAACTCGCCGATCTCGCGACCAACCCTCATATCCCAGTGACTGTCACAGTGACAGTCACTGTGACAGGGCCGAAATGGCCGCTTCTGGCGGGAGGATTCGCTCCGGATCTGCCTCGGCTACGTCGAACGGGCCGACGGTCGTCCGTCTCAGGTCGACGCAGTGGCCTCCCAGTGCCTCGGCCACCGCGCGCACGTAGCCCCCGGAGCTCAGTCGCATCGACAACCGCGCGACCGGCTCCGCGTACTCCTCGAGCTCCAGCTCGTAGACCGTCGTGCGGCGAGTGGGCATTTCCAGGGCAATCCCGCGACGATGCAGCTTGTACGCGCGCTCTCCGCCGATCTTCACTGCCGACGCCGCGGGGATCCTGAGGTCGACCTCCCCGCGCAAGGCGTCGAGCCGCGCTTCGAGCTCGAGCAGCGAGGGAGGGTCGTGCTCTTCGAGGACGTCGCCCTCGGGATCGCCAGTCGATGTGAGCCGTGAGAGGTCGACGGCCGTGTCGTAGCGCTTCGACAGGCCGACGAACCGCTGTGCCTCTTTCGTGAAGCTTCCGAGCAGGACCAGTAACAGGCCCGTTGCGAACGGGTCGAGCGTTCCTGCGTGCCCCGCCCGCGCGCCGGTCTGCTCGCGGAGCTGCCGCACGATGGCGAACGATGAAGGCCCCGCCGGCTTGTCGTAGAGGACGAGCCCCGAGGGCGTTGCGGCGCCCTTACGAGCCATCCCGAGCAGCGGCGAACTCGCGGCGGATGAACTCGGTGATCTCCTCGATCGAATCGTCGCTCGAGAAGCCCGCAGCCTGGCGGTGCCCTCCGCCTGCTCCCGAAGCCCGCGCGATCGCAGACACGTCGAGCTCGTCCGCGGATGCACGCAGGCTCACCCGTCGAGCCGGCCCGTCGCTCCGCGGAGGCTCGCGGATCAGCGCCGCCATGTCCGCTCCCTCGACGGAGCGCAGGTGGTCGATGATCCCCTCCGAATACGGCTCGGCCGCGCCCACCTCGGCGAAGTCGCCCCGTACGAGGTACGAGATCACGAGCCGGCCGCCCTCGTAGACCTGCGCCCGCTCCAAAGCCCGCGCAAGGAGCTTCATCTTCGCGAACTGCACGCTCTCGTAGACGTCCTGGAAGATCTTGTGCACGTCGGCGCCCGCCTCGACCAGCTCCGCGGCCAGTCGCAGCGCCTTCGGCGTCGTGTTCGTGTACTGGAACCGCCCGGTGTCCGTGACGAGCGCGATGTAGAGCGCCTCGGCGATGTCCGGCGTCAGGTCGACGTCGAGCGCTCGCAGCAGGTCGCGCACGATCTCGCCGGTCGATGACGCGTCCGCGACGACGCAGTTCACGTTGCCGAACCGCGAGTTGTCGTGATGGTGATCGACGTTGACGACGAGTGGAGCGCTGTGCAGCACCTCCGGATCCGGCCCGAGCCGGCTCTCGTTCGCGCAGTCGAGCGCGAGCAGCACACGGTCGGCGCAGTCGTCGGGCACGCTCCGGCGCAGGTCGTCGAGCGGCATCCACGTGTATTCGCGGGGGAGCGGCGCCTCGCCGTACAGGTACATGACCGCGTCCTTGTCGAGCGAGTCGAGCGCGAGCTTCATCGCCAGCAGCGACCCGAGCGCGTCCCCGTCCGGGTTCTCGTGCGTCGTGACGAGAAAGCGGTCGTGCGAACGAATCGCGTTCGCGACCGCGCTCAGGTCATTCGCCGTCGTCTGGGGCGAGCTCATCGCTGAGGCACCGCTTGCGGTGCCGGCCTCAGGACGCCGAGCTCTGCTCGGCGTCCGTCTGCGGTTGCCGGCCAGTCCAACCGAATGTTCGCTTACTCCGTTTGATCCTCACTTCGACCTTCCGGTGCCAACTCGTCGATGAGTTGAGACATGCGGACGCCTTCCACGACCGTCGGATCGTATTGGAAGGTCAGTTGCGGAGTCCGCTTCATCCTCAGCTCGCTAGCCAGCCGTGCCTGCAGCACTCCGTGCGCGGACTCGAGCCCCGCGAGCGTCTTCTCCCGCTTTCGCTCGTTCCCGAGCACGCTGACGTAGACGCGCGCCTGCCGCAGGTCGGTCGACGTATCGACGCCGGTCACGGTCACGAACCCGATCCGCGGATCCTTGAGCTCTCCGATCGCCTCCGCGAGCGCCTCCCGGACCGCCTCGTTGACTCGTCGCATCCTCTCAGTCATCGGTCCCCACGATCTCCTTCTCCGCGGAGACGAGCTCGTACTCCTGGCCGTTGAGGTAGCGCACCGCCTCCTCGAGCAGCCGCTCCGCCTCCCCGTGCTCGCGCGCCGCGCACGCGATCGTCAGCCGCGCACGCTGCCACTTCTCGTGATGGTCGACCTCGGCCACGGAGGCGCCGAAGCGGTTCTGCAGCTGCGCCTTCGCCGACTTCACGAATTTGCGCTTGCCCTTCAGCGATCCCGCCTCCGGGAAGTGGAGCTCGACGGAAAGGATCCCGACGAACCCGGCGCTCAGGTCGCGGCTGGAGCGGCCGGGGCGGGGGCTTCGCTCAGGTCGGTGCGCTCCACCTCGCGCACCTCATACACCTCGAGCACGTCGCCTTCCTTCACGTCGTTGAAGCCGTCGAGAAGGATGCCGCACTCGAAGCCCTCCTCGACCTCGCGCACGTCGTCCTTGAAGCGCTTGAGCTGCGAGATCGTCGTGTCGTAGATCACGGTCCCGTCGCGCACGACCCGCACCTTCGCGTTTCGGCGCACGACGCCGGTCGTGACCATCGAGCCCGCGATCGTCCCGAGCCGCGAGACGCGGAACAACGTCCGAACCTCGGCCTCGCCGAGCGTCTCCTCGGTCGTGACCGGCTTCAGCATCCCGACCAGCGCCTGCTCGATGTCCTCGGTCAGCCGGTAGATCACGTTGTACGTGCGGATCTCGACGCCCTCGCGTTCGGCCAGCGCCCGCGCCTCGGCGTTCGGCCGGACGTTGAAGCCGACGATCATCGCGTTCGACGCCGTTGCCAGCATCACGTCGTTCTCGGAGATCCCGCCGACGCCCGTGTGGATGACGTTCACGCGCACCTCCGGGTGCTGGATCTTCTGCAGCTCGCTGACCGCGGCCTCGACCGAGCCGTCCACGTCGGCCTTGATCACGAGGTTGAGGTCCTGGACGGCCCCCTCCTGCATCTGGGAGAAGAGCGTGTCCAGCGAGATCCCGGACGTACGCCGCTGCGCCAGCTGCTCGCGCCGCACCCGCTCTCCGCGGACCTGCGCGAGATGGCGCGCCTGGCGCTCGTTCTCGACGACGCGGCCGAACTCGCCTGCCGCCGGCGGCTGGTCGAAGCCAATGATTTCGATTGGATCGCCCGGACGAGCCTCGTCGACCTTCTCGCCGCGGTACGTATGCAGCGCGCGCACCTTGCCCCACGCGCCTCCGGCCACGATCGCGTCGCCGACGCGGAGCGTCCCGCGCTGGACGAGCATCGTCGCCACCGGCCCGCGGCCCACGTCGAGGCGCGACTCGATGATCGGGCCGGACGCATCGGTGTTCGGGTTAGCCTTCAACTCGAGCTCGGCGTCCGCGACGAGCAGCACCTTCTCGAGCAGGTCATCGAGGTTCTGCTTCTCCCTCGCGGACACGTCGGAGTACTGGATCGAACCCCCCCACTCCTCGGGCTGGAGATCTTCCTGGGTGAGCTCCTGGCGGACGCGCTGTGGATCCGAGTCGGGCTTGTCGACCTTGTTCACCGCGACGACGATCGGCACCTCGGCCGCGCGCGCATGAGCGATCGACTCCTGCGTCTGCGGCTTCACGCCGTCGTCGGCGGCCACGACCAGGACGGCGATGTCCGTCACCTTCGCGCCACGGGCGCGCATGGCCGTGAACGCCTCGTGGCCGGGCGTGTCGAGGAACGTGATCCTGCGACCGCCGTGCTGCGCCTGGTACGCGCCGATGTGCTGCGTGATCCCGCCGGCCTCGGTCTCGACGACGGATGCTTCCCGGATCGCGTCGAGAAGCGTCGTCTTACCGTGGTCGACGTGGCCCATGATCGTGACCACGGGCGGCCGGTCGACGAGATCCTCCGGAGCGTCCTCGAAGACTTCCGGGAGCTCGTCCTCCTCGGCGACGTGCTTGATGTTGATCTCGCGCTTGACCTCCGCGGCGATCACCTGCACGGCCTCGTCCGAGAGAGACTGCGTGATCGTCACCATCTCGCCGAGCCCCATCATGATCTTGATGATCTGGGCCGCCGCGATGCCGAGCGCCTGCGACAGATCCTTGACCGAGACACCGGAAGGAACGGTGACGGGACCGGTCGGTTGCGGTCCCGGTTGCGACTTCGGCCGCGGCTCAGTGCGCTCACGCGACTGGCGCGAGTCCTGGCGCGGCCGTGCTGCGCCCGAGTCGATCACGACGCGACGCTTGCGTCCGCCGGGCGCCTGGCGCGGGCGGACGGGCCTGTTCGGCCGGTTCCCCTTCGAGTTTCCCTTTGAATCAGCCATTTCTGTTCCCACTAGTGTAGAGAGCGGCGAGCTCCTGATCGACCCGGACGGGAGTCCGGAGCATCCGGGCGAAGCCGCGGTTGGCGACCGCGCGCTCGAAGCACTGCAGCCTTCGGCACGTGTAGACGCCTCGACCCGGATCGCGCGCGCCCGGCGTTAGCCGGCCCTCCTGGGCGACGAAGCGGATCAGCTCTTCCTGAGGCGCCTTGCGACCGCACCCGGCACAGGTCCGGATGGGCGCCGAGCCTACGCGGCCGAAGGTGTCTCTCCTTCGGATGCGGTCTCTTCGACCGCGACCGGAACCTCGGCCTCGACTGGAGCCTCCTGCGGCTCCGCTTCCGCCTCGGGCTCCTCCACCACAGGCTCTTCGGCCTCCGGCTCGGCGGGTGTCTCCTCTTGCGGCTCGACAGGAACGTCCTCCTGCGGTGCGGCCTCGGCGACCGGCTCTTCGCCGTCGGTTTGCGCGTCGACTTCGGCCGGGGCTTCCTCCTCGACCTCGCTGCCGACTCCGCCGACGACCTGCGACGCCTCGAGCTCCTCGCCCGCAGCCTCACGCTCGGCGAGCTCGCGGTGCGCGGCGATCCCGCAGAAGCGGGAGCCCGGGACCGAAGCGTTGGGGCAGCGCTTTCCGTTGGCCAGAATCGCGACGCAGCGCCCGGAGAAGTCTTCGCCCGAATCGCCGCCTGCGAACGCAGCTTCGGCTTCGGCCTGAGCGAACTCGGCGTCGGACTGGATGTCGACCTTCCATCCGGTCAGGCGCGCGGCCAGGCGGGCGTTCAGGCCCTCCTTTCCGATCGCCAGCGCGAGCTGGTCCTCGGGGACGATGACCGTCGCCTCCTTGGTCACGTCGTCGACGAGCACCTCGCGTACGCGCGCAGGCGACAGCGCCTTCGCGATGAAGCGCGCAGGCTCCGTGTTCCACGGGATGATGTCGATCTTCTCGCCGCGCAGCTCGGAGACGACCATGCGGACGCGCGAGCCGCGTGGCCCGACGCAAGCACCGACCGGGTCCACGCCCTGGGCATGCGACTCGACCGCGATCTTCGAGCGGTAGCCCGGTTCGCGGGCCACGCCGCGAATCTCGACGAGACCGTCGGCGATCTCCGGAACCTCGAGCTCGAACAGCGTCCTGATCAGCTCCGGATCGCGCCGCGACAGGATGACCTGCGGGCCTTTCGTCCCGGAACGGACCTCCGTGATGACGGCCTTGATGCGGCTGCCCTGCTCGTAGCGCTCGCCGTCCACCTGCTCGGAGCGCGGGAGCAGCGCCTCGACCTTGCCCAGGTCGACGAGCACGTTGTTGCGGTCGCCGGCCTGCTGGACGATCCCGGTGACGACCTCGGTCACACGGTCGACGTACTCGTCGTACATCATCTCGCGCTCCGCCTCGCGAATCCGCTGCAGGATCACCTGCTTCGCGGTCTGCGCGGCGATGCGGCCGAAGTCGTGCGGCGTGACGTCCTCGCGCTGGATCTGATCCTCGGCAACCTCCGACCAGTCGATGTCGAGGTCGTCGTCGTTGATGAGCGTGTGCGAACGCTCGCCGTTCTCGGCCTCGAGTGCCTCTAGCTCGGTGATCGCGCGCTCGCGGGCCTCCTCGATCAGGCGCTCCTCGATGTCCGAGGGCAGGTCGATCGAGTAGACGCGGAAGTCGCCCTCGTCGTCGAGCTCGACCGTCGCGTGGCGCGTCGCGCCCGGAGTCTTCTTGTATGCGGCCAGAAGCGCGTCCTCGAGCGCGTGGATCAGGGTCTCGCCGTCGATCCCCTTCTCCTTCTCGATGACGCGGACCGCCTCGATGATCTCTCTGGTCATCTCGCTCCCTCCTCGATCAGGTTGCCTCGCACGATCGAGTCGTACGGGATTTCCACGGGCTCGCCTTTGCTCGTCTCTACGCGAAGGGCGCGCTCGCCGGCGTCGACGAGCCGGCCCCGGACGCGCTTCCGATCAGCGGTACGGACCGTGACCGTGTGTCCGACGGCGCGCTCGAAGTGCGGACGGCGCCTGAGCGGGGGCTCGGTGCCGGGCGACGAGACGTCGATCGCGTACTGGCTCAGGTAGTCGCGGAGGACGTCGGTGACGCGCTCGCAGAGCCCGTGGTCGACGCCCTGTGGATGGTCGATGAAGATCGTCATCCGCTCGGGGCCGGAGAGCTCGAGCGCGAGGACTTCGACGCCGGGCAGGCTGCGCTCGACGCGCGAGGAGACCTCGCGGTAGAGGGTGCGTTCCTTGTCGTAGAGATCCGTCAACTTCGCCCTCTCAAAAAAAACGGGCGCGGCGCGCCCATTTCCAACTGCCTGAAATGTGGTGCAGCCAGGATAGCAAGGGGACTAAAGAATGGAGGGACCGGGCTCGCCCCCTAGTACTGGGCTGGCAGCCTCCCCCGGGAGGGGAGTCTCGTAGGGGAGTCTTTCTGCCGCAGACGCCAGAGTGGTGCAACCGCAAGAAGCCCGGTCCCTGTGGATAAAAGGGTACCCGCGGAAAGATGTCTCACACATTAAGGCCAGGGAAAGCCTGAGCCAGGCTTTCCCGACGGCCGAGGCGATCGTGACGCCTCCCGCAAAGGCTTACGCTTGCGATAGCTCGAAAAAGGGAGGACTCCATGATCGGTCGCAAGCGTCTTCGACCGTCTCCGGCGATGGTTGTTGCCTGCATTGCCCTTTTCATCTCGCTCGGCGGAGTCGGATACTCGGCGATTCGACTGCCCGCGAACAGCGTCACGACAAAGCAGGTGAGGAATTACTCACTGCTCAAGAAGGACTTCAAACGGGGCCAACTGCAGCGAGGACCACGAGGTTTGCAGGGTATCCAGGGCCTCCAGGGCCCCCCAGGCCCATCGTCGGGCCCGGCAGGCGGAGATCTCACGGGGAGCTATCCGAACCCGACGATTCGCCCGAGCGAGTCCTGGCACGAGGTCGGACAGCCGGGTCAACCCGCCTTCCAGAACAGCTGGCACAACTACGCCCCGGGCTACATCGAGACGGCCGCCTACTACAAGGACATCTTCAGCGTGGTCCACTTGAAGGGCTACATCACGGGTGGAACCGCCGCGCTCGTGTTCACGCTGCCTGCCGGCTATCGGCCGACGAGGGACACGTTTTTCGCCTCGATCAATGCCGCCGGCGGTGCAAGCCCGGTCTGGATCGCGATCTATGCGGATGGAAGCGTCTACGCCGTCCAACCAGCAGGCTGCTGCTCTCAACACACCCTGGACGGGATCGAGTATCGGCTCGGCTAAACGGTTCAGGAGTCGAGAATGATCGTGACCGGGCCGTCGTTGACGAGCTCGACGCGCATGCGCGCTCCGAAGGTGCCCGTCTCGACGGACACGTCCAGCTCCCGCAGCGTCGCGCAGAAGCTCTCGTAGATCAGCTCGGCCTGGATGGGCTCTGCAGCATCCGAGAAACTCGGGCGATTTCCCTTGCCGGTGTCCGCGATCAGCGTGAAGTTGCTCACGACGAGCGCCGCACCGTCCGCGTCGAGGACGCTCCGGTCGAACTTGCCCTCGTCGTTTTCGAAGATCCGCAGGCGCGCCACGCGATTCGCCAGCCGCTCGGCTGACGCCGCGTCGTCGTCCCGTGCAACACCGAGGAGCACGCACAGACCGGCGCCGATCTCTCCGACGATCTCTCCGTTCGCGAGGACGCGCGCGCCGGCGACGCGCTGGACGACCGCTCTCAAGCGCGGTCGAGTGCCCGCAATCGGGCGGCGTAGTGCTCGCTCCCCGGCCGCAAGGACTTCGCGAGCTTCAGATGGCCCCTCGCCTCATTCGTGCGGCCGAGCTTTTCGAGCGCGCGGGCGAGGCCGTAGTGCGCGTAGTCGTCCGTCGGGGCGAGGTCGAGCATCGCGCGGAACTCCTCCTCGGCCTCGCGGTAGCGCCGGAGCCGGAAATAGGCGATTGCGAGCGCCTCACGGATCGACGCCTTCTCGGGCTCGCGGCGCTTCGCCTTCTCGAGCGCCACCGTCGCCTGGGCGGCCATGCCGAGCTCCAGGTGCTTCCTTCCCTTCTGGAACAGGTCGTAGGTCTCGCTCTCGCCCATCTACCCCCACGATACGGAAACGCGTCTCTCCTGCAGTTCCCGCGGCGAGGCGGCTGAAACGCTAGGAAGCAAGCAGCGAGCGGACGGAGAAGAGGCCGCGAGCGCGGCGCTTGAACGGGATCGCCCGGCGGAGGCTCTTGCGGACGGCGCGGAGCTCCGACTTCGCCTGGTGCGCGGCCGCGGCGGATGCCTCCGGCGGCCCGTAGCGCGCGAGCCCCATGGTCGCGACGAGCCGCCCCGAGTCCACCCCGGTCCGTTTCCGCACGTGCTCACGGAGGTCTGCGAGCGACAGTGTCCGAGGGATCGTGATCCCGATGTCCAGGAGGTAGCCGACGAGCTCCCGCCTGCACGCGGTCGCGATCTCCCGCGGGTCGTTGCTCAAGAAGCGGCGGCGCCGGACGACGGCCTTCACGGTCAGGAAGAGCAGGACGAGCGCGACAGCTCCGAGCACGACGAAGCGCGCAATGCCCGCGTTCCGACCGCCTGAGCCGCCTCCACGCCCCTTGGCCACGTCACCGCCGGTCGCCCCTGCCGAGCCGGGGCCGGACTGCCCGGGATGGCCGAGCACTCCGCCCAGCACGCCCGCGGCCATGGCGCTCAACTTCAGCACCTGCTCCGCTCCCTGGGCGTCGAACGAGATCGAGGAGGACGTGTACGGGCCGCCAAGATTGCCGCGGCCAGGTGTCGGGTCGAACGGAAGCCACCCGTAGCCCTTGAACCAGACCTCGACCCAGGCGTGGGCGTTGCGGTCGTTGACTCGCCAGGTGCCTTCGGTTGCCCCAGGGCTCGCCGGGTCGAAGGCGCCGCTCGTGAAGCCCGCGGCGACCCGCGCGGGGATCCCGAGATAGCGCAGCATGAGCGCCATCGCGCCCGCGAAGTGCTGGCAGTAGCCCGCTCTGGTACGCGTGACGAACGCGACGAGCGGCGGGATCCCCCGGATCTGGCGCGGCTGCTCGCTGTACGTGAAGTTCCCGCTCGAGCGGAGCCACGCTTCGATCGCGACCGCCGCCGCGTAGGGATTGTGAGCACCACCGGCGATCGTCTCGGCCTGGTGATAAAGCGGCTTGTAAGCGCGTAGCGCCGGGTCCGAGAAGGCGTCGCCAAGCCACTCCGTCCGCTTGAACGTGTCGAACGGCGGAACGAACCGTCCCCTCGCGACCTCGAGATATGCGCCGTCGTCGGCGATCGAGCTCGGGTACGTCGCGGGCGACCTGGCGAGCTGCGCGGGCTTCGGCTGCGGCTGGTAGGCCCAGGCGGTGTACTGCGTGTCCCGCGGGACCGGCTCGAGCGCTTGCGCGACACCGTCGGTCGAGTAGTTGACATCGGCGACCGGGCCGCTCTGATAGGCGACCACGCCGCTCGGGCTCACCAGGTGGGTGTCGCGGAGCGCCTCCACGTGAACCGTCGCCGTGCTCCAGTTGTGCGCGTCGATCGCGGAGTCCGGCAGCATCGACGTGTCGTACACGGCGTCCAGATTCGTGTTGCCGACCGAGAACGGGATCGGGTCGACCGAGAGCTGCTCTTCGCGCCAGTGGTCCTTGACGAAGGAGTCCAGCGTCGTCGCCCGCCAGTAGACCGAGCGAGACGGCCCGCGCACGGTGAAGACACGCGTCCGTTTCTTCGGGAAGCTGATCCCGCTGTAGTTGGCCTTCCACACGTACGAGACGCTGACGCTCGGGCCCTCCTTCTTCGAGAGATCCCAGTTCTGCCAGTCCAGGAACTGCGGCTTGGCGACGGCACCGGAGCTCGAGGCGACGAGCGCGAGCACGACGAGGGCCGCGCCCACGAGCACCTGGGGCGCACCACGCCGCCCGCTCGGCTTCAGCTGGGCGACCAGCGCGAGGGCGAAGATCAGCAGGACGGCCCCGCGGCCGAGGTCGTCGTGCGTCGGATAGATCGTGGCGGGCCACCCCGCGCCGGCGACCATCACCAGGCTGGCGACGAGCGGGAGCCGAGCCCGGACGGCGAGCGCGGCCAGCACGGTGAAGAGGAAGACCGCGAGCAGCACGACCCCGTTCATCATTCGATGCGCCGAGCCGTCGAACGGAACGGTTACGTCGTAGAAGTCGAGGAAGCCGCGCCCGGCCCGGCTGAGCAGCGTGCCCAGGGAATAGGGCCGTGCGTCGAGCGCGTACGCCGCCGCCAGCAACAGCGCGAGGCCGACCCCGGCCAGACGCAGCCGCCGCGTCGGCAGGAATGCGGGCGCGACTCCGAGCGCGACCATCAGCAGCAGGGGACCGAGTCCGGCGCGCGGCTCCTCGAGACGGCTCCAGCTCCACGCGAAGAGGATCCCCAGCGAGATCGAGAAGGCGGCCGTCCTAGCCATGCGCCGCGTGGGCCTCCTCGAGCCCGGTCAGCTTCAGGGCGAGATCGTCGCCGCGCTGCAGCACCGCGACCGGGACGCCGCTTCCCTGGAGCCGGAGCAGCGCGGGCTCTCTCCTCGGCACCGCGTCCGCGCCGTTGAAGCTCGTCGAGTCGACGAAGACGAGCGAGGCCGGCCGGCGGGCGAACGCGCGGTCGAGCAGCGAGTCGACGAGCGCCTGGTCGAGGGAGGCGGTCACGACCACGAGCTCGATCGCCTGGGCCGCCGGGGACGCATCACGCTCCAGGAAGCGGGCAACCGGCTCGGTCCCGGTCGGCTCCGCGGCCGCCAGGAGCTCGAGCGCCACACGCCACTCGCCGTCGATCGACGAGACCTCGCACGTCGCGGGCGTGGACGCCGTGATCGTGAGCAGGGCTCGCCGCGACGCGCATCGCGTTCGCCCGCAGGATCGACCCGGCCGCGCGGACCTGCACGTCGAACGACTCGCCGACGACGAAACGCTGGTCGGCGTCGAGCACGACCGCCACCTCGTCGTGCGGCATGTCCTCGAGCTCCTTGACCATGAGCGCGCCGCGGCGCGCGGTCGTCCTCCAGTGCACCTTGCGCAGGGATTCGCCCTGCTGGTACTCGCGGACGCTGTGCAGGTCGAAGCCGGCCGTGCGCCGCAGGAGCACGCGCCCGCCCGCCTGCGTCGCGCCCCCGGCTTCCGAAAAAACGCGGTCGAGCTCGACGAGGCGCGGGTAGACGAGGAGCGTCGACTCCGCGCCGAGGAGCTGCTCGGCCCGGGCGAGCGCGAATGGATCCTCGAAGACCGCGCGCACCGCCTCGAACCTGTACCGCCCGCGGCGCATCGCGGGGAGGATGTAGCGGACGAGAAGCGGTAGCCCCCGGCGGTTGAGCTGCACTCGACGCTCGCCGAGCTTCGTGATCCGCTCGTAGACCTCGAGCGTGCGTGGGCCAGGATGGCGCAGCGGCGTGGCTTCGAGGCCGATCGTGACGTCGTCGCCCTCGACATACTCTCGCGCGCCCAGCCGTCGCCGTAGCGTGACGGGCTGCCGGATGATCACGACCCAGATCCGCGCCCCGAGCACGGCCAGCGCGAGACCGATGGCGACCGGGTACAAGGCCTTGGAGCCGAAGCCCCACGCGACGAGATAAATCCCGCCGGCGAGCAGGAGTGCGAGCCGACCGCGTTCGGTCAGCCCGGCCACGCTACGCCGGGACTGGGGTTCGTTCGACGGCTTCTCGCACGAGCTGCTGCGGCGCGGTCCCGTTCGCCCGCGCCTCGGGGCCGAGGATCAGCCGGTGCGCGAGGACGGCCGTGGCGACGGCCTGGACGTCGTCCGGAAGCACGTAGTCGCGCCCGTCGGCGAGCGCACGGGCTTTCGAGACGCGCAGCAGGGCGATCCCGGCCCGCGGGCTCGCACCCAGGTACAGCCGCTGGTCGCTTCGCGTCTGGCGGACGAGGTCGACGACGTACCGGCTCAGGCTCGGCTCCACGAAGATGCGCGTCGCCTCCTCGATCACGTCGGCGATCCCGGTCGCGTTCGTCACCGGCTCGAGCTCCTCCAGCGGCGGGTCGCTGGTCTGCTCGGACAGCATCCGCGCTTCCTGGTCGGGCTGCGGGTAGCCGATGTCGAGTCGCATCGTGAAGCGGTCGAGCTGCGCCTCCGGCAATGGATAGGTGCCCTCGTACTCGATCGGGTTCTGGGTCGCCATGACCATGAACGGCCGGCCGAGCGAGTAGCTGATGCCGTCGATCGTGACCTGGTTCTCCTGCATGCACTCGAGGAGCGCGGCCTGCGTCTTCGGTGGGGCGCGGTTGATCTCGTCGACGAGGAGAAGGTTCGCGAAGATCGGGCCGGGCCGGAACTCGAACTCGTTCGAGCGCTGGTTGAAGACATTGACGCCCGTGACGTCGGACGGCAGAAGGTCGGGCGTGAACTGCAGTCGCGAGAAGGAGCAATCGAGCGAGCGCGCCACCGCCTTGGCGAGCATCGTCTTCCCCACGCCCGGGAAGTCCTCGATGATGAGATGCCCCTCGCTGACCAGGCAGAGAACGCAGAGCCGGAGCGTCTCCGCCGGCGCGTGGATGACCTTGGCGAGGTTCGCGGCGAGGAGCCGGATGAGGTCGGCCGACTGCTCGGTCGAGGTGGTGGGCTCCTGCATCAGATGAGCCGCTCGACCTCGTCCAGGATGGCTGCGGCGATCGCCTCTTTCGGCGCCCTTTCCACGACGCGCTCGCCTTGCGCGGAGACGATCACGACCTCGTTGTCCTCCGAATCGAAACCCACGTCCTCTCTGGATACGTCGTTGTAGACGACCAGATCGACGTTCTTGTCAGCGAGCTTGGCGCGCGCACGGTCGAGCCCGTCGGCCGCCGTCTCGGCCGCGAAGCCGACGAGCACCTGGCCGTTCGTGCGGCGCTCACCGAGCCCCTTGAGGACGTCTGCGGTGGCCTCGAGGTCGATCGTCCATCTGTTGTCGTCCTTCGGGCGCTTGGCGGTGTCGGTTTGCGACGGCCTGTAGTCGGAGACCGCGGCGGCCATGAGGACGATGTCTGCGTCCATGGCGCCCGCGGCGCGCTGCACGTCGGCCGCGGTCGGCGCATCGACGACCTCCACGCCGTCCGGAGCCGAGACCGTCATGTTCGAGGCTACGAGGGTCACGTCCGCCCCGCGGCGCCGCGCCTCCTCGGCGAGCGCCACGCCCATCCGACCGGACGAGCGGTTGCCCACGTAGCGAACCGCGTCGAGCGGCTCGCGGGTGCCGCCGGCGGTGACGAGGACGCTCTTCCCGCTCAGCGAACCAGTGCGCCCTCCGAGCAGCGCTTGCACGC
>CAVTQI010000009.1:0-115195 GCA_963736835.1 uncultured Actinomycetes bacterium
TAGGACGCGCGGACGCGGGCACGGCCGCGGTTGTCGGAGCCGGCGTGAACGGCATCGCCGCGGCGAAGACCTTCCTGGCCCGCGGCCGGGACGTCGCGCTTTTCGACATGGACGAAGAGCGTGCCCGGCGAGCGGCCGACGAGCTCGGGGCGAGCGTGGGGAGCCGAGAGGAAGCGCTGGCCACCGACCTGGTCGTGACGGTGACGCCCGGCCACGAGGTGCTCCTCCCCGAAGGGTCGCTCCAGCCGGGCCAGCACGTCAGCCTGATGGGCGCCGACGGCCCGGGGAAGGCTGAGATCGCGGTCGACGAACTTCTCCGGACGCGGATCTTCGCCGACGACTGGGAGCAGGCCAGCCACAACGGCGAGCTCGTGCACGCCGTCGAGGCCGGCAAGCTCCGGCGCGACGGCATCACGGAGCTCGGCTCCGTCCTCACGGGTGACTCGCCGGGACGGGAGAGTGACGAGGAGATGACGACCTTCGACTCGACTGGGCTGGCGATCCAGGACCTCGCGATCGCGCTAGCGGCGACCGAGCGCGTCGAGCAGCTCGACGTTCAAAGCGTCGACTTGTAGCCCATGTCGGGCATCTTCCGGAGGCTTCTGCTCGGCTCGACGAAGACGATCTCGGGCACCGTGTACGGCACGATCGTCGTCATGACGGCGTTGGCCGCAGGCGGACCTGCGTTCGAGGACGAGCCCTGGCGACTTGTCGCGGTCGTCGTCTTGACCGCCCTGATCTTCTGGTTCGCCCATGTCTACGCCGACGGTCTCGGAGAGAGCATCGCGCTCGGCCGGCGTCTGGACATCTCCGAGCTCGAAGCGATCGCGCGCCGCGAGCTCTCGATTCTGCTCGCGGTCGTTCTGCCGACCCTGGCGCTCATCCTGGGAGCAATCGGGTTGATCGGCCACGCGGCTGCAGTGTGGCTGGCGATCGGCGTCGGCACGGCCACCCTTGCCGCGCAGGGTGTGCGATACGCGCACGTCGAGGGCCTCGGGCGTGCGGGAACCGCCTTGACGATCGCCGTCAATGTCGGCCTGGGGCTCGCGATCGTCCTCCTGAAGGTGATCTTCGCGCACTGACGAGAGCGCCTTTCGGTAGCGTCCAGAGGACCGAGAGACGCGACGAGAGGAGAGGGATGAAGGGCAAGATCGTCCACATCGAGATCCCTTCGGGCAACACGGCGCAGGCGACCCAGTTCTGGGGCAAGCTGACCGGCTGGTCGTTCAAGAACTATGCGGAAGGGCAGGAGGACGCCCCTGAGTACCACATGTTCGAGGGCGAGCCCGGAGGCGCCATCTACCCCAGCGAGGACAAGGGGATCCGGGTCTACTTCGAGGCCGACGACATCGACGCAGAGCTGAACCGGATCCGTGAGCTCGGCGGCGAGACCGATGACAAGATGCCCGTCCCGAGCATGGGCTGGTTCGCCCACGCGAAGGATCCTGACGGCAACGAGTTCTCCGTCTGGCAGAGCGACGACTCGGCCCCGATGCCCGAGGGCATGGGCGCTCAGTCGGCTTCCGCGTAGAGAAGCCGCGCGGGATCGAACAGCTCGAGCTCTGGCGCAGGCGTTCCCACGATCGCCTGCGCCACGAGCTCGCCGCAGGCGAGGCCCATGACGTTGCCGTGGCCCGAGTAGCCGGCTGAGACCCAGACCTTGTCGTGCCCGGGAACCTGGCCGACGAGCGGGAGGCTGTCGTCGGTCGCGCCGAAGATGCCCGGCCAGCGGTGCTCGACGCGCGGCTCCTCGCCGAGGAGCTCGGTCGCGAACGCGGTCAGCTGCTGCTGGATCGGGTCGGTGATCGACTCCTCGCTCGTGAACTCGGTCTCGAGGCTCGTGTCGCGGCGCCCACCCAGGACGAGGCGATTGTCGGGTGTCTGCTGCCAGTAATCGAAGCCGTGGCGCGCGTAGTGCGGGCGCGGGTACAGCGTCTCGGCGAGCGGCTCCGTCGCGAGCACCTGGCCCCGCACTGGACGGATTGCCGCGTCGAGCTCCGGAAGCAGGCCGCTCGTGTAGCCGTCGGTCGCGATCACGACGTGGTCGGCCTCGAGCTCGTCCAGCGATTCGATGCGGCTGTCCTCGACGATGCAGGCTCCGGCCTCGGCCGCGCGCGCCGCGAGACGCCGCACCCAGCGGGCAGGCTGAAGCGACCCGTCGGTCGGGTGGGCGATCGCGCCGCGGAAGAGGGTCGCGAGCCGCCCAGGAAGGTCCTCGAGCCACTCCGCGTCGAGGCCGTCCTCGCGCAGGGCTTCGTACTCGGCGCGGATCGCGTCGAGCTCCTCGTCGTCGGCGAGCCTGAGGCTCCCGACGCGCCGGAACGCATCGCCCGCGAGCGACTCCATCCGGTCGAGGGAGCGCTCGGTGAAGCGCCAGAACGCCCGCGCGCGGTCCGCGCCGAATCGTTCCCGGGCCTCGCGGGTACGACATCGCCCCTCCGCGCAGCGCGAAGCCGCCGTTCCGCCCGCTCGCGCCGGAAGCGACCTGCCGAGCCTCATGCACGCGCACCCGCAGGCCGCCCTCCGCCAGCGTGAGGGCGCAGGAGCAGCCGGTCACGCCCGCCCCGACGACGACCACGTCCGGGCGCCCATCGCTCCTCGCGCGCAGAATCGGATCCGAGGGCTCGCCGAGCCAGTACGAGTCGGCCATTGAGTTGTCGATGCTAGTTCGCCCTGTACACACCACCTCCCGCGACTGCGCACCCGGCCAGCTCGAGCTCGGTCAGCGCCGAGGCCAGAGAGCCGGCATCGAGGCCCGTGGAGCGCACCAGCTCGTCGGCACTCGCCGGGCCGTCCCGCAACCGCTCGAGCACCTTGGCCGCGACGGGCCCGACCTCCGCCGCCACGCTCTCCGTCCCGACCAGCCCGAAGACGTCGAGCACGTCCTCGGCCCGCGTCAGCGGCGTCGCGCCGAGCTTGAGCAAGTCGTTCGTCCCCGACGAGAGCGCCGACGTGATCTCACCAGGCACTGCAAAGACCTCGCGCCCCTCCTCGAGCGCGAGGTCGGCCGTGATCAGCGCACCGCTCCGGTCGCGCGCCTCGACGACCACCGTCGCCGCCGACAGCCCGGCGATCAAACGGTTCCGCGCCGGGAACCGCCACGGTGCAGGCTCGACTCCCGGCGCGTACTCGGAGACGACGACTCCAGTCGCCCGGATGCGGGCGGCCAGCTCGCGGTGCGCGGCCGGATAGTCGCGGTCGATCCCACAGCCGAGCACCGCGATCGTCGTCCCGCCCGCGTCGAGCGCGCCGCGGTGCGCCTCTCCGTCGACGCCGCGCGCGAGCCCGCTCACCACGACCAGCCCCGCACCGCCCAGCTCGCGCCCGAGCATCCGCGCCACGTGCGACCCGTACGGCGAGCACGCCCGCGCGCCCACGACCGCAACCGTCGGCCCCCGCAGCACCTCGACGTCGGAGACTCCGCGAACGAACAGCCCGGGCGGCGGGTCGTGAATCGCCCCGAGAAGCGGTGGGAAGCGTGGATCGTCGCGTCCGATCCACTCGACTCCCTGCTCGCGAAGCCGGGCCAGGTAGGCGGCTTCGTCGAAGGCCCGGGCGAAGGTCCGGAAGGCCCGGTCCCGCGGAGCTCGCACGAGGTGGGCCTCGTTCGCGGCGGCGAAGGCGGCCAGGGCGAGGTCGCTCACGGCGCGCCCAGCTCCGTCGGCGAGCGATAGGCGAGCGCCTCCCCGAGGTGCTCCGCGCCGACCGCAGCCTCGCCTGCGAGCGCCGCGACGGTTTCGGCGACGCGACGCGCCCGCGCACGGCCGCGTCCCGAAAGCGGAAGCCGCTCCACCGCGCGGTCGAGAAGCTCGACCGCCTCCTTCGACCAATCCGGTCGAGCCGATTCGAGTCGGGCCCGCGCGGCCGCGACGCGGTGCCGGACCGCGTCGGACGCCTCGCCGGGAGGAGCCGCGAGCTCGGCCGCGCGCGGCCGCGGCATGGCGACGATCAGGTCGAACCGGTCGAGCAGCGCCCGCGACAGCTTGTCCCGATAGGCCGAGAGCCTCTGCGGCGAGCACTTGCAGTCCGCCGCAGGATCGCCGCGTGCACCGCACGGACACAGGTTCATCGCCGCCACGAGCTGGAACCGCGCCGGAAAGACGGCCCTCCCGCCCACCCGCGCGATGCTCACGACCCCGTCCTCCAGGGGCTGCCGCAGCGCCTCGAGCGCCGGCCGCTGGAACTCCGCGAACTCGTCGAGGACGAGCACACCTCGATGCGCGAGGCTGACCTCCCCGGGTCGGGGGTTCGGCCCGCCGCCGACGAGCGCAGCGACCGACGCGCTGTAGTGCGGTGAGCGCAGCGGGCGCGACGTGATCAGCGGACGGTCGGCCGCCAGCAGGCCCGCGACGGAGTGGATCCGCGTGACCTCGAGCGCCTCGGTCGTCGAGAGCGACGGCAGGATCCCCGGCAAGCGGCGTGCGAGCATGGTCTTCCCTGTGCCGGGAGGCCCGGCGAGGAGCAGGTTGTGACCTCCTGCGGCTGCAATCTCGATCGCCCGGCGAGCCCGCTCCTGACCGCGGACGTCGGCCAGGTCGAGCTCCGGCTTCTCGAGCGGAAGGCCGTTCGGCTCGACCCAGGGCTCGGGCTCACGCTCGCCGCGGAGATACGCAGCCGCTTCGCCGAGGTGCCACACGGGAACCGGCTCGATCCCTGCGAGGGCCGCCTCCGGCGCGGACCGCGCGGCGCAGAGGATCCGCGGCAACCCGGCACGACGCGCGGCCTCCGCCAGCGCGAGCGTCCCACCGACGGGCCTCAGTCGCCCGTCGAGCGCGAGCTCGCCCACGGCCGCGTGCTCTTCGAGCCGGTCGCTCGGAATCTGCCCCGAGGCCGCGAGGATGGACAGCGCGATCGGCAGGTCGAATGCCGAGCCCTCCTTGCGCAGCCCCGCGGGCGCGAGATTGACTGTGATCCGCCGCATGGGCCACTCGAGCTCGGCCGAGGCGATCCCGCTGCGCACGCGGTGTTTCGCCTCCTGGCACGCCCGGTCGGCGAGCCCGACGATCGCGAACCCCGGCAGGCCGCTCTCGAGATGAGCCTCGACCTCCACGCGGCGGGTGTCGAGGCCCACCAGAGCATGGGTGACGGTGCGCGCAAGCACCCGACTCAAGTTAGGGTGCCGATGCTCACATGTCTGTGACGCAACCGCGCCGAAAGAGACTCTTTCCGTTCGCCGCGTTCGCCGCGCTCACGATCGCCTTCGCGGCGACTGCGGCAACCGCGCCCGCACCCGTCAAGGTTGGCCCCCGAAACGAGGTCGGGCCGGCGGCGAGCGACGACTGGTTCGTGTGGTCGAAGAGCCGCGCGAAGCAGACGAGCCCGTTCGACCTCTTCGCGCAGCAGACCGGCCACAAGGCCTTCAAGGTCAACCCGAAGAACACGCAGGCCTACGCCGGCGGGATCGACAGGACGACGCTCGTCTACCAGCTGATCCGGGGCGCCGCCCGCTCGGACCTCCGGCTCTACGACCTGACGACCCGCAGGCTCCAGGCAATGCCCCCTGGAATCAACACGCCGCAGTGGGAGTGCTGCGCGACGATCTCCGGCGGCTGGGTGCTCTTCGGCCGCGGCCAGGCGTACAGCCGTGACCGGCAGCTCGTGCTTCTCGCCAACCTGACGACGGGGGAGCAGCGCGTGCTCGACCAGCTCGAGAACAAGAACGGCATCGTCAGCGCGGGCCAGCTGAACGGAAACTTCGCCGTGTGGGCGAAGTGCAATCCGTATCCGCGCTGCCAGATCTTCCGCTACGACCTCGCCTCGGCGAGCACGACGCCCGTCCCGGCGACCGCCGGCAAGGTCGTCTACAGCCCTTCGGTGAACGAGTACGGAACCGTCTATTACGGCCAGAGCAACCGAGGTTGCGGGAAGTCGGCGCAGCTCCTGAGGCAGCCCGTCGGCGGCGGCCCCGAGGTGATAGCAAGACTCCCGCAGGGCCGGGATCTCGACGTGAGCTTCGCACACCGGATTCCCGTCCGGCCTCCGGGCGACGTGATCACGACGCGCGTCTACTACGACAGCGTCCGCTGCAAGACGCACAGCTGGAACATCTACAGCGTCGACGACTCGCAGCGGATCCCGCCGCCCTCGCCGCCACCCGGCTAGCGCGCGACGATCACGTCCTCGAAGAACTCCCCCGCGCGACGGCCGGTTCGGCGGTTGACGTGGCGCCGGTAGCGCGTCTCGATCGTGAGGCCGGCGCGCTCGAGGATCTCGGGGTAGAGCTCGCGGCGGTCGTTGATCACGATCACGACCCGCGCGCGGGGCCGTAACGCTTTGCGGGCGTTCGCGAAGACTCCGGCGATGCCGACCACGTAGTCGCCGATCGCCTTCGCGCTCGCTGCCCCGCTCGGCCGCGCCCAGCTCGTGATCGCGGTCGTCCGCGAGGCCGAGGAGCTCGTACGCATAGCGATGCTGCTCGTGATAGTCGATCAGCCCCGGATACGGCGGCGAGGTGACGATCCCGTCAAACGGGCCGCCGAGATCGAGTTCGCGCGCATCGCCGTGCAGGACCGTGGCGACAGGTTCTCGCGCGCGCACGCGCGAGAAGTCGCGGATCCGCGCGAGCGTGTCGAGGGCGTAGCGGCGCAGGAAGTGCTCGGCGCGCTCGACCGGACGACATGTCTTGCGGTGCTTGTGGCACCAGTACTCCTCGGTCTGTGGCTCACGCGGGAAGTCGAGGTCGAAGTGCGTCGTCCGGCGGGCCGACCGGGCGGCGCGCGTGAGCACGACGCGCATCACGTCCGCGTGCTCGTAGTCGTCGATCAGCGAGCGGTAGAAGACGAGCTCCGCGGCGGCCTGCGGCGCGAACCAGCTGTCGACGTACGCGCTCGGCCGCGGTGGGCGCATCCCAGTGAAGGCCTCGAGCCGTCGGAGCGAGTCGCGCAGCTCGTGCTCGAGCGAGAACAGGTTGTACTCGGCCGTCTTGACGCGCATGAGCAGGCAGTTGAATGCGGCCACGTCCACCCCCGTCGCGTCGCGACCGCTCTCGAGCGACTGAACGAGCGTGGTCCCCGACCCCGCGAACGGGTCGAGGACGTTCTTCGCACGCGGCAGGTGGCGGTCGAGCATCGCTTCGACCAGCTGCGGCACGAACTTCCCGAGGTACGGGTGCAGCCGGTGGACGTGCTTCGTCCGCTCCCGCTCGGGCAGGTCGCGCTCCGACCAGGAGAGCTCGAGGTCGATGTCGCGGTACAGGGCTTCCTGCGTCGGAGCCATCGCCCGAATCAACTTCTACGGGTGTTCGGCGTCTCCTATTGACTGCCCATAGACATTTGTGTTGAGTTGCACGAGTCAGGGAGGAGACACGTGCAAGCCGCAGAGCGACCCCGAAGGCTCATCCCGCTCCTGTTCCTTTGCCTCGCCGCGCTTGCGTTCACGGCTGCAGCCTCGGTCTCAGCCTCGCCGAAGGCGCCCCGCACAGAGACCTTCCGAATCGGCACGACCGGTGCGTCGTGGCAGGACGATCCAGCGCTCGCCTACCTCACCACGTCCTGGCAGCTGGAGTACGCGACCTGCGCGAAGCTCATCAATTACCCAGACACGCAGGCGCCCGAGGGCTCACGACTGCGGCCCGAGATCGCGGCTGCGATGCCGACGATCTCGGAGGACGGGCTCACGTACACGTTCCAAATCCGGAACGACTTCGCATTCTCGCCGCCTGCGAGCGGCGTCGTAACAGCGCAGAGCATGAAGTACACCTTCGAGCGCACGCTGAGCCACGACATGGCGTCCCCAGCGAGCCAGTTCTTCGCGAACATCGTCGGCGAGGTCGCGTACAACGACGGACAGGCCCCTGAGATCACCGGGATCGTCGCCCAGGGCGACACGCTGACGATTCACCTGATCCACCCTCAGGGCGAGTTCCTCACACTGCTCGCGATGCCGTTCACCTGCGCGGTGCCGACAACGCTGCCGCCTGTCGAGCAGTTCGCTCCGATTCCCTCTGCAGGGCCCTATTACATCTCGGCGTACGCGATCAACCAGCACCTCACGGCACTTCGAAATCCGAACTACCACGGGTCGCGGCCGCAGCGATTCGGCTCGCTCGAGTACGACTTCAACCTGAACGAGGACGTTCTGATCAACCAGGTCATCTCCGGGGACCTCGACTACGCCCCCGGAGGCCGTCGCGACGACATCATCGATCAGTACGGGCCGGACAGCCCGGCCGCAGCTCACGGGCTCCAACAGTGGTTCCCCTACCCGGTGAATTGCGTCGGCTACATGCCGCTGAACACGGAGCGTCCCCTCTTTGCGAACCTGAACATGCGCCTGGCGGTGAACTACGCCGTCGACCGCACTGCCTACGGGGAGGCTGCCGGCCGCTACCTTGCGGCACCGTTCGATCAGTACCTCCCGCCGGGCACGCCCGGCTACGAGGACATCGACGTCTATCCCGCGCATCCGGACCTGGAGCGGGCGCGCAACCTCGCCGGCTGGCATCCGGGAGACCCGTTGCGGCCGATCACCGTTTACTACCGGAACAACAGCGCAGTCAATCTGGCGCAGTACGACGTCGTCAAGCAGAACCTCGAGGCCATCGGCTTCCAGGTGAACGGGGTCGCATGGTCCGGCGGCGAGATCTACCACCGCATGGGCATTCGCGGCGAGCCGTTCGACCTTGGCGTCAGCACGGGCTGGTGCTCCGACTACGACGACCCGTGGGACTGGATCTTCCTGTACGACGGGACGACGATCCACGACGGCGAGAACAACCTCAACTACTCCTATTTCAACGACCCGGTCTTCAACGAGCGAATGCACGCGGCGGCAGAGCTCATCGGCGACGAGCGCTACGACGCGTTCCGCGACATCGAGCACGACCTCGTCCGCGACGCGGCGCCGTCGGCGTCGATGCGGCTCTACAACGACGCCGATTTCTTCTCGCAGCGCATCGGGTGCCAGCTCTACGGGGCGTCGCCGTACTCAGGCGCGAACCTGATCAACCTCTGCCTGCGGCCGGAGATCACGACCGACGACACGCTGGCCTACGAGCCCGACCAGGTGGCTCATGTCCCAGTGCGCCTGAGCAGCGAGATGGACAACACGATCACGGTCGATTACGCGACCGCGGACGGGACGGCGCATCAAGGGGACGATTACGTCGCCACGTCGGGGACGCTGACGTTCGCGCCACACGAGCGCTTGAAGTACGTCGACGTGACGATCAACGACGACGGCGCCGGCGAGCCCGACGAGACGTTCTTCCTGAACCTGTCGAACGAGAGCAGCGGGACGATGGTCGACCCGCAGGCCGTGGTGACGATTACGGAGACTCCACCACCTCCGCCACCACCCCCACCTCCGCCACCACCCCCACCTCCACCTCCACCGCCGCCCCCACCTCCACCACCGCCCCCACCTCCACCGCCGCCCCCACCTCCACCGCCTCCACCTCCTCCGCCGCCACCTCCACCTCCGCCGCCGCTGACCCGGTGCCGTGTGCCGCGCGTGCTCGGGCTGCGCCTCGCGGCCGCGAAGCAAGAAGGTCAGGGCGAGGCACTGCTCGGTCGGCAGGGTGCGCAAAGCTCGCTCGCGGAGATCGCTGCAGGGCCGCGTGATCGGCCAGACTCCGCGCCCGGGTGCCCTCCGGCGCCGCGGATTCCGGGTCAATCTCGTCGTCGGCCGGCGCTAGAAGGCGTTCGCGACCACTTCGAGCTTGCCCGTTCGCTCCGCGGCGACGTCGAAACGCACGTCGAACTCCGGCTGCTGCGGGTTCGCGGCGAGCCACGCCTCGGCCGCCTGGCGCAGGCGGCGCACCTTCTCCGGCGTGACCATCTCCAGCGGATCGCCCTTCTCCGCGCCGCCCTTCGCCTTGACCTCGCAGAAGACGATCGTCCGCCCGCGGCGCAGCACGAGGTCGAGCTCGTAGCCGCCGATCCAGAGGTTCGTCGCCAGCACGCGGTAGCCGCGCAGCCGGTAGTGCGCGAGCGCGCGCTTCTCGGCGCGCGTTCCGATCGCGCGAGTGTTGAGAGCGTTAGACGGCCGCGGCGAGCCGGGCGGCGGCTTCTTCTTCACTCAGGTAGCAGAGCGCCTGGAACGAACGCCGATGGATGTGGCACGGCCCGTGCTCGCGGACGTGCCGCGAATGAGTCGGCGTGATGTAGCCCACATGGGAGGAGAAGCCGTAGCGCGGATAGAGCGCGTCCATGCGGCGCATCGTCCGGTCGCGGACGACCTTGGCCACGATCGACGCGGCGGCGATCGCGGCGCTCCGCTCGTCACCGTCCACGACCGCGATGTGCTCGGGCGCCGACGGCCCCAGCCGAAAGCCGTCGACCAGACAAGCCTCGGCAGGCGGCGCGAGCGCGTGCAGCGCCCGGCGCAGCCCGTTCAGGTTCGACCGGTGCAGGCCGGAGCGGTCGATCTCACCGGGCGAGATCACCTGGACGGAGACGCCCGCCGCGCACGCGAGCACGGCGCGGAAGAGCTCCTCGCGATCCTCCGGCGCGACCTGCTTCGAGTCGTTCAGCTGCGCGAGCGGCCGAACGCGATGCTCGCGCAACGAGTCGTAATCGAGAAGAACGCCGGCGACGACGAGCGGGCCGGCGAGCGAGCCGCGTCCTGCCTCGTCAGCTCCTGCGACGAAGCGAGCGCCGAGCTTTCGGTCGAACCTCAGCAGCCTCTGCCCCGTCTTCACCGACTGCAACCGGCTCTTCTCCTTCGGGCTCAGGGCTGCCAGCTTCTTCGGCAGCGGGCTCGGCTCCGGGCTGCTCGTCGACAGGCTGTTGTTCGGCAGGTGCTTCGGCGCCCGGCTGCTCTTCGGCCGGCGCCTGCTCCTGGACCTCGTCCTTGGCACGCGCCGAGGATACCGCTCGCCCCTGCTGCACCTCGCGGACGCGCGCCTTCTTCCCCACCTTCGCGCGCAAGTAGTAGAGCTTCGCGCGGTTGACGTCGCCGATCGCCTGCACCTCGATCTTCTCGATCTTCGGCGAGTGCAGCGGGAACGTCCGCTCGACCCCGACGCCGAACGACTGCTTGCGCACCGTGAAGGTCTCACGCACGCCCGAGCCCTGGCGCTTGATGACGATCCCCTCGAAGACCTGGACGCGGCGGCGCTGTCCTTCGATCACCTGGAAGTGCACGCGAACGGTGTCGCCGGCCTTGAACTGGGGCAGGTCCGCTCGCAGCTGGCGCTGTTCGAGTAGCTCGATGGGATTCGTCATGGCGAGGAGACCCGGCGGGCCTTGGCCGAGATGCTAGCGGAGAAGCCCTCTACTTGAAGTCGATTCGTCCGGGGGGCCAGTAGACGGCGTAGACCGGCCCGATCAGGTCGTCACGCGGAACGGTGCCGAAGCGACGCGAGTCACAAGAGCTCGATCGGTTGTCGCCGAGCATGAGGTACTCATCCTGGGGAACGGTCTTCTCGGGGATCGTCTCGGAGTCTCGACGATGGGGTTCGACATAGGACTCGACGAGGCGATTGCCGTTGATGTAGATGAACCCGTTTTGCTCGCGCCACCGCTCGCCCGGGAGAGCGACGATGCGCTTGAGGTAGACGACGTTCTCACCCGTAGATCCGCAGGCGGCCAGGGCAGCCGCAGGCACATGAAAGGCCGCAACGTCGGAGCGGCGGGGGTCCCGTATCCGGTACGTGAAACGCGACACGAGCACTCGGTCCATGCGCTTCGCCTCACACCCTGCGCCAGGCTTAGCGCAATGAAACGTCGGTTCCATCGCGGAACTCGGCACTCGGTAGGCGATCGAGGTCACGAACAGGACGACGAAGAACGCCGCGATGAGCATGGCCAGGAAGAAGAGCGCCTTCGGAAGCTTCCCACGAGGGAGCCGCGCCATCGCCTACTTGAAGCCGATGCGGCTGGGAGGCCAGTAGATCGCGAACACGGGCCCGATCAGGTTCTTCCGCGGAACCGTGCCCCAGCGCCGCGAGTCGCACGACGACGCGCGGTTGTCCCCCAGCATCAGGTACTGCCCGTCGGGCACGGTCTTCTCCGGGATCGTCTCCGCGTCACGGCGATCCGCCTTCACATACGGCTCGTCGAGCTTCTTGCCGTTGATGTAGATGAAGCCGTTCTGCTCGCGCCAGCGATCGCCGGGGAGCCCGATCAGGCGCTTGACGAAGGTCTCGCCGCCGCCGCCTCCGGTGCCGCTCGAGCATGCGACCTGCGCGGCCGGCGGCGTCTTGAAGACGACGATCTCGGACCGCTTCGGATCGCGGAAGTGGTAGATGAACCGGTTCGCGAGCACGCGGTCCGAGAAGCGCGACTCGCACCCGCTGCCCGGCCTCGCGCAGTGCAGCGTCGGCTCCATCGAGGACGACGGGATCCGGTACGGGTTCACGACGTACGCCTTGATCGCGAGCACGATCGCGACCGCGCCCAGAATCGTGATCGCCCAGTCGATGGCAATCCGCCACTGGCGCGGCAAGCCGTGCGTCAGAACGTCGATCGGGTTTCTCAGGACGCGGTCCTTGCCCGACTTTGCTCTCGCCGCCAC
The DNA here is from genome assembly GCA_963736835.1 of uncultured Actinomycetes bacterium. Taxonomy (GTDB): domain Bacteria; phylum Actinomycetota; class Thermoleophilia; order Gaiellales; family Gaiellaceae; genus VAXT01. The sequence goes on from CAVTQI010000009.1 coordinate 12,457, forward strand.
TCCTGGATCCGTCCGTGATCGCCGGACAGGAGCACGTCCGGCACCAGCCAGCCTCGAAACTCGGGCGGACGGGTGTAGTGCGGGTACTCGAGCCCGCCGTCGAGCTCCGCCGAGAAGCTCTCCTCGATGCCCGACTCCTCGCTCCCGAGCGCTCCCGGAAGCCGGCGTCCGATCGCATCGACGAGCACCATCGCGGGCAGCTCGCCTCCGGACAGGACGTACGGCCCGATCGAGATCGCATCGCTCGACAGGTGCTCGACGATACGCTCGTCGAAGCCCTCGAACCGGGACGAGAGGAGCGTCAGATGCTCTTCTCCGGCGAGCTCCTCGACCAGCTCCTGATCGAGCTGGCGGCCCTGCGGCGTCAGAGCGACCACCCGGTGGTCGGGGCCGTCTCCGTAGGCCGCGTCGAGCGCCGCTGCGACGACGTCGACCCGCAGCACCATGCCCGCGCCGCCCCCGTACGGGTCGTCGTCCACCTGCCCCTTGTTGAGCGGTGTCGTGTCGCGGTAGCTGAGCAGGCGAAGGTCGAGCTCGGTCCCGAGGACGGCAGCGAGCGGCCGCTGCTCGGTGAGCCAGGCGAACGCGTGAGGGACGAGCGTGAAGACATCGATGCGCAGAGCCGACGGAGGTTAGCTACCGAGGCGTGAAGCCTGTTTGAACAAGGATTCGACCTCCGGCGAGATCGACCTTCCGCACGCAGGCATCGACCAGAGGCAGCGCGAGGCCCGTGTCGAGCTCGAGCACGTCGTTCGCCGGGCCGGACGTGATCTCGGTGACGCGGCCCAGCTTCTCGCCGCCCTCCTCCTCGACCTCGAGGCCGACGAGCTGGAACGCGTAGTACTCGCCCTCCGCCGGTTCGGGCAGCTGCTCGCGCTCGACCTCGATCGCGGCGCCGCGCGCAACCTCGCGGTCGAGGCGGATCACGGGACGGCCTCCGGCTCGCTTCGACTCGACGACGCGCGCGGGCTGACCGTCCACGAGGAGCGTGACCCCCTTCGCGAAGCGCTCGGGATCGTCGCTTCCCTCCTCGACGACGAACGCGCCCTCGAGGCCGTGCGGCTTTCCGACCTTTCCGACCCGGACTCTCACGCGCGCGACTCGAACCAGGCGATCGCTTCGGCGCGCGACGGGGCCGTGCGGATGTTCTCGGCCACGAACGACTCCGCCTCCGGCCAGCCGGAGGCGAGGATCTCGTCGGCGGCGCGCTCCACGTCGAACGGCGTGCGGCGGTGCTCGACGTCGTCCGACACGAGCGCCCAGAACGCGGCGACGTCGTCCTCCGCCGGCCAGCCGATCGAGCCGGCATTGACCCAGCGGTCGCGCCTGAACTGCATGTGCGTGTGGCCCGCGACGACGAGCCGGTTGTCGATTCCTTCGAGCGCCTCGTCGAACCGCTCTGGCGGCGACACCTCGGTGAGGATCGGGCGCATGTCGTCCTTCGGCGAGGCGTGGCAGTAGAGGACGTCGTCGAGCTCGACCGTCAGCGGCCAGGCCTGCGACCAGGCGATCGTCTCGTCGTCGAGCTGCGAGCGCGTCCAGTCGTCCGGCTCGCGGTCGCAGTTTCCCCGGACGAAGCTGGCGTCGACCGAGCGCACGAGCTCGGCGGTCTCCGCGGGCTGCGGGCCGAGGAAGAGGTCGCCGCCGAAGACGATCGCATCGACCTGCTCCTGCTCGATCTCGGCGAGCACCGCTTCGAGCCCCAGGCGGAAGCCGTGGACGTCGTACAGCGCCGCGACGCGCATCTATTCGAGGATTTCGAGCACGACCCGCCGGTGCGAGCGCGCTCCGCTCGCGCGGACGATCGCGCGGAGCGCCCGGGCGATGCGCCCCTGGCGTCCGATCACCTTGCCGACGTCCTCCTTGGCGACGCGGAGCTGGAGGACCGTGGCTCCCTCCTGCTCGACCTCTTGCACCTCGACCGCGTCGGGATCGTCCACGAGCTGCCGCGCGAGGTGCGCGAGCAGCTCAGCCACCGACGTTGGCCTTCTTCAGAAGGCGCGCGACCGTGTTCGACGGCGTCGCGCCTTTCGAGAGCCACTCCTTGACCTTCTCCTCGTCGAAATCGATCGTCGACGGGTCGGTCTGCGGGTTGTAGCGGCCGACGATCTCGATGAACTTGCCGTCGCGCGGCGAGCGCGAGTCGGCCACGACCACGCGGTAGATCGGGTTCTTCTTCGACCCGACTCGGGTCAATCTCATGCGAACTGCCATCTATCTCCTTTGTTGTTGCTGCGCTTGCTGCAGGAGCTCTTGCGGGAGCCCCGGCATCTTGCCCTTTTTCATCTGTTTCATCATCTTCTGCATCTGCTTTCGCGCGGAAAGCAGCTGGTTGACCTGCTGGACCGTCGTGCCGCTGCCGGCCGCGATGCGCTTGCGGCGCGAGCCGTCGATCAGGTGCGGCATGCGGCGCTCCTTGGGCGTCATCGACAGGACGATCGCCTCGACCTGGCCCATCTGCTTCTCGTTGATGTCGAGCCCCTGGAGCTGCTTGCCCATGCCCGGGATCATCGAGAGGACGCCCTTCAACGGGCCCATGCGGCGGAGCATCTTGTAGCTCGTGAGGAAGTCGTCGAACGTGAACTCGCCGGTGAGGAGCTGCTGCTCGAGGCGCGCCTGCTCGTCCTCGTCCGCCGCCTGCTCGGCCTTCTCGATCAGCGTCAGGACGTCGCCCATCCCGAGGATGCGCGAGGCCATGCGGTCGGGGTGGAAGTACTCGATCTGGTCGAGCTTCTCGCCGATCGACGCGAGCTTGACCGGCTTGCCGGTGATCGCCTTGACCGAGAGCGCCGCGCCGCCGCGCGCGTCTCCGTCGAGCTTGGTCAGGATCACGCCGTCGAAGGCCACGCGCTCGTGGAAGGACTCCGCGACGGAGACGGCTTCCTGGCCGGTCATCGCGTCGAGCACGAGCAGGACGTTCGTCGGCTTCGCGGCCTTCCGCACCGCGGCCAGCTCCTCCATCAGCGCCTCGTCGATGTGCAGGCGCCCTGCCGTGTCCAGGATGACCACGTCCTTGCCCTGCGTGCGCGCCTGCTCGATCCCGTCGGCGACCGCCTGAACAGGGTCTGTCCCTGTAAAGACGGGGATCTGGAGCTCGCGGCCGAGCTGCCGGAGCTGCTCGACCGCGGCCGGGCGCGCGAGGTCGGCCGCCACGAGCGCGGGCGAGTGCCCTTCCTTGCGCAGGAGCAGCGCGAGCTTCGCGGAGGCGGTCGTCTTGCCCGAGCCCTGCAGGCCCGCGAGCAGGATCACCGTCGGCGGCTTGCTGGCGAACGCGAGCTTCGAGCCGCCGCTCCCCATCAGCGTCGTCAGCTCCTCGTGGACGATGCGGACGACCTCCTGGCCCGGCGTGAGGCTCTTCGTCACGTCGGCGCCGAGCGCCCGCTCGCGTACGCGCGCCACGAACTCCTTGACGACGGTGAAGTTGACGTCGGCCTCGAGCAGCGCGAGGCGGATCTCGCGCATCGCACGGGAGATCGAATCCTCGTCGAGCTTGCCGCGGCCCCGAACCTCGTGGAGTGCCGCCTGGAGCCGGTCTGAGAGCGAATCGAACAAGCTAGCCAGTGTACTCAGGCGCTTCTTCGTGCCAGACTCAAAACAGGAAATGGCCGCCTGTCCCCGCTGTGGCGAGGCCAACCCAGACCGCGCACGGTTCTGCCTCGCATGTGGAGCCCCTCTCGGGGAACGCTCGGCGCCGCGCGAGATGCGGAAGACGGTCACGATCGTGTTCACGGACGTGATCGACTCGACGCCGCTCGGTGAGCGGCTCGACGCGGAGACCTACAGGCACGTCATCTCGCGCTACTTCATCGAGGTCAGCCGCGTGCTCGAGCACCACGGCGGCACCGTGGAGAAGTTCATCGGCGACGCGGTCATGGCCGCGTTCGGGATCCCGATCCTGCACGAGGACGACGCGCTGCGCGCGGTGCGGGCGGCCGCGGAGCTGCGCGAGGCGCTCGCGCAGCTGAACGAGGAGCTCCGAGCCCAGTACGGGTTCGAGCTGGGGATGCGGACCGGCATCAACACCGGCGAGGTGGTCGCCGGCGATCCCACGGAGGGTCACGCCTTTGCGACCGGTGAGGCGGTTGCGCTCGCCCAGCGGCTGGAGGCCGCCGCCAGCCCGGGCGAGATCCTGCTGGGAGAGAAGACGTACCGGCTCGTGCGCGACGCGATCCTCGTCGAGGAGCTCGAGCCGCTCGAGCTGAAGGGTCGCTCGACACCGGTGAACGCCTGGCGACTGCTCGCTGTCGTCACCGGGGCCCCGGCCTATGCGCGGCGGCTCGACGCGCCGATGATCGGCCGGCAGGACGAGCTCGGACGGCTCCGCGAGGTCTTCGAGGAGACCGTTCGCACCCAGACATGCCGGCTCGTGACCGTGCTCGGCCCGGCGGGGATCGGCAAGTCGCGGCTGATGAACGAGTTGCTGGCGGACACACGCGAAGAGGCCAGTGTGCTTCTCGGCCGCTGCCTGCCCTACGGCGAGGGCATCACCTACTGGCCGCTGAGGGACCTCGTCCGGGACGCGGCGCACGAGCTCTCGCAGGAGGCGATCGAGAAGCTGATGGAGGGGGAGCCGGAAGCGGAACGGATCGCCGCGCAGATCGCGGGGGCGATCGGCCTCCGAGAGATGTCCGCCTCGCCCGAGGACACGATGTGGGCGGTCCGCCGCCTGCTCGAGCACCTGGCGCGGGAGCAGCCCTTGATCGTCAGCTTCGACGACCTCCAGTGGGCCGAGTCGACCTTCGTCGACCTGATCGAGTACCTCTGCGGCTGGGTGCGCGACGCGCCGATGCTCATCGTCTGCCTCGCGCGGCCGGAGCTGCTCGACCGCCACCCTGCCTGGATCGCCCGCGGCGATGCGATCACGCTCGACCCGCTCTCGGAGCTGCAAGCGGAAGAGCTTCTCGAGCATCTCCGCGGCGAGACGGAAGTGGGAGAGGAATTGCTCTCGCGGATCACCCGGGCGGCCGAGGGAAATCCGCTCTTCGTCGAGCAGATGCTCGCCATGCTCACCGAGAACGGCACGACCTCGGCCGACCTGGCGATTCCGCCCACGATCCACGCCCTGCTCGCAGCACGCCTCGATCGGCTTGCACGCGACGAGCGCGCCGTGATCGAGCGGGCCTCGGTGATCGGCAAGGAGTTCTGGCGGACCGCCATCGCGGAGCTCTCTTCCGATCCCGAACGGGCCGCCGTCGGCGCCAGCCTGATGACGCTCGCCCGCAAGGAGCTGATCGAGCCGGCTCAGTCGACCTTCATCTCCGAGGACGCGTTCAAGTTCCGGCACATCCTGATTCGCGATGCCGCATACCTCGGCATCCCGAAGGAGACGAGAGCGGAGCTGCACGAACGCTACGCGGACTGGCTCGAGGAGACCGTCGGCGACCGCTCGAAGGAGCTGGACGAGATCATCGGCTACCACCTCGAGCAGTCGCACGGCTACCGGGAGGAGCTGGGGCCGGTTGCAGAGGGCGCGGGCCTGCTCGCGACCCGCGGCGGGGAGCGCCTGGCCGAAGCGGGCGTCCGCGCACTCCGGCGTGGCGACACCTCGGCGGCCGCAAGCCTCATCTCACGCGCCGTCAAGCTGCTTCCCGTCGACCATCCGAGACGACCGGAGCTCCTGACCGAGCTCGCTTCCACGTTGATGCGCAGCGGCGACTTCGACCGGGCGGCTCCCGTGCTCGACGAAGCCTTCGAATCCGCAGTGGCGATCGGAGACCGCCGAGTCGAGCTGCGGACCACGATCGAGCGAGAGTTCTTTCGGACGTTCACCGCACCCGAGGGCTCGGCGCTCGAAGACTCATCCGTCGCCGATCGCACGATCCCGCTGCTCGAGGAGCTGGGCGACGATCGCGGGTTGGCACGAGCCTGGCTGCTGAAGAGCGAGCCGGAGGTGAACGCTTGCAGGTGGGGCGCCCGGGCAGAGGCGCTCGAGCGCGCGCTGGAGCACGCGCGGCGGGCGGGCGACACCGCCGAGGTCGCAGGCATGACCTTCATGCACGTGCAGGCGCTCTATTACGGCCGCACTCCGGTCTCCGAGGCGATCGCGCGTTGCGACGAGTACCTCGAGGAATACCCGGGCGACCGTCTGCTCGAGGCCTCCGTCGGCACGGTGCTCGCGGGGCTGCGGGCCATGCAGGGCGACTTCGACGAGGCGAGGAGCATGTACTCGCGAGCCCGCGCGATCCACGAGGAGCTCGGCCGGCACTTCCGGATCGCGACGGTCGCTTCGCTGATCGGGGCCGACATCGAGCAGCTGGCCGGGCAGCAGAGCGAAGCGGTCGCGGTCCTCCAGTGGGCCTACGACACGGTCCGGGAGATGGGCGCGATGAGCGCCACGGCCACGCTTGCAGGCTTCCTCGCGGAAGCTCTGGCGGTCGACGGGAGGAACGCCGAGGCGATCGAGATCTCGGAGTTCGCGGATGAGCATGCACCGCCGAGCGACATCGTGACCCAGGCTCTCTGGCGAATGGCTCGCGCCCGTGGGCTCGCCGAGAAGGACCGGACGGCGGCGGAAGAGCTCGCCCAAAGGGCTCTCGCGCTGACGAGCGAGACGGACTATCCGGATCTCGAAGGACGCGCGCTCACCTGCTTGGCGCACGTGACCGGTCCTGGCGCGGAGCAGGCCGGCCTGCTGGCGGAGGCCAGAAGCCTCTACGAGGCAAAGGGCAACCACGCCGCAGTCGCCCGTCTCCCAGCGTCGTCTGCGGCTCAGTCGTAGGATCGCATGGACAAACGCCTCATCGAAAGGAGCACCGATGTCGGTCGAAGAGCAGAAGAGCTATGAAGGGCACTCGGACGTGAATTTCACCCAAGCGGCGCAGGACGCGGTCCGGAGGTACGAGGAGGACAACGGAGTGCCGGGCGAGCCGGTCACGATGAGGGTCATCGAGATGACCGTCACCTTCAATAACCCGATCCGCGACTACAGCGTCACCATCGGCTAGTGACGGACCTGGAGCAACCCACTCCACCGTCACAGCCGGAGCCGCCGCCTCAGCCCGAGCCGCACCCGGAGCCGACGCCCGAGCCGGACGAGCCGCCGACGGGGCCGGATCTCCCACCCACCTCCGAGCCTTAGACTCCGCCGCTCGGACAAGCGACGAAGGGAGCGGGAGAGATGGCAGCAGTCGCAAAGGTCGTCCGGATCATCGGCTCGTCACCCGAGAGCTGGGCGAAGGCCGGAGACGCTGCGGTTCAGGAGGCGGCGAAGACCGTGCGCGGGATCAGCGGCGCGCACGTCGTCACGATGAGCGCGCAGGTCGAGGACGGCAGGATCAGCGAGTACCGGACGACCGTCGACATCGCGTTCGGCGTCGAGAGCTAGTCGGTCAAGAGGGCCTGGGCGAACTCGCGGGGATTGAAGGGCCGCAGGTCCTCGATCCCCTCGCCCACGCCCACGAGCTTGACGGGGAGCCCGAGCTCGTGGGCGATCGCCAGCGCGACGCCGCCCTTCGCCGAGCCGTCGAGCTTGGTCAGCGCGACGCCGCTCACGTCGACCGCCTCCCCGAAGAGCTGCGCCTGGCGCACGCCGTTCTGGCCCGTCGTGGCGTCGACGACGAGCAGCGTCTCGTGCGGGGCACCCTCGAGACGGTTCTCGATCACACGGCGGATCTTGGCCAGCTCCTCCATCAGGTTCGTCTGGGTGTGCAGGCGGCCGGCCGTGTCCACGACGACGATGTCCCGACCGCGGGCCGAGGCGGCCTCGATCGCGTCGTAGGCGACCGCAGCGGGATCTCCCCCGCGCTCGGAGCCGACGAAGTCCACGTCGGCGCGCTGCGCCCAGATCTCGAGCTGCTCCTCGGCCGCGGCGCGGAAGGTGTCGGCGGCTGCGACGAGCACCGACCGGCCGTGCTCGTTCAGGTGGTACGCGAGCTTGCCGATCGTCGTCGTCTTGCCCGTGCCGTTGACGCCGACGACGAGCAGGACGCTCGGCTTGTGACCGACGGCCAGCGTCCCGGGTTCCCCGAGCATCGCCGACGCTTCCTCGACGAGCGGCTCGATCAGATCACCGGCGACGCCCCGCGCCTCGAGCCGCTGGACGAGCTCGGCCGTGGCCGGCACGCCGACGTCGGCCGCGATCAGCGCCTCCTCGAGCCGCTCCCAGGCCTCGTCGTCGGCCGGGTCGAAGGCCGCCGCCGCGAGCTGGCCGGTGAGGGCGCGGCGGCTCTTGCCGAGCGAGTCGCGCAGCTTCCCGAAGAAGCCGGGCTCGGCCTCCTGTTCCTCGACACGCTCTTCGTCGCCGAGCAGGGCGCTCCAGGTCGTCATCGCGGAGAGAGGCTACGCGGCGACGGCTTCGCGCGGGAGCCGGCGCGAGACGATCTGCGAGACGCCGTCGGCGCCCATCGTGACGCCGTACAGGACGTCCGCCGCCTCCATCGTCTTCTTCTGGTGCGTGATGACGATGAACTGCGCCTCTTCGGAGTAGCGGCGGAGCAGCGCGACGAAGCGGCCGATGTTCGCGTCGTCGAGCGCGGCCTCGACCTCGTCCAGGAGGTAGAACGGATGCGGCCGCGCCAGGAAGAGCGCGAACAGGAAGGAGATCGCCCCCAGCGCTTTCTCACCACCCGAGAGCAGTGAGAGCCGCGTCACCTTCTTGCCCGCCGGCCGGAGCTCGATCTCGACGCCCGGCTCCGTTTCCTCGTCCTCGCCTTCGAGCTCGGGCTGCGTCAGGCGCAGCCGGCCCTCTCCGCCCGGGAAGAGAGTGGCGGCGACCTCCTGGAAGTGGTCACGGACCGCGGCGAAGGTCTCCTCGAAGCGGCGCTCGACCGTCTCGGCGAGCTCGTCGCGGAGGTCGGCGAGCTCCTTCAGGCTCGCCTCGAGGTCCGCGCGCTGCTCCCGGAGCTCGGTCAGGCGCTCCTTCTCACGCTCGTACTCCTCCTTGGCCAGCGGATTGACGCTGCCGAGCGCCTCGCGGCGTCGTTCGAGCCGCGCGAGCTTGTCGGCGAGCTCCTCAGGGTCGTCGCCTTCGGCCGGCTCGGCGCCGGCTTCGGCCATTCGGCGCTCGAGCTCCTTCGCCTCGGCGGCCAGGGTCGCAAGCTCGACGTCGATCGCCGACGCACGCTCGCCGGCCTCCCCAGCCGCGCGCCTGAGCTCGGCTTCCCTGGCGCCCAGCTCGCGAAGCTGCTCGCCGAGCTCGCGCGCCCGCTGGCCGCGCGCGTCCGCGCGCGCCCCGAGGCTCGGCTCGAACCGTGTCGCCTCTTTGAGCGCGGCGGCCAGCGACGCCGCGAGCGCCTCGGCGAGCTCCGCGGGACGCGTGTCTCGGGCCGGCGCCTGCGTCGTCGCGCGCTCTGCAGCGGCTTCCAGCTCGTCGATCTCCGCCTCCAGGGCGCGCCGCCGGGCTTCGAGCTCGAGCAGGACGGCCTCGGCGGCCGCGCCCGCGTACCAGAGCTCGCCGCGGGCCGGATCGAACGCGAACCCTTCACGCGTCACCGACAGCTCGGTCGCTCGAAGGAGATCGTCCTTCTCGACGATCGGCGCCTCCGGCTGCGCACCGCCGATCACGACTCCGAGATTTCCGAGCCCGGCCGCGCGTGCCTGCTCCAGGAACTCGAGGGCCGACTGTGCGTCCCCGGCGACGACCGCCGCAGCGCGCCAGCCGAGCGCCGCGGCCACAGCGCGCTCGTCACCCTGATCCACGTCGAGTGAGGACAGGACGAGCTTCTGCCCGCGCTCGGCAAGCGCCCGCGCGGCGGGCGGCAATCCCTCGAGCTCGGCCAACGCGCGCTCGAGTGCTCCGAGCCGCTCGCGCCCGAGCCGCGCCTCCTCGAGCAGCCGCTCCCGCTCGGCCGACCGCACGGGCGGCGGGTCGGCGCGCAGGCGCCCGGCCAGGGTCTCCGCGCTCTCACGGCGGTGCTCCAGCCGCTCGGTGGCGCTCTTGAGCCGATAGAGGGCTGCGGTCGCCTCCTCACGTCCACCCGCGGCCCCGACGAGCTCGTTTTCGACCCGGTCCCGCTCCACGAGAAGGCCTTCGAGCTCCTTCGCGGTGCGGTTGCGGGCAAGCGTCGCGGCCTCGCGCCGTTCACCGGCCTGCGAGCGGCTCTCCTCCACACGAGCCAGCTCGACCTGCGCGATCCGCGCCCGAACCGCGCCGATCTCGAGTCGGAGCTTCTCCGCTCGCTCAGCGGCAGTCGCCTGCAGCGCGAGCGGCCGCAGCCGCTTCTTGACCTCGGCCTCGAGGTCGCGGGCGCGCTCGACGTCCGTCGCCACCCGCGCCAGCTTCAGCTCGGCCCGGTGCCGGCGTCGCTTGAAGCGCCCGAGCCCAGCTGCCTCTTCGACGAGCAGCCGCCGCTCCTCGGGCTTCGAGCCGAGGATCTCCTCGACACGGCCCTGGCTGATGATCGAGCCCATCTGGCCGCCGAGGCCCACGTCCGCGAGCAGCTCCACGAGATCGGTCCGGCGAACCGGTGAGCGGTTGACGAGGTACTGCCCCTCGCCTCCGCGGTGCAGGCGCCGCATGAACGAGACCTCCGCGAACGGCAGCTCCTCGAGCGCGCCGTCCTCGTTGTCGAAGAGCAGCTCGACCTCGCAGTAGTCCGCCGGCGGACGGTCCTTCCCGCCCGCGAACAGGACGTCGTCCGGCTTCTCCGCCCGCAGCTCGCTCGGCGCCAGGCTCCCCGCAGCCCAGAGCAGCGCGTCGGAGATGTTCGACTTTCCGGACCCGTTCGGCCCCACGACCACGGCGACGCCCTGCTCGAGGCGCACCTCGACAGGGTCCGGAAACGACTTGAAGCCGCGCAGCTTGATCGCTCGTAGGTGCACGCGGGACGAAAGTCTGACTCGGCCTCAGGACGACTCGAGCTTTGCGAGCGCCTCGCGGGCCGCTTCCTGCTCGGCGTCCTTCTTCGACGGCCCTCTGCCGACGCCGGCCTCCTCGCCCTCGATCACGGCCGCGCAGGTGAACGTGCGGTCATGCGGAGGCCCCTCGACCTCGAGCACGGAGTACGAGACCGACTGCCCGAGACGCGCCAGCGCCTCCTGCAGCTCGGTCTTGTGGTCGACGTGCGTCGTTCGCGCGTACTCGATCCGTCCCGCGAAGGCGGCGACGATCGCCTTCTCGATCTGCTCGAACCCGTCCTCCAGGAAGAGCGCGCCGAGCGCGGCCTCGAGCAGCGCAGCGAGCACGTTGCGGTTCCGAGAGAGGCGCGTCAGCTCGTCTTGCGGAACGGACGCGGCCCGCTCGGCCATGCGCTCGCCGAGCCCGAGCTCCCGCGCGACGACCGCGCAGCTCGCCCGCGACACGACGTGCGAGCGGATCTTGGCCAGCTGCCCCTCCGAGAAGTCCGGATACCGCTCGTAGAGCTCCCGTGCAACGGCGAGCTCGAGCACGCTGTCGCCGAGGAATTCCAGCCGCTCGTACGACGACGCGCGGTCGGGCGCCCACGACGTGTGCGTGAAGACGTTCTCCAGCCGGTCGGCCGGGAGCTCGTCGATCAGGCTCTCGAGAGTTGCGTTACTGGTGCGACGTGACGTAGTCGACGGCCTGACCGACGGTCTGGATCTTCTGCGCGTCCTCGTCCGAGATCTTGATCCCGAACTGGTCCTCGAGCTCCATGATCAGCTCGACGAGGTCGAGAGAGTCCGCTTCCAGGTCCTCCTGAAACGACGCCTCTTCGTTGATCTCGTTCTCGTCGACGCCGAGCTGCTCGCTCAGGACTTCCTTCACACGCTCGTACACTTCCTCGCGCGTAGCGGCCATTTCACCTCGCTTTTTGACTTGGGATCTCGGGGCCGGCGGATGCTAACACGGCGCCCCGCAGGCGCTCCGCAAGCCGGTCGACCATCCTGTGCTCGGCGCCGCGGGCGGCGAGCCGGATTGCGTTGGCGATCGCCTTCGGCGACGAGCTTCCGTGCGCGATCACGGCCAGCCCTCTGAGCCCCAGCAGGTAGGCGCCTCCGTACGTGTCGGGGTCGAGGCGCTCGCGGAGATGACGTGCCGCCGGCCGGATCAGCAGCCCGCCGAGCTTCCCGCGAGCCGAGGAGCGGATCTCGTCCCGGATCCCCTCGAGCACCGTCTTGATCGTGCCTTCGAGAGTCTTGAGGCAGATGTTGCCGGTGAAGCCGTCGCAGACGACGACGTCGCCGGCGTGGCTGAGCAGGTGGCGGCTCTCGACGTTGCCGCCGAAGTTGAGGTCGCTCTGGGCGAGGAGCCCGTGCGCCTCCAGCGTGAGCTGGTTCCCCTTCTCGGGCTCTTCGCCGATCGACAGGAGCCGGACTTCCGGGCGTTCGACCTCGAGCATCTCGTGAGAGAAGATCGCGCCCATCTGGGCGAACTGGAGCAGGTGCTCCGGCCTCGCGTCCGCGTTCGCCCCCGAGTCGAGCAGCACCGAGGGGCCGTCGCGCGCCGGGATCACGACCGCGATCGCGGGCCGGTCGACCTCGGGGAGACGGCGGATGTGGAAGAGCCCTGCCGCCAGAGTCGCACCGGTGTTTCCGGCGGAGACGACCGCGTCCGCCTCGCCGTGTCCGACCGCGCGGCACGCGAGGACGAGCGAGCTGTCGGCCTTGGCTCGAACGGCCTCGACCGGCTTCTCGTGCATCGCGATCACCTCGGAGGCCTCGACGAGCCCGAGGCCCTTCGTATCGAGGCCCGGCGGCCCGAAGAGAATCGGTTCGACCAGTTCGGAGGCGGCCTCGAGCGCGCCGGCGACGACTTCGTCGGGACCGCGATCGCCGCCCATGGCGTCGACGGCGACGCGGACCGGCTCAGTCACGGGTTACGGCGCCGGGGTTCCGAGCGGCTCGACTTCGCGGCCACGGTACGTCTTGCACGTCGGGCAGACGCGGTGCGGCAGCTTCGGCTGGTGGCAGACCGGGCACTCGTTCACGCGCGGCGCCTTCAGGCGATGCGTGGCCCTCCGCTTGTCGCGGCGGGTTTTCGTCTGTCTGCGCTTCGGGACTGCCATAGCCGGGCGCGCAGTATAGCCACAGGGCCCTTTTCTCCACGCTCCAGCCTTTACCCAGGCTTTGCCTTCGCGTAGCCCGCGCTTTGAGGGCCCTGGGCCAGTCTGTGGTCACGCAATTCCGACGCACTCAGAAGGAGTGACGACATGACGAAGGCAGCGATCATCATCAGCGCGATCCTCGTGTTTGCCGGCGTCGCGGCGGCGAGCTCGCTGCCGGGCCTCGGTGGAGCAAGCAACGGCACTCCGACGCTCGACACGCCACCGCTCGCGTCGACCTCGACCGGGACGACGGGCACGACGACCACGACCGGCGACGTGCGCCGTGAGGACCGCCGAGCAGACGACGACAACAACGCCGAGGACCTGCGCGGCCCGTGCGACGAGGCCGAGCACGCCAACGACCCGCGCTGCACCGGCGCTCAGGCCCAGCGTGCGGACGACAACCCGAACCACGACGCGAACGACGACCGGAGTGGCCCGAACCGCGGCCCCGAGGACAACTCCGGCGGCGGCAACTCCGGCCACGGCGGCGGGGGGGACGACGACTGAAGCCCTCTGCCTCTCGCGGCCGCCCCCTAAGGGTCTCGCCGCTTCGCGGCTCGACATTCACCGCTGCGGCCTTGCCGCAGCGGTGAATGGGCAAAATCCCGGGATGCAGCGAAAGCGCACCGTGCTGCTCGTGGAGGACGAGCCGTCGATCACCGAGCCGCTCGCCGAGTCGCTCGGACGGGAGGGCTTCGACACGAAGGTCGCCGGCACCGTTTCCGAGGCACTCCAGCTCGCCTCAGAGATCGACCCCGACCTGGTGCTCCTCGATGTGATGCTGCCCGACGGGTCGGGCTTCGACGTCTGCCGCGAGCTCCGCCGGACCTCCCAGGTTCCGATCATCATGCTCACCGCCCGCGGCGAGGAGGCGGACCGGGTCGTCGGCCTCGAGCTGGGCGCCGACGACTACGTGGTCAAGCCGTTCAGCGCCCGCGAGGTGGTCGCACGCATCCGAGCGGTCCTGCGCCGCACCGACACGTCCGCGCCGGCGGAGGACACGCCGATCGAGATCGGAGAGCTCCGCCTCGACCCGGCCAAGCGCGAGGTGACGCTGAACGGCGACGTCCTCGAGCTGAGCCGCAAGGAGTTCGAGCTGCTCAAGCTGCTGATGGAGAACGCAGGCTCGGTCGTCAAGCGCGAACGCGTCTTCGAGGAAGTGTGGGACACGCAGTGGTTCGGGTCGATGAAGACGCTGGACGTGCACATCAGCGGGCTGCGGCGGAAGCTCGGCGACGACTCGAGCGAGCCGCGCTTCCTGCACACGATCCGCGGGGTCGGCTTCCGGTTCGCCTCGCCCGACGAGCTGTGAGCCTCCGGCTCCGGATCCTCGCCGCCTTCGCGTACGGCTTCCTGCTGATCCTCGTCGCGCTCGAGGTTCCGCTCGCCCTGAACCTCCGGAACCGCGTGGACGCGGAGGTGCGAAACGACGCAGCCGGCCAGGCGCACATCGTCGCGGCCCAGGCCTCGGGCTCGATGAGTGCACGCGCGCAGCTCCAGCAGATCGCCTCGCGCGCGGCGTCGCAGCTCGGCGCGCGGGTGATCGTGGTCGACCAGAACGGGTTGCTCCGAGCCGATTCCGCAGGCAGCGCGGCGCGCTCGTTCGCGACGAGGCCAGAGATCCGCACCGCACTGAGTGGCCGGACGGCTCAGGGCGAGCGCCACAGCGACACGCTCGGCGAGAATCTCCTGTACAGCGCGGTGCCGGTCACGAACCGCGGGCGGATCGTCGGCGCCGTGCGGGTCACTCAGAGCGTGAAGGCCGTGAACGACCGCGTCCGCAAGAGCGTGCTCGCCCTCGCCGCGATCGGAGTCGCCGCGCTCCTGCTCGGGCTCGTCCTCGCGTGGTTCCTGGCGGACTCGCTCTCGCGGCCGCTTCGCAAGCTCGCGCGCACCGCCCGCGAGGTGGAAGAGGGCGACTTCGAGGCACGGGCCGAGGTTTCCGGGCCGCAGGAGGCCAAGGAGGTCGCTGTGGCTTTCAACGACATGGCCGACCGGATCGGCACCGTGCTCGCGGCGCAGCGGGAGTTCGTCGCGAACGCGTCCCATCAGCTGCGCACGCCGCTGACCGGGCTCCGGCTCCGGCTCGAATCGGCCACGGCCAAGGCGGACAGCCCCGACCTGGAGCGCGAGCTCGCAGCGGCGGAGCAGGAGGTCGAGCGGCTCGCCCGGCTCCTGAACACGCTCCTCATGCTGGCGCGCGAGGGCCAGACGCCGCGCTCCGGCCGGCTCGTCTCTGTCGGGCTGGCCGCCAAGCACGCGCACGAGCGCTGGGAGGCGAGAGCGGACCAGCGCGGACAGCGGCTCGAGCTCGACCCCGTGCAGGACGTGGTCGTGCACGCGGCCGACGAGGATCTCGCGATCATGCTCGACAACCTGGTTGAGAACGCGCTCAACTACTCGCCCGAGGGCAGCTCGATCCGGATCGAGTACGGCCGCGACGGAGCAGACGCGTTCCTGGCCGTGCTCGACGACGGGCCGGGAATCGCGCCCGGCGAGGAGACCGCCGTCTTCGAGCGCTTCGGGCGCGGGCGCGCGGGACGCGAGGGGCCGTCCGGTACCGGGCTCGGCCTCGCGATCGTGCAGACGCTCGCGGAGCGCTGGGGCGGCCGCGCCGCGCTGAGCGCTCGGCCCGAGGGCGGCACGAAGGCCGAGATCCGACTACCGGCCGGAGACGCCGTCCCGACCGGTGAGCTGCAGCCCACCGAGCCGATCGGAGCGCCGTCCTAGGATGAGCCGCATGCGCTCAGCTCTCCCGGTCGTGGCGGTGATCCTGTGCGGCTTCCTCGGGGCCGCGTCGCTGGGCTACGCCGCGTACATCGTCTCGCGCGACTCCGTCGGGATTCCCGTCACGAAGCTCGATACGCCGCCACAGAACCTCGCGCCGGGCCAGAACACGTCCGCACGGCCGAAGCCCAAGCCGAAGACCGTGGCGACGACTCCGCCGCCCCCGGCCGCGACCACGGTCGAGACCGGCGACGACAACGGGGGCCGCTCGTCGGGCTCCGGCAAGGGGTCGGACGACTCCGGCCACCGCGGAAACGACGACTAGCGGCTAGGCACTCGCGACGGACGCCCACCCTTGCACGGGGGCAGGCCGCAGCAGTCCGGAGGATCAGCCGGAGGTGATGTAGTCGGTGAGGTACCTGATCTCGAAACTCTGCTGCTTCGACTTGAACTTCACGAGGTCGCCGATTGAGACGATGCCGACGACGTCACCGCCCTCGACCACGGGGAGATGGCGGATCCGGCGGTCGGTCATCACGGCCATGCACTCGTCGATCTCCGTCTCGGGGCTGACGACGACGAGCGGCGACGACATGATGTTGCGGACGGTCACGCTCTCGTCGGTCGGCCCCTCGTCGGCGACGCGACGGAGGTAGTCCCGCTCGGTGACGATCCCGGCCACCTCGCCCGCGTCGGTCACGAGCAGCGCGCCGATGTTCGCGTTGCACATCTGCTTAACGGCGTCTAGCGCCGAGGCCTCCGCGTCGATCTTGAGCACGTCGCGACCCTTGTCGCCGAGGATCTCGGACACTTGGTTCATGGGCGCCTCCTTGGCTGGGAGCGTATCGCTGGACCGGCCCGTCGTGTAGTCCACGCACGTCACGACAACGGTAGTCGCCGTAGCGCAAACCGTACTCGCACCTCGGCGACGAGCGATATCGCCCCGAGCCCTCTAGAGCCGGTCGCGCAGCTCGCTGAGCGCGGCCCAGCGAGAGTCCAGCTCCTCGTCGTCGTGCTGGTGCGGGTCGGTATTGAAGTCGCGCCCGCAGACCGGGCACAGCCCCGCGCAGTCCTCCCGGCAGAGGATCTTGTCCGGAAGCTCGAGCACGAGCGCGTCGCGCGCCCACGCCGAGAGATCGAGCTGGTCGTCCTTCACGTAGGGCGTCCTGAGCTCGTCCGACTCGGGGTTCTCCGCCTGGTACTCGCGCCCCGAGACGTCGACGTCGACGACCGCATCGGAGAGACAGCGGTAGCACGGACCGTGCAGGCGCGTACGGAAGCGCAGCTCGAAGACCGTCCCCGACTGGGCACGGCTGACGACAAGATCGCTCTGCACCTTGTCCGGGACCGGCAGGTACCGCTGACCGCCGAGCGAGATCGGCTCGAGCGCGATCTCCTGCTCGTCTCGGTGCTCCTCTCCCGGCCTCAGGCGCAGCGAGCGCAAGCTGAAGCTGGTCATGAGAGGAGGTTAGCGACGAGTGGCCGGCGCGAAGGCGAAGCCGAGCGCCCTCTTCTATGGCCACTTAGTAAGGCGGTTCTTCGTTGTCGGAGCCGGGAGCGCCGACGCCGGCGACCACCGTCTCCTGCGAGCGCTCGTGCAGTCGCTCGCGGCCCCGCTTCACCGCACCGAGGAACTTGTCGAGATTGACCTCGAGCGTGGAGAGAATCGAGTCGGCCCAGTCCTCCATCTCGAGCCGGGTTTCCCGCGCCTGCCTGCGGGCGTCCTCGAGGATGTCCTGCGCTTGGCGCTCCGCGAGCTTGACGATCTCGGTCTGCGACGCCTCGCGTGTCGCCTGCTCGCGAGCCTCCCCGAGCAGCCGATCGCACTCGCGCTTCGCCTCCGCGAGCATCTCCTGGCGCTCCTTGACGATCCAGCGCGCCTGCTTGATCTCTTCGGGGATCGTGGCCCGCATCTGGTCGAGGATCTCGTAGATCTCCTCGCGGTCGATCCGGACCTGGTCGGTCAAAGGGACGGCCTTGGCGTTGTGCACCAGGTCGTCGAGCTTGTCGATCAGAACTAGGACGTCCATGGGCTCAGTCTAGTCGCTCGGTGCGGGGGGCCCCTACTCGAACGGGTCGGGGAGCCAGACGACGCGGCGCTCATCGGGGTAGGTGGGCCCGACATCGTGGACGCCGGTCCCGTTCGCGAACGCGAGCATCAGGCGCTCGGGGCAGACGTTCCGCGAGCACCTCTCGGTTCGCGTGAACGCGATCATCTCGTTGTTGCGGGACCAGGCCGGCGCGTGGCCGTTCGGGATCACCTGGTGCGCGTTCGACCCGTCCGGGTCGGCCACCCAGATCGAGCCGTCGTGCACGTAGGCGAGGTGCTTCCCGTCGGGTGACCAGTCGGGCGCGTCGCCGTTCACCCCGATCGTGTGCGCCTCCTCGCCGCTCGGACGAACGAGCGAGAGCTGCCCCTCTTCGGTGTCCGGAGACCAGTTCTGGACGTACGCGATCCAGTCGTCCGTGGGGGACCACGCGACGTCGGAGACGTTACGGGTGTTCGTCAGCTGCTCCGCGTTGGCGACGGTGGTCGAGGTGACCCAGATGTCGTACTGGCCGTCGTCGTGCGGAGAGTGCAGGAAGGCGATCTGCCCGCCGTCGGGCGCGAGGCTCGGGGCCGTGTTGAATCCGATGGGGAGCGGCGCGTTGATCGGATTGGCGCCGTCCACGCCTGACACGAGAATGGCATGGCCCCCCTTCGTGTCCCAGGCGAGCTTCTCACCGTTCCTGGACACGCTCACCTGATCGAACGCGTCCTGGAGGCAAAGCATCCGCTTGTCGGTCGCGTCGGCCCACATGTGCTGCACGCCGCAGCCGTCCCGGACCGCGATCCGGCCGGTGAACCGCGGGAGGTGGAGACCGCCGCCGCGCGTGAACGCGTAGCCGAGCACGGCCACGTCCAGGAGCAGCACGAGGCAGCCTGCGACCAGGATGATCGTACGGAGGTGGCGTCTCATTCTTGGGGCGAGACCGGCGCGCCCGGCTTTCCGGCGGGGAACATCTCCTTGAACCGGCGGGCGACCGGCTCGGGGACGAGGTCGTCGACGCTGCCGCCGAACGACGCGACTTCCTTGACGCCGCTCGACGAGACGAAGCTGTACTGCGGGTTCGACATCAGGTAGACCGTTTCGACGTCGGGCGCGAGAGTCCGGTTGAGATGGTTCATCTGGAACTCCCACTCGAAGTCGGAGATCGCGCGCAGGCCCTTGACCATCGTCCTCGCGCCCCAGCGCTTGGCGAACTCCACGACGAGCTCCGAGAAGACGTCGACCTCGACGTTGTCCTGATCGCGGAGGGCCTGCTCGAGGAAGCCGACGCGCTCCTCGACCGAGAACAGGGTCTGCTTGTGGCTCGGCTCGCGGACGACGCCGACGACGACTCGGTCGAAGATTTCGGCGGTGCGCTTGATGATGTCCAGGTGGCCGAGAGTGACCGGGTCGTAGCTGCCCGGACAGATCGCGGTGCTGAGGTCGCCGGGGTTCATCCGAACAGTGTGAGCCGTGCGGAGCCGTACGTGCGAGTCATGTGTTGCTCGAGCGGCAGCTCCGGCTCGGTGCGCTTGTCCGTCTCGACGACGACGAGGCCGTCCTCGGCGAGGAGTGCCGGGAGGTATGCGGCGAGGGTTGGCTGGAGGGAGTCGAACATCCGGTAGGGCGGGTCGACGAGGACGAGATCGTACCGGCTCCCCGAGGCGGCTTCGGCGGCGAGAGCGCGCCGAGCGTCCTGTTTGACGATCCGGGCACCCGTCAGGCCGAGCTTCTCGAGATTGCGCTCGATGGTGCGCTGGGCATCGCGGTCGGACTCGACGAAGACCGCGGAGGAGGCGCCCCGGGACAGCGCTTCGAGGCCCATCGCGCCCGAGCCGGCGAACAGGTCGAGAACGGACATGTCGTCGACCGGCCCGATCAGGTTGAAGGCGGACTCGCGGACGCGATCGCCCGTCGGGCGGGTCGCGCTCTTCGGAGCGAAGATCCGGGCGCCCTTCCGGCTTCCGGCGATGATCCTCACGTCGCGAAGCGCCGCGCGATCGACCACGCGGACCAGGCGAGCGCGCAGAGCGTGAACGTGAGTGCGAGATGGAACACGACGTTCTCGTGGTTGATCACGAAGTCGGTGACCACGGCTCCGAGGCCGGCGACCAAAGACACCGTGAGCGGCCACTGCCAAGGGAGTTTCTGCGACCCGGCGAAGCCGCCCCAGACGAGCGGGCCGATGAAGGCGAGCGGGATCAAGATCGAGTCGATCCAGAAAAGCGCCGTCACGGTCAGGCCGAGGACGACGGCCGTAAGCCACATGCCTCTCGTCACGCCTGAACCTCTCTGCCTTCGAAGACGCGGTCGACTTCGTCGTTGAGCGGCCCCTCGTAGTGGACCAGGCCCTCGGCGGCCTCGCGCGCCTGCTCGAGCAGCTTGCGGTCGGAGCGCAGGCGCGTGAACTTGAGGTCCGAGAACCCAGCCTGGCGAGTGCCGAGCAGCTGGCCCTCGCCGCGGATCTCGAGATCCTTCTCGGCGAGCTCGAACCCGTCGGTCGTGGCCACGAGCGCCTCCAGCCTCGCGAGCGCGGAATCGGTCAGCTCCTCCTTCGCGCGCGAGACGAGGAGACAGTAGGACTGCTCGGCGCCGCGTCCGACCCGTCCCCGGAGCTGGTGAAGCTGCGCCAGTCCGAAGCGGTCGGCCTCCTGGACGATCATGATCGTCGCGTTCGGAACGTCGACGCCGACCTCGATCACGGTCGTCGCGACGAGGACGTCGAGCTCACGCGCCTTGAACTGGGCCATCAGCTCACGACGCTCGGCGGGGCGCAGGCGGCCGTGCATGAGGCCCACGCGGTAGCCCTCGAGCTCGCCGTTTCGGAGCCGCTCCGCTTCTCTCTCGGCCGCGCGTGCCACCGAGGTCTCCGACTCCTCGATCAGCGGACAGACCACGTACGCCTGACGGCCGTCGTCGAGGTGCTTCCGCAGCCGCTTGTACGCCTCGCTCGAGCGGTCCTGGGTGACCCAGGCTGTCTTGACCGGCTTGCGGTCGGCGGGCGGCTTCGCGATCTCGCTCACCTGGAGATCGCCGTAGACCGTGAGCGCGAGCGTCCGCGGGATCGGCGTCGCGGTCATGTGCAGGACGTGCGGCGTCCTCCCGCCCGTGATCGCGCGGCGCTGCTCCACTCCGAAACGGTGCTGCTCGTCCACCACTGCTACTGCGACGTCGTCCAGGTCGACTCCCTCCTGGATCAGGGCATGGGTGCCGACGAGGATCTGCGCCTGGGCGGGATCGCTCTTGACGGATCCCGTCAGGAGGGCGATCGGGACGCCAAGCTGCAGGCACACCTGCTCGAGCGTGAGGAAGTGCTGTTCCGCGAGCGTCTCGGTCGGGGCCATCAGCACGCCCCGCTTGCCGGCCTCGACCGCGCGCAGGAGCGCGTAGAGGGCGACGACGGTCTTGCCGGAGCCGACTTCGCCCTGGAGCAGGCGCTCCATCGGGGTCGGCTGTGCGAGATCCGCGTCGATCTCCTCGATCGCACGCTTCTGGTGGGGCGTGAGCTCGAAGGGGAGCGACTTGCGGTAACGGGCGACGAGTTCACCGGGCTCGCCGAGCGGCGGCGCCTGCTCCTGCTCGCGCCCGATCCGCCTGCGCACGAGCCAGACCTGGAGCACGAGCAGCTCCTCGAAGGCCAGGCGCTTGCGGCCCGTTTCGGCGGCGTCGGGGTCGCGCGGCCGATGGAGGGCGGTGAGCGCGTCGACGCGGAGCGGGAGCTCGGGAGCGACGCCGGCCGGGACCGGATCGGGGTGGTCGTGCGCGTACGGCAGCGCCTGTGCCACGAGCTCGCGCAGCTTCTTGACGGTGACCTCCTCGCTCGCCGGGTAGACGGGGGCGAAGTCCGCAGTGGCCGACGCGCCGTTCACGTCGTACGAGCGGACGGTGAACTCGTTACGGCGCAATTGGCCGCGCAGGCGCACGCTCGTCCCGGGCGTGAGCTTGTCGGCGAGCCACACCTGGTTGAACCAGACCGCGGTGATCTCGCCGCTCTCGTCGGCGACGCGCGCCTGGACGATCGCGAGCCGGCGCCTGGGGCGGCGCACCGAGGTGCGGACGACCGTGCCGCTGATCGCGACCTCGTCCTCGGTGGCGAGGAGGTCGGCGATCCGCACCTCCGGCGCGGCCGCCTCGTAGCGGAACGGTCGGTGATCGAGCAGGTCGCCGACCGTGCGCAGCCCTAGCTTCGCCAACCTCTTCGCGATCGTTGGGCCGACGCCGTCCAGGGCCTCGACGTCGCGCTGCAGTCGATCCGGTCGAGCGAAGCCGCGAGGCCGCTGCCACTCACCCGGCGAGCTGTTGTCGGCGAAGGCAGTCGGTGCCATGTCGCCGAGTATGGCGCTAGCTCTGGCCCTCGCCCTCGGCCACGGGGTCCTTGCGGTCGGAGCGCTCCATGAACGTGACCGCGAGCTTGAGGATGCGCGAGCCATCGACCTCGAGCACGTCGAAGCGCATGCCGTCGAAGTCGATGGAGTCACTCGTCTCCGGCGCGCGCCCGAGCAGGCCGAAGATGAAGCCGCCGACCGTGTGGTAGTCCTCGCCGGTCAGTTCCGTCCCGAACTGCTCGTTGAAGTCGTCGATCGGAAACGTGCCGGCGATGCGGATCGTGTCGTCGTCGATGCGCTCGATCGACTCGTCCGGGAGGTCGAACTCGTCTTCGATCTCGCCGACGATCTCTTCGAGCAGATCCTCGAGCGTGACGATGCCCTGCATCGCACCGTACTCGTCGACGACGATCGCCATGTGCTGGTTCGTGCGGCGGAACTCGGTGAGCATCGCCGCGAGGTCCTTGGTCTCCGGGACGATGTACGCGTCGCGCACGATCTCCTCGATGACGACGTTCGCGATGCCGCGGTCGACGAGCGCGGAGAAGAGGTCGCGCACGTGGAGGATCCCGACGACGTTGTCGAGCGTCTCGCGGTAGACGGGATACCGCGTGTACGGCGAGTCGATGACCGCGGCCAGCGCCTCTTCGGGCGGTAACTGAATCGACAGCGCCACGACGTCGGGCCGGGGGACCATCACCTCCGAGACCTCCTTGTCGGCGAAGTCGAAGACCTTGTAGAGCATCTCCTGCTCCTGCTGCTCGAGCTCGCCGCTCTGAGTCGAGCGGTCGAGGAGCATCTTCAGCTCGGCTTCCGAGAGAGCGCTCCGCTCCTCGCCGGGCGATTCGAGGCCGAGCACGCGGAGCACAGCGTCGGTCGAGTGCTCGAGCACCCAGATCAGCGGGCGCATCAGGACGAAGAACCAGCTGACGGGCCGCGAGACGAAGAGCGCAGTCGACTCGGCACTGCCGAGGGCGATGCCCTTGGGGACGAGCTCGCCGATCACGACGTGGAGGTACGTGATCACGAGAAAGGCGAGTGCGAAGGAGATGATCGTCGCCGGGATCGGCTCGAAGATGCGGGCGAAGACGGGCTCGCCGAGAGCACCGATCGCCAGGCTGGTGATCGTCACGCCGAGCTGCATCGCGGCGATGAACCGCGGCGGGTTGGCCGTGATCCGCAGGACAAGGCGCGCGCGGTGGTTGCCCTGGTCGCGAAGCTCCGTGATGCGCGTTCGTCGCGCAGTGACGAGGCCGTACTCGGCGGCGACGAAGAAGGCGTTCAGCAGGAGCAGGCCTGCGACCGCGAGGAGCTGAAATAAGAGACTCACGCCCCGCTCTCCGGGGCGCGGGTACTAGGCGGGTGGTCGCTGTCCAACGGCGATCGCTTTTCAGTATAGGGGCGGACCCGGCCCCCACATCCCCGCCCGGGTGGGGGTGAGGTTCCACCCGCCACCCGCCGTGAGCGTATCGCCGCGACTCGCTCGTGTCAGAGCCAAATTCGTGTCAACTTCCCTCACGTGGACGAACGTGTGTTCGTATACTGTCGCAATGGCGCCCGAGTACCGCGAGGAGCCCTGCCGCAGCGCGCTGAACCGCGTCAAAGGCATGCCCTTCAAGTGGTCGCTGAACCCGTACATGGGCTGCGTCCACCGCTGCACGTTCTGCTACGTCCGGGCCTTCGAGCGTCGCGCCGACCGACCCTCCGACGACCGCTACGGCACCTCGATCCGAGTGAAGGTCAACGTCGCCGACGTTCTCCGCCGTGAGCTCGCCCGCACCTCGTGGGAGCGCGACGGGATCGCGATCGGCTCTGCCACCGACCCCTACCAGCCCGCCGAGGGCCGCTTCCGTCTGACCCGCGCCTGCATCGAGGCGCTTGGCGAAGTGCACAACCCGTTCGGCATCATCACCCGCGGGCCGATGATCGTGCGCGACATCGACGTCCTCGTCGAGGCCGCACGCCGCGCCGACGTCTCCGTGACCTTCTCGATCCCGACGCTCGACGACGAGGTCTGGCGCAAGACCGAGCCCTCGACCGCTCATCCACGCCAACGCCTCAAGGCCGTGAAACGGCTCGTAGACGCAGGAATCAGGACCGGCGTGGGCCTGGCGCCAGTCCTCCCAGGCATATCTTCTGAGCCATCCCAGTTGGCGGAAGTCGTTCGAGCCGCTCGCGAAGCGGGAGCGTGCGGCGTATGGGCGAACCTGCTCTTTCTCCGCCCTGGTACGCGCGAGCACTTCCTCGAAGCGCTCGCCGATGACTTCCCGGAGCAGCTGCACGAGTACGAGCGGCTGTACGCCAACCGCGCCTACCTCGGCGCAGAGCACACGAAGCCGCTACGGGCCGCGGTCGCCAGACTCGCGAAGGAACACGCCGTGCGGGATCGTCGTCGCGTCCGGCTCGAGCCTGAGCCACCCGTGATCGCGGAGCAGCTCGCGCTAGCGATCTAGACCTGCCTCCGAGCCCGGCCTGGCCGCCTCCGACGACCGCTACCGCGACACGCTCGATTCGGCCAGCGCTAACTCACAGACGAGGCCCGAACATGCTCACCGCCGGTGGCAGCTGGGCCGTCAAGCGCGGGACCAGCCAGCACGTGATCAGCGCGTCGTAACCTCCTGAGGCGCAGACGTTTCCACCGGGGAGGGCCGTGGCCCACACCGTCTCCATCCTCGAGAAAGCCTCCCAGCGCAAGCTTCCGTTCGCGCCGTAGCCGACCGTGACGCCCGGAATGAACCCACCCGGAAGATTGGGCCCGCCTCGGCCCGTCACGACGGTGGTGCCGTCCGGCAGCATCAGGACGCCACGCGGGATCTCGTCGGTGTTCAAGCCACCGTCGCGAACCGCCTCCCACCGAACCGTCCCCGTGGTCTGCAACGCGACCGTGTACCAGTCGAGGAACCCACGTGAGGCCTGGCCGGCGACGACGAGGCTTCCGTTCGGCGCCAGGTCGATCCAGAGCCCGGCCGCGCCGCCGGCGTCGGCTGGCTTCGTGTCCGTGCGCCAGAGGCGTGCCCCGGTGGCCCGGTCATACGCGACCACGGTGAGATACCCCGTGATTCCGACATTGCCCTGGCCGGTCACGTACACGCGGGTCGCGTCCACGACGACGTCCCTGGCCGCGATGCCCTCGGAGGCGGTCACCAGCCACCGCCGGACACCCGTCGTGGCGTCGTAGGCAGCGGTGATCCAATCGGCTCCGCCGACGATGTCGCCCGTTACGACCACATCCGTCTCGTCCGGGCTCAAGGCCAGTGACGTGGCCATGTCGTTCGCGAAGAAGCCCGTCGAGATCGTCTGCGCCCAGATCAGCGCGCCTGCAGGGCTGTACTTGTGCACCTGGATGTCCTGGCCGTCGCCGACCGAGCTGAACGCCAGATAGGCGTTGCCGCCTGCATCGACGAGCAGCCGTGCCACGAAGGGACGCGTGCGGGCCAGATCGACCCGCCACAGAAGTGTCCCGTCGGAGGCGTAGCGGACCATGGTGATGGCGATCGGGTTGCCCCTGGAGGTGACGTTGTGTCCGACCGCCACCAGATCGCCGTTGGGGGCTGCCACGATCCAGTCCCCCTGGAACGTTCCGGAGGACGGGCTGATCGTGCGAAGCCATCGGAGCGATCCGGTCGGCGAGTACGAGGTGACCGCGAGATAACGACTCTGGGCAGGCCCCGAAACCACGGCGACGTTGCCGACCGCGTCGGAGGTCAGTCGGCTCGCCTGGCCGGCTCCTGTCGCGCCCGGATCGAGGCCCCCCGCGGTCCAGAGCACGGGCAGCAGCCCTGCTCCTCCAGCGGCGCCGGCCGTCAGGCCGACCAGCGTCACGATCACCGCGACGGCACCCACGAGTCGTCGCCGGCGCACCTTGCGACTCACTCCGGCGCGTTCAGGTCTGCTCATCATCCGCCTCCTCTCGAACGGCTGGCCTTTCGGGGGAAGCAGCAACCAGCATTCTGATCGTTTCCGTACCGCAGGCTCACGCTGGCCCTGCACCGCAGCATCGGCACAATTACTGAGCCGACTACGGGTTTTCCCGCACAGCGCACAGACGCAGCTCGAGCATTTGGCCGCGGACCGGCGCATCGATCACGCGGAGCCGGAACTCGAGCCCGAGCAGGTCGCCCTCGGGGTCTGACCGCCGGAATACAATCCGCGGGCCGTGGCTGAAAACGCCAACGACGGGAAGACAGAGATCACCTGCCTGATCGTCGACGACCACGAGGTCGTCCGCGAAGGGCTCCGGCTCTCGCTCTCGCGCGCCCCGCACATCCGGGTCGTCGGCGAGGCCTCCGACGGAGCGAGCGCCGTCGCGCTGGCCGAGCGGCGCAGGCCGGACGTGGTGATCATGGACGTCCGCATGCCGGGCATGGACGGGCTCGAGGCGACGAAGATTCTCAGCGAGAAGGTCCCGGACACCGCCGTCCTCATCTTCACTGCGTTCAGCGAGCGCAGCCTCCTGGGGCGCGGTCTCGAGTCGGGTGCGAAGGGCTACATCCTCAAGGAGGCACCGCACCAGACGCTCCTGCGCGCGATCGAGAAGGTCGTCGCCGGCGAGGGCTACGTCGACCCGGCGCTCATGCCCGCGTTCCTGCCCGGCAAGGGCGAGGACATGCTCACGGCGCGCGAGCGGGAGATCCTGCAGTTGCTCGCCGACGGCATGTCCAACGCGGACGTGGCCGCGAAGCTCTTCATCAGCCAGGAGACCGTGAAGAGCCACGTGCGCCACATCCTCACGAAGCTCGAAGCCGACACGCGCACGCACGCGGTCGCGATAGCGCTGCGTGACGCAATCATCGACTAGAGCCGCCTTTCTCGTCGCGCTCGTGGTCGCGGGCGCGGTTGTCGGCATCGTCGGACTGGCTGTCGGCACGGAGTGGATCGCGCTCGTCGGGCTGATCCTGGCGGTCACCGCCGCGGGGGCTCTCGCCGCGACGCTGCTCGTCGCAGAACGGCAGCAGGACGAGCGAGTCGTGGAGGAGCTCGAGGCGCTCGCGACCGAGCACGCGCGGCTCTCCGATCAGCTGATCACGGCCGAGCAGGAGGAGCGTCGCCGCATCGCGCTCTTCCTCCACGACGGGCCGGTGCAGTCGATGTCGGGGATCGCGCTGATGCTCGATGCGGTGATCGCGGCGGTCGAGGGCGGCCGTGCAGAGGAGGCCGAACGCGTGCTCGCCTCGGCGCTCGAGAAGCAGCGCCAGACCATTCGCTCGCTGCGCGACCTCTCGTTCGAGCTCGAGCCCGTCGTGCTTCGCGATCAGGGATTCGGCCCGGCCGTTAGCGCGCTCGCCGACCAGCTGGGGATGGCGAACGAGATCCAGATCGAGCTCGACGTCGAAACCGCGGAAGACCTGACGGAGCACGCGCAGGTGGCGATCTTCCAGATCATTCGGGAAGCCCTGCATCAGGCGATCAAGCGGGGGCCCCCGACACGGGTGACGATTCGCGTCGTCGAGGGCGACGGCGTGGTCGAAGCCGAGGTCGCGGACGACGCGCCAGGAGAGCGCCGCCGGGCGAGCTTCGACGTGATCGCCGAGCGGGCGCGCTCCCTCAGCGGTGAGATGACCATCGACCCGGTCCCCGACGGGGGCACTTCCGTCCGAGTCCTCTTTCCGCCCTACAGAGTCCGTCGCTAGACTCGGCGCGCCATGGCGCCCGAGAACGGCCACTGCCTCTTCGTGTCGAAGCCGACGGGCTACGAGCTGATCGACCGCGAAGGCGACCCGCCGGCGGTCGGATCGACGGTCGAGCTGGACGGGCAGGGGCGTTGGGTCGTGAACCGGATCTCGCAGTCGCCGCTCCCGCAGGACCGGCGGCCGTGCGCGTACCTGCTGCCCGCGACTAGCTGAGCGCTTCTTCGGCGGCGATCCGCCCGAAGACGAGCGCTGCCGCGAGCCCGCTGGAGTATCCGCCCGACGAGATCCCGCCAACGTCGGCGCCTGCCGCGTACAGATTCTCGGCGCCGACGACGCGCGCGCGCTCGTCGATGAGGATGCCTCCCAGCGTCTGGGTCACGCTGGCCTGGACGAGCACCGACGTGTAGGGAGGCTCGTCCCGAACGGTGGCGCCCGCTTCCCGCGCCGCCTCGATCATGTCCCGGACCGTTCGCTCGCGCACGCGCTCGCCGAGGTCGTCCTCGTGCACGCGGTACCAGGCGCGGCCGCCCGGCCAGCGGGCGATGACCTGGACGAGGTGTGTCTCCGACCAACCTGGGTCGCCCTCGAACCGTTCGCTTTCGTCGTCCGAAGTCACCTCGGCGAAACGACCGAAGAGCTGGGAGAGACGTACGTAATCCTCCGGCGCCACGTCCACCCCGGCCGGCAGAGCGCGCCCGTAGAACTCGTCGAGGTCGCCGGACGTCTCAGCGCCGCGCTCCTCTGCAAGCTCGAGGCCATCCCCTTCGCTCCACGGGTTCGCGCGCAGCGTCAGGCCGCGCTCGCGCGCCAGCCGTGCCGGGAAGCCGCCTGTGCACAAAATGTCCGCCTCTTGCAGCTGGGTCTGACCCCGTTGCGAGAGGCGCAGCGAATCGTGACCGATGGCGCGCACGAGGGTCTCGGTCAGGCCGGCCGGGTCGAAGCGCTTGCCGACCGTGCGCGGGTTGCCCGTATCGTGCTCGACGACCGGAGCACCGAGCGACTCGAGCCACTCGATCGAATCGTCGAGCTGCTCGACGACCAGGCGCTGTAGCACCGGATCCCCGCCCGGGCACTCCTCGCGGAACATCTCCAGGGAGCGGTAGCGCCAAATGACGCAGCTCGAGAGGATCATCGACCCGCCGGGCCGGTCGCCTTTCTCGAAGACGAGGGGTTCCGCGCCGAGCTCGCGCGCCCGCGCGGCGGCGACCAGCCCCGCCATGCCCGCGCCGGCGATCGTCAGATCGGCTATTTGAGCGCGAACGTCGGCTTCTGCTCGACGTACTCGATCTTCACGCGCTCGGGCCCCCAGACGAAGACCGCGAGCGTGTTCGGCGCGTCGACCACGTCCGCCACGTCGATGCCGGCCCGCTTCGCATCCTCGAGCGTCTCGTCCGCCGAGTCGACGAGCACCGCCAGATGGTTGAGGAGCGGCTTCTCGGGATCCCCCGGCTCACCCGGGTGGAACTCGACGAACGCGCCGCCGACCTCGACCCGCGTCTCGTCCTCGGGCACGAAGCCGAAATCAGCGTAGGTCGTCGCGGTCTCCTGCGGGCTCTCGGAGAACAGCGCGACGTGGTCGAGGTCGTAGTCCACGTCCGTCTCGCCCTCGACGACGCCCAGGCGCAGCCCCTCGTACACGTCGAAGTAGGCAGCCCCGTCTTCCCGGGCCACGTCCAGGCCATCGAGCTCTCCGAGAGCTGCTTCGAGATCGTTCACGCGGAACGCGACGTGCTTCAGCGCCCCGCGCTCGCGCGGCCCCTCCTCGTCGAACAGGGTCAGCTTGCCGCGCCGGGCGTCCGTCCCCATGAGCGTGAACTTCTCCGTCCGCTCGATGACGTGCATCGTCAGACGCTGCTCGAGGAACTCCGCGATGCGGTCGCGGTCAACGACCCACAGAGCGACGTGGTCGAGAGTCTTGGGCCTCATCCGCCGGACAATCTACCTAGCAAGATGAGGCCCGCAGCGACTCATGACTTCTTGCGATTGACCGCGGCCAGGAGCTGGCGCTTGTTCATCCGCGAGCGGCCCTTGATGTTGAGGCGCTTGGCCTCGTTGTAGAGCTGCTCCTTGGTCTGGCCGGAATGGCCACCGGTCTTGCCGGAATGCGAGCGGAGGCCGCCGCGCCGGCTCGAAGACATGTCCCGCACGGACGAGCGAGACCGCTCTCGCGCCTCGCCGCTCCGCGCGCGCTCCTTGTTGACCGTGCGCGCCGCGATCTCCTTCGCGCGCTTCGTGGAAACACCGCGCTCCTGCGCGCTCTCCTTGATGTGCTCGTACTGGCGTTCGCGCTTGTTGCTCCAGGCTTGCTGAGGCATCTTCAGACCCCCTCTGGTGGCTTGCCTAGAGGGCTTGCCCGATGCCGTCGTTTCTATTCCAGGGGTGGATTCTGGACGTTGTGCTCGGTTGCGTACTCATCCGTGAGCTTGTTCACGACGTCGGCGTCGCCGTACGCGTAGTTGATCTTCACGAACGGCTCCCACTTCTCCGGCAGCGCGTCCTCGGGAAAGATCGCCTCGACCGGGCACTCCGGTTCGCATGCGCCGCAGTTCCCCGTGTAGATACCGCCCGTGAGCGTGAATGCGTGCTTCCCAGGGACGACCGCGCAGAAGACCTCCTCGTCCTCGGCCTCCCGCGCCTCGACGTTCATCACACGCCAGTGCGTCTCCCGTGTGGCCAGATAGAGCCAGCGCAGGGGGCGACTGCGGACGCCGAAATTCGTCTCGCGGCTTCCTTCCTCGCCCGAACCGACGGTTACGAAGCCCGCGTAGGGCGTGACGGCTTCCAGCCAGTCGAGCGCATCGTGATCGGTCGAGCGAAGACGCCACGATCCCGCCTTGACCTCGTCACCGTCTGCGGCGAGCCAACCGTCTACGAAGCCCGCGATGTACTCGGGGTCACCCGTCTCGGGCAGCGAGCGCTTGAGGTTGACGCCTGCACGGACGACACCCGTCCCGACGTAGCCCGGATGCACGTCTAGGCAAGGCGAGAAGTTGACCTGGTCGAAGAAGTCTCGGAAGCGCGCGACCTTCTGGCCGTAGAGCTGGACGTAGTGGAGGTGCTCGCCGGAGCGAACCTCCTGTTTGTTCCAGCTTCCGTCTCCGAACACGAGGCCGTGCAGAACACCGAGGCGGTAGCTCTCCCCGTCGCGCTTCGGACCATGGCGCATCGCCGGGACGAACTGGCCGACGGCGAGTGAGTCGGTCCGCTCACCGTCCGCGAGGATCCACGAGTGGGTCGGCGTCGCCCAGACCGAGCGCCGGAAGCGCGAGCGGTTTCGCGTCGTGAGGCGCCGGCCGCCGTAGCGGTCGCGCTCCTCGAACGCCGGCGCCAGTTCGAGCCTGACGAGCGGCTTACGGCGAAAGCGCTTCACGAGCGCCGATTTGAACCCGTCGTCGGTCAGGACCCGGCACGGCTGGTTCTCCATCTCCGCGAACGACCGCGGGCCGTAGGTGGTCAGGAACTGCTCGTCCGGCCCGAAGCAGTCGATGCATTCCTCCGGATCGATGATCAGGATCCGCTCGAACTGGTGGATGCAATCGACCGGGCAGACATCCACACACGACAGGTCTTTGATGTCGATGCAGGGCTCGGCGATGATGTACGTCATCGGAGCGGGTCAGTCTAACGACGCGAGCAGGTCGTCAATCAGTTGCTGCGCCCGCTCGTCGAGCGCCGATTTGGCGACGACCTGATCGAAGCCCGCCTCGTTCGCGCGGCGCAGCCCGGCCGTGTCCTTGTGGTTCGTGAAGCCGAGCAGCGGCACGTCCGGATACTCGTCCGCGACGTCGTACGGATCGACCCGGGCGACGTCCGCGATCACGAGATCCGGCGGATCGACGCTGTCGGTGGTCACCAGATGATGTCCAGGGAGCGACGTCTCTAGCTTGCTCCGGATGAACAGGTCCACCCCGGCCAGCAGGATGGTCGCCACGGCGGTCCGAGGGTAGCACTTGGTACCGTCGGAACCCGCATGGAGTTCGTCACCGTCGCCCAGGTCGAGGACGTCCCGCCCGGCTCGGTGGCCGCGGTCGAGGCCGGTGAGGAGGCGATCGCGCTCGTCAACCTGGAGGGCGAGTTCTACGCGCTGCAAGGCCACTGTCTGCACCTGCAGGGGCCGCTCGGCGAGGGCGAGCTCGACGCGCACCACTATCTGACCTGCCCCTGGCACGGCTGGAAGTACGACCCGCGGACGGGCAAGAACGACTTCGACCTCGCCATCCAGGCCAGGACCTACGAGGTCAGGGTCGAGGATGGAGCGGTCCAAGTCGGTCTCGGCTGATCTCGACTCCGGGCTCGACCTCGCTCGCCGAGGCGAGTACTTCGCGGCGCACGAGGCGCTCGAGGATGCCTGGCGCGCATCCGACCCCGCGGAGAAGGACTTCTTCCAGGGGCTCGTCCACGTCGTCGTCGCCTGGTACCAGGCCGGCCGCGGGAACCGGGTCGGGTTCGAGCGCCAGCTGGAGAAGGCCGCGCGCCGGCTCGGGCCGTTCGCTCCCGAGCACCGCGGCGTCGACGTCGCGGTCCTCCTGCGCCAGGTCGAGTCGGCTCAGGCGGCCGGGACGCTCGACGTACTGCCGCTAGACGTCCCCTAGCCCGAAGTCCTCGAGCAGGCGGTTCAAGAACACGTTCAGCCACCAGTCGCGGTGGAAGAAGAGCAGCAGGCCGAGCACGACGAGGGTGAGCCCGCCGATCACACGGATGACCGTGTAGTGGTCGCGGAGCCAGCGGAACGCGCCCATCGCCTGCGTGAAGCCGACCGCCGCCAGCAGGAACGCGAGCCCGAGGCCCGCCGAGTAGACCGCGAGCAGGAACGCGCCCTTGAGCACCGAGCTCGTCGACGCGATCGCGAGGATCGACGCGAGCACGGCCCCGATGCACGGCGCCGCGCAGACCGCGAAGGCAGCCCCGAGGAGGATGTTCGAGTTGCGTTGCCGTGCGCCGGTCAGGAGACCGGGGGCAATGAGGCGCTCGGGCCAGGGCAGGAGCCCGATGAACGTGAGCCCGATGACGACCAGGATCAGGCCCGCCAGCTCGAGCTGGCGGTCAGACGGAAGAATCCCGCCGATCGAGGCTGCCGCGATCCCGAGCACCACGAAGACGACCGTGAAGCCGAGGATGAAGGGCAGGCTCGCCAGGGCGACGCGCCGCGCCGCTCCGGGCTGGCCCAGACGGTCGGCCTCGACCGCCGAGACCGCCGAGAGGTAGCCGGGCACGAGCGGCAGCACGCACGGCGTGATGATCGAGATCACGCCCGCCAGGAACGCTGCGGGGATCTGCGAGAGGAAGACTCAGCCCTCGTCGAAGCGAGCGAGCTCCTCGTCCACGCGGCGCTCGAGCGCCGGGCTCAGCTGCGCGGCGGGCGGGGACGGCTCGCGATTTCTGCTCCAGCGCCAGGCCAACAGGCCAAGGACGAGCGCGCCGCCGAACAGGGCCACGAACGGGAGAATCCAGGCGAGGAGGTTGAATCCCTTCTTCGGCGGCGAGGCGAGGATCTGCTGGCCGAACTCGGCGACGAGCGAGTCCTCGATCTCCTTCTTGGAATCGCCTGCGGCGATCCGGCGCGCGATGTCCGCCTTCATGCGGCGTGCGATCGGGGAGTCCGACTGGTCGAGCGTCGTCGAGCAGACCGGGCACATGATCTCGCCCTCGAGGTCCGCCTGCGACGCCTTGGGCTGCGGCTTCGCCGCGAGCAGGCTCAGGTGCCCGTAGAACTTCTTGACGGCCTCTTGCTTGATCTCGCTCTTCGAGGCCCCGGCCGCGATCCGCTGGTCGATGAACTGGATCGCCTTCGGCGTGAACGTGACCGCGCTGGCCTCGGCGAGCGTCGTCTGGCAGTCGTCGCACCAGAGCTCGGTCTGGATCTCGTACGACGACGGATGCTCCTCGCTGGCGAGCGCGGCAGGGCACGCGGCCAACGCGAGCCCCACGGCCGCCAAAACGAGCCACCTCATGCCGTGAGCGCCTCCTGGATCGCGCTCTCCAACTCCTCGGCTCGCGCCTCCCCGAAGATGTAGCCGGTCACCTGCCAGTTCGGGGCGATCACGAACGTTCGTGGGATCGGCAGGCCGCCGTACTTGCCGAGCACGCTCCGGTCGGGGTCGCGCACGTTCGGGTACGTCACGCCGTACCGGTCGAGGAACCGCCCCGCGTCGGAGGAGTAGTCGGCCGTGTCGACGCCGACGAACGCGACGCGGTCGCCGTAGCGCTTGTGCGCCGCCTCGAAGCGCGGCGCCTCGCTCTTGCACGGCTCGCACCAGGAGGCCCAGAAATTGACGACGACGACCTTGCCGCGCAGCGACGAGAGCTTCAGTTTCCCGGGCGCCTCGAGCCGTTTGAGGTCGAAGTCGACCGGCTTCGTCTGGTGGCCCTTCTCGAACGAGGACGCGACGTTCGTGCGGTCGTTCTGCACGACCTTCCACACGAGCAGCCCGAGCAGCGCGACGACGAGCGCGACCGACGCGACCTGTCCCGCGAGCTTCAGGCTCCGCATCAGCGCGAGACGATGAACACCGTCGTACCGACGTCGACGGTGTTGAACAGCCATTCGGCATCCGAGATGTACATCCGGATGCAGCCGTGCGAGACCGAGTAGCCGATCGAGGCGGGGTTCGGCGTCCCGTGGATCCCGACGCCCGGGGCGGTCAGCCCCATCCAGCGCGTCCCGAGCGGGTTGTTCGGCCCCGGTGGAATCGGCTTCTGCCCCTTCGCCCACTTCGAGTTCGGCGGGTACCACCACGGGTTCCGCCACTTGACCTGGATCGTGAAGCGGCCGAGCGGCGTGGGGTATGTCGACTGGCCGGTGGCGACACCGAACGAGCGCCGCAGGTGGTCATAGCGATAGAGATAGAGGCGGTTCGAGCCGCGCCGGACGACGATCACGGAGCGGAAGGCCTTGACGCCGACGGCCGCCTGCGAGCCGCCGTGCCTGATGCGGACTTGCGCGCGGCTCGTCGCCCGCAGGCGCGAGACGATCGCCTGCGTCAGCGCCGGCCGGTTCACGACGAGCCCTGGGCGATCGGGCACCACGACGGGCTTCAGCTTGCGCAGGAAGACCTGTGCGTCGACCGGCTTGCGATAGAAGCGCCGCGCGACGCGCTGGACGTAGGCGCGAACGAGCGCGCCGTCGATCAGCACGGGCAACGTCACGGCCTGGCCGGGCTGCGCGGACTGCGCTTTGGCCAGCGCCTCGTCGTAGTGCGGGACGGCGCCGAGCGCGCTCGGCGGCGGCGCCAGGCGGTGCTTGCGGTCGAGGGCGAGCGGGAGGCTCAGCTCGAAGCGCTCCTGGACGATGGTCCTCGCCTCGTCAGGTGTGAGGCCCCCGACCGGGATGCCCGAGATCGTGACGCCCGGTGGGATCAGCGCGGGCGGGGGATTCGTCGTCGTGCCGGTGGACGTGGTGCCGGTCGTGCTCGTGGTCAGGAAGCCGGCGGCGCCCACACCGCCCGCAAGGACGACAGATGCGAGCGCGCCCGCCGCGGCGCAGGCGAGCGCGACAACGGCATAACCGAGGCGTCTCACGCCATGGAGTGTAGCCCGCTAACCAGCGAACACCCGCGGGTCATCGGTGATCACCCCGTCCACTCCGAGGAGGTCCAGGCGCCGAACGAGATCCGCGCGATTCACGGTCCACACGAACACTCCGACACCGAGCTCGTGGCAGCGCTCCACGGCGGCGCGCGTCACGACTCGGCGGCTCAGTGTCATCGCCCGAGCCCCCACCTCGCGAGTGAGCCGTTCGACCCGGTACGGCAGCGTCTGCTTCATGGCCCACAGCACCGGCCCGCTGACCGGGACCCGCGTGCGACGGCGCCCGAGGTGGACATGTCCGCGCGGATATGTCCGGCTCCGCGCGAGAGCCGGTTCGATTCGACGCAGATTGTTCAGGGTCGCCGCGTGATTCGTGCACGCGAGCGTGCGATCGACCAGGCCGTGGGCTCGCAGAGCATCCACCAGCTGTCGATCGTGCCCGGAAAGCTTGAGGTCGGCGAGCAGCCCGGTCGTCGGGGCGCGGTCCGCAAGGAACGCGAACATCTCGACGAGCGTCACCGGAGTCGCAGTGAGCTCGCGGCGCGAGTGACCGACAACAAGCTTGCCGTCGGCGAAGAAGACATCGAGCTCGACGAAGTCGACACCGTGCACCAGCGCAGCTTCGACGGCCTCGATTGTGTTCGCGGGCGCGAGTGCGGCCGCCCCGCGATGCCCCACCCTGAGGAGGGGGCCCTCTCCTCGGAGGAGTCTCACGGCGCGGTCGGGAGGGGCGTCTCCTCGAATCGCCCACCGCGGGCTGCGTACCCGAGGATCATCCGGTCGGTGATCCACTCGACGGGCGCGCGGTCGTCCGTCCACGGGTCGGAGGCGGGCCGTGCCGAGCGCAGGTCCCGACCGAGAAGCCTCGTCAGCGACCGCAGGCCCGGTGGGGCATGACGCAGCCGTTGTTCGAGCACGTCTCTCGGCTCGCGGCGGTCGAGCCCGATCACGAACTGGTTGAAGTGCAACGGCTGCCAGGTGAGAACCTGCGGGAACTCGGTCGCGAGCGTTCCGGAGACGCCGTCGGCGAGCCGGTGGTCGCCTGGCGCCGCCGCGACGTTGAGGATGATCGCGCCGCCGGGAGCGAGCCTCGAGCGGACGAGTCGGAAGAACTCCTGCGTCGCCAGGTAGAAGGGCACGTACGGCGGCCGGTAGGCGTCGACGACGATCAGGTCGTACCGTGAATCGGTTCGACGCAGGAATGGACGAGCGTCGGCGGTGATCACGTGGAGTCGCGGGTTGTCACCCAGCCCGAAGTACTTGCGGCCGACCGCGGTCACGTCCGGGTCGAGCTCGACGCCGTCGATCCGCGCCTGCGGGTAGTAGACACCCATCGCCCGGGCCGTCGTGCCGCCGGCATTGCCCAGGATGGCGACCGTTCGCAACGGCCGGCCGAGGAGCGGCGGGACCGCGAGGTAGGTGTCCCACTCGCCCCCGGTCAGGACGGCGTTGCGGCGCCAGATCGAGTGCACGGCGAGGCCCTCGTTCAGATAGAGGCGGCGGACGCCGTGCAGCTGCGTGACGTGGATGAACTGGTAGCGGGACTCCTGCTCGTAGATCAGACCCGGCTCCGCGCGCACGACACCGGCCGGAACCGCCATCAGCACTCCTAGCCCCGCGGCGACGACGAGCCAGCGCCGGCCGAGCAGGGCCGCGCCCGAGAGCGCGACGACCAGGGCGGCCGCGAGCATGGTGCGCCGCGTTCCGATGGACGGGATCAGGACGAGTGCAGCCAGGAACGTCCCGAGCAGGCTGCCGGCCGTGGACAGCGCGTAGAGGCGCCCCGCGACGGAGCCGGCGTCGCGGACGTCCTCGATCGCGAGCCGCACGGCGAACGGCGAGACCATCCCGAGCAGCGTCACGGGCGGGGCGAAGAGCGCGAGCACGGCGAAGAAGGAGCCGATCGCAGCGCCGGCGGAGACCTGGTCGAGCCCCTTCACCGAGACGTCCAGAAACGGCCGGGCCACGAACGGAACCAGAGCGATCAGCACCGCCGCGAGGACGACGATCCGGCCGAGCACACGCGGGTCGGGGCTGCGGTCCGCGAGCTTGCCGCCGATCCAGTAGCCGACGGAGAGGGAGGCCAGGATCAGCCCGATCACGTTCGCCCACACGATCGTCGAGCTTCCGTAGTACGGCGCCAGCAGGCGGGCGGCCCCGATCTCCGTCGCAAGCGCGCCCGCGCCGGCGCAGAAGACAAGGGCGTTCAGCGCAAGGGCGAGGCTCCGCCCTTCCGTGGTCCGCGCCGTCTGCTCCTCGACCCCGAGCGCCTCGGCCATCGCTACGTCCGCCGGATGACCACGACCGCGAAATCGTCCCCCGGATCGCCCGCAAACGCGCGCGCATCGGCCACGACGTGCTCGGCGAGCCCCTGTGCCGAGAGCTCACGCCCCGAGGAGAGGGCCAGGTGGAGCCGCTCTTCGCCGTACTGGTCGCCTCCGCGGCGCGCCTCCACGAGCCCGTCCGTGAAGACGCAGAGGGCAGCCCCCGGCTCGAGGGTGGCGTCCACGGCCTCGTAGTGCTGGTCTGCCTCGATGCCGAGCGCAAGACCGCCCAGCGGGATGGTGGAGACCTCGCCGTCGGGGCGGAGCACCCGCGCCGGAGGATGGCCCGCGCTCGCCGCGCGCACGACGCCGGTGGCCGGATCGACGGTCAGGCAGGCCATGGTCACGAACGTCCCTCCCGCAAGCTCACCGAGCGCCACCTCGTTTGCCTGCGCCAAGAGGTCGGCCGGATCCGGATACAGGCGCACGAGCGACCTGAACGCGAACTTGGCGAGGGCCATGTCGGCCGTGGCCGCGATTCCGTGGCCGCTCGCGTCCCCGAGCACGACGGCGAGCTTCCCGTCGGGCAGCGTGAGGAAGTCGTACACGTCGCCTCCGACCTCGAGCCGCGCCGAGGGCTCGTAGACGGCTCCGACTTCGAGGCCCGCAACCTCCGGGACCCCGCGCGGGAGGAGCGAACGCTGCATCGTGTCTGCGAAGTCCTTCCGTTCCTGCGTGAGCCGTGCGTTCTCGATGGCGAGCGCCGCCTGCCCCGCGACGAAGAGAGCCGTCTCCACCTGCTCGTCGCCGAAGCGCCGCGAGGGGTCGAGGGAGAGGACGGTCAGCGTGGCGAGGAGCTCGGCCGACGTCGCGATCGGGACGACGACGGCGGTCGCGCCCTGCTCGAGGAACGGGACGAGAAGCTCGTACGAGGCGCCGAGCTTGCTGGCGGCCGCGGCATCGAGCACGAGCGGCTTGCCCATGCGGAACAGACGGCGGCCGGGGAGGCGCTCGATCGACTGCTCGCGCTCGAGCAGCGGCCTGAGCGGCGCCTCGAGTCGCGGGTCGGAGAAATGCGGCGCATGCGGGAGGAGCTGGTCGCCGCGCTCGCCCTTCATGCGGATCACGGCCGCGTCCGCGTCGAGCAGGTCGACCGCCGCGCTCGTCACGGCCTCGAGCGTCGCGTCGAGCGAGAGGCTCTGGGCGAACGACCGCGAGATCTCGTACAACGCGCGCAGCTGTTTCGCGGACTCGCGTTCGGCCGCGAGCGCGTCCTTCCGCTCCGTGGCGAGCCGCTCCGTCCGCTCGTGGAGCTGGGCGTTCTGCGCCGCGACCGCCAGCTGGCTGGCGAGTGCCGAGAGCAGCGCCACCTCGTTCGGGTCGAGCTCGCGGCCGAACGGGAGGTAGACCGTGAGCAGCCCGACGACCTCCTCGCGTGCGACGAGCGGCACGGCAAGGATCGATTCGACGTTGGCCTCGACGACGGCGTCCCGGACGGGCGCGAGGTTCAGATCGGCCGCCGCGTCGGTGACGTGGAGCATGCCCTGGGCGCGGAGCGGGCCGAAGGCGAGCTCGAGCAGGCGCTCGGCCACGGCGAGCTCCGCGGGGGAGTCTCCGCCCGCCTCGTGGCTCAGGCGGTTCCCGTCGCCGAGGTAGATCGCCACCCGGTCTACCCGCAGCAGCTCGGACACGCGTGCGACCGCGGTATCGATCGTGTGGGCCAGCGAGAGCTCCGCGATCGCCTGACCGACGACCGTGAGCAGTGCGCGCGAGCGCTCGAGCTCGAGCGACGTCCTGCGAGCTCGTTCGCCGGCCCGGAGCGCCTGAGCAGCCCGCACGGCAAAGGTGCCAAGTCGTTCGAGATCGGCTTGGGACGGCGCCTCGCCGGGGCCGAATACGAGCTGGAGCGCTCCGACCACCGGCTGCCCGAGCATCAAGGTCGCGGTCGTTCGGCCCGAGGCGTCACTGCTCTGCTCCACCTGCAGCGGCTCGTGCTCGAGCGAGAGCCAGGACGCGGGCCTCGGCGCGGCCGCCAGTGCCTGGGCCGGTCCCGCGGACGCGAGCAGCTCCATCGTTCCGTCCCCCTCGGGCTGCCACAGGAGCGCGGCTTCCGCACCGGACGCCCGGCAGGCCACGCGGGCGATCTCGTCAGGCCCGCGGCTCCCGTCCAGCGCGGCTCCGAGCGCGTCTCCGGCGAGCACGAGCGCGCCGTCCGCGCCGCTCGCCCCGTTGCGGGCGCCGAACGCTCGAAGCACGAGCCCGACCTGCGAGGCGGCGACCTGGACGGCCGCCTTCTCAGCGGGCTCGAACGGTCTCTTCGCACGCAGCAGCTCGACGCTCCCGACCGCCCGGCCTTCTGCGGTGACCGGGACGAGCAGGGCCTCTGCGGCGTGTCCGCGGCGAGCCGTTCTCGAGACGGCGGCCGGAAGCGTTCCTGCCGAGCCGTCGTGGTGAAGAAGCTCCTCGGTCGAGAAGCTCGACCCCGCGAGCTCGGCCGCGAGCGCCTCGGAGCCGCTGACCACGCTCCTCACGTGCAGAACACCGGC
Organism: uncultured Actinomycetes bacterium; assembly: GCA_963736835.1. Classification (GTDB taxonomy): domain Bacteria; phylum Actinomycetota; class Thermoleophilia; order Gaiellales; family Gaiellaceae; genus VAXT01. The sequence goes on from CAVTQI010000009.1 coordinate 52,450, forward strand.
CCCGTCGGCGACGCGCACCGCGACCGCATTCGCTCCGGCCACAACCGAGAGCGCCTCGGCCACGGTCTGCAGCGCTGCATCGACCCCGTGCTCGCCCGCAGCACGCCGTCCGGCGTCCGCGAGAGCCTCGAGCGCCTGCTCGGAGATGCCTTCCATTTCCCCTGAAAGGTATTCCTCATCGGGCGGTGCCGTACGGCCCGCGCGTTTATGCTCCCCTGTCATGGCCGAGCCGGCCCGCCGTCAGGAACCGGTCGACGATGCGCTGGAGCTCGATCCGGCCGCCGTCCAGCGCGCCTACCAGTTGCACCGAGCGCGTCGTCGCGCGCACCGGAGCCGCGAGCGCGAGTCGAAGCGCGCGAACCTCCGGTTCTGGCTCGTCCTGCTCGCCCTCGTCGTCGCGAGCGTTTACCTGAGCATCGTCATCTGGCACCAGATTCAGCGGACGTTCGGCCTCTAGGTGAATATTTGACCGTGGATCCGTCCGACCCCTATCCGCCTGACCGCCCTGCCCCCCGCGAGCACGAGCGCGACCCGCTGCTGATGCTCCCCGGCGGGATCTGGGCGATGGGCGAGCGCCTGACCGCGCTCTCCGGCTTCGTGCTGATGCTCTCCGCGTTCATGGGCTGGTACGCGGGATCCGATGGCGGCCCGACGATCGCGGTCATCGGCTGGCACACCGGCGTGATCGGCAAGCTCGTCTTCCTGCTCGGGCTCGCGGTCGTCGTCCTCGTCGTGCTGCGGGAGCTCGGGATCGAGTTGCCCGCGACGGTTCCGGAGAGCCTCGTGATCATCGTGCTCGGATCGCTCGCGACGATCCTGGTGCTGGTCCGGGTGATCTCCGTCCCCGACCGCTTCTTCCCGTTCGACGGTCGCGGGATCGGGATCTGGATCGCGCTCATTGCGGCCTTGGGGCTGATCGTCGGCGGGCTTCTACGAGCAGGCGAAGAGCTGTAGCGACCCCGAGCCCGACGAGCGCCCCGCCGATCAGGTCCAGCGGGTAGTGCACGCCGTTGTAGACGCGGGAGAAGGCGATGAGCGCGGCGAGGAGGTAGAGGGCCGTCCTCGGCAGCGGCGTCAGCCACGCGAGCGTGGCGGCGCAGGCGAAGCTCGTCGCTGTGTGCCCCGACGGAAAGCTTCCGCTGTGCGGCACCGCCACGAGCGGATGCGGCTCCGTGAAGTGGAGCGGTGGTCGGTCGCGGCCGATCGCCTCGCGCAGCGCGTACGCGGTGATCTCGGCGACCAGGTCGGCGAGCGTCACGTAGAGGAAGATCGCCGGGCGCTTCCAGAGGAGCGCCGCCAGCGCGCCGATGATCAGCCAGATCAGCCCTTGCGATCCCACGTGCGAGAGGCCGATGAAGACGTCGTCGAGCGTGTGCACCCGGTGAGTGACCACCCAGCGCTCGAGCCGTGTGTCGGGCGACACCGCTCTAGGCGTCAGGCGGGGACGAGCTGCTTCGTCGACTCGATCAGCTGCTGCGGGTTGAACGGCTTCCCGATGAAGCCCTGCGCCCCGCGCGAGGTCGCTGCCTTCAACGAGTCCTCGTCGACCTTCCCGCTGAACATGATCACGGGGATGGCGCCGACCCCGTGCCGCTCGTGCACGCGCCGCAGCATCTCCCAGCCGTCGACCTGCGGCATCATCACGTCGAGCAGGATCAGGTCCGGCGGCTCGTCGTCGAGGGCGCTCAGTCCCTCCTCGGCGCTCGAGGCCTCACGCACCGAATAGCCCTCCATCTCGAGGTTGACGCGGACGAACTCGCGTAGGCGGTCGTCATCGTCCACGATCAGGATCAGGCGCCGACCCTCGCTACGCCGCGGGGCAGCCGCGCCGCCGCGTTCGAGAAACTGGTCGAGGTCGCTGCGGCGATACCGGCGGTGGCCGCCGGGTGTGTAGAACGCCGGGAGCCGGCCCGAGTCCGACCACTTGCGGATCGTGCTCTGGGCCATGCCGAGGTACTTCGCGGCCTGGCCGAGTGTGAGCCAGTCCGGCTCATCCGCCGGGACGGGAATCCGCGCCGCTTGCTCTCGTTCGTCTGCCATCACCCGTGAATCTAGCTAAACCTGCTGTTTCTTCTTGTATGAATTTCCAAACTCACGGGGTCGTGGTCACCGTCACCGTGACCGTCTCGGCAGTCAGGGTGGCCGGCTCGAGCGTACGGACGGACGTCTGCGTGCCTGACGGGGCGGAGCTGTCGTCGAAGGTCTGGCCGAGCGCGATCCCGATCGCGAGCACGACGAGAAGCGCCGCGGCACGGACGAGCCAGCGGCCGACGTGGCGGCGGCGTCTCCGCGGGCGCGGCCTCATGGCCGGTAATCGACGGCGCCGCGGGCGTAGAGGTGAAACGCGGCGTCCTCGACCAGCCCGACCTGGATTGCCCCGGAGCCCGGCGGCAGCACTTCGAGCAGCCAGCGGTCCGCGTCGTGGTAGGCGCCGGCGAGCTCGGCGAGGGTGAACTTCTGGCCGACCCGGCGGTTGAGCTCGTCGAGCAGGACGTCGACCTGCGCGAGAAGGCGCTGGTGGAGCGGCGGGTCGTTCGCGTGCTCGCGGAGGCGGCGGTAGCCCTCCTCCCACTGGTGGCGGGCGTTCTGGACGGCGACTGCGCTCATTCCGGCTCGATCATAGGCTCGCCGTCGAGGCAGCATTTCTCGGGCCAGAGCGGCTCGATCTCGGCGGCGATGCGCTCGCCGAGCTCGTATCCCGGCCTCGCGAGCGCGAATGCGACATGCGCGTGCAGGCACTTGAGCTGAGCGGGGTTCGCCGAGCCGCCGATGCCGAGCCTCAGGGACGAGCCGCCGTCGCGGCCGTTCTTCGCGCCGGCCAGCTCGGCCCGTACGCGCCGCTGCTCCTCGGTCGCGCTCGCGAGGCTCTCCGCGAGGACGGGGTCGCGCCCCGCCTCCTCGCTCCAGCGCTCGACTCCGCCGGCCGCCTCGAGCCGGGAGATCGCGGCCACGAGCTGGCGGCACGTCACCCAGTACGTCGTCGGGAACGGCTCGCCGCTCGGGTCGTACGGCGACTGCTCGGTGACCGCCGGACGGCCGAAGGGGCAGCGCACCGCGACCCGGCGGAACGCACGCGGCGTCCTCCCGAGCTGCCTGGCGACGATCCCAGGGTCGTCCATGGCGAGGAGGTTAGTGAGCCGGCTGCTCGTGGTGGCGCCGCCACGACCCGATGCCCTTGACGATGAAGAGGCGCTCACCCGGCTTCACATACCCGAGCCGGCGCGCTTCACGCGTCAGGGCCTGCGGGGTGTCCATGTCCTCGAGGCGCCGCTCGAGCCGGAGCTTTTGCGCGCGGAGCTGACGAACCTCCTCCGTGCGCTGCGAGAGCGTGTCTCTCGTGGAGAAGTAGCTCCGCAGCGGCTGCGAGTAGAGGAACGCGATGAACGCGAGGACGACCAGCGCGAGCCAGCGGAGCAGGAAGCGGCCGCGCGGGATGCGCTTCTTCGTGCGACGGGCCATCTCGGCCGTGTCTTCGGGGCCGGGCGGCGGCGTCCTTTACCTAGGCGAGGTCGACTTTGATGACGTCGGTCGTTCCGGGCAGGTTGACCGCGGTCCCGGCCGTGATCACGACGAGATCGCCCTCCGAGACGTAGCCCCCGGCCCGCGCCGCCTCGATCGACTTCGCCCACAGATCCTCGAGGTCGTTCGCCTCGGGGACGGGAATCGGAGTGACGCCCCACTCCAGCGCCAGCTGGCGGAGCGCGTAGTCGTGGTGCGAGAGCGCGAGGATCTGGCGCCGCGGCCTGAGCCGTGCCACCGCCGAGGCCGTCCGCCCGGTGAAGGTCGGCACGAGCAGCGCCTGCGCCCCGAGCGCCTCGGCGACGTCGCAGGCCGCGTTCGACATCGCCTGTCCCGCGGTCGGTTCCTCGTGCGCCTGCGGGAGCTCGTGGCGGTAGCCGATGCTCGGCTCGACGGCCCGTGCGATGCGGTCCATGTACGCGATCGCCTCGACGGGAAAGTCGCCGACAGCGGTCTCTGCGGACAGCATCAGCGCCGAGCTTCCGTCGAGGATCGCGTTCGCGACGTCGCTCGCCTCGGCCCGCGTCGGCTCCGCGTGGTGGATCATCGACTCGAGCATCTGCGTTGCCGTGATCACCGGCTTGGCCCGGTCGAGCGCGGCCAGGATGATGCGCTTCTGGACGAGCGGGACGAGCGCCGGCCCGATCTCGACTCCGAGGTCGCCGCGGGCGACCATCACCGAGTCGGTCTCGCGGAGGATGTCCTCGAGCGCGTCGACGGCCTCTGCCTTCTCGATCTTGGCGATCACGAGCGCGTGTTTGCCGGTGGCGTCGATCAGGTCTTTCAGATCGCGCACGTCGGCAGCCGAGCGAACGAACGACAGCGCGACGAAGTCCACTCCGATGTCGAGAGCGAAGTCGAGGTCGTCCATGTCCTTGCGCGTCAACGACGGGATGGGAACCGGAACGCCGGGGACGTTCACGCCCTTGTGCGACGCGACGACGCCGCCGGTCACGACCGAGCAGCGCGCCCGTCCGCGCTCGACCGACTCGACGCGCAGGCGGATGAGCCCGTCGTCGATGAGGATGTCGTGGCCTCGCTGGAGCACTTCGCCGACCGCGGTCGGGCTGACCGGAAGCTCGCCGTCGCGCGCCGACTCCTCGGCCGCGACGACGACTTCCTCGCCGCGGTCGAGCGTCACGGGCTCCGGAAGCTCGCCGATCCGGACCTTCGGTCCCTGGAGATCGGCGATCACCGCGATCGGCCGCTCGACCTCCGCGGCGACCTCGCGGACGAGCGCCGCCGATTTCGCGTGGTCCTCGTGCGTCCCGTGCGAGAAGTTGAGGCGCGCGACGTCCATGCCCGCGCGCGCGAGCTCCAGCACGGTCTTCCGGGAGGACGACGCAGGCCCGAGCGTGGCCACGATCTTCGTCCGGCGAGGCAGCTCGGCGGACATGGAGCTCAGACTACCGAGAGGTGCGGGCGAAGGCGTCCCAGCCGGGATAGACCGCCTCGTCGCCGAGCTCCTCCTCGATCCGCAGGAGCTGGTTGTACTTCGCGACGCGGTCGCTGCGGGAGGGCGCGCCGGTCTTGATCTGCCCCGAGTTGGTCGCCACGGCCAGGTCTGCGATCGTCGTGTCCTCGGTCTCCCCGGAGCGGTGGGACATGACGACGCCGTAGCCGGCCGCGCGGGCGAGGGCGATCGCGTCGAGCGTTTCCGTCAGCGTCCCGATCTGGTTGACCTTGATCAGGATCGCGTTCGCGGCTGCGTCGTCGATTCCGCGCTGCAGCCGTTCCACGTTCGTGACGAACAGGTCGTCGCCGACGAGCTGCACGTTCCCGCCGAGCCGCTCCGTGAGCACCTTCCAGGCTTCCCAATCGTCTTCCGCAGCGCCGTCCTCGATGGACACGATCGGGAATCGCTCGACGAGCCCGGCCCAGTAGTCGGGCAGGTCGGCGGACGAATCCTCGCGGCCCTCGAACGTGTAGGTGCCGTCGGCGTAGAGCTCGCTCATCGCCGGATCGAGCGCGATCCGAACGCGGTCCGCATGGCCGGCCCGCTCGATCGCAACGAGCACCCGTTCGATCGCGTCCTCGCTCGACGGGAAGTCGGGAGCGAAGCCGCCCTCGTCGCCGACGGCCGTCGATATCCCTTCCTCCTCGAGCAGCTTCTTCAGCGTGTGGAAGACCTCGACGGCGATCCTGAGCCCCTCGGAGAACGTCTCCGCCCCGCCCGGGACGATCATGAACTCCTGGAGGTCGAGCGAGTTGTCCGCGTGCGCGCCGCCGTTGACGACGTTCAGCATGGGCACCGGGAGCACATGCGCCTCCCCGCCGCCGACCCAGCGGTACAGCGGCACGCCCGCGGCGAGCGCGGCCGCCTTGGCCGTGGCGAGGGACGCGCCGAGGATCGCGTTCGCACCGAGGCGCGACTTGTTCTTGGTGCCGTCGAGCAGAACGAGCGCGGCGTCGATCGAGCTTTGATCGGCGGCGTCGAGCCCGATCAGCGCCGGCGCGATTTCGTCGCGCACGTTGTCGACGGCCTTCAGGACGCCCCTGCCCAGCCACGCGCCGGGGTCGCCGTCACGCAGCTCGACCGCCTCGAACTGGCCGGTCGACGCACCGGACGGCACGGCGGCGCGCCCCACCTCGCCCGAGTCGACCTCGACCTCCACCTCGACCGTCGGGTTCCCCCGCGAGTCGAGAATCTGCCGCGCCCGAACCGCAGCGATCTGAGAGCTCACCGCATTGCCTCCTTTGCAGCGTCGAAGTAGCGATCCTGCTCGTCGAGCGGAAGCTCGGCGAACACGTGCCCATCTTCCTTCGCCAGCTGCTCGGCGCGCTCGACCCTATCGGCAAAGCGCCTGGCCATCGACCGCAATGCGAGCTCGGGATCGACGTTCAGCCGCCGCGCGACGTTGACCGCCGAGAAGAGCACGTCGCCGACCTCCTCGAACACGTGCGGGTCGGGCTCGGACTCCGGCGCCGGCTCCCCCGCCTCCCCGAGCGCCTCCTTCAGCTCGCGCAGCTCGTCGTCGAGGTCGGCGAGCGCCCCGGCCGTGTCCGGGTACTCGAAGTCGACCGCGGCCGCGCGGCGCTGGAGCTTCCGCGCGTAGAGCAGAGCGGGGAGCGACTCCGGGACGTCGTGGAAGATCCCCTCGCGGCCCTCGTCCTCGGTCTTGATCTTCTCCCAGTTCTCCCGAACGCGTCCGGCCGTCCGGGCCTCGGTGTCGCCGAAGACGTGCGGGTGCCTGCGAACGAGCTTCTCGTGGACCCCCCGCGCTGCCTGCTCGAGGTCGCCCTGCCCCCGCTCCTCGAGCAGGAGCGCCAGGAAGTAGACCTGGAAGAGCAGGTCGCCGAGCTCGTCCAGGAGCTTCTCGGGCCGGTCGGCCATGGCCGCGTCGGCCACCTCGTACGCCTCCTCGACCGTGTGCGGGACGATCGTCCGCGCGGTCTGCTCGCGGTCCCAGGGGCAGTCGCGCCGCAGGCGCTTCGTCAGCTCTTGCAGCTCGAGGAGCGCGTCCGCGAGCGACAACTGCGCTATTTCGAGGTGGTGGTGACCGCGCTCGTCGTCGCCGGCGGCTCGTAGCCCACCTGGTACGACGTCTTCGACTGGAAGCTCTTCCCGGTGTCGTCGACCCACTTGCGCATCTCCTCCTGCTTCTTCTGCTGTAGGAGCTGCTGGCGGATCGCGGTCCTGACCTCGGACAGCTTCGTCACCGACTGCTTCGTGGTCGGCGTGAGGGCCTCGATGACATGCCAGCCGTACGTCGTCTTCACGGGCTGGCCGATCTCGTGCGGCTTGAGCGAGAAGGCGACCTTGTCGAACTCGGGCACCTGGCGGCCCTTCGAGATCGTCATCTTGCCGCCGGAGTTCTTCGAGCTCGGGTCGGTCGAGTACTTCTTGGCGAGCGCGGCGAAGTTCCCGCCGTGCGTCACCTGCTGGTAGATCTGGTCGGCAAGCGCCTTCTTCTTGACGAGGATGTGGCGCACGTCACGGCTCGCCGGCTGCACGTACTGCTGCTTGTTCTTCTTGTAGTAGCTGTCGATGTCCTTGTCCGAGACCTTGACGCCGGCGGTGACCTTCTCGTAGATCTTGTTCTGGATGACGCTGGCGCGGACGTCGTCACGGACCTGGTCGATCGTGAGGTTCTGCTTCTTGAGCTCGGCCGCGAACTTGCTCTCGCACGTCGAGTCGCACTTGCCGTTCTTGCCGAAGTACTGCGACTTGATCGTCGCCAACTGCCTGTCCACGTCCGCGTCCGTGACCTTGATGTCCATCTCGTCGGCCTTCTGCTCGAACTCGGCGCGCTGCACGAGGAACTGCATCGCCTGCTTGCGAAGGGCGATGTACTGTGTCGTGCCCGCAGGCGGGAACTTCTGCTTGTTCGCCTCGTAGTTCTTCTTCGCCTGGTTGATCAGCCGGTCGAACTGGTCCTTCGAGATCGTCTGATCGCCGACGACCGCGACGTCGTTGGCGCCCACTGACTGCTTGTCACTTCCGCAGCCGGAAGCGACCAGAACGCCGAAGACGGCGACCGTGAGGAGGGCGATCAGATGTGGCTTTCTCATGAAAAGAGCGCCATTTGCAGCGGTTTCTCTACGCTGCTCGGCGCGTTTCGAGTATAGCATCGACCAATTGCAAGGCTTCCGGAAACTGATCGTGCTTAACCGTAACTTCATTTCGGGCCGTTCGGTAGACGGCGGTGTCGATGCGATCCCGCAGCGCCCGGACCTCCTCTGAGCCGAGGACGAGCGGGCCGACGGTCGAGGTTCCGCCTCTGAACACGAGGTAGTCGGCGCCGAGCTGGGCGAGCTTGAGCTTCGCCGCCTGGATCGCGAACAGGTTCTCGACCGGCTCGGGCAGCGGACCGTAGCGGTCGACGGTCGCGGCCTCGAGCTCGCGGAGCTCGTCTTCGGTCTCGGTGAGCGCGAGCCGTCGGTGGAGGTCGATCTTCTGCGCCTCGGCGGGGATGTACTCCGCCGGGACGTAGGCGTCGATTCGAGCGTCGACCCGCACCGGGCGGCCCACCGTTCGCCGCTCGCCCGCGAGCTCGGCGACGGCCTCGCCGAGCAGCTCGACGTAGAGCTCGAAGCCGAGCGCGGCCAGGTGCCCGTGCTGCTCCGCCCCGAGCAGCTCGCCCGCCCCGCGGATCTCCAGGTCGCGCATCGCGATCGCGAAGCCGGCGCCGAGCTCGGTGTGGTCGGCGAGCGTCGCCAGCCGGGCACGCGCCTCGGGAGTCAGCTCCGAGGCGTCCGGATAGAACAGGTACGCGTGGGCGAGCAGATCGGAGCGCCCCACTCGTCCGCGGATCTGGTAGAGCTGCGCGAGCCCGAGCGCGTCGGCTCGCTCCACGATCAGCGTGTTCGCCTGCGGAATGTCGAGGCCGGACTCGATGATCGTGGTCGAGACGAGGATGTCCGCGTCTCCGCGCAGGAACGAGAGCATCTTCTCCTCGAGCTCTCGCTCGCGCATCTGCCCGTGGCCGACTGCGACACGGAGCTTGGGCACGAGTTGGCGGATGCGGTCGGCGGCCATCTCGATCGTCTCGACCCGGTTGTGCAGGTAGAAGGACTGACCTCCGCGCTCGGCCTCGCGCTCGAGGGCGCTCTTGACGAGCTCCTCGTCGTACTCGCCCACGTGCGTGCGGATCGGGCGGCGCCCTTCCGGGGGCGTCTCGATGATCGAGATGTCGCGCAGGCCGGAGAGCGACATGTGCAGCGTGCGGGGGATCGGCGTCGCGGTCAGCGAAAGCACGTCGACCTCGAGCCGCAGCGAGCGCAGGAGCTCCTTCTGTGCGACACCGAACCGCTGCTCCTCGTCGACGATCACGAGGCCGAGCTCCTTCGGGATCACGTCGCGAGAGAGGACGCGGTGCGTTCCGATCAGGACGTCGACCTTCCCTGCCTGGAAGTCGGCCAGGATGCGCTTGACGTCGGCCGGCCTGCGGAAGCGCGAGACCATCTCGACGGTGACCGGGAAATCCCGATAGCGCTCGCGAAACGTGTTCCAGTGCTGCTGCGCGAGGACGGTCGTCGGGACGAGCATCAGCGTCTGCTTGCCGTTGAGCGCGGCAGCGAACGCGGCGCGGACGGCGACCTCCGTCTTGCCGAAGCCGACGTCGCCGCACACGAGCCGGTCCATCGGGCGCGGCGCTTCGAGGTCCTCCTTGACCGCCTCGATCGCAGCGGCCTGGTCGGGCGTCTCGCGGTACGGGAACGAGGTCTCGAGCCGCTCGAGCCACTCCTGGGAGAGGTCGAACGAGATCCCCTGAGCGTTCTGGCGGCGCGCGTACAGCTGCAGGAGGTCACCGGCGAGCTCGCGGATCGCGGTGCGGGCTCGGTTCTTGAGGTTCTGCCAGGCGGTGCCGCCGAGCTTCGAGAGCGTCGGCGCCTTGCCGTCGGCGCCGATGTAGCGCGAGACCTTGCCGATCTGCTCGTGCGGGACGTAGAGGCGATCCTCGCCGCGGAACGCGAGCTGGAGGTAGTCGCGCGTGATGCCGGCGACCTCTCTCGTCTCGAAGCCGAGCAGCTTGCCGACCCCGTGGTCCTCGTGGACGACGTAGTCGCCCGTGCGGAGCTCCGCAAAGGACTGGAGCGCGCGGCCGGCGGGGGCCGCTCGTCCCCGTGAACGCCGGCGGAAGACCTGCGTGTCGGGCAGCAGCGCGAGGCCGAGGTCACGCCAGACGAAGCCGCGGCGCGCCGGGCTGACGGCGAACAGGAGCTCCGCCTCGTTCGGGAGCTCGGCGCCCTCGTCGATCAGGCGCGCGTCGACGCGGCGCACGAGGTTCTGGGTTCTGAGCGCCTCCCCCTGGTGTGGGAAGGCGACGACGGTGCGCAGTCCGCCGCGGACGAAGGCTCGCAGCTCGTTCTCGGCCTCGGAGAGCCCGCGCGCGGCGATCGCGGGCTGCTGCGCCTCGAAGGCGAACGGCTGGCCCGCCGGGAGCGGGTCGAGCTCGACCGCGCCGCTCAGGTCGACCGGCCGGAGCTCCTCCTCGGCCCAGACCTCGCGGACGTCGTCGGGCTGCCAGACGAAATCGGGGCCGCCGGGGACGGGCGTGACGAGGTCGCCGGGGATTGGCGGGGGCCCGTTCTCGTCGTCCGCGAGCGTCGGCTCGACCAGGTCGAGGCGGCGATCGGCCGCCGGGTAGATGGTCGCTGTGTCGAGCGGGTGGAGCGTGCGCTGCGTGAAGGGCGAGAAGGCGCGGATGCTCTCGATCTCGTCACCGAAGAGCTCGATGCGGAGCGGCTCGCGACCTGTGGTCGGGTAGACGTCCACGATGCCGCCGCGGAGCGCGAACTGGCCGCGCTCCTGGGCCTGGTCGACGCGCTCGTAGCCGGCGAGTGCGATCTGCTCGGCGAGGGCGTCGATTCCCGGCTCGTCGCCGGGACGGATGCGGACCGGCTCGGGACGCGCTTTGGCCGGAGGCATGCCCTCGGCGAGCGCGGCGGCGGACGCGCTGACGAGGCCGCCGGCGGCGAGGACGTCGAGGGCGCGAGCCCGCTCGCCGACGAGATGCGGCGGGGGCTCGAGGCCCGAGCTCCAGCTGACGCCGCGGCTCGGGAGGAGCGCTACCAGGTCGTCGCCGAGAAACCACGCGGCCGCTTCTGCGACGTCTCGGGCGTCCGCGTCCTCCGGGGCCAAGACGACCAGCGGTCTGCCGAGCTCCTCGTGCAGCGCGGCGAGGAGGAGCGGCAGCGCAGGCTCCGAGACGCGGGCGCGCGTGTCCGGCAGCTGCTCCAGGAACGCGCGGAAGCGCTCGCTGTCGGCGAGCTCGCGGATGAACGGGTAGAGGACGGGCCGGTCCATGACGAGCGACGGAACCGGAGTTCCGCGGCCACGGACTTTAGCGCGCAGGCGTCGCGCCACTCGCCGCGGGTCCCATCCCTAGCCCCCACCCACCCACGGGGTGCTTCAGGGTAGGCGGATGCATGTGACTCGGAAGCGCCGACTCTGCGTCAATTGAAGCGCTGCTGGGCGGGCTCGAGGCCTTCGCTCGCGATCGTCTCGACTGCGTCCGCCGCACGCGAGATCAGCGCATCCACGTCCTGCTCCGGGTCGAAGCGAGACAGCACGTAGTCCGCAACCGGCCGCCGGTCGCCGCGGCCCGGCCGGCCCACGCCGATTCGCAGCCGCAGGAAGTCCTGCGTGCCGAGCGCCTCCGCGATCGAGCGCAGCCCGTTGTGCCCCGCGAGCCCTCCGCCCGCACGCGCCTGGAGCCGCCCCGGCTCGAGGTCGACGTCGTCGTGCGCGACCAGGAGCGTCCCGGGGTCGACCTTGAAGAACCTCTGCGCCGCCGAGATCGCCTTCCCGGACACGTTCATGTACGTCTCCGGCTTGAGCAGCGCCAGACGCAATCCGTCCAGCCGGACCTCAGCCAGCTGCCCGTCGAATTTCGACCGAAACGACCCTCCGTGCCGGCGCGCGAGCTCGTCGATCACCATCCAGCCCGCGTTGTGCCGCGTGCGCTCGTACTCGCGCCCGGGATTGCCGAGCCCCGCGACGAGCAGGTCGAGCGTCGAGGCCCCGTCGCCCCGCCGCCGAAACAGGCGCATGGGCTAGCCCTCGGTCTGCTCTTCGCCGCCGGCCTCGGCCGGGGCCTCGCCCTCGGCGGCCGGTTCCTCGCCCTCGGGGGCCTCTTCGCCCTCCGGCACCTCGCCCTCGGGCAGCTCGCCCTCTTCGAGCTCCTCTTCCTCGACCTCGGGCTCGACGATCACCGTCGGCGCGCTGACGGTGGCGAGAACGGTCTCCTCCGGATCGTCCAGGTACGTGACGCCCTCGGTTGCAGGCAGGTCGACGAGGCGTAGCGAGTCGCCGACCGCCATCCCGCTCACGTCGAGCTCCAGGTGATCCGGAATCTCGAGCGGCAGCGCCTCGACGCGGATCTCGCGCTGCACCTGCGAGAGCACGCCGCCCTCCTTGACGCCGACGGACTCGCCGACGAGATCGATCGAGACGGTCGCCTGGATCGGCTGGTCGAGCCGCACCTCGTGCAGGTCGATGTGCGCGAGGCGTCCGCTCGGCACTTCCTGCTGGTAGTCCTTGAGGACAGCCGGATGCGTCGTCTTCTGCCCGGCGAGCATGACGTCGAGAATCGCGTGCAAACCGGAGTCGCCCGACAGCGCGCGCCGGAGCTCACGTTCGGGAACAACGAACGGGTGAGGGGACTTGCCGCGCCCATAGAGGACGCCCGGCACGAGACCCTGATTCCGCAAGCGCCGCGAGTCCGCAGAACCGCGGCCCTCGCGCTCGGTGACTTCCAGCTTCATGCGTTCGCCGGCCATCTCGGCGGCGAAGTCTAGCCAGAAGACCGCTTACTTCTTGATGTGCAGGTCGATCCCGAGCAGGATCAACGGCCAGAGGACGACCGCCAGGATCGCGGACAGGATCAGCCGGATCGTGTCGAGGTGCTTGAAGTAATGGTGCGATGCGGCGACCGCGACGCCGATGACGATGTAGACCAGTCCGAGAAAGCTCGAACGGAACATTCTTCGGGTGTACCCCGATCCCCGAGCAGGGGAAACTACGACTAGAAAAGCTGGTTTTCGCCCGCGAAGATCGCCGACACCGACTCGTCGCCGAAGACGTTCATGATCGTCTCGGCCAGGAGCCGCGACACCGGCAGCACGTCCACGTTCGCAGCGCGGTTGACCGGGTCGATCGCGACCGTGTCGGTCACCGTCACGAGCGCCAGGTCGCTTCCGGAGATCTTCTCGAACGCGTTTCCGGAGAAGAGACCGTGGGTCGCGCACGCGTAGACCTCGGTCGCCCCGGCCTCGCGCAGCGCAGTCGCCCCGGCGATCAGCGTCCCGCCGGTGAGGATCATGTCGTCGCTGAGGATCGCGACCTTTCCCTTCACGTCGCCGATCACCTCGGTCACCGAAGCCATGTCGTGCTCCGGGCGCGTCTTGTTCATGATCGCGAGGTCGCCGTCGAGCATCTGCCCGAAGCGCCGCGCCATCTTCACGCGGCCCGCGTCCGGGGAGACAGCGACCACCTTCTCGCCGAACAAGCCCTTGTCCCGGTAGTACTGCGCGAAGAGCGGGAGCGCGGTCATGTGGTCGACCGGCAGCGAGAAGAAGCCCTGGATCTGGCCGGCGTGGAGGTCCATGGTCAGCACGCGGTCGACGCCGGCGACCTCGAGCATGTCGGCGACGAGCTTCGCCGTGATCGGCTCACGCGGCTTCGACTTCTTGTCCTGGCGCGTGTACGGGAACCACGGGATGACGGCCGTGATCCGCTTCGCCGAGGCGAGCTTGGCGGCCTGGATCATGATCAGGAGCTCGACGAGATGGTCGTTCACCGGCGGGCTCCCCGACTGGACTATGAACACGTCGGCTCCCCGAATCGACTCGCCATAGCGGCAGTACGTTTCGTCGTTGGCGAATGTCTTCAGCGAGACCTCGCCCAGCTCGACGCCGAGTTGGCGCCCGATGTTCTCCGCGAGCGGCCGGTTCGAGCGGCCCGAGAAGAGCATGAGCCGTTTCATCGGGCCGAGCTCGATGATCTTCTCCGGGCTCGGGAGCGCGCCGGTGGCCGGAGCTTCGAGGCCGGGCAGCTGGGTCAGCTCAGTCGTGGTGCTTTCGATCGTCATATCCCTCTTTCGTGACTTGCCTGCTTCGGGCGACGGCGAGCGCCCCCGACGGGACGTTCTTCGTGACGACAGAGCCCGCAGCGACCCAAGCGTTGTCGCCAATCGTGACCGGAGCAACGAACACATTGTCGCTGCCCGTGTGGACGTTACGGCCGATTTCCGTGCGGAACTTCCCCGGCCCGAGCTCGGGGCGGTAGTTGGCCGTGATCGCGCCCGCCCCGATGTTCGTGTCCTCGCCGACGTCGGCATCGCCGATGTAAGAGAGGTGAGGGACTTTCGCGCGTTGTCCGATGCGCGAGTTCTTGATCTCCACGAATGTGCCCGCCTTCGCTCCGGCCTCGAGGTGGGTGCCGGGGCGAAGGTAACAGAACGGCCCGACGGTCGCACCGGGGCCGATCACGGCGTCGACGACGACCGCGTGGGGGCCGACGTTCGCGCCCGCTTCGACCTTCGACTTGCCGTTGATCACGGTGAACGGATGGATGGTCGCGTCGGGCTCGATCTCGACATCGGCCTCGATCCACGTTGTCTGCGGGTCGACGATAGTGACCCCGGCGAGCATGTGCTCGTTGTTGATCCGGTCGCGGAGAGCGGCGGCCGCCTCGGCGAGCTCGGCGCGCGTGTTCACGCCTTCGGCCTCGATCGGATCGGGTGCGACATACGCAGCGACACGATCGCCATTCTCGACCAGAACGCGCACGGCGTCGGTGAGGTACAGCTCGCCCTGCTCGTTGGCTGAGTCGAGCTGCTGGAGCGCGGGCCACACGCGGTTGGCGTCGAAGACGTAGATCGAGGAGTTGACCTCGTCGACCGCGAGCTCCTCCGGAGAAGCGTCGCTCGCCTCGACGATCGCGCGCACCGAGCCGTCGTCGCCCCGCAGGACACGTCCGTATTCCCGCGGGTCGTCGGGGCGGAAGGAGAGGACGGTCGCGGCCGCTCCCTCGCGCCGGTGGGTCTCGAGCAGCTCGCCGAGAGCATCCGGGCTCACGGCAGGCGCGTCCCCGCTCAAGACGAGGACGTCGCCGGCGAAACCGTCGAGCGCCGCGTGGGCGGCGACCATCGCGTCACCCGTGCCGCGCGGCTCGGCCTGGATCGCAACCGTCAGCCCATCGAGCTCACCCGCGCTCTGGGGCGAGGTGACGACGACGAGCGGGTCCGCGTCCACGCCGCGTGCGGCCTCGACCACCCAGTCGACCATCCTCCTGCCGAGCAGCCGGTGGAAATGCTTCGGCGTGCTCGATTTCATCCGCGTGCCAAGGCCGCCGGCGAGCACGACTGCTGCTGGTCTCTGGGTCATGGGACGCAAAGTGCTGGGGCGCCAGGATTCGAACCTGGGATCACGGGACCAAAACCCGTTGCCTTACCACTTGGCTACGCCCCAAAGGGAAACGAATCTTAACCGCGTCGCGTCAGAAGCAGCGCGAGCGCGAGGAGCGCGAGGATGCCCACGCCGATCAGGGCGAGCGTTCCGACAAGGATCGCCAGGAGCGGGACCAGCATGACCAGCGCCTGCGACACGGCGGCGATCCACGCGGCCTCGCGCACTGCCTGCGGGCGCAGGCGATGGCCGAGCCAGAAGTAGCCGAGTACGACGACGGCGGCGATCGCGAGCGTGAGCAGCCGCGGGATCGCGCCGACGAGGAAGAGGACGCCTTCGACGACCGCGATCCAGAACGCAATCGCGAGGCGTCGCTCTCGGAGCCAGCGCCTCGGGCCGCTCTCGCGATGTTCGATGACCGAGGGCTCGAGCATGCGGCAAAGCTACCAAGCAGGTTGCGCCAGCCAGGTCGCCCCGTGGGAGGCCATCAACTCGCGCGCCTCGACGGCACGTTGTCGCTCGGCGAAGAGGCCGTAGACGACAGGCCCCGCTCCGGAAACGTCTGCCCTGAACGCGCCCCCGCGGCGAAGTTCGTGCGCGATCGGAGACGAGCCCAGGTCGTTCGAGGGGAGGGCGGCGAGATCGCGCGCCTCGAGCGCCGCCAGGAGCGCCTCGCGTCGGCCCTCGAACCCCGCCTCCCCGTCAAACGCGTCGTACACGGCCTTCGTCGAGACCTTCCGTGCACCCGTCGGAAGAACCAGCACGACCCAGTAATCCTGCGGGAGCGTGAGCTGAGAAAGAGCTGCGCCACTGCCAAGACCGAGCTGCGGGCCTTCTCGCAGGAAGAACGGAACATCAGAGCCGAGCCCAAGCGCGAGCCCGTGCAGCGCCCTCGGGCCGAGAGGCTCGTCGAGGATCTGGTTCGCCAAGCGGAGCGTCGTTGCGGCGTCCGAGCTTCCTCCACCCAGGCCTGCAGCCACCGGGATGCGCTTCTCGATCCGCACCTTGGCTGTGACGCCGAGGACACGAAGGGCCTCCCGGACCAGGGTGTCCTCGGCGAAGCCCTCGATGTCCGTCCTCTCCGCCGCTTCGAGGTCGATCTCGTCGCTCAGGTCGACTCGCTGGAGCACGGTCGCAACCTCGTGCAGTCCGTCGGACCGGCGCGGACCGACCACGAGCGCGAGGTTGATCTTCGCGTGCGCCTTCACCGCAGCGCTCGCTCGAGCGAGACGAACTCGGGCGGATCGAGCGCCTCCGCCCGAACGGCCGGTTCGCGTCCAATCCCGGCCAGCGCCTCGACTGCCTGAGGCCGAGACGCGACGCCCGAGAGCTCGAGCGAGTTCGGAAGTGTCTTGCGTCGGTGCGCGAAGGCGGCCTCGACGAGACGCTTGATCTCCGCGAAGCGCGCTGGAAGCTTCGTCCTCCTGAAGGCGACGAGCGCCGAGTCGACGTTCGGCGGCGGGCGGAAGACGGTCCGCGAGACCGGATGGAACCCGGTTCGCTCGGCCGCGAGCTGCACGAGGACCGAGACGGCGCCGTATGCCTTCGTGCTCGGCTCGGCAAAGAGCCTGTCGGCGACCTCGCGCTGCACCATCACCGTCCAGTGCTCGACGCTCGGCAGGCCGTCGAGGCTCTCGACGATCAGCGGCGTCGCGACGTTGTAGGGGAGGTTGGAGACGAACTTCGTCGGCTCGTACGCGCCGAGGTCGAGGCGGAGGGCGTCGCCGAAGTGGAGCTCGACGTTGTCGCGCGCCGCGAGCCGTTCGCGGAGAGGGGGCTCAAGGGAGCGATCGAGCTCGACTGCGTAGACCCGGGCTACCCGCTCGGCGAGATAGTCGGTGAGGACGCCAAGCCCCGGACCGACCTCGAGCACGACGTCGGTCGGGCCTAGCTCGGCCAGGCGGTCGATGACCCCGAGGATGTTCTGGTCGACGAGAAAGTGCTGGCCGAGGTCTCGGTTCGGGCTGACCGGGAGCTTCACGGCAGGGAGAACGCAGCGGTTGCGTTCGCGTCGATCCGGGCTACGAGCTCGTCGACGTCGTCTCCTCGTGCCTTGGCGAGCTCGGCGATCGTGAGCGCGACGTTCGCCGGCTCGTTGGGCCGGCCGCGGCGGGCCTGCGGCGCGAGATAGGGGCTGTCCGTCTCGGCCAGGATCTGCGCGGCAGGTACCTGCGCTGCCGCGGCGCGAAGGTCTCCCGCCTTCGGATAGGTGACGTTGCCGGCGAAGGACACGTAGTAGCCCCGGTCGACCACCGTCTTCAGGAGCCCCGGCGACGAGAAGCAGTGCATGACGACGGTTCCGTCGAAGCCGGCGAGCACGTCGGCCGTGTCCGAATCGGCGTCGCGCGTGTGGATCACGACCGGCTTTCCGAGCTCGGCCGCAAGCTCGAGTTGCGCCTCGAAGAGCCGGCGCTGCCGGTCGCGAGGCGCCCCTTCGCGGAAGTAATCGAGGCCTGTCTCGCCGACGGCCACCGCCTCGTCGTTTTCGAGCAGCTCTCGGAGCTCGTCGACGCGGCCTGCCTCGGAATCACCGGCCTGGTGCGGGTCGATGCCGAGCACGGCGTAGACCTCCTCGTGGAGCTGGGCGAGCTCGAGCGCGGCGCGGCACGACTCGATCCCGGTGCCGACGGTCACGATCCGGTCGACGCCGGCGGAGCGGGCGCGCCGGATCAGCGCGGACGGCCGGTCGGCGCAGGCGTCGAGGTGCGCGTGGGTGTCGATCACTCGGATGCGGCCGCGCGCTCTTGCATCCTCGCCAGCTCTTCGGCCACGACGGTGTCCGGATCGAGCTTCTTGAAGAGCGGGCGCGGCTTGGCAAGTGCCTGACCGGGCCGAAGGTCGCTCGGCACCCACTCGCCGACCGACGACTCGTAGTCGCCCGTGAGCACCTCGTGCACGTCGTCGCCCTCCCCCGCCTCGCGGATCTCGAGCGGCCCCGCAATCGTGCCCTCGTGGCCGAGTAGCTCGTGGACGGCCTGGGACGAGAACGGCAGGAACGGGGCGAAGATCGTCTTGAGGTTGTCGATGGCCCGCAGCGCGACGTAGAGCACGGTGCCGGCCCGCTCCCGATCCGACTCGATCAGGGCCCAGGGCTCCTGCTCGTTCGTGTACCGGTTGACGAGCGTCGCCAGGTGCATCGCCTCGCCGAGCGCGGCCTTGAAGCGAGCGGACTCGATCGAGTGGCCGACCGTGTCGAACCCGGCGGCCATGGCGTCGAGGAGCTCGGTGTCCTGGACGGTCAGCTCCCCCGGCTCCGGAACCGCACCGAAGTTCTTGTGCGCCGAGGTCAGCGTCCGGTTGACGAGATTGCCCCAGTTCGCGACCAGCTCGTCGTTGTTGCGCCGGACGAACTCCGACCAGGTGAAGTCGCTGTCCTGGGTTTCCGGGCCGGCTGCCGTCAAGAAGTAGCGCAGCGGATCCGGGTCGTAGCGGCTGAGGAAGTCGCCGACGGCGATCGACACGCCGCGGCTGACGCTGAACTGCTTGCCCTCCATCGTCAGGAACTCGCTGGCCACGACGTCGTAGGGCATGGTCAGCGGCCCTTTCCCCGCGCCCAGCTCACCGCCCTCGCCGTACCCGAGCAGGATGCTGGTCCAGATCACCGTGTGGAAGACGATGTTGTCCTTGCCCATGAAGTACACGTGGCGCGCCTCGGGGTTCTGCCACCAGTCGCGCCAGGCATCTGGCGTGCCGCGGTTCACGGCCCATTCGACGGCCGCCGAGAGGTAGCCGATGACCGCGTCGAACCAGACGTAGATCCGCTTGTCGTCGCGACTCGCGTACTCCTCCGGTACCGGGATCGGGACGCCCCAGTCGAGGTCGCGCGTGATCGGCCGCGGCTTGACGTCCTTGAGCAGCCCGAGGGAGAAGTTCCGCACATTCGAGCGCCAGTGCCGCTGTCCCTCGATCCACTCGGTCAGCTGCTCCGCGAACGCCGGAAGGTCGAGGAAAAGATGGTTGGTCTCCTTGAAGACCGGCGTCGTCCCGTCGATCTTCGACCGCGGGTTGATCAGGTCGATCGGGTCGAGCTGGTTCCCGCAGTTGTCGCACTGGTCGCCGCGGGCCGACTCGAAGCCGCAGATCGGGCACGTGCCCTCGATGTAGCGGTCGGGGAGCGTGTGGCCGGTCGTGGCGGAGAACGCACCCATCGTCGTCTTCTCGAAGATGTAGCCCTTCTCGTAGAGCGTCCGGAACAGGTCCTGGACGACCCGGTAGTGATTGGCCGTCGTCGTGCGCGTGAACAGGTCGTACGACAGACCGAGGTCGAGCAGGTCCTTCCGGATGAGGCTGCTGTAGCGATCGGCGGTCTCACGCGGAGACAGCCCCTCTTGATCGGCGGCGACCATGACCGGCGTTCCGTGCTCGTCCGTTCCGCTGACCATGAGGACGGAGTCGCCGCACAGCCGGTGATACCGGGCCGTGATGTCCGACGGGACGCCGAAGCCGGCGACATGCCCGAGATGCCTCGGACCGCTCGCGTAGGGCCAGGCGACGGCGACGAGAATGCGCTGTGGGGGTCGGTTCGGGAAGGCGATCCTCCGGGAGGGGCTCGGACAGGGACATCTTACGGAGGGGTCGAGGCCCGCCTGGACGCGGCGAGAGCGGATGTGCCCGCCTGCCTCGGGCGAGACCTGCCGTAAGCAGCCCGAGGCCGAGGAGCGCCATCGCGATCAGCAGCACCCGCCTCGAGCCGCCGGCCCGAACGACCCGCTTTGGGGTCGCCGCTACGCGAGCAGCTGTGCCGAGTCGCTGCGCGCCGGGGGCCGACTCGGACGCCGGAGCGTGACCGCGCGCGTGCACGGGGGCCCGAGCCGACTCGGGTGCCGGCCGCTCGCTCGACCTCGAGCCGACGGACCGCCCCACGTTCGGCTTCGCATCCGGGCGCACGACGAACGCTCGACCGCCCCGTTCATGCGCCCGCGCCGGGTACGCGGACGTGATCGGCGCTGAGGTCGACCGCCGCACGGGGCGGTGCAACGGAGGCTTCGGAGACCCACCGCTCGCGTGCTTGGGAGCAGCCCGCGGCGGGGTCGCCTGCGCGGGAGGCGGGGCGGGCTGTGGCACTGGCGCCGGCGGTTGCGAGACGGGAGGACGCTCCGGCAGCTCGCGCGGCGGAAGAAGCGTGAGCGGGTCGAGGTACCCGTTCGGGTCGGCCGTGAGCCGGATGCCGAGATACACGTACGGCTCGGTGCCTTCGACGTCACCGGTCGGCCCGATCGTCCCGACGACGTCGCTCTCGGAAACCTGGGTACCCGTCGTCACCCCGATCGACCCGAGATGCACGAGCGTCACCGAGTATCCATCGGCTGTGCGAACCGTGAGGCAAAGACCCTGGTGGGGCAGCTGCCCGACGAAGGACACGACGCCGTTCACTGCGGAGCGCACGTCGGCCCCGGTCGGCGCGCCGATGTCGATGCCGCGGTGCTGGCCGCCCGCATACGGATCTCTCCCGTCTACGAACGGCCTCAGCACCGGCCCGTCGACGGGCCACGCCCACGCGGACGCGCTCGGTGCCAGGACGAGGAGCGCGAGCAGCGCCAACACGATGCTGTTGCCTGTTCTGAAAACCATGCGGCCAGAGTACAGAGCCGGTCGGTCGTTGTCAAATCTGGCTACAGAGACTGGCGGTAGAGCTCGTTCCGGGATCGGCCGGTGAGCCGTGCGACGACATCGGCCGCCTGCCTGCGCCCCGCTCCGGCCTCGACGAGCTCGGCAACCGCCGCTCGCGCGTCGGCATCGGCGTCGGGGCCACGCTCGGCCGCGAACGCCCCGATCACGAGCGTGATCTCCCCGCGCGGCGGCTCCGGGAACCGTTCGGCCATCTCCGCGGCGGTCCCTCGCACCACTTCCTCGAACCGCTTCGAAAGCTCGCGGCACACCGCGACGGGCCGCTCGGGCGACGCGGCGGCGAGCGACCCCAGGCTCGCAGGGAGCCGGCGCGGAGACTCGAACGCGACCACCGGGAACGGCCAGCGCGCGAGCTCGTCCCAGAGCGCCGACCGCGCCTTCTCCGACCGCGGCAGGTACCCGATGAACTGGTAGCGCTCACCCACGAGGCCGCTCGCGACGAGCGCCGTCTCCACCGCGGACGGCCCCGGCAGGACCGTCACCTGCACTCCGGACTCCAGCGCCGCCTCGATCAGCCGCGCGCCCGGATCGCTCACCCCGGGCAGCCCGGCGTCGCTCGTGAGCGCGACCCGCGCTCCCGCGACCAGCCGCGGCAGCACCTGCGCGGTCCGCTCCGCCTCGTTGTGCTCGTGGTAGCTGACGAGCTTCGCGTCGATCCCGTGCCGCTCGAGCAGGATCTTCGTCCTCCGCGTGTCCTCACACAGCACGAGGTCGGCCTCGCCGAGCTCTCGAAGAACACGAAGCGTGACGTCCTCGAGATTTCCGATCGGCGTCGCGCAGACCGAGAGCAACTAGAGCGCCTCGAACCCGACGAACCCCGCTCCGACGAGGCCTGCGTCGGGCCCGAGCAGAGCCGGCACCACGCGGACGAAGTCGCGGCCCGGCGGAAGCGCCTCGAGACGCATCGCCTCGAGCGCCGGCTCGAGGAACAGGTCGCGCGCCTGGCTGAACCCGCCGCCGATCACGATCACCTCGGGGTTGAAGATGTTCACGAGCGAGCCCATCGCGGCTCCGAGCCGCCGGCCGATGCCGACGATCGCCTCGAGCGCCTCTTCATTCCCCCCGCGAGCAGCACCGACGAGCTCGCGACCCGATGCGTCTCCGCCGAGGATCTTGGCGGCCAGCCGATCAGCTGCCCCACCCGAAGCGACCTGCTCCAGATGGCCGTGGCCGGTGCAGTTCCCGACGCATGGCTCGCCGCCGAACTCGAGCACCATGTGACCGATCTCGGCGCCGGCCCCGATCGAGCCGCGGTAGGGCTTGCCGTCGAGGATCAGCCCGCCGCCGACACCCGTCCCGAGCGTGAGCATGACCATGTTCCGGGTGCCACGGCCGGCTCCCGCCTGCCACTCGGCGTTCGCGGCGGCGTTCGCGTCGTTGTCCAGCGCGACCGGGAGCTCGAGGCGTTCCGCCATGCGCCCACGGAAGTCGAAGTCGCCGACCGGAACGTGCACCGAGTTCACGATCCGGCCCGTTCGCTGGTCGATCGTCGAAGGCATCCCGAAGCCGACGGCGACGACTCCGTCCTCGTGCAGGCTCTCGACGACCTCGTCCAGCGTGTCCAGGAACTCGTCCTGGGAGCCCCGCGGCGTCGGCCGCTCGACGCGCTTGGAGATCCGGCCCTCGCGGTCGACGACGCCCGCGGCGATCTTCGTCCCGCCCACGTCGACCCCGATTGCCCGGTCGGTCACGCGGCTACGATAGTCCGCCCATGGCCCAGGGAGAGAAGCCCTACCGCGTCTACCGTGGTGGACGCGTCAAGGGGCGCGTGCCAACCATCGCCAAGCCGGAGCGCACTCCGCCGCGACGCGAGCGCCCGCCTGCGCAGTTCAAGGGCCCCGGGCCGAGCGTCCAGAAGACGAAGCGCGAGCGGAACTGGGGACGCTGGATCGGCATCGGGCTCGCGGTCTTCTTCGTGCTCGTCCTCGTCTGGGCCGTCGGCAGCTACCTCGCGCTGAGAAGCGGCGCGGACGCTGCGAACAAGCGCCTCGAGAAGCGCTACCCGACCGCGAAGGCTGCGCTCGTCCCGCAGAGCGGTCTCGTGCTCACGCACCCGAGCGTGACCCTGCTCCTCGGCACCGACCACTCCTCGAAGATCCGCGAGCGGAACGGCTTCGAGCGCTCGGACTCGATCATGCTCCTGCGCACCGACCCGGGGAAGGGGCGCCTGAACTACCTCTCGATCCCGCGGGACCTGCGCGTGAACGTGCCCGGGCACGGCTACGACAAGATCAACTCGGCGTTTCAGCTCGGGGGCCCAGCGCTGACGATCAAGACCGTGCGCGGCTTCACGGACGTCGAGGTCAACCACGTGGTGGTCGTGGACTTCGACGCGTTCACGAAGGTGATCGACAAGGTCGGCGGCGTCGAGATCAACGTCCCGGGCCCGATCCTCTCGAACAAGTTCGACTGCCCCTACGCGACCCAGGCCCGCTGCGACCGCTGGCAGGGCTGGCGCTTCGCAAAGGGTGTGCAGCACATGGACGGGCGCCGCGCCCGCGTCTATTCCCGGATCCGCGAGAACAAGCTGAACCCCGGCGAGAGCGACGTGACGCGGACCGAGCGCCAGCAGGCCGTCATCCAGGCGCTGCTTTCGAAGCTGACGAGTGCAGGCGTGCTCGCGAAGCTTCCGTTCATCGGCGACGAGGTGATGAAGCCGCTGACGACCGACTTCTCGGCGGGACAGATGATGCAGCTCGCGGCCGTCAAGAAGCGCAGCAACAACGAGCTGCACTGCCGGCTCGGCGGGACGCCCGCGGGATTCGGCGGCGGGTATCTGCAGCCGGACGAGGAGGCGCGGCGGACGATCGCGGCGTTCCTCGGGAACTCGGCTCCGCAGCCGCCGCTGCCCGGATCGGTTTACGGCTCGGGCTGCCCTTAGTCCGAGGAGCTCTCGGCGACCTTCTTGACGTCCTTCTTGTCGCCCTTGTCGCTCTTCTCGCCGCCCGAGTCGCTCTTCTCGCCGCCCGAGTCGCTCTTCTCGCCGTCGCGCGACGATTTGCGCGAGCCGCGCCCGTAGTCCGTGGAGTAGAAGCCCGACCCTTTGAAATGGACCGCAACCGGGTACAGGACCCGCTGAACAGGCCCTTCGCCGCAGGTTTCACAAACCTCCTGCGGGGGGTCGGTCATCCTCTGGAAAACCTCGAAGACGTGGCCCTTCGGGCATTTGTACTCATAGATGGGCAACAGACGGAGCTTAGCTTCGACCTCAGAACGCACTCCGCGTGGTAGCTTCGCGGCCTTGGCGACGCAAACGCGTGAGGTGTCGCCGGCCCGGCCCACACCACACGCCCGCGCCTATGCGGTCCCGGCGGTCGAGCCCGGCCGGAAGTGGTTCTGGCCGGGAGTCGGCGGCCTCACCGCAGCCGTCGCCGTCTTCCTGCTCGCACGGCTGACCGCCTGGCCTCCGCACGAGGACGAGACGCTGGCGCTCTTCGTCGGACGGAACTCGCTCGGCGGGCTCTTTCATACGGTGCAGACCGAGCGTGGCGGAGCGCCGCTGCACTTCCTCTGCGCCTGGCTCGTCGTGCACCTCGGCGGCGGGCTCGTCGGGCTGCGGCTCTTCTCGGCGCTCTTCGCGGTCGCGTCCGTGCCCGTCGTCGCGCTCCTCGCGCGGCGGATCGCAGGCGCGGTCCCGGCACTGGTCGCGACCGCTCTCGTCTCCGCCAGCTGGATGCTCCTCTTCCACGGGATCTACGGGCGGATGTACAGCCTGTTCCTCTTGACCAGCGCCGTCTCGTACCTGGCCTGCCTCGACGCGGTGGCGCGAGGAGGTGGACGGCGCTGGGCGCTCTGGGCGCTTGCCGTGCTCCTCACCGTCGCGACGCACCCCTACGGCGCGCTCGTCCTCGCCTCGCAGGTCGTCTATGTACTCACGCGCGCGCGCACGCGAGCTGCGTTTGTCGCGATTGGCTCGGTGGCCCTTCTGGGCACGCCCTTCTGGTACAGCGACCTCGTCCTCGCCGGACGCTTCGACGTCGGCGTCGGGTCCGGCGGGAAGAAGCTCGACGGCCCCTGGGCGGTGCTCGACTACCTGTTCCGGGTCGCGGGCGACTTCACCGCCGGGTACAGGCTGGCGATCGTGGCCGTGCTCGTAGTGGCTGCCGTCGGCGCGCGCGTTCTGTGGCTGGCGAATCGAAACGGGGCCTTGCTGACCGCCGCCGTGATCGGCGTTCCGACGGCGGGGTTCCTGCTCGGCCGGTTCGGCGAGTCGACCTCGCCCGAGTCGCGGCATCTGATCTTCGCGCTCCCGTTCTTCGCGGTGCTGGTCGCGCTCGGCCTGATCCAGCTGACGCGACGGAGGATTCCGATCCTCGTCGCTGCCGTCGTCGTCCTCGTGGGCGCCGAGGTCGCCTGGGGCTGGGACAAGACGGCTCCGCTGTACAAGGGCGAGCCGGCGAGCCGCGTCGAGGCGCGCAAGGCGGCGTCCGAGTGGCTTGCCCAGAGGGTGCGAAAGGACGACGTCCTCTTCGGCTACGAGCCGCTCTATCTCGGCGGTTGGGAGCGCGACCGCAAGCGCTTCTCGAGCACAGTCGTCCCGCGGGCGGACGCGAAGCTCGCGCTCGACTCGCTGCGCGAGGCGAAGTCGCTCGGCCACGGCGTCTGGGTCTTCGACGCCTCGGACACCAACAACTTCACGCAGCAGATGACGATCCCGCTGCGCTATCCGAACCCGGCCTCCGACTTCGAGGCGCGCGTCTTCGGGCCGTTCCTCGTCATCCGCACACGCCGGCCGACGGTCACCCCGAAGCAGTTCCTGATCGACTCGCGGCAGGTCGAGCTCGTCGGCAAGTCGCTCTTCATGGGAGACGCGGACGTGAACCTGCTCACCGTGGACCGGGCTCTCTCGAGGCTCGAGCGCTAGCCGCCTCGCGCTCGATCGTTTCTCGATGGCAGGGAGCGTCTTCGAACGCTGCCAGGCCGGACGCGCGGGCTTGCGGCGAGTGGGTGCTGGCCCGCCGCTTGCGCCTCGCGGCCGCGATCACGGCCGAAGCTCCGATCACGCCGCCGACGACAAGCGAGCGGAGGCGGTCGGCCCTGCGGTCGGCGCCGTCCATGCACGCATTCTACGAGCCCGCCTGAAACGATCCCCGCGATGCGCCTGTGCACTCTCGGCGACCTGCTCCTGGACGTCGTCGTCCGGACGAGCGGGAGCAGCGGGCCGGACCTGGAGGGGTCGGCGGAGACGCGCGTCGGCGCGGGCGGCCAGGCGGCGAACGTCGCGGCCTGGGCGGCTTCGCTCGGGGCCGAGGCTCGGTTCGTCGGCAAGCGCGGCTCCGACGCGGCCGCCGAGCTGGCTGCTCGGGAGCTCGCGGACCAGGGCGTCGAGCTGTTCGGCCCGGTCGAGGACGGCCGGAACGGCGTGGTCGTCTCGCTCGTGACGCCTGACGGAAGCCGGACGATGCTGACCGACCGCGGGGTGGCGCCGTTCCTCCGCGCCGAAGAACTCGACGTGCGCTGGTTCGCCGGCTGCGAGTGGCTCCATCTCTCGGGGTACTCGCTTCTGCGCCGCCCGATAGAGGAGGCCGCGGCGAAGGCCGCCGGCGCGATCCAGGCACAGGGCGGCCGGATCAGCATCGACCTTGCTTCGGCCGCCGGAATCGTCGAGTACGGGGCCGAGAAGCTGCTGAAAAGGCTCGAGCTGCTCCGTCCCGACCTCGTCTTCGCGAACGAGGGCGAGCTGGCCGCGATCGGCGGCGAGGTTCCCGGGCGACTCGTGCTCAAGCGGGGCGCGGCGGGGTTCAGCGTGGACGGACAAGACTGGGCGGCGCTCCCGGCCGAGGTGATCGACACGACAGGCGCCGGAGACGCCCTCGCGGCGGGCTTCCTCGTAGGAGGCCCAGAGCTGGCAGCAGACGCCGCCGCGCGCTGCGTCGCGAGGCTCGGAGCAATGCCGTAGCGCTGGGCAGACGAAGATACGTGGTGTGATCGAGCTCTCACGCGAGGTGAAGAACGCGCTCCAGCACCGCGAGCCTGTCGTCGCGCTCGAGACGACGCTCGTCGCCCATGGCTTCCCGGCAGACGAGGGAGTCGCGGTCGGGATCGAGTCGGCGCGACGCGTCCGTGAAGCCGGGGCGGTGCCCGCGACGATCGGAATCCTCGACGGAACGCTCCGCGTTGGCCTCTCCGACACCGAGCTCGAGCGCTTCACCGCGGACGCGCGCAAGGTCGGGCCGCGCGACCTCGCCGCCGCGGTCGTCCAGGGCGCGGTCGGCGCTACGACGGTCGGCGGGACCCTCGCCGCCTGCCGCACGGCGGGGATCGGCTTCATGGGCACCGGCGGCATCGGAGGAGTCCACCGGGGCGACCGGACCGACGTCTCCGCCGACCTGTACGAGCTGGCGAACACCGAAGCGCTCGTCGTCTCGTCGGGCATCAAGTCGCTTCTGGACGTGCCCGCGACGATGGAGCTGCTGGAGACCCTGGGTGTGCCGGTCCTCGGCTTCCGGATCGACGAGCTTCCGCTCTTCTACACGGCGAGCGGCGGGCCGTCCGTCCCGGCCCGCGTCGAGTCGGCGCGACGAGGCCGCGGCCGTAGCCCGCACGCATTGGCAACTGAAGCGCCGCTCGGGCCTCCTCCTCGCTCAGCCTCCGCCGACGAGCCTGGATGACGTCGAGCCGCTGATCGAGCAGGCGCTGGCCGCTGCCGAGGAGCAGGGCGTGACCGGTCCCGCCGTGACCCCGTTCGTCCTCTCCTTCCTCCACGAGCGAAGCGACGGCCGGACGCTCGAGGTCAACCGCGAGCTCGTGCTCGCGAACGCGCAGCTGGCCGCCGAGGTCGCCGTCGCGTACGCGAGAATCTCCGCGTGAACGAGAGGTTGGTGCCGCGAACGAAGTTCGACGGTCCCGCGCTCGAGGTCGACTTCCCCGGCCTACGCATCGGTGTCGCCGAATACGACGAGGGCCCGACCGGTTGCACGGTGCTGCACCTGCCGCCCGGGGGCGCCGCCTGCGCCGTCGACGTCCGCGGCGGCTCACCCGGAACGATCGGTAGCGCCTACGAATGGGCTCACGCGATCTGCTTTGCCGGCGGCTCTCTCTACGGGCTCGAGGCCGCCTGCGGCGTCGCGGCCGAGCTAATGGCGATGCGGGGCGGCACGGTCGGTTGGGACGAGATCGAGCTCGTCGTCGGGGCGATCATCTACGACTTCGGCCGGCGCGAGAACGCCGTCTATCCCGATGCGGACCTCGGGCGTGCGGCGCTGCGAACGGCCCGCGAAGGTCTGTTTCCCCTCGGTGCTCGCGGCGCAGGGCGCTCGGCAACGGTCGGGAAGACGTTTTCGTACGAAGAGGGCGAACCGTCGGGACAGGGCGGCGCCTTCCGCCGGCTCGGAGAGACGAGGATCGCCGTGTTCACGGTCGTGAACGCGTTCGGCGCGGTGGTCGACCGCAACGGAGCCGTCGCGCGCGGTCATCGCGATCCCGAACGCGGCACCCGCACGCCCCTCGTGGAAGCGCTCGAGTCGCGTCTGCCGAAAGCGGTTCCCGGAAACACGACGCTGACCGCGGTGATCACGAACCACCGACTCGACCGGCGGTCTCTCCGTCAGCTCGCCGTTCAGGTCCACGCATCGCTCGCCAGGGCGATCCAGCCCTTCCACGCACTCGTCGACGGCGACGTTCTCTGCGCGGTGACGACGAACGAGGTCGAGAACGAGGAGTTGACGGCGACGAGCCTCGGAGTCGTCGCCTCCGAGCTCGCGTGGGACGCCGTCCTCGCGAGCTTGCCTAGGTGACCGCGCCCAGGAAGTCCTCGATCTCGAGCGCCGTCAGCGTCTGGAGCTTCGCGCTCCCCCGCGCCCCGAGTGCGATCGACACGCGTGCGATCGTCGCCGCGTCCGGCGCCTCGACGACGTTCACGAAGTCGAACGGGCCGAGCGTGGCCCACTGGTGCAGCACCTTGGCGCCGAGCTCCTCGACGTCCTTATTCACCTCGCGCAGCCGGTCCGGGTTCGACTTCAGCGTCTGGACGCCCTGCGCGGTCAGGCTCGACAGCATGATGTAGACGGGCATCGCGCCTCCTTCGTCGTGGTGAGCCGGACTCTAACCGGGCCTTCTGGTCGGGATACAGAAGGGCCGAGCCGAGGAAGAAGACCGGAGACAGGACGAGGACCGCGAGGACCGCGGCGACTGCGATGCTCTGCGATCCGAAAGCGGCGAGCGCCAGCGAGAGCGAGAAGATCGAGACGATGACGACGATCGCCAGCGCGGCCACGGTCCCGAAGGCGTGCACGAAGTCGGCTCGGGCGAGCTCGATGCTGCGCCGAAGGGCAGCGCCCAGGCTCCGGTCCTCGACGAGCACGCTTGGCACCGCGAGCCCGAAGAGCGCGAACCAGGCGAGCGCGACGAAGTAGATCCCCTCGAAGACGGCCACGCGCGAGACCGCGAGCGGGAGGAACGCGACCGCACCGGCGAGGAGCGCGCGGCCCGGGGAGTGCCGGCCTCCGGTCGCCACCACGGAGGCCCAGAGGTGGCTGAGGCCGAGGGCGAGCGATCCGACGACGACGCCGTAGGTGATCCCGATCGGGCCGTCGACGAACGCGGCCCCGACCGTGAACGCCGTCGCCGGCACCGCGATCAGCAGGCCACGCCAGAAGTGGCGGCCGTAGAGCCTGATCGCGTCCGCGACCAGCTGGCCGACGGTCCGCTCGGCAGGCGAGACCTCGATCGGTGCGACCGACATGCGCGGGCACGGTATCCCGTGCGAGTATCCGCCCATGGCGTATGCGGTGTTCCCGGC
Organism: uncultured Actinomycetes bacterium; assembly: GCA_963736835.1. Taxonomy (GTDB): domain Bacteria; phylum Actinomycetota; class Thermoleophilia; order Gaiellales; family Gaiellaceae; genus VAXT01. The sequence continues at coordinate 82,190 of CAVTQI010000009.1, forward strand.
GGGGGAGCAGGAGTTCTCCACGCCCAGCGGAGGAGATCTGAGCCGAAGCATCTTCCGGCTCTCGGACTCGCTGCGCCAGACGCGCGCCAACATCTGGCGCTACCCGCCCGGCGCGCGCGGCCGGCGCCACGCGGAGCACGTGCAGGAGGAGGTCTTCGTCGTGCTCGAGGGGACGGCGACCCTCTATCTGGGCGACCCCGCCGAGGCGGTCGAGCTGCCGCGCGGCTCGGTGGCGTCCGTCGAGCCGGGCACTGCGATCCAGGTCGCGAACCTGAGCGACGAGGACATGGCCGTCTTCATCATCGGCGCCCCGCCCGAGCAGGGTGGCGCGGATTACTTGCCCGACGCGGGCTGAAGCGCGTCGACCAGCTGCTCCTGGAGCCAGGCCAGGTAGCCGTACACAGCGAGGTCGCGGCCGCGCGGCGTGTCGAGGTCGAGCGACTCGTAGTCGAGCTCCTCGCTCACATCGAGCCGCGTGCCGAGCACGAGCCGTAGGTCGTTGAGCGCGCGGAGCCACTCGTCTGCCTGCTCGAGGTCGATCGCTTCGTCGGCGAGCGTGTCGCGCATCGTCGCGAGCGACCTGGCGCGCCCCCTGACGAGCTGGTCGCGGACGAGCGAGCGGTACTGGTCGTCGCTCTTCTCATCGGAGTAGGCGGGCGGGAAGAGCCGGCGCACCGACGGATCGTCGGTCTCCGCGAGCAGCGGCTCGAGCTGGTCGAGCAGCTCACGCAGGATTGCCTGCTCGTGGGCGTCGAGATAGAGGCGCACACGGTCGCCTTTGCGCCTGATCTGTCTCGGAAGGAACACCTAGTCCTGCTGCATCGTCGCCCAGAGGCCGTGCGCATGGAGGCGCGAGACGTCGAGCTCCGACTTCTCCCGATTGCCGCTCGAGACGACCGCCTTGCCCTCGTTGTGCACCTGGAGCATGAGTTTCGTCGCCTGCTGAAGGCTGTACCCAAAGAGCTTCTGGAAGACGAGCGTCACGTACGACATCAGGTTGATCGGGTCGTTCCAGACGATCACGACCCAGGGCCGCTCCTCCTGCCAGGCCTCGTCGACCGAAGGTTGCTCGAGCTCGACCTCGGCCGGGGCGATGAGCGTGCTCATGCCCGGATTGTGGCGAACGTCAGGCCGCGAGACGGACGATCTTCACGTCGCTCTCGTTCCCGGCAGGGTCGACCGCGCGGATGCGGACGCGATGCCGGCCCGCCCGAACGCGAAACCGTGATCCGCAGTCGTGCAGCCGCTTCGCGTCGAGCGCGCAGCGGAAGTGGATGTTCCCGCGCGGGGTGCCGGCGTCGGTCGCCGAGAAGCGGAGCGTCCTCCCACGCCGCAGCACCCTGGGCCTGGATGGGCTCGTCGTGTCGGTGCGCCACCGCCGCTCGGCGGGTGTCGGATCGACGTTCAGCATGTCGTCGAACGCTCGCACGCTCACGGTGTGCCACCCGTCATCGGTGGCGTCGGACCAGAATGAGGTCTCACACGGGGCCCACTCCTGCGCGTCGACCTTGCACTCGAAGGTGATCTCGCTTGGAGGAGCGACGTCGTCCGAGCCTGCCAGCTCGAACGTCGCGTATTCCGACACCTCGGCTCCATCCGCGGGGCCAGACGTGATCGTTGTGTCCGGCGGGATGTGCGTTCCCGAGACGACGACGATCTTGCTCGGATACGGCGTGAAGTTCGTCAGTGCACACGAGCCGGCGATGCAGTGCTGGAAGAGACCGACGTAATCCACGTGACTAGGGACGGTCAGGCTGAAGTCGTGCAGGTCGTCCGCGGTGTTCAACGGATGGGCGACCTCGAAGACCGCGACGCCGCCGCTGACCCGCACGCTCGACGTTCCGTCCTGCGTTCCCCCGTCCGCCAGGTCCGCAATCCATTCCCACGCCGAGCCGCTCTGCTTCCAGCTCGCGTCCTCGAACGCCCAGGGGACCGTCCGCAGGATGTCGTTCCCCGGCCCGAACCCGTTCGACCCCGGCGGGCCGAAGAACTGGTCGAACGCGCTGTTGTCGAGGGTGGTCACGGCGACGCGGACGGCCGTGTAGAGGTTCGTCGCATCGTTCATGACGAATGCAGTCGCGGGAACGGTCCCGCCTCCCGCGACAGGAGAGCGGTTCGCCTGAAAATCGACGTGGCCGGCCGTGTCCCACTCGCCGGGTGAGAGAACCCCGTCGACGGCAGCGGTGCCGTAGCCGCGGAAAGCGAGGCCGTCACTCGCGCGTGCGGCTCCCGGGGCGGCGACAACCAGCGCCACGGCGAGAGCGATCACGCTCGCGAGCTTCACGGGTGGAAGATAACTCCGCGAAAGCCCCGCTCGCGAGTGAATTACAGAATCCGAACTACGCGGCGGCGGGCTCAGCGGCCGGCGCCTTCTCGAACGAGAGCTCGCCCTCCGAGACGTCGACGCGCACGGTGTCGCCTTCGTCGAAGTCGCCCTCGAGGAGCCGCAGCGCGAGCGGGTTCTCGAGCAGGCGCTGGATCGCGCGCTTCAGCGGCCGCGCGCCGTACGTTGGATCCCACCCGGCCTCGGCGAGATGCTCCTTCGCGGCGTCCGTCAGGTCGAGGGACAGGCCCCGCTCGGCGAGCCGCTCCTCGAGGCGCGCCAGCTGGAGCTCGACGATCTCGTCGATCTGCTCGCGGGTCAGCGGCCGGAACTCGACGATCTCGTCGATGCGGTTCAGAAACTCCGGCCGGAAGACCTCCCGCATCGCCTCCTCGGAGGGGACGTTGGAGGTCATGATCAGGACGGTGTTCCGGAAGTCGACCGTGCGGCCCTGACCGTCGGTCAGACGTCCGTCGTCGAGCACCTGGAGCAGGATGTTGAACACTTCGGGATGCGCCTTCTCGATCTCGTCGAGGAGCACGACCGAATATGGCCGGCGGCGAACGGCCTCCGTCAGCTGGCCGCCCTCGTCGTAGCCGATGTAGCCCGGCGGAGCGCCGACGAGCCGCGAGATCGTGTGCTTCTCCTGGTACTCGGACATGTCCAGCCGCACCAGGGCACGCTCGTCGTCGAACATGAACTCGGCGAGCGCGCGCGCGACCTCCGTCTTGCCGACGCCGGTCGGGCCGAGGAAGACGAACGATCCGATCGGGCGATTCGGGTCCTGCAGGCCCGACCGTGCGCGGCGAAGCGCGTTGGCGACAGCCTCGACAGCGGCATCCTGTCCGACGACCCGCTGGTGCAGCCGCTCCTCCATGTGGATCAGCTTCTCGGTCTCGCCCTCGAGGAGCCGTGAGACGGGGATGCCGGTCCAGCGCGCGACGACCGCGGCGACGTCGTCCTCGTCGACCTCCTCCTTGACCATCGGCTCGCCCTCGGGCGCGGAGCGCTCCTCGAGCTCGCGCTCCAGCTCTGGCAGCTCGCCGTAGCGGATCTCGGCGACGCGCTGGAGCTCTCCGTGCCGCTCGGCCCGCTCGGCCTCCATGCGCAGCTCGTCGATGCGGCGCTTGATCTCGCTGACGCGGTCGAGCGCCTCCTTCTCGCGCGACCAGCGCGCGGCGAGCTCGTCGCGACGACCTTTCGCGTCCGCAAGCTCGCGCTCGACCGGCTCGCGGCGCTCCTCTGACTCCTTGCCCATCGCGGCCAGCTCGATCTCCAGCTGGCGCACGCGGCGCTCCGCCTCGTCGAGCTCGATCGGCGACGAGTCGATCTCCATGCGCAGGCGCGACCCCGCCTCGTCGACGAGGTCGATCGCCTTGTCGGGGAGCTGGCGGTCCGAGATGTACCGGTCGGAGAGAACCGCGGCGGCGACGAGAGCCGCGTCGCGGATGCGGACGCCGTGGTGCGCCTCGTAGCGCTCCTTCAGGCCGCGCAGGATCGCGATCGTGTCCGAGACGGACGGCTCGCCGACGAACACGGGCTGGAAGCGCCGCTCGAGCGCAGCGTCCTTCTCGATGTGCTTGCGGTACTCGTCGAGCGTCGTCGCCCCGATCGCGCGCAGTTCGCCTCGGGCGAGCATCGGCTTCAGGAGGTTCGCCGCGTCGACGGCGCCCTCGGCCGCGCCGGCGCCGACGATCGTGTGCAGCTCGTCGATGAAGAGGACGATCTCGCCCTCCGCGTTCTTGATTTCGGCCAGGACGGCCTTGATCCGCTCCTCGAACTCGCCGCGGTACTTCGAGCCGGCGAGGAGCGCGCCGATGTCGAGCGCCCAGACGCGCTTGCCCTTCAATCCCTCAGGGACGTCGCCGGCGACGATCCGCTGGGCGAGCCCCTCGACGATCGCGGTCTTGCCCACACCCGGGTCGCCGATCAGGACCGGGTTGTTCTTCGTGCGCCGAGAGAGCACCTGGATCACGCGACGGATCTCCTCGTCACGCCCGATGACCGGGTCGAGCTTCCCCTGCTCGGCGAGCTCCGTCAGGTCGCGGCCGAACTTCTCGAGCGCCTGGTAGGTGCCTTCGGGATCCTGCGAGGTGACGCGCTGGCCGCCGCGGACGTCCCTCAGGCGCGCCAGCAGCTCGTCGCGCGGGACGACGTCGAGCGCGAGCAGCAGGTGCTCGGTCGAGACGTACTCGTCCTCGAGCTTGCGCATCTCGTCCTCGGCGCGGTCGAGCACGCGTGATAGAGCGGTCGATGCAGTCGGCTGCTGCGACGCGCCCTGAAGCGTGGGCAGTCGCGCGAGGTCGGCGTCGGCCTTCGCGCGTACGTCCGCGGCCTGCTCACCGAGCAGCGTCTGCGGCAGCTCCTGGTCGAGCAGCGCGAGCAGCAGGTGCTCGGGCAGCACCTCGGCGTTGCCGCGGCGGCGCGCCAGCTCCTGCGCGGCGGCGACCGCCTCCTGGGATTTCAGTGTCAGCCTCTGGAAGTCCATGTCCTCGGAATCAGGTCTCCTCTTGTCGATTCGTAGGGAACGAGCTCGGCCGCGTACTGTCGGCGGACCTCGGCGATCTGGTCGCGCATCTCGCGCTCGAGGCGGTCCATGTGCCGCTGCATGCGACGGATCTGCTCCTCGAGACGGATCACGTGCTCGACGCCCGCCAGGTTGAGCCCGAGCTCCGTCGTCAGCTGCTGGATCAGGCGCAGCCGCTCGAGGTCCAGGTCCGAGTAGAGCCGGGTGTTGCCGGCCGTGCGCTTCGGCGTGACGAGCCCCTTCGACTCGTAGATGCGAAGCGTCTGCGGATGCATCCCGACGAGCTCGGCGGCGACGCTGATCATGTAGCGCGGGCGGTCGTCCATCACGCTGGTCCGCGCTTCCTCAGGACGAAAAGCAGCTGGGCGATCAGAGCCACCAGGAAGAGGACGACGGCCCACACCACCCCCGCCGCCTCGTAGACGGCAGCGATGATCACCACCACGGCGCCGGCCAGCGCGACCTGGACAGCCCGTGACCGGGGGTCGGACGCATAGAGGTTCACAGCGCCGGTGGCCACGAAACCGACCGCGAGCACGATCAGAGCAACGAGCGCAATCGTCACGATGCTCATCAGGCCTTCTGCGCTTTCTGGAGTTGTTCGAGCAATTCGCGCTCCTTCTTCGAAGGCTTCTTCGGCACCGCGATCTTCAGGCGCGCGAGGACGTCTCCCTTGCCGCCCCCCTTGAGCTTCGGCGCTCCGCGGCCCTTGATCCGCAGCAGCTTGCCGCTCTCCGAGCCCGCCGGGACGGTGAGCGAGACCGGGCCATCGGGCGTGGGCACGTCGACCTTCGAGCCGAGTGCCGCGTCGGCAAACGACACCGGGACCTCGATCTCGAGGTCCGAGCCGCGCCGCTTGTACAGCGGCGAATCCGCCACACGGGTTAAGACGATCAAATCGCCTGGTGGTCCGCCGCCGTAGCCGGGCTCGCCCTTGCCCTTGAGGCGGATCTGCGTGCCGTTCTTGACGCCGGCCGGGATCTTCACCTTGTAGCGCCGCGTGCGGCGCTCGCGGCCGGAGCCGTGGCAGCGCGGACACGGCTTCTCGATCACCGTGCCGGCCCCGTGGCAGCGCGGACACGTGTGGGAGAGGCCGAACAGGCCCTGGCTCTCGACGGTGACGCCGCGGCCGCGGCACTCGGGGCAGATGATCGGTGCCGTCCCCGGCTGCGCGCCGGAGCCTCCACACTCGCGGCAGGCGGCCTCCGCCTCGACCGGGATCTGCGTCTCCAGGCCGCGCAGCGAGTCGTCGAACGAGACGTTGACCTGGACCTGGACGTCTGCGCCGCGCCCCGAAGGCTGGCGCGCGCTGCCCCGGTTGAAGATGTCGCCGAAGCCCCCGAACAGATCCGAGAGGTCGCCGAAGTCGAAGTTGACGTTCGCGCCGCCGCCCGGGAAGCCGCCGACCCGCCCGTCGGCCGAGCCGAAGGCGTCGTACTGCTTCCGCTTCTCGGGGTCAGAGAGCACGTCGTAGGCGCCCTGGATCTCCTTGAACCGCTCCTCGGCCGCCTTGTCGCCCGGGTTCTTGTCCGGGTGGTACTGGCGGACGAGCTTGCGGTAGGCCTTCTTGATCTCGTCCGGGGACGAGCCTCTTCGAAACGCCTAGGGAGTCGTAGAGGTCCTTAGGCCGTGTCGCCACTGGGCTCCTCCTTCGGCCCCGCGACCACCACCCTCGCCGGGCGCAGGACGCGGTCGCCGAGCCGGTAGCCCTTCTGGAGCACCTCGATCACCGAGCCCTCCTCGGCCTGCGAGGGCTGGGTCAGAAGCGCCTCGTGGACATGCGGGTCGAACATCCCATCCGTCTCCACGGGAGCGAGCCCCTCCTTCGCGAGCAGCTGCTCGAGCTGGCGGTGGACGAGCTTGACGCCGTCCTCGAGCTTCGCCTCCTCGTGCTGCTCGGCCGCCTCGAGTGCGCGCTCCAGGTCATCGAGCACGGGCAGGAGCTCCTTCACGATGCGCTCGCCGGCCCGCGCGACCAGGGCGTCCTGATCGCGCTGGGCCCGCTTGCGGTAGTTCTCGAAGTCGGCCTGGAGGCGCTGGAGCGTGGAGATCAGCTCCTCGTTCTCGTTGCGGAGCGCCTCCAGCTCGGCTGCTTCCGGAGAGGTCTCTTCGACTTCGTGGCTGTTCTCGACCTCTTCGGGCATCAGGCCTTCTTCGCCTCTTCCTCTTCGTCGATGACCTCGTAGTCGGCCTCTTCGACGACCTCGTCGTCGGACGACCTCTGACCCGTTGCCGCCCGAGGCCGACTGCGCCTGCTGCGTGGTGGCCTGCGCGTACACGGCCTCGGCCAGCTTCTGCGAGGCCTCCTGGAGCGCCTGCGTCTTCGTGCGGATCTCGTTCACGTCCGAGCTCTCGAGGACGCCCTTGAGCTCCATCACGCGACCCTCGATCGTCGAGGCCTCGGCCTCGTCGAGCTTGTCGCGGTGCTCGTTGAGCGTGCGCTCGGTCTGGTAGGCGAGCTGCTCCGCGGTATTGCGCGCGTCCGCCAGCTCGCGCAGCTTGTGCGCCTCGTCGCGGTGGGTCTCCGCCTCGGAGACCATCCGCTGCACCTCGTCCTCGTTCAGGCCCGAGCCGCCCTCGATCTGGATCTGCTGCTCGTTGCCCGTCCCGAGATCCTTCGCCGAGACGTTGATGATCCCGTTCGCGTCGATGTCGAACGTGACTTCGATCTGCGGCATCCCCCGCGGTGCGGGCGGGATCCCGGTCAGGTTGAACTTCCCAAGCGTCTTGTTGAACGCGACCATCTCGGACTCGCCCTGCGCGACGTGCACCTGCACCTCGGGCTGGTTGTCCTCGGCGGTCGAGAAGACCTCCGACTTCTTCGTGGGGATCGTCGTGTTGCGCTCGATCAGCTTCGTGAAGACGCCGCCCTTGGTCTCGATCCCGAGCGAGAGCGGAGTGACGTCGAGCAGGAGCACGTCCTTGACCTCGCCCCTGAGGACGCCGCCCTGGATGGCCGCGCCGACGGCGACGACCTCATCGGGGTTGACGCCCTTGTGCGGCTCCTTGCCGATCAGCTCCTTGACCTCGTCGACGACGGCCGGCATGCGGGTCATGCCGCCGACCAGCACGACGTGGTCGATCGCGCCTGGCTCGAGGCCCGAGTCGGCGAGCGCCTTCTTCGTCGGCTCGACCGTCCGCTTGAGGAGGTCCGCCGTCAGCTCGTTGAGCTTCGCGCGGGTGAGCTGCAGGTCGAGGTGCTTGGGGCCTTCCTGGGTCGCCGTGACGAACGGCAGGTTGACCTGCGTCGTCATCGTCGACGACAGCTCGATCTTCGCCTTTTCGGCGGCCTCGTACAGCCGCTGGAGCGCCATCTTGTCGGCGGCCAGGTCGATGCCCTGGTCCTTCTTGAACTCGGCGACCATCCAGTCGACGATCGCCTTGTCGAAGTTGTCGCCGCCGAGGTGGTTGTCGCCGTTCGTCGCCTTGACCTCGAAGACGCCGTCGCCGAGCTCGAGGATCGAGACGTCGAACGTCCCGCCGCCGAGGTCGAAAACGAGGATCGTCTGGTCGGTGGCCTCCTTGTCGAGGCCGTACGCGAGTGCCGCGGCGGTCGGTTCGTTGATGATGCGGACGACGTTGAGGCCCGCGATCTTGCCGGCGTCCTTCGTCGCCTCGCGCTGCGCGTTGTTGAAGTACGCGGGAACCGTGACGACGGCGTCCGTGACCGGCTCGCCGAGATACGCCTCCGCGTCCGTCTTCAGCTTCTGGAGGATCATCGCCGAGATCTCCGGCGGCGCGTACTCCTTGCTCTCGGCCTTGACGCGGACGTCGCCGTTCGGGCCCTGGAGGACCTCGTACGGGACGATCGTCATCTCCTCGGTGACCTCCTCGAACTTGCGGCCCATGAAGCGCTTGATCGAGAAGATCGTGTTCTGCGGGTTCGTCACCTGCTGGCGCTTGGCCGGCGGGCCGACGAGCCGCTGCCCGTCCTTCGTGAATGCGACGACGGAGGGCGTCGTGCGGCCGCCCTCGGCGTTGGGAATGACGGTAGGCTCACCGCCCTCGAGCACGGCCATGCAGCTGTTGGTCGTCCCGAGGTCGATTCCAATCGTTTTTGCCATGTCTGGTTACTCCTTTAGTCCTAGTTTGGAAAAAATCTAAGCGTGAGTATAGCAAGGGGGAATCGTGGCTGATCCACGGATTGAGCAGTACGCACGTCTTCTCGTCGAGCGCTGCATCGACGCCCAGCCCGGCTGGGAGGTCGTCGTCGTCGGCAGCACCCAGGCGCGGCCGCTCGTCGAGGAGGTGATCCGCGCGCTCGGGCGCCGTGGCGCGATCCCGGTCGTCCAACTCTCGTTCTCGGGGATGGACTACTGGCCGTTCGAGTCGGTCTGGGCGGAGACGGCCCCGGCGGAGCTCGTCGCGGAGCGCTCTCCCCTACGCGTGAAGATCGAGGACGAGTGCGACGCGTGGATCAGGATCGGCGCGCCGGAGAACACGCGCGACGGAGTCGGCCTTCCGCGGGAGCAGCACGAGGCGATCTCGAGGGGCGCGCGTCCGCTGATCGCGCGCCGGCTCGCGCTCGACATCCCGTGGGTCACGTGTCGCTACCCCACCCCGGCGCTGGCGCAGGAGGCGGGGATGAGCCTCCGCGAGTTCGAGGAGTTCGTCTTCGGAGCCGTGCTCCTCGACTGGGACGAGGAGGGGCGGAAGATGGAGCGGATCAAGACTCGCTTCGACGCCGCCAAGGAAGTGCGCATCGTCGGCCAGGACACCGACCTGCGGTTCAGCCTCGACGGTCGCGAAGGCGAGGTCGACGCGGGGCACATGAACATGCCCGGCGGCGAGGTCTTCTACTGCCCCGTCGAGGACTCGACCGAAGGCGTCGTCTCGTTCTCGGAGTTTCCGGCCGTCCAAGAGCCGGACGTCGTCGAGGGCGTGCGTATGCGCTACGAGAACGGTCGCGTCGTGGAAGCGTCGGCCACGTCGAACGAGGAGAAGCTGATGCGCGCGCTCGACATCGACGAGGGCGCGCGGGTGCTGGGCGAATTCGGGATCGGTTGCAACCCCGGGATCCAGCGGCACATGCGGAACACGCTCTTCGACGAGAAGATCTACGGGACGATCCATCTCGCGATCGGTGCCGGGATCCCGTCCGCGGGCGGGCACAACGAGAGCGCGACGCACTGGGACATGGTCAAGGACCTGCGTCCGGGCGGCCGGATCGAGCTGGACGGAGAGCTCGTCCAGGAGAACGGCGAATGGACGTTCTGAGGCTCTGCGCGTAGCGCTCGCGACCTGTGCCGAGATTCCGGCCGGCGACGAAGACGCGCCGCTGCTGATCGAAGCCCTCGCCGAGCGCGGCGTCGATGCTCTTCCGGCGGTGTGGGACGACGACGGCGTCGACTGGGCGCACTTCGACCTCATCGTCGTCCGGTCGACGTGGGACTACCCGAGCCGGCGTGATGCGTTCCTCTCGTGGGCGGAATCACTGCCCCGCGTCCTCAACGCGCCCGCGGTGCTGCGTTGGAACACGGACAAGCGGTACCTGGCCGCACTCGGAATCGCGACGGTCCCGACAACGTTTCTCGAGCCGGGTGACGAGCTCGTCGCGCCTGGCCGGCCGTTCGTCGTCAAGCCCTCGGTCGGAGCGGGGTCGATCGGGGCGGCGCGGTACGACGCCGGCGACACGCGGGCTCGGGATCACGTTCGCCGCCTTCACTCAGCCGGGAACACGGTCATGGTCCAGCCCTTTCTCGACGCGGTCGACCACGACGGCGAGGTCGCGCTCCACTTCATCGGCGGCGACTTCTCGCATGCGGTACGAAAAGCGGCGATGCTTCCGCTCGGCGGCGACCCCGGTGAGGGGCTCTTCGTCGAGGAGCGCATCAGCGCGACTGCGCCTTCGGAGAAGGAGTTGGAGCTCGCCGAGAGGACGTTGGACGCGGTTCCGTTTCCACGCCACGAGCTCCTGTACGCCCGCGTCGACCTCCTGCCTGGGCCCCTCGTCCTCGAGACCGAGTTGACGGAGCCCTCCCTGTACCTCGGCTACGCCGAGGGCGCGGCCGAGCGCCTCGCCGCAGCGATCGCGGACGCGAGCCGAGGACGATAGGGCCTAGCCGTCCTCGTTCTCGGCCATCGTCACGTCCCTTCGAGCCAGGTCCCAGTGACTGTCACTGTGACAGTCACTCGGACTTGTTCGAAAGAGACAGGGCGCTCCGGAGAGCGCCCTCTGTTCACGGAAAGAGACTAGGCGGACTCGCTACCGCCGCCAGACATGTCGTCGTCGGACTGGCCGCCGCCCATGTCTTCGCCGGGCTGGCCACCTTCCTGGCCGCCGCCGCCCATGTCGCCGGACTGGTCGCCTTCCTGGCCGCCTCCACCTTCCTGACCGCCCTGGCCGCCTTCCTGTTCCTGTTCGGACATTCCCTGTCTCCTTTCGGGTCACCTTCCGCGCGTTCGCGCGATCGTCTACTACCGCGCGCTAGGGGTCGACCAAACCTGGGTAACCTGAAACGGTGGAGCCGCTCACCGATTCCTGGGGTCGCGAGATCCGCAGCCTCCGGGTGTCCGTCACGGACAAATGCAACTTCCGCTGCCGGTACTGCATGCCGGCCGAGGGGCTCGAGTGGCTTCCGCGCGACGAGGTGCTGAGCTTCGAGGAGATCGCGCGGCTCGTCTCGGTCCTGGCGAAGATGGGCGTCGACGAGGTGCGGCTGACCGGCGGGGAGCCGCTCGTACGGCGCGATTGTCCGGCACGCCGGCGCGGCGCAGGTCCTCCCGGCCGGCCTCCTCGCACGCCGTGGCATAAACGCCGGCCAGCCGGGCGCGCTCGGCCTTCAGCGCGACGATCAGCGCCGCGTGCGCCGTGGTGTCCAGCAGGATGCCGCGCAATTGCATGCGCACCACCGCAGGGATGGCGCCGACCTGAATGTCGTAGGCGGTGCGGCGCTCGCCGAGCAGCGGCAGCACCGTCTCGGCGAGGTGCCAGGTCACGACCGCGTCATCGGCCGCGTAGGTGACCTGCGCGAGGGAAAGATGCTTCGCGCCCCAGTCCGAGACCTGCAGGGCTTTGTTCAGCTCAAGGCCGAAATAGCTGGCGGCCGCGGTCTCCAGCGAGGTCGCGTTCGGACCGTTGAGGAGGCGCACGGCTTGCATGGTGCAGTCGACGCCGACGGGCTCGATGCCGCGCTGGGCGAGGTAGCCGAGGTCGAACGCCGCGTTGTGCATGACGATCGGCCGCTCCCATACCGGCGCGAGCACGTCCCAATCGACCTTGTGCAGGTCAATCACGGCGACGCGGGCGCCGCCGCCGTAGAGCTGGCAGAGCCGCGCCGTCGAACGGTGCGGGTCGAGACCGGCCCGCGCAGCGTGGTCGACGGCGCTCAAGAGCGCAGCCCGCTCCGCCTTGGCGATCGCGAGCGCGGCCGTCGCCGCCGTCGCGGCGCCGTCTGCCCCCGCCGCGCCGCGTCGCGGAGCTTGGTCGCGGCTTTCACCTTCCCCTTCGCCTCGGCTACCCGGCGCTTGAGATCCGCAAGCCGCGCCCGCTCGCTCGGCAGCGGGGTGGTCTCAAGGTCGACGGCGATGAGGCCTTCTCCCGCGTCAGTGATGATCTCGGCGACGAGGGCGGCCGCCGTCACCGCGTCGGTGGCGTAGGACGGCCGCACCTTGAAGTGCGCCAGGGCGGAGCGATTCGGGGACACCTGATCCATGTGGGTCACGCCTCCCCGACGGGCTTGCGCCTCGCTCGGGCGGGTCCGGCGCTTCGCCGGCCCGGGCCGTTGTGCGCGCCGTTCCCCTTGGGGGCGGGCGTGGCTCCGGCCCCGTTTGCACCCGCGCCATCCGCCGCAAGGCCCGGCGCATCCTCGGTCTCAGGCGGCTGGTCTGCCGCGGATGCCCCGCCGCCATTCGCGGCGCTGGCCGCTTGTGGTCTCGGTCGGAGTCCTTCGCTCAAGGTACCGCCACCAGGCTTCGCGCAGATGATCCTCGGTATAGCCCTTGAGGAGCGGGCCTTTTCCATCCCGCCATTCACGGGAACGGCGGAGTGCCACCACCTCTTCGGGATTCGCGGGTCGCGGCAGGAATCCCTTGAGCTTTTCCCGCAGCCAGTACGCATCAATCTCACGGCCGTTGTTCGCCGCCTCCCATGGCGCCTCCTCGATTTTCTTCAAGGAGTCCAGCAGGACCTTGGTGTGCATGCGCACCACCTTCTTCTCGTCGAAGATCTGCCAGATGGCTTCCAGCAGCTGCGTAGGAGGGCTGGTGTTCTCTTCGCTGAATCCCTCCGTGGCCGCCTGCCGGACGAGGTCGGGCCATACGCCGCCTGCCGCCTCCGCGACGATGAACAGCCCGCGCCAATTGTCGCCGGTTCGATTGAACAGCTCGGGCGGCATGGTCACGGCCGGCAGCTCCGTGAGGTCGGCGGCCCAGCGCGCAAACTTGCGCCGGCACTCGATGAGGACGGGGCTGTGACCGTTGGTCAGGTGCTCCCGCTTTTCCTCCCGGGTCGCCTTATGGATGGGGATCCCGATGGTGCGGCTCTGCAAGGTTTCGGGGAAGCGCTTGAGCCCCGCGAACGCGATGCCGGCGAAGGTGTTGAACTGGACGGTCACCCAGCCCCCGTCTGGCGTCGGGACAGACCGGAGGACGTAGGCCGTCTTACGCATGTGGCCGCTGTTGAGGATAGCGAGCAGATCGGGGCTGCTGTTCCTGTGAATGATGTTGTCGGCTTCGTCGATGAAGAGGGTCCCGCGCCGCTGGTCAATCACGCGGAAAAGTGACGAGGCGCTGATCGAGCCGGTGAGGAGCGGGTTGGGGGCGGCGTTGTAGATGCATTCGAGCAGCGTTGACTTGCCCGAGTTCGGCTCCTCGCTCCGAATACCGAGCCGCGGCGCGATGTCGATGCCAAGATCCTCGCGCGGCAGCAGGTGTACGTAGGCGCTCCAGAGCATTGTTGCCGCCAGCTGGTGCTTCGGAGCGACGACATAGCGCGTAGTTTCCTTGAGCGCGGTATCGAGCACTGGCCCGATGTCCGTCACCGGCTCGGGCCAAGGCTGGTCGTCGTCGGAAACCGGCGGGACTTCCGTGCTTCCAGGCGTCTCGGCCCAGCGCCTGCGGGTCGCTGTCCGCAGCTTGTCCAGGGTGTCGAGCTTACCGAGGCCGAGCAGTTTCAGGGCCGTCTTGCGGGCGTGGTCGTAGGCAAGTTCGTCGAGCCGATAGACCTCGTCGAGAAAGGCGGCGTCGTCGAACTTGCCGAGCTCGCAGCGGGCTTCGGTCAGGAGCTTCTTGAGGGCGTCGAGTCCGTCGCGCCTGAGAACGTCGTTCGGATCGCAGCCGGTCGGCGGCGCTGTCATCCGCAGCAGCAGGCCTTGGCCGAGGTAGCGCACGACGCCGCGGTGATAGGCCTGCGCGGCCGCCGCCTTGGCGACCGGATCGTCGCCGTCATGCGCAATCGTGATGGTCTCGACCGTGCGCGGCAGCGGACAACGCCCGTAGGCGCCGACCGCGCCGACGGCGACGACGCGGTCCGCGCCTGTGAGGGAGATCGCGAGCGCGTTCTCAAAGCCCTCCGCCACCACCATCTCCGGCCCAGTGCCGAAGTCGAGGCGAAGCAGCGCACGACCTTTGGTGCGCCAGTCCGGCGGTCCCCGGCGCGTCTGGCGGGCGGGTTCATGCGGCGATTTCTCGCCGGTCGGCGTGACGAAGGTGAAGTGCAACCCCAGCACGCCTCCGGCCTCGTCGGTGTAGGGGAACACGAGCGCGCCTTCCGCGCCGCGGTGGTCGGGGAGCCAGCCCATCCGCTCGACGATCTCAGGGCGAAGCTGCGCTGGATCAATCCCGCGGCCGACCAGGTAGACCGCCGCGGGCGTGCCTGCGATCGGCAGGCGCGCCGCGTAGATGCTATCGATGTAGGCGCGGCGCTGAATGGTGTCGGCGCTGTCCTCTCCCGCGCCGTCATCTTCGTCGGCGCCGCCGCACGGACCGGCTTGCGGATGCTGGGCGAGCCAGCTCTGCGCCCAGGCGATCGCCTCCTCGGGCGTGCAGGCTCGGTAATGCGCGATGAAGGAGGCGGCGCCGAAGCCGCCTTGCGGGGCCTTGAAGTCAAACCAGCGGCCGTTCTTCGAGATCTTCGTGGAGCTGCCGACTCGCCAGCCGTCCCCGTCTGGGGTGACGGGCTTGCCCCGAATGGCGCCGCCGATGTCCGGCAGCTGCGAGTCGAGCAGGGCGATCTCCGCCGCGGAGAGGTTGGTGTGGCTCATTCCGCGCCTCGCCGATGGTGGACAACGGTCGCGATCGAGCCCGCGGCAATGTTGCGAATGATCGGTTCGACCAGCGCCTGCCGCAAAGTTTCATCGGCGAGCAGCCGGTGCGTCAGGGCGGTGACCGCCTTGGCGCGGTCATCACCCGCGCGCTCCAGCTCCTCGGCGGCAAGCGCATACAGCGTCGGCGCCCGCCTGCGGGCGCTCATTGCCCGCGCTCCGTGCCGCCGCATCCCCACAGTACCGGCGCACAACGGACGCAGATCACGCGGCCATCAAGCGGAGGTGTCGGTTCGCCGCAGCGGGTGCACGGCTCGTCGCGCAACAGCCCCGCGTCCCGCGTCTCGGTGTCGGGCGCGACGCTGCCGACACGGCGCAGGTCCGGCAGCTCGCTCGGGGTTAGCCAGTTTTCGGCCATTTCCTGTACTGCGGTGCGATGAGTGTTGTTTCGTGCATCGACGCGAACTTCCCGCTCGGCAGCAACTTTGCGTTCGAGATCGCCGAACCCGTCATGCAAGTACCTGCGGCACTAACCGGCACCGCAATTCGTCCGGCTTAAGGTCTGCGTCTGCGGTAATTTGCAGGACGGCAACTGCTGGGGGGCGGCGAGGACACAAGGTCGGCCGCTATCACGTCGCCACCAAGCGGGCCGACGATGGCCTGTACATGATCGAAGAAGGCAAACGCATCGAGTTCCGTGATCGTGCTGACCGTGACCGTGGTGTCCGGCTTGGTGCCATCGTGCCAGTCCCACTTGAGAACCTCGAAGTCGTAGTCGATCTCGAGCAGTTTCTGGATCACGGGACCCGGGTCGTCCGTTTTGAGAAAGATGATCTCGGCGGACATTCGTTGACGCATGTTGCATCCTCACGATGGTGGTTGCCGGCTGCCGGCCGGACGCGGTTACAAGCTCGTCGTGCTCTCGACTGGCGAGTCGAACACGGTGCTGTTGGTGCGGGAAGCGCTGGAAGAACAGGAGATCGGCCTGCGTCACGCGGTCAGCGTGGTCCGCCTGCTTCTGCATCAGCCAGCGCTTAACTCGGGCAAGCCGAAGCGTGCTCATTGTGCCGCTTTCCGCGGCTTGTTGTTGCGCTTGGGGTCGCGCGCATTCCCTTGTACATTCAGATGAGCTTGACGCTTGGCGTCGCCTTCAGCCGTTGGCGCTGTTTCGATGAGTTTGCAGGCGTTGCGGTGTTCCTGTTCGGCGTCACGCTTGGCGACCAACCCCAGTAGCCATTTGATCACTTCGCTCTTGAGAAACAGCGCGACCTTTCGGCCCGGTTTTATAGGAAGCGGGAAACCCAGGTTTCTCTGCTTGTCATGCAGGTCGCTGCGCGAGCTGACGATCTTAAGTTTTTGAAGATCGACATAACGTAAGAAGCCATCAGCGATATCGTCTGCAGTCGCCATGTGATCGCTTGCCCCTTGCTGTTCGGGCGTGTTCGGAAGCGATCACTAGTTACCAGCACAAAATCCGACGCGGCAGATTGGGTGAAATAACAATCATTTCACACTGTGTGAAAATAGGCCCAATTTCACACAGGGACGCGCGATCACCGCCGTTTCTTTGGGGACCGAGATGCGGGCGATCGAGGCTTGCGTGACCGCGTTTTGGAACGAGCGACCAATCGTCCCCGAATAGTCTCCCATTGCTCTCCGGTTTGTGTTGCTATCACACGTGCGGCCGTGCGCTTGGACCATCCGAATATCTCCATCGCTTTGCGAGCGTCCAGCGTCGATTGCTCCGGCAGCCGTCCCAGAGGCCCTGGAGTCAAACCCACCATTATAGCCAGCAAGAGATCGGCGACTGGGGCTGGAATGCATACCTTCGGTTCAAGGCCGTAGTTAAAGGTATCGGGCGACTCAAGAAGTCTTGACGCATCGGCGCCACACTCCCGCAGCCGTTCGGCAAGCGACGAGGCTTCGCCTTTCATGCTTTTTCCAATCTTGCGGATATCCCGTTCTGTTGGCTGATATCTCATGCGATCACCCGCATTGGTTTGACGATTTCCGCGAGCTCGGCGACCCACATCACCAGCGCCTCTGCCTTGCTCTTCTCAAGTTCGGAGCGCAAATACACGCCGCCGACACCGGGCACTGCGTGATTGAGGATCGACTGCACCACCTCGTTGCGGATGCCCAGTTCCTGCATGTTGGTGGCCCCGGTGCGCCGCAGATCGTGCAGCCGCCAGTCCGAGACGCCGGACGCCTTGTCGAGCGCCGTTTTCAGCTTGGAGAAACCGGAGATCTTGCCGGCGTTGCCCGCGAACACGTAGTCCTGCGCAGCGCCGTGTCCGACCAGCTTCCTGGCCAGCGGCGGCAACACTAGGTTATGCGGCCGGTCCGACTTGTTCGCTGCCTGCCGCCAAGTGCCGTCGAGGATATGACCAAAGCGAAGTGAGGCCGCCTCATCGCGGCGCTGTGCTGTCACCAGCAGAAACCTCACCAAGCGACCGAAGTTCTGCGAAACTTCGCGCGTGCCAAGGTCATCGCAGGCTTTCCAGATCGCCGCGATCTCCTTCCTGGTCAGCACGCGGCTGCGCTTCTCCTCGGGTGCGCGGCGGATGTCCGGCACGAAATTGGTCGGGATTAAGTCTTCCTGTGCCGCCCAGCGCAGCACCGGGCCAAGGTAGCCGAGCATGCGATTGGCCGCGATGACGGTGTTAGCCCCGACCATGGCATCGCGGGCGGCCCGCAGGTCGACCTTCGAGAACTCGCCGGCGGGCAGGGCGAGGTAGGGCTTCAGGTTTCGCCGCAGCGAACGCATCGCCTCAGGCAGCGATTTCGTCCGCTGGCCTTCCTTGGTGCGCAGGGCTTCGTATCGGTCGAGGAGGGTGCCCAGTGTAAGCGCGGCCGACGCGCGCGGGTGCGGTGCCGAGATGTCGATCGGCACGCCTGCATCGGCACGACCGATCAGCTTGCGCGCCGCCTCCCGCGCCTCGGCCAGCTCCATCGCCGGGAAGTGACCGAGCGGCTTGCGGTGGTAGGAGCCGCCCGCATGAAAGCGAAACTGCCATGTGCGCCGCTTGACACCGACGCGCAGGATCAGGCCAGGCAGCACGGCGTCGTACCATTCGCCCGGCGCTAAAGTGGGGATCGAAAGGGCGGTGAGCTTCTTTGTGGGCACGTCATGGGGTCCGATATTTGGGTGCAAATTGGGTGCACCCATGCTATCATATGCCCGAACACACTCGAATGCCACCGAAGTTAAAATATCGACTTATCAGTTAGTTATGAAGCCTAAGCCTTTGATAAGAAAGGGCGCGCCACTGACTCTTAATCAGCGGGTCGTAGGTTCGAGCCCTACATCGCCCACCACCCAGTTCGCAGGGAACGAACTCGGTGGCACATCCGTCAATTTGTCGCGCAAATTGCGGGGTTTTGGCGATCCGTCGAGTCTCTGCGCGCGTCTCTGGCCTCAAAAATATCGCCAAAGGGCGCTCTGTCTCTGCATCGAAAATTCCCGTTCCTGGCCGAGCGGCAGAGACCGGTTCGCTGACTGGGTGGGGCAGCCAGTTCGGCCGCCTGCAACCAATCGGTTCAACGGGACATAGCCGGCGTCATGCTACTTTATGAAGGGTTTGGACGGCGGTGGTCTGCCCGTCTGCTTGAAACGTGCTTTCGGGGAGATGCCAGAAACGCTTCCGTCGCGACTTGGAAATGGCAAGACCAAGAGCGACGGTGTCGCTCGTCAGATCGGACTGAGACCTAGCGCTTCGAACTGACGATCCCATTCAAGCGGGAGCTCGCGCAGTTGTTCGAGACCGATGCCACGAGGCAACCGACCTTCAACGGCAGCCTTGGTGAGTGCGGGAGAGAGGAAGGCCAACGACAGCGTCATGTTGACGTGTCGCAGGCTGCATCGCTCGCGCGTTGCGATTGCTTGGGCATCTGTCGCTGAATCTGTGATGAGTTCATCAAGCCAGCGCCGGCCGCGGGCAATCGCTGCGACGAGCGTAGCGCGTCGCTCCAGCTTCATCGGGCGGAGCGGAAGTTTTGCGGAGGTCGGGCGCAGGATTGACCGCGCTCGTTTGGAGGGTGGCTTGATCCAGGGGATGACGATGGTGGAGTGGTCTTCTTCGGCGGGATTGTCCGGATCCTGCTTCAGCTGCACGACGAGGCGGTTTTGCTGGACCTCGATCCGTTCGATCAGCGAGCAGCGCGAATGCGTTGTCGATCAGACCGGTGCTTTGTGCTGTCGATGCTTCGGCTCCAGGACGACCTTGCGGACCTGATCGTCGATGTCAGGGGCAGGCACCCGAGAGACTGAACCAACTGCGGCTGTAGCTGCATTCCCGAACAGAAGCGGCCGCGAGACATAGTAGCTGTAGTGCCGGCCCTTCTTCTGGGCCTGGGTCGGCGCCATGCGATGGCCGGCGTCGTCAAAAATCAGACCGGTCAGGAGATGGCTGAAGGAGGTCCGGGTTCTGGTCTGATGACTCCGCTGGTCCGTGAGCATCGTCTGGACGCGATCGAACAGGTCGCGATCGAGGATCGGGGGCTGCTCGCCCGGATAGATCTGGCCCTTGTAGTTGACCTCGCCAATGTAGAAGCGATTGCGCAGCAGATAGAATAAAGCTCCACAGCCGAACGCAACTCCGCCCCGAGTTACTCCGGTCTTGAGATGACGCCGCCTGCTGACGATGTTGCGGTCCTTGAGGTCTCGCATCAGGGCACGGACACTGCCAAGTTCGAGATAGCGGCTGAAGATGTGGCGGACCCGTTCGGCTTCTTCCGGGACGACGGCCACCTTGCCATTTTCCATGGCGTAGCCAAGGGGGAGGGGACCTCCGACCCAGATGCCCTTCTTCTTGGAGGCTGCGACCTTGTCCCGGATGCGTTCCGAGGTAACCTCCCGTTCGAACTGGGCAAAGGACAAGAGAACGTTGAGGGTCAGGCGTCCCATGGACGTTGTGGTATTGAACTGCTGGGTGACCGAGACAAACGACACGCCGATGGGCATCGAACAGCTCGACCAGTTTGGCGAAGTCGGCGAGCGAGCGGGTCAGACGGTCGACCTTGTAGACCACAATGACATCGATCTTGCGGGCCCGGATATCCTCCAGCAGGCGCTGCAGCGCCGGCCGGTCGGTTGATCCGCCGGAGAAGCCGCCATCGTCATAGCGGGTCTTGACCTGCACCCAACCGGCATGGGCCTGGCTTTTGATATAGGCACTGGAAGCCTCATACTGGGCATCCAGCGAGTTGAACTCCTGGTCGAGGCCATTCTCGGTCGAGACCCGGGTATAGATCGCGCACCGGACGATCTCTCGGGCCAACGCTTTTCCCGCCCTCACGGCCCATCCTCCCCACCGACCGTGCTATCCCGCAGGCCAAAGAAGCGGGGGCCGTTCCAGCGGGTGCCGGTGATGGCGAAGGCGATCGCCGAGAGGCTGTCGTACCGTGTCCCGTCCCACAGGAAGCCATCGTCAACGACGATGGCCCGCTGGGTGATGCCGTTCCATTCACGGGACAGGATGGTGCCGGCCTTCAACTCGACCTGTCCCCGGTCGAAGGCGACGAGCTTGGCCATGACGGATTCGGGCGTCTCCTTCTCGACGATACGATCAAGGAACTGGCGAATCGCCGGATCGAGGTCGCCCGACTGATCGGCCTGTCGCCGATAGCTTACGATGGCTGTCTGTAGATGCTTCGGAAGATGCGCCAGCGCGGACCAGCTTGACCGACGACCACGAGACTGCGGTCGCCGACCACCGAGATCGCGACGACGCGCGAGCTCGCCCTTCGAGGCTTCAGCCATCGTCAGGCCTGCTTCGCTGCAATGATGCGGTAGATGCGCTGATCTGC
Organism: uncultured Actinomycetes bacterium; assembly: GCA_963736835.1. Lineage (GTDB taxonomy): Bacteria > Actinomycetota > Thermoleophilia > Gaiellales > Gaiellaceae > VAXT01. Next base: position 103,050 of record CAVTQI010000009.1, read on the forward strand.
TTCAACGGCTGAGACCAACTCGAGCCCGAGCTTCTTGCGGACCACGCCGGCCAAAAATCCACGCACGGAATGCTGCTGCCAACCTGAAGCTTCCGAGAGTGCGGCAATGGTCGCACCAGCCGGGCGCCTCAGAAGATCGAGCAGTTTTGTTTGCTTGTTCGCCCGTTTGTTTGCTTCAGCAGCCGCGCTGACCACGCCGCCCGCTAGAGCCGGGCTTGAAGGAAGCGTTGGCCGTCGTTTCGCGGTCTCTGCACCGGACGAGATGCTGTTCTTGCTGCTTTCGCCGCAGTGCGGGCCTTGCCACGCCCGCGCGCTTCGATGGCTTCCGATTGCGGGATGACTTCTGCATGGGACCCTCCAAAAATGATGCGACATCAGCGTCGCACCACCCGAGGCCCCGTCAGCGATGTTGCGCTGCGGGGCCGATCCGAGGGCCATCTCACGCCACAGCAATGCTCGCTTTGCCCGCGAATGCCAGTCCTTTCTGCAAGAATCTCAACAATGCGAATGTCGAACATCTGGTGAGAGCGGGCACTCCGACACTCCGGTCGAAGCCCGAAATGCCGCCGGTGCAGGCGCTCGATGCGTGTGTGGCGGCAACAGTCTGGGCCCGGTCGGGAAGGGGCGCCGAGCCGCGAAATTAGGGAAGTAATGGTGATCTGGCCATCTTGGGTGCGTCGCTGTTGTCGGGGGTGTGTAGTGAAGGTGGTACAGGCATGAGACGAGGTTCTCGCGCGTGTTTCGATTTTGTTAAGGTTGATTTGGCATTACTGCTCAGTCAAAACTGGAGCTTTCGATGCAGGATGTGGAACAAGCAATTCGTGAACGAGCCTACCATTTCTGGCTGGCGGCTGGCCGACCGAACGGGAATGCAGAGGTATATTGGTTCGCTGCACAGCGCGAAATCGTGGGTGCGTCCCTCGGAAGCTTTGCGCCGATGATCGCGCCCGAAGTTAGCGACAAGAAGCCAACTAAGAATGCGAAGGCCGCCCGCAAGCGGCGCGCTAGCTAGGCGTGTGGCGCTTGCGCTCCAGTCGATTGAGCTTTGTCGAACTGTTGCCGGCGTTTCGATCGGCTGGTAAACTCGCGTTTAGGACGCTGCACTCCGAGTAAATGACGGGACAGGCCCCGCTTTGTGCCTAATTCTGACGCGTCCCCCCGTCGACTTTGTCCCGATCTGCAGCGACAATTGCTCGTCAACCGCAGTTAAGATTGCCGAAAAGCCCCTGCAGCGGATTTCTTCATCTCGGCGAGATACCGACGGACAACCTTGCTTATTGCGCGAATGGCCTGCCAGGCCTCAGTGTTTTCGAGCCATCTCTTGGCTTCGCTGAATTTTGTGTACGCCCAGGCAAAGGCTGGAATTTTCATCAGCTTGTCCCGGGTAAGGCTGAACAGGCGCTCGACCAAGATGAGCTTTAGAAGCTCGCCGACGATCAATATGACGACGCTGCTCGCCACCTGACCGGTAGCAGCCAAATAAGCCGCCACCGGTTTAACCGGTTCCAGAATGATCACCGGTATCAAAAATAGTGCCAGCGATGGGTAGGGGCGCAACGATCTGATCCAGACGCACAATCGCCTCAGCACAACATGCTTCGCAAGCCAGTCCGATATCGGTTTGGCGACGGTCATGAAAGCCGCGTCTGCCAGGAAATACAAGACGGCCAGTCCATAAAGGACCGGTTTCAGGATGCGCTTCACTGCCATACTCCCAGCAGATTCAAACCCCGATAGTCCGAAAGGTTTCACGTGCCAGTGCAACGCGCGGCTAACCTATTCATGAGTGACGGAGTTGCGCACTTGCGTCGGCATCACCATCCAGCACGCGTGGCAGGACTTCGGGCTAGGAGAACCCGGCTCGCGACCAGAACCCACAGGAGACAGATGGTGGGCGAGACGAGCCGCGAGTAGATGCCATCTGGGGCCCAGAACCCGCTGCTCATTCAGGTGGTGCCGCCCAGCAAGACGAGCACCACAGCCGCGACGCCCACCGCGAACAGCGCGTTCGAGATGAGACCGGCCTGCCAGAACCTGAACCTGTCGGACATGATGAGCATCGCACGTGGGAACGATGTCAAGACGAGACACGCCCACCAAAAATTGTTCAAGCCAGATGCGATCGTGTGACTGCCCGAGCCAACTATCGAGTGGGCGAGGACTGCGCTTATGATAGTCAGCAAAAGGAGCAGCGCTCCCAAGGCGACAACGTTGCCGGAATTGCTGCGTGTGAAGGGAAGCATGCTTCTATCAGACTATGGAGGATGCAGGGAATTGCTTCGCTCAATCACTTGAATTAAGCCGTGCCTATTGCTCTCGCGCCTGGGAACTGCGAGCCGCAACCGATCTCGCGGCGCTATGGGCCGGGCAAGGCCTGTGTGTACCGAAAACCTAAACCCGGACGTAGCGATGATGCAGTCCGCCCAGAATGGCGTGTGAACAAATGACACCGATCCGGTAAACTGGCCTAGAAACCGGCGCATCCTTGTCCAAAGATCGATGGGTTCTGACACGGTTGTAATAGTCGGCATAAAATTTGAGTATCCGGCGCAGATGCGCCTTGCCCAAGACGATGATGTGGTCCACACACTCACGCCGGATCGATCCGATCAGCCGTTCGGCAAAGCCATTTTGCCAAAGGTGAAGCTGGTGCAGCGGGCTTGTCCCGGATGCCCATGGCGCGCAATCGGCGTGTGACAACCGCGCCATAGATCTGATCCCGATCGCGGATGAGGTATTTTGTGGGGCATTATCCCAAGGGAAGGCCTCCGTGATCTGACGAGCAATCCACTCCGCTGTCGGGTTTGTTGTGACGTTGATCCAGACGAGGTCTCTGCGGTCGAGCCGGACGATGACGATGGCATAGAGCAGGTCGAAACCGATGGTCGGGGCAACGAACAAGTCCATCGCGGCAATGTCCAGCGCGTGATTACGCAGGAAGGTTCGCCATCCCCGGCTGGGCGACCCCCGTCGTTTGACCATGTACTTGGCGACGCTCGACTGCGCGGCCTCAAATCCGAGCTTGAGCAGTTCACCATGGATACGCGGCGCGCCCCAAAGCGGATTTTTGATGCTCATCTGCCGGATCAGCGCGCGCGCAGCTCCGTCTCGATCTTAGGTCGCCCTCCCAGTGGGCGCGATCTCTACCGCCAATAGCGGCGAAAGCCAGCCCGATGCCAACGCACCAGCGTCTCGGGCTGGATGATTGTGAGAACCTTCAGGATTGCTGGAAACCAGCGATACAGCTGGATAAAGAACCAACGATCGTTGTTCGTCAGCCGTGGCCGACCGCGCATCTTGCGCCGCAAAACGATCAACTGATGTCGAAGCACCGCGTTCTCAGCTTCAAGCCGCAACTTCGACTTGAATGGCGAGGCCAGGACGGCCAGAACGAAACAAAGAAGCCCGATCATTCCTTCAGCTTAGGCGATTCCGTCATCTCATCAACGCGGATAAGGTTTTCAGTACACACAAGCGAACAGAGGATGCGTTTCATCGCGCGTATCCGGACAATATCTTGACGCCGTCGCGCTGCGCCGGCTGGCCGGCGTAACCGGCGGCGGCCTCCTGCCCTGCGGGGAAGGTTTAGCGTTGATATCGCACGGTTGGTGCCACGTCGATCATGCCCAGATCGACAAGGGTACGGTGGAACCGGCGTTTCCGTTCCGAGGGCGATGCGAAGTAGGCTCCGCCGCAATGCTCAAGCAGGCTCGCTCGCGTAGCGAAGATCTCATCAAGCGGCAGACCAGCATGCTGCAAGACCACTGTCCCAAGAAAGGCAATATCCAAGTCTGGGCCGCGTCCACAAGGAATTCGATCGGAGAAGTCATTCAAGGTTTCTATGGCGTAGAACGTGCGGAACTGCCGCCTCGCGTCTGAGTCGAGCTTGAGTTTTCTCTCGATCCGCCGTGTCATTACGGGTTGATGATCTCCATAGTGCACGATGAGTGTAGGACGTTTGGGAAAACGGGAGGAAAGCTCGGACTTGAGCTTATTCCAGGTCACAGCGGTCTCTACGAGCCGCGCGTAGTACTCAGCATAATATGCATCGGGAAGGCTGGCGGCAGCAAACGCACGCTCGCCTTCAAAGTGTCCAGGTCAACCAGGTTTCGGTTGTGTGGGCCGTGATTGAAGTTGGTTAGCGCATATAAGAAGCGAGGTGAGGCATCGTCGGCAATGCCTTTCATATGAGCATTGAGTGCGGCGTCCAGAAACAATGCATCGGAATTTGTCGTTTCGAATCGATTGACGTCGAAGGGCGGATGAAAATCATCTGTGAAGAGACGTTCGTCGATGCCTATTGAACGGTAAAACTTATCGTAGTTGAGAAAGCTGCGACGGCAGCTCGAGGTGAGCATTGTTCTGTATCCAAGCGCAGAGAGCGTCTTTGGAAGACTGCTGTGGAAGCGGCCGGCGCCTCGCTTGAAGAGAAAATAGGCGTTTGAACCGAAGCTCGCGCTCGAAAGGCCGGTCAGCAGGCTGAATTCGGATTGCCACGATCCTCCGCCAAAAATATCCACGTTGAGGCTTCCATGGAGACCGTTTTTCGGTGACAGAAACGATTCGACAATTGGCTCGACCGGGAGACCAAACATGCGCGGATCGAAGATCAACTCGTGCTGGATCACGATGATGTCGGGATAGTCGGGGCTGCGCGCCGGCACCGCCGCCATCAGCGGCAGCGGGTCTTTGGCTATATCGCTCAGAGCGAGCCCGCCGAACTGCCGCCAGGAAAGCGGGTTGAGAAGGGAGGCGATGAAGCTCGAAAGAAAACACCGGCGGAGAGCCGCATTGCGCTGGAAAGTAACCGGCCCGCCGCTCGCTCTGTAGGCTGCCACCAGGCCAATACAAGCCATGCCGAAAAAGAGAACTTGGAGTTCCAACGAAACTGGCGGCCCGCGCATGTAGAGCAGGGTCGCGACTGCGGCCAGCATGAGCGCGATGCTTCCAGCGAGAACAGCCGTTAGTGCGAGCGGATACTGTGCCAATAAAAATGGAACTGTTCCCGCAAAAGCCAGTGGTAAATCGGTTACAATGAGTTTGATCCCGCTGTGATTGTATTTGACGCTCGACGCTCCGAAGATTCCCGCCGCCACGATGGACGACAACAGGATCGCTCTTTCCAGATCGGCAACGACGAACAGCAGCACTGCGGTGCTCAAACACAGCGCGGCAACCGCCAATGTAAGGTGCTCAACGCTGCGTTCCGCAAACCAAAGAACGGCGAGGGCGGTCACAATGATCAGGGCTAACGACATCTGGATAAGATGCCAGAGTAATGAATCGACGTCCACGATGCGAGACGGTCAAAACAGGCCAGGACAGCATTGGCGTTTGCAGGATGTGCCGTCAGGTAAGAAAGCGAGCGCGGTGGTGGAGGCGGTCGAGGCGGTCGAGGAGCTGCGGCTTTCGCTCGCTTCCGGAGAGTCCGTAACTACACGACTGGTCGGCCGTGACCCATTGTCCCTGTCGGAAACCTAATCCGGCTGGCACGTGAGGCCGATTTGCGCGATGCTTTTGTCTTATGAGAGAAGCTTGCAGCCTGGTCTGGTCAGTGCTGGTCGTTGTTGTTCCGGTCGCGGGCCTCGCTGGAAGCCGAGATCCTGACCCTTCGTCATCAACTTAACATCCAGCGACGGCATTTGCCGAAGGGATTGACCTTTAGTGCCATCGATCGTCTGATCTTCGTTGGGTTGTATCGTTTGGTGCCAAGCACCCTCAACGCACTGACGATTGTGAAGCCGGAGACTGTCGTCCGTTGGCATCGTGCCGGGTTCAGATCGTATTGGCGCTGGAAGTCGAGCCGCCGCTGCGGCCGACCGATGGTGCCGTTAGAAATTCGCCAGTTGATCCGCGAGATGAGCCTAGCCAATCCGTTGTGGGGGGCGCCGCGAATCCATGGTGAGCTGCTCAAGCTTGGCATCGAGATCGGCCAGACCAGCGTCGCCAAGTATATGGCGCGGAGGAGAGCTCCTCCGTCGCAGGGGTGGAGGGCGTTCCTTCGTAACCACGCTGACGGGATCGCCGCGATGGACCTGTTCGTGGTGCCGACAATCTCGTTCCGATTGCTTTATGGGTTGCTGATCATGGGCCACGGCCGGCGGCAGATCCTGTGGTTTGGAGTCACCGCGCATCCGACGGCCGAATGGATCGCCAATCAACTGACGGAGGCGTGTGGCTGGGAACAAATCCTCGTTACTTGATCCGAGATCGCGATGGAGCTTATGGCGAGATATTTATCCGTCGGGTTCGGTCCATCGGTATTCGCGATCGCCCGACGTCTCCTCGCTCACCCTGGCAAAATGCATATGCCGATCGGCTGATCGGATCGATCCGCAGGGAATGCATTGATCATATCGTGGTGTTTGGCGAACGCCATCTGCGTCACGTGCTGCTCTCGTACATGAGCTACTACAACGGCACGCGCACCCATTTGTCATTGAACAAGGACGCGCCGATATCACGTTCCGTCGAGACAGCCGGACGCATTCTCTATCGACCGATCCTGGGCGGACTGCACCATCAATATGTTCGGATTTGATTTGCGATAGGCACAACGCCGAAGATGTCAGTCAACGCCGCCGTCGAGTCACACGTCCGTTCGTCGCCCATGTCACGCACGTCACGCCTCTGCATGACACGCGCGTCACGCACCGATGTCACAGCCTGGTGTGAAATTTGCTTTCGGTGCCACGTGCGCAGATGTAGCCGGGCAACAATCGCGAAAATTGACAGTCCCGCAAAGTTTGCTAGCGCATGCTGACACGAGCGCCACCACTGGCGGACGGGCAGGCGGTTTCTCCTAATAAGGGGGGACCGCCTTTATCCGCAGCAGCCCATACCCTAGGCTCCCGGCCCATCGCTCTTGCCGCAGCCCAATCCCTAGTTGCAGGCTCCGATCGGTGCCCAGTCATTCCGACTGCGGTTTATGCGTAAGGTGCGTAAAGTACCCACCAACCTTACCAAACCAGTGCTTGTCGGCAGAAAGGACCTCGTCGTTGTAGTAGTCGTCCAGTTCGGCGTATCTGGCATTCCAGTCGAAGATAGTCTCAGTGCCGTGTTTCGGAGCGCCCTTTAGTCGGTTCTCGCTGATATCGGAATGATAGCTGTCGATCTTGGAGTCATAGCGCAGCACCTTCCACGGCACCGGGAACTGGTCCGTGCCGAAACCGAGAAATCCGCCGAAACTGAGTACGGCGTAAGCGATTTCACCGGTGGTCTTGTCGACCATGACATTTTCAATTTTACCGATTTTCTTGTTGTCCGCGCCGTAGACGGCTTTGCCGGACTCTTTATCGCTGGCGGTCAGATGGCCAGTTTCGTGATCGTTAGCCATGGACATGCTCCTTTGCACAAGCATATGAGGAGTTGACTAATCCGACGACTAACCGTTCGTTCTGTCTGGCATTCGTTAAGCCAGCACCACCGGGCCGATTGAAAAAGCTTACGAACCAGACCGGTCTCGTCGGGCTACAGGGTGAAGCGCCTCCAAGTTTCTCGGGACGAACAGTTCCGATAGGGAGAGCACACCCATTCCTCGTGCAGGGCGGCGAGCACCCTCATCACGGCTTGCTCGGTCGCGGCTGCGACGGATCGTCATCGAGGAGCTTAGCAACGTAAAATCCAACGATCGATTCAATAAACTGCGATCGAAATCGAGGCGGCCTGACTCATAATCGAGCCGGTCCGTTTGCATTGCCAGATGCTTTATCGGGAGGCGATTTGCACGAATGCAAATCCATAGCTGGCCTCAAAGTATGCGATATGGATCGTGACCGATCCGCGCTACGCGAATAGTTAGCCGACCATCAGAATGCCCGGCACCATCGTCGCCGCTTCGGTGAGCGACTGGATGAACGACAGCAATGCCTCGAAGCGGTTGTCGTCGTCGAGTTGGCGGCGAACATTATCTGTTCATCGAGCAGGATCACGCTCGGCCCGGCGAGCTTGAACACTTCGTCGACCATCAATTCCGAGCCAGGGCTTGTGCGCGCTGCTTCCGCCTCAGCAACCAGCTTCAGACCGCCATCGCCCGCGATCCGCCAGGCGGTATAGCCCCAGAGCGTATTGACGCGCGAGTGCGCTTCGACGAACTGACGAACATTGCCATCTTCGTTTTCGGCAGGTATTGGCCGCCATTTGATCAGGCTGCCAACTTCCAAATTGAAAATTTAGGATTGCCTAAGACCACGGTCGCTTATAGGCAGACCAGCGAACCGTGTCGAGGAAGTGTGTCCTACCCGTGTGACTTTGCGAAACGCGATCCGCTCATCGGCTGGGCGTCGGCAGAATCAGTGAGACCAGCATCAGAATTAGCGTGAGGTGGCATTTAAGCTGGTCGCCGTTGTAGCCCCACAGCGCGCGAGGGCGCGGAAAAGCGCGCCCTCGTTCGGAGTCTCTGATGAAACGAAGACCTCAGGGCCGCAATTGCTTTTGTGCGGGTTCGCTCACGCAAATGCCGGGGCAGTCGGCGCCGCCCTTGGCGGGATCGCACGTATCCGACGGATCGTCCGCGCACTCCTCGCCTTTCGGGCAGGGAATGCCGGCGATGCCGCCGCACATCTTCTTCGAATAATCGCTCACGCAAATGCCGGGGCAGTCGGCGCCGCCCTTGGCGGGATCGCACGTATCCGACGGATCGTCCTCGCACTTCTCGCCTTTCGAACAGGGAATGCCGGCGATGCCGCCGCACATCTTCTTCGAATAATCTTTGCCGTAAGCCGGGCTTTCCTTGGACGGATATTCTTTGCGTTCCTTGATCTGGGACTTGGGTTCGGCGGGAACGATCGTCACGGCTTCGCGCATCTGGCGCGGCTGTACAGCATCGACGTCCATGGTCTCCACTTCGCCGTCGCTGTGCCTTGCGGAGTAAACGGAGACCACGTCCAGCGGCTTGGGGCTCTTGATCACCACGAAGCCTTCCAGAAAGGCGAAATCGATGCACACGCCATTGATTGGGCAGAAGTAGCCCGCAATGTCAAAGCAACTCAATTTCATTGCCCCGTCCGACGCCAGCTCGGCCTTCTTGAAGGGCGTGATGCTGAACGGGCCTGGATCGGAGCCGAAATCCGCGGAGAGCGCGACTTTCGCGGCGATTGTGAGCGGCTTCTTCCCGGGATTGTGCATGTTGACGATGGTGCGATACGTGCCCTTCGCGAGCGTTCCATCCTGGTGCGGGAGCATCAAGGAGCAAACGACTTTGGCGGCGTATTGATATTCGGTCCTTATGACCTCGGGTTTCGCCGTCTGCGCGAGCGAGGGATCGGCGCCCGCGGGGCCGAGCCCGAATAGGCTAATCCCAACAGCGCCGACGAGAGTTTAGCAAGGGGCAAATGTTTCATCGCAATTCCCTCGTGTTGATTTCGATTTGAAGTCGGACGCAGGCGATTAAACGCTCTCGGCAAGCCCTTGACGAGCCTAGGGCCGATGCGCAACGACTCGGAGAGGAAATAGTTCCCCTAACCTTCGTCCAGACTTGTCAGAAAGTCGCGAGTGGGCTTGCTGCCGGTGAATTTGGTCACGACGATTGAGTTCGAAGCGTTCGGAGATCGTGTCATTAAGACCATCACCCCGACGGGAAGCGCGCTGTATCACTAACTTTGGAGACTGCATTGTTTCTGTGATCGATAGTACGGCCAACGAATGTCAGGGTGGGGCACGGTTGATGTGGCTCACCACATATCGGTCAGTACCCGATGGCCCAGTTTACTGACCCAGTCCTGTTGTCTCGCGAGAGGAACCGCGACGAATTCTCAATGACACGCTCTACTCAACTCTGTCCGAGGCGAGAGAGCATCAGCTCATGGAAAGGGGATTACAACCAACCAACACCGACCACATTCGGCACCGCCGAGTTCGCAACGAAATCCCCGCTGGAATACGAGCCGCAAAAGGCCAAAACGAGCCCAGGACTCTCCCTCAAGCTGGAGACTACGGTCTCAACCATCGGAACTCAGTTGAAACTATTGAGACGATTGAAGTTACATTTGCATTTCGGACATCGGTGGGCGTGGATGACTTTGGTGCTTCATTCATAGACATCATCGGAACTTCGCTGGATGCCGGATGGTTGTGCCATGCACGGCGATCTACAGCGCCTCCGCAGACCCGCTCGATGAAGCATGAAATGCTCGATGGCGCCCGGGAGAAGATGACGATGCCATCGGCCGGCAGCACGATCTCTGCCGAGCTTGGCAAGCCGTGCATGGCTGGCCCGCCGGCGAAGACGTTACCGCCATTGCCAGAGGCGGCCGGATTGACCCAGTGGTCGTAAACGTCACTGTTGAACACTTCCACCCACCGCCCCGACATCGGAAAACCCATCACGTAGCCATAATAGGTGGTCTCGCTGAGACTTGCGGCGACCACTACATCGCCGCCACGCACCTCAATCCACCGATGGAATGCCAGTACCCGGGTCGGATTGTGACAATGAAAAATGTTGATGGAGCCGCGACTTGAGGCCTTCGAATCGGCGCCGAAGCGCGATCAGCTCGCGGGTAAAGCGGAGGTGATCGCTCATCGCGCGATCCTGCCATAAGCCGTCCCACCATATCCGGTGGTTCGGGTCATCCGGAGAATCGTTCCATAACTTGTCTCTAGGAACTCTTGGCCCATGAACAGCATCGGCACGCCAGGGCTGGTGAGCAATAAGCCGGTGGCGACCCGCGAACGGCTTCGCGCATACCATGATCGCGCGTTCGACCCATCGGCGGCCGCAGGAATACGCGGCCGGCGATCGCCCGGCGAATGCAAGATCAGAAGGACATCGTGATTCTCCAGCATCTGCACCGCACGCCAGGGGCCGTCGAAGCCGCTAGGCGGTGCAAGCGCGTTGCGAAACGGGCCCAGATCGACAAAGGTGTCACGACCGCCGGCGGCTTGCTCGATCACACTGCGAACGGCTTCACGCATGCCGGCGTGCCAGACCAAGTCAAAGCCTGCGCCGCCGGCGCCGGTCGGTCGAACGGCGGAGTCCTGTCCCGGATCCAGAACTCGGCAAGCTGCACGACCGACGGCTTTGCGTGCCGCAAGGTGCCTGTCAGGTCCTGGCAAAAGCCCCAACCGCCGAACCGATCAATGACGCTTACTTCGTCGTAGCGCAGTCCATCTGCGTGGAATTCACATACGAGCGCGACCGCGTTGTCGATTAAAAACTGCCGCACACCGGCATTCCAATATGCGAAGACCAGCCCGCCGGCCCAGCCTTGATCGGTAAAGTAGAGGCTTTGATTGTTGTCGCCCGAAGGGACGCGGTCGAAGAAATACAGGCTCTGGTCACCAAAGTCACCGCCGCCGGCGTGATTGTAGACGACATCAAAGATGACCGCCATGTCGTAGACATGGAATACATCGACGAGCAACCGAAGCTGGTCCGCCGCTCCGACAATATTCGCTGCCGAGATGGGCGAGTGGCCACGAGCGGCAAGCAACGCATTGGCGCGTCCCACATAGGGCGGCAGTTCGGACGGGGGCACGGCATAGTCGAACTCGGGCGAAAAATAATCGACGCCGTTATAGCCGAGGCTGAACGCGGTGGGGAACTCGGCGATCGGCAGCAGCTGCACGGCCGTCACACCGAGCTCGGCGAGATATTCCACGCGGTCAAGCACGTCGAGGAATTTCAGCCACCCTTCCGTGTCGCAGGTCGTTCCCTGCTGCGTCGGCCGCGTAGAACGTGCCAACGTGAAGCTGATAGATGATTAGGTCCTGGGGAGGCCGGCGGCCGAAACTCATGATCGTGCCACGGATACGTCTGCGGATCCGAGACGACGCAGTTCCAGTCGGGAGCTATCAATTCGCGGGCATAGGGGTCTCGCTATGTGAACGATCCGGCGACGTATACAGCGTCGGCGCGGGGCGCCCAGGCGCGGAAGGTGCAGCCGCCTGGAACTAGGTTTGCGCCCATAGGGGTACTCGGCCCAACGCGCGTCTGATCAGCAGGCATTGAACCCTCGTGACCCCGGCCCGCGGATATAGAATTTGTATTCCGCGCCTGCCTGCACACCGGGTAGGAACCGCTCCAGTAGCCGTTGGCGTCGCGGATCAGCCGATATGCCTCTTCCGTCGGCTTCCATCCATTGAACGATCCGGCGACGTATACAGCGTCGGCGCGGGGCGCCCAGGCGCGGAAGGTGCAGCCGCCT
>CAVTQI010000010.1:0-131170 GCA_963736835.1 uncultured Actinomycetes bacterium
GGATCCAGACCGCGACGAGCGTTGAGAGCTGCAGGATCGACTGCGCGACGGCGAACGCGTCGGCGGTCGTGCCGGCGAGGTTCTGAGAGCCGTGGCTCGACTCCATCGTCACGCCGGTCCCGAAGACGTGGTGCGAGACGAGCAGGAGCCCCGCACCGAGGCTCTCGATCTGTAGCGGGCGAGAGGCCTGGTTCCAGAGGCTGTCCCAGACACCGTCCGGCGCCACGACGAGGAACGGGACGAACGCGATCGCGACCACCCCCAGGAGCAGCGCGCCGCAGACGACCGCCTCGCGTCTCCCCCTCCGCCGCCAGACGTAGACGAGAGCGATGGGCACCAGCACTGCTGCGTAGAGCTTCGCCGCGACCGCGGCACCGAGCGCGAGGTGGCCCAGCCGTACCCGATCGCCGGCGAGCGCGGCTAGCGCGATCGCGGTCAGCGCTGCCGGCCACAGGTCGAAGCGAGAGAGCACGACCGGCCCGAGCAGGAGCGGGGCGACGGCCGCGAGCCCGAGCGCCGCGAGCAGCCAGCGCTTCCCCACCCCGAGCGCGACCAGGGCGACCGCGATGCTGACCAGCATCAGCTCCCCCAGCAGCGCCATCTGGGCCTCGAACCGGCGGCGGTACGAGTCTCCGTGCGCGCCTCCGAGAGCGGGCAGCACGAAGACCGGCAGCGCGCCGGGCGGGTACTCGACCGCGAAGTCGCGATACGGCACCTGCCCCGAGTCGATCGCCGAGCCGTAGCGCTCGTAGACCGGCGTGTCGACGATCGGGTCGTGCGCGAAGAACCCGCGATGCAGGAGCGCCCAGCCGAACAGGAAGAGCACGACGGCGACGAGGGTCGCCGCGGCTGCGAAACCGGCGTCAGCCGGTCGCGACGAGCTCGCGCTCAGCGTCGTCATGGGCGGGAGGCGCCTCGACTCGTCGGCGGCGGGCCGCCAGCACGACAAAGGCGACGAACGGGAAGAACCACGGGATGTAGAGGTAGAACCAGTGCGTCAGCGTAAGCTCGAAGCCGATCAGGACGGCTGCCGTGAGCGCGGCGAGTTGGAGCACCGTCTTCCGCCTGGGGACGAAGTAGCAGGCGATCGCCCCGGCCACGAGCAGGCCGATCGCAGGCTGCTGCAGGAACCCGAGGTCGGGAATCCCCGCAGCGTGGTACTGGCCCCAGCCCCAGATCGAAAACGGCGAGTCGCGTCCGACCTGCCAGCCGAACGTGCGGTCCCAGAAGACCCGGGCGGCGTGAGCAGGGTTCGGCTCGAGGAGCAGGATCGAGAAGGTCGCAGCGGTAGCGACGGCAAATCCCCCTGCGAATAGCCCCTTTCCGGAGAACCGCCGCGACTCCGGATAAGAACCCCACAGCGGCAGGAGCAGGAGCGCCGCGAACTTCGTCCACCCCGCAAGCGCGACGAACGCTCCCCGCGCGAAGGCCGACGTGACGAGCCAGAAGCCGAAGATCAGGAACACGGGCATGATCGCGTCGTTCGTGTTCGAGCTCGACACGTACTGCGTGAACGGGTAGGCCGCCCAGGCGAACGGAAGGGCCGCGCTCAGGCGCGCTCCTCCGAAGCGCCGCCCCACGAGCGCCAGCCCGAGCAGGGCGAGCAGGTCGAAGAGAACCGAGGTCGCGTGCGCCGCGGGCAGGTCGTCCCACTTCCCGCTCCAGCCGAAGACCGCGTACCCGGGGATGTACGCCTCGTAGGCGGCCGGGCCGTACGTGTCGCCTCGCTCGTTCGCCGACTCGCAGCGGCCGTTCGTCTGGACGCGCTCGCGGGTCTCGCCTTCCGAGTCGGCAGGCCCGCAGGCCTTCAACTGCCCCTCTTTCGGCATGTGCCCGTACGGCATCTCGCCGTGCACGATCCGCTCAGCGCCGATCACGCCCGAGTAGCCGACGTCGATCACGTTCGAGTCCCTGAGGTTGAGCCCGACGCGGAAGCCCGTGAGGAAGACCGCCCCGGCCGCGAGCGCCCACACCGGCCAGACCGCGCGCGACCGCTCCGGGCCTCCGCGCCAGGTGACCCAGACCATGCGCCCGAGCAGGTACGCCATCGGCGGGTACGCGAGCGGGACGGCCGTGAAGATGTCACCGCGGTTGAAGAACCAGAGCGACACCGAGAACGAGAGCAGGACGAGCAGGTCGAGGTTCCGCACCGAGACCGGCCGGCGGAGGTCCGCGAGCCCGACGAAGAACAGGACGCAGAACCCGATCCAGATCGGCCAGGAGTTGATCTGCCGGCCGCCGAAGGCTCCGGGTGAGCCGCGCGCCATCTTCCAGGCGACCTGCGGCCCTGTCCACGCCTCGGTTACCAGCCCGGTCTGATCGTCGACGCGACCGCTTGCGATCTGACCGGCCGACCCCCACCAGACGCCGACCTTCCAGTCGTCCAGGTCCTTCTCGTACGTCGCGTCGGTGACGCGGTCGTGGGTGGGGTAGCGGTTGAGCCAGTCGGCGACCTTGCGGTTCCGCAGGAAGATCGCGGTCGCGCGCTTCTCGTTCAGCTTCGCGGGCGCGACGGTTGGTGCGAACGGCGCCTGCACCAGCCGACCCTTCGAGTCGTAGACCGGGCCCGTCGTCGTGGTCGCCGCGTGCGCCGCGGGCGTCACGACCGCGACTGCCACGAGGGCGAGGACGACCCGCCTCATTGGTGCCCCATCCAGCAATACATGCCGGCTTCTGACCCGCGATCACGCGGCGCCAGAGTCCACCCTCCTCCTCACCAAGGTCTACTGACCTTGGCTCGTCGGAGTGCGGCCTCTGGCTTGGTGCTCGCGACCCAGAAGCTCGGCGGCATTACTGGACGGGGCACGCCCTCAGCGGCGCCTGAACGACCAGAGCTTGTTGCCCACGAAGTTGATGGGCGTGACGAGCACGACCGCGATTGCCTGGGCGACGACCTTGCCGGCCCCGGCCGCGACGAAGGTCGTCAGCAAGACCTCGTTGGCCGCGAGGGCGAGCAGCGAGACGATGAAGAAGCGCAGGCCCTGGTAGCCGACGTGACCGCGCTGCCCGCGAAAGGTCCAGAGGCGGTTCCACGTGTAGTTGTTCGTGACCGCGACGAGGAACGAGAAGGCCGCCGCGACGTTGTAGTGCAGGCCCTCCCGCACGAGCCAGGTGTAGACGGCGAGGTTGACGACGTAGCCGACCGCGCCGACGGTGCAGAACTTTGCGAGCTGCACCCAGTTGTGCGGCCGGCGGAGCGCGCTGGTCGCTCGCGCACGTGCCGCAGCGATGCTGGACGCGCCGTTAGCCATCAGCGGGCGAGCGTAGCAGCGACTTCAGGCGCGAAGCGGGCGGCCGTGCTCGCGGTAGAACTCGAGCTGCTCGCGCTCGAGGAGCATCAGCGGGGAGTCGACCTCAACGTGCTCGCCTTCGAGCCGCGCCGTCGGGAACGGAAGGAACCGATGGCTCCCGTCGCCGCAGAGGACGTCGAAGCCGACGGGACGCTCACGAGCCTCATCGAGGATCAGGTCGACGACGCGGCCAAGCTCGATGCCGCCCGTCATGACGCGCTTGTTGAGTGCTTCGATCCCCCGCATCGGAGCAAGCATTGTGCCCATGCTTGCCGGACAGGCAAACATGTGAGCAGCAGGCGAAGCCTGGGGCGAACCCCCGTCATCGGCGTGACTACCTGATCGAGAATCCTCGCTCGCCCTCGGGGGCGAGCCAGCTCGTGTCGACGTCCTCGACCCGGGCCCCCGACGGGCCGCGGCGGCACCACTCGACCATCGAGTCCACTCGCTCGTCGTCGCCCTCGAACACGGCCTCCACGGCCCCGTCCGATCGGTTGTGCACCCAGCCGCCCAGTCCCAGCGACCTCGCGCGGTCCCGCATCTCGGCCCGGAAGAAGACGCCCTGGACCGTCCCACTGACTACGACGTGCGCCCGTTTCACTCGTCGAAGCCCTGCTCTCCGACGAGCGGCACGAACCGGCACGGGACCGAATGGATGACCGCCGGGCCCTCCGGGCTGCGCACGATCACCTCCAGCCGCTGCCCCCAGCGACCACCGACCGGCACCACGAGCCTTCCCCGTGCCTCGAGCTGTTCGTAGAGGCGCTTCGGCATCTCCGGTGCGGCCGCCGCGACGGCGATCGCGGTGAACGGAGCCTCGTCGGGAAGGCCGAGCGTGCCGTCGCCCACGTGGACGTGCACGTTCTCGTAGCCGCCCGCGTCAAGGTTCTCCCGCGCCTGGGCGGCGAGCTCGGGAATGCGCTCGATGGTGTGCACCTCATCCGCAAGTTCGGCGAGGACCGCCGCCTGGTAGCCGGATCCGCCGCCGACGTCGAGCACCTTCTCGCGCCCGGTCAGGCTCAGCACCTCGGCGATGCGGGCGACCATATACGGCTGGGAGATCGTCTGTCCGTGGCCGATCGGGAGCGCTGCGTCCGCGTAGGCGCGGTGTCGCTCGCCCTGAGGGACGAAGAGCTCGCGCGGGACGCGCTCCATCGCATCCAGCACGCGCTGGTCGACGATGTCCCTGCCCCGGAGCTGGTCCTCGACCATCCGCTGGCGGGCTTCAACGGCCATCGGTCACGCCCAGCTGCTCGAGGACGCGAGGCGCGACGTCGATCGTCCTCGCGGGAGGCGGACCGGCGCCGACGGAGATCATCGGGACTTCCGAGTCGCCCTGCTCGAGGGAGCCGTGGCTTCCTCCGCCGGCGTGGTGGCGCCCGCCGAGATCGGCGAACTCGACTCCGGGCGACGCGGAGACGATCAGGTCGCCCGCGTTCGGGTTGGCGAGTGCGGCCCACGCGCGCTCCAGCGCGTCCGGCTGTGACAGAACGGTCGCGTCCCCTGTGGACTCCCAGCCCCCGCCGGACGGGGCGAACCGAAGCTCGATGCCGTCCAGTCGGGCCACCGCCTGGTCCTCTTCCCGGAACAGGACGACGTGACCCCTCCCGTCGAGCCGAGCCGCCAGCTCTTGCGAGGTCTCGGGGCAACCGGGAAGCCGGTAGGCCATCCCCGCGCGGTTCGAGGCCGTGACCGCCAGTTGCGCGGGACGGCCGTTCCCGCGGAAGAGCGTCAGGCCGGCGAAGGCGTCCTGGAGGCGCTCGGCGCGCTCGATGCTCGTCTGGCCGTGGTCGGAGCAGAGCAGCACGTCGTAGCGGTCGAGGAACTCGTCCGGCCCGCCGGCCGCCTCGAAGAGGGTCACGATCGCCCGGTCCGCGTGGGCGAGCGCAGCGTGAGCGGCTTCGGGCCCGGCCGCGTGCGAGGCGAAGTCGTAGTCCGGGAGGTAGAAGACGAGGAAGTCGAAGCCGTCGCGCGTGACGAGCCAGCGCCCGACCACCCGCGCGTAGTCGTCCACGGAGCCGCGAGCGCGTGTGCGAACGGCCAGAGGCGCGCCGGTCACGTCCGACTCGAAGAGGTTGAAATAGAAGAACCGGCTCGGCCCGTAAGCGGGCCGGTTGAGCCACGGAACGAGCGGAGCGTGCCGCGCCGGGCCGCGGTAGCAAACCATGTTCACGGCTGCGGTCACGAGGCCTGCCGACTCGAGCGCTTCGAAGACCGTGACCGCGTCTCGCGAGAGATGCTCCTCGTTCAGGTTGAAGATCACGTCGCGGATCGCGCGGGTCGTCCCGGCGGCGCGGATCGCCCCGAACGAGGAGCCGTACTCGACCAGGCGTTCCTCGCCGCGGTGGTACCAGACGAGGTGAGGGATCTCGTGCACGTCCGGGTGGCCCCCGGTCGCGATCGAGGACAGGCAGACCGGGGTCAACGACGGGAACGTGGTGACCGCGCGCCGGTACTCGCCCTCGTTCATCAGAAACCGCAGGGCGGGCACGTCGTCCGTCTCGACCGCGCGTTCGAGCATGGTCGGCGTGAGGCCGTCGATGACGATCAGGACGAGCTTCTTCACGGCGCGCTAGTCCCGGGCGAGCGAGCGCAGGCCGGCGTAGCGCTGTCCCGAGCGCCTGCGAAGCCGCATTCCGAGCGCGGGCACCGCCACCACCTCGACGTAGCCGAGCACGGGGACGAATGCGAGCGCCGCGACGGCCACGGCGCCGAGCAGGACGAGCAGAGCGGTTGCCAGTCGTGTGCCGCCGCGACCGAGCGCCCCACGGACGAGCTCGAGCGCGCCGGCCGCGCCCAGAACTCCACCCACGCCCGCGGCCGCCGCCTCCTCCGCGTCCGCCAGCACGATGCCGAGCGCGACCCCGAGCGCGCCGGCGAGGAAGGGCGCGGCGAGCGCGAACCGTCGACCGCCGAACGCTCCTGCAGCCGCGATCCCGAGGGCCACACCGAGGCCGGCGAACACCCCGATCGAGTACCAGTTCCCCATCGCGGTCCAGTCTAGAGGGAGGGCGTTTCGCCGCCGCGAAGCCAGGGGACAACAAGGGAATGACCGGCCGATCCGGGGGGTCCGGCCGCAGTCGCCGAGGCCTCCTCGTCTTCTTTTCCGCATGGCGGTCGGGGCCCGCCCGACGAATGGAGAGCCTGCTCGCGCAGCTCGCGCGCAAGGAGCGGCATCGGCTGAGCGTCACGAACGTGGACGTGGAAGCTCAACCCGAGCTCGCGGAGCGATTCAAGGTGCGGAGCGTTCCGACGCTGATCCTCATCACGGGCAAGCGTGCGGTCGGCCGGATCGAAGGGAAGGCGAACGCGGCCGAGATCGAGGAGCTGGTCGAGCAGCATCTCGACGACGGCGCGAAATCCGCCCCCGGCGAGCAGCCGTAAAGACAAGCGCAATCGAAGATCGGGGAGGCCAAGCATGCGCAAGCTTGCACTCGCAATCTCACTGCTGGCGGCCGCGGGCCTGACAGTCGTGGCTACAGCAGCGCTCGCCGACAGGGGACACGGAGAGAACGGCGGTAATCGCTTCTCGGCCAAGCTCGTCGGCTTCGAGGAGACGCCGTCGGAATCGACTCCGGGTCACGGAACCTTCAGGGCGTCCGTGAGCGGAAACACGATCCACTACGTGCTGCACTACTCGGGCTTCGAGGCGGTCGAGGGCGACACGCTCTTCTCGCACATCCACTTCGGGCAGCCCGGCGTGGCGGGCGGCGTGGCCGCGTTCCTCTGCGGCGGCGGCGACAAGCCGGCGTGCACACCCGGCTCGGGCACGTTCGAGGGTGACATCGACGCAGCCGACATCGTCGGCCCGAACGGCCAGGGAATCGCACCGGGTGAGATGGACGAGGTCCTCACCGCGATGCGCAAGGGCTACACGTACGCGAACGTCCACACGACGCTCAATCCGTCAGGTCTGATCCGGGGCCAGATCCGGCGTGGCCACGGCCACGACCACGGGGGCCGAGGGCGCGGCTAGCCGCGCCCCTCGTCTGCTGGAGAGCCCGGCCTTCAGCCGGGCTCTTCGGTTTACGAGGCCCCGATGCGGCGGATCACGGCGAGACCGAACTCCGCTGCGCGCGCGCCGTCGACGACCCGGTGGTCGAAGGTGACCGCGAGGTAGCCCGTCGGCGCGACAGCGAGCTCGCCGTCGCGGACGACCGGGCGCTCTGCGATCCGGCCGACGCTGAGGATCGCCACCTCGGGATGGTTCACGATCGGGGTCTGGAAGAGGCCGGCCAGCTTGCCGGCGCTCGTGACCGTGAAGGTGGAGCCGCGCAGCTCCTCGGGCTTCAAGCCGCCCGCGCGAGCGGCTTCGGCGACGCGCTCAACCTCGGCGGCGATGTCCTCGATCGAGGCTGAGTCGCAGTTGCGGACGACCGGCACCACGAGGCCGTCGTCGGTCTGGACTGCAACACCGAGGTCGTAGCGGTCGAGGTAGACGATCTCGTCTCCCTCGAGTCGTGCGTTCAGCTCGGGGAACTCCTCAAGCGTCTCGGCGGCGGCCTTGAGCACCGTCGGCACCAGGAGCTTGAGGTCGACGCCGGAGAAGTCGCACTCCTCGACCCACGTGACCGCCGGCACCTCCTCGTGTGCACGCGCCATGTGTTCGGCGATCAGCCTCCGCACCCCGCGAAGCGGCTCGCGTCGTCCCTCCGAGCCCTGTCCCGGTGTCAGACGCTCAGACGTGGCCGCTCCGCGCACGTCCTTCTCGGTCACGCGTCCTTGCGGCCCCGTGCCAGTGAGCGTCTCGAGGTCAACGTCCAGCTCCTGAGCGAGCCGCCGAACGAGCGGTGTCGCCCGGACTCGTCCATCCGAGCGGCCCGTCTCGGCGTCTGACCCTCGGACGTGGCCGAAGGGGCTGGCTCCGCTCTCGGCTGCTCCTCGACGGCCGGGGCGGCTCCGTCCTCGCCGATGACGACGAGGATCGTTCCGACCGGGACGACCTTGCCCTCCTCGACCAGGATCTGGGCGACCTTCCCTGCGGCAGGGGACGGGATCTCGACGGTCGTCTTGTCGGTCTGGATCTCGACGAGCGGCTGGTCCTCGGTCACCTCGTCGCCCTCGGCGACGAGCCAGCGGGCGACCTCGCCTTCCGTCAGGCCTTCGCCGAGATCGGGGAGCTTGAACTCGTATGCCACGGCGCCGGAATCTACCGCCAAGGCGCCGCTCGCGGCGCCGCCTTCAGGATGCGCGTGCTTCGCATGCGTATCCGTCGGAACTGACCGGTCGACACGTTTGGAGCGACCACTACCGCGGTCGCCCGATCCAGGCATCGGCGGGCGCGATCAGCACTCGGAGGCCGCCCTCGGCGCGCCAGAGCGACACGGCCTGCTCGCCGCCGGTGAGCGCGGGCGCCACGTCGCGCGGCACGTAGCCGGCCTGGAGCGTCCGCTGCTCGTTCCAGACGCCGACAGCGTTCGGATCGTGCTCGTTGTCCGGCTCGGGGACGAGCGCGAGCGGGAGTCCCGGCTCGAACGACGGGTCTTCGTGCGCCTCGGGCCGGAAGGACACGCCCGCCACAGGCACCACGCGCACGCGCTCGTCTTCCCAGCGCACGATCTCGCCCGTTGCCGCGTCCCGCAACCGAAACCCCGACCCGGCTCGCTCGAGCAACAGACGGAGACGGTCGCTCAGAGCTCGGCCGAGTAGCCGCGGATCGCCCGCTCGTACCGAGCCATGCCGGGCGCGTCGGCGCGGAAGAGGGCCTCGACGAGCTCGCGCCAGGCTCCGCCCTTGTCGTCCCGCTCCCAGCGCGTGAGCGCGAGAAAGAGTCTCAGGGCCGCGTGGTCCGGGAAGCGAGTCACCGCCTCACGCAGCACGCGCTCGGACTCTTCCAGCTCGCCGACGTTTCTCAGCGTGCTGCCGAAGCCCAGCATCGCCCCGAGGAGGTCCTCGTCGGGAACCCCGGCTTCGAATGCAGCGCGGTATTCGACGATCGCCTCCTGCTCGCGGCCCGCGCTGTCGTGCTCCCAGGCGCGCCGAAGCGCTTCCGAGCCGGCAGCCATGCGCTCAATCTACGCGGACCGGAGAGCGCCGTCCCGAAGCATGGCGTGCACGCCGACGCAGCCGTTGACGACCTGCGTGACGCGGAGGTCGACGCCGAGGCTGGCGAGCGCCATCGCATCCGCCCCGCTCACGCCGAGCTCGCGCTCCATGAGCGCGAGCATCCCTCCCAACGCGCGTGTCCCCGCCTCCTCGAGACTCTCCGCGAAGCCGAGCGTGATCCAGCCGCCGTCGATGCGCGCGAGAGGCCACTCGAGCACGGGCTCATCGGCCACGTCCAGCGTCAGCTGCGCGCTCGTCGGCGCCTCGATCGCCGTCCCCGACACCTCGCCGTCGCCCTGAACCGCGTGCCCGTCCCCGGCGGAGAAGAGCGCGCCGTCCACCGGGATCGGGAGATAGAGCGTCGTCCCGGCCACGAGCTCCTTGCAGTCCATGTTCCCGCCCCAGCGCCGCGGCGGCCCGGTCGAGTGCACGCCCGGCTCGGGCGGCGGCATCCCCATCACGCCGAGAAACGGCGCAAGGGTGATCTCGAAGCTTTCCGACCGGCCGACGCCGTCTGCGAGCTCCCAGTGAATCGCGTGGTCGCGCCCTCCGTGCACGACGCCCCAGGGGGCGGGGTCGACCGCGTCGATCGAGACGACGAGCGTCTGGCCGGCCTTTGCGCCGCGCACGAGGATCGGTCCCGCCAGCGCGTGGCCTTCATCCAGCTCGGGGCTCCGCGGAGCGAAATGCTCGTCGCGTGCGATGTCCCAGGCGTGGTTGGGCGTGAAGAACTTGACGGAGTCGCCCGGGTCGATCTCGATCGCCGGCTCGAGGTCCTTCGAGAAGTGCCCGTGCAGGTGGCGCTGCTCGAGCGGCAGCTCGTGTGCGGCCACTAGAACTCGAGGAGCTTGTCGACCGCGTCGACAACCCGCTCGACCGACGGCATGTACGCGTCCTCGATCTGCCAGTACGGATACGGCACGTCGTAGCCGGTCACGCGGAGCACCGGGCCGCGCAGGTCGAGCATCGCCTTCTCGGCGAGGATCGCCGCGAGCTCGGCGCCGAAGCCGGCCGTCCGCGGCGCCTCCTGGATGATCACGACGCGTCCCGTCTTGGCCGCCGCCGCCAGCAGCGCACCCTCGTCGAGCGGCTTCAGCGAACGGATGTCGAGGATCTCCGCCGAGGCGCGGTCGCCGAACGCATCCGCCGCCTGCTCCGCGAGCGGGACCATCGACCCGTACGCCACGAGCGTCACGTCCTCTCCCTCACGAACGGTGCGCGCCTTCCCGAGCGGCACGACGTGCTCGCCCTCGGGCACCTCGCCGCGCATCGTCCGGTAGTGGAGCTTGGGCTCGAAGATGACGACGGGGTCGGGATCGCGAATTGCCGCCGCAAGCAGGCCTTTTGCGTCGCTCGGAGTGGACGGGATCGCCACCTTCACCCCTGGGGTGTGCACGTAGTAGGCCTCCGGAGAGTCGTCGTGCAGCTCCGGCGCGCGGACACCGCCGCCGTAGGGCATGCGCACCGTGATCGGGAACTCCATCTTCCCGCCCGTGCGCCAGCGGTAGCGCCCGACGTGCGTGATCAGCTGGTCGAGCGCCGGGTAGCTGAACGCGTCGTACTGCATCTCGCAGACCGGCCGCCAGCCGGCCATGCAGAGCCCGATCGCAGTGCCCATGATCCCGGCCTCGGCGAGCGGCGTGTCGACGCAGCGCTCCGGGCCGTACTTGTCGCGCAGCCCCGCCGTGGCACGGAAGACGCCGCCCGCGCGGCCGACGTCCTCGCCCATGACCATGACGTTCTCGTCTCGCCCCAGCTCGACGTGGAAGCAGTCGTTGATCGCCTCGACGAGCGTGAGCTCACTCACCGAGGACCCTCCGCAGTTCTGCGAGGTCGTTGTCGAACGACTCGGGCGGGTCGGCCAGCGCGTGCTCGAAGAGGAGGCCTGGATCCGCAGGCGCCTCCGCCTCGGCTGCCGCGATCCCGTCGCGCATCGCCTGCTCGGCCTCGCCGCGGATCGACTCTGCCATCTCGTCGGTGAGGATCCCCGCACGGCGCAGGTAGCCCTCGTACCGCCCGACGCACTCGCGCTTGCGTTCCTCCTCGACCCGCTCCAGATCGATGTACGCCTTCGGGTCGTCAGCCGTCGCGTGCGGCGCGGCGCGGTAGCTCACCGCCTCGATGAACGTCGGGCCGTCGCCCGCACGGGCGCGCGCAACGGCTTCGCGTGTCGCTTCGTACACCGCGAGGATGTCGAGCCCGTCCACCCGCGTGGCGGGCATCCCGTAGCCGACCGCTTTGTCCGCCAGGGTCTCGGCCCGGGTCTGCGCCTCGACCGGCGTCGAGATCGCCCAGCCGTTGTTGTTGCAGAACAGGACGAGCGGCGCGCGCATGACGGCGGCGAAGTTCGCGCCCTCGTGGAATGCACCCTCGGAGGTGGCGCCGTCCCCGAAGAACGCGATCGCGCACGCGTTCTCTCCGCGCAGCCGCTTGCCCCAGGCGAGGCCGGCCGCGTGCGGGACGTGCGTCCCGATCGGCACGCAGATCGAGGCGACGTTGTAGTCCGCCGGGTTCCACCAGCCCGTCGGGTGGCCGCGCCACCAGGAGAGCACCGTCGACGCGGGCATCCCGCGCAGCAGCCCGATCGCCGACTCGCGGTAGCTCGGAAAGATCCAGTCGTCTTCGTCGAGCGCATACACGGAGCCCGCCTGCATCGCCTCGTGGTTCCAGTAGATCGCGTACGTCCCGATCCGCCCCTGACGGTGGTAGACGACCGAGCGCTCGTCGTACGTGCGCAGGAGGACGAGGCTGCGGTAGAGCTCGACGAGGTCGTGGTCGGTGAGCCCCTCGACCTCTCCGTCGGGCACCGCGTCGCCGTCGCCGATCACGCGCCGAAGGTCACGCTCGGCCGGAAGCACCTGCGCCATCGACAGGAATGTATCTAGTGCGAGGCGATGAAAGCCTCGACGCGAGCGCGAAACGCGGCGTCCTGGAGCATCTGCGATCCGTGAGCAGCGCCGGGCAGGATCTCGAGCACGCGATCCGACGACCCGGAGGCTGCATACATGGTCCGCGCATCGGTCTGAAAAGGCTCGTCCTCCGCCGACGCGGCGAAGAACACCGGCGCCTGCAGCCGCCGCACGGCCGAGAGGGCGTGCAGCGGTCCGTACGACTCCGGTGCGGAGAGGCTGACCACGGCTGCCGGCTGCGACGCCAGCGAGGAGCTTCCGATCAGAGCCGCAATCGCCCCGGCCGACGAGCCCATGGCAACGACGTGCTCGGACCCGGTGCGGCGCAGCGCCTCGATCGCCGACGCCATGTCGACGTCGACGCGGGGTCCAGATCTCGAGTCGTAGGCCAGGACGCGGTAGCCGGCCGGTGCGAGCTCCCGCGCATATGGCAGCCATTCGCAGAAGCTGCCGTCCGAGCCGTGCGCGAGCACGACGCCGCGCGGGCCACTGCCCAGCACCACACCCTCGAGCGGCGTGTCGTCGGCGGCGAAGAAGCGCAGCGCCGATGCCCGCTCAGCCTTCGTCGCGCAGCCCTCCGTAACCGGAAGCGGCCTGGCGAGCCTGACCCGCAGGAAACGCAGCGTCTCCCGGACGACCGACCGCGCGCGAGCCGTCCGCGGCCCGACGTCGAAGCCGTTGGCCGCATCCGGATCGGTGACGATGCGGACGTCGGCATGGAGCTCGGTCGCGGTCGCCTGGAAGCGGTCGATCGACTCGTTGATGCCCGCGTTGTCACGGCCTGCCTTCACGACGAGCATCGGCGGGATCGAGCCGGGCGACCGACGGAGGTAGGTGAGAGCGGAGAACTCATCCCCGTTCGCGGCGCTCTGGAAGTCGAGCGGCTCGTAGTAGGCGACGTTGCAGCGAAGCCACGGGCGGGGATCCCGCATCGTCGCCCACAGATGCCAGGGAGTAGAGAAGCCGAGCGTGCAGAGGCGGCCCGGGTCGATGCCGAGTCGCTTCGCGTGCGAGCGGACGTACGCGATCGCGGCCTGGACATCCAGTGCCGGGTTGCGCGGCGACTGGAGCCGCCCGTCGGAGCGGATGTCGAACGCGACGGCGCTCAGTCCCGACGCTGCGATCAGCTGCGCCCAGCCGACCTTCTGACCGCTGGTCCTCCCGGAGCCCGGTGGCCCGCCGAGGAGAACCGCCGGCAGACGGCCGCGGGCCTTCCGCGGGCGGTAGACGTCCATTCGCAGCCTCGGCGACCGCTGGTAGACGACGTTCCGCTTCACCTTCGCCCGGTGCATGCCCTGGATCTGCAGGACGACGGCTTTGCCCGCGGTCGGGTTCCGATACCCGTCGGCGGCCGGAACGGCGACGAGCGCGACGGTCAGGATCGCGAGCGCTGCCCTCACGGCCGCTCCTCCAGCTCGTGCAGGATCTCGTCCGCCCACTGGACCCACGCCTGCGCGTGGGCGATACCCCAACGCAGCGTCACGTACCCGAAGTACGAGGACTCCTCGTCGCGGATCTCCTCCTCGATCTCCCGATACTCGTCCAGGTATGCGAGCGCCCATTCGCGCTTGCGCTCGATGTGCGCGACCAGCGCCTCGCGGCTCATGTCGCCGCCGAAGAAGACCTTCAGCAGGAACGTGCTGCGCCCGTCCGGACGCTCCTCGACGGGCTCCTCGAGCCAGGCCCGGAAGGCCTCCCGGCCCGGCTTCGTGATCTTGTAGACCTGCTTGTCGGGCCGCCGGCCCTGCTCGACATGGCGCACGGTCGCGAAACCGCCTTCGACGAGCCGGGGAAGCACCGCATAGATGTGGCTCTTCGCGGCCGTCCAGACGTAGCCGACACCCACTTCGGCGTGCTTCTGCAGGTCGTATCCGGAGCGCTCGCCGAACACGGAGAGCAGCCCGAGCACGGAGAGCTCCGTCGTGGAGAGGCCGGTGCGGGTGTTCTGTACCGCGGTCACGTCCGAATTATAGTCCGTAGCGGACTAGTCTGCTCCGGACTCGAACGCATCTCGGCGCAGGAGCACGACGACGACGACGACCGCGCCGATCGCAGCGGCCACCCCAAGCGTCTCCAGGAGCAGCCCTCCTCCGCCGCTCGCTGCCGAAGCGTCCGCGACGACCACGGCTCCGAGCACCGCAGCTCCCGCGCATGCGAGCGCGAGCCGAGCCAGCCTCCAGATCACGAGCTCCGGGTCGCTCCAGGCCGGAACGCGGCTCTCGATCGACCAGAACGCGAGCTCGGCGACGAGCAGCAGCCCGGCCGCGTACGCAGGCGCGAGCCGGTCCAGGCGCGAGCCCTCGGCCGCGAACAGCACGGCGTACGTCCCGCCGAGCGACACCAGCGCGAACCCGATCGCAGCCGGCCATCTCGCCAGCAGCCCGAGCACGAGCACGAGGACGCCGATCGCCGCCAGCGCGAGCGCCAGCGGCTGCAGCCGGATGTCCTGCGCGGCCGGGTACGCCGCGAGGCCCACGGCCGCGGCCACTGCGACCGCGCCCGTCGCTACGCGCGCAACACTCGGGCGTGGCGCCTGAATGACCTCACCTCCTCCACGACCGCTTCCATCGGAACCCCCTCACGCCACTCGACGATCGGGACTCCGAGCGAGGCGTATCTCGTCCGCAACGCTTCGCGCCTGAGCCGCCAGAGCCGGTACGCGAGCTGCTCCGTCTCGTTCTCGCCCTCCGGCACGAACGAGTACGGCGAGAGCTCGATGACGGCCAGGTCGAACCCGCGGGCCCGGAGATCGATCAGCGCTCGGACCGCGCGCTCGTCGAGCAGCGGGCTGAGCGCGAGGACGAGCGCGCGCGGCGGCAGCGTCCGCGGTGGGATCACGTCGAGGTCCTTCCACGCGTAGCTGAGCGCGATCTCCGCGTCGAGCAGCGAGTCGACGATGCGGTAGAGCTGCGTCGTGCCCGAGGTCGCGGTCAGCCAGTTCAGGACCCCGCCGAAGGAGACGAGCCCCACGCGGTCCTTCTCCTGGAGATAGAGCGCGGACAGCGAGGCGGCCGCCCGCACCGCGAGGTCGAGCGTCCCGAGGTCGTCCCGCCTGGCCTCGGCGAACGTGTCCAGGAAGAGCACGATGTCCGAGTTCCGCTCCGGATGCGTCTCGTTCACCCAGGGCTCGCCGCGCCGCGCCGTCGCGCGCCAGTTCACTCGGCGTATGCGGTCACCGGTCGTGAACGGCCTCAGGTCGGCGAACTCGATCCCCTCACCGCGGACGCGCGCGACCTGGTTCCCCGCGAAAGCCTGCGTCTCGAGCGGGCGCAGGAGCCGCTCGACGGTCTCACCGTGCGGGTAGACCTTGAGCCGGTGGCCGCCGGTCGTCCGCCCTTCTGACACGAGGAGGCCGAAGCCGTCCCGGGCGCGCCAGACGACGTTCCCGACCTCGTACGTTCCCCAGCGCGTGCAGCGGACTGGAAATTCGAGCTCGCGCCGCTCTCCGTGGCCGAGCCGGATCAGGACCGGGTTCGGCGCCTCCGACTCGAGGCCCTCGCCGAGGTCGAGCAGGAGCTCCAGCCGTTCGACGGGCTCAGTGGCCGAGACCTCCAGCAGCAGGCTGACGAGCCGCCCCTCGAGCTGGCGCTCGTGGTCGAGCTCGGACGGGGCCCGGACCTCCACCTTCCGCCCGACCGCGAGCCCGACCGCCACGTAGAACGCAAACGGGGCGGCGAGCGCCGCCAGCTCCGGCCGCCCGAGCGCCAGCGACCCGAGCAAGCCGAGCCCTGCGAGGACCAGATAGACGCGGAGCTTCCCGGTCGCCGCGCGCGTCACTTCGGGACGGGCTGCTCGACCGCGGGCGTCGGGACCTGGTCGAGGATGTCGCGCACGATGTCGTCCCCGCGCCTGCGCTCGACCCACAGCTCCGGCCGTAGAGCCAGGCGGTGCGCGAGCGCCGGCACCGCGACGGCCTTCACGTCGTCCGGAGTCGCGTAGTCGCGACCCGCGAGCGCGGCGCGACAACGCGAGAGCTTGAGGAGCGCGAGCGACCCGCGCGGGCTCGATCCGACCTGCACGCCCGGCGCAGTCCGGGTGGCCACGGCCAGGTCGACGATGTAGTAGCCCAGCGACTCCTCGACATGCACCTGCTCCACGGCCTGCTGCATCTCGAGCAGGCTCTCGCGGTTCACGACCTGGTAGAGCTCGACCTCGTCCTCGGCGCGCGCGATCCGCCGCTCGAGCATCTCCCACTCGTGCTCCCGGGCCGGGTAGCCGACCCCGATCCGCAGCATGAACCGGTCGAGCTGAGCCTCGGGCAGCGGATACGTGCCTTCGTACTCGATCGGGTTCTGGGTCGCGAGCACGACGAACGGAGGATCCAGCGGCCTGGTCTCGCCCTCGATCGTGACCTGCCGCTCCTGCATCGCCTCGAGCAGCGCAGCCTGCGTCTTCGGCGGCGCGCGGTTGATCTCGTCGGAGAGGAGGAGGTTCGCGAAGATCGGGCCCGGCCGAAACTCGAAGTCGCCGCGCTGCTGGTTGTAGATCGAGGAGCCGGTCACGTCCGCCGGCATCAGGTCGGGTGTGAACTGGATGCGCGAGAACGTCATCCCGGTCACCTGCGCGAACGAGCGCGCGATCAGCGTCTTGGCGAGGCCGGGGAAGTCCTCGATCAAAACGTGGCCGTCGGCGAGGATCCCGAGCAGGACGAGCTCGAGCGCATCGCGCTTGCCGACGACGGCCCGTTCGACCTCGTCCAGGATCGTCTCCGCCTGCGCGGTCAGCTCCGCAATCGTCATCCCCATCTAGAGACGCTCCAGGCGCGCGATGGTTCGGTCGAGCTCCTCGAGGCCGGGTCCCGGGGCGAGCCGGTCGTGCGGCGGTTCACGGTCCGGGTCGGTCACCTCCCACAGGCTCTCACCGAGCGCCTCGCGCACGGCCGGAGAGCCCGAGTCGAGGTTCAGGCCGCGCCGTTCGAGCCGCGCCGCGGCGATCTCGCGCAGCACCGGCCGCAGGCGGTAGTGGAGGTCGAAGGCCCTCGTGGAGCCCATCGTCAGCTCGCGGTCGAGCCGGTGCAGCTCGGCGATCGGCTGGACCTCGGGCGGCTCCGGCTCGAGCGCCTCCTCGAGCAGCGACTCGCTCGGTGACGGCGCGATCCGCCGGATCTCGGACGCAAGCACGATCAACCCGAAGGTCCCGAGCACGAGGACGAAGACGTCGAGCTCCAGCTCCTGTCGGCCGGGCGAGATCATGCGCGCCGCGAGCAGCGCGATCGTCGCCAGGACGGCGAACCCGATCCAGCGAACGACCGCCTGCGTCACGTCGCCACCAGCAGCTCGGCGCGAAGGCCGCTCAGCGAGTCGATCGCGTCCTCCTTCATCCCTGGGTCGATCTCGTGCTCGCTGAAGCGCGCGCGCTCGAAGAGCCTCGTCAGACGCCGCACCGAATGGCCGCTCGCGCCGACTACCGCGAGGATTCGCGCGAGATACTCGTCGGGCGCCTCGGACTCCTCACGCGGGAAGCCCCGGGCGGCGAGCGTGCGCTCCATCCTTGCGTAGGCGCCGATCACCGCCTTACGAGGATCGGGCTCGCGGACGAGATCGTCGAGCGTCTCGCCGAGCACCTGGGCAACGGTCACGCGCATCGCCTCGGGGTCGTCCTCTTCACGCCTGCGCCGGTAGGTGAGGAGGAACATCGACCCGCCGATCCCGATCACGATCGATCCGAGGATGGCGATCGGCAGCCACTGGAAGTGCGGGTCGTACGGCTTGTGGCCCTTGGCCGTCTCGGCGTTGGACGGGACGCCGGGCGAAGGTGTGCCGGTCAACCCACCGTCCGTGTTGCGCCGGTCGCCCCAGTGGACCGCGATCGCAAGCACGATGAAGAACACCACGATGTACGCGAACGGCCTCGGGGCGACCGATAGCGGGTAGCCGGAGGTCTTCATCAGCGGCACGTCCTTGTACGCGCGCTTGAGGAACGCGGCCCAGAAGATCAGGAACGCGCCGATCGGGAGCATGAGCAGGGCGATCGTCGCGAGGTAGTCCTTGAGGACCGACGGCGTGGACGCGCTCGGCCGGCTCGATCCGCCTCCGGGCGCATGGCCGGCGGCGGCGAACGCGACGAGCGCGAGCAGTCCGAGCAGCCCTGCGACCGCCGCAACTCCGCGCCAGGATCGCGTTGTCATGACCGAAATCTAGTTCAGGACGGTTACCGCGCTGCGTTCGGCCTCGAAAACGGCCGAGGTGACGTCGCCCAGGTCCTCCCCGTCCACCTGCAGCGGCATCGAGCCGTCACAGACGATCTCGATCCGGTCGAGGTCGTGGCCGTACAGGACGTCGCCCGCCGAGGTCTGGCCCCGCCCGAGCACCGCGTAGCCGAGCAACCGCGGGAGAGCGAAGGGCGAGACCGCCCGCGGCGCGACGAGGTCGATCCCGAGCTCGAAGCGCGCTTCGGGCGCAATCCGGATCGGCACCGGCCCCGCGTAGGTGTACGGATCGCAGTTCGCCACGAGCGCGAAGGCGGCCCGGCCCTGGCCGAGAACCTCGAGCGACGGGTTGAAGCGTCCGCGCCGCTCGGCCAGCAGGCGGGTCAGCTCCCAGGCGAACAGGAGGTTCCCGGCGCGCCCGTGCTCGGCCGTCCGGCCGAGCTGGTCGAGGCGTCGCACGGCTTCGGCGTCGATTCCGATCCCGGCCGCGAACGCGAACCGGCGCCCGTTGACCTTCCCGAGCGTGATCTGCCGCGTGCTCCCCGAGACGAGTCTCCTCGCGGCCTCGACCGGGTCGCGCGGCAGCCCGAGCGCGCGCGGCAGCACGTTCGCCCCTCCCCCGGGGATGAACCCCACCGGTGTGTCGGGCCCGATCCCGTTCAGGACCTCGTTGAACCCCCCGTCGCCCGAGAAGACGTAGACCGCTTCGGCGTCGGCCTCCCGGGCGAGCTCGGTCGCGTGACCCGGGTGCTCGGTCTCGCGGACTTGGATATCGCCGAGGACGTCGCGCACCTCGGCCACGCGATCGTCCGAAACCCCGCTCGCGAAGGGGTTGACGATGAGGAGCCGCATAATCCCGAGCATGGCACGGATCGACCACGTGGCCTTCACGACCGAGGATCCGGACGGCCTGGCGGCGTTCTACGAACAGATCCTCGGGGCGCGGATCGTGAAGGCGGAAGGCCACCCGGTGATGGCGTACCTGGGCAATACCGGCCTCGCGCTGCACGGGCGGAACGCGGTCGGCCCGCACACCGCTGTTTCGCGTGTCGGAGGAGGAACGAGCCAAGATCGAGGAGCGCCTCGACGAGGCGGGCATCGAGTCGGAGGAGCGCGACCACGGGATCGCGGTCGGCCTCTTCTTCGCCGACCCGGACGGGCGCACGATCGAGGCGATCACGTACCGCGGCGGAGACGATCCGCGGCGCCCTAGCGGCTGACGAGCAGCGACAGGGTCACGGCGGTCGGGCAGTTCTCGATCCCGTTCACCTTCCACTTGCCGTTGATCCCCGAGCCCAGGAAGCGGGCCTCCGCCTCGTTCATCTCGGCGTCGCCGCCACCCAGCAGGTAGCCCCTCCGTGGAAGCTCCGAGACGTAGAAGGCGACGGCCCTGTTGAACGTGAGGGGGATCACGCCCGTCACGAACATCTTGCGCTGGGGCAGGTTCATGCTCGACGTCAGGGCCGTGCCCTTCGGCAGCAGGTCGGCCGGCACGACGTCGGGCCGATCGACGAACGCGGTCGCGTGCGCACAGGTTGGAGCCGTCGGCCGGGCCTGAGCCATGCCGTGATCGCCGTTGCGACCGGCGGCCACTCCGATCGCCACCGCGGCGAGCCCGATGCAGGCGGCCGCGGCGAGCGACCGCCTCCGGAGCAGGGAGGAGCCACGCCGCTGAGTCCCCGCTCGGTTGCCGTCCACTACTGCACCTTCCTTCACCGCGAATGGTCGCGCGTTCCGAGGTCGGATTGCAAGGTGGCCGACGAATCAATCAGGTGTGGCGTACCCGCGCATTCCGTCGATCAGGAGCGCGTAGAAGCGGTCCGCGAGCGCGTCCGTATCGCGCCCCGGCTTCAGCCACGTGTACGCCCAGTTCGCGGCCGAGAGGGTCAGCAGGGCAGCGGTCGAGTCGTCCAGGTCGGTGCGCAGCTCACCCAGCTCGCGGCCCTCCGCAAAGAGCGCGCGCACACGGTCCTCGTAGCGTCTCCGCTCGGCGAGGATCTCGTCCCGCCGCTCACCCTCGAGGTAGCGCCACTCACGCACGAACACCGTCGCCACGTCCAGCTGCTCGGCCACGACGCGCAGATGCCCGCGCAGGGCGAGGCGAATCTTCTCCGTCGCGGGCAGCTCGTCCGGAATCGCGTCCAGCACGCCGTGGAACGCGTCCGCCCCCTCCCGCATCGTCTCGTACAGCAAGTCCTGCTTCGACGAGATGTGCGCGTAGAGCGAGCCCTTCTGCACGCCCATCGACTTGGCGAGATCGCCGATCGAGGTCCCGTGATAGCCCTTCTCGGCGAAGAGCCGGGCCGCCTCCCGCGTCAGCTGCGATTTGCGAGCGGACATAGTAGGGATTACCCTAACGATCGTTCGTATGGAAGCGCGCGAGCAGGAATTCCTCGAGTACGTCCAGTCCGGCGGCCAGGTCGAGACCTCCGACTGGATGCCGGACGACTACCGCGCGAAGCTGATCAAGTTCATCGAGATGCACGGCAACTCGGAGTTGATGGGCGTCCTCCCCGAGCGCGAATGGATCCTCCGGGCGCCGACCCTCCAGCGGAAGCTCGCCCTCACCGCGAAGGTGCAGGACGAGGTCGGCCACTCCCAGCTCATCTACCGGGTCGTCGAGGACCTCGGCAAGCCGCGGGAGCAGTGCCTCGAGGACCTGATCTCGGGCAAGGCGAAGTTCCACAACGTCTTCCACTACCCGACGAAGACCTGGGGCGACGTCGGCGTGATCGCCTGGCTGGTCGACGCGGCCGCGATCATCAGCCAGAAGGCGCTCCTCAAGTGCTCGTACGCGCCGTACGCCCGGATCATGAAGAAGATCTGCTGGGAGGAGTCGTTCCACATCCTGCACGGGCGCGACGTGATCCTGACGATGATGAACGGCACCGACGAGCAGCGAGAGCTCGTCCAGGAGGCGCTCAACCGCTGGTGGGGACCGCTGATGCAGTTCCACGGGAACCCGATCGCGAAGGAAGAGGACCCGATGTACATCTGGCGGATCAAGAGCCAGGGCAACGGTGAGGCGCGCCAGCAGTTCCTCGACGGCTACGTCCCGCAGATCTGGGAGCTCGGGCTGACGGTTCCGGACCCGAACCTGCGCAAGGACGACGACGGCGCCTGGGAGTTCTCCGAGCCCGATTGGGACGAGCTCAAGCACGTCGTCACCGGACACGGCCCGATGACCGAAGAGCGGCTGGGCCTCCGCCGCGCGACGCGCGACGAGACCGAGTGGGTCCGGCGTGCAGTGCTCGTACAAGCAGCGTGATCTACGAAGTGTTTCGGCAGGAACGGAAGGGCCAGCCCTTCACGCACGCGGGCTCGGTCGAGGCGCCGAACGACGAGTACGCGGAGTCGTACGCACGCGAGCAGTTCGGCCGGCGCGGCGAGTCGGTCGCGCTCTGGGTCGTCCCGCGCTCGGCCGTGCACGAGATCGACGAGTTCGTCGACGAGCTGGAGCGGAACTACCACCGGGTCGACGGCTACCCGCTGAAGGAAAAGTTGAAGGAGGCTCGTGAACGCGCAGGAACTGCTGGCGATCGCTGACGACGAGCTGATCCTCGGCTGGCGAAACTCGGAGTGGACCGGGATCGCCCCGTTCCTCGAAGAGGACGTCGCCTTCTCGTCGATCGCGCAGAACGAGATCGGCCACGCGCGGGCGATCTACCAGATCGTCTCCGCCGAGCTCGGCACGACCGCGGACGAGCTCGCGTTCGACCGCAAGCCTGACGAGTACCGCTGCTCGCAGTTCGTCGAGCTCCGAGTCGTGCCGGATTGGGCGCGGACGATCGCGCGGCAGGTGCTCTATGAGCAGGCGGACGAGAAGCGGATCAAGGCGCTGATGGAGTCCGAGGACGAACAGGTTGCCGGCCTCGCCGCGAAGATCGACCGCGAGGAGGCGTACCACCGCATGCATGCACAGATGTGGGACGAGCGCCTCCAGGACGAGCCGCGCTACGTCGAGGCTCTGGAGGAGATGCGCCCTCTGGTCGACCGGCGCGACGGGCACCTGCCGGAGTTCGAGCAGCTGTGGGAAGAGATGACCGAGGTGCGCCGCTCGGTACCGGGGGCGACGTGGTGACCGAGGCCCAGGTCTGGGACGCGCTGGCGGAGATCCCCGACCCCGAGATCCCGCCGATCTCGATCGTCGACCTCGGCGTCGTGCGCGACGTCTCGGTCGAGAACGGCACCGTACACGTCGAGTTCACGCCGACCTTCCTCGGCTGCCCCGCGCTCGAGGTGATGCGCGACCAGATGGCCGACCGGATCCGCGAGCTCGGCGCCGAGCCCGACGTCGAGGTGATCCTGGACGACTCGTGGTCGACGGACCGGATCACGCCCGAAGGCCGCGAGAAGCTCCGCGCGGCCGGCTTCGCTCCGCCGGCTCCCCGCGAGGCGGGCGCGCCGCAGCTCGTCCAGCTGCAGAGCAGGTCGTTCAAGTGCCCGTACTGCGGCTCGACCGAGACGCGCCTGGACAACATCTTCGGCCCGACGCCGTGCCGCTCGGTGCGCTACTGCGAGAGCTGCCGCCAGCCGTTCGAGCAGTTCAAGACGATTTGAGCAGAGCCGCAGAGCTCCGCCGGCTCGTCAACTCGTACCAGCTGTCGCAGGCGATCCACGTCGCGGCCGTGCTCGGAATCGCAGACCTGCTCGAGGACGGGCCGCGGACGAGCGACGAACTGGCGCAGGCGACCGAGGCGGACCCACGCGCGCTCTACCGCCTTCTCCGCGCGCTCGCGGCGTTCGGTCTCTTCCAGGAGGAGGATGGCCGCCGCTTCTCGCTGACGGAGCTCGGCGATTCGCTCCGGTGGAGTGCCCCCGAATCGGTCGCGGGCTGGGCTGCGTTCGTCGGCCGGCGGAACATTCGCGAGGCCTGGAGCTCGCTCGAGGAGAGCATCCGCACGGGAGAGAATGCGTTCAAGCTTGCGCACGGTCTCAGCGTCTGGGAGTACCGCGCGCAGAACCCGGAGGAGAGCGAGATCTTCGACCGGGCCATGACGTCGAGCTCCCAGCTCGTGATCCGCTCGCTGACGGACGCCTACGACTTCGGGCGGTTCGCGACGATCGTCGACGTCGGCGGGGGTAATGGGACACTGCTCCGGGCGCTGCTCGATGAGCATCCGCAGCTCAGAGGCGTGCTCTTCGATCAGCCGCATGTCGTCGAAGGCATCGACCTCGGAGAGCGCGGCACGGTCCTCGGCGGCAGCTTCTTCGAGTCCGTCCCCGAGGGCGGCGACGCGTATCTGCTCAAGTGGATCATCCACGACTGGGGGGACGAGGAGTCCGTGGCGATCCTCCGGAACGTGAGGCGAAACGGAGGAGCGCTCCTCGTGGTCGAACGGATCGTCGAGCCGCCGAACGAGGGGCCAGAGACGAAGCTTGGCGATCTGAACATGCTCGTCGGCCCCGGCGGGCAGGAACGGACGCTCGAGGAATTCGAGGTTCTGCTTCGGGCAGCCGGCTACGACCTCGTGGGCGCCACCGCGACCGCGAGCGGCATGTTCGTGATCGAAGGTACGCCCGGCGGCTAGAAGATCGAGTGGCCGCCGAACTGGACGGTCGCGACGCTCATCAGGGCTGCGCCGACGAGGATGAGAAGACCGGCGAAGCGCAGGTTCTCCGGGAGCGCGGCGACGATCCCGCTGACCTCGTCGAGGGCGCTCTTCACGTCGGCCGCCTTCGCCTCGGCTGCCGCGGCCGCATGATCGTCGGCCCGCGCGCTCATCGACCCGCTGACAGCGGTGTCCTTGAGCTCGTCGACCTTGTGCCGCACCTGCCGCATCTTGTGCTCGACCTGCGTCGTCGCTTTCCGGAAGGTCAGAGCCAGCCCGATCACGACCCCCGCCGACAGGAGCACGATCCCGACGGCGAAACAGACCCAGGCGACGATCTCGGCGCTGTTGCTCACCGGCTTCGATCATCCGCCGTCGAAGGCCGCGCGTCAATGTAGTTTTCTCTCGTGGCCAAGGTTCTGATCCAGTACTGCCCCGTCTGAGAGTCGTACGACGTGCGGGCTGCGAGTCTCGCGGCCGAGTTGAACCAAGCCGGGTACGACGCCACGATCGAGGAAGGGTCGAAGGGCCAGTACGACGTGCTCGCTGATGGGAAGGTGCTCTTCTCGAAGCAGGAGGAGGGGCGATTCCCCGAGGTGCGCGACTTGCTCGATCTTCTGCCTGGTTAGTTACAGCAGCCGGTAAAGGAGTAGGTGAAGAAGCAGACGAGGAACACGGCCGAGTCAGTACGAACCCGATCCTCGGAAACATCAGACTGAAGAGCGACGAGAGTAGGCCAGCAGCGACGATCCAGCCTACCCACGTCGCCGATGGCAGGACGCCGGATTCGGTGTTGCGGATCGAGCGACGGAAGGTCGTAGGTGTTAAAGGTGTAGGCATGCGCGGCCACGAAGCAGCAGCGACAGCCGCCAACGCCACGCCGGGCGTCCAGCGGCGGTTCGCAACGGCCAGGACAAGGGAGATGATGAACCCGGCAGAGCATCGCGAGCCAACCGGCGGCCAGGAAGATGCCTTCGAAGCGCGCACCTTCCCCGGACAGCCTGCCCACGGGGATCCACTTCAGCGCCACCGCAGCCTCGTACACCGCCGAGACACCCATGACGACCACGGCCCCCAGCGCGACGTAGTCAACGCGAGTGAAAGCGCGCCTCTCGGCGTTCATCTGGGGCAAGGGACCTTCCCCTGGAGGGCGCCGGGAGCCGGAGGCGGAAGCACCTGTCCGATACCCACAGGTGTGTTCACGCCGCGGAGGTTTCGTGCGACCTCGAGTGCCTCACGTCTCGAGAACGCGAAGATGACGACCGTCGTGGTGCCGGTCTGGATCTCTATCCGGCTGCCGCCCTCGAAGAACGCTGCCGGCGCACCTCGTAGCCGAGCTCGGTGCGGAACCGGGCTCAGGGGCCCGTACATCGCCAGATTGCGGCTGCATGCAGGCTCGTTGGAAATCTCGACCGGGAAATTGCATGCGTCATTGCCGCCTTCGCACGTTCCATAGGTGAATCCGAACGACTCTTGGTCCTTTCGCATTGGGCCAAGCGATTGGCGACGCACCATCGCCAGCTCGTAACCGTTCACATCGCGGCCGGCATAGAAGACGGGAAAGCCTCGGAACTGCTTCGCTTCCGAGACGGTCGAGTTCCCTCTGAAGCCTGCGCTTCTCCCAGAGCTCAGGCCGAGGAATGCACCCAGCGCCACCAACCCGACCGCAATGCAAATCCCGGCGACGGCGACGTAGCGCGACTCATTTCGGCGCACGTAGTAGGCGCCGAGCTTGCGCGCGACGACGCCCCCGAGTACCAACGGAGCGGCGAACGCTGCGAGGAACATCACCCCGAACCAGAGAGGAAGCTCACCGCTGCCGTACCCGGCGGGAATCGACATCGGGACGAGTGCGATGGGCACCGGCACGGCCCACCATCGGCCAACGAGAGCGCCGAAGGTGGGTTGGAGAAGACCCAGAGCGACGAGCCACCAGATCCCGTCCGTCTGGTCGGACGATGCCGGGCCGTAGATCCACAAGAGACAAGCAACGAGGTAGCCGGTGGCGATCAGCAATCTCATGTTTGCTATCTATAGCAGACGTGAGATAGATCTTCAATAGCGCCTTTGCTATCATCGCAGAGCTGCGATATGAGTCCTGACACCTTCGAGAAACTTCGCGAGCGCCTCGCACACGTCGACTCCGACCAGGGTTGGTTCTTCGCGCAGGTCGCCGAACAGGTCACGAGAGAGCGCAGGGCGCTCGGCCTCTCCCAGAAGGAGCTGGCCGAGCTGACCGGCACGACCCAGTCGGCGATCGCCCGTCTCGAGTCGGGCGGCCGGCCGCCTCGCATCGACACCTTGCTCCGCATCGCGGAAGCCCTCGACTGCGAGCTGATCGTGGAGCTTCGCCCGCGCACGAAGAGGGAGGCCGGATGAGCACGCGAGTCGACGTCGAGGAGATCCAGACGACGAAGGGCGAGAAGCTCCTCTCGCTCGTCCTCGCGGTGTTTCTCCTGATCGGCGGGGTCTGGGTCTACGTGAAGATCGACGACGCCGTCAGGACGACGTCACCGCCCGACTTCTCGTACCGGGGCACCCCCGAGGAGCAGGCTGCCGTCAACGAGCTCCGATCCGCACAGGCTCAGCTCTCCCGGGCTCAGGTCGCCGCTGCGAATGCCCGAGACAACCTCGAGCTGAAGCGCGAGGCGTACCGTACGGCGCTCGAAGCGCATCGGGCAGAGGCGGCCAGACTCGGCGTGGCGTACGACAATGCACGAAGGCGGTACGCCCGGACGCGGCAGGAGGTTGGAGAAGCGCGTGCCGAGGTCGCACGGGCACAACCTGCGGCGAACGACGCCCAGAGGCACATCGCCCAGGTCCAATCCGGCCGCTTCCACAACCGCGAGCTGCTCGCATTCGCCCTCCGGCTCCTATGGGTGATCGCGAACCTGCTCTTCGGGTACTGGCTGCTCGCGCGCCTGAGAAGGCAGGGCTCTCGGTACTACCCGGTCGGAATCGCGTTCGTCGGATACGCGGTCGTCCTTGCGTTCGTGATGGCGGCGGACTACCTGACGGACTACTTCGACCCCCTCGACCTCGGGCCGCTCGTGCTTTCCCTGGTCGGGATCGTCCTGACCCTGCTCGCCTTCGTCGCGCTGCAGCGATACCTCGCCAAACGAATCCCCGGGCGCCGCGTGCGCAGACGCGAGTGCCCCTTCTGCGGCTACCCGGTTCGCGACAACACGCATTGCGAGGGTTGCGGCCGCGACGTTCTCGCGCCGTGCGCGCGCTGCGACCAGCCCCGCCGCGTCGGCGCATCCCACTGCGGGGCCTGCGGCGCCGCCTAGCCGCCCGTGAACTTCGGGTCGCGCTTCTCGAGGAAGGCGGCGACGCCCTCCTTGAAGTCGTTCGTCTGAGTCGCGGCAGTCTGGAGCTCGGCTTCGGCCTCGAGCTGCTCTTCGAGCGTGTTCTCGAATGCCTGAGCGAAGAGGCGCTTCGTCATGCCGACGCCTCGGGTCGGGCGCGCCGCGTACTCGGCGGCGAGCTCGGCAGCGCGGCCGGCCAGCGCGTCTGCCTCGACGACCTCCGAGACGAGCCCCCAGGCGTGTGCCTCGGCCGCCGTGAGCTTGCGCCCCGAGGTCATCCACTCGAACGCCCGCGCGTAGCCGAGGAGGCGGGCGATGAAGTACGTGCCGCCCGAGTCCGGGACGAGCCCGATGTTGATGAAGGCCGGGACGAAGCTCGCCGAGTCCGCCGCGATCCGCAGGTCGCATGCGCAGGCGAACGAGAGGCCCGCACCGGCCGCGGCGCCGTTGACAGCCGCGATCACCGGCTTCTCGAGCCGCCGGATCGCGAGCACGTTCGGGTGGTAGTTGCTCCGCAGGCGGTCACCGATGTCGCCGGGCGACTCGCGGAACTCGGTCAGGTCCTGGCCCACGCAGAAGCCGCGCCCGGCTCCGGTGAGGACGACCGCGCGCACCGACGCGTCCTCTGCCTCCTCCAGCGCGGCGCCGAGCGCCTGGTGCATCGCGGCGTTGAACGCGTTCAGGACGTCCGGGCGGTTGAGCGTGATCGTGAGGACCGCGCCGTCGCGGCCTGTCTCTACCTCGGCCATCAGCCGCAGCCTAACGCCGCATTGCTAGCTTCGATCGATGCAGTTCATCTCGGATCCACCGACCGACCTCGAGGCTCTGGACGCCTACTCGCACGCGGTCACGTCGGTGGCCGAGCGCCTCGCGCCGTCGGTCGCGAGCCTGCGCGTTTCGAGACGTGTCCGCGGTGGACGGAGGCTCGACGGAGGCGGCAGCGCCGTCGTCATCACTCCGGACGGCTTCCTGCTCACCTCGGCCCACGTCGTGGCGCGCACGGACGGTTCCGGGCGCGCGACCTTCGCCGACGGCAGCGAGCACCAGTTCACCGTCGCCGGCGCGGACCCGCTCTCCGATCTTGCCGTGCTCAGGCTCGACTCGAACGGCCTCACCGCGGCGGAGCTCGGTGACGCCGAACGCCTCCGGGTCGGCCAGCTCGTCGTCGCGATCGGGAGCCCGCTCGGCTTCGGCGGCAGCGTGACGGCAGGCGTCGTGTCCGCGCTCGGGAGATCGCTGCCGGTCCCGGCCGGCCGCGTCGTCGAGAATGTCATCCAGACCGACGCTGCGCTCAACCCCGGCAATTCCGGAGGCGCCCTCGCAACGTCTCACGCGCACGTCGTGGGCATCAACACCGCCGTCGCGGGACTCGGCGTCGGGCTCGCAGTTCCGATCGACGCGACCACCCGCAGGATCGTCGGGGCGCTGATGACCGAGGGCCGCTTCCGGCGCGCGTACATCGGGATCGCGGGCGGCGCCAGGCCGCTCCCGCCTCGTCTGGCTACCCGCCTGGGACGGCGCTCGGCGATCGAGGTCGTCGAAGTCGTCGACGGCAGTCCCGCCGAATCCGCCGGGCTGCGGCCCGAGGACCTGATCGTCGAAGTCGACGGCACCGCGGTCGAGCAGGTGAACGACCTCCAGCGCCTGATGGCAAGCGAGCTGATCGGCCAGGCGGCGACCATGCAGGTCGTACGCGGCGGCGAGCCGATCTCGATCGAAATCGTGCCGGCCGAGCTAGAAGTCCGCTAGCGGTTCTTCCATTCGGGCTTGCGCTTTTCCATGAATGCAGTCAGGCCTTCCTTCGTGTCCTCCGAGGCGAAAGCCAGGTAGAGCAGGCGCCGCTCGTACTCGAGACCGAGCTGGAGCGGCCCCTCGTACGCCCGGTCGACGCCTTCCTTCGCGAGCCGGGTTGCGATCGGCGCCTTCGACGCGATCTCCTGGGCGACCCGCTTCGCCTCGTCGAGCCATTCGCCGTCCGGGACGACGCGGGCGACCAGGCCCGCGGCCAGCGCTTCCTCTGCCGAGAGGAACCGCCCGCTCAGGATCACGTCCATCGCGAGCGCCTTGCCGACCGCCCGCGTCAGGCGCTGCGTCCCGCCGGCGCCCGGAATCACGCCGACGCCCGTCTCCGGCTGGCCGAACTTCGCCGACTCCGACGCGACGATCAGGTCGCACGCCAGCGCCAGCTCGCAGCCACCGCCGAGGCAATACCCCGAGACCGCGGCAACCAGCGGCGTCCAGAGCCCGCGAATCGCATCCCAGCGCTCGATCCGCCGCTGGTAGTAGAGATCGATCGCCGAGGAGCGCGCGAGCTCTCCGATGTCCGCGCCCGCCGCGAACGCCTTATCGCTCCCGCCGAGCACGATGCAGCGCACCTCGTCGTCGCGGTCGAGGCCCTGCAACGTCGAGACGAGCTGCTCCATGAGCTCGTCCGAGAGCGCGTTCAGCGCATCGGGCCGGTTGAGCGTGACGACCGCGACCGGGCCGTCGCGCTCGGTGAGGACGAGGTCACTCACTCTTCCGCTCGAGGAAGCGCTTGATCGCGGCCTGCGGCTCCTCCGTCGCCATCGACAGCGCGAGCCAGTCGCGGGCGTGGTTGATCGTCTCGTGCCAGGCGAGGTCGCGCCAGAAATTCAGGTGCTGCTTTGCGTAGCGGGTCGTCTGCGGCAGCTTCCGCGCGAGGTTCTCGACCATGCGGTCGACCTCCGCGTCGAGATCGACAGCGGGCACGACCCGGTTCACGAGACCCCACTCCTCGGCCTTCGCGGCCGGGATCTCCTCGCACATGAGGACGATCTCGCGCGCGCGGCGGTCGCCGACCAGGATCGTCAGCCACTGGGTCGCGCCTCCCGCCGGCACCGAGCCGTGCTCGGGCCCCACGTGCCGGATGAACGCGCCGTCGACCATGACCGCAAGGTCGCACGCCATCTGCAGTTCGTTGCCGCCGCCGACCGCGATCCCGTTGATGCGCGCAACGGTGGGCTTCCCGATCTCGCGCAGCCGGTCGTGCGCGTCCTTGAAGGCGCCGAACCACTTCCAGTACTCCGTGGGCTTGTCGAGGTAGTCCTCCGCCCACGAGCTCAGATCGGCGCCCACGCAGAACGCCCGCCCCGCGCCCGTGAGCACGACGACTCGGATCTCGTCGTCCCACGACGCGTCCTCGCAGGCGCGGGCGAGCTCCCGCAGCATCTGGAAGTCGAACGCGTTCAGGATCTCCGGACGGTTGAGCGTGATCGTCGCGCGCGGCGGAGCCTTCTCGTAGACGATCTTTTCGAAGCCGAGCTCGTCGGGCGAGACGGGGCTTGGGTACGAGGGCTCAGTCAACGTCGGCGAAGTGGACGTGGAACGGGACGCCCATCTCCATCGCGTCCTTGCCCGTGGCCATGAACTCGTCCGTGCGGGCCGCAGCCTTGAACGCGTCCATGTCTGCGAACTCCCACTCGGCGTAGTACTTGAACGTCGGCTCGCCCATCGGCGCACCGAAGACGCGCCCGTGCCGGAACGTCGATCCGGGCACCTTGCGGCAAAGCTCGGCGTGCTGCTCGTAGCGGGCCGCGTCGGGCTCGGCCTCGTACAGGACGAACGCTCTGACCATTCCCCCTCCTCCGTCGGTGACGCGGCGAGCCTACCGCGCCGTTTGGAATCGGGGCGCGCGTGGAATCACATGCTCCAGCCACTAAAAGGGGGTGACCCGCGCGTGAGTCTTCTTTGGATTATCTTGATCGTCGTGCTCGTCCTCCTCGTTCTCGGCTTCTTCAGCCGCGGACGCTGGTAGGGCACTAGGACCTTAAGGACGCGTTAATAGGCCGCCCGGCACTTGCCGGGCGGCCCTGCGTTCAGGCAGCCTAGGAGAGTGCACGGGGCTAGCCTGGCCGCG
Organism: uncultured Actinomycetes bacterium; assembly: GCA_963736835.1. Lineage (GTDB taxonomy): Bacteria > Actinomycetota > Thermoleophilia > Gaiellales > Gaiellaceae > VAXT01. Next base: position 31,130 of record CAVTQI010000010.1, read on the forward strand.
CTCTTCAGGCGTGCGGATTCGACGCCTTTGCCGGCCCTTGGCGGAATGGCCCGCCCGGACGGTGTCGTCATCGCGAGCGAGCGCTATTTCGCGTTCGCGAACCGCGACGGATCGATCCTCGAAGGCGAGATGCCCAAGCTTCCGGCCTACCTCCGGCGTATCCCGCTCGCGCGCGGGCTGGCGCGGCTCGGAATGTCCGTGTCGCCGCTCCTCCGGCGCGACGGCGTCGCCGGCCAGGGCGAGCGACTCGTGCTGCTCGCAGTCTTTCTCGCGCCGATCGCGTTCGTCTTCCTCTCCGGAACCGTGTCGCTCGTCGCCGGGATCCTGATGAGCGTCGGGCTGCTCGCATGGATCATGCGCGGGCGGACGCTCTACCTGCACGGCGCCGAGCACCGTGCGATCGCCGCAGCCGAGGACGGGCAGCTGGGCGCGACCTGGGAGAACGATGTCCAGCCGTCGCGCTTCTCGCTGCGCTGCGGGACGAACTTCGTCGCGCTCGTCCTGCCGATCACGCTGGTGGCCGACCGGCTGTGGCCGTTCGCGCCCGCGCTCTATACCCCCGTCCTCCTGGCCGTGCTCTCCCTCGGCCTGACGATGGAGCTGTGGCGCGTCGTCCAGGGCTCCTCGATGCCGATGGCGCGCGCCTTCCTGTACCCGGGCCTCGCGCTTCAGCGCCTGACGACCCGCGAGCCTACGATCGACGAGACGCGGCTCGCGCTGACCGCGGTCGCCTCGGTGCTGCGCCGCGAGCTCGACGCCTAGCGCACGAGCAAGACGAGGCCGAGCACCGTGACGGCGATCACGAGGAGGACCGCCAGGACCATCAACGCTGCTGCGATCGACCAGCTCTTGGCGGTGGGCGTTCGTTCGCCAGCCGTAGGCCCCTCTTCCTTGGGCGGGACCCGCCAGGTGTTCGACAGCTGGGGCGTCCTTCCCTAAGCGGCGTCCGGGCCGACGAAGCCAGACGCGAACGCAGGGGTACTGATGAGGGACCGCAGAATCACTCCAACTTGAGGTAGTCCGAACCGGCCACGCCGCCCTCCCCACAAAGGGTGAATCCGTCTAGACGGCCGAAAGCTCAGGCAGGCGGCCGAGGAGGTACCAGCCCACGAGCGGCCCGATCGAGGCGAGGGCGAACCCGGCCTCCCAGGACGTCGAGTCCACGACGTAGGCGAACGCCGCCGGCACGACCACACCGGTCACGGACAACGTCGTCTGCTGAAAGCCGATCGCCGCTCCGCTGCGGCGCAGCCCCGCCAGCTCCGCGGCTGCCGTCACGGAGAGACCGTTCCAGGCCATCGAGATCGCGCCTGCGACGATCATCACGGGCACGACGACCGCGACCGGGGCGTTCGTCAGCACGGCTGTGAGGAGAACGCCGGCGCAGCTGGCGAGGCCGATCCAGCGCAGCGGCCGGATCCGAGCATGGAGCGCGTCCGAGATCCGGCCCGCCGAGATCCGCGTGATCACGGCCCCCACTTGCATGACGGCCAGCGCACCGGCCGCCGCTCCAGGGCTCACCCCGTGCTCGTCGTGCAGGAAGAGGACGAAGAACGAGGTCAGGGCGATCTGGGCGAAGAGGTAAAGCCCGCTGCCGAAGGAGAGGATCCAGAGGCGGGTGTCCCGAAGGGTCCACTCAACGTCCTCGGCCTCGAGCTCGGCCTCGGGGCGCGTCGCCTCACGCACCGCGACGACCGCGATCAGAGCCGCCGCCAGGCACACCGCGCCCAGAAACGCGAACGACGCCTTCAGGCCGCCGGCGTGGTTCATGAGGGGCAACGCGAGCGCGGCCAGCGCTCCGCCCAGCGGGATCGCCGTCTGCCGCACACCGAGCGCGAGCCCGCGCTGGGAGACCGAGAACCACTGCATCACCGCCCGGCCGCTCGCCGCGTTGACGCTCGCGCCCATCGCCCCAGCGACCGTGAGCAGCACGACGAGCATCCCGAACGAGCCCGCCCAACCCGCCGCGGCGGCGAGCACGCCGCATCCGGCGAGCCCGCTCGCGAGCACGAGCCGCTCACCGATCCGGTCCGCGAGCAGCCCCCACGGCAGCAGCGTCAGGATCGGCCCGATCCACACGGTCGAGAGCGCGAGCCCGACCTGCGACAGCGACAGGTCGTACCGGTCCCGAAGCGCCGGCGCGAGCACCGGCAGCCCGATCAGGAGCGCGGAGAAGGCCGCCTGCGCCGTCGTCCCGGCCGCAAGCACCACCCACCGGTATCTGCGGTCTATAGCCCGAAGGGATTGAAGGGCTTCGGGCTCGTCGAGACGATCACGCTCTTCGTCTCCAGATAGAGCTCGAGCGTCTCCATCCCCAGCTCGCGACCGAAGCCGGAATGCTTGTACCCGCCGAAGGGGATCCCGGGGAACGCGGTGTACGGCATGTTGATCCCGACCGTGCCCGCCTTGATGCGACGAGCGATGCGATGCCCACGGGCCGGGTCGCCGGTCCAGACGGTCGCCATCAGCCCGTAGCGCACGGCGTTCGCCTGCCTGATCGCGTCCTTCTCGTCCTCGAACGGCGAGATCGTGACCACCGGCCCGAAGATCTCCTCCTGCGCGACCGTCATCTCCTGGTTGACGCCTGCGAGCACGGTCGGCGGGTAGAACGCGCCCTTCCCGTCGGGCGCCTGTCCGCCCGCGACGACCTCGGCGCCTTCCTCGCGCCCGGTCTCGACATAGCCGTGCACACGGTCGCGGTGCTCGGGGGAGATGAGCGAGCCGACCTGCGTCTCGGCCTCGAGCGGATCACCGACCTTGAGGCCGTTCGCCGCCTCGCTGAATTTCGCCACGAAGTCGTCGTAGGCGGAGTGCTCGACGATGATCCGCGAGCGCGCCTCACAGCTCTGTCCTGCCGAGTAGTAGATCGACCAGACGGAGCTCGGGATCGCGTCGGCGAGGTCGGCGTCGGCGAAGACGATGTTCGGGCTCTTGCCTCCGAGCTCGAGCGTGAGGCGCTTGATGCCGTCGGAGGCGTCTCGCATGATCTGCGAGCCCGTCTCGGTCGAGCCGGTGAACGCGATCTTGTCGACGCCCGGATGCTTGACGAGGTACGAGCCGACCGTCGAGCCCGGCCCCGGGACGACGTTGATCGACCCGGGCGGGAAGCCGACCTCGGTCGCAAGCTCCGCCATGCGGAGCGCGGTCAGAGGCGTCTGCGAGTCCGGCTTGAGGACGATCGAGCAGCCCGCGGCCAGGGCCGGCGCGAGCTTCCAGGTCGTCATCATCAGCGGGTAGTTCCAGGGCACGATCTGGCCGGCGACTCCGACCGGCTCCTTCAGTGAGTAGAAGAGGAGCGAGCCGCCGATCGGGTTCGAGCGTCCGGCGATCGAGGCGATCGCGGAGGCGTAGAAGCGGAAGTTCTCGATGCCCTGGTTGAGCTCGGCCTTCACGGACGAGAGCGCCTTGCCCACGTTGCGCACCTCGAGCTCGGCCAGCTCCTTGCGATTGGCGACGAGCGCGTCGGCAAGCGCGTGCAGCAGGCGCGAGCGCTCGGTCGGCGGCGTCCGGCCCCAGTCGCCCTCGAGCGCGGCCCGAGCGGCCTCCACGGCGCGGTCGATATCGGACTCGGTGGCCATGGCTACCTTCGCCAGCGGTTCTCCGGTTGCCGGCTCCGCGAGCTCCTTCGGCTCGCCGCCGGAAGCCTCCGACGGCTCTCCGTTGATGAAGAGCAGGTACTCGCGCTCGGTCGCGACGGCCATCGGGCGAGACCCTAGCGGAGGTCCGCCGTCGTGAGCTGCTCGGTGAGGAGGCGCTTGAAGCGTTCCGGATCGCCCGCCACGAAGGCTTTGCAGAGTCGGTGGCCCTCGATGTACGTGATCGAGTACGAGCGCCACATCGGGTCGGAGATGAACCGCAGGGACTGGTCGGCTCGCTTCTCGGACGTCAGCGCCCAGCGCATCAGGTAGTCGCGCGCCTCGTCCAGCGGCCGACCGTCCGCGTGCACCATCCAGGCGACGTTTCCCGCCACGCGGAGGTCCTCCGTGGCCTCCTTCACCGCGCGGGACACCTCCGGGTCGTAGGTGGTGCCGGTTCCGGCCATGTGCTCGGCGGTCACCTCGAACTCCTCGTCGCCGAGCGCCATCTCGACGGAGAGCTCGGCGATTCCCTCCGCGACCAGCGACTGCGGCGAGCCGTTGAGCGCGAGCGTCTCCTCGATGCGGCCTTGCTCACGGACGAGCAGGTGCTCCTTCCATGCGTGCTCGGTGTGATGACCCGGGTACGTCTCGTGTGCGACGACGTGCACCAGGAAGGCGGGGTTGAGCGGAGTGTCGGTATTGACCTCGACCCTGCTCCGCAGGTTTCCGAGGTAGTGGTTGTACGCGGACCAGGGCTCGTCGTTCACGAACTCCCAGTCGACCGACTCGCCAGGCGGTAGCCCGAAGCGCTCGACGGTCCGGCGGCGAACCTCTGCGGCGAGGCTCTCCACGACGCGAGCGAGCGGCTCGCCGGACAGGGTGTCGCCCTCGCGCCAGGCCTGGTAGCGCTCGGCGAGCGACCCGTGTCCGGGGAGAGCCTCGTCGAGCTTGCGGTGCGCTTCCTCGAACCGCTCCTCGGGGATCCACTCGGCCGGGATGCCGTAATAGCGCTCGATCTCGTCCTGGTAGGAGATCTCCTCGCCGGCCAGCTTGCGCGCCGCCGTTTCGAGTGCAGTCAGCTGGGCCGCGACCCACGGGCTGTCCGCGCCCTCGCGGATTCGCGCCGCGTCCTCGGCCAGCCCCGCCGGATCGCGGGCGATCCTCGGCTTCCACCTGCTCGGCGATCTCCGGCGGGCCGTAGTACGAGTCGACGAGGTTCTCGAGGTGCTTCCCGAGGCGGAGCGCGAGCCGGAGATATTCCTCGGCGGTCCCGCTCACGAGCGCTCGAAGAGAGCGGCCTGTCCCTGTCCGACACCCTACGCAGAGCGTCGCCAGGCCGTAGCGGCCCTCACGTCGCTTCAGCTCGTGGAGGAGCGTCGTGACGAGGCGCGCGCCGCTCATGCCGAGCGGGTGACCGATCGCGATCGCGCCGCCGTTCACGTTCACGCGCTCGGGGTCGAGCCCGAGCTCGCGGATCACGACCAGGCTCTGGGAGGCGAACGCTTCGTTGAGCTCGACGAGGTCGAGGTCGTCCACGCCGATGCCGGTCCGCTCGAGGAGCTTGCGCACCGCGGGCACCGGGCCGATGCCCATCACGCGCGGGTCGACTCCGGCGACGGCGCTCCCGACGAACGCGCCGAGCGGATCCGCCCCCAGCTCCCGGGCGCGCTCCTCGCTCGCGATCACGAGCGCCGCCGCTCCGTCGTTGATGCCGCTCGAGTTGCCCGCTGTGACGGTGCCGCCCTGACGAAACGCGGGCCTGAGACCGGCGAGCTTGTCCGGACCGGTGTCCGGCCGCGGATGCTCGTCGCGCGCGAAGTCCCCGACCGGGACGAGCTCGTCGTCGAAGCGCCCTTCGTCCGCGGCCCTCAGCCAGCGCTGCTGCGACTGCAGCGCAAACGCGTCCTGCTCCTCTCGCGACACGTCGTACTGCTCGGCGACGTTCTCGCCCGTCTCGCCCATCGACTCGAGCGGGAACATCGCCTCCATTTTCGGATTGGGGAACCGCCAGCCGAGCGTCGTGTCCCAGGCGGTCTGGTTCCCGCGCGGCCAGGCCGCGTCGGGCTTGGCCATCACGAGCGGGGCACGGCTCATCGACTCGACGCCGCCCGCGACGAAGAGGTCGCCGTCTCCGGCCGCGACCGCATGGCACGCGGAGACGACTGCGGAGAGCCCGGAGGCGCAGAGCCTGTTGACGGTCACGCCCGCGACCGAGTCGGGCAGCCCGGCGAGCAGCGCGCCCATGCGCGCGACGTTTCGGTTGTCCTCGCCCGCCTGGTTCGCGGCGCCGAAGTAGACGTCCTCGATCTCGCCCGCGACCACCCCTGCGCGCTCGACGGCCTCCTTGATCACGAGCGCCGCGAGATCGTCCGGCCGCTCGTCCGCGAGGGCGCCTCCGTACCGACCGACGGGAGTTCGGACCGCGGAGAGCACGACCGCGCGCGACATCGAGCCCAGGTTATTCGACGGCAGGCGGGTCAGGCCGGGAGCCGGACGACGAGCCCCGCGACGGCGTCGAAGAGCCAGAGCTGCCCGTTCGCGGCCGCGAGCCCGTCCGCGTGGAGCGCCCGTGTCGGGGACACGATGGCCGCGATTCCGCCAGCCGCATCGATCCGCAGCACCGAGTCGACGAGCGGTTCACCGCGCGGATCGGCTTCCGGCCGGTACGCGACGGCCCACAGGCTGGTCCCGTCGGTGGCGACGTCGATCCCGCCGGTGCCGATCTCGGTCGAGCCCACCACCGATCCACTCGTCGGCGACACGCGCACGAGATCGAGCCCGCGGCCGGTGATCCAGAGCAGCCCGTCGAAGACTGCGATCCGCTCGGCAGCGACCCGCTCGCCGCCGGGGATCGTCGCCTTGCGGACGACCTGGTTCGTCACAGGATCGATTCGATCGAGGGTGTTCTCGCGGTGGTTGAGGATCCAGACGAAGGAGCCGTCGAACGCGAACCCGGCGGGTCCGTTTCCGACCGGCACGCGCCCCACCTCGGCGTTCGAAGCGGGATCGATCCGGATCATCGCCTGCCCCTCGTCGTCGGCCGCCCACAGAGCACCGCCTCCCGCCCAGGCGTACGGCACCACGCCGTTGAGCGGGACCGACGCCGTGACGTTGTTGGTGCCCGGATCGATGCGATGGACCGCCGCGCCACGAAGCGCGATCGTCCAGACCGAGCCCTCGCCGGCCGTGATCGCCGAGACCGACTCGGCCACGGCGATCCTGGGCAGGACGCGGCCCGTGGCGAGATCGATGCGCTGCACGGCACGCTGCTCGCGGCAGGCGACCCATGCCGACCCGTACCCGATCGTCAGCCCGTACTGGAGGAAGGGCTCGCGCGCGCCGCCGCACACGCGGTACGCAGTTCCGCCGGGCAACGGCGAGGTCGGCGGCGGCAGCGGAGTGACGACTACCTTCCGGAGCACGCGAGTGCGGCGGCCGATCCGCGCCGAGATGGTCCAGCGTCCGGCCCGCGGGAGAACGAGCCGGACCTCGTAGTGCCCGCGTCCCACGCGCCTCGCGCCGAAGACGAGGGTCCGGCCCGACGGAGGTCGCGCGACCACCTTCGGACGCGTGCGCGGCGCGGGCTTGACGACGAGCGTCGCGTTCCAGGCGCGGCCGGAAATCAACGGCCGCGGCGGAGCCGACAGCGTGGCGTGCGGTGCGGGAGCCGCGCCCACGAGGAGCGCGAGCAAGGTCAGCATTTCTCTATGAGACGAACTCGACGCGAACTGGTTCGGTGAAAGCCCCGATCTCCTCGCCGCGCCGCAGCAGCTCGCGGACCGCGCGCCGGCCGTCTTCGCCGTAGTCCTCGGTCAGCTCGTTCACGTACATCCCCACGAACCGGTCGGCCAGCTCGTCGTCGAGGCCCCGTCCGAACTGGAGCGCGTACTCGAGCGCGCGCTCGCGGTTCTCGAGGCCGGACCGAATCGACTGGGCCAGCACAGCGGACAGCTCTCGGAGCACGTCCGGCCCAAGGTCGCGCCGCGCGACGTTCGCGCCGAGCGGCAACGGCAGTCCGGTCTCGCCGAGCCACCACTCGCCGAGATCGACGATCTTCTTCAAGCCGGCAGTGGCGTAGGTGAGCTGCCCTTCGTGGATGAGCAGCCCCGCGTCGGCCTTGCCAGAGGAGACCTCGTCCATGATCTCGTCGAACGGAACCTCCCGGAACGAGAAGTCCCCAAGCTTGAGCTTCAGGGTCAGGAACGCCGTCGTCATCCGCCCGGGGACGGCGATCTCGACACGGCGCAGGTCGTCCTCGCTCAGCTCCTCGCGCGCGACGACGATCGGCCCGTAGCCGGAGCCCATGCTCGCCCCGTGGGGAAGCAGGACGTACTTGTCCTGCACGTGCGGGTACGCGTGGAGCGAGATCGCGGTCACTTCGAGCCGGCCCTCGAGCGCCCACTCGTTCAGCGTCTGGATGTCCTTCAGCACGTGCTCGAACTCGAAGCCGTGCGGGTCGACCTCGCCCGAGGCGAGGCCCCAGAACATGAACGCGTCGTCGGGGTCGGGGCTGTGGCCGAGGCGAATCAACAAAGCCGCGCGAGCCTACCTGCGACCGAAGAACCAGCGCTCGAGCGGGCCGAGGAGCTCCTTCCGGGTGAAGGGCTTGATGTGCTCCGGCCGCCCGTCGTCCTCCGACACGCGGGCGTCGTCGTCGAGAATTCCGTTCGCCTGCTCGAGGACGTCGTCGAGCTCGTGCCCCTCGAAGACGTAGTCGTCGCGGCGCGGCTCGTCGCTCGGCCGATGCTGTGGGTTGACCGCGCGTCCCACGGCCCACGTCCCGCCCTGCATGCGCTCGATCCAGACGACGATGCGCTCCTCGCTCCCCGCATCGTCGAACCCGTGGAGCTCACGTTCTGCAAAGCGCGACGCGGTCGACTGCTTGCGCATGTGGCCAGGATACAATCGCTCCGATGAGCAGGCTGGCGGCTCTTTTCCGCAACCCGTTTTCCTTCCTGTTCACGACGTCGAGCCAGGAAGACCGCGTCGCCGCGTACCTGATCCGCGAGCACGAGCGCGGTCGGTCGCTGTCCGAGATCCTCGACGATCCGTACGTCAAGAACCGCGTCACGCCCCACGAGATCGACCGTGTGCTCGAGCGCCCCGAGCTGATCCGCGCGCTCGGCGACGACGTCGCGAAACGCGCCGAGCCGGTCTAGACCTTCGTCCCCACCTTCCGCTTTCGCGCCAGCTCGAGCGCGGTCGCTCCGATCGCGACGTCCCACGCGGCCAGGCCGTTCGACTTGAAGACGACGATGTCGTCCGCAGTTCCGCGGCCCGCGAGCTCGCCGGCGACGACCTCCTGCAGTTCGTGCACCTCGAGCCAGTCCAGGACCCCGCGCTCGACCGGCTCGGCCAGGTCCCCCGATTCGAGCTTCGCCTGCTCGAGGGAATCGCAGCAGACGAAGACCGCCCGTTCCAGGACGACGTTGTCCAGCTCGCGAGCGCCCGGCCGGTTCGCTCCGACCGCGCAGACGAGAGCTCCGGCACTGAGCCACTCGCCGCGGAGCACGGGGTCCTTGGACGTCGTGGCCGTGACGACGATGTCCTGCTCCGCCGGGTCGCGGTGGCTCTCGCCGGCCTCGGCGCCGAGCTTCTTGCAGAACGCGGCGAGCTTCTCCTCGGTGCGGCAGTAGGCGACGACCTCTTCGATCCCCGGCAGCGCCTCGCGGATGCACGCGACCTGGCTCTCCGCCTGCCAGCCGCAGCCGATCACACCGAGTGTTCTCGCGTCCGGCTTGGCCAGGTACTTCGCCGCGACGCCGCTGGCCGCGCCGGTCCGCAGCTGCCCCAGCTTGTCCGCCTCGATCACAGCGGCGAGCTGAGCCTTCTCCAGGTCGAAGAGCACGACCACGAACGGCGTCCCGCCCGGCTGGAAGACGTACGACTTGAGACCGGCGAAGCCGAGCTCCTCGTCGACGGCCCACATCACCGCCATCCCGCCCTCGCCCGCGGGCGTTCGCGTCCGCGGCCTGTTCGCCACCTCGCCGCGAGCGAGGCGCTCGAAGCTAGCCTCGACCGCCTGCAGCGCGTCCGCAGGCGTGAGCAGCTTCTCGATCTCGCGCTCTGTCAGGTAGAGAGCCAGAAAGCCGAGTCTACGATCGACCATCGGTAACCGCCCGCAGCGGGTCCGCGCGCAAATCCGGATGACGGCGCCAGGAATCGGATGGAAGCTGAATCGAAGATGTCGGTTGCACACGCGCCCACTCGACCGGCGAGCTCCGGTATGACGGCCGGTGCTCCGCGACCTATCGCGCTGCGCACGGCAACGGTCACGCCCGCACGCCCGCTCGAGTTGGACACGGTCGCGTCGCTGTGGCAGCAGGCGCTCGACTCAGCTCAGCGGGCATTGTCCGCCGACGCGGGGGTCTTACCCGCGAACGAAATCGCTCATCGTCAGCGAGATCTCACGCGCGAGCGCCAGGACGTGGCAGAGATGCTCGCCTCCCTGGCCCAGGTCACCCGGATCCACCCCGCTCCCTGGTTGTCGCCCATCCCGGTGACGACGGAGTTGCTGGGCTTGCCCTCCGGCACGCGAGCCTGTCTCTTCGACCTCGACGGCGTCCTCACCGACAGCGGCCTCCTTCATGCCTGGGCGTGGGGTGAGGTCTTCGACGACTTCCTCCTCCGCCTCAGCGAGAAGACCGGCTGGCACTTCATCCCGTTCGACCGCGTCGCGGACTACCGCGCGTTCATCGACGGGCGCCGCCGGCTCGACGCCGTCCACGTCTTCCTCGGCAGTCGAGGAATCCGTCTTCCCGAAGGCCGAGCCGAGGACACGGTCGGCGCCGACACGGCCTACGGCCTGGCCAGGCGGAAAGGCGAGATGATCGAGCGAGAGCTGCATCGGCGGAGGGTGAGCGCCGTCGCCGGGGCCCGTCGCTATCTCGAGGCCACGGGTCATGCCGGGCTCGGACGGGCGGTGATCTCGGCGAGTCAGAGCACCTTGGCGATGCTGGAACGGTCGGGGCTCGCGAGCCTCGTGGAGGCACGGATCGACGCCGACGTCATCCGGGAGGACGGGCTACGGTCACCGCCGTCCCCGGACCTGGTCCTGGCCGCGTGCCGCCGTCTCGGCGTTTCTCCGAGCGAGGCCGTTTCCTTCTCTCACAGCCCCGTCGGCGTCGCCGCTGCACACAGGTCCGGGCTCTTCGTGATCGGAGTCGGCGACGAAGCCCAAGCCGAGCTCTTAGCCCTCTATGGCGCAAAGCACAGCGTCGCCTCTCTGGGCGAATTGCTCGACCGCCGCCTCAGAAGCGCCTGAAAGGCCGCCGGGCTACGAACTGGACTTCTGGAAGAAGCTCGTCGGCCGGCGTAGCAGCTTCTCGATGACCGCTTCGGTCAGGTTGAGGGGCATAGCACGAAGCCTATTGCCGCTCCCTTGTGTCGTCGCGGACGACGATCCTGGTGCTGTCGGCACGAAGGACGGCCGACCAGGGGACCACGTCTCTAGTGTGGATGGGGGCGCCGGACTCCGGAGCGCCGATGCCGAGTCGTTCGAGGCGGCCGGCAGGTCCGACCACGAGACCAGTGATCATCAGCGTGCGCGGGGTGAGCTCGCCACGGAGATCATGGACACGGCCGAGCGGACGACCCGACTCCGTCACCACCTCGGTTCCGAGAAGGTCGCTGAACCTCATCAGGATCCAGGGATCCATTCGATCCACTTGCGCGCCCGATCGTCGCCGCGGCCAAGACGGAGCTCCCGAGCCGTCTTCCGAAGGTGCACAGCCGCATCGATCCGCTCGACCTCCTCCCAGGGCACGCGAACGGTCTGGCCGCGCACGATGAAGGCCGCGAGCCGCCCCAGCAGTCCGCGTCCCCTCCAAACCGGCGCTCCGACGAGAATCGCCGCCACCCGCGGCTCGCCCGCGCGCAGGCCCTCCACCTCGAGGTCATCCACGTTGCCGCAGCGCCTGCCTTCGCAGTCGACGAGCTGATGATCGAGGACACCCACGCCCAGGTCGAGCTCCCGCGCCGAGCTCATCCCTGCCCCTGGTGCGTGAGGATCATCAGCGGAATCGCCGTGATCGAGACGAGCAGGATCACGACGAGGTAGAGCAGACCGAATGCATTGGCGAGCCTGCCGTTCACGTACTGCCCCATGTACGCGCGATCGTTCGCAACGAGCAGGATCGGGATGTACGTGAGCGGAAGCGCGACGACGGAGAAGATGACCGCGTACTCGGTGACGAGCACCGGGTCGACGCCGGTCATGATCACGAGCAGGGCCAGGACGAGGAGAACGATCCAGGCGAGCGTAAATCGAGGCGCGCCGCTCGGCCGCCGCAGCTTGCCCCACTCCCAGCCGAAAAACTGCGCCACGTTGTAGGCGCCCGAGAAGCACGTGTCGATGGCCGCCCCGCCGACGGCGAACAGGATGCCGACCAGGGCCAGGAGGAGGCCGATCGTTCCTAAAGGCACCTGGGCTCCGAGGGCAACAGTCCCGATGAACTGCGGGTCGACGCCCAGAGGCAGGAAGAGCGCGGCGGCCCCGATCATCAACGCGAGCGACAACGTCCCACCGAGGCTGTAACCGATGATCGCGTTCGCCCTGTTCAGCCCGAGGTCCTTCGGTGTCCAGCCCTCCTCGACGACGCCGGAGGAGTAGAAGTAGACCTCGTAGGGAGTCATGGCCGCCCCGAGCAGTCCGACCGCGAAGTAGGCGTAGACGAGCTTGTCCGAGGTGTTCACGTGCGGCACGAATCCCGTGGCGACGTCGCCCCAGTCCGGGTGCAGCTTGATCGCACCGACCACGAACACGAGCAATGCAAGGCCGCCATAGCCGAAGATCCGCTCGATCCATTCGAACGGCGTCGCCCAGATGACGACCCCGAGCGCGACGACGCCGAGCACGATCAACACGCGATAGGGAAGCCCCGAGATGAGCTCGAGAGCTAGCGCGACGCCGCCGACCTCGGCCGCCAAGGTCATCAAGTTCACGACCTGGGACGCCACGAGGGCACCGAGCCCGACTCCGAAGCCGAGGCGCTCACGGATCGCGTCGAAGACCGGCCGCTTCGAGACAGCGGCGACCCGGCCGCACATCTCCGAGTAGACGATGATTCCGACGACGCCGACGACGACGACCCAGAGCAACTGGTAGCCGAGTGTCGCGCCGGCCTCGACGTTGAAGACAAGGTCGCCGATGTCGACGAAGCCGCCGATCGCGGCCAGGATCCCGAGCGCGAGCTGGAGGATCTTCCTCATCCGGCTTCACGCTCCGCGAGAGACGCGTCGCGTTCGAGCCGCCTCTGGATCCGGCGGGCTGCTTCGTGATTGCCGGGGTCGTCACCCAACCTGGCGAGCTGGCCGGCGACACTCGACGCCAACCTCGCGGCACGGACCCGATCGCGCTCTGCCCCACCGTTCGCGCTCGCCGAAGACAGCTGCGCCTCGACCTTGCGGGCCGCCTCAGCGAGGTAGCCGGTATGGACGCGGACGAAGACGTCGGTCGTCCGGCCGTTGGCCGCACCGTCGGCGACCAGCGCGCCCTCGGCGGCGAGCGACTGAATCGCCTCGTACTGTTTCTGGACGTCCTCTTTCGAGACGGAGTCGCCCCCGCCACAGCCGGCAAGGAGGAGCAGCCCGAGTGCGATCAGAGCCCCACGCCGAAGCACCTCTCGCCAGTACCCGCTTCAATGGTTTCCGACTCGTTCGCGGCTCGGCTGAGTTCCCTACGCTCGTAGCTCAGGGGAAGAGCAGCTGGGGGCCCTTCCTCACGACTCGGTCTTCGGGATGAAGCTGATCTTGCCGCCCGACTCGAGAACGGCCCACCTCACCTTCTCGAGCGAGTCGATCTGCTGAAGCCTCGCCTCGCCCGCGAGCTCCTCGGGCGTCATCCGCTCCTTCTTCAGGTTCTTTTCGATCACGGTGCCGTCCTCGATCAGGATCAACGGCTCGGGCTCGAGGATCGGTCGAAGACGTTCGAAGCGGAAGCCGACGTACGACGCGGCCAGCGTCAGGAGCCCGAAGATGCCGACCGTGAGCACGAGGCCGGTGACCGAGAGGTCGTTCTGCGTCACACCCTGCTGCATGAGGTCGCCGATCACGATCAAGAGGATCAGGTCGAACGGCTGCATCGAGGACAGCTCGCGGCGCCCGATCAGCCGCGTGAGCAGGAAGACGAAGACGAACGCAACGAATGCTCGGACGACGATGTCCATCAGGGAAAGATGGTCACGGTGCGGTCGACGTGTGCGATGGACGTGGTGTCGTCGTCGAGCTCGACGTCCTGTGACCGGCGGCCGACGTTCGTCGGGTTGACCTGGAACTGCATCCAGACGACGATCTTCTGACCGGCCGGGACGTGGCCGAACTCGAGAGCGAGCTTCCCGTCGCGGCTGGACTCGCCGACGGGCGAGGGCTCGACGGTGTTGATCTGCATTTGCTCGGTCCAGCCGCTGTCGAGCACGAGGACCGCTTTCGAGATGTCTTGCTGCGCGTCGATCGTGAACCGGCCCTCGTAGTAGAGACCGCCACGCAGAGCTGTAGGCGCGAAGACCTGCAGCTTGGCCCCTGGCGCGGAGGCGAACGAGTTGGTCGGGCGCTGGCCGAAGACGTTCAGGAGAGCCGCGACCATGACAAGGACGAGCACACCAAAGAAAACGCGACGCACGACGAGCTCGGTCCCTTCCGTGCGGTCGCGGTTCCATTTCAGCGTCAGAAACTGGGGCGGCTCGGCCACTCGCCGTCATTCGCCGGAGCGGTTCGGATTCCCTGCCGGGGCGCGGCTACACTGGGTAACCCTGCGCCCGTAGCTCAGGGGATAGAGCGCTGCCCTGCGGAGGCAGAGGTCGCATGTTCGAATCATGCCGGGCGCACTTGGACGCGCGCGCTGCGTGCGCGCGCTACGCGGACAGCACGTTCTCGAGCGCGGCTCGGTCGAACGGACCGCCGTGCGCAGCGAGGACGTACTCCACGGGCAGGTCGAGCAATGGGCTCAGCCCCTCGATGACCTGTTCCAGGGTCATGTCCGGGTCGAGCCAACGAGGGTTGATGTGGAGGCCGTTCCCGAAGTCGACGAGGGTGTCGCCGGCGATGACCGCGCGCCGGCTTTCGACCCACAGGACCATGTCGTTCGGCTTCTGTCCGGGGAACGCCTCGACACCGATGTCCAGTCGGTCGCCCGCCTCGTACACGCGCGCCTCGCCCTTTCCCTCCCTGAGGAGCCAGACGACGTCCGGGCTCCCGTCGCCCGCCTGCTCGGCGGTGATGCCGTACTTCCGCATGAGGTATTCGGCGCTATCGGGCAGCGGCGTGTACACGGGCACATCGAACTGCTCGACCAGGCTCTGCGCGTCGCGCTCGTGCCACGGCGCGGTGAGAACGATCGCCGTGTCGCGCTCGGCCGCGAGCGAATCGATCTCGGCTCGGCGCCGCGATCGGGTCGAAGAGGAGCAGGCGCTCGCCGTCGTCGATCGCGTAGGAGGAGACGTTCCGATCCCACGGCTCCGTCTCCCTCCAGTCCGGGTGCGGCGCCTGCCAGTGCCAGAGCCCAGCCGTTAGCTCGCGCACGGGCGCGATGTTACTCGGCGGCCTAGTACTTCGAGCTGCTGTCCGAAGACGACGATCCGTCGGACGATCCGGCCTGGAGCGCGCCGATCATCCCCTTGCTCTCGTGGAACTTGCACACGAACTCGAGCTGGCCGCTTTGCGGGAACGTCACTTCGACCTCACCCTCGTCCCCGGGCTGGATCTCCTTGTCCACGCTCTGATCCGAGATCGTGAGCGTGTGCGGATTCTCGCCCTCGTTCTTCAGCTCGAGCTCGACCTTCTGGCCCGGCTTGCCCTTGAGCACCGTCGGCTCGAAGTAGTTGTCGTAGAGCTCGATCTCGACCTTGCCGGTCTCGTCGGAGACGTCCTTTGTCCCGTGGCTCTCGGTCTGCATGCCGGCGATCGTGGTCGTTCCGCCCTCTTCGCTGTCCTTGCTCCCCCCGCCGTAGCCGCCGCACCCGGCGGCCGCGAACAGCGAGAGCGCGGCGGCGATCACCACCACCCCTCTGATTCGTTTCATGTGGGGTGCTACGAGGAGAGCGTGCGTCCGGTTTTCCCGCCAACGGAGACCTTGGCATCAGCAGGGACTTCGACGCGGACGTAGCCGAGAGCGCGGTCGCCGGCGGCGCTCGTCACGCGCCCGACGACCTTGTCGCCGTGGCGGATCTCGTCACCGGGCTCGGCGTCCTGGACTTCGAGCACCCGGAGGCTGCGGTTGACCTTTCCGCGGTACCGGAGGCGGGCGATCGGCTCCTGACCCGGATAGCAGCCCTTCGTGAAGGAGACGTGCGTCTCGTCGAGTCCTGCTTCGGCGGGAAGAATCGAGTCGTCGAGCTCCTTGCCCCACGCGGGCCGGGCGCCCTCGATGCGCAGGCGCTCCGACTCGGATTCGGAGAGCGTCGGTTCGGCGTCGCTGTCGAGCAGCTCCACTCCCGCCTCGCCCAGCTCGTCGTTCGGAATCTCGCCCTCCTCGCCAAGGGCGATCACCGAGACGTGCTCCTCGGGCGCGATCTCGACCTTCGCGGCGAACTTGGCCCGCACGAGAGCGGAGCTCACCGTGTCGCCCAGTCCGGGCTCGGTGAGCAGCAGGAAGTCGTCGTCGGACCGACGCACGATGACCAGGGGCGCGATCAGCCGGGCCTTCGGGGTCAAGAGCATCGCGCGGCACGGCGCCTGCTCGACGTCGTTCGACAGCATGCGCTGCAGGAAGTCGGCCGCGTCGGGACCGGCGACGCGAACGTAGTCGCGCGGGCGCGCTGCAACTCTGCGCGTGACGGTTGCCATCCTCACTAGTGTAGGAACCGTGTTCAGGTCGAAAGCGGAACAGAAGGTCGCAGACGCCGGCTTCGATCCTGCTCGGCTCCCGCCGGGTCAGTACCTGACCGAGAAATGGCCGGTGCTGCACGCAGGCACGGTGCCCGAGACCGACCTCGCGACGTGGGACTTCAAGGTCTTCGGAGAGGTCGAGAGTCCGATCACGCTCAGCTGGGAGGAGCTACGGGCGCTGCCGGCGACCGAGGCCACCATCGACATCCACTGCGTCACGCGCTGGAGCCGCTTCGACACGAGCTTCCGCGGCGTGAGCTGGGCGACGCTCGCCGAGCTCGTGAAGCCGAAGCCGAGCGCGCGCTACGTCGTCGCGCATGCGGAGCAGGACTTCACGTCGAACGTGCCGATCGCAGCGCTCGAGGACGAGGGCGCGCTGATCGCCTACGAGGCCGACGGGGAACCGCTGACGCCCGAGCACGGCTGGCCGCTCCGCCTCGTGATCCCGAGCCGGTACTTCTGGAAGAGCGCGAAGTGGCTGCGCGGGATCGAGCTCGCGCCGTCCGACAAGCCCGGCTTCTGGGAGCGCTACGGCTACCACAACGACGCGGACTACTGGACGGAAGAGCGCTACGAGTTCTGACACGAGGGACAGTCCCTCATAGGGACAGTCCCTTGTGGCGAGCGTTACGAGGGACTGTCCCTCGTTAACGGCTCTTGACGACGTACGACTTGTTCAGGTCGAGTGCGGCCGCCAAGAGGAGGAAGCCGGCCCACCAGTTCACCGGGTCGAAGGTGATCACCTCTCGGTCTCCGACGAGGTCGGAGACGAACCAGATCAGGAACCAGAGAATGGTCATGGGGGAAGCATCTCAGGAACCCCCGAACGAGGGATCGCCGACCATCGGCTGACGCCGATATCGCATTTACCCACCTCCCCCATCCTCATGCGGACAGCACTTTTGGCCGCATATTGGAAACAAGAGACCGGCCCTGGCCGGTCTCTTCGTTTATGGACAGCGAAAGGGCCGGCAGCGCCGGCCCTTTCGCGTCGAACCGAGCCCGAAGGGCTCGTTACATCATCCCGCCCATATCGGGCATGCCGGCACCGGCGCCTGCCGGAGTCTTGTCCGGCGGCTCGGCGACGATCGCCTCGGTGGTCAGGATGTTCTTCGCGATCGACGCCGCGTTCTGCAGCGCCGAGCGGGTGACCATCGTCGGATCGATGATCCCGGCCTTGACGAGATCCTCGTACTCGCCGGTCTCGACGTTCAGGCCATGGCCCTTGGTCCCGGTGCGGATCTTGTCGATCACGAGCGAGCCCTCGAGGCCCGCGTTGTCGGACAGCTGGCGAATCGGCTCCTCGAGCGCACGCATGACGATGTGCGCACCGGTCCGATCGTCACCCTCGAGCTCGTCGACCTTGATCGACTTGGCCGAGTTCAGAAGCGCGACGCCGCCGCCCGGAACGATGCCCTCTTCGAGCGCCGCCCGCGTGGCCTGCAGCGCGTCCTCGACGCGATGCTTCTTCTCCTTCATCTCGGTCTCGGTCGCAGCGCCGACCTTGACCACCGCAACGCCGCCGGCGAGCTTCGCCAGCCGCTCCTGCAGCTTCTCGCGGTCGAAGTCGGAGTCCGTGTTCTCGATCTCCGACTTGAGCTGCTTGATCCGGGCCTTGATCCCATCGGACTCGCCGGCCCCGTCGATGATCGTCGTCGTGTCCTTCGTGATGACGACGCGGCGGGCCTGACCGAGCTGCGTGAGCTTCGTGTTCTCGAGCTTGAGGCCCATCTCCTCGGTGATCACCTCGGCGCCGGACAGGATCGCGATGTCCTCGAGCATCCGCTTGCGGCGGTCACCGAAGCCGGGCGCCTTGACGCCGACCGCGGTGAACGTGCCGCGGAGCTTGTTGACGACGATCGTCGCGAGCGCCTCGCCCTCGACATCCTCCGCCACGATCAGCAGCGGCTTCCCGGACTGGATGACCGCCTCGAGCACGGGCAGGAGGTCCTTGACCGCACCGATCTTCTGGTTCGCGACCAGGATGTAGGGGTCGTCGAGGACGGCCTCCATGCGCTCGGCGTCCGTGATCATGTACGGCGAGAGGTAGCCCTTGTCGAACTGCATGCCCTCGGTGAACTCGAGCTCGAGCCCGAAGGTCTGGCCCTCCTCGACGTTGACGACGCCGTCCTTGCCGACCTTCTCGATCGCGTCGGAGATGACGTCGCCGATCTCGCGCTCGCGCGCGGAGATCGTTGCGACCCGGGCGATGTCCTCCTTGCCCGAGATCTCCTTCGACTGCTTCTGCAAGTCTGCGACGACCTGCTCGACGGCAACCTCGATCCCGCGCTTGAGCGCAATCGGGTTCGCACCGGCGGCGACGTTCCTCAGACCCTCGCGGACGATCGCCTGAGCGAGGACAGTTGCGGTCGTCGTTCCGTCGCCCGCGACGTCGTTCGTCGCAGTGGCGACCTCGCGCACGAGTTGTGCGCCCTGGTTCTCGAAGACGTCCTCGAGCTCGATCTCGCGTGCGATCGTGACGCCGTCGTTCGTGATCGTCGGCGCGCCGAACTTCTTGTCCAGCACGACGTACCGGCCTTTCGGGCCAAGTGTGACCTTGACCGCGTCGGCGAGGACGTTCACGCCCCGCTCCAGCGAGCGACGCGCTTCCTCGTCGAACTTCAGCTCCTTATGAGCCATCGAATACCTCCTGTGTGCCTAGGCGGACGCGCCCGCGAGCTCCTTCTTCTTGCTCGACTTGGCGCTCTTGGTGGTGACCTTCGCGAGCACATCGGACTCGCGCAGGATGAGAACTTCGTCGGCGCCGAGCTTGATCTCGGTGCCGCCGTACTTCGAGTAGATGACCTCGTCGCCTTCGGCGACCTCCATCGGTACGACCTCGCCCTTGTCGTTGCGTGCGCCCGGGCCTACTGCGAGGACGCGGCCGCGCTGCGGCTTCTCCTTCGCGGTGTCGGGCAGGACGATGCCGCTCGAGGTGGTCTCTTCCTCCTCGATTGCTTCGACGATCAGGCGATCGCCCAGCGGCTGCAGATCCATTCAGGACCTCCTGTTGTGCGGACTTTGTGACAGGCTCTGGCACTCCATCGGACTGAGTGCCAGCCTATTCTAACCAGTTGGTTCTCGGCTGTGCAAGCGGAATCGGGCCGCATGCGGTATCCAGCGCGAATGGCACGTGGTCGAGGCATGTTACAAACTCCAGATGCGCCGAGAGTTCTCTGCCGGAGGAGTGGTCGTTCGGCGGCTGCGCGGCGAATGGGTATTCGCTGCGATCCGTCCGGCAGGCAAGAAGCCCGGGCTCTGGGCGCTTCCGAAGGGGAACATCGGCCCGGACGAGAAGCCGGATGCGACCGCCATTCGGGAGGTCGAGGAGGAGACGGGCGTCCAGGCGCGCCTCGTGACGAAGCTCGGGGACATCCGCTACGTCTACACCTGGTCAGGCGAGCGGGTCTTCAAGGTCGTCAGCTTCTATCTCCTGCGTTACTCGCGCGGGCGGCTCGGGGAGATCGCCCCGGAGATGCGAGTCGAGGTCGACGAGGCCCGCTGGCTCCCGCTCGCCGAGGGGCCGAAGCTCCTGGCGTACGGCGGCGAACGGCAGATGGTGGAAAAGGCGCTCGCCCTCGTCCGCGAGGACGGCTTATGATCTCCGCGCCTTCGTCGCCGTAGGTACCTGCCCCGACATGTACGCCCTCAACTTCTACTCCCCGATCGTGGCCGACCAGCTCCGATCGCGCCGCAAGACGGCAACGATCCGCCTGGGCGACAAGTCGCGCAAGTACAAGAAGGGCATGGTCGTGCAGGTTCTCGTCGGTGCGCGCTACGGGCCGCGCGAGAAGGTCTTCGACGCTGTGATCGACAAGGTCGAGGTGAAGACGCTCAGCGAGCTGTCGCCGCGGGACATCGAGCACGACAACCCCGAGGTGCGCCGCCCGGAGGAGCTGGCGACGTTTCTCGGCCAGCTCTACAACCGCGAGGTCTCCTCGGGCGAGATCGTCACTCTGATCCGCTTTTCCGAGAATTCGCGACTTAGCGCGGGTTTACGGATCGGGAGAGCCGAACGCGGTCGGCGGCCGGAGTTCTGCGCTGCACACCTCGCACTCGACGGCGAAGGCCGAGCTGAAGCGGGCGTCGCACTCCGGGCAGCGGGAGCGCATCTCTCCGCTGCAGTCCGGGCAGTTCGTCGGCAAATCGCCTTCCGACTCGTCGAAGTAGCGCTGGGCGAATCCGCACGTCCGGCAGAAGGCGACCCAGTCGCCGAGCGTCTTGCGCCGCTCCTCGCGTAGCCAGTCCGAAGCCTTGCCCACGGTTCGGATGCTAGAAGAGCCGTGAGAATGTCCGCATGAGCTCCGTTCGCTACCTCGGGCATTCCACCGTTCTCGTCGAGCTCGACGGGACGCGTCTGGTGACCGACCCGCTGCTCCGGCGGCGTGTCGGACACCTCCTTCGCGCCTTGCCGGTCGATCATCCGGGCGAGCTCGAGGCCGTTCTCATCTCCCACGCGCACCACGACCACCTCGACCTCCCGTCGCTTGCGACCTTCGACCCCTCGATTCCGATCGTTCTCCCTCGCGGCCTCGGCCGGCTCCTGAAGGGCCGCGAGAACGTGCACGAAGTGGAGGAGGGCGACGAGCTCACGTTCGGCGAAGTGACCGTGCGCGCGACACACGCCGTGCACGAGGGGAAGCGCGCCGGAGGCCGCGCGGAAGGGCCGGCGCTGGGCTACGCGCTCGGCGGAAAATCACTGCGGATCTACTTCGCCGGGGATACGGATCTGTTCCCGGAGATGGAAGGGCTGGTACCAGATCTCGACCTCGCGCTGATCCCGATCTGGGGCTGGGGCCCGAGCCTCGGCCGAGGGCTGCACCTCGGGCCCGCCCGCGCGGCGGAGGCGGTGCGCCTCCTGCAGCCGCGGATCGCGGTTCCGATCCACTGGGGCACGTACCGGCCAATGCACCGAGGAGCTCGGGCGCGCTTCCTCCGCGACCCGGCCGACGCGTTCGTTCGGGAGACCTCGTCCCTCGTGCCCGAGGTCGAGGTCAGGGTGCTGCAGCCGGGGGAGCAGCTGGAGCTGTAGCTTCGTGGCGCCGCTCCCAGAGCTGCGCGTTCAGGAAGGCGGAGAACGTGAACAGGCGCGCGATGATGTACAGCCAGAGCAGGATCACGGTCGCCGCCCCGAGCGACCCGTAGAGGTTCGACGACCGCCCGAGCCTGGGCGCAAGGTAGAGCGCCGCAAACAGGTGCAGGCCCTGGATCCCGAGCGCGACGATGACCGCTCCCGGCAAGAGCGCGGTCCAGCGAGCCTCGCGGTGCGGCAGGACGCTCATCATCCAGAGCGCGACCGCGGCGTAGATGACAGTCAGCGCAATCGTCGCCACGATGCCGAATGACGTCTTCTCCCGGGCCCACTGCGAGAGGATCGAGATCCCGATCAAGCCAGTCGCGCAGAGCGTGAACACCACGCCCGCCCGAATCGGCCGCCGGAACTTCACGCGCGGGACGCGCCAGGCCACGAAGTAGGCGAGCCTGAGCGCCCGGACGACCCCGATCGAGAACCAGATCAGGAAGTAGAGCCCGACGACGAGGAAGTACCAGCGGTCGCGCTCGCTGTCCTCGATCACCCCGCTCATCGTGTGCGCCGCCGAGGTGGTGAGGCCGACCTGCTTGCCGCCGGCCTCGAGGTCGCCCTGCCAGAAGCTCGCAACGGCCGCGATGACGAGGGAGAACGGAAGGAGCCAGAGGAACAACCGGTAGGCGAGGCCGCCCGCGATCAGCGTGCCGCCCGCGGTCGTTTCGCGCTCGAACGCCTCGAGGATCGGCGACGCACCGGGCACGTGCTCGCGGGTCCACTCGAGGAGCCGCTCGATCCGCGGCCCGAGGGAGATCGGCTCGACGTCTTCCGGACGGCTCATCGCCGCCGCCTAGCTCGCCGTCGTGCCCGGTCCCGCGACCTTTTCGCGTCTCGCCTTGGTCAGCTCCTGGATGAAGATCTGCATCGTCGCGGCCAGCGGCACGGCGGTGAGCGCACCGAGCACTCCGAGCAGCGCTCCGAAGAGGGTCACCGCCACGATGATGAAGAAGCCGGAGAGGTTGACCGCCTTGCCCTGGATCTTGGGCGTGAGGATGTTGTTCTCGACCTGCTGGTAGACGAGGACGACGATCAGCATGATCAGGGCCGGGCCGAGACCTTGCTCGGCCAGGATCGTCGGGACGAGGATGAAGCCGGCGATCGTCGCGCCGATGTTCGGGATCATGTCCAGGAGCCCGGCGATCACCCCCAGCGCGAGCGCGAAGCTCGAGCCGAGCGCCCAGGCCGTGAGCCCCTGCGTCGTGCCCGCAATGGTCGCGATCACGACCACCGCGATCGCCCAGCGCGAGACCGACTCCGTCACCCGCTCCCACACCCCGAGCCAGCGCTCGCGCTGATCCGGCATGAGCATGCTGCCCAGGGAGTTCTTCAGGTTGCCGACGTCGCTCAGGAAGAAGAGGCAGATGAAGAGGATCGTGAAGCCGGCGAGGAAGACCGTGAAGAAGTCGCCCGCGATCCCGAGGACGGCCGAGATCGCGTCGGGCACCGATGCAGCCGTCTTGTCCGCGCCTTCCTGAGCATTCCCGCCGATCCCGGTGTTTCCGAGCCAGGAAAGCTCGTCGGAGTTGCGGAGTTGCTCGAGCGTCTGCGGAAGCTCGTGCAGGAAGTCCCGCACGGAGCCGACCATCGGGACGAGGAAGAGAAGCGCGATGACGACCACGCCGATCGCGGTCCCGAGGACGGTGATCGTCGCGGCGAGCCCACGGCTCATGTTCGTCTTGCGCATCACGAAGCGCACCGGGAACTCGAAGACGAGCCCGAGGAAGATCCCGATGAAGACGATCAGGAACGTGCTCCCGATCGCGACGAACGCGCCCATGACCGCAATCGCGCCGAAGACGATCAGCAGCGTCCTGATCGGGATCAGCAGCTCGACGCGCCTCGACTCTCGCGGCTCCACTGAGCGGAGCCTATTCCTCTCCCGGGACGTATAGGCTCGCCAAGCCGAGTGCCTCCGCAGTCCGAATACGGAAGACGACCGAGCCGGGGCGATGTTCGACCCCGGATCCATCCCACGCGGGTGATCGTGAGCTGGGTCATCTCGGCTCTGGCGATCCTGGCCGCGGGCTGGCTGCTGCCGAACCTCTCCGTGGAGGGCTTCGTCGGCGCGCTGCTCGTGGCCGTCGTGATCGCGGCGGTCAACGCGATCGTGCCTCCGGTGCTCGCTGCGATTCGGCTTCCCTACACCGTCGCGGTGACGTTCCTGCTCGTGCTCGCGGCAGATGCGGCCGCACTGCTGATCGCGGACGCGGTAACCAAGAGCGCGATCGAGGTCGGCGGGTTCTTCGACGCGCTCCTCGCGGCACTGCTGATCGCGGCGGTGACCACGGTCCTCGACGTCATCGTCGGCGCGAACGACGACGACGCATACTCGCTGCGGGTCACGCACCGGCTCGCGCGGCGCGCGAAGGACCGGATCGAGACGGACCTCCCCGGGATCGTCTACCTCGAGATCGACGGCCTCGCATTCCCGGTCCTCCAGCGGGCGATGCGCGACGGCAACGCGCCGCAGATGGCCCGCTGGCTGACCGAGGGGACTCACCGGATGGTCGAGTGGGAGACGGACCTCTCCTCGCAGACGGGCGCGAGCCAGGCGGGGATCCTGCTCGGCTCGAACGAGGACATTCCCGCGTTCCGCTGGGTGGAGAAGGAACGAGGCGCGCTGATGGTGTGCTCGAACCCGGACAACTGCGCGGAGATCGAGCGGCGCCGCTCCGAGGGGAACGTCGGGCTCCTCGCCGACGGCGGAGCGAGCCGCGGCAACCTCCTGTCCGGCGGCGCCGACCACGTGCTCCTCACGGTGAGCCGGATCAGCGAGGAGAAGAAGGCCAACCCCGGCTACCGCGCGTTCTTCGCGAACGGCTTCAACGTCACGCGCGTGCTCGTCCTCTTCTTCTGGGAGGTCATCCTCGAGGTGATCGCCTCGGCGCGGCAGGCACGGCGCGACGTTCGGCCGCGCGGGCACCGCGGCGGGAAGTACCCGTTCGTGCGGGCGGGCGTAGGCGTCGTCGTGCGCGACCTGACCGTCAACGCGGTCATCTCGGACATGTTCCACGGGCGCCCCGCGATCTACGCGACGTTCGCGAGCTACGACGAGGTCGCGCACCACTCCGGGCTCGAACGCCCGGACACGCTCGAGGCGCTCCGCAAGCTCGACGAGCAGTTCGGCCGCGTCGAGCGCGCGCGACGATATGCACCGCGGCCGTACCACATCGTCGTCCTCTCCGACCACGGCCAGACCCAGGGCGCGACCTTCAAGCAGCGGAACGGCTACGGGCTCGACGACCTCGTGCGCCGGACGACGACGGGGTCGGACGTTCGCGGGATCGGAGGCGAGGACGAGAACCGTCAGGTGGTGGGCACGGCGTTCGACGAGGCGACCGGGCACGGCGAGCAGTCAGGCCAGAAGCGCGGGCCGAAGCAGGACGTGAGCGACGAGGACGCGGTCGTCCTCGGCTCGGGGAACCTCGGTCTGATCTACCTGATGGACGAGCCGCGCCGGCTGACCCTGGAGGAGATCGAGGAGCGCCACCCGCAGCTGATCCCGGCGCTCAGTGAGCACCCCGACGTCGGATTCCTGCTCGTGCGCTCAGCGGAGGTCGGGCCCGTGGCGATCGGCGCCGGCGGCCGGCGCTATCTGTCCCACGACCGCGTGGAAGGCGATGACCCGCTCGCCCCCTTCTCGCCGAACGCGGCCAGGCACCTGCTCCGCTCCGACGGCTTCGAGCACGCCCCGGACATCTACGTCAACAGCTTCTACGACCCGGCGCTCGAGACCGGATGCGCGTTCGAGGAGCTGATCTCGTTCCACGGCGGCATGGGCGGACCCCAGACGCGGCCGTTCGTCCTCGCTCCGGTCGAGCTTCCGCTTCCCGAAGAGCAGATCGTCGGCGCGGCGAGTGTCCATCAGCTGCTGGCGGGCTGGCGCTCACAGCTTCAGCGAATTGACAGCCGCACCGCCTAGCGCGATGCTTAACTCCGTGGCGCTCTCAACAGTCCTTGCGCTCGGTGGCCTGATCGTGACGCTGATCATCGTCTGCGGCGTCGGTCTCATCGTCCTGACCGTGATCTCCATCTGGAAGATGCGCAAGGACGATTTCTGGGACAAGACCGAGTACTAGACCGCTCGGTCCGCCGTCCTCCGCGGCTGCTTAGCTGACTGCCGCGGTGCAGGCACGCCTGACCAAATACGTCGTGGAGCGGTCCGAGCGCGCACTGGAAACGGGCCGCATCCTGCCCTACATGTTCTTCACGATCGCCGTGATCACGGTCGCGTACGGCTTCCTCATGCGCGTCGTCGACCCCCACGACTTCCCGACCATTGGGCTCGCCCTCTGGTGGGCGGCCAGCACGGTCACGACGATCGGGTACGGCGACGTCGTCCCGACCACGCACTTTGGCCGCCTGGTCGCCGCCGGGCTGATGATCTTCGGCTTCGCCTCGCTCTCGCTGCTCTCCGGCATCGTGGCCTCAGTCTTCGTGCACAGGCGGCAGACGGCCGAGCCGAGACCGGAGATCGCGAGACTCGAGACGCGGCTGATCGAGATCGAGCGGCTGCTACGCGAGAGGACCTAGGGCTCCGGCTCGAGAACGGGCTGGTGGCGTTTCCACGTCGCCCCGAGGAGCAGTCCGAGACAGAGCGTCGGCACGATCGTCAGGAAGCGGTATGTGAGCACCGCGGTCACGACCTCGGCGTTGTCGCCGCCGAACCCGACGAGCGCCGTCGTCAGCCCGAGCTCGACGATGCCGAGGCCGCCGGGGGTGATCGGGATCGACCCGAGCAGCCGCACGAGCGACCACGCGGCGAAGGCCTCGATCACGCTGACCTCCCCGTGGACGCCGAAAACGCGCAGGCACACCAGCAGGACGATGAAGACGGTGAGATGTCCGGCCAGGGTCGCAGCCGTCAGGTAGTGCCAGCGGCGGCGAACGAGACCGACCGACTCCGCCCGGAACGAGGCGAACGTCTCTCCCGTCCAGGAGACCGGGCCGCGTCGGACGGCACCCAGGCCTCGCGTCGCGATTCGCGCACTCAGGTTTCCGGCCCAGCGCGCGAGCCGCCTGCTCGATAGACCCGCGATCCAGGCCGCCGCTGCGGCGACGAAGATCACGGCTCCGACAATGGCAACGGTCTGGAGCAACCGGTGCTTCTCGCCCGCGACCGTCAGGAGCCCGAGCGCCACGCTCGGGAATGCGAGCATCGCGAACTGGTTCCAGATCCCGGTCATCGTGACGGCGAGCGTGACCGCCCTAGCCGCGAAGCCCCACGCGCGGAGCATTCCGTACGAGAGGGCCACCCCCACGGCAGGGCCGCCCGGGGCGATGAAGGTCGAAGCCGTGGTCGAGAGTGAGAGCACGAGGGCGTTGCGGTAGCGCAGACCCGGGAGCGCGGCCGTCCACGGCGGCCCGTAGGTCGCCAGGTTGAGCATCGTCGCCGCGACGAGGGCCACGATCTCCGGCCACGACAGCTTCTTGACCTCGCCCCAGACCTCGCCGTAGTCGGCGACCCGCGGGAGGATGAAAACGAACGTTGCCGCGATCACGGCGACGGCGAGGACGACGCCCGCGATTCGACGGGTGTGCCGCGATCTCAGCATTGCGGTCTTCACACCCAGTTAGGCTCCTTCTGGCAGCCGAGCACGACGAGAGGAGCAGAGATGGTCGAAGGCGCGTCGCCATTGTCCGTAGCGGACCGGCAGACCCTGGCCGATGCGGGCCGCGTCTGGTGGCTGTTCCTCGTCACCGGCACGTTGTGGCTGCTGTTTTCGATCATCGTCTTCCGGTTCGACTACACGACCGTCTCAGCAATTTCGATCCTGTTCGGGATCCTCATGCTCGCGGCGGCCGTGATGGAAGCGGCGTCGGTCTTCCTGACGCACGGATGGCGCCGCCTCGGCCACGGCGTGCTCGCTGTCGCGCTCCTCGTGATCGCAATCGTCAGTTTCGTCCACCCGGGGGACACCTTCTCGGCGCTCGCTGCCGTGATGAGCTTCTACTTCGTCCTCAAGGGGACGTTCGACATCGTCCTCGCCATCGCAACCCGTCCGGAGAACGACCTCTGGTGGCTCGGCCTCGCCCTCGGCATCGTCGAGGTGCTGCTCGGGTTCTGGGCCGCCGGAAACTTCGGGCACAAGGTGATCCTGCTCGTGATCTGGGTCGGTGCCGCCGCGCTCACGCGTGGGATCTCCGAGATCGTGTTCGCGTTCCAGCTACGGCACATGAGGAGTGAAGCCTGATGTCAGCTCTCGCAGCACTCGGAGTCCTCGTCGGCGGCTTCGTCGCCGGGGTGATCCTCTACTCGGTCGATCACTGGGTCATCGGGATCATCGTGATGATGTCCGCGATTCCGGTCGCGCTCGTGACCTGGGTGACCATGAACGACCGCATGTGAGCTAGGTCACGCGCTCGACCAGCAGCTTCAGCCCCTCCCGGCCGGTCACGCGGACGGTCTCGCCGCGATCGGCGCCCTCGGCGCAGCGCGCCTCCCAGAGCTCGCCGTTGAGCCGCACCTGCCCGTCCGGCCGGCAAGGCTCGGTCACGGTCGCCTCGGCACCGATCAGCGTCTGGGCCCCGACGACCTGGCGCCGACCGCGCACGGAGCGGTTCCAGAGGCCGAGCTCGCCGAAGAACAGCACGAGGCAGACCGCGAAGCCGAGGAAGTTCCAGGGCGACGACAGAAACAGGAGCAGCGCGATGCCGATGATGAGGAACACGTCGTCGTGAGCCTAGCCCGCTGCGCCGAGGGCGATTGACTCAGCGGGCCTCCCGAGGGAGCATTGCGGCATGGCCCGTGCCGAGGCACACGTGATGTCGCGCAACCGGGCGATCGCCGTCTGGGCGCTCGTCGTCGTCGCGAGCCTCCTGCTGCTCGTCTCGTCCCTGACGATCTGGGTCAAGCGCCAGGCGCTCGACACGGACGCATGGACGGACACCTCGGGGCAGCTGCTCGCGAACGACGAGATCCGACAGCAGCTCTCGATCTACCTCGTCGACACGCTCTTCAACAACTCGGACGCGAACGCGCGAATCGAGCAAGCGCTCCCGCCCGAACGAGCCGCCCTCGCCCCGGTGATCGCCGGCGCGCTCCGCAACTTCTCGGTCCAGGCCGCTGACCGGCTGCTCGCGACCCCGCAGGCGCAGAAGCTGTGGGAGGAAGCCAACCGTCGCGCGCACAAGAACCTCCTGGCCGTCCTGAACGGAGAGGACGTTCGCAATTTCCAGACGGCGAACGGATCCGTCGTGCTCGACCTGAGCCCCGTCGTCGAGCAGCTGAGAGACCGCCTGGGGCTGAGCGGCGAGCGGCTCGGCCCGGATGCGGGCAAGATCACGGTCCTCAACTCGGATCAGCTGGACACGGCGCAGACCTCGTTGAAGGTGATGAAGGCGCTGTCGGTGATCCTCGTCCTGCTCGTGCTCTTCCTGTACGCGCTCGCGATCTACCTGGCGGCCGGCGACAGGCGGCGGATCCTGCGCGCCGAGGCCGTGAGTATGGTGATCGTGGGCGTAGTGCTGCTCGCGATCCAGCGCATCGTCGGCAATCACGTGGTCGACTCGCTCATCTCGGCGGACGCCGAACGACGCGCGGGCCACAACGCCTGGATCATCGGAACCGAGCTGCTGCGCGGGATCGCGATCGCCCTCGTGGCCTATGGGCTGATCATCCTCGCCGGCGCGTGGCTCGCGGGGCCGACCCGCTGGGCGACCTGGGCGCGTCGACGGCTGGCGCCGACGTTCCGGGATCAAGCCTGGATGATCTACGCGGGCGTCGCCGCCGTCTTCCTGCTCCTCCTGGCCTGGGGCCCGACGCCGTCGACGCGGACCTGGTTCGGGATCCTGCTGCTGGGCAGCCTGCTCTTCTTCGGAGTGGCGATGCTCCACCGCCAGACGGTGGCCGAGTTCCCGGAGACGAGAAGGGCTTAGATCGGGCCGGGAACCGCCGGCCGCGGAACCGCCGACCAGTCTGCGTCACCGGCCTCGAGCACGTAGCAGCGGCCGTCGAGCTCGTAGCGAATCGCGCGAAGCGACTGGGCGTCGACCCAGGCCTCGACGGTTCGCAAAAGCGATACGAGCTCGGTCGAAGACGAGCCGACCGGGACGTCGACGAGCGCGACGCCGTCTTCCTCGTTCACGGAGACCGTCCAGAACGTTCGTAGGAGGGTGGCGAGCCGTGCTGCGCCCGCCAGGTCGGGCAATTCGAACTGAACGGTCTCCGTGAATACGTCGCCAAGGTCCATGGCCCGGATGGTCGCGGCACAGGCGACCTCCCAGCCTGACCCAGCTGGGTCAACTTGCCCGAGGCGTGAACGGCTTGGATGAGGAGAAGCGAACGAGTTCACCCGGGTGATCGGCCGTTGCGGCTCATTTGCTCGCCTTCCTGTGCGACCTTGCAGAGAGCACCTCCAGTCGCTCGCCGAGGTGCGTGCCGCCGGGAGGGCTGCTGAAGCGGGCCTCTTGCAGGCCGTAGGCACAGGTGTCAGGCGGGCTGCGGAGTGAACGGCCTCAGCTCGTCCTGTCCCTCCTGGACCACGCCGTAGCTGGATTCGGGTACCTCGTTCCAGGCGCCTTCGAGATCGCCGAGCGGCTCGGAGACGACGATCCGCGTCTCGTCGGAGAGCCCGTGCAGGACTGGGTTGTCTGGGTACTGTGCCCGGAGCGTGTCGACTCGCGTGCTGTAGTAGAGAGAGCGCGAGCTGCCCTCGCTCGAGTAGCGGAACGCCCACACGCTCGCTCCGTCGGTGGTACAGACGGTCATCTGGATCGGGTGCTCGATGCCGTGGTCGCGGCCCGTCTGTTCGATGAAGCCGACCGCGCGCTCGACCGCTGTGGGTGGATCGTTCTCCAACCCGAATGTCAGCGCCACGTAGAAAAAGAGCTCGGAGTCGGTCGAGCCCTCGATCTCAGCGTAGAGGGACGGGTCGACCGCCAACGCGAGATCGCGCTTCACCGTTGCGAACTCGCGGATGAGGCCGTTGTGCATCCAAAGCCAACGGCCGTGGCGGAACGGATGGCAGTTGGTCTCCTGAATGGCTCCTCCCGTGGAGGCGCGGATGTGCGCGAAGACGAGCGGCGACACGAGGTGACCTGCCAGTTCCTTCAGGTTTCGGTTGTTCCAGGCGGGCTCGACCGAGTGGAAGACGCCGGGCGTTTCGCCCTCGCCGTACCACCCGATCCCGAACCCGTCGCCGTTCGTCGTCGTTGCGCCGAGCCTCGAGTGCAGGCTCTGGTCGATCAGCGAGTGAGTCGGCTTGAGAAGCAGGTCCTCCAAGAGAACCGGCGACCCCGAGTATGCAAGCCAGCGACACATGATCGTCTCTCCTTCCTCGTCTCGGATGCCTACCGTGCAGACCCGGGCGGCACGCGAGGCACGTCGGCCCCGTAACTCGCGCGCTCATCCGTCCTCGAGTCGGCGCGTTTGTCGCCCCCCGAGCTGGGTGAGCTCCACGGTGTCGTCATGTCGTCTCCTCGACCGCTGCAGGTTGAACCTTTGGGATGCCTCGAGTGAACGGCAGAGCGAGGAGCGCGACGAGCGCCAAGAGCGCCACGGCTGCGCGGAGCCCATCGATCCGGCTTTGCTCGTTCGTCTTCACGATCTCGTCCACCGAGCGCTTCGGAACCTGTGCGTCCTCGAGCGCGGCCTCGAGATCTTTGTCGGACATGAACGGGATGCCGCCTGCGAGCTCCGTCTGCGCTTGCGAGACGACGCGGTCGGGGACGCGTGGGTTGTTCTCTATGCCGGTGAGGAACGACGCCGTCAGGGCTGAGATGAGGACCGCGCCGGCCAGGGCGGTGCCGATCGAGGCGCCGAGCTGCGTGCCGGTGTTCTGGAGCCCGCCGACCTCGCCCGCCTGCTCATCGGGCACCGACGAGACGGTGACGGCCCCGAGCTGAGAGGCGATCGCACCGATGCCGGTGCCGGCCAGCAGCAACGGCCAGGTGACGATCTCGGGGCCGGCGCCGTAGTCGAGAAGGGCGACGAGGAGCACGAGCCCCGCGAACATGACCACGAAGCCGATCCGGATCACTCGTTGCGGGTTGGCGTTCGGCAGCAGCTTCGGGACCCCCACGGCGAAGAGCAGCAGGGTCAGCGAGAGCGGCAGCAGCCGGACCCCCGTCGCAACCGCAGTGAGTCCGAGCGCGACCGAGAGGAAGAGTGGCACGACGAAGAAGATGCCGGCCTGGACGAGGAACAGGAACAGGAAGGACATGACTCCGTTCCGCAGCTGCAGGTTGCGCAACATCGCCGGGTTGATCAGGGCGCCCTGGCCGCGCTCGAGCCGGTGGTTCTCCCAGACCAGGAACAGGCCGAGGATCACTCCGCCAGCGAGCATCATCCAGATCACCGGGGAGAGCCCGAGCCACTCGGGCGCGTCGGGCTTGGGCTGGACGAACCCCCAGCTGCCTGACTTGAGGATCCCGAGCACGATCAGGCCAAGCCCCGCAGCCGACAGCGCCGTCCCGACCAGGTCGAGCCGCACGCCCTGCTCCGCCGGAGTGTCCTTCATACGCCTGGCCAGGAGCAGGATCACGAGCACGATCAACACCTCGCCGGCAAAGACCCAGCGCCAGGACGCGTACGTCGTGAACGCGCCGCCGATCACGGGCCCGAGTGCGCAGGCGATCGCGCCGGCCGCCGCGACCAACCCGTATGCGCGCGGCCGCTCCGACTTTCCGAAGTTCGTCGCGACCAGGGCAACGATTGCGGGCATGATCAGTACCGCACCGATGCCTTCCAGGAACGACCAGCCGATGATCAGCACCGTCAGGTTGGGCGACAGCGCCGTCGTCAGCGATCCGCACGCATAGATCACGCAGCCAATCGCGAACGCGCGCTTGCGACCGAGGATCTGCCCGATCTTGCCGCCGGTGATCATGAGCGAAGCCATCACCAGCGTGTAGAGCGTTATCGCGGTCTGGATCCCCGTCACCGTCGTCCCCACGTCCTCGGCCACGGTTGCGATCGCGGTGTTCATCACGGTCGTGTCGAGCGCCATCACGAACTGCCCGACCGCCAGCGTCATCAGCACGATTTGCGTGCCGCTGGCGCCTCTCTCGCCGGTGCCGGTCACGGTTGCCTCGCCGCCGGGCGAAGATCCGCTCAGTTCACTCGTCATGGCGCTCCCGGCTGACAACCTGCCGTAGAACGACGGTAGCGCCGCCCGCGCGTGCGGACGGCGCGGCTTCCGTCGCCGTGCTCATATCAGTCGAAGGCCGAACCGACCGCTAGGTGGCAAGCGCCTTCTGCTTGATCGCGTTGAACTCTTCCTGCGTGATCGCGCCGTTGTCGAGCAGGTTCTTCGCCCGCTCGATTTCGGCTGCTGCGCCGCCGCTTCCGGCGGTCTCGCGTACGTAGTCGTCCATGGCCGCCTTCTGGGCCTGAACCTGGGACATGTTGCGTTCGGCCATGTGCTGGCCCTGGGAGATCAAGTAGATGAACACGCCGAGGAAGGGCAGGAAGATGCAGAACAGGATCCAGCCCGTCTTACCCAGGCCGGAGATATCACGACGCCTGAAGATATCGGCGAACACGGTGAACAGAAGCCAGAACCACAGGATCCAGAGGAAGAAGATGAACATCGTCCAGATCACATCGAGAAACGGGTAGTCCGTTGCGAGCAGCAACTCACTCTCCTCTCTCGCCTGCGCCTCGCACAGACGATGTATGTCTGCAACCCTCGCGGTGATCCTATGCGTACCAATGGTTGGCGCGCGATACTGAGCCATGGCCGAGGGCGGCAAGAAGCGGGGCATCGCCGACTCCGCGGGGCGCGCCGCGTTCTACCCCGGCCGGCTCGCGGCACGCGCCTGGCGCGGGCGGATCGAGTCTGCGGCGGAGGACGTCCTCGAGGCGCCCGAGCTCGCGCGCGTCCTCGACCGAGCGCTGGCCGGGTCGCTCCCGGAGGAGTTCGCCCGCTCGCTCGTCCGGCACAACGTGCTGGAGCGCGTGGCGCGGGAGCTCGCTGCGAGCGGTGAGCTCGAGCGGCTGATCGCGCAGGCGCTCGCCAGCCCGCAGACGGTCGAGATCACCGACCGGGTTCTGGCGAGCGAGGAGATGCAGCGGACGCTCCGTAGTGTCGCCTCGAGCCCCGAGCTGCGGGCCGCGATGGCCAAACAGTCGGCCGGGCTCGCCGAGGACGTCGTCGCCGGAGCCCGGCGGTCCGCGGTGCGGCTCGACCAGCGGATCGGCCGGAGCCCGCAGCCTCGACGAAGCACTCGCCTCGAACCAGGGACTGTCCCTCATGGGGACAGTCCCTCAGAGGGACAGTCCCTTGTTACAGGAGGCGCATACGGGGGCATCGCGACGCGCGGGCTTGCGCTCGCCTTCGATGCGTTCGCGGCGCTCCTCATCTTCGCCGCAGGAAGCGCGGTCTTCGCGCTGATCGCGTCACTCGTCGGCGGCGTTCGCCCGCAGTGGCTCGCCGGTTCGCTTCTCGGAGGCGGCTGGCTGCTCGTTGCGGGCAGCTACTTCGTGCTCTTCTGGAGCGCGGCCGGCCAGACCCCGGGGATGAGGCTCATGCGGCTCCGAGCCCGCCGCGCGGATGGAGGCGGGATCTCGGTGGGCCGGGCGATCGTCCGCGCCCTAGGCCTGGCGCTCGCGATCATCCCGCTGTTCGCCGGCTTCCTGCCGGCCCTGTTCGACGAGCGCCGCCGTGCGCTTCCGGACTACCTCGCCGGCACCGTCGTCGTCTACGACGACTGACGAAGGCTTCGGGCGAGTCGCGGCGAACAGCGAGCCGTCGGACTCTGGAGAGAAAGGAGACTGGATGAGCACGATGGATAGCCGCCGCGACATGTCTTCGATGTGGACCGGCTGGATCGGCTTCACCGCGATCATGCTCACGCTGATCGGGTCGATCACCTTCTTCGAGGGCCTGGTGGCAATCATTCGGGACGAGTACTTCGTCGTGACCGGCAAGCAGGTGCTCGTGTTCGATCTCACGACGTGGGGCTGGATCATGCTGTTCTGGGGTGTCCTGCTGTTCCTGGCCGGACTGGGCCTTGCCGCGCAGAGCGGCTGGGCGCGATGGTTCGCGATCATCCTGGTCACGTTGAACCTCCTCGGCCAGCTCGCATTCCTGGGCAACACGCAGTACCCGCTCTGGACGCTCGTGGTCATTGGGCTCGAGATCATGGTCCTCTACGCGCTTACGGCGCGTTGGGGGGCGGTCGAGCGATTCGACTGACGCCGCCGGACGGCGCGGGCCCCTGGGTCCGCGCCGTTCGGGGTCTACTAACCGCAACTGAAGGAGGCTCGCGATGGTGCTGGCCATGTCCTCGTTCTGGCAGGCGTTCTTCTTGCTTCTGATCTGGGTGCCGCTGATCATGCTCTGGGCCGCGGCGCTCGTGGACATCTTCCGCAGGCCGGACCTCAGCGGCGGCCTGAAGGTCCTGTGGGTCGTGATCATCTTCGTGATCCCCTGGATCGGCGCGCTCATCTACCTCGCCACGCGGCCGCGCCAGATTCCGGTCTGATCGCTCGCGGCCGGGCCGCCGACCTCAGTCGTTAGAGTTTCACGCGCATGGCGATCGCCCGCGAAGCCGAGCCCGTCAGCTCCCTGCACGAGATCCGCGAGGCGGGCCTCGATCGCGAGGACCTGCTCGCGATCTACCGCACCATGCTGACCACCCGCGGGATCGAGGAGCGCGGCCACATCCTCTACAGGCAGGGCAAGATCCCGGGGTCGTTCTACACCGGCCGCGGCAACGAGGCGTCGTCCGTCGGAGTCGCCACGGCGATGGGCCAGGACGACGTCGGCACGCCGCTCCACCGCGACATGGGCGTGCACGTGACCCGCGGTGTCGAGCCCTGGAAGATCTTCGCGCAGTACATGGGCCGCCAGGACGGCCCGACCCGCGGGCGCGACGGCAACGTGCACATGGCCGATTCGAAGCTCGGATTGCTGGCAATGGTCAGCCACCTCCCTGCGATGCTCCCGGTGGCCGTCGGCTGCGCGCTCGCCTTCCGGATCCGCGAAGAGAAGCGCGTGGCGCTCGGCTGGTTCGGCGAGGGCGCCTCGGCTCGAGGTGACGCGCACGAGGCGATGAACCTCGCCGGCGTGCGCCGCCTGCCCGTCGTGTTCATCTGCGACAACAACCAGTGGGCGTACTCGACGCCGACGCACCTCGAGTACGCGTGCGAGACGCTGGCCGACCGCGCCCAGGCGTACGGGTTCGAGGGCGTCGTGGTCGACGGCACGGACGTCCTGGCCGTCTACCGCGAGGCGAAACGCGCCATCGAGAAGGCGCGCGAAGGCGGCGGGCCGACGCTGATCGAGTCGATGACGCTCCGCATGGAGGGCCACGCGGTGCACGACGACGCGTTCTACGTCCCCAAGGAGATGTTCGAGGAGTGGGCCAAGCGCGATCCGATCGAGCGCTTCCGCTCGTGGCTGCGGGAGAACGCCGAGCTCACCGACGAGGAAGAAGAGCAGCTCGGCGCGAGTGTGAAGAAGCTCCTGAGCGATGCAATGATCCGCGCCGAGGAGTCGCCGCTCCCCGACCCGTCGTCCCTGACCGAGGGCGTGTTCGCGACGCCCGAAGACCTCGACACGCCCCACCACAAATAGATGGCCGAGATGACCTACCTGCAGGCGATCTCGGACGGGCTCCGCACCGAGATGCGCCGCGACAAGCGCGTGTTCGTGATCGGCGAGGACGTCGGCGTCTACGGCGGGGCGTTCAAGGTGACGCTCGGGTTCCAGGAGGAGTTCGGCGCCTGGCGCGTGATCGACGCGCCGCTCTCCGAGACAGCGATCGTGGGCGGCTGTACGGGAGCGGCGATCATGGGCCTGCGCCCGGTCGCGGAGATGCAGTTCGCGGACTTCATCTCCTGCGCGTGGGACCACCTGGTCACGGTGGCCGCCAAGCAGCGCTACCGCGCCGGGACACCGGTGCCGATCGTCGTCCGGCTCCCGTCCGGCGGCGGCTTCTCGGGTGGACCGTTCCACTCACAGAACCCGGAGAGCTCGTTCGCGCATATCCCCGGCCTCAAGATCGTCTGCCCGGCCACCCCCGAGGACGCGAAGGGCCTGTTGATCTCCTCGATCGAAGATCCGAACCCGGTCCTCTACTTCGAGCACAAGCACCTCTACCGCCGGATCAAGGCCGAGGTGCCCGAGGAGCGCTACACGGTCCCGTTCGGCAAGGCGCGCGTGCATCGTGAAGGCGACGACCTCACGGTGGTCACGTGGGGCGCGATGGTCTACACCGCGGACGATGCCGCCAAGGAGCTCGAGTCCGACGGCGTCTCGGTCGAGATCCTCGACCTGCGCACGCTGGTCCCGTGGGACCGCAAGGCCGTGCTGGAGAGCGCGCAGAAGACGTCGAAGGTACTGGTGCTGCACGAGGACACGCGCACCGGAGGCTTCGGCGGCGAGATCGCGGCGACCATCGCCGAGGAGGCCTTCGAGCACCTGGACGCGCCGATCATGCGGATCGCGGCGCCGGACTCGCCCGTGCCGTTCTCGCCGCCGCTCGAGAAGGCATTCATCCCGCAGGTCGAGGATGTCACCAAGGGTTTGAGGGAGTTGGCGGAGTACTGATGGCTACTACCGAAGCCGTCGATGTCGTCATGCCGCAGATGGGCGTCTCCGTGTCGGAAGGGACGATCACGAAGTGGCTCAAGCAGGAAGGCGAGCAGATCGAGGCCGACGAGGCGCTGCTCGAGATCTCGACCGACAAGGTGGACACCGAGGTTCCGAGCCCCGCGAGCGGCGTCGTCACGCAGATCCTCGTCCCTGAGGGCGAGACGGTCGAGGTCGGCACGAAGCTCGCGGTGATCGGCGGCGAGGGCGGCGCGTCCGCGGAGGCTCCTCCAGCTGCTGAGCCGGAGGCTCCGGCGGCGCCCGAGGAAGTGGCCCAGCCCGCCGAGTCGCCCGCCGTCGAGCCAGCGGCCGAGGCGGCGCCGGCTCCGCCTCCCGCTCCCGAGCCGGCGGCTGCTCCGGCTCCCGCGGACGGCCAGCAGAACGGCAAGAGCTTCGTCTCCCCCGTGGTCGCACGCATCGCAGCCGAGCACGGCGTCGACGTCTCGAGCGTCCCGGGCACCGGGCGCGGCGGACGCGTGACGAAGAAGGACATCCTGAGCTTTGTCGAGTCCGGCGCGCAGGCAGCGGCTCCAGCTCCCGCGGCGCCACCGCAGGAGGAAGCTCCAGCTCCGGCACCGGTCGCGCCGGCTCCCACGCCAGAGCCCGACTCCTGCGCCGGCCCCCGCAGCCGAGGCGCCGCCCCAGGCACCGCCGCCCGCTCCTGCACCGGAGCCGGTCGCGGCGACCGCGGGCGAGCAGCTCGAGCCGATGAACGCGATGCGAAGAGGGATCGCCGAGCACATGCGCCGCTCGCTCGACACCGCCGCGCACGTGACGAGCGCGATCGAGGTCGACATGACCCGAGTCGTCGCGATCCGCGACAAGCTCAAGCCCGAGTACCAGAAGACCTACGGCGTGAACCCGACCTACCTGATCTTCGTCGCCCGCGCCGTCGTCGAGACGCTCAAGAAGTACCCCTGGATCAACGGCGAGATCCGCGGCGAGCAGATCGTCACGCGGCCGTGGGTCAATCTCGGCTTCGCGGTCGAGCTGACCGACGGCAAAGGCCTGATCGTCCCGGTCGTGAAGCACGCCGAGGGCCTCAACATGCTCGGAATGGCGCAGGCCGTCACGGACATCGCGGAGCGCGCGAGGAACAAGAAGCTCACGCCCGACGAGGTCCAGGGCGGCACGTTCACGATCACGAACCCGGGCGGCTACGGCACCTTCCACGGGACGCCGGTGATCAGCCAGCCCCAGGCCGCGATCCTCGGCACCTACGCGCTCGTCAAGCGCCCGTGGGTCGTCCAGGACTCCTTCGGGAAGGACGTGATCGCGATCCGCCCGATCATGAACCTCACGCTCACGTACGACCACCGGCTCGTCGACGGGGCGCTCGCCGGCCGCTTCCTGAAGGACCTGAAGGAAGCGCTCGAGTCCTGGGACGAAGTCTCCTACTAGTGGAGCTCGTCACCCTGACCGTCGTGCTGAACGAGATCGAAGCCGATCAGATCCAGTCGCTCCTGAAGTTCGAGGGCATCGAGTCGATGCAGAAACCGACCGACGTCGGCGCCGGAAGCATCGGCGGAAGCGGCGCGATGAGCGGCTCGCGGGAGATCCTCGTCAAGCAGGAGGATCTCGAGACCGCGAAAGCGGTCCTCGGCGAGGGGTAGTGGAGCTCTTCGTCCTCCGCCTCGAGCGCGGCGGGCCCTGGGACTGGAGCCTCGACATGCGCGAGCAGGACGGCTGGGACGAGCACGCCGCCTTCATGGACGACCTCGTCGAGAAGGGCTCGATCATCCTCGGCGGTCCACTCGAGGACAAGCGCTACACGATGCACGTCATCCACGCCGAGTCCGATCAGGCTGTTCGTGACCTGTTCGCAACCGACCCGTGGTGGGTGAACGGGATGCTCACGCCTGTGAGCATCGAGCGCTGGACGATCCTCCTGGACGGGCGTGGGCGCTGAGCTCGTCCGACTGACGATCGTCGCGGACGAGTTCGCCGCCGAGACGATCGTCGCTCTCCTGCGAACCGAGGGGATCGACTCGATTCAGCGGAAGACCGACCTCGCGGCAGGCATGGCCGACGCCTCGGCCTCTGCCTTTGGCCCACGCGAGGTCCTCGTGCGCCGGGAAGACCTCGAGCGCGCGCGGGACCTGATCGCCGCCGAGTAGGCTCAGGGCGTGGCCAGAGGGGCGTACGTGCTGAATCTGGGGCAGGTCTCGTACCTCGAGGCTTGGGACCTGCAGCGCTCGCTCGCGGCCGCCGTCTCGCAGGGCGCGATCCCGGACACGGTTCTGTTTCTCGAGCATCCGCCGGTGATCACGCTGGGGCGGCGAACCGAGGAGGGCGAGCTTCACGTCCCCGACGGCGCCGAGGTGGAGATCCTGGAGACAGACCGGGGTGGCAAGTCCACCTACCACGGGCCTGGGCAGCTCATCTGCTACCCGATCCTCGACCTGACCCGCCACGGGCAGGACGTGAAGCGCTACTGCCGCGACCTGGAGGAGGCGCTGATCGGCACGCTCGCCGCCGTGGACGTCGAAGCGACGCGAATCGAAGGCCTGACCGGCATCTGGGTCGACACTCCTCCGTTGCCGAGGAAGATCGCCTCGATCGGCGTGCACATCACGAAGTGGGTCACCACCCACGGCTACGCGCTCAACGTCGACCTGGACACGGCGCCGTTCACGGAGTGGATCACCGCCTGCGGCCTCGCGGACGCGTCCTTCACGACGATCGCGACGGAGCTGGGCAGAGAGATCACCGTCGAAGAGGTCCGACCGCATGCGGCAGCTGCGTTCGCCGAGGTGTTCGACCTGTTCTTCGAAGATCTGCCCGCCGAAGAGGGCGCGGGCCTCTGGCCGCAGCCGATCCACGATCAGCTGACCGCGAAGCCGACCGGCTCGACCAGGTCCGGCCAGGCGCAGGGCATCGAGCAGGTCGCAGCGCGCTAGAGGTCGGGCAGCCAGCCTTCCTGGTACAGGGAGCGCTTCCAGTCCGCGAAGCTGCCGTACGCCTCGGACGGGTCTGTCGTCTCCTTCTCGACGCCCGCGTTGTGCTTCAGGGCGAGCTTCGAGGCGGGATAGACCAGCCCCTTCCTCCGGCGGCCTCGGGCGCCCACGGCCAGCACGACCGCGGGCTCCCTGCCGGCGCCGACGATGATGTGCTCGGTCCCGGGCGGGCAGTGGAAGAAGTCCCATATCTTCAGCTTCCGCTCCTCGCCCTCGACGATCAGGAGACACTCGCCGGCCAGCACCAGGAAGTCCTCCTGCGCGTTCTCACGGTGGTAGAGGCCCATCGGCTCCCCGGGCGGGAGGACGTTGAGGTTGATCCCGAGCCCCGGGAAGCGGCGCTTGCCCTCGAAGTTGCAGAACGCCCCGAGCGTCGGCGTGTCGCGCCAGCGGCTGTCCCGCGCATTCATGACGAACCACCCCTCGCCGCCTGGGCGAAGGCCGAACTTCGTGCTCTCGAGCGGCGCCTCGGGAACCACGGTCCGTAGACTGACAGACGTGCAGAAGTCGCTGCCCGTCGCGGAAAGGCCACGCCGTCCCGAGTGGATGAAAGTGCGCGCTCCGAGCGCGAATTCGAGCTACTTCGATGTGAAGAAGCTCATCCACGGGCACAACCTGCATACGATCTGCGAGGAGGCGCGCTGCCCGAACATCTCCGAGTGCTGGGGCCGCGGCACCGCCACCTTCCAGATCCTCGGCGACACCTGCACCCGCGCGTGCCGCTACTGCTACGTGAACTCCGGCCGGCCGGAGCATCCGCCGGACCCGCTCGAGCCGCTGCGCCTCGCGCATACCGCCGCGGAGATGAAGCTCAAGCACGTCGTCGTCACGTCGGTCGACCGCGACGACCTCGAGGACAAGGGCGCTGCCCACTACGCGGCGACCATCCGCGCGCTCAAGACCAGGGTGCCCGAGGCCTCGATCGAGATCCTGACGCCCGACTTTCTCGGCCACGAGGAGGAAGCGCTCCGGATCGTCCTCGCCGAGCGACCCGAGGTCTTCAACCACAACATCGAGACCGTCCGACGCCTGCACCGGAAGATGCGCGGCGCGAAGGTGGACTACGACCGGGCGCTCTGGCTCCTCGCCCATGCAAAGGAGGTCGCGGACTACCCCGTGCTGACGAAGTCCGGGCTCATCGTCGGCCTCGGCGAGACGAACGACGAGGTCGTCGAGACGATGCGCGACCTGCGCGGGCACGGCGTCGACGTCGTCACGATCGGCCAGTACCTCCAGCCCTCGGCGAAGCACGCGCAGATCGACAGGTGGGTGCACCCGGACGAGTTCCGCTGGTTCCGCGAGCAGGGCGAGGCGATGGGCTTCGGCTCCGTGTTCAGTGGGCCGCTCGTGCGCTCCTCCTACCGCGCGGACGAGCAGCGCCATGCGGCTTCGGGGCGCACCCGCGGATGAACCGCGCGTGCTCTTGACGGCATCGCAAGCGATGCCTTAGCGGCCGCGGCGTAGTCGACCCAAAACCGCTCGCATTGCGGGCGCGTACTAATCGGAAAGAGGGCCGCCTCGGGGGGCGGCCCTCTTTCGATTGCGGCTAGTGACCGCCGGAGCGGTGGACTTCTGAGTAGTAGACGTCCTCTTCGGGCGCGTCGCCCCTGATCGGGCGCGTGTCCGCCCACACGATGTGCGCGTCACCGTGGCTGTCGGTGTCGACCCACATGTAGTCGCCCAGGAAGCCCGCCTGCACCGGGTTGTTGGCCGGCGTCAGGTTCGGCATCGAGGCCGTCGTCACCCGCGTGTAGTCGAAGTTCGGGTGATTCGAGGTTGGATTCCTGATCTGAGCTGCGGTGATGTCGTTGCAGCCCGTCGTCTCGCAGTTGCCGTAGTGCCGGTCGTAGAACGCGACCCAGAGGCGGGACCCGTCCTTGGTGACCTCGCTCCACGACTGCCACTGTGCGTTCTCGCCGAAGCGTGAGCGCGGAGTGACGTCCCTCGTGTCGCTCCACGTCGATGCCCCGTCCGTCGAGAAGGCGTAGAAGATGTCGTGGTCGCACGGCGGTGAGCCGCCGCCCGCTGCACCGAGCTCGCAGTTCGGGTTCGTGTTGTTGCGGTGATCCGCCCAGCTCACGAACACGTTCCCGTCTTGGTCGACCGAGTTCGACACTGTCGTCTCGTCGGGAGCGCGGTAGCCGTTCGGCGGCAGGCACTGCCGGTTCGGACACC
The DNA here is from genome assembly GCA_963736835.1 of uncultured Actinomycetes bacterium. Taxonomy (GTDB): domain Bacteria; phylum Actinomycetota; class Thermoleophilia; order Gaiellales; family Gaiellaceae; genus VAXT01. Next base: position 73,287 of record CAVTQI010000010.1, read on the forward strand.
CGTTCTGGCTAGGCGGGCCCACCGGATGCGTGGAGATCATGTCGCCCACCTTGGTGGGAGCCGTCCAGCTCGCTGCGCTGCTGCAGTCGGCGCTGGCCGGGCAGGTCACGTTCAGGACCTGCTCGATGCCGTTGCCGGGCACGTTCCCGTTGGCGAACGACACGTAGATCGTGCCGTCGGGCCCGACGACAGGATGGGATCCCTGGTCGTCGTTGCACGCCCCGCCGCCGAGCGGGCAGATCGACGCATTCGAGCCGCTGATCTCGATCGGGGTCGACCACGTCGCAGCGCCGTTGGTGGACTGGCTGAAGTAGATCGGACTGTGACCCTCGGCGTTGAACCGCGTCCACGTCATGTAGACGTTGTCCCGCTTCGGGCTCGACCGGTTCGCGTCCGCCGTCATCAACTCCTTGTCGTTCGCGAAGAGCTCACCGTCGTCGTTCGCGATAACGCCCACCGGCGTGTCGCGGTACTCCTGGAACCCACCGGTCGGGTCCGGCGAGTGGTAGAAGCTGCCGCCGTTTCCGGCATTCGACTTCAGCGCGAGAACCGCGTTGGCGCCGCTGTTGATGTCGAAGAAGACGCCGCCGATGTACGCGTTGCCGCGGGAGTCCCACGCGAGCGTCGGGTCGCTGCAGGCGTCCGCGGTGTGGCCGTCGAGGAGCACGAACTGCCAGAAGGGTGGGACCTGGTCTCCCCAACGCTTCCCGCCGTCGAAGCTCCAGTCGTACCCGCAGTGGTTGAAGCCGACCCGCGAGTCGTTCTGGCCGGCGATGATGTTGCGCTCGTTCCTCGGGTTCAGCTGGATCGTCTCCTCCGCCTGTCGACGGAGCGAGCAGTCCTGGTTGACCCGCGTGTTCTTCATCCCGTGGCCGTGGAACTCGTTCTGACACCCCTCGGTGTCCGGGTTCGAGATCGCGCCGCCATGATGGTTTACGCGCCCCAGAGCACGCATCGCACCCGGGTTCTGCGCAGCTCGCTGCTGGAGGATCCCGGCCTGCTGGTAGAGCGTGTACATGATCCCGGCCGAGACCGGCATCTCCTTGCCGCGCGCCTTCTCCGTGCCCAGCTCGACCGCGAGCTTGTGGGCAAGGATCTTGTTGCCGATCGGCGCGTTACTGCTCGCGCTCCCCGGCAAAAGCGCCGAGCCCGCCACCGCAAGCACGCCCAAGAGCGCCAGCGGAAGCAGGCGGAATACTGCTGTCTTCATCTTCTCCCCTTCCTCGGCCGACCCCCCGCCGGCCGTAGGGTTGACAGCGTGAATATACGAAACTCTGTTCCCTGAAGGGGAGTTTGTCCTTTCCTTCATGAACCTCCAGACGGCCAAAATGGACTCACCTGTTCCCCCGAAAGGAGATCGCGTGCTCCGTACGATTCAACGGTTTGCCGCCCTGACGTTCTTCAGCCTCATGCTCGCCGCGTGCGGCGGCGGAGAGAAGGAGGGAAACGGCGAGGTCAGCAAGGAAGCCGAGGCGGCCTGCAACGGGTCCGCGCTCACCCAGGCGCCGAATCTCCCGAAGGGCTGGCCGGACCTGGCGGAGGTCACGTACACCCAGCAATCGGTTCAGGGCCCGACAACGGTCGTCGACGGCTACTTCGAGGGCGACCTCGAGTCTGCGCACGACGCCTTCAAGACCGAGCTCGAGGCGTCGGGCTTCACGATCCTTTTCGACGAGATCGAGGAAGACGACTCAGAGGTCTCCTGGAAGGGGGAAGGTCGGTCGGGCCAGGTCGCGCTCCGCGACGAGTGCGGAGACAGCGACAAGATGTTCGTGCACGTCACGAATCGCCCGGCCTAGGTCACAGGTTCGGTCGGTCTATCCGGATGCGGGCCCGGTCAGACGCCTGAGCGTTAGCGAGCCCTGCGACCCGAGCTGACGAGCAGTCCGATCTTCGCTCCGCGAGGAAGGCGTAAGCGTGCTCTTCTCGACTGCCCGATGACGACTCCCTTACGGGCCCGAGAGCGGGTATGGCGGATCCGCCCGACGCGGCAGCGAGCCCGCCGGATGGCAGTGCGCGCCTTGGCGAGCGTGCGACCGACGACGCGAGGGACGACGCAGCGCGCTGGGGGCGGAGCGGGAGGAGGCGGAGGGGGTGGGGGCGCGGGAGGTGGTGGTGGAGGCGGTGGTGGTGGTGGAGGAGGCGGAGGTGGTGGCGGCGGCGGAGGAGGAGGCGGAGGAGGCCCACCGGCGGGGACCCGGGCGTAGTAGACGTCGGTTTCCGGAACGGCCCCGGCGTGCTGGCGCGTGTCCGCCCAAGTGACGTGCGCGCGACCCTGAGCGTCGAGGGCGAGCGACATGCGATCCCCGAGGAACCCGGCCTCGATCGGATTCTCGGCCGCGGTCATGTTCGGCATCGATGCCGTCGTCACGCGCGAGAAGTCGAAGGTCGGACTCCCGGAGGCGGGGTCGCCCACCTCGGCCAGCGTGATGTCATTGCAGCCAGTCGACTCGCAATTGCCGTACGAGCGGTCGTAGAACGCAACGAAGAGCCGGCTTCCGTCAGGCGTCACCTGGCTCCATGGCTGCCATTGCGCCGACTCACCGAAGCGGGCAGCCGAGCGCGGGGTGATCACGATCGGCTCGCTCCACGTCTCCCCCTCGTCCATCGAGTACGAGTAGAAGACGTCGTTGTCGCAGGGCGAGCTTGCAGTCATCGCCCATCCCGTACAGGCGGGGTTCGTGTTGTTCCGAAAGTCGGCCCAGACGATGTAGACCCGACCCTGGTCGTCGACCGAGTTCGAGACCGAGTTGGCCTCGGACATCCGATAGGAATTCGGCGGAAGGCATTGACGCGCCACGGGACAGCCCGCGTCGCTCGGGCCGATGGGCTCGCCGCCGACGAGGTCCGAGACGATCACCGGCTCCGTCCATGCTTCTTCCTCCGTGCAGTCCTCGTCATCAGGACACTTGACCATCAGGATCTGGGAGCCCCCGTCGATCGCGTTGTCGTTCGCGAACGAGACGTAGATCGTCCCGTCCGGGCCCACAACCGGATGCGAGGCGTGGTCGAGGTTGCACTCGGTCGGGCAGACGCCTTCGGCCTCGCCGCTGATCTCGATCGGCGCGGACCAGGTAACGCCTCCGTCTTCGGACTGGCTGAACATGATCGGGAAGATCTGCCTGATCCCGCCGGGAGAGTCCTCCTCCTCGGGGCCGATGCGCGTCCAAGTCACATACACCCGGTCGTGCTTCGGGCTCGTGGGGCTCGCATCCGCAACGACGAAGGGCTTGTCCTGGAACCCGAGGTCCTCATTGCTGACAACGCCAACCGGCATCGCGCGGTATTCCTGGAAGCCGCCGCCCGCGTCGGGAGAGTGGAAGTAGGCGCCGTGGATACCCGCATTCGACTTCGCAACGACAACTGCGTTCTCCGGCGCGCCGACTCTGAAGACGGTGCTCGTGATGTAGGCATTGCCCTGTGAGTCCCAGGTCACCGTCGGATCGGAGCACGCCTCCGCGGCGTGCTTGTCCAGTAGCGGAACCTCGGAGAACGGCGGCGCGTCGTTACCCCAGCGAGCTCCCCCGTCGAGCGTCCACGCGTATCCGCACCGGTTGTAGCCGGTCCGGGCATCGTTCTGACCTACGAGAATGTTGTTCGGGTCGAGCGGGTTGAGGGCGATCTGCTCGCCGGCCTGGGCGCGGAGGGAGCAATCCTGAGTGACGCGCGTGTTCGTCTGGCCGTTACCCGTGAACTCGTTGCTGCAGCCCTCCGTACCGGTGATCTCGACGGTTGGCGGCCGGAAACCTGCGCGCTGAGCCCGACGGCCTAGGGTCCCCGTCTGATCGAGGAGCGAGTACATGACGCTCGAAGAGAGGTCTGGTTCATGCGGCCTGGCTGGGCCCCGCCCGAGCTCCACGTCGAGCGCGTGCATGAGCACCGGGTTGGCGACAGGCGACGTACTCGACGCCTTGTCCGGCGCAAGAACAGCGGCTCCGATTGCGACGAAGCCGATCACTCCCAGCAGAAGCAGTCGGTACAGCAGGCCTCTATTCAACGGTTCCCCCTCCTCACAGCCGGCTCTCCTACCGACCGTCGATTCACTGGCAATCTAGGCGAATCTCCCGAAAGTGACAAGAGGTTCGCCGGAATGAGAAGGGGCCGCCCGGAGACGGCCCCTTCCATGGTTCCTACAGCGTTACGGCGAGACGTGCTCGACGACGACCTCGTTCGAGCCGACCTTCACACCGTCTTCCGTCACGACGTTCACCGAGCCGAGCAGGACGCGTCCTGCTTCCGGAACAGCGACCGCGGTGACCGAGCCCGGAACCGTCCACGACGCGCCGGTCGGGCGCGGCGCGTTCGAGTCCGTGACCGAGACCGACCCCAGCGCCGGGTTGGCGAAGATGTCGACGTAGTTGTACGTCGTCGTCCCCGCCGGGACGTTGAAGCCGTCGATCAGCACCTGCCACGTGGCGGCCGCCGGGTTGGCGATGGTGACCGACTCCTCCGAGTCGCCGTCTGCACTCTGACCCCTGAGCGTCTTCGTGGTGCACGACGCGTCCGTGCACTGGTAGACGAAGAGGTCGAGATCCGCGGCCGCGTCCGACGGTCCGCCGATGGTCGCGCGGAACGAGGTCGAGCCGGCCGGGATCGTGGTCGTGTACGTCTGCTGCTCGTGGTTGGCGATCGTGAACACGCCCTTTCGCGCGCTACCGAGCGGCGAACCCGTCGCCTGTCCGGTGAAGGACGCGAAGTTGTTGTGCAGCGAGTACGACCTCGCCACGGGCACGCCGACCTGTGCGTTCGGGATCACGTCCGGGTTGGGCGCGACCGAAACGCCGTAGAGCGACGCCGTGAGTGTGTACGGCGCCCAGTCGACGTCAGACGTGCGCCTGGCCTCGACCGTCACCTCCCAGACGCCTGCGTCGGCTCCGTCGACGGTTCTCATGTACGGGGTGCCGGTTGCGCAACCCGCGACCGGCGGCGCGTAGCACGACGTGCTGGCGTTCGAGTCGACCCCGAGGCCCCATGGGTGGAAGCGCAGGAAGCGCACCTGGCCCGTGCCCGGGTTGCCGTCGGGACCGGCCAGATCGACCCTGAGCACCGGGTCGCCCGCCGGCACGCGGAAGAAATAGCGATCCACGTGGTTCCGTCCGGCCATGCCGGTCTTCGTGACGGTGAAGCCGTTCGCCGCCGTGAACTCGTCCGGGGCGATGACGGTGTTCATCGTCTCGTAGTCGATCCCGTCCGTCGACGAGTTGTCGAGCTGGAGGATCGCGGAGTGGATCCCGCTCGTTTGCGGACTCACGCTCACATCGACCTGCGTGGGCACGTTCGGACGAAGCAGCACGTTGTTCTGGGTGCTGAAGGTTCCGTCGTTGCCGACCCAATCGAGGTGATAGAGCACCGGCCGGTTCGGGCCGGAACTCTGCCTGAACGTGTACGTGCGCGTGTAGCGCTGACCGGTCGTGACGCCCTCACGGTCGTAGATGCCGGGGCCGTGCCCCGGATCTGCGAGGAAGTCGCTGAGCAGCGTGTGCACCTCGACGCGTGACGTGATGTTCACGGGCTCGAGGTTGCTCCTCAGGAGGCCCCAGGACTGACCGACGTCGAGCAGCCCGTTGCCCTGCTCGGAGGCGTTGTAGCCCGGGATGAAGCGGGCCGTGGAGTTCATGGCCATGCGCAGCTGCGCCGGGCGCCAGAACATCCCGCGGTGCTGCGCCTTGCCTGCGCTGATCAACAGAGCGGCGGCTCCTGTGGCCTGTGGTGCGGCCATCGAGGTCCCGTTCATCATCGCGTAGCCGGGCGGGAGCGTGTACGTCCCGCCGACCGGTGCACCGTTCAGCCACGTCGGCGTCGAGGAGATCGCCGCACCAGGGGCGACGATGTTCGGCTTGAACGCGCCGTCCTCGGCCGGTCCTCTCGAGCTGAACGGATGGAGGTTGTCCCAGAAGTTGGCGTCGGAGCCGTAATTCCGCTGCCAGGTCTCCTTCGTGATGTACGCGCCGACGGCCATCGCCTTCGAGACGACAGCGGGGTCGCCGATCGTGTTCGTCCCGGGGCCGTCATTACCCGCGGAGAAGAACATCTCGACGTTGTTGTCGTCGATCAGGCGGTTGTAGAGCACCGCGCGCGTCGTGTTGCCGTCGTTGAGCGCCGGCAGGCCGCCGATGCTCATGTTCACGACGTCGACGTGATCGGTCTCGACGACGTAGATCATCCCCTCGATCAGCGCGTGCGACGTGCAGCCCGCCGTGAAGAGGCAGACGCGGACGACGGCGACCTTGGCGCCTGGAGCAGCACCGCTCATCTGTCCGCCGAAGAGGCTGTTGCCGGACATGATCCCGGTCACGTGGGTGCCGTGCGCGCCGGAGACGATGCCGATGCCGACGTACGCGTGCGCCGTTGGATCGGTCTGGACGACGAACGGGACGGACTCGCGCACCGGCGTCGCCGGGTTGTCGTGCCCGAAGTGGCCGATGTCGTAGTTGACCTTGTAGTCGGTCATGGACGACTCGTCAGCGAAGCTGTGGTCGTTGTCGGAGTCGACAATGACGTTGTTGTTCGAGTCCTGCCAGAGGATGACGAAGAAGTCGCCGCAGGTGCCGTTGCGGTCGAGGTCGGCGCCGCAGCCGATGCCGTACTCGCTCCCCGCGCCGAGTTGATCCTCTCGCATGCGCGCGAACTTGTACGTGCCGTCCACGGGAACGCCTGTGTACGCAGTGGCGAACGCGGTGAATGCGCCGCCGACGACGTTCACGGTGCCGGCCGACTGCCGCCACGTCGGGTCGCCGTCCGTAAACGGATCCGTGTAGGTGACCCAGTCGACGATCTTGCGCTGGCCCGTGCTCGTGACGTTGACGCTCGGGTGGTCGAGGTCGACGCCCGTGTCGAGGATGCCGATCGTGGTGCCCCGGCCGTCCCATGTCGAGTGCTCGTTCACGAACTGCGCCGCACCGGTGTCGCGCGTGGGCAGATACGGATTGACCCGCGGCGTGTCCGCGCCGGGCGGCGGCTGCGGGGTCGGATCCTGCGAGCCGGCCGGCGGTGGATCCGCGAGCGGCAGCGTCGTGTCGACGTTGATCGTCTGGATCCCGCTCAGCCTCGAGGCCTCGTCGGCCTTGCGAATCGGGACGTTCACCCGGATGTAGCCGAGCTTGTCGTTGCGGTACGCGACCGAGCCGCCCAGTGCGCGAACTTTCTGCGCCACCGCCTTCGTCCCGTACCGCGGCGTGGCGACGAGCAGAGAGGCCGTGTGCTCGCCCCTGGCCACCTTGCGGGCGAGGATCTGCCGATCCTGTTTCGTGAACTTGCTCTTCGCGCGGCTCGGGTGTGACGCCGCCCCCGCGCCGATGACGATGAAGCAGGCGAGTGCCAACGCGCCGGCGGACGCGAGGACGCCTCCTCTCATACGCGACATGATTCTCCTTCCCCAGTCAGTTCTCTTGCCACAGCAACGCCAACAGCATCGACATGTCGATGCTGTGACCCCTTGTCCTCGGAGCGATAGATAGTTCTCTATGTAGAAGCCGATGTCAAGGAATCGGCACCTATGAATCTGGCACTTTTTCGTGCGGTTGAGCCATTGCGCGGTAGTCGAGGGCCGCGTCCAACGTCTCGTCGTCGACCCCCGCGTCACGCGCGGCCTCCCGCAGCGAGCGCCCTGACGACGCTGCTTCCTTGACGATCTCGGTCGCCTTGTCGTACCCGATGTACGGGTTCAAAGCGGTCGCCGCCGAAAGGGTGAGCTCGGCGTACCGCTCGCAGGTCTCCCGGTTCGCCTCGATCCCGTCGACGCACTTCTCGGCGAAGAGGCGTGCAGCCGCCGAGAGGAGGCGGATCGAGTCGAGGACGTTGCGCGCGATCACCGGGACGAACACGTTCAGCTCGAAGTGCCCCTGCATCCCGCCGACTGTCACAGCCGCGTCGTTGCCGATCACCTGTGCCGCGACCTGCGTCACGACCTCCGGGATCACCGGATTCACCTTCCCGGGCATGATCGAGCTGCCCTTCTGGAGCTCGGGCAGAGCGATCTCGGCGAGACCCGCGCGCGGGCCGGAGCCCATGAGGCGGATGTCGTTGGCGATCTTCGTCAACGAGACAGCCACGACCTTCATCGCCGCGGAGGCCTCGACGAGGCCGTCGCGTGCGGCTTGCGCCTCGAACGGATCGGCGGGCGCACCGATCGTCAGGCCCGTCTCCTCGGTGAGCTTCGCGCGCACGCGCTCGGCGAACTCGGGATGCGTGTTGAGGCCGGTGCCGACGGCGGTGCCGCCGAGCGGGATCTGGCCGACGCGCCCGAGCGACGACTCGATGCGGGCGATGCCCTGTCGAACCTGGGCCGCGTAGCCGGCGAACTCCTGACCGAGCGTGACGGGCACGGCGTCCATCAGGTGCGTGCGGCCCGACTTGACGACGTCGTCGAATTCCTCGGCCTTCCCCTCGAACGACTGAGCGAGCCGGTCGAGCGCGGGCAGCAAGTCGTTCGTCAGCTGGTCGAGCGTGGCGAGGTGAACGGCCGAGGGGAAAACGTCGTTCGACGACTGGCCCATGTTCACGTCGTCGTTCGCATGGACGCCCTCGCCGGCGAGGCTCGCGATGACCTCGTTCGCGTTCATGTTCGACGAGGTGCCCGAGCCGGTCTGGAAGACATCGATCGGAAACTGGTCGTCGAGCTCGCCGCCCGCGATCCGGTCGGCGGCCGCGGCGATCCGGTCGGCCTTCTCCTGCTCGAGGAGGCCGAGCTCGGCGTTCACGCGGGCCGCGGCGGCCTTGATGCGGCCGAGCCAGCGCGCGACGTGCCGCGGAATCGGCTCGCCGGACACCTGGAAGTTCTCGATCGCCTTCTTCGTCTCCATGCCCCAGAGCTCTTCCATGCTCCGAGTCTAACTTGGCGCGATTTCGCCACAGACGCGTACGCGGATCCTCATTAGGATCGCAGCGGGGAGGAGGTGGAGGGCGCCTTGATTACGAGGCTCGGCGGAGCAGGCGCCGCCGGTCGAGCGGGCGCTCGCGGAGCGCTCGGCGAGACCGCTCGCTCAGATCGTCCGGGCGCGCCCAGCCGACGTACCCGCAGCGCGGGCACTCACCGGTCGTGATGTGCAGATGCCCGCTCCCGACGGGGGAGCGGCGCTCTCCGCAGGCAAGACACTCGAGGGTTTTCGGGGTCATCCCAACGAAGCGATCGGCACAGTCCCGAGATGCGGCGACCCTCGTTCGAGGGAGGTCACTCCCATCGGTCGGACGGCAGCAGCCGGGGCTCCTCGCCGCACCAGATCACCAACGTCCGTCCGGCGAGCGATTCGTCCTCCAGGAGTCGCAGGACGGCGGCCGCGACCTCGTCGGGTTCCAGGAAGCGTTCGGGCGCCGGCCGTCCGAAACCGTCCCGCGCGTCGGCACGCTCTTCGGGAGTCATCCGTTCGAAACGCTCGCGCACGAACTCCGTCGCCGTCCAATCTGGCGCGACGCAGTTGACACGAACGTTTCGTTCGTCCGCGAGCGGCGCGAGGCATTCCGTGAGCCGCACGATCGCCGCCTTCGCGACCGCGTACTCGGGATACGCGTGGGGCCGTGCGCCGAGACCCGCAGTCGACGAGACGTTGACGATCGCTCCACCTCCGCGCTTGCTCATCGCCGGAAGCGCGAGCTGAATCCCCAGCATCGTTCCTCGGAGCGCGATGTCGAGCACCCGCGTCCACTGCTCGACGGGCGCATCCGGAAAGTGCGGCATCCCGCCCGTGAACGCGTTGTTCACGAGAATGTCGAGACCGCCGAACTCTTCCTCGGCCAGACCGACGATCGACCGGACGTCGCCTTCGGACGAGACGTCCGCGCGCACGAAGAGCGCACTGCCGCCGTCGGAGCGGAGCTCCGTCTCTGCTTCGCGCCCCCATTCCTCGTCCACGTCCGCGATGAGGACCGAAGCGCCTTCCTGGACGAGGGCCCGCGCCACTGCCCGTCCGATGCCGGCGGCAGCGCCCGTGACGACCGCGGACTTGCCCGCGACCTTCATCGTCAATCCGTCGAGTACTTGGGCTGGACCTTCTCGCCGCGGATCTGGGCGATCGCGTTGTTCGCGGCGATCGCGGCCTCACCCATGCCGATCGTGATCAGCGTGATCTTCCCCGAGTAGCCCGCAACGTCGCCGGCCGCGAAGACGAGCGGCTTCGACGTCTCGCAGGTCATCGGGTCGACCTTGAGCTGCCGCTTGCCCTCGAGCTCGATTCCCCAGTCGGCGATCGCGCCCAGGTGGGAGACGAACCCGAGCAGCGTGATCAGCGCCTGGCAGTCGTAGCGCTCCACTTCGCCGGAGGCGGTGTTCTCGATCGTGACCGCCTCGATGTGTCCGTCGCCGTGCACCTCCCGCACCTCGTGCGGCGTGAGGATCCGGACTGCGCCCTCGCCCTCCAGGCGCCGCGCCTCGTTCACCGACGACTCGAGGGCGCGGAAGCGATCCCGGCGGTGGACGAGCGTGATCGGCAGGTCGGCGGTGTCCTGGAGCCCGAGTGTCCAATCGAGCGCCGAGTCTCCTCCGCCGACGATCACGCAGCTCTTGCCGGCGAACTGCGCTTTCTCCTTGACGACGTAGTGGAGCCCCCGTCCGAGCCACGTGTCGACGTCTTCGATGCCGAGCTTCCGCGGTTCGAACGCGCCGTGGCCGGCCGTGATGATCAACGCCCGAGACAGGTAGGGGCCGCCCGCGTCCGTCGTCAGCGCGTACACCTCCTCGCCCTCGTGCGTGACGCGCTCGAGCGTCTTCGCCTCCTCGCCCAGCTTCACCTCCGCGCCGTACTGGAGGCCTTGCTCGACGCAAAGGTCGACGAGGTTCTGCCCGAGGATCTTCGGGTGCCCGGCGACGTCGTAGACGTGCTTCTCGGGGTACGTCGCCGCGACCTGGCCGCCGAGCTGCTCCAGGCTCTCGACGATCCGCACGGTCGCGTCACGGTGACCGGCGTAATAGGCGGCGGCGAGCCCAACGGGACCCGCGCCGAGAATCGTGATGTCGACGACGCCCTCGGTGCTCACTGGGCGTGAATGCTAACGAGGAGGCTCAGCTGCAGCCGGAGCCGCACGGAGGGCCTGCGGCAGGCGTCTCACCTTCCGCACCCTCCTCGACCTGGAACGAGTGGCCGCATCCACAGGACGAGCTGACGTTCGGGTTGTTGATCGCGAACCCGCCCTGGAGCCCCTCGACGAAGTCGATCTGCGTGCCCTGCAGGTACGGCGCGCTGGACGGGTCGACGACGACCGGGATCCCGAACGCGTCGATCCGGTGGTCGCCTTCCTGCGCCCCGGTGTCGAAGCCGAGCGCGTACTCGAAGCCCGAGCAACCGCCACCCTGAACCGCGATGCGGAGCACTTCCGCCTCGCCGGCGGGCTCCTCGGCCATCAGCCCGCGGATCTTCGTCGCGGCGGCTTCGGTGATGCTGACCAGGGCTTCCTGTTCGATCGTTGCCATCGCTCTCATGGTAGCAACGCGCCGGGCCGTTTCGATCCCTCTCGCCGGGAGAGTTTGTAACAGCCGATACCCTCATCGTTGAGCCGAATCGCGGGCTGCTCGTGCCGTGGTACGTTACCCGCCGAATTGGCCCGGAACGGTCGGCGCGCAGATGCTCGATAGCTGGCTCCCGTTCCTCATGTACGGGGTGCTCGCGCTCGTGATTCCGGCGTCCATGATCCTGATGTCGTTCGTGTTCGCGACGCGCCCGGCACGGAGGACGAGGACGCGACAGCTGCCGTTCGAGTCGGGCGTCTCGCAGGGCCCGCCCCATCAGAACCGCTTCACGATCAGCTTCTACCTGACGGCGATGCTCTTCATCGTCTTCGACATCGAGATCGTGTTTCTCTATCCGCTCGGCGTCGTGCTGAAGCCGCTCGGCTGGTTCGGCTTCGCGGAGTTCGGGTTCTTCGTCGCGATTCTCGCGCTCGCGTACGTGTACATCTGGCGGAAGGGTGCCCTGAAGTGGCGGTGAGGAAGAAGCAGCGCCTGGCCGACTGGGGCCTCAACTCGGAGCGCGTCCTCTGGAAGGGCAAAGGGCCGGGCGTCTTCGAGCAGGAGCTCGGCGACCTCGAAGACCGGCTGATGCTGACGACGGTCGAGAAGGCGGTGCTCTGGGCGCAGGGCAACTCGATCTGGCCCGACACGTTCGGGCTCGCCTGCTGCGCGATCGAGATGATGTCGATCGTCTCGTCGCGCTACGACATCGCACGCTTCGGGGCGGAGGTCTTCCGCTCGTCGCCGCGCCAGGCCGACCTGCTCATCGTCTCCGGACGCGTCGCCCACAAGATGGCCGCGCCGCTGCGCCAGATCTACGACCAGATGCTCGAGCCGAAGTGGGTGATCGCCATGGGCGCGTGCGCGAGCTCGGGCGGGATGTTCAACAACTACGCGATCCTCCAGGGCGTCGACAAGATCGTCGCGGTCGACATCCATGTGCCCGGCTGCCCGCCCCGGCCCGAGGCGCTCGTCGAGGGCATCGTCCGCCTGCAGGAGAAGATCAAGGCGGGGGTTCCGCCGGCCTACGAGATCCGCGGAGTAGCGAGCTGACGTTCGAAGGAGTCCCCGGGCTCGTCGAGCGCAAGGAGTCGCACGGCGAGACAACGCTGGTCGTCGACCCCGCTCGGCTGGTCGAGGCGTGCACGCACCTCCGCGACGAGGAGGGCTTCAGCTTCCTGTCGGACATCACCCCGGTCGACTACCTCGGCTGGGGCCGCCGCGAGGTGGCCGGCTACTACGGCACCGCGGCCGGGCGCGACCTCGGCTCGCAGAGCGCGCAGGGCTTCGCGCGCACACCGAGCCCCAAGCCTGCCCGGTTCGCGGTCAACTACCACCTCCTCCAGATTCCCGGCGCCGGCGTCGTCCGCGTCCAGGTGTGGATCGACGAGGGCCAGAGCGTGCCCAGCGTGATCGAGGTGTGGCCGACCGCCGACTGGCACGAGCGCGAGGCGTTCGACCTGATGGGCATCCACTTCGACGGCCACCCGAACCTCAGTCGGATCCTGATGGAGGACGACTGGGAGGGACACCCGCTGCGCAAGGACTATCCGATCGGCGGCGAGCCGGTGCGCTTCTCGGGAGCCGAGTGATGGCGATCACCGAGAGCCGCCGCATCTACGAGGGGTCGCGGATCCCGACTCCGGTCCCGACAATCCTCCAGGTCCCCGCCGGGCTCGAAGACTCCGAGGACATCCTCCAGGTCAACTTCGGCCCGAACCATCCGTCGACGCACGGCGTCCTCCGCCTCGTCGTCGACCTTTCCGGCGAGCGCGTGGTCGGCCTGCGCGCGGTGATCGGCTACCTGCACACCGGCTTCGAGAAGAACATGGAGCAGAAGACGTGGTGGAAGGCGATCACGTACCCGGAGCGGATCGATTACGTCGCCTTCCAGAACAACGAGCTCGTCTTCGTCCTGGCCATCGAGAAGCTGCTCGAGATCGAGGTGCCGCAGAAGGCGACGTGGATGCGGACGCTCCTCTGCGAGCTGAACCGGATCCACTCGCACCTGATCTTCCTCGGGACGAGCGCGCTCGAGCTGGGAGCGATCTCGATGTTCTGGTACTGCTTCCGCGAGCGCGACATGGTGCTCGACCTGTCCGAGCTCGTGACGGGGATGCGCATGCACACGCGCTACTTCCAGGCCGGCGGGCTCGCCGAGGACGTCCCGCGCGGCTTCGAGGCCGAGTGCCGGAAGTTCGTCGAGTGGATGCCGAAGGCGATCGACGAGTACGAGGCGATCCTCTCGCGGAACGAGATCTGGCTCGAGCGGACGCGCGACATCGGGTTGCTCTCCGCGGCCGATGCGATCGCTCTGGGGCAGTCCGGCCCGGTGCTGCGCGCGTCGGGCGTCGACTGGGACCTGCGCCGCGACCGGCCCTACCTCGCCTATCCGGCCATGGACTTCCGAGTCCCGGTCTACCCCAACGGAGATGTCTACGACCGCTACCTGGTGCGGATGGACGAGATGCGCGAGTCGGTGCGGATCATCGAGCAGTGCCTGGACGGGATGCCCGAGGGACCGTGGATCGCCGACGACCGCAAGGTCGTGCTCCCGCCGCGGCACGAGCTCCACACCTCGATGGAGTCGCTGATCCATCACTTCAAGATCGTCACCGAGGGCTACCGCGTGCCCGAGGGCGAGGTCTACGTGACGGTCGAGTCGCCGCGTGGCGAGATGGGCTGCTTCGTCGTCTCCGACGGCGGCCCGAAGCCGTGGCGCGTGAAGTTCCGGGCGCCCTCGTTCGTCGCCCTCGAGGCCACCGCGACCTGCATGCGCGGCTCGCTGATCGCCGACATGATCGCGATCGTCGGCTCGCTCGACAGCGTCATGGGCGAGGTCGACCGGTGAGTTTGCGCGAGGAGATCCGCGAGGCCGCGGCGCCGTATCCCGACCCCCGGTCGGGCGTGATGAGCGGACTGCGGCTCGCGCAGCGGGCATACGGCGGCTGGCTTCCGCGGGAGGCGCTGGAGGAGGTAGCGGAGGCGCTCGACCTGACGCCGGCCCACGTGCAGTCGGTCGCGTCCTTCTACGACATGTACCAGATGGCTCCGGTCGGAGAGCACATGGTCGAGGTCTGCACGAACGTCTCGTGTGCGCTCGTCGGCGCGCAGCAGGTCGTGGACGCGTTCGCCGAAGCGCTTGGCGTGAAGCCGGGCGAGACCAGCGAGGACGGCAAGGTCACGCTGCGGACGATCGAGTGTGCCGGCGGTTGCGGGTACGCGCCGGTCGTCGTCGTCGATCACCGCTATCGAGAACCCACCCGGCCGGAGGACGTCCCCGGAATCGTCCAGGAGCTGAGGAATGGCTGACGTCCAGGAGCTGATCCTCGCCGGCGCGGACGAGCACGACCTCGCTCGGCTCGACGAGTACAGGGCCGTCGGCGGCTACGGCGTGCTGGAACGGGCGCGCGGAATGAGCCGCGAGGCCGTGATCGAGGAGATCTCGAACGCGGCGCTGCGCGGACGCGGCGGCGCGGGCTTCCCGATGGGACGCAAGCTCAGCCTCGTCCAGCCGCCCGAGGCGGCGGGCAAGCCGACCTACGTCGTGGCGAACGCGGACGAGTCCGAGCCGGGCTCGTTCAAGGACCGCGAGATCATGCGCCGCGTTCCCCACCGCTTCATCGAGGGCTGCCTGATCGCCGCCCACGCCATCGGCTCCAAGAACGTCTTCATCTATATCCGCGGCGAGTACGTGGCTGAGTACGAGGTGCTGAAGGCGGCGGCCGACGAGGTCCGCGACGCCGGGCTGCTCGGCGACGTCGTCCTCGTCATCCACCGCGGGGCCGGTGCCTACATCTGCGGTGAGGAGACCGCGCTGCTCGACTCGCTGGAGGGCAAGCGCGGGCAGCCGAGGCCGCGGCCGCCGTTCCCGCCGGTCGCCGGACTGTACGGAGCGCCGACGCTGATCAACAACGTCCAGACGCTCGCCAACGTGCCGGTCATCCTCGACATGGGCGTGGCGGAGTACAAGAAGATCGGACCGGAGTCGTCGCCGGGCACCGTCGTCTATTCGCTCTCGGGGAACGTGGAGCGGCCGGGGAACTACGAGTTGCCACTCGGGACGACGCTGCGCGAGCTGATCTACGACGTCGGCGGCGGCATCCCCGGCGGCAGATCGCTGAAGGCGATCATCCCCGGCGGCTCGTCGGTGCCCGTCTTCACGCCGGACGAGATCGACACGCCTGCCGACTTCGACTCGATCCAGGCGGCCGGGTCGTTCCTCGGCTCGGCGGCGATCATCGTCGTCGACGACCGCGCCTGCATGGTTCAGCTCGCCCTGCGAGCGGAGAAGTTCTACATGCACGAGTCGTGCGGGAAGTGCACGCCGTGCCGCGAGGGGACGCGCTGGATGGTCCGGCTGCTGGAGAAGATCGAGTCGGGCCAGGCGGAGCACTCGGACCTCGACCTGCTGCGTGGGATCTGTAATCGCATCGAGGGCCGGTCACTGTGCGCGCTCGGCGACTTCGCGGTCTGGCCGGTGCGCAGCTACATCGACAAGTACCGGGACGAGTTCGAGGCGCACATCGACGAGGGCGGTTGCCCGTACGGCGGCGAGTCCTCGCTCGAAGGAGTCATGGCCCCGATCGACCAGCACACGCACAGCCCGGTCGCCGAGGTGCCAGCATGAGCCTGGGGACGAATCGCCACTCTTTTGGGGCAGGGTCTGACCCCGGGTCGTGGACAAAACGACACTCTTTTGGGGCGGGGTCTGACCCCGGGGTTGGGGTGTGACATGAGTGCGCCCGAAGTGGTGACGGTCGTTGTCGACGGCCGCGAGATCCAGGTGCCGAAGGGGACGGGGCTCGTCGAGACGGCGCTCGCCGCGGGGATCGAGATTCCGGTCTTCTGCTACGAGCCGCGGCTCGGGCCGCCCGTCGGCGCCTGCCGCATGTGCCTCGTCGAGGTCGAGGGGACGCCGAAGCTCCAGGCGGGCTGCACGCTCACCGCGGCCGACGGGATGGTGGTCAAGACCGCGCAGACGTCCCAGCTCGCAGCCGACGGCCAGAACTCCACGCTCGAGTTCATCCTCGTCAACCATCCACTCGACTGCCCGGTCTGCGACAAGGGCGGCGAGTGCCCGCTGCAGGACCTCACGTTCCGCTGGGGCCCGCCCGTCACGCGCAACACCTTCCCCAAGCGCACGTTCGAGAAGCCGATCCCGATCTCGCCGACGATCGCCCTCGACCGCGAGCGCTGCATCCTCTGCTACCGCTGCACGCGCTTCTCGTCCGACGTCGCCGAGGACAGCCAGCTGATCGCGCGCGACCGCGGCTCGCAGTCGGTCATCGCGACCTTCGAGGACGAGCCATACAGCGCGCCGTTCTCCGGCAACGTGATCGAGCTCTGCCCCGTCGGAGCGCTCACGTCGACGCAGTACCGCTTCGAGGCGCGCCCCTGGGAGATCCAGGACGTGCCAACGGTCTGCGGCATGTGCCCGGTCGGGTGCAACGTGGACGCCACGACGCGCGAGGGCAAGGTCAAGCGGGTCGTCTCGCGCAACCACCCGGAAGTAGACGAGGGCTGGCTCTGCGACAAGGGCCGATTCGGCTTCTCCCACCTGCGCGCCGGGGACCGCGCGAGCGATCCCGGTCGCAAAGTCGGCGTCCGCCGCTACGAGACCATCTCCTGGGACGCGGCACTCGACGAAGCCGAGGCGCTGCTCCGGGCCGCAGGGAAGAACATCGTCACCGCGCTGTCCGGCTCGGAGACCGTCGAGCAGGCGTACGCCCTCGGCAAGTTGCTCCGCAAAGGGCTGGGCGCTCACTGCGCAGTGATGCCGGAGGACGTCAGCCTCGCCCTCGACGCGTTCCGCCTGCCGCTGTCCGCGATCCGCGACGCGGACCTGATCGTGATCCTCGGCGACGACCCCGTCGTCGAGCGCGCGCCCATCGTCGACCTCTGGGTCAAGGCCGCGCGCCGGGCGGGCGCCGAGGTGGTCGAGAACGAGATCGGCGCCGCCGACGAGGGCGTGGCCAGGGTCCGGAACGAGCTCGGAGACAGGATCCGCTCGACCGAGCGGACGATCCTCATCTGGTCGGGCCCGAACGGGAACGGCGGCGCGCGCGTCGCATCCCTCGCCGCCGAGCTCGGCCTCGCCGCCAAGCCCGGCAGCGCCGCGTTCCACCTCCCGGAGACCGCGAACGGCCGCGGGGTCGCCGACGGCTGGGCGGCGGCGGCCGACGGAGAGGAGGCCGACCCGGAGCCGATCGAGCTCCTCATCGTCTCCGGGGACGAAGCGGCGGCGAACCCGGACGTCCGCGCCCTGGCCGACCGAGCCGGGCGCGTCCTGGCGATCTCGATGTTCCGCTCGCCCGTGCGCGGCTGGAGCGACCTCGTCCTTCCCGGAACGAGCTACCTCGAGCGCGAAGGCACGTACGTCAACCTCGAGGGGCGGCTCCAGCGCCTGCGCCGCGCCGTGATCCCGCCCTGCCCGGACGAGCTGGCCTGGATCGCCAAGCTCGCCCAGCGTTTCGACGTCGAGGTCTCGCCGCACCCGCCGCAGGTGTTCGCCGAGCTCTCGGAGCGCTGCTATGGGGGCATCGACTACTCCGACATCGGAGAGCGCGCCGCACTGCCGCAGCGCGCCGAGGGGATCGAGGTCCCGGCAGCGACGCCCGCCGAGACGAACGGTGACGGCAAAGGCCTGCGGCTCGTCAGCTACCGCCCGCTCTTCGCGGGCCCGGCCATCGACCGCATACCGGAACTCCAGTTCCAGCGCCCCGACCCGGTGATCGAGCTCGCTCCGAGCGACGCGACCCGCCTCGGCGTCGAGCCGGGCTCCACGGTGCACGTCCGCTCGAACGGCACCTCGGTCGACCTTCGCGCGCGTGTGAACAAGAACGTCGCCGCGGGAGTGGCCCGCGTCCCGTCCGAGCACGCCCGCGACCTCGGAACGCATGTCGAGGTCAGCGGATGAACGAACCGTGGTGGATCGACCTGATCAAGGCCGCGCTCATCATCAACCTCCTGCTCGGCATGTTCGCCTACATGACGTGGGTCGAGCGCAAGCTCCTCGGGCGCATGCAGCTTCGCTACGGCCCCAACCGCGCGGGCCCGTTCGGCCTCCTGCAGCCGATCGCCGACCTCGTGAAGCTGATTCGCAAGGAGAGCTTCTACCCGGCGACCGCGGTCGACTTCCTGTACATCACCGCGCCGATCGTCTCCGCGTTCACGGCGCTCGCCGCATTCGCGGTCATCCCGTGGGGGGAAGGCTGGCACATCGCGGGCTACGACATTTCCGGGGAGATCGCGGACGTGCCGATCTCGCTGATCCTGATCTTCGCCCTCGGCGCGCTCGGCGTGTACGGCTTCATCGTCGGCGGCTGGGCCTCGGACTCGAAGTACGCGCTGCTGGGGTCGATGCGGACCTGCGCGCAGATGGTGTCGTACGAGGTCTCGCTCGCGCTCTCCGTCCTCGGCGTCGTGATCATGGCGGGCACGCTTTCGCTGACGGGGATCGTCGACAAGCAGCAGGACACGGTCTGGTACGCGGTCCCGCAGTTCGTCGGCCTGATCGTCTTCCTGGCCGCCGGCACGGCTGAGACGAACCGTCCGCCCTTCGACCTCCCGGAGGCGGACACCGAGCTCGTCGCCGGGTACCACACCGAGTACAGCGGGATGCGCTTCGGCCTCTTCTCGATGGCCGAGTACGTGAACATGATCGTGCTCTCCGGCCTCTGCGTGACGCTCTTCCTGGGAGGCTGGATCGGACCGTGGGCGCCACTGGGACCGATCTGGTTCCTGCTCAAGGTGCTCGTCCTGATCTTCCTGTTCATCTGGTTGCGCGCGACGCTTCCGCGCCTGCGCTACGACCAGCTGATGGCCTTCGGCTGGAAGGTGCTGCTGCCGGTGGCGACGATCAACGCGCTCGTGACCGCTGCGCTCGTGGTGGCTTTCTCATGAGTAGGGCCGTGGGATCCGCTTGCGCGTTCCTCGGGCGCCGCTGCGGGTGCGGAGCCGGAGGGAACAGTATGAGCAATACGGGCCCGGAGAGCACCGTGCCCGCAGGGGCGTCAGGCGGAGGCGGAGGCCGGTTTCGCCGGCCGGGAGCCGCCGCCGGCGAGGGGCGCGCATGAGCCCCCAGCCACTCGACTCGGTCAAGGGCTTCGGCGTCACGCTGAAGCAGGTCTTCAAGAAGCCGATCACGCAGCAGTACCCGGAGTACAAGCGCCCGCTCTATCCGCGCTTCCGTGGACGCCACCGGCTCTGGCGTCACCAGAACGGCCTCGAGAAGTGCGTCGGCTGCTCGCTCTGCGCGGCCGCGTGCCCGGCCGACTGCATCCGCGTCGTCGCCGAGGAGAACACCGCGGGCAACCGCGTCTCGGCGGGAGAGCGCTACGCCCGCATCTACGAGATCAACCTCTCGCGCTGCATCTTCTGCGGCTACTGCGAGCTGGCCTGCCCGTTCGACGCGATCACGCTCGAGCAGGAGTTCGAGATCTCCGAGTACTCGCGCGACGACCTGATCTACACGAAGGACATGCTGCTGGCGGAGCCGATCAAGCGGGTGCCGGTGGCCGACCGGAGCCTGTACGACACGCCGATCCCGGCCTACAAGGAGCGCTCCTAAGTGGGCAATGCGCTGGTCTGGGTGGTGTGGTTCGCCGCCGCATTCGCGTGCCTCGGCTCCGGCGCCGCGGTCGTCTCGTTCACGAACCCGTTCTACTCCGCGCTCGCGCTGATCGGAAACCTCGGCTCGCTGGCGGTCCTCTACCTGCTGCTCTCCGCGGAGTTCGTCGCCGCGGCGCAGGTGCTCGTCTACGCGGGCGCCGTGATGGTCATGTTCCTGTTCGTGATCGCATACCTCGGGCGGGACGCGGATGCGCCGTGGGCGGGCGGGCCGAGCTGGCAGGCGCTCGGTGCGGTCGCAGCAGCGGGCGCGCTGATGGTCGAGATCGTGATCGTGATCGGGCTCAAGGCGAGCGGACGCCTTGCGGAGGCGCCGGACATCGGCGCGAGCTTCGGTACCCCCGCGGAGATCGGGACGCTCTTCCTCACCGACCACCTGCTCGCGTTCGAGGTCACCTCGATCGTGCTGCTCGCGGCCGCGGTCGGAGGCGTCGTGCTCGGCAGCCACGCCACGGACGAGGAGCGAACGCCGTGAAGGGCCCCGACCCCACCTGGTACCTCGCCCTCGCCGCGTTCCTGTTCGCGATCGGGACGCTCGGCGTGATGCTCCGGCGCAGCCCGTTGATCATCCTGCTCTCGATCGAGATCATGCTCAACGGCGCGAACCTCGCGTTCATCTCGTTCTCGCGGCACCACGCGGAGATGGACGGGCAGATCTTCGCGCTCGCGGTGATGGCGGTTGCCGCGTCGGAAGTCGTCGTCGGGCTCGGCCTGATCGTCGCGGTCCATCGACGAAGGCTGGAGTTGGACGTCGACAAGCTGTCGACGCTCCGCGGATGAGCGGCGCCACCCTCATCCAGGTGCCCTACTACCTCGGCCGCGAGCACGCGAGCCTGAGCCTCGGGCCCGCCAAGCTCGCCGAGGCGATCGGCGGCGAGACCGTCGTCGTCGAGCCGCCCCGGCCGAACCAGGTCCCGAATGAGATCGCGGAGTCGTTCGAGGTCATGCGCGCGGTCTCCTCGGCGGTGCGCGCGGCGGTTCAGGAGGGACGTGTCCCGCTCGTCCTCGCGGTCAACTGCTTCACGTCGCTGGGAACCGTCGCCGGGCTCGGCCGCGACGTCGGCGTCATCTGGTTCGACGCGCACGGCGACTTCCACAGCCCCGATTCGACGACGAGCGGTTTCCTCGACGGAATGGGGCTCGCGATGCTGCTCGGCGAGGGCTGGCTCGAGCTGCGCCGCACGATCGAGGGGCTGCGTGCCGTTCCCGCCGAGAACGCGGTACTCGTGGGAGCCCGCGACCTCGACCCGACCGAAGTTGACCGCGTCGCCGACTCGCCGCTCCGCCGAGCCGACGTGGAGACGCTCGACGACGCGCTGGAAGAGCTGTCCGGTCGTGTCGACGCGGTCTACGTGCACATCGACCTCGACGTCATCGACGCCTCAGTCGCGCGCGCCAACGCGCTCTCCGTGGAGGGTGGCCCGGGCGTCGAGGAGCTCGAACAGGCGCTGGACTCGGTCTCCGAGCGCTTCGAGATCGCCGCGGCCGCGTTGACCGCCTACGACCCGAGCGCGGATCCCGAGAGCCGTGTTCCGCCGATCGCCGCCGTCCTCGCGCGTCGGCTCACGCCGGAGAGCGTCGCGCTGTGATCGCCGCCGCCTGGGTCTGTCTCTTCTCGCCGCTCGCTGCGGCAGTGCTGATCACCCTCGGCGGCACGCGCTGGTCGAGGAAGGGAGCGGGCTACCTCGCGACGCTCTCGGTGGCGGTCTCGTTCGTCGCTGCAGCGATCGACTTCTTCTCGATCGCCGGCAATCCGGACGACGAGCGCACGCACCTGACGACCGCCTGGACCTGGCTCTCGGTCGGAGACTTCAACGTCGGCCTCAGCCTGCTGGTCGACCCGCTGTCGATCCTGATGATGCTGATCGTCTCCGGCGTCGGCGCGCTGATCGTCGGCTACTCGATCGGCTACATGGACGGCGAGGACGAGGAGCGCCGCTACTTCGCGTACATGGCGCTGTTCGTGTTCTCGATGCTGATGCTCGTCCAGGGCGGGAACCTGCTGCTCCTGCTCGTCGGCTGGGGCCTCGTCGGGCTCAGCTCGTACCTGCTGATCGGCTTCCACCACGAGCGGCCGTCCGCGGTGGCCGCCGCCAAGAAGGCGTTCATCATGAACGCGTTCGGCGACGCGACGATGGTGCTCGCCCTGTTCCTGCTCCTCCAGAAGACCGGCTCGTTGACCTACGAGAGCGCGTTCTCGTGGGCGGGCGGGACGAGCGGAGGCTGGGCAGTGAACCTGATCGCGCTCGGCCTGCTCGGAGGCGCGGTCGCCAAGTCCGCGCAGCTCCCGCTCCAGACGTGGCTCCCAGACGCGATGGAGGGCCCGACCCCCGTCAGCGCCCTCATCCACGCGGCGACCATGGTCACTGCGGGCGTCTACCTCCTCGTGCGCACGGCGCCAATCTTCGAGGCGGCCCCGCACGTCCAGGACCTCGCCGCCGGCCTCGGCGCCGCGACGCTCCTCCTGGCCGGGCTGATCGCGCTCGTGCAGACGGACATCAAGCGCGTGATCGCCTACTCGACGATGTCCCAGATCGGCTACATGTTCCTCGCGGCGGGCCTGGGCGCGTACGCGAACGCGATGTTCCACCTGATGACGCACGCGTTCTTCAAGGCGCTGCTCTTCCTCGCGGCCGGGATCGTCATCCACGCGCTCGTCGGCGAGCAGGACATGCGGAAGATGGGCGGGCTGCGCAAATACCTGCCGCGGACGTACTGGGCCTTCCTGATCGGCGGGCTCGCGCTGACCGGGATCCCGCCGCTCTCCGGATTCTTCTCGAAGGACGCGATCCTCGCCTCCGCGCTCGCCGCCGGCACCTACGGGCAGATCCTGTTCGTCGTCGGCGTGATCGGCGCGTTCCTGACCGGCCTCTACACGTTCCGGATGATCTTCATCGTCTTCGGCGGCGAGCCGTCCCCCTACGCGCGCGAGCACATGCACCGCCCCGAGCGGACCGAGCCCTGGGTCTGGATGGCGTGGACGGTCGCGGTGCTCAGTCTCCTTGCGGTCGTCGGCGGCTGGGTCGACATACCGGGCGTCTGGGACCCGTTCGGCGACTTCCTCGAGCCGACCGTCCAGCCGCTCGTCGAGCCGAGCGGGACACAGGAATTCTGGACCAGCGTGGCCGCATTGGCGCTCGGTCTGTCCGGAATCGCCGTCGCCTGGGCCGCGTACTCGTCACGGAAGCTCCGCATCCCGCAGGCCAGAGGCGTGCGTGCGGTGCTCGAGCACAAGTTCTACTTCGACGAGCTCTACGACACGGTCTTCTACCGGCCGACGGTGCTGCTCGCGTGTTGGCTGCGCGACCGCTTCGAGGGGCCGATCGTGCTCGGCTCGATCACCGGAATCGCGTCGGGCGCACGCCGCCTTGCCGGTGATCTGAGCGACGTGCAGACCGGCCTCGTCCGCACGTACGCGCTCGCGATCGCCGGGAGTGTCACCGTCCTCGCCCTCGTCTTCGTCTGGGTCAAATGACGGATTGGCTCGCAACGATCCTGATTTTCCTGCCGCTCGCCGGCGCGATCATCGTCTGGCTGCTCCCGATCCCACGCGTCGCAGGCCCGATCGCGCTCCTCTTCGCGCTCGCGGAGGTCGGGTTCTGGATCACCGCGCTGGCGAGGATGGACTTCGACAGCACCTCGGTGACGCCGAACTTCGACCAGCAGGTGACCTGGTTCAGCGACCTCGACGTCTCGTATCACGTCGGGTTCTACGCGTTCTCGTTCTGGCTGGCGGGGCTCGCGGTCGTGGTCATGGCGGCGGCGATCGCATACGGGTTCTGGGTCGGGCGTGACCGGCCTCGGGCCTACTTCGGGCTGATGCTCTTCCTGATGTCCGCCGTCGTCGGCGTTTTCGCGGCGCAGGACCTCTTTCTCTTCTACGTCTTCTTCGAGGCGATGATGATCCCGCTCTACGTCCTGATCGGGGTCTGGGGCGGGCCCGGGCGCCTCGGCGCGACGGTCAAGTTCGTGATCTACACGATGGCGGGGTCGCTGCTGATGCTCGCCGCGGTGATCGTCTTCGGTCTCCAGCAGGGGACGTTCGACCTCGTCACCGCGCCCCCGAGCGACAGCACGTGGCTCTTCCTCGGCTTCGCTGCGGCGTTCGCGGTCAAGGCCCCGCTCTTCCCGTTCCACGGCTGGCTGCCGGACGCCTACCGGGAGTCGTCGCCCGAGGTCGCCGCGGTGCTCTCGGGCGTGATCTCGAAGGCCGCGGTCTTCGGGTTCATCCGGATCTGCTTCGTCGAGTTCCCGGGGCCGTTCGCCGACTGGCGCAACGTGATCCTCGCGCTCGCCGCGATCGGGCTCGTCTACGGCTCGCTGCTCGCGTTCCGCGCGCCCGACATCCGCGGCGTGATCGCCTACTCGAGCCTCGCGCAGATGGGGCTGATCACGATCGGCGTCTTCGCCAAGGGCGGGCTCGGAGTCAGCGGCTCGATCCTGCAGGCCGTCAACCACGGGCTCCTCTCGGCCTCGCTCTTCCTGCTCGCCGGCACGATCGAGCGGCGCACCTCGACCGGGAGCCTCGACCGCCTGGGCGGCATGGCGCGCGGGAGGCCGGCGCTGGCGACGATGGTGATGGTCACGGGAATCATCGCGCTCGCCGTGCCGGGCTCGTCCGCGTTCGCGGGTGAGTTCCTGATCCTCGCCGGTGTCTTCAGCACTGGTTGGGGCTGGTCGGTCGTCGGCGCCGTCGGGATCGTGCTCGCTGCGATGTACATGCTGCGCCTGATCTCCGCGGTGCTGCACAAGGAGCCGGGGCCGGCGGTGCCCGAGGTCGCCCTCGACCTGCGCCCGGCCGAGCTCGGGATCGTCGTCCCGCTCGTCGGCTGCCTGCTCGCGCTCTCCGCCTGGCCCGCGGCGATCAGCGACAACGCGATCGGGACGACGCTGAACCCAGGGCCGAATTCGTTCGCGGAAATCGCCCGCATCAACGACGAGCCGCCGGAAGGCCGGATGGACTTCGTCAACACGCCGATCACGAGCACGAGCCGATGATCGACACGCCCTCAGTCGACTGGTTCGCGCTCTCGCCCTCGCTCGTCGCGCTCGGCGCCGCCGCGATTTGCCTGCTCAGCGGCGTTTTCGTCCCGCGCTGGCTGCTCCGGCCGTTCGTGGCCTTCATCGCCGCGCTCGGCTTCATCGGGGCCGGGGTCATGGCCGCACTCGTCTACATCGAGAGCCCGGACGCGAGCCTCGAGGTCGCGGACGCGATCACACGCGACCGCTTCGCGGCGTTCGTCCAGATCGTCGTCATGGGCGCGGGCCTGCTCACGATCGGCGTGTCCTACTCGGCGCGGATGCGCCGCGACCACATCGGCGAGTACTACGCGCTTCTGGTCACGGCCGGCGCGGGCATGGCCTTCCTCGTCCAGGCGTCGAACCTGATGACGCTCTTCCTCGGGCTCGAATGGTTCTCGGTCTGCCTGTACGTGCTGTGCGCGATCGAGATCGACGTCGAGAGCTCGCTCGAGGCGGGACTCAAGTACCTGATCATCGGCGGGATGGGCTCGGCCGTCCTGCTCTTCGGCTCGGCGCTCGTGTACGGCTCGACCGGCGAGCTCGGCTTCTCGGCGATCGCGCAGTCGACGGAGACCAACAACCTGGTCGACGATCCGCTCCTGCTCGTCGGGCTCGCGATGATCATCGCCGGGCTCGCGTTCAAGGCCTCGGCCGCGCCGTTCCACATGTGGACGCCTGACGTCTACGAGGGCGCACCGACGCCGGTCACCGGCTTCATGGCCGCGGCGACCAAGGCGGTCGCGCTCGCCGTCGCGCTGCGCCTGCTGACGGTCGCGTTCCCCGCCAACGACGACCTCTGGACGATCGCCATCGCCGTTCTCGCGTGCATCTCCCTCGCCTGGGGCAACATCGCCGCGCTCGTCCAGGCGAACGTCAAGCGCCTCCTCGCGTACTCGTCGATCTCGCACGCGGGGTTCATGCTGATCGCGGTCTCCGCGAACAACTCCCTCGGCGGTCGCGCGCTCCTCTACTACCTGATCCCGTACGCGGCGATCTCGGTCGGCGCCTTCGCGGTCGTTGCCGCGCGCGAGCGCGAGTTGGGAGAGCCGGTCACACTCGCGAACCTCGCCGGCTTCGGCTGGGAGCGGCCGCTGCTCGGCTTCTCGATGGCCACCTTCATGCTGGGATTTGCCGGCTTCCCGCTGACGGGCGGCTTCATGGGCAAGTTCCTCATCTTCTCCGCGGCGTCCGAGGCCGGCTGGAACTGGCTCGTGATCGTCGGCGTCGTGGCGACACTCGTCAGCCTCTACTACTACCTCGCGGTCATCCGCTCGATGTACATGCGGCCGGCTGCCGAGCTCGGGCTCGCGCCGGTCGGCGGCTCTCCTCCGCGGGAGATCATGCTCTCGAGCGCTGCGTTCCTCGCGATGGTCGTCAACGTCGGCTCGTTCTTCGCCGTGCAGCCGCTCGTCGACTTCGCCCGCAGCGCGGCGGACGCGCTACCGCTCTAGGGCAGGCGACCGAAGCTCGGTGCCGAGCCCGAGCAGCGTCTGCAGCCCGTAGGCGGCCAGACAGCCCCACAGAGCGAACAGGACGGAGCCCGCGGCCGTGCCTGCGACCACGCAGAAGAGCGCGACCGCCGAGAGCATCGGCTCGAGCATCACTTGCGGCTGCACCATCCCTGCGGTGCGGGCATCGAGCAGCTCACCGAACAGCGCGAGCGCGGCTCCGGCGAGAACCGGCACCGCGAGCAGCATCAGGTAGAAGGCGAGCACCGGAGCGCCCGCCATCTGAGCGGCGGCTGCGGTGAGCGCGATCGCGACGGGGACCCAGCGGCGCATGCCAGCTGATTCGGCGGCTCGTGCCCGGGTCCTTCCGCGTTAGGGTCGCCTGGTTTGACCCGCTGGTTCGTCCCTCTGGCCATTCCGGTGCTGGGCCTCGCGCTCCTGCTCAGCCGACCCAAGCTCGACGTGCACTGGGAGCACCACCCGGCGCACTTCTGGCTCGTCCTGGTCACAGCGCTCCTCAGCGTCGTCCTCGGGTACCTGTCCGGAGAGGCGGCGCGGCGACTGGGCGACGCGCGGCTCTTCCTCGTCTCGCTCGCCTTCGTGACGAGCGCCGGGTTTCTCGCGCTCCACGCCCTGGCCACTCCCGGAGTGCTGCTCGACCACAAGAACACCGGGTTCGTGATCGCGACCCCGGTCGGGCTCGTGATCGCAGGGATCTTCGCGGCGGCCTCCGCGCTCGACCTGTCCCCCGAGGCCTCGGCCGCGGTCATGCGCCGCCAGTGGCTGCTCCGGGGGATCGTCTTCGCGCTCTTCGCACTCTGGGCGGTGTACTCGCTCGCCGACCTCGAGCCGCTGAGCCGGGAGCTGTCTCCCGAGGAGGCGCACGGCCCGCTCTACGGGCTCGCAGCAGTGGCCCTCCCGTTCTACGCGTTCGCGGCGCTCCGCTACTTCGGCCTCTACCGGCGACGGCCCGCTCCGTTGCCGCTCGCGGTCTTCGCCGCCTTCACCTTGCTCGCCGAAGCGATGGCCGCGATCGCCTTCGGCCGCAACTGGCACGCCTCGTGGTGGGAATGGCACGTGCTGATGGCCGCCGCGTTCGGCCTCGTCGCGCTCGTCGCCCGCCAGGAGTACCGGCGCCGGCGCTCGGCCGCGGCCGTCTTCAAGGACCTGTACCTCGAGCACACCGGGGAGCTCGTCGATCGCCGCTATGCGCAGGCGCTCAGCCGTGCCGTCGACGAGGACGAGGTCGGTGACGAGTTCAGCGAAGAGGAGACGCGGCTCCTCCAGCAGGCCGCAGGAGAGCTACGCAGGCTGGACGAGCTCTTCAGCCCGTACCTCTCGCCCCAGCTCCTGGCGAGGCTCCGCGAAGAGCCGGGCGCCGGCGAGCTCGGCGGCGAGCAGCGGGAGGTCAGCGTGCTCTTCGCCGACCTGCAGGGCTTCACGGCCTTCTCCGAGCGCTCGTCACCGCCCCAGGTGGTCGCGATGCTGAATTCGTACTGGGCCGAGGTCGTCCCGGTCGTGGCGGCCGAGGACGGGATGATCGAGCGTTTCGCCGGAGACGCGGTGATGGTCGTCTTCAACGCCGCAACCGACCAGCCCGACCACGCGCAGCGAGCGGCCCGAGCAGCGCTCTCCTTCGCAGACGCTTCCGAAGCGGTCGCGCGCGGCCGGCCGGAGTGGCCGCGCTTCCGCGTAGGCGTGAACAGCGGCCCGGCAGTGATCGGGAACGTCGGCGCGCTCGAGCAGCGGAGCTTCACAGCGATCGGCGACACGACCAACCTCGCGGCCCGTCTCCAGGCCGCTGCAGAGCCGGGCAAGGTCGTGATCGGAGCCACGACGGCGGCCGAGCTGAGCGGCGCAATGCTCGAGCCGCTGCCCCCGCTCGACCTCAAGGGAAAGACCGACCCGGTCGAGGCGTACGTCCTGCTCAGCCTTGGTTAATCTCCCGCCGCGTCGCCTAGACAAAGGAGAGAGATGCCCGAAGTTCAACTGACCTGGCTCGGCCACGGCACGTTCCGTTTCGATTCGCCGGGAGGAAAGCGGATCTACGTCGATCCATGGCTCACGAATCCAAAATGCCCCGAGGGCGAGAAGGAGCCGGAGCGAATAGACGCCATCGCGATCACACACGGCCACGACGACCATGTCGGCAACACGCTCGACCTGGTCCAGAAGCACGAGGATTGCGTGGTCGTCGCGCCGGTCGAGCTCGCCGACTGGCTCGTCTGGATGAAGAAGGCGGTCTCGGAGGACAAGATCCGCGATCCGAACAAGGGTGGAACGGTCGACCTGGACGGCGTCAAGGTCACGCTGACCCACGCGCAGCACTCGAGCAGCACGATCGACGAGGACCACATGGTCTACCTGGGCGAGCCCGTCGGCCTCGTGTTCGAGGTCGAGAACGGGACGAAGCTCTACTTCGCCGGCGACACCAACGTCTTCGGGGACATGCAGCTGATCAAGCGGCTGTACGAACCGGACGTGGCGATCCTCCCGATCGGCGGCCACTTCACGATGGACCCACGCGAGGCGGCCGTCGCGCTCGAGTTTCTCGGGGCGAAGAAGTGCATCCCCTGTCACTACGGGACGTTCCCGCTACTCGCCGGGACGCCCGACCAGCTACGCGAGCTGGCGCCCAGCGGGGTGGAGATCGTGGAGATGCAGCCTGGAGAGACGGTCGAGGTTTGAGACAGCGCTGGTTCGGGGCGACCAGGAAACAGGTGCCTCAGCTCGCAGTCGAGGGTGAGATCGAGTTCCCGGCCGAGCCGCTCGTGCTCGAGGAGCTCGACGACGCGCGGCTGCGCAAGGCCCATGACGAAGGGACCCCGGTCGTCGTACGGGCCGACACCGAGGAGAAGGTGCTGGCGGCACTGGCCCGTCCGGAAGTAGCCTGCGTCCTCGTGCCGTCCAGGGAGCTGCTGGAGATCGATCTGATCGAGGCCACGTATGGCTAGGCCCTTGATCGCCACGTACTCGATCGTCGCCTGCGACCTCGAGGCCGAGCAGTGGGGCGTCTCGGTGCAGTCGAAGTTCCTGTCGGTCGGCTCGGTCGTGCCGTGGGCCGAGCCGCACGTTGGCGCCATCGCCACCCAGGCATACGCCAACCCGCGCTACGGGCCGAACGGCCTCGAGCTGCTGCGGCAGGGGCTCTCCGCCCAGGAGGTCGTCGACCGGCTCACGGGCGAGGACGACGGACGCGACCACCGGCAGCTCGGAGTGGTCGACGGCCAGGGGCGAACCGCGACATACACGGGCAGCGAGTGCATGGACTGGGCTGGTGGCCGCACCGGCGAGGGCTACGCCGCGCAGGGGAACATCCTCGTCTCGCAGGAGACGGTCGACGCGCTCGCGGAGACGTTCGAGTCGAGCTCCGGCCGCCCGCTCGCCGAGCGGCTGATCGACTGCCTTGCGGCGGCGCAGGAGGCCGGAGGGGACAGCCGCGGACAGCAGTCCTCCGCGCTCCTCGTCGTCCAGCGCGACGGCGGCTACGCGAACATGTCCGACACGGTCGTCGAGCTGAGGGTCGAGGATCACGAGCGCCCGATCGAGGAGCTCCGCCGGATCTACACGCTCCATGACGAGATCTTCGGGACGACGCCGCGCAGAATGT
Organism: uncultured Actinomycetes bacterium; assembly: GCA_963736835.1. Classification (GTDB taxonomy): domain Bacteria; phylum Actinomycetota; class Thermoleophilia; order Gaiellales; family Gaiellaceae; genus VAXT01. The sequence goes on from CAVTQI010000010.1 coordinate 103,435, forward strand.
GGGTCGACGTCGACGACGAACTGGCCGGGGAGCTGCGGGAGCGCCTCGCGAAGCTCGGTTACGAGGGAGAGCTGGCGGACGCCTTCACCAGCTGGACCGGGAAGGAGAACCTCGAGGACCGCGTTGACGGGATCGAGCAGGTCGACCCAGTCGTCCTCGAAGCTCTCAGGAGCCGCACGTGAGCGAGAAGGCCTACGAAGTCGTGCATCTCGACGAGCTCGACCGCTTTCCGGTCGACGACGAGGGCCTGCTCTGGCGCCCGGTGCGGCGCCGTCTCGGGATCACGGCCTTCGGCATGAACGCATACACGGCCGAGAAGGGCGACGAGCGCGTCGTCGAGGAGCACCAGGAGAAGGACGGACACGACGAGCTCTACTTCGTCGCGAGCGGCCGCGCCACGTTCGTCCTCGGCGAGGAGGAGATCGACGCGCCGGCCGGCACGTTCGTCCACGCCGAGCCCGGGACGAAGCGCGGCGCCGTCGCCACCGAGCCGAACACGACCGTCATCGCGACCGGCGCGAAGCCGGGCGTCCCGCACGAGGTCTCCAAGTGGGAGGAAATCTTCGTCGCCTTCGGCCACTACCGGAAGGGCGACGAGGCCGCCGCGCGCGAGCACCTCACGAAGTTCGTCGCCGAGAACGACGGCGAGTGGCAGGGCCACTACAACCTCGCGTGCCTCGAGGCGCTGACGAAGAACCGCGAGGGCGCGATCGCCGAGCTGAAGCGCGCGATCGAGCTCGACCCGCAGGCGAAGGAGTACGCGGCAAACGACGAGGACTTCGACTGGCTGCGCGACGACCCGGAGTTCCCGGCGTGAGCGGAAGCGCGCACATCTCGGACCTCACCTTCGAGTTCGTCAACGGCTCAGCGTGGGCGATGGTGCGATCGCACTTCGACGTCAAGTCCTTCGGAGTCAATGCGTATGTCGCAGCCGAGCCCGGGACGGAGGTCATCGGCGAACACGACGAGCTCGGCGCCGACGCCGGCAAGCATGAGGAGGTGTATTTCGTCTCGAGCGGCCACACGACTTTCACCGTGAACGGGGACGAGATCGACGCGCCCACGGGCACGTTCGTCTTCGTTCGCGACCCGGCGGCCAAGCGAAAGGCCGTCGCCCATGAGGCGGGCACGACGGTCCTCATCGTCGGCGGCAAGCCAGGTGAGGCATTCACGCCGTCGGTCTGGGAGCGCCAGGCTCCAGCGCTGATGTTCTTCTCGAAAGGGGACTACGAGCAGGCCGCGGAGCAGTACGAGCAGCTGCTCGCGGACGCGCCCGAGAACGCAGTCTTCCTCTACAACCTTGCCTGCGCGCAGAGCCATCTCGGCCGCAAGCGGGAAGCTCTCGACCACCTCCGCGAGGCGATCGAGAAGCGCCCGGAGCTCTGCGCAGGCGCCGTCAAGGATCCCGACTTCGATGGGGTCCGCGACGACCCGGAGTTCTCAGCGATCACCGGGCAGGTGGGCTCCGCCGGCACGGGCTCGTAGCGCCGGAACCGGGTCGGCCTCGGGCCGCGCAACCAGCAACACCGCTCCGTAGCCGTCGCCCGCGAGGGCGTCCACGATCAGCTGCAGCCCGATCGCGAGCGCGAAGGCCTTGTGCGCCTGTTCGCCGCCAAAGGGAACGAGCTCCTCGTGCGAGGCTGCTCCCGCGAGGACGTCGCCGTACGTGACCGCGCCCATCGAGACGTCGGCGACGATCGGCTTCCCGTCCGAGCTCGGGATCGCGATCGCGAGCGGATTCGTCCCTGCCAGCGACTCGCCGCCTTCGGGATGAGACAGCCGCGCGGGTGACGTTGCCGTCAGCGCCGCGACCAGGCCTCCGTCCGCGAGCTTGCGTACCCAGTGCCCGAGCATCCCGGTCGGGAAGCAGTGCGACGCGACGATCACGCGGGCGTTCGCGGGCGGGCCCTCGAGCTGCGCGCGGCAGATCGCAGCGAGCGTCAGGTAGCCGAGAGCGCCGCGCCCGTCCCAGCGCTCGAACCCGGGCTCGGCGAGGATCCTTTCGGGACGCGCGCCGGGGTCGAGATCCGGGAGCGTCGTCAGCCACTCGACCCGCGTCAGCCCGTGCCCGCGGCGCCCGCGAGCCTCGGCGTCGAGAAAGTGATCGGCGAGGACGCCCGCGTCCGCCCCGGAAAAGCCGAGCCCCTCGAGCGTGGTAAGGACGTCGTCGCGCGTGCTCACTTACGAAATCTTTACGAACAGCACGCGAAGTCTTCACGCCGAGGCGAGATCTTCTGCAGCGAACTACGAAAGGGGTGGTACGGCATGCGCCGTATGAAGCACGCTTTCTGGCTCTCGATCGTCGGTCTCCTGGTTCTTGTCGGAGCCGCCGCCGCAGTCCAGTCTCGCCCGCAGACCTCGGACGTGTCCGCCGCCTTCACCGCGGATCAGACGCGCTCGCACAGCCGCACCTGCACGAGGGGTGGCAACACGTTCCGCATCACGAACGCCGTCTGGCGCGGGACCTCGACCAGCGCCGAGGCGCGCCTCGCAGGCAACGTCGTCATCTCGACGCGAGCCGTGGTCAACGAGACGACCGGCGACGGCTGGCTCACCGGCACGTGGCGCAGCACGGGCACGTCGTCGATGAATCCCGGCAGGCACGGGCGGCCGCGCTCCAACGGAAACCTGCACGCGGTGATCGACAACGGCAACCACGTCGACGGGCTCGTGACCGGCGAGGTCCGAGCGCCGTACAGCCGGCTGCTCGGCAACTGGTCGGCCATGATCGTCGGCAATACGCTCGCAGGCGAGCTCGGTGCGAACGCTCCCATCGCGCCGGACAACGCCGCGATCATCTATCTCGGCGGCTGCTAAAGGGGCACATGCCGTTGGAGAAGCGAGGGGCGCCTCCCGGGCGCCCTTCGTATTTCCGCCTTAGGTGGCGAGCGGGAGAGACTTCTTGACGGTGCCCGGAGCTCGCCCGGCCGCGGTGATCGCCTCGGCGACCTCCACGATCGTGCGCGCGGTCTCGTTCTGCGGCTCCGCCCAGACGAGCGGTTCGCCCTCGTCCGCCGACTCGCGCAGCCTCGGGTCGAGCGGCACCTTGCCCAGGAGCGGCGCGTCGATCGCCCGGGCCAGCTCCTCGCCGCCGCCCGAGCCGAACAGCTCGTCGCCGCTGCCGACGAGGTAGGACATGTTCTCGAGCGCTCCGATCACGCGCATGCCCGTCTTCTGCGCCATCTGCGCGGCACGCACCGCCACCTGCTGCGCGGCCGGCTGCGGCGTCGTGACGACGACCACCTCGGCGCGAGGTAGCAGCTGGCCGAGCGAGATCGAGACGTCGCCGGTCCCAGGAGGCATGTCCACGACGAGCGTGTCCAGCTCACCCCAGTGGACATCCGAGAGGAACTGCTCCAGCGCGCGATGCAGCATCGGCCCGCGCCACATGACCGGCGAGTTCTCCTCGAGGAAGAAGCCGATCGACATCAGCTTCAGGTCGCCTCGCACGGGCGGGACGATCATCTTGTCGACGACCACCGGCCGCTGCGTGACGCCGAGCATGTGCGGGATCGAGTGTCCGTAGACGTCGGCGTCGAGGATCCCGGTGCGCTGGCCGAGGCGGTCGAACGCTGCTGCGAGGTTGACCGAGAGCGTCGACTTGCCGACGCCGCCCTTGCCGCTCGCGATCGCGAGGACGCGGGTCGAGGCGTCGACGGAGATGCCTTTCGAGCGGCCGCTGACGGCGCCGCGGAGCTTGGTCGTCAACGCGGCTCGCTCCTCGGGGCTCATGACGTCGAAGTCGAGCGAAACCGACTCGACGCCCGGGAGCGGGAGCAGATGCTCCGCGACCTGCGTCTCGAAGCTCGAGCGAAGCGGACAGCCGGCGACGGTGAGCGCGATCGTCACCGCGACGTGCCCGTCGTCGACACGCACCTCGCGCACCATGTCCAGTTCCGTCACGGGACGCTTCAGCTCGGGGTCGATGACCTTTCCGAGCGCCTCCGTGATCTGCTCGCGGCTGGGTTGTTCCACGCACCGAGCGTAGCAACGGTCAGGCTTCGAGCCTCTTCCTCAGCCAGATCCCGTTCTTGACGGCGTAGCCCTGCCAGTCGTTGTTGAAGTACGCGTAGACGTCGACCCGCGATCGCCAACCTCCGATCCGTTGCGCCCACTCCTCGAGCTCGCGCTCCGAGTAGTTGCCGTTTCGGCCCCGATGGCCGTAGTGGAAGCGGATGAACGTCCAGGCGGCCGTCAGCTCGTGTGACTGGAACGGACGCTCGGGATGGTCGCCGATGACGAGCGCGGCGTCGTGGGAGCGCAGGAGCTCGTAGACATCGGGCACGAACCAGCTCGCGTGGCGGAACTCGAAGCAGTGCCGGCCCGGTGGGAGCTGCGCGAGCGCAGCGGCGAGGCGGTCGTCGTCGCGCCGGAAGCTCCCCGGCAGCTGCCAGAGGACCGGGCCCATCTTCGGCGAGCGCAGGAGCGGCTCGATCCGCTCGTAGAAACGGTCCGCGCCGGGGGCGAGGTCGGTCAGACGTTTGATGTGCGTCAGGTAGCGACTGGCCTTGACCGTGAACAGGAAGTCGTCGGGCGACTGCTCGACCCAGCGCGCGACCGATTCCCGCTTCGGCAGTCGGTAGAAGGTGCTGTTCACCTCGACCGTGTCGAACAGCGTCGCGTAGTGCTCCAGCCAGCGCGATGGCGGCAGTCCCTTCGGATAGACGAGCTCGCGCCAGTCCGCGTAGTTCCAGCCGGAGCAGCCGATCCTGACGTCAGGTGGCAAGGATGTGCGCCAGCTGCTCGCAGACCTCCTGCGTCGCGGCGGCGGCCACCGGCGAGCGAGCAGCCGTGTCGAGCGGGCCTTCGTCGAACGGGCCCGCGTCGATGAAGATGATCGGCAGCCCGAGCTCACGGAGCAGGAGCTGGGCCGCCGCGATGTCGACGGCGCGCGCCTCCTTCAGGGAGCACACCGCGTCCACGCGCCCTGCCGCGAGCGAGCAGAGCGACAGGGCCAGGGAGCCCATGATCCGCAGGCGCTTGGCGAACGGAGCGAACGCGAGCGCCTTCTCGGCCACGGACACGGCCACGGTCGCCTCGAGCGCAAGCACCTCCACCTTTTCCTTGGGCCCGATCGCCCCGAGCTGCTCGCCGTTCAGGCGTGCGCCTTTCCCACGCTCCGCAGTCCACTCCTCGCCGGTCCCGAAGTCGTGGACGAAGCCGAAGACGACGTCCTTCATCGTCGCGCCCTCGGCGACGGCGATCGAAACGGAGAAGTACGGGATGTTCCGCTTCGCGTTCAGCGAGCCGTCGATCGGGTCGACGACGACGCGGAGCTTCGGGTCGGTGCCGAAGGTTCGCTCGCCGAGCTCCTCTGAGACGAGATGGAAGTCCACGCCCTCCTCGTCGTGCAGCGTCTCGAGGCGCGCCACGATCGCAGCCTCGGCGGCCGCGTCGACGGCGGTCGTCTCGTCTCCGCCCACGCCGTCGCCGACCACCGGCTCGCGCTCGATGCGGGTCGGCATCGAGGCGAAGACCTCGCGCAGGTCGCCGACGGCCGCGCGGCAGAGCTCGAGCCAGGGCGTCACGCGTCGAGCGGGTGGAAGAGCAGGCCGGAAACGAGCTTGGGATAGAAGTACGTGCTCTTCTGCGGCATCGTCTGGCCGCGCGCCGCGACCTCGAAGACGTCCTCGACCCGCAGCGGCCGCACCAGGAACGCACCCTCGGCCTCGCCTCGATCGACGGTCGCCACCGCATCCTCGAGCGAAGCCGTGTACGTCACGTCGCCGGGCGCCTGAGCCTCGACGAGCTCGACGTCGAGCTGCCCCTCGTCGCCCGAGAGGAGCGAGATGTGCCCGTCGCGCCGGTAGAGGACGGCCGCCGAGTGGTCGCGGGGACGCTCGTCCAGGTCGTGCAGCGCAGCTTCGACGTCCTGGTGCGTCGGGCTCGGGCCGTTGACGCTCGCGGCGAGGCGGTGCGTGGGAAAGATCATCAGCCCGGGGTCGGAGGTGCTCACGAGCACGACCATCATGTAGCCGCTCTCGGGAGTTCCAACCTCCTGGTGGTACACCAGTGCGGTCTCGTAGCGGTGATGACCGTCGGCGATCAGCAGCCGGCGGTCGGCGAACGCGTCTCCGATCGAGTCGTCGTCGAGCCGCCAGAGCCGTGTCCCCTCGACCTCGATGTCCGAATCTCTGTCCGGCACAGCGAAGGGCGCCTGTCCCTCGTAGAGGAGGAAGATCGGCTCGAGCTGCGTCCGGGTCGCGCGCAGAAGCCGGAGGCGCCCCTCCTTGGGGCCGCGATGCGTGCGCTCGTGCGGCAGGACGACGCCGTTCTCGTATGGCTCGACCCGCAGCGACGAGACGAGCCCGGTGCGCGTACGCGCGACGCCGTCGGGCCCGACGTAGTCCTGGGACAGCGCCCAGAACGCTGGCTCCTCCGCCTCGAGCACACCCTCCGCGCGCCAGCTGCGTAGTGCTTCGCCGGCCACCTCCTCGGATTCCGGGAGGGTCAGGTGGACGACGTTGTGCGGGCTGCGGGCGAGGTATTCCTCCCGCTCCTCGGGCCTGATCACGTCGTACGGCGGCGCGATCAGATCCTCGAGCCTGCCCGCGCGGCCTGGGTCGTAGCGAAGCGCTCGAAACGGCTTGATCTCGGCCAAAGCGCGGGGACCGTAGCATCCGTCTTCGGCCCTAGACTCGACTCGTGTCTGCGATCGCCGAGCTCGAGCACGACCGGGTCGTCGAGGGCGTCTATGCGGTCGCGAAGAAGGAGCGGCTGCGCACGCGCTCGGGGACGCCGTATCTCGCGCTGGAGCTCGTCGACCCGAGCGGGCGGATCCAGGCCCGCGTCTGGAGCGACGTCGACCTGCTGGACAGCCGGTTCGACGAAGGGGACGCGGTCCGGGTGCTCGGCCGCGTGGACCGCTACCGCGACCGGCTGCAGCTCGAGATCAGGACGCTCGAGGCTGCGGAGGACCTCGATCCGGCCGCGCTCGCGCCGGGCTTGCGGCGGGACGGCGACGAGCTGGAGGGCTTCCTCGAGTTCCTCGCCGGCGAGATCACGCATCCCGGGCTGAAGGCCGCGGTCGGGCGTTTCGTCGGTGACGACGAGCTGCGCGGCCGCCTGCGCTCGCTGCCCGCGACCGTCGACGGGCACCACAGCTACGCGGGAGGCCTGCTCGAGCACACGGTTGGAGTGTCCACGATCTGCCGCGAGGTCTCGCAGCTGCATCCACGGCTCCGCGCCGATCTGCTGCTCGCGGCCGCGGTCCTGCACGATGTCGGCCGCACTGTCGAGCTCACCCGTGGGCCTGCCTTCCGCCCGACCGAGGAGGGGCGGCTGCTCGGCCACGTGCATCTCGGCCTGCGGCTGATCGAGGAGCGGGCCGCTCCGCTCGAGGCGAGCGTGCGCGCCGAGCTGCTGCATGCGGTCGGGTCGCACCACGACGCCCGCGCGGCCCGGACGGCCGAGGCCGCGGTTCTCTACCACGCGAACCAGCTCGACGCCGTCGCGGCGACGCGGCCCGTGCCCGAGAGCTAGCGGAGCTCTTTCGACGAGGCCGGCGATCCGGTCGCGGATCTGTCGGACGACCTCGATCGGCATTCCGGCCGGGTCCTGCAGGTTCCAGTCCAGGTAGCGCTTTCCCGGGAGAACCGGACATGCGTCGCCGCAGCCCATCGTGACGACGAGGTCCGCCCATTCGACGTCCTCGTCAGTGAGCTGGTGCGGAACACGGCCGCTCAGGTCGAAGCCGATCTCGCTCATCGCCGCGATCACCTCGGGATGAAGCTCGGACTCGGCGCGAGACCCGGCCGAACGAACCTCGAACCCGGCGCGCTCGGCGAACGCCTGCGCCATCTGCGAACGGCCTGCGTTCCCGATGCAGACGAACAGAACCTTCTCAGCCGGCAACGGTCGCCTCGGCCGTCGCGAGCACGAACTCGGGTTTCCTCGAGCCGCCGAGCGCAAACGCAAGCGCTTCGACCGCCTCGGGCACGAGCCGGTAGAAGACCCAGGTCTTGCGCTTGTAGGCGACCTCGATCAGGCCCGCCTCCCGTAGGACCTTGAGGTGGTGGGAGATCGTCGGCTGCGAGAGCCCGAGCGAGTTGAACTCGCAGACGCACGCTTCGTTGCGGCCGGCCAATCGGTTGACGATCGCGAGCCTCGTCGGATCTGCGAGCGCCTTGAAGCTGGCGGAGAGGCTGCTCGAACTCCCTCGGCTTGAGCGGCGGCGCTCCGGGGGCGCAGCAGGTGACGGTCGCGAGGTTCTTCATTGACATCCATCAATGTATCAGGCTACCGTTACATCGACGTTCATCGATGAAAGGAGGCGAGATGGCGTGCGATTGCCAGGGCTGCTGCGACTGCGACTGTGACTGCGACTGCTGCCGCTAGACGTTGAAGCGGATGTTGAGGATGTCTCCGTCGGCGACGACGTAGTCCTTGCCTTCCAGCCGCTGCTGGCCGCGGCGGGCGGCCTCGGCGCGACTCCCCGCCTCCACGAAGTCGCGCCACCCGATCACCTCGCAGCGGATGAAGCCGCGGGCGATGTCGGTGTGGATCGCCGCCGCAGCATCGAGAGCGGTGCTCCCTTGCCGAAGCGTCCACGCACGCGTTTCCGTGTCGCCACCGGTGAAGAACGTGAGCAGGCCGACGGTCTCGAAGAGGCTCGACAGGACGTTCTCGAAACCGGACGGGCCGTCACGAAACTCGGCGGCTTCCTCGGGCGTGAGCTCGGAAAGCTCGGCTTCGAGGGCGAGGTCGAACCCACCTTCACCCCCGTTGACGACCTGGACGACGGGTTTCGTCGTCAGCGGCGCGAGCGCCTGAGGCAGCTCGCGCTCGTAGGTGCGGAGTGAGTTGCCCGCCTCGACGTGGGCGAGGAGCCGTTCGAGCTCGGAGACCTCCTCGCGCAGGCGCGGGTCGCCCGACTTCGCCTGGGAGCGGACGCGGTCGAGGCGCTTCTCGACGTGGTCGCGGTCGGCGACGACGAGCTCGAGCTCGATGGTCTCCAGGTCGTGGGCCGGATCCGCGTCCGGGCCGAAGTTGTTCAGCACGGCGATCAGGGCGTCCGCCTTGCGGAGCTCGCCGAGAACGGGCGCGCTCAGGCCGGGTGGGTCGACGAGCCGGATCGTCGCCGGCGTCGTCTTGGCGGAGCTCTCGATCTCGGCGATCGGATCGAGCCGCTCGTCCGGAATGGGCGCGATGCCCACGTGCTCCTGGCCGTACGGCGTCGTCGCGATGCCCGTGAGGGCGCTGAAGAGGGTGGTCTTGCCCGAGCCGGGCAGGCCCACGATTCCGACGTCCAGCGGCATGACCTCAGGGAAGGTACTGGCCCGCCTGCCTCGTGCCGGTCTGCAAGGCGCGGCTACGGACTGACGAGCTGCTTCTGGAGCGATGCGAGCGCGCGGTGCTGGAGCGACTTCACGGCGCCCTCGGTCTTCCCGAGGATCCCCGCCACCTCGGCGTTCACGAAGCCGAACAGGAACTTCAGCGTCAGCACCTGGCGCTGCTCGGCCGAAAGCCGCTCGATCAACGCGAGCATCCCGGCCCGGCCCATCGAGTCGAACGCCTGCTCCTCCGCTGACGACTCCTCGAGCCCGCTTGGCTCGGGAACCTCGTCCTCGGTCTGCACGCGCCTACGAGCCCGGAAGTGGTCGATCGCGAGGTTGTGCGCGATCCGGAACAGCCAGGCCGAGAACGGCGCCGACTGCCAGCGGAAGCGTCCGATCGCCTCCAACATCTTCAGAAACGTCTGAGTCGTCAGGTCCTCCGCATCGTGGCGGTTGCCGACGCTCATGTGCAGGTAGCTGTAGATGCGGTCGAAATGGAGAAGGTAGAGCTCCTCCAGGGCCGACCTGTCGCCTGCCTGCGCCCGCTCGACGAGGGCGCGCACGTCTACGTCCTGGTCGCGTCCCGCCGAGCTCGTTGTTTCTACACCCACCCTTAGGTGGATGCCCGTCCGGAACGCTCCTCTAACTCAGCCGCCGCTGAAGCCGACGCGCCCCTCGCGCGAATACCGCTTCACGTACACGATGCGCGCGAGCGAGATCGTGTACCGCCCGTCCTCGGCGTCCACCTGCACGGTGCCCCCGACGCCGCTGTCCAGCGCCTGCTCGACCTCGTCGGCCGTGCTCGTCTGGACGTGGGCGCTCATCACCTGCCCGCCGTCGAAGGCAATCTCGATTCGGAGTCGATCCATCTCAGCCACTCGCCACCAACTCTGCCAGGACCCCGTGTAGTGACTCCGGATGAACGAACGCGACCTCGAGCCCGAACAGCCCGCGATGAGGCTCCTCGTCGATCACGTGGACCCCCTGCTCGGTCAGATCGGCGATCTCCCGGCGCAGGTCGCCCACCGCGTACGCGACGTGATGCACGCCGGGCCCGCGCTTCGCGAGGAACTTGCCGACGGGCGTGTCGTCGCCCAGCGGTGAGAGCAGCTCGACGCGGCTCTCACCCACCCGCACCGCGGCCGCCTCCACGCCCTGCGACTCGACGATGTCGCGACGCTCGAGCTCGGCTCCGAACAGCTTGCGGTACGTCTCGACCGCGTCGTCCAAATCCTCGACCGCGACTCCAAGATGGTGAATCCCTTTGGCCCGCAACGGGGCGGATGCTATCCGCTGCTGGGAGTGGTCTCGCCCGGCTCGTCTTCGCCGAGCCTCATCAGGGGCACGACGCGGCCGACGGTCTCGGACGCCTGCGATTCGGGCTCGACGTCGGTGAGCAGCGTGAGCATCTCGGCGCGGACGAGCGTCTCCTTCTCGAGCAGAGCGTGCGCGAGCCGGTCGAGCGACGGGCGGTGCTTTGTGACGAGACGGACTGCCTCGGCGTAGGCGTCGTCGGTCAGCCTGGCCTGCTCCTGGTCGCGGACTCGCTTCGTCTCCTCGGACAGCGCGTAGTTGTCGGCCCGCATCGTCCGGGAGACGACGCCCTCGGACATGCCGTACTCGAAGACCATCGAGCGGGCCAGCTCCGTGACCTTCTCCAGGTCGTTCGCGGCGCCGTTCGTGACGCGCCCGAACACGACCTGCTCCGCGGCCCTGCCTGCGAGCGCGATCTTCATCCAGTCGATGAACTCCTCACGCGTGTGCAGGTAGCGGTCCTCTTCCGGGAGGTTGAACGTGTAGCCGAGCGCCATGCCGCGCGGGACGATCGTCGCCTTCTGCACCGGGTAGGTCTCGCCCATGAGATGGGACATGAGGGCGTGGCCCGCCTCGTGGTAGGCGAGGATGCGCTTCTCCTTCTCGCTCATCACGCGCCGCTGCTGGAGGCCGGCGATGACACGCTCCATGGCATTGTCGAAGTGGACGTGGTGGATCTCATGTTGATCGTCGCGACCGGCGAAGATCGCAGCCTCGTTCGCGATGTTGGAGAGGTCCGCTCCCGTGAGCCCGGCGGTCTGGCGCGCGATGGCCGAGAGGTCGACATCCGACGCGAGCGGCTTGCCGCGTGTGTGGACCTTCAGGATCGCCTCGCGGCCTGCGAGATCGGGGGGCGACACGAGAACCTGCCGGTCGAACCGGCCGGGGCGTAGCAGTGCGGGATCGAGATCCTGGAGGCGGTTCGAGGCGGCCATGACGATCACCTGCTCGCGGTTGTTGAAGCCGTCCAGCTCGACGAGCAGCTGGTTCAGCGTCTGGTCCTGCTCGCGGTTGAACCCATGGCCCGAGCGCGCTGCGCCGACAGCGTCCAGCTCGTCGATGAACACGATCGCGGGCGCAGCCTTGCGTGCCTGCTCGAAGAGCTTTCGGATTCGGGCAGCGCCGAGGCCCGCGAACATCTCGACGAAGGCAGAGGCGCTCTGCGAATAGAAGTTCGCGCCCGACTCGTGGGCGACCGCCTTTGCGAGCAGCGTCTTGCCGGTGCCCGGCGGGCCGTAGAGGAGGATCCCCTTCGGGACGCGCGCGCCGAGACGGGCGAACTTCTTCGAGTCCCTCATGAAGTCGACGATCTCCTGCATCTCGTCGCGCACCTCCTCGAGGCCCGCGACTTCGTCCCACGTGACCGACGTCTTCGCCGTGGCGTGCACGTGCTTCGGCGCCACCCTCGGCATCACCTGGAGGGTGCGCCAGAGCAAATAGATGATCAGGCCGAACATCAGCAGCGGCAGCCAGATCAGCGCCGCCGCGCCGATCAGGCTCAGGATGTGACCCACGTCCGGCATGCCTCTCCACCATCGGCAGCCGGGGGCCAGGCCTGTAGCCCCGACTAGACTGGCCGCAATGCCCGAGCTGCCGGTGCCAGCCTTCTACCGGCCCGAGCGGGTGGACGAGGTGTGGCGCGTCCCGTACGAGGAGCGGGCCCGTGAGGCGCGCGCGTGGGCGCAGGAGCATGGCATCCGGGCGTCTTCGGACGACTCCTTCCGCATCTGCCTGCTCGCCGTCGACGTGCAGAACACGTTCTGCATCCCGGGGTTCGAGCTCTTCGTGGGAGGCCGGTCTGGAACGGGGGCGGTGGACGACAACCGCCGGCTCTGTGAGTTCGTCTACCGCAACCTCGGTGCGATCACACAGATCGTTCCGAGCCTCGATACCCATCAGGCGATGCAGGTGTTCCATCCCGTCTGGCTCATCGACGGCCAGGGGAAGCATCCCGCTCCGTACACGCTCGTCTCGGCCGAGGACATCGAGAGCGGGCGCTGGCGCCTGAATCCCGAGGCGCCGGAAAGCCTCGGCATCGATCCGGAGTACGCGGCCCGTGAGCTCGCGTACTACACGCGAAGGCTCGCCGAGGGCGGGAAGTACCAGCTGACGATCTGGCCGTACCACGCCCTGCTCGGCGGCATCGGCCACGCCCTCGTGTCGGCGGTCGAGGAGGCGTTCTTCTTCCACGGAATCGCCCGCTCCAGCCAGCCGGCCTTCCAGGTCAAGGGCGACCGACCGCTCACGGAGCACTACTCGATGCTCGGCCCGGAGGTGACCGAGGGGCCGGACGGTGAGCCGCTCGCGAGCAGGAACACCGCCCTCGTCGAGGAGCTCCTCGAGTTCGACGCGGTGATCGTGGCCGGGCAGGCCAAGAGCCACTGCGTCGCCTGGACGATCGACGACCTGCTCGAGGGCGACGACGCGCGCGTGAACAGGCTTGCCGAGCGCGTGTACCTGGTCGAGGACTGCACGTCGCCGGTCGTCGTCCCCGGGGCCGTCGACTACACGGACGAGGCGGATGCGGCGTTCGAGCGCTTCTCCCGGGCCGGAATGCACGTCGTGCGCTCGACCACGCCGGTCGCCGAGTGGCCCGGCATCGGCGAGCGCGCCTCGGAGGCCGTCAGCTGACGAGCTCGAGCCGGGTGCTGGGCCGGTAGGCGCGGCCGACCTTGGCCGAGGGGCGGCCGTCGGTCATCACGACGTCCCCGGTGAAGTCGTTCTGGCCGCGGATCAGCGAGGAGCCCACGCCGTACGCGTCGACCGGGACGCCGTCGCGCTCGAACTCCTCGATCTTCTCCACCGTGAACCCGCCCGAGGCGACGATCCTCACGTGCTCGAAGCCGTCCGAGTCGAGCGCGCCGCGGACTTTGCGGACGAGCCGCTCGTTGACGCCCGCCGGCCTGAAGTCCCCCATCTCGTTCCAAAGCGACTGGTCGACGAGGCTCTCCGAGGTGTCGAGTCGCACGCCCCACAGCCGACCTCCGAGGGCGCGCGCGACCTCGAGCGCCGTCTCGACGGAGTTGTTCTCGAAGTCGACGAGGACGGTCACGTTCAGATCGTCGGGCGCCCACTCCGCGAACTTCGTCGCCGCGAGCACCGTGTTCCCGCCGTAGGACGCGATCAACGAGTGCGGCACCGTGCCGACGCCCTTGCCGCCCCACCACGAGGCCTGCTCGTCCGTCGTGACCCCGACCGGTGCGCCGACGATCTGCCCGGCCACATATGCCGCGTAGCCGTCGCCGGTCTGGATGCGGTGATGGTCGTGCCGGGCCGGCATGAAGATGATCGGCTTCCCGTTCGCCGCCCGGAGCACACGGACGACGTTGGTCGTGATCAGCGTCCGCCGCGCGAGCACGCCGAGATACGCAGTCTCGAGGTGCGCGAAGAGCGTGTAGTCGCCCTCGATGTGCAGCACCGGCTCGTACGGCTCGACCTTGTCTCCGTCGTACAGCGCGTGGACGGTCAGCTGCTCCCAGTCGTGCGAGCACAGCTTGAGGATCGCGATCGCCTCGTCGATCCCGCCGACATACGAATGCTTCTTCTGGAACACCTGCATCACGACGCGCGGGTGGCGCCCATCCTGGAGGAGCGCGGCGCGCGCATGGTTGAAGTACGCGTCCGTGTAGTAGCCGGCGCGCATCTTCTCGACCGGAAGATCGAAGACCTCCGGCTCGAGCCGCGTCTGCTTAGTCCTCGTCGCCATTCTCGAGCTCGAGGCACGCGGCCAGCGCCGCTTCGGCGACCTCGAGCTGCTCGGGGGTCGGCTCCGCAGTCGCCAGCCGGTGCTGGATCTCGTGGCCGGGCTTGGCGAGCGCCCTGGAGACGGGATGATCGGGATGGCGGACCATCCACGCGAAGATCTCGGTCGAAACGGCGACCGCGCCGAGCGACGCCAGCCCGCGCGCCGCGAGCCTGAACTGCCGAGGAGCGCGCGTCGCGAGGATGTTCCCGATCGCGAGCGTCCCGAGGAGCGGGCCCAGGAGATGCGAGCCGCAGCGCTCGTGCTCCTTCTCGGCACCCTCGCCGTGCTCGTAGGTGCCGATCGCGATGTGCTCGGCACCGTGGTAGGCGGCGAGCTCGGAGCTGCGGAGCGCAACGACGGCCGGCGCGAGCGACGCGATCCCCGCGACGACTTCCTTCGCCGCAGGCGAGAGCCCGCGCGAGCCGCGGATGATCTGGGTCGCGGTCGCGCCGGCGATCATCGCGGTCAGGACGCGGGGCCGCTCGAAGGGGAGCCGCGCGCCACGCATCCGGCGTCGCACCTGCGGCAGCAGGACGATCGCGTCGGCGAGGCGGGCCGGGCCGCGCAGGAGCGGGTTCGTGACGCCGGAAGCGCGATAGCGCTTGTAGTCGGACGCGACCTCGAGCCGACCGTCCGGATGCCGGATCGCGCACGCCCACGAGTTGGGCCCGTGCACGAGCACGCCGTTCGCCAGAGCCATGCCGCCGAGTCGAAGTGGTTCGTCTGCCATCCCTCTGAGGGTAGTACCTACCCCATGGCCTGAGCGGCATAGCGCAGAAACTCGACGCCGAGCTCGAGATCGTCGACGCGTGCCCGCTCGTCGGCCGAGTGCACGAGCCGGGTCGCGATCTGGGGATCCATGAAGCGCAGCGGGAAGAAGCCGTACGCCATCGTCCCGAACGCGTCGCGCATCCAGTGGCTGTCCGTGAAGCCGGCGAGGCAGATCGGCGCGACGCCCGCCTCGGGCTCGTAGTCCGCGACCCAGGAGCCGATCGCGTCCCAGAGCGGCCCTTCCATCGGCGACCGCGTTCCGCCCTGGCCCTCGATCCACTCGAGGTCGTAGTCGCCCTCTTCGAGCAGCTCGCGAACGACGGCTTCCGCCTCGGCTTGCGTCTGTCCCGGCAGGAGCCGGCAGTCGACGGTCACCTCGCAGAGCGCCGGAATCACGTTGCGCTTCTGCGAGGCCGAGATCATCGTCGGTGCGACGGTCATCCCGAGCAACGGCTCGACGAGCTCGACCGCGATCGGGTCGACGGACCGCGCGAGCTCGAGCACCTTCGTGGGGTCGTCGGGCGTCTGGCCGATGACGGCTTCGAGCAGCGCGGCCACCTCGGGCTCGATCCGCGGTTCCGGGGTGAACCCGCCGAGCCGCTCGATCAGCGCGGCCGCCTTGACGAGGGCGTTGTCCGCGATCCCGGGCATCGACGCGTGACCGCTTCGGCCTTTGACGCGCACGACGAAGGGCGAGCTCATCTTCTCCGCGGTCGAGGCGAGGTAGAACGGCCGGCCGCCGATCTCGATGCGGTCGCCGGCGCCTTCGTTGAGCGAGTACTCCGCCCGCACCGCGTCGGGATGCTCGCGGCAGAGCCAGGCGAGGCCGAAGTCGACGCCGACCTCCTCGTCGGCAGCCGCGACGAAGATCAGGTCTCCGGAGGGGCGGAACCCTTCACGTCGTTCGCCGCGCCGCCGAGGAGGGATTGGCGGTCGGCTCCGGAACAGCCGTCGGACCCGCGCCGTAACTTTCCGCCCTGCTGCCGGTTGCACCGACCGGACCGATCCCGTCACTGGAGCCCGCCGCAACCTCATGTTCCGCCGCCTCGCCCTGCCTGCCCTGATCGCCCTGTCGGCGCTCGCCGTGCTCCCCGCCGCCGCCTCGGCGGGCTGGTTCCCGGGCGCCTCCAACCCGCCGGTCGACGGGCCGTCGCCGGAAATCGTGCAGGTCGGCGGTCTCGACCTGGCGCGCGACGGCACCGGCGGCGTGGTCTACCTCAGGAAGGTCGGTGGCGTCCCGCACGTCTTCCTCTCGCGCTTCAACGGCGGCGTCTTCCGCGCGCCCGAGCGCGTCGACAACGGGATCGCCGGCGGCGCGAGCGACGCCTCGATCGCGGCGACCGACACCGGCCGGCTCGCGATCGCGTGGACCTCCGGCAGCCACGTCTACGGCAGCGTCGTGGCGGGCAACGCCCCGTCCGCCCCGCTCCGCGGCCCGACCAGTCTTCAACGACCCGTCGGGCGCGACGAGCGACCCGGCGATCGACATGGGCATCAACGGCACCGCCTACGCGACGTGGGCGGCGCCGGGTGGCGGCGGCGCCGATGTCCGCGTGGCGCGGCTGCAGGATGTCGCGTGGCAGACGATCGGCGCGCCCATCGACGTCGATCCTGCGCGCGCCGCGGGCCGCGGTGTGCAGCGCTCGCGCGTGGCGGTGTCCGGCGACGGCAACGCCCTGGTGGCGTGGGGCGAGGACAACGCGGACGGGCGCCGGCGCGTGTGGGAGCGCCGGGTGACCGGCCTGACCTTCTCGGCCTTCCCGCAGGAGTTGTCCCTGCCGAGCCTCGGCGGCGCCCCTGGCGGTGCGGCCGACTCGGTCGACATCGACGTGGAGGACGACGGCGGGTTCGGCTGGGCCGTCTTCCGCCAGGACTTCGGCGGCGGCTCGCGCTCGATCGGGCGGCGGCTGCTCGGCCTGACCTTCGACCCGCCCGTGCCGCTCGGCGGGCCGCCCACCGCCAACCCGCGGCTCGCCCTCAACGGGCGCGGCCAGGGGCTGTCCACGTTCGAGGGCGGCAGCAGCGTGTTCGCGGCGATCAACTACCACGACGTCTTCCAGCCGGCGACCGGGCTGAACTTCACGCCCGCGGCCGGCGCGGCGCCCGTGCCGGCGGCGTCCGAGCACCGCGAGGTGGTGGCCGCCTGGCAGCAGAACGGCGAGGTCAAGGGCCGCTTGAAGCCGCTGCCGGCGAAGCCGTTCGAGAACGAGGTGACGCTCTCGCGCCCCGGCCTGGGCGCGGCGGCGGGCCCGGTCGCGGTGGGGGCGGACCTGCTCGGCGGCTTCGCGGTGGCGATGGCGCAAGGGCCGGCCACCAGCCGGGCGATCACGGTCGCGGTGCAGGATCAGGTGCCCGGCCGGCCGGGGCCGATCGCGCGCAACGCGTGGCAGAGCGGGCGGCGGGCGAAGCTCCGCTGGCGCCCGGCCCGCGACCTGTGGGGGCAACTGCGCTACCGCGTCGTGGTCGGCGGCAAGGTGGCGGGCGAGACGACCGGCACCTCGCTGGTGCCGAAGGTCACGCTCAGCGGTAAGCGGCCGCTCAAGTACCAGGTGATCGCGATCGACGTGCGCGGCCAGCAGACGGCCAGCCCGGTGCGCCGTGTGCGCTACGACAACTTCCCCCCGAAGTTCCGCCTGCGGATCGGCGGCACGCGGCGCGCGGGGGGAGCGCTGCACGTGGTCGTCAAGCCCAGGGACAGGGGCTCGGGCGTGCGCGAGGTGCGGGTGCGCTACGGCGACTCGAAGCGCGTCGTCAGGCAGCGCAAGCGCTTCAGCGGGCGGCACGCAGTACCGAAAGGGCAGGTTCACGCTCAAGGTCACCGTGTACGACATCGCCGGCAACCGCCGGATCAAGAAGGTCAAGCTCCACATCACGTGAGGCTGCGCGCGGGCCGTCGCGAGCTGGAGCTCGGCGGGCGGCCGCTGCTGATGGGCGTCCTCAACGCGTCGCCCGACTCGTTCTCGGACGCGGGGGACCATCCCGACGTGCCCGCCCGCGGCGCCGAGCTGGTCGCCGCCGGCGCCCAGATCATCGACGTGGGCGGGGAGTCGGCGGTGGGCGGGCGGCCTCCATCGATCCCTCCGCTGAGCGCGACCGGGTCATCCCCGTCATCCGGCACCTCGCCGCCCGCCACGACGTCCTCATCTCGGTCGACACCTACAAGCCCGAGGTGGCCGAGGCCGCCATCGAGGCGGGCGCGGGGATGATCAACGACGTCTCGGGGCTGCGCGACGAGCGACTCGCCGAGGTGTGTGCGCAGACGGGCGCGGCGCTGGTGCTCATGCACACGCGCGTGGCGCCCCAGGGCACGCTGCTGCGGCCCGACGCCTACGACGACGTGGTGGAGGACGTCGTCGGCTTGCTCCGCGAGCGGATGGAGGTCGCACTCGCCGCGGGCGTATCGAGCGGAGCAGATCGTGCTCGACCCGGGGCCGGACTTCGCCAAGACGCCGGCGCAGACCGTCGCGGTGCTGCGGCGGCTCGACCTGTTGGCGGCGCTGGGGCGGCCGCTGCTGCTGGCGGTCTCGCGCAAGGACTTCCTCGGCGCCATCACCGGCCGCGGGCCGCGCGAGCGCGGGGCGGCGACGCTCGCCGCGCTCGACTTCGGCGTCCGCGCGGGGGCGGCGATCCTGCGCGTCCACGACGTCGCCGCGGCCGCCGACTTCCTTGCCGTGCGAGCTGTGCTCGAAGGCGAGCGAGTCCTCACACCGGAAGAAGGTCTGACGCCCGATCGCTACCCTTGAGGGGCCAGGTTGCCGGCCGCTGTCCCAACGCGGCCGGATGCCGACCGACCCATACCGAAGGGAGACACCATGTCATCCGTACTTGATCGCTCCGCGCTCGCGGAGTCCCCGCTTGCCGACCTCCACCTGCTCGCCAACGAGCTCGGCGTCGACGGCTTCCGCCGCCTCCGCAAGGACGAACTGATCGACGCGATCCTCACCAAGCAGGCCGGCGACGACCTCGCCCGCCCCGAGGGCGGCGACGCCGCCGGCGGCGACGACGACGAGGAGGCGCCGACCCGCAGCCGGCGCGGGCGCCGTGGCGGCCGCAGCCGCGCGCGCAATGGCCGCGACGAAGACGACGATCGCGGCGACGACAAGCCCACCGAGAAGCCGGCCCGTGGCGGCCGCGGCCCGAAGGCGTCCGAGAAGCAGGACGACAAGCCGGCCGAGGACAAGGAGATCGAGGGCGTCATCGAGCTGCTCGGCAACGGCTCCGCCTTCGTCCGCCTGACCGAGGGTGAGACCTCGGACGAGGATGTCTACGTCTCCGCCGCGCAGGTCAAGCGCTGCGAGCTCGTCTCCGGCGACAAGGTCGCCGGCCCGATGCGCCCGCCGCGCCGCTCCGAGCGCTTCCCGTCGCTCGTGCGCGTCGACACCATCAACGGCAAGCCGGCCGACGAGGTCTCCGAGGGCACGCGCTTCGACGACCTGCCGGTCGCCTTCCCGGCCGACCGCCTCGACCTCGGCAGCGACGACCCGACCGTCAAGGCGATCGAGTGGCTGACGCCGTTCGGCAAGGGCTCGCGCGTGACCATCGTCGGCCCGGCCCGCTCCGGCAAGAGCGAGGCGCTGCGCCGGATCGCCGCCGCGCTGGCGGACAAGGGCGGCGTCGAGCTGAGCGTCGTGCTCGCGGGCGTGCGGCCCGAGGAGGTCCCCGAGTGGACCGAGCCGTCCGCCGCCGTGACCTTCGCGGCCTCGGCCGACTCGCAGGGTCAGGCCGTCGAGCACGCCGTCGAGCAGGCCCGCCGGGTCGCCGCCCGCGGCGCCGACGCGGTCGTGATCGTCGACTCGCTCGAGTACGTCTCCCCGGCCGTCGCCCGCCGGGCGCTGGCCGCGGCGCGGAACATCGTCGACGGCGGCTCGCTCACCGTGATCGCGTCGGCTCCGGCCGCGCTCGGCGGCGAGACGACCGTGATCGCGCTCGACGCGGCGCTGGTCGCGATGGGGCGCTTCCCGGCGCTCGACCTCGCGAACAGCGGGACGATGCGGCCGGAGCTGCTGGTCGGCGACGCCGGCGCCGAGGCGATCGCCAAGGCGCGGGCCGATACGGCAGCGGCTGGATAGGGGTTTCACCTGCCAGGCGAGTCGCAAGCTCCTCGCCTGGATAGGGGTTTCGCCTGCCAGGCGAGTCGCAAGCTCCTCGCCTTCGGCGACGTTACCCGCCTAGCGCGGGGTGTACGCGACCCGGCCCCAGTTGGGCTCCGGCGAGGCTCGATCGGCTCGTCGTCGCGCTCGGGCTGGATGTAGCCGAACGTGTGCGTGGACTCGTCGAAGGCGACGTCGAGCTCGCCCTCCTTCACCCGCTGGTCGAGCCAGGCCGAGCGGAACACGAGCCGGCGGAGCCAGTGCACGAGCGAGCGCTCGGCGGGGCCGACGAGCTCCGGCCAGCAGTCGTTGACGTGCTCGCCGAGCGCCGACGCCGGGTCGGCCACCTCGCCGTTGACGGTCAGGTTCACGAGGTCCTCGAGCTCGACGCCCTCGAGCCGCGAGGCCACGAAGCCGAGCTTCAGCGCGGCCTGCTCGACCCGCTCCGAGAAGTCCCGCTCGTTGAAGGTGAAGCGCAGCTCGCCGTACTCCAGGACGTAGTCCTGGCCGGAGTCGTAGTTGCCGCGGCGGGTGGAATCCATTGGGTTCAAGAGCTGCGTCCGCCGAGGCCGTGCCCGGGACGTCTGCATCTTAGGCCTGGATCCTTCATCGGCGCGCCCCATGAAGGCGATCTTTCACGGGAGAGGTCTTGCGTCAGAGGCGGTCGCGCAGATCGAAGGCGCGCACGGCGCCGGGCGCGGCCTCCGGCCAGTCGGAGAAGCGGCGGTTGACACAGTCGTCGAACGCGGGGTACGCGCGCTCGATCGAGAACGCGCAGCGCTCGCGCGGCGCGCCGGCGAGCTTGACGACCCCGTAGCCGGCGCGCGAGCGCTCCGCCTCCTCGAACAGCTCGATGTCGATCTCGGTGGCGAACACCTTGTGCAGGCAGCCCATGTAGCGGCGCCCGGTGAGCGGGTCGTCGTACTGGTAGAGCGCGGGGCAGTTGGCGGCGACACAGGACGACGGCTTGATCACGCGATCGCAGAACGTCGAGCATTGCCGGCATTCGTTGACCTGCTTCTGTCGCGCCACGCGCGCCATGACGAAACTCTACGGGGTCATGAATCTCCGCCGGCGCGGACCTGCGCCAGGTACGCGAACACGGCGGGGTCGGCCATGCCGCGCGAGGCCGTCTCCGGTCCCTCGGTCTCGTACATCCGCTTGAGGCTGGCCTGGATGCCGGGGTCACCGCCGGTGAACATCTCGATCAGCTTGCGCGAGCGGTCGGCGATGGGGCGGAGGCGCGGGTCGGCGGGATCAGTGCCCCTGCCCATCCCCTGCTTGAGCGTGGCGAAGATCTCGCCCCACTCGCGCTCGACGTCCTTGATGGCGTCCTCGCCGAGTCCTGGCGGCGCAGCTCGAGCTGGTCGAGCTGCTCGGGGGTGTAGTAGCGCTCTCGCATGGTGATCTCCTCGATCGTGGTCAGGAAGTCGTCGGCGTCGACGCGCTGCCTCAGCATTCGGAGCTTGTCGAGCATCTGCTGCTCCTGCGCGAGCTGCGCCTCGAGCCTGCGGAGGTGGTCGTCGACGGCTTCCCGCGCATCGAACGTCTGCGAGTCGAGCGCCTGGGCGATCGCGTCGAGCGGGAAGCCGAGGCTCCGCAGCGACACGATCCGGTACAGGCGCTGGACATCCGGTTCGTCATAGACGCGATGGCCTCCGTCGGACCGCTGGGCAGGGGACAGGAGGCCGATCTCGTCGTAGTGATGCAGCGTGCGCACGGTGAGGCCCGTGCGCCGCGCCAGCTCGCCGATCTTCCACACGGGAGCCACCGTACGGCCTCACGTTGCGCGAGGTTCAAGCCTCACCGTTATGGACATGTGTCCAGGCCCCCTGTGGTCCGTACAGGAAACCGGCCGATACATCTGGCGGGGCGGGCATGGAGATGGCAAGGATGCTTGGCCCGCCCCACCTACTTCTCTTATCGGCGGTGCGACCGGGGTTCGGGCTCCGGTCGTGACCCCATAGGTACAGGGGCGAGATTTGCGCGCGGGAGCCCTCCCTGCGCCGTGAACCCGACCACCATCCTGCTCGTCGAGGACGACCACGGGCTGCGGACGTTCCTCGCCGACAACCTCACCGCGGACGGCTTCAACGTCCTGCTGGCCGACACCGTGCGCGACGCCGTGCGGCTGCTCGAGTACAAGCAGCCCTCCTTGGCGCTGGTCGATGTCGGATTGCCCGACGGCTCGGGCCTGGATCTGATCGCGCGCGTGCGAGCGGCCGACGGGGTCGCCTCGCGGCTTGACCCGGGCGTGCCTCTGGTCGTGCTGACGGGGCGCGCGGGGGAGCTCGACCGCGTCCGGGGCTTCCAGCGGGGCGCCGACGACTTCGTCGTGAAGCCGTTCTCGTATCCGGAGCTCGTCGGCCGGGTGCGGGCGATCCTGCGCCGGATGGAGCCCCGGGTGGCGTCGGGCCGGCTGCGGGTCGGCGACCTCGAGGTCGATCCGCTCTCCCGCGAGGTGCGGCTGCGCGGGCGGCGGGTGGAGTTGTCGCAGAAGGAGTTCGCGTTGCTGCGCGCCTTGGCAGCCGCGCCGACGCGGGTGTTCAGCAAGGAGGAGCTGCTGCGCGACGTCTGGGGCTACCGCTCGATGGGGGCGACGCGGACGCTGGACTCCCACGCGTGCCGGCTGCGGCAGAAGCTGGGTACGGCGGGCGACAAGTTCGTCGTCAACGTGTGGGGCGTCGGCTACCGGCTGGTCGACGGGCCGGCGGCGGAGGTGGCGGCATGAGTGTCTTGGCGTATGGCGGTTGGCTGTTCGCTCTGTGCGCCACCTGCGGCTTCTCGGCCGCCCGCTTCCGCCTCACCCGGCAATCGGAGCTCGTCGCGGACGCGGGCCACGAGCTGCGCGGGCCGTTGTGCGCGGCGCGACTCGGGCTGCACGGGATCGACGGTGCCAATGCGATCGACCTCGAGCTCCGTCGCGCGGCGCTGGCGCTCGACGATCTCGTGGCCGCCGGCCGCGGGGGCCGCGCGCGGGGTCGCTCCCGGCTCGTGGACGTCGGGGCGCTGCTGGACGACGGCGCGGAGGCATGGGCGCCGCTGGCCTCGGCGTTCGGATCCTCGCTCTCGGTCGAGCCGCTCCGGGGGCGCGCACTCGTCCGAGCCGACCCGCTCCGTCTCGCCCAGGCGTGCGGCAACCTCGTGGCCAACGCGCTCGAGCACGGCGGCTCCCCTGTCCGCGTGCGGGGGCGCGTCGTCGCAGGGAGGGTGCGCATCGAGGTCAGCGATGCCGGCCCCGGTCTCCCCGAGCCGGTGAGCCGCCTGATCGCCCGCCGCCGCCGAGGCACGCTGCGAGGTCGCGGCCTCAGCATCGCCGCCCGTATCGCCCGCGACCACGGAGGCCGCCTGTCCTCAGCGCCGAGCGCCGGGGGAGCCTGCCTGGTCGTCGAGCTCCCGAGCGCCGACGCCGCCCCGGCGATCGAGCCGTTCCCGATATCGCGCTTCGACCCGGCCTGGCGGCCGGACACCCGCCCGATCCCACTCGATCCGAGCTGGCGCCCGCGCGATCCGAATCCGCCGTCGGCCGGCCTCCGGCGGCGCCGCCCAACGGATCCCGATCCTGACCCGCCGCCTCCTCGCCCCGCCGGCCGATGACGCGGCGCCGTCGCGGCGCGCTCCTCATCGGGCTTGCACTCGCGCTGGGCGGCTTGGCCGCGTCCGATGTCGGGCGCCGGGAGGCGGCGGTCCGGGCGCAGCTGGCTCCGCTCGTCGACGTGGTCGTCGCCGGCCGTGACCTGCCGCCGCGGCGGCGGCTCGCGACCGCCGACCTCGCGCTCCGCCGCATCCCCGCGCGGTACGCGCCGGTGGGTGCGGCTTCGGTCCCGGAGGAGGTGGTCGGCCGCCGGCTGGCCTCGGCGGCGCCGCGGGGCGCGTACCTCGGCGCGGGCCAGCTCGAGGACGAGTCGGCCCCGGCGCCGGCGAAGATGCGCCGTGGGGAGCGCGCGGTCGAGGTGGCAGGCGCCGGATCGCCCGAGCTCGTCGTCGCCGGCGCTCGGGTCGACGTCGTCGTGGTGCCCGAGCGCGGAGGCGCGCGGCTCGCGCTGTCGGGCGCGCGGGTGCTCGCGGCCCGCCCGCTCGCCGCGGCCGACGGCGCGGACGGAGCCGCGCGGGTCGCCGCCACGCTGCGGGTGACGGCGACGCAGGCGCTCGCGCTGTCGTCGCTCGAGGCGGGCGCGCGCGAGGTCCGGCTGCTGGCCCGGACCGCCTGAGGGGCGAATTCCCGGCGCCCGCCGCCTCTGGGCGGCATGAACACGCGCATCCTCCTCGTCTCATTCCTCGTCACCGCCGCGCTTGCCTCGGCTGCCGCGCCCGCCCGCGCGGGCTCGTATGTCGTCGTCGGGTGGCCGCGGCCGGGCACGGTCACCCTCGCCGGCGACCCGTCGGAGGCGCTGACCGCGCAGCCCCGCGGCTTCAGCGGCGAAGAGACGACCTACGAGTACCGCTGGGAGCGCTGCGACGACGCGGGCTGCACCGAGATCGGCGGGGCCGTCTCGCGGACCTACGGTGTCCGCCCGCGCGACGCGGGCCATCGCCTCCGCGCCATGGTCATCGCCACCGACGGTGGAGGCAGCGTCCGCGTCGCCTCCCAGCAGAGCGAGCGGATCCCGGCGCGCGCCGCGACCCCCCGAGCGGCGCGCCCCAGCGGCCACCTGACCGCGTGGCTCGAGTGCGGCGGCCGCCACCTCCGCCGCACGACCGTCACCTGGCCCACCCGCGTCCGGATCCGCGGCCGCCTCACCGACCCCGCCGGCCACGCGCTCGCCGGCGCCCCGGTGCGGATGCTCGAGCGCACCGACGGCCGCTGGCGTGCGATCACCGGCGTGCGCACGCGCGGCGACGGCCGGCTCACGACGTTCACCCGCATCGGCCCGTCCCGGCAGGTCCGGCTCGCGTACGGCGGGGCGAGCGTCACGCTCCGGCTGAAGGTCCGTGCCTTCGTGCTCGTCCACGTCCGCCGTCGCGGCGAGCTAACGCAGGTGTCCAAACGGGTGCGCGGAGGGCGAATCCCGCGTGCCGGCCTGCGGCTGCGGCTCCAGTCGCGCGGCTTCGGCGGCTGGCGCACGCAAGCGACCCTCCACACCGACGGCCTCGGCCGCTTCTCCGCCTCCGGCCGAGCGTCCGCGCGCGCGCGGCTCCGTGTCGTCGTCCCGGCGCAGCGCGGCTACCCGTACGCGCGCGGGGTCGGGCGGCTGTGAGCACCGAGGCCGACCACCGCGCGGCCCTCGACGGGCTCGCCGGCTCGCTGCGCGAGCGGATGCTCGCGCAGCCGGCGGAGCCGGGCCGGCCGACGATCGCCCCGGAGCGGATCCGCGCGTTGGTCGAGCGCGAGGCGGCGGTGCTCGACGCAGGGCGCGCGCGAGGCGCTCGTCGCGCGCATCGCCGAGCGCTCGTTCGGCCTCGGGCCGCTGGAGCCGCTGCTGCGCGACCCCGAGGTCGACGAGGTCCTCGTCTGCGGCACCGCGCCGGTGTGGGTCGAGCGGCGCGGGCGGCTCGAGGCGACCGACGTCCGGTTCGCGTCCGAGGCGAGCTGCGCGCACGCGATCGAGCGCATCCTCGCGCCGCTCGGCCGCCGTGCCGACGAGGCCGAGCCGCTGTGCGACGCGCGGCTGCCCGACGGGACTGAAGGTACGCGACAGTCGTTACGCTCTGTTCCGTGGCGATCTATCGCTCGCAATCGCTGCCTTCGCTCGGCGATCTCGAGCTGCCCGGTCGACGGCTACATCCGTGTCAGCCGCGTCGGCGATCGCAGCGGCGAGAGCTACATCAGCCCGGATGTGCAGCGCAGGGCGCTCGAGGCGCTGGGCGGCCGAGCGCGGCGTGCGAGCTCGTCGTGCACGATCCGGAGGAGAACGTCTCCGGCGCGACGATGGACCGGCCCGATCTTCAACCGGATCATGCGCCGCATCCGGGCGCGGGAGAGCGGCGGGATCGTCGTCTACAAGCTCGATCGCTTCGCCCGCACGCTGGTCGGCGGGCTGACGACGCTCGAACGAGCTCACCGACCATCGCGCGCTGTTCGCGAGCGCGACCGAGCCGCTGTTTGACTTCACGACCGCCGACGGGCGGATCTTCCTGCAGATCAACCTGATGATGGCCGAGTACTTCCGCGAGCGCACCAGCGAGGGCTGGGAGACGAGCCTCGACCCACGCGGTCGGCCGCGGCGTCCACATCGCGCCGGACGTGCCGTACGGCTACGCGAAGGACGACGACAAGCGGCTCGTCCCCGATCGCACGGGCACCGTTCGTGCTGCGGGCGTTCGAGCGGCGCGTCGACGGGTGGGCGTTCCAGCGCATCGCCGACTGGCTGAACGACGAGGCGCCGCCGCGCGCCGACCGCCGGCCGTGGACGGCGATCGAGCGTGGAGCGGATGATCCGCCGCCGCGTGTACCGCGGGATCGCGCACTGGGGCGAGCACGAGAACCGCGGCGGCGCACCCGCGCGCTGGTCGACGACGAGCTCTGGCATGCCGCGCAGCGCCGCGTGCAGCACTACTCCAAGCGGCGCCAGAGCGACGGACGTCGCGCTGCTTGCACGGCATCGTGCGCTGCGCCGGCTGCCGCTTTCTGATGAGCCGCGCGCTCAACACGTCCGGCGGCTATCGACCGCCAGTACTACCGCTGCCGCGTGCACCGCGTCAGCGGCATCTGCGCGGCGCCCGCGGCGGTCCGCGCCGACGGCGACGACGCGCTGGAGGCCTACGTGGAGGACGTCGTGTGCGCGGAACTCGATCGCCGCGCCGGCTCCTACGTCGAGGTCGTCCGACTCGGACGCGCTCGCGGAGGCGCTCGCCGAGCTCGACGACGCGCGCGAGGACCTCGAGGCGATGCGTCGCGACATCGACGGCGCGCCGCCGCCTCGGGCGCGCTGTGGCTGTCGTTCGTCGAGCCGCTCGTCGAGGCCGTCGAGAGCGCCGAGCAACGCGTGGCGACGCTGCGCGCCTCGCAGCTGTTCCCGAGCCTCTCCGGGCTCACGGCGGACGCCTACCGCTCGCTGGACCGCGAGGAGCGCGCCGCGGTGCTAGCGCGCGATGATCGGCTGCGTGTTCGTCCGCAACGTCGGCGGCCCGCGCGGGCCGCAGGCCGATCCCGATCGACGAGCGGCGCGTGCGGATCCTCTGGCGCGGCCAGGCGCCGAGCGACCTGCCGGCCCACAACAAGGCCAGCGCCGTCGTCCCGTGGCCTGGCTTCGAAGATGAACCGCCGGCCGGGATGACGACGAGCTAGCGCCCGGCCGAGCGCCTCCAGGCCGGCGAGCAGGGCCTCCTCGGTGATCGGCGCCTGGCACGTGCGGACGCCGGCCAGCGCGACCCGCTCGCTCCGGAGGTCATGCTCAAGCGCTGGCTGGCAAGTCTCCCCACGGTCTTCGCGCTGCAACGCGCTAGCGGGCGGGGTTCGGCGGACGATCTGATGTGCTGGCTCGACGACCATGTGTGCGGTCGAATGAAGGTCGCAAATTGCGGCTCGTAGAGAGATATCGGCGCTGATCGACGGTGCCTGCCTCATCTCAGGTCCTCGATGCACTGAGAGCAGTCGATGA
>CAVTQI010000011.1:0-34467 GCA_963736835.1 uncultured Actinomycetes bacterium
AGTCCAAGAGCGCGCGAGAAGTACGGCTCTCCTCCGCGCCCCCGCGTGAGGTCGACGAGCTCCTCGGCGAGCATCGCCTCGACGGTCGAGCGCGCGAGAGGCCCGTTCGTCCCGGCGTTCAGGTACGCGAACTGATCGAGGACCGGGAAGGCGGCGCGGACGTCCTCGAAGCTGGGCAAGCGCCTAGTGTAAGCGGGCGATGCGCGTCCTCCTGGCCGACCCTCCGGCGTTCACGCCGCCGTACGATCATGCGCTTGCCTCGGCACTTGCGCGCGCAGGGGCAGAGGTCGAGCTCGTGACGTCGCCGTTCCGGTTCGGCGACGCGCCCGCACCGGACGGATATAAGCGCTCAGAGCTCTTCTATCCGGTCAGCTCTCGTGTCTTCCGTCGCTCCCGGCTGCGGATCCCGGTGAAGCTGGTCGAGCATCCGGTCGGCCTTGCGAGGCTGAAGCGGCGGGTCGCGGACGTCGTCCATTTCCAGTGGCTGTCCGCGCCCGAGCTCGACGACCGGCTGCTCCGCTCGAGCAGGCCGCTCGTGTTCACGGCCCACGACGTGCTTCCCCGGCGAACGGCCGCGAAGCGCGAGCTCTGGCGCCGGCTCTTCGGCCGCTTCGAGCGCGTCGTCGTGCACAGCGAACGCGGCCGCGACCAGCTCGCCGAGCTCGTCGGCCCGGAGCGTCTGCGCGTGATCCCGCACCCCGTCTTTCCCAGCCACCCGGAGCGGCGCGACGACGGCCGCACGCTCCTCTCGCTCGGGATCATCCGCCAGTACAAGGGGATCGGCGACGCGATCGAGGCGACGAAGCGGATCGACGGCGCCCACCTCCTCGTAGCCGGCGACCCGCTCGACAGCGTCGACAGCTTACCGGACAGCAGCCGGCGACCGAGCGGAATGGCGGCTCGGCTATCTGTCCGAGGGGGAGATCGACACGGCATTGGGCGAGACGACCGTGGCGCTCTTTCCATACCGGCCCGAGATCGACCAGAGCGGGGCGCTCCTGCGCGCGCTCGGGGCGGGGGTTCCGGTCGTGACCTACGACGTGGGCGGGCTCGCCGAGCCGGTTCGCCGGTTCGAGGCAGGACGCGTCGTCCCGGCCGGCGACCTCGACGCGCTCGCGGAAGCCGCCCGCGAGCTGCTGGACGACGCAGACGCTCTCGCACACGCCCGCGCCGGAGCCGAGCGCGCCAGGGACGAGCTCACCTGGGACGCGGCGGCGCGCTCGCATCTCGAGCTCTACCAGGAGCTCGTGTGACCTTCGACGACGTCATCCGGCGACAGCTCGACCTCTTCGAGCAGGAGTGCGCGGATCTGATCGCCGAGTGCGACGCAGCCGAACGCGCCTACGACTCGGCGGGGCGCGACGAGGCCGAGGAGCGCTATGCGGGCTACCTCGACCTGGTCGAGACGGGCACCGAGCGCCTGGCCGAGCTTCGCGACAACTTCGCCTCCGCGATGAACGAGATCGCCGCTGAGGAGTACGAGGCGGAGTTCAACGCCGCCGTGCAGCAGCGGCTGCCGCGCTTCGCCCTCCAGATCGAGGACCTCTAGGACTAGGAGGTGAAGGACTTGCACGACGGCTCGTTCTTGAGCGCGTCGTTGAGCTCGCCCACGTCGTACTTGCCCTCGAGCCCCTTCAGGTCGCCCGAAGCCTGCGACAGCTGCGTCTGGATCTGCTGGCTGAGGTTCGACAGCCCCGTCGCGAACGCTCGGAGGTTGCTCGTGTCGATCTTCTTCGCACTATCGACGGCCTGGTCGAAGCTGTCCCGCGCCTCCGCGAGCCCGTTCTCGATGTCCTCCTGGATCGCCTCGCCTTTGTCGACCGCCGGCGATCCGGCGGCCTTCACGTCGTCGACCATCGTCTCGGTGCTGTCCTGGACATCCTCGAGGTACGCCACGACCTTGTCCTTGGCTTCTTTCGGGTCACCGGCGCTCCGAAGGTCGTCGCTGAGGTTCTGACTCCCGGACTTGACGTCGTTCGTCCAGGTCTCGAGCGCTCCGCAGACGTCTTTGGCCCAGGTCTTGGCGTCCGTCCCCGATGAGCTCGAGCTGCTGTCTCCGCCTCCGCCGCAGCCTGCCGCCGCGAGCCCGAGCGCGGCCACCGAGAGGACGAGCGCGCTGAGCCTGAGAATGGACACTGCAGCGATCCTACCGGTGGCCGAAATGGTGCGCGTCCGGGAGAGCCGAGACGAGATCCGGCGCTCCGGAGAGCTTGCGTGCGAGCGGCGCCAGGGTCTCGAGCTCGTGGACGAGGACGTTCTGGTTCCGCTCGACCCGCTCGAAGACACCCCGTGCGAGGATCAGCGGTTCGCCGCGGACGATCGCCCGGTACCGCTCGTAGACCTGAGGCGGGACGATCAGGTTCACCTGGCCGTGCTCGTCCTCGAGCAGCATGAAGACGACCCCGTTCGCGGTCGCCGGGCGCTGGCGGGCCACGGCCATCCCGGCCACGGTCACACGAGACCTGTCCGGTGCCAGGCACAGGTCATGGCTGGAAAGGACACCTGGCGGGAGGTGCGGGCGCATCAGCTTCATCGGGTGGACGTCGACCGAGAGGCTCGTCTGGCGGTAGTTGGCGAGCATCTGCTCCCATTCGGTGGGCTTTCTGAGCTCGGGCGTCTGCGCGGTCGGGTCGAGCGGGAGGGCGAGCTGGCGCTCCTCGCCGCCCGAGCCGGGGACGCTCTGCGAGCGCGGAACGAGACCGAGCTCCCAGAGCAGCGCGCGGCGCGACGTGCCGAGCGAGTCGCAAGCGCCCGAGGCGATCAGGCTCTCCAGGCCGCCTTGCCCGATCGACGTCCGCTGCGCGAGATCGACGACGCTCTCGAACGGCGACGTCTCGGCGAGCGCCTTCGCGTCCTCCGCGCCGACCGACGTCACGTACTCGAGCCCGATCCGCACCGCATCGCCCTCGATCGAGCACTTCGCCTCGCTCAGGTTCACGTCCGGCGGGCGCACCTCCACCCCGCGCCGCTGTGCGTCGCGGACGAGGCTCGCGGGCGGATAGAAGCCCATCGGCTGTGCGTTCAGGAGCGCGCACAAGAACTCGGCCGGATGGTGGTGCCGCAGCCACGCAGACTGGTAGGCGAGCAGCCCGAACGCGGCTGCGTGCGACTTCGGGAAGCCGAAGCCGGAGAAGCCGACGAGCTTGTCGTAGACCGCGTCCGCGAGCTTCGGCTCGACCCCCTTGGCGACCGCGCCCTCGACGAACCGCCCGCGGAACGCCTCGATCGCCTCCTCGCTCCGCTTCCGGCTCATCGCCCGCCGCAGCCCCTCGGCCTCGCCCACGGTGAACCCCGCGAGTGCGATCGCGACCTCGAGCACCTGGTCCTGGAAGACGACGACGCCGTACGTCTCGCGAAGCGGCTCGGCGAGCAAGGGGTGGTCGACCGGCGGGACGAAGCCCGGATCCTCGCGCAGACGCTGGCGGTGCTCGATGTACGGATGAACGGCCTTCCCCTGGATCGGCCCCGGGCGGACGAGCGCCACTTGCACCGTGAGGTCGTCCAGGTTCTCCGGCCGCGTCCGCAGCAGGCTCTGCATCTGTGCCCGGCTCTCGATCTGGAAGTCGCCGATCGTGTCGGCGCGCTGGATGTCGTCGTACACGTCCGGGTCGTCGAGCGCTATCCGGGAGAGGTCGATCGTCTCGCCCTTCGTCTCGGCGATTTGAACGACGCAGTCCTCGACCGCGGACAGCATCCCGAGCCCGAGCAGGTCGATCTTCAGGAAGCCCGCGTCCGCGCACGAGTCCTTGTCCCACTGGCAGATCTGGCGGCCCTCCATCGCGGCCGGCTGCACGGGCACGAGCTCGACGAGCGGACGGCTGGAGATGACCATCCCGCCCGGGTGCTGCGAGATGTGGCGCGGAAGGCCCGCGATCTCGCGGGAGAGCGCGCCGAGGGCGCGCCAGCGGCGGGAGCGGAGCTTCGCCTCGCCGTCCGGGAGCTTCGCGATCTCCTCTTCGACTCGCTTCGGGTTCCCCTCGGTGACGCGCGCGAGCCGCTCGAGCTCGGCGAACGGCAGGCCCAGCGCCTTGCCGAGGTCGCGGATCGCCCCGCGCGAGCGGTAGGTGGAGAAGCTGGCGACGAGGGCGGCGTGCTCGCGGCCGTAGCGCTCGGTGAGGGCGACGATCAGCTTTTCGCGAATGTCGCGTGGGAAGTCGAGGTCGATGTCCGGCACCGACTCGAGCTCGCGGTTCAGGAAGCGACCGAGGGATAGGCCGGCCGCCACCGGATCCACGTGCGAGAGCCCGGTCAGGTAGCAGACGAGCGAGCCGACCGAGCTGCCCCGTCCACGCCCGGGCGGGAGCGAGTGGCGTGGCGTCTCGCGGCCGCGCACCTCGCGTGCGACGTCGGCCGCGAGCTCGAGCACTTCCCAGTGGAGCAGGAAGAATCCGGCGAGGCCGAGGTCGCCGATCAGCGCCAGCTCCTCGTCCAGCCGTGCGCGCGCCTTCCGCTTGTGGCCGTTCGCGCCGCTGTAACGAGCCTCGAACGCTCGAGTGCAGACCTTTGTCAGCTCAGCGATCGCGGGCTCGTCGCGGTCGGAGAAGTCCGGGTAGCGATAGCCGAGCTCCTGCGTGAGGTCGAACTCGAGCCGCTCTGCGAGCTCGGCGGTGCGCGCCACGGCGCCGAGGTCGTCCGGGAAGCGCTCGGCCACCGCGTCGGGCGGGAGCAGGACACACTCGTGGTTACCACGGCGTTCGCGCTCCGCGCCCTCCAGCGACGTGTTGTTTCGGATCGCGACCATCGCGTCCTGGAGGAGCGCGCGCCGACGGTTGTGTGCGTGGACGTTCCCGGTGACGACCGTCTGGACGCCGATCGTGTCCGCGAGCTGCCGCAATCGAGTGTTGCGCTGCGCGTCGCCGCGCTCGTACGGCCGCTGGAGCTCGACGAAGAACCGGTCCTGACCGAAGATCGACGCCAACTCCGCCGCGCCGTTGCCGTTCCGCACCGCGAGACCGTCCCGGGCGCAACCGGACAGGCAGACAAGGCCCTCGTTGAGCTCCGCGAACCGGTGCCGATCGAGGCTCGGCGGAATCGGCTCCGTCGGCTTGGGCCGAGTCCCGGCATGCGCCGCGGTCAGCAGCCGGCACAGGTTCGCGTACCCACGCGGCGACTCGACGAGCAGTGTCACGTGCGACCCGTCCGAGAGAGACACCTCCGCCCCTGTGATCGGCCGCACGCCGAACGCCTTCGCCGCGTGTGCGAACTCGAGGGACCCGTACACGCCGTCGTGGTCGGTCAGCGCGAGCGCCTCGTATCCGAGCTCGGCCGCCCGGGCGGCCAGCTCCTCGGGGTGGGACGCCCCGTCGAGGAAGGAATAGGCTGAATGGCAGTGCAGCTCGACGAAGGCCACGCGATCTTCCTAGGCCCCGGCGAGGGCGAGCAGCTTCCCGGTCGGCGGCGTGAGCTCCGCGTCAAGTACGAAGGCGGCGAGCTCGAGGTACTCGAGTTCTGGTGCGAGCCCGGCTTCGGGCCGATTGAGCCCCACGTCCACGAGACTCACGCCGACTCGTTCTATGTCCTCGAAGGTGAGGTCGAGTTCACGATCGGCGACGAGACGAAGCGCGCAGGGCCCGGTACCTGGGTCGCGGCACCGCCCGGAGTTCGCCACGGCTTCGCGATTCCCGGCCCCGAAGGCGCACACCTCTTGAACATTCATGCGCCCTGGAAGTGGATTCATCGATCGCATCCGAAAGGACTGACCTATGAACCCAAGAGAACGCTACGACGAGATCTGCGACGACCTCGCCGCGCGCGACCCGGACATCGAGCTCAGCCAGATGATGGGCATGCCGTGCATCAAGGTCGGCGGGAAGATGGTGATCGGCTACGCCCGCAGCGGCGAGATGGTCTTCAAGCTCCCGGACGACTCCGAGCACTCGAAGGCGCTCGGCTTGGACGGCGCGCACCTCTTCGACCCCTCCGGCAGGGGACAGCCTTTCAAGGAGTGGGTCCAGGTGCCCTACGCCCACGAGAGCGAATGGCCGAAGCTCGCGGACACTGCGGTCAGACTCCGCGCTGGCTGAACCAGCCGCCAGCTTCTTCGTCGCGGTAGACGACCGACCGCTCACCGCCGTCGAGGACGACGTCGAAGTAGCGGCGGTGCACCGGCTCTTCCGTCCACCAGCGGTCGACCACGCGCCACTCCTCCCGGACGAGCGCCACCAGCCTGCGATTGACCTTCCGCGGCGTCCCGTCCAGGTCGGGCTCGACCTGCACCGGGCGCGGCGAGTTCAGTCGTCCCGCGCGACGAGCAGTGCCCGCTGTTCCGGGATCCGCGACCAAGGTGCCACTTCGACGACCGTGCACACACCGCCTTCGCCGGTGCTGGCCTTCACCTGGCGCAGGCCTTCCCGGAGCATCCCGTGGAGTTCGTCGCCCTCGGGGCGCACGAGCGCCAGCTGCTGACCGGTCGACTCCGTCAGCTCGAGCGCCTCCAGCTTCAGCTTCAGCACCGGTCCGGGGATCTCCGCGAGCTTCGGCCCGAGCGCTGTGCGGAGCCGTCCAGCCTCGGCGAACGGCTCGCGCAGCGTCAGCTGCCTGCGCCACGATCCGCCCCCGACGAGCGTTGCGGAGAGCGCGACCTTGCGCAGGAAGCGATCGCCCCGCTCCGCTCGGCCGAGGAGACGCTCGACGAGTACCGCGAGCGCGCGCCGTAGCGTGAGCTCGTTCCCGATCGCCTCGGGAAACTCGAGCGTCTCCATGAGCTCGGCAGGGGCCCGTCGCCCCCGCACGCGCCCGCGGTCTCGTCCTCTCGCCAGGCTCCAGGCGCGCCGCCCGTCCGGCCCCAGTCGTTCGGCTACGGCGCCACCCGGGAGCCCAGCAAGCTCGCCGACGTTGCGCACGCCGAGCTCCTCGAGCTCGCGTCGCCGCTGCTCAGCGAGAGGAAGCAGCGCGAGCGGAAGTGGCGCGAGGAAGTCGCGCGTGCGCTCGTCGGCAACGATCAAGACCTGCCCGGGGCGCGCCACGTTGGCCGCCGCGAGTGCGGCGAACCGGCGCCCCGCAGCGCCGGCGCGTGGATCCCAGGCAGAGCCGACGGCGGCGAGGGCGCGCTCGAGCGCTGCTTCGACGCCGCCGTAAAGACGTTCAACACCCCGCGTCTCGAAGAAGACGCAGCCGAGGTCGCCCGCGTCGACCTCGAAGCCGGAATCCTCGAGCCGCCGCAGGATCTCCTCCCAGGCCTGCTCGGCCGCGGACGGATCCTGCTCGACGAGGACGAGCTCGGGACACGTGGCGAGCGCCTCCCCCATGCGCATGCCCGGCCGGACTCCCTTCGCCTCGGCCGCGGCGGTCACCGGGCCGAGCAGCGGCTCCTCGCCCTCGGCGGGCGCGAGCGCTGCGGGAACCAGCCCGAGCGAAGGCCGGGCGCGCAACGCAGCCCGCAGCTCGAAGCCGGGGATAAGGAGGCAAGCCACCATACGAACGTATGTTCTACACGAACAGACGTTCGCTGTCAAACCATCCCACTTGCGCCTGCTTCAGCTGGGCAGGTACGTGAGAAGAACGACCCCCGAATCGAAACGCTTCACGTTGTCGAGCTTCATCCGGACGGTTCCCCTGTCGCCGAGCACATGGACGTTTCCCCTGCCCCAGACGAGCGGGTTCACGTACACCTCGTACTCGTCGATCAGCCCCTTCTCGGCGAGGGCGTACGCGAACTCGCCGCTCCCGTGCATGAAGAGGTCGGCCTCCACCTCGTCCTTCAGCTTCGGAATCGAGTCCTCGAGGTCGCCCTCGAGCAGGGTCGCGTTCCACTCGAGATCTCCTGACAGCGTGTTGGAGCCGACGTACTTCGGCAACGGGTTGACCATGTCCGCCCACTTGCCCGACTGGCTCGGCCAGTATCCCGCCAGTCCCTCGTACGTCTTGCGGCCCAGTACGAGCCCGCCGGATCTCGCCTGACGCTCGAACGAGTAGTCGCCGTGGTCTCCGTCCGGCTGCACCCACTCGCCGACCGGGTCGACGACGCCATCCACCGTGGCTTGCGTGGTCGCAATCAGCGTTCCCATCTCGATTCTCCTTCCGTCAGGTCAGCGCGCAAGTCCTCCTCCGACCACTGAGAAACGAGGCCGATCAAGCCCCGATCGCGGTCCCGCCGGCACGTATTCGTCCGCGCCCATGTCGACCGCAGGGGTCCCGTCACCGTCTCCGTCGATCGGCCTCGTGTCTCCGTCGAAATCGTCCGCCGGCCCGGGGCCGGCGCTGTCGATTGCCGGCGAGCCGGGGCCCAGGCGGAAGTTCGGAGCCACGTTCAGTCTGAACGGATCGGCCGAGATGTTGCCGTTCTGACCTGTCTGATCCACGCAATCTCCCCCGTAGCGCAGGCCGGACTCCGCGTTGAACACATCGTTGTACGCGAACAGCGGCGACTCGGTCGTGAACGGAGCGCATTCCACGACCGCCGCACTCCCCGATCCGAGCAGGATGTTGTTGTCGAGCCTCGTCCTCGAGTCGTACCCGTCGGCGTAGATGGCCAGCCCGAGGTCTGCCCGGTTTCCCGCGATCGTGTTGTTGAGCACCCACGGTCCGGACTCGAGACCGGGGACGAGCCAGGCGATCCCGCCGCCGTGCGGTGCGTCGTTCCCGACGATGAAGTTGTTGACGATCGTCGCGTTCGAGACGTTCACCAGCGAGATCCCGCCGCCCTCGTAGCCGGCGTGGTTGCCGCTGATGAAGTTGCGAGCGATGAGCGGCGAGCCCGCAGCGAACAGGCCGATCCCGCCGCCGCTGAAGCTGTGCCAGTTGCGGGTGATGACGTTGCCGATCACCCGCGCGGTCCCGGCACCCCTGATGCCGATGCCGCCGGCGTCCCCTCCGGAGCAGGCATCGACGTTCCCCCAGACGCGGTTGAAGCGGATCGTCGCGTCCGAGAACGCCGCCTCGATCGGCGGATCGCAGGAGTGCAGCCCCGTCACCCAGTTCTGCTCGATCAGCACCGGGCCCCCGTAGGTGGAGATCCCGCCGTCGAGCCCTCCGTTGCGGACGGTGAAGCCTCGGAAGACAGGTGTGTGGCCCGTGTATTCGGCGATGCTCACCACGGGGCCGAGCCCGCCGCCGTCGAGAATGGTCGCCTGCGGCCCGTCGACGCTCTCGACGGTGATCGCCTTCTGGTGGAAGTCGATGCGCTCGACGTACGTTCCCGGGGAGACGCGCACCGTGTCGCCGTTTACCGCTGCATCGATCCCTGCTTGGACGGTCGGGTAGTCCTGAGGGACGCGGATGATCGTCGCCGCAGCAACGGTCGGCGCGACGAGAAAGAGGGTCGCGGCGCACAAGAGAATCCGCAGTCGAACGGGCCCCATTGACTTACTCAACGGTAGATGGTTCCACGGGAGGCCTCCGTCGCAAACACCGCGCGATCATCCGCGCGTGCCCGAGACCTAGGCCGGCGGGGTCACGGGCTCTGCGCCGGGAGGAACCTCCGGCACGGCGGCCACCGACTCGCGCAGCGGAAGCGCGGGGATCAGCCAGGTGAGCGCGAACGCGAGGAGCGACACGGCTGCGGCCATCAGGAAGACCGGGTGCAGCGCCGCCGCGAAGGCCTGCTCGAACAGGGTGCGGACTTCCGGCGGGAGCGCGCGGATCGCTCCCGGGTTGCCCGCATGCGGTGCACTCTCGGGGAACCGGGACGCGACCTCGGAGTGCAGCTGGTTGGCGAAGATCGCGCCGAAGATCGACACGCCGATCGAGCCGCCGATCTGACGGAACAGCGTCGAGCCCGACGTGGCGACGCCCATCTGGCGCGGGTCGACCGCGTTCTGCACCGCGAGCACGAGCACCTGCATCACCATCCCGAGCCCCAGGCCGAGCACGACCCCCGCGCCGAGCACCTCCCAGGTCGGGGTGTCGACCTCGAGCCGGGACAGGAGGAAGAGGCCGACGGCCATGATCGCCGTGCCCGCGATCGGAAACGGTCTGTAGCGGCCCCAGCGCGTGATCAGGTTCCCGCTGACGATCGACGTCACGAGCAGGCCCCCCATGAGCGGCGTCAGCTCCAGCCCGGACCTCGTCGGGCTCGACCCCTTCGTCACCTGCAGGTAGAGCGGCAGGAATGTGACCGCGCCGAAGAGCGCGAAGCCGACGATGAAGCCGACCGCGCTCGTGGCCGTGAACGTCCGGTTGCGAAAGAGCGACAGCGGCAGGATCGGCTCCTGGGCGCGCCGCTCGACGAGTACGAAGATCGGGAGAAGAACGATGCTCAGGACGATCAGCCCGATGATCTGCGGCGAGCCCCAGTCCCAGGTCGTCCCGCCGAGGCTCGTGAAGAGCACGATCGCGGTCAGGTCGGCAGCAAGGAGCGCTGCGCCCGCGTAGTCCATCGCATGGCGCCGCATCTCCGCCGGCGCGTGGAACGTGATCGCGATCACGCTCAGCGCGACGATCCCCACCGGCAGGTTGACGTAGAAGATCCAACGCCAGCTGAGGTTGTCGACGAAGAACCCCCCGAGCAGTGGGCCGATGATCGTCGCCAGCCCGAACACCGCGCCGAAGTAGCCCTGGTACTTGCCGCGCTCGCGCGGCGGGATGATGTCGCCGACGACGGCCAGCGTGACCACGATCAGCCCCCCGGCGCCGAGCCCCTGGACGGCCCGAAAGCCGATCAGCTGGCCCATGCTCTGCGAGAGGCCGCAGAGCGCCGAGCCGACGAGGAAGATCACGATCGCGGCCTGGAGGACGATCTTGCGCCCGTAGAGATCGCCGAGCTTGCCGTAGAGCGGCCCGGAAACCGTCGCGGTCAGCAGGTACGCGGTGACGACCCAGGACAGGTGGTCGAGCCCACCGAGCTCGCCGACGATGGTCGGCAGCGCCGTCGAGACGATCGTCTGGTCGAGCGCGGCCAGCAGCAGGACGAGCATGAGCGCGCCGAAGATCAGCCGCACCCGCTGGGGCGACTCGGTCACAGCCTCGGCTCCGGTGTCCGGCTCGTCCTAGAACTCTCCGGGGGCTGCGTAGCGATAGAAGAACCGGCCGATCCCGCCCTCGGAGATCGCACTCATCAGGGCGAGGTGGTCCTCGAGCATGCGCGCGCTGCCGAGCCCGCCCGCGGAAATCGGGTGGAAGCCCGCGTCGCGTGAAAGCTGCTCCGTGATCTCGACCGCGCCGTCGTCCGCCGCGTACAGGTTGCACGGTTCAACGCGCTGATTGTCGATCTCGTCGTAGAGAGCCGCGAAATTGCAGCTGAACGATTTTGCTACAGGTCCACTCACGTGCGACTTGATCTGGTGCGCAAGCGACTCGAAGCGTTCGTCACGGCCCGTGAACGCGTTCGTCGCGTCGATGACCACGGCGCTTCCGATTCCGGTCACCTTCGTGAACGCGTCCTCGATCGCCTTCGACGGAATCGCAACCAGCACGGCTTCGACGCCCGAGACGTCGCCGCCGTCACTCCCGATTTCCGTCACGTCGTGGTCGGCGTTCCGCCAGCGCTGCGCCAGTCCCGACCCGACGTTTCCTCTGCCGATCGTCGCGATCTTCATTCGTTCCCCCTTGTCTGGGCCCTACCGTGGCTGAAAGAGCTCGATTGGATTGCCCGCCGGGTCGTCGATCAGAACCTGCGAGCCGCCCGGGCCCTTCACGATCTCGTTTCGAAAGCCGAGACCGGCCGCCCGCAGGCGCTCCACTTCGGTCGCGAGATCGTCGACGAGTAGATGGATCCGGTTCCAGCCCCCGGGCTCCGGCTTTCGTCCGTCAGGCATGGGGCGCGCGGCCGAGCTCGACGGCCCGCTGAGGAGCAGCCGGAGGTTTCCGCGCTGGACGTCTGCGAACGCCGGCGCCTGATTCGTCAGAAGCTCGAAGTCGAAGTGCGTCGTGTAGAAGGCGATGGCCGCCTCGACGTCGTCGACCATGTACCGGACGTGGACGGTGTCGCCGGTCACGCTTCAGACGTTACCGAGCAAGCCCCGGCTCGAGAGTGATCTCGGCCGCGCCGTCGACCATGCGTCTGAGCCGTGGAACGACGTCCAGGATGCTCACCTGGGCGCAGAACGCGATGTCCTCCTCGAGCCCGGGCGGGCCGTACGTGCGGGCGAGGAGCCCCTCGTGGGCGTCCGGCCAGGCTCGCGCGATCGCTTCCGCCGCCTTCGCCGAGTCGGAGGGCTCCGCGTCGAGCAGCTGGACGAGCCGGCCCGCGCAGTACGCGTCGTCGAGCGCGAACTGGCCCTGGAAGCCGGCGCAGACGATCGTCACGTCGTCGCCGAGCTCACGTGCGGCCGCGGCCACGGCGTCGAGGTTGAGCAGGCTCCCCAGCACGACGTGGTCGGAGCGCGCCGCGGTCTCCAGGATCGCCCGCGTCCCGTTCGTGGTCGAGAAGATGACGGTCTCGGTGCGCGGCTCGCCGAGGAACTCCCGGGGCGACGCGCCGACGTCGAAGCCGTCGATCCGAACCGCGTTCCGCTCGCCGCCGAGGATGGCGTTCCCAAGCGTCTCCTTCAGCGCGAGCGCCTCGTCGATCTCGCCGCTGCAGTAGACGCGCTCGTACCCCGTCGCGAGCGCCTGCGCGATCGTCGAGGTCGCGCGCAGAACGTCGACCACGATTCCGACAGGAGAGCTCGCCGCCTCGGCCGGCGTAAAGGCGACGTGGGCGCGCATCCCCCCACTACGCTACCTCCGTGGCCGCCGAGGAGACCAAGATGTACTGCTACAGGCACCCGGGCCGGGAGACGCGCGTCTCCTGCTCGGAGTGCGGCCGCCCCATCTGCACCGACTGCATGGTCTTCGCGCCGGTCGGAATCCGCTGCCCGGAGCATGCAGGACGCGCACAGGGAACCTCCCGCGTGACCTCGGGCGTGAAGCGCGCCGCCTACGAGGGAACGGGCGCGCTCGTGACCAAGGTGCTGATCGGAATCAACGTGCTCGTGTTCCTGATCAACCTCGCCCAGGGATCGAGCATCGGCCAGACCTCGGGCTCCCTGTTCGAGAAGGGCGCGCTGTACGTGAGCTCGCCGTTCTACCCGGGCGGGCTCGCCGACGGCGAGTGGTACCGGCTGATCACGGCCGCGTTCCTGCACGGAAACCTGATCCACCTCGGGATGAACATGTTCGTGCTCTGGATCGTCGGCGCTCCGGTGGAGCAGGCGATCGGGCGCGGGCGCTTCCTGGCGCTCTACATCGTGTCGGGTCTCGCGGGCTCCGCGGGGGCGATCATCTTCAGCCCGCACGCGATCACCGTCGGCGCCTCCGGCGCGATCTTCGGGATCCTCGGCGCCGCGCTCGTCCTCGAGAGGCAGCGCAACTACGTGCTCGGCGGACAGGCGATGGGGTTGATCGTCATCAACCTCGTGCTGACGTTCGCGATCCCGAACATCTCGATCGGCGGCCACGTAGGCGGCCTCGCCGGCGGAGCGCTGAGCATGCTCGCGCTCTCACGTTTCGGCCGCACACACGCGATCTACGGCCGCCCGGGGCTCCTCGGGGTGATCGGCGTCCTGGCCGTTGGCGTGGCGAGCGTGCTGGTCGCGTACTTCCGCGTCCAGGGCTTGACGGCCTAGCCGCCGGCCGCCACCGCTTCGATCCCGGACTCCTTGAGCGCGGCCTGGGCAGCCGCGAGACGGGCCAGCGGGACGCGGTAGGGCGAGCAGGACACGTATTCGAGCCCGAGCTCGTGGCAGAACGCAACCGAGGTGGGCTCTCCACCATGCTCGCCGCAGATGCCGATCTTGAGGTCGTCCTTGACGCTCCGGCCGCGCTCGACCGCGATCCGCATCAGGTCCCCCACCCCACCCTGGTCGATCGTCTCGAACGGGTTCCGCTCGAGCACGCCGTCCTCGAGGTAGCGCGTCAGGAACTTGCCCTCGGCGTCGTCGCGCGAGAAGCCGAGCGCAGTCTGGGTCAGGTCGTTCGTCCCGAAGGAGAAGAAGTCCGCGTGCTCGGCGATCTCGTCGGCGCGCACGCACGCGCGCGGGAGCTCGATCATCGTCCCGATGCGGTACTCGATCTCACGCTCCTCGGCCGCGGTCGCGATCGTGAGCGCGCGCAGGCGCCTGAGCTCCTCTCCGAAGCCGACGAGCGGATGCATGATCTCGACGAGCGGCGCGTTGCCGGTCCTGTCCTCGACCGCGATCGCCGCGCGCACGATCGCTCGCACCTGCATCTCGTAGATCTCGGGCCACATCAGCCCGAGGCGGCAGCCGCGCGTGCCGAGCATCGGGTTCGCCTCCTGCAGCGCGCGGATCCGATCGCGCATCTTGTCGTCGGTCGCCTCGTCGAGCGGCGGCAGGAACTCGTGCAGGGGCGGATCGAGGAGCCGGATCGTGACCGGGAGCCCCGCCATCGCCTCGAAGATCCCCTCGAAGTCGGCCTGCTGGTGCGGGAGAAGCTTCTCGAGGGCGCGGCGCCGCTCCTCCTCGCCCGCCGCCATGATCATCTCCCGTACGACAGGGAGCCGGTCCTCGGCCATGAACATGTGCTCGGTGCGGCAGAGGCCGATCCCCTGCGCGCCGAACTCCCGCGCCTTGGCGGCGTCCTCGGGCGTGTCCGCGTTCGCGCGCACCTTCAGGCGGCGGGACTCGTCGGCCCAGCTGAGGATCGTCTCGAAGTCCTCGTTGATCTGTGGCGGGACGAGGTCGACCGCGCCGAGGATGACTCGTCCAGTGCCGCCGTCGATCGTGATCACGTCGCTCTCGCCGAGCTCGTGGCCCCCGATCGAAGCCTTCTTCGCCGCATGGTCGACCGAGAGCGCCTCGCACCCCGCCACGCACGGCTTGCCCATCCCGCGCGCGACGACTGCCGCGTGCGAGGTCATCCCGCCGTGGGCGGTCAGGATCCCCTTCGCGGCGATCATCCCGTGGATGTCGTCCGGGGTCGTCTCCCAGCGGACGAGGATCACGTCCTCGCTCGTCCCCCGATCGGCCGCGGCGTCGGCGTCGAAGACGATCTTCCCGGACGCCGCCCCCGGGGATGCGTTCAGCCCCTGCGCCACGACCTCGACCTCCGCGGTCGGGTCGATCATCGGGTGCAGCAGCTGGTCGAGCTGGCCGGGGTCGATGCGCGCCACGGCCTCCTCGCGGGAGATGAGGCCCTCGTCGACCATGTCCACGGCGGACTTGAGCGCCGCCGCGGCCGTCCTCTTCGCGGTTCTGGTCTGGAGCAGGTAGAGGCGCCCGTCCTCGATCGTGAACTCGATGTCCTGGACGTCGCGGTAGTGCTCCTCGAGCCGGCGCATCGTCTCGCTGAACTGCTCGAAGGCGTCGGGGAGCCTCTGCTGCATCCGCTCGAGCGGCTCGGGCGTCCGGATTCCCGCGACGACGTCCTCGCCCTGCGCATCGGTGAGGAACTCCCCGTAGAGCCCGGCTTCGCCGGTCGAGGGGTCGCGCGTGAACGCCACGCCCGTCGCCGAGCTCGCGCCCATGTTCCCGAAGACCATCTGGACCACGTTGACTGCGGTCCCGAGGTCGTCCGGAATGTGATGCGCGCGTCGGTAAACCTGCGCCCGGGGCGTGTCCCAGGACTCGAAGACCGCGCGCACGGCCCGTGAGAGCTGCTCGCGCGCATCCTGCGCAAACGGGCCGCCGGTCTCGCTCTCGTAGATCCTCTTGAACGTCTCGACGAGCGCGCCGAGATCGTCGGCGGACAGGTCGACGTCCTGCGCTGCGCCGCGCTCCTGCTTCAGCCTGGAGAGCGAGTCCTCGAACAGGTGGCCGGCGATGCCGTCCACGACCTCGCCGTACATCTGGATCAGGCGCCGGTACGAGTCGTTCGCGAAGCGCGCGTTGCCGGTTCGCTCGGCGAGGCCGCGCACGGCCTCGTCGTTCAGGCCGAGGTTGAGGATCGTGTCCATCATCCCCGGCATCGAGACGGCGGCTCCGGAGCGCACCGAGACGAGCAGCGGGTCGGCGGGGTCGCCGAAGCGCTTCCCGGTCTTCTCCTCGAGCGCGGCCAGGTGCCGGTCGACCTCGGTGTCG
Organism: uncultured Actinomycetes bacterium; assembly: GCA_963736835.1. Taxonomy (GTDB): domain Bacteria; phylum Actinomycetota; class Thermoleophilia; order Gaiellales; family Gaiellaceae; genus VAXT01. Next base: position 15,897 of record CAVTQI010000011.1, read on the forward strand.
AGCCCCTCGGGGACCTCACCGCCCGCCTCCATGTACGCGCGGCAGGCGTCGGTCGTGATCGTGAACCCGGCCGGAACGGGCACGCCGAGCTGGGTCATCTCGGCCAGGCCGATGCCCTTGCCGCCGAGCAGCTCGCGGCCGCCGTCGGACGGCTCGTCGAAGTCGTAAACGAAGCGGTTCGGTCCCACGCCGTCCAAATCTTCACACAGCCGGGCCAAATTACGAGGCGCGCGAGGTGCGGTCCGCGAGCCAGGCGAGCGCGCGGATCCCGAGCCAGACCGGAGTCAGCAGCACGTAGAAGACGACGATCGCGAGGCCGAGGATCGAGAACCAGGTCGCCCAACGCCAGATTGGAACGGGAGGCTTGGGCGTGGCCACGGTTTCCAGTATCCCGCGCGGGGAACGACGAATCACGTGAAGGTCGCCGCCGTCTTGGCCGCGTTTCTCGTCGCCGGGGCCGTCGCAGCGGGCGAGCGGGCTCCCGCGGCAGAGTCCTCGTGCCCGTACCAGGCCCAGGTCTTCGTCTACGGCCAGAACGGCTGGGCGACGCTGACGAACGCGCTCGCGGCAAACCAGACGCCGTGCGCGAACTACTACGTCGTGGTGACCGCGATCGGCGACAAGACGAGACCGCGCGGCCGTGGCGCGGTCGACGCGATCCACGCGAAGGGGCCGAGCTTCCATGCGCTCGCGGAGTTCAACGTGGGCGCGTGGTCGAAGGTGAAGCCCACGAGCTGGGCGGCGAAGGGCCGGCTGTTCCGCCAGCGCATGGCGTCCGCCGGCTACGACCCCGCCCGCGACACGTGGGCGATCAACGAGCTCTCGAGCGCTGCTCGCACGAAGCCGATCACGCAGTCGCGCATGCGCGACGCGATGCGGGGGCTCTTCACCGGCCCGCGCGGCGCCGCGCCGCAGCAGGGCGCCGTCTTCGTCGTCGGCGTCGGTCAGCAGCTCGTCAACTTCGGCCCGTACAAATCCCAGGTCGAGACCTGGCTCGGGAACAGCGGCTGGTGGACGTCCGTCTCCCCGTACGTCGCCTGGTGGGGACAGGAGGCCTACGCGAGCTGCTCGAAGGAGTGCGTCTCGGGCGCGAAGATCGCGATCCGCTCGACGCACCTGAACGAGTACGTCGAGCATCCGGCGCGCCTCGCGTTTGTCGGCCCCGCACCCGCGGTTCCTGCGCGAGCGCTCTTCGACCGTGCGTACTTGCCGCTCATGACCGCGTACTGGCGCGACGCCAAGGGCTACGGCAACAACCGGGTCTCGCTCGCGCACATGCAGGCGCTGACGAGCCTCGAGGTCTACGCAGCCCGCGCATGGGCGATCCGGAACCCGTACCCGGACGGGCGGATCGGCTTCGCCTGGAACGAGCATCCCGCGGGCGCGACTCCCGCGCAGGTGCAGGCGCTCGCGACCCGGGTCGCGCAGTCGATCGCCGGCGCCTACGGGGACGGAGGCACCGCGGCGAGAGCCTGCGGCCCGACCGGGGCCTACACCTGGTGCAAGGCCACGCTCGGCGGAGCGAGCTTCAATCCGGGCTGGGTGACGTTCTCTAGCTGGTAGCCACTTCGGCCTGGCGCTGCTCGACGAGCCGGATCACCCGCGCGGCGGTCTCCTCGATCGAGAGCTCGGTCGTGTCGATCACCGGGCAGCCGAGGCGCCGCTGGACCGAGGCCGCGTGGTCGAGCTCCTCGTAGATCTCGAGCAGCTTCGAGTACTTGTGGTTCCCCCCGCCCATGCGCCGTGAGCGGTTCTTGCGGATCTCGGCGAGGCGCTTCGCGTCGATCTTCAGCCCGACGACCTTGGTCGGATCGACGTCGAACAGCTCCTTCGGCGGGTCGATGCCCTTGACGAGCGGGACGTTCGCGGCGCGGTAGCCGAGGTAGCCGAGGTAGATCGAGAGCGGTGTCTTGGACGTGCGGGACACGCCCACCAGGACGATGTCCGCGTCGTGGAGCCCGCCCACGATGCCGTCGTCGTACTTGACGGCGAACTCGATCGCCTCCATTCGGCGGAAGTACGTCTCGTCGAGCTGGTGCCGGCCGCCCGCCTGCATCCTCGCCGCCTGGCCGGAGACCTTGGCGACTGCCTCGATCGGCTGGCCGAGCAGATCGCAGTAGTGCAGTCGCGCGCGGCGGCAGAGCGTCCGCATCTCCTGGCGGAGCTCCGGCTCGACGAGCGTGTAGACGACGACCGCGGGCCGTCCCCGTGCGCGGCGCACGGCGTCGGCCAGGTCGTCGACGCTCTCGACCATGGGGTGCCGGATCTCCTCGAACGGCTGGTCGGGGAACTGCGCTTCGAGCGCGTGCACGAGCCGGGTCGCGGTTTCGCCCGTGGAATCGGAGACGACGTGCAGCTCGACCGGTTGGGGCGCCATGCGCTCAGGGTAACGCCGTCCGAGCCGGGCGTCTTCTGCGGCCTATCTGGACGCCCGGCTCAGGAACGGCAAATGAGGAGACGACTGCGGCCGGTCGTCTCCGAAAGCGACGTGCAACAACTCTTTGGCGAGGTGCCACAGCGCCACATGGGTACTACAGCGGCTTTTTCGGCCGAAACCTCCATGCCCCGCGAGGGGTGCCTCGTTCGAGTGTCCCTCGTTCGAGGGACAGTCCCTCCCAGGGACAGTCCCTCAGAGGGACTGTCCCTGTGACGGAGGCGTGACTACCTTGGTATCTGGGAGAGCTCGCCGAGGCGGCCGAGCGTGTCCCTGACGTTGAGCAGGAGGCGTAGCCGGTTCGCGCGGACTGCACGGTCGTCGGCGAGGACGAGCACGTCCTCGAAGAAGCGGTCGAGGAGCGGGCCGAGCTCCGCGCCGGCCTCGACCGCGGCCCCGAAGTCGCCCGCATCCAGCGCGGCCGCGATCTCCGGGTCGACTCGCTCCAGCGCCGTCGCCACTTCAGCTTCGGCGGGCTCGATGAGCAATGCCTGTTCGAGCGCAGCCGCGGCCCCCTCCTCCTTCTCGGCGAGCCGACTCGAGCGCGTGTACGCCGTGTGGATCGGGGCGAACCGCTCGTCCGGGAGGCCCGCGAGCGCCTCGGCGAGGCGGGCGACTCCGCCGAGGTCGCGGACCGGAGCTCGCCGCGCGGCGCGAACGTACTCGACGGGCGCCTCGAGCAGCCCCTCGAAGCGCTCCTCGACGAACTCTGCGACCTCGGCGTCCATCAGCTCGCGCGGGATCGCGAGGTTTCCTTCGGTGGCCAGCCGGTCAAGGCCGATCGCGGCGCGGCGGAGCCCGTACGGGTCGCGGGACCCGGTCGGGCGCTGGCCGAGCCCGAACGAGACGTTGAGGGTGTCGATCTTGTCCGCGGCCGAGAGGACGCGCCCCGTCTCGGTCTTCGGCAGCGGCGCTTCCGCTGCGTCGGGCAGGTACTGCTCGTCGATCGCGGCGCTGACCGCCTCGGGGTAGCCGGCGATCCGCGCGTACTCCGCGCCGACGTGACCCTCGAGCTCCGGAAACTCGCGCACCAGCTCGGACGCCTGGTCCGCCTTGGCGAGCCGCGCAGCCTCGAGCGCAGCCTCTCCCCCGCCGAGCGCCTCGACGAGCCTGGCGAGCCGGTCCGTCTTGTCCGCGAACGAGCCTGCGCCCTGGAAGAACGTGATCGCCCCAAGCCGCTCCGCCAGCGCGTCGATTCCCACCTTCACGTCGCGCTCGAACGTGAAGGAGGCGTCCTCGAGCCGGCCTTCGACGACGTTCTCGACGCCCGCGCGCACGGTGTCCGGATCGCCCCCGTTGGCGACGAACGCGAACCGGTTCGCGCCGAGCGGGAAGGCGCGGATGTGGTGCTGGATCGTGGTCTCGACGACGCGGCTCGGGAGCTGGAGGTAGCGCTCGTCGAAGGTCGCGTCGATGACCGCCGGCTTCTCGACCAGGTAGACGACCTCTGCCAGCACGGCATTCGGGTCGGTCCACTCGCCGAGCGCGTCCAGGCCGGCCATGATCGCCGTGCGCCGCGCTTCGGAGTCGGGCTCCACGTCCGCTGCGCGCAAAGCGTCCGCATACCCGGCCGCGTCCCCGATCTCGATCGGACCGGACCGGAACCGGTGGCCGTACGAGCGTTCGCCGACGATCCTCGTGGAGTCGAGCATCGCGAGCCGCCAGCGCACGGGGCGCGGAAAGCGAACGCCACCGTCGTCCCAGCGCATCGTCTTCGCGAACCCGAAGGCGCGGACGAGCTCCTCCACCTGTGCGGGTAGCACCTCGGCCAGCGGCTTGCCGGCGACCGCCACGCCGAGGAACCCGTCGCGCTCCTCGAGCTCGTCCGCTGCAACGCCGTGGCGCTTCGCGAACCCTGCGGCGGCCTTGTCCCGCATCGTCACCGGTGGGCCCTTCACCCACTGGTCGGCCGTCTGCGCCGGGACGTCGTCAGCGAGCACGGCCAGACGACGGGGCGTGACGAGGATCCCGCTCGCCTCCACGCCCAGGATGCGGCGGGCGAGCTCGGGAAGCTGGCGCTCGGCGTCCCGGCACGCGGCCGCCGGCAGCTCCTCGCAGCCGATCTCAACCAGGAGCGTCGCCATCGGCTCCCACGTACAGCTGGGCGAAGCGGCGCGCGAGCTTGCGGACGCGGCCGATGTAGGCGGCCCGCTCGGTCACGGACAGCGCGCCTCGCGCGTCGAGCAGGTTGAAGGCGTGCGACGACTTCAGCACCTGGTCGTACGCCGGCAGCGGCAAGTCCTTCTCGAGGAGCTCCTCCGCCTCGGTCTCGTGCTCGTCGAAGCGCCGCTGGAGTACGGCGATCGGCGCCTCCTCGTAGTTGTACCGCGACCACTGCCGCTCGTTCTCGCGGTACACGTCCCCCCAGGTCACGCCCGGCGCCCATTCGAGGTCGAGCACCGTCTTCTTGTCCTGCAGGAAGAGGCCGAGGCGCTCGAGCCCGTAGGTCATCTCGGCCGGGATCACCTCGAGGTCGATCCCGCCCAGCTGCTGGAAGTACGTGAACTGCGTGACCTCCATCGCGTCGCACCAGACCTCCCAGCCGAGGCCCCACGCGCCGAGGGTCGGCTGCTCCCAGTCGTCCTCGACCAGGCGGATGTCGTGCTTCGTGAGGTCGATCCCGAGCGCGTCGAGCGAGCCGAAGTACTGGTCGAGCACGTCCTCGGGCGCCGGCTTCAGGATCACCTGGTACTGGAAGTAGTGCTGGAAGCGGAACGGGTTCTCGCCGTAGCGGCCGTCCGCGGGCCGGATGACGGGCTCGACGTAGGCGGCGCGCCACTCCGGCTGCGCCGGGTCGAGGACCCGGATGAACGTGTTCGGATTGGACGTGCCCGCGCCCAGTTCGGTGTGGTACGGCTGCATGATCACGGCGCCGCGCTCGCCCCAGTACGCATTCAGCGTCCCGATCATCTCCTGGAAGTTCACGCGGCGAAGACTACGGATCGTGCTCGACGGGAACATGGTGGGGATGGAGAAGGACGTCCTCGTCTCGAGAGTGGATGCGTACAAGACGAAGTCCGGGAACACGCGGTTCGTGCTGCGCGACGAGGACGGGAACGAGTACACGACGTTCAAGGAGGAGATCGCGCGGCAGGCGGTGGCTGCGGAGGGACGGCGCGCGCGGATCGAGTTCCACGAGCAGCAGCGGAACGGCTTCACGAACATCTACCTCGATCGCGTCGAGCCGCTCGAGGAGACCGAGGATGGGCACCGCGACACCGACGAGGCCGCGTGGGAGGTGGCGGTCGAGGCGGCGCCGTGGCTCGTCGGCACGGCCGAACCGGATCACCCGATTGCAGCGAAGGAGCTCTTCGAGCGGCTGAAGCCGTTCCAGGAAGAGGTTGCCGAGGACATCCGCCGCGACGGCGAGGAGTGACCCGTCGGGACACGCCCGGTGCCTGGCACCGGACATGGCTGGACGGCTAGGCGCGGGTGGCCACGGTGCGGAGGCGGAAGCCGCCGTGGTACTCGTACGACGACGTGATCACGCGCAGCGCTTCGCGGGCCGCGCGCTTCGAGATCTCCGCGTCCGCGAGCGGCGTCCCGAGGAGGCCCTCGATCCCGGCGATGCCTTCTCCCGAGAGCGGGAGCGAGCCGGCTCCGCAGCGCTCGCACACCGCTCCGCCGGCCTGCGGGGAATACCCGACGAGCGGCCCTTGTGACCCGCACTCGGCGCAGCTCGTCAGGTGCGGGAGGTACCCCGAAAGCCAGAGCAGCTTCAGCTGGAACGAGAGGACGAGCGGGTCGAGCGGAGGCTCCGAGGCTGACCGCTCGGCGTCGTCCAGCACGTCGAGGAACCGCGTCAGCGCCTCGAATGCGCGCGGGTTGCGTTCCTGCTCGGTGAAGAGCCGGAGCATCGCCTCGAGCCCGACCAGTCCCACGGCCAGGCGGTACGTGTCCTCGCGAGCCTCGCTGTGCGGCCTCATAAGCGACGCCCCGGTCACGGTCGCGAGCTCCCCGCTCCCCTGGTGGAGCATCAGCTCGACGTGGCTCAGCGGCTCGAGTCGAGCGCCGAAACGCGACTTCGTCCGCCGGATCCCCTTCGCCACCGCCCCCACGCGCCCGCGCTCGAGCGTGTACAGGTGCAGGACGCGATCCGCCTCGCCGAACCGCAGCGAGCGGAGGACGACCGCCTCCGTCTTGTACCCGCGCCCCGCCACGCCTCCAGTGTAGGGACGGCTACAGTCGGGAACGGACGGCTCGATGCCCGAGATCACCATCTACACGACGCGCTGGTGCGGCTACTGCACACGCGCCAAAGCGCTCCTCGACTCGCGCGACATCCCTTACGAGGAGATCAGCCTCGATGACGACCCGACCTTCCGGCAGCGCCTCTTCGACCTCACCGGCGGCTGGACGGTCCCGCAGATCCTCGTCGACGGCAAGCCGATCGGAGGCTACGTCGAGCTCTGGCGACTAGACCGAGAGGGAAGACTCGCGGCGTAGGGCCTCGCGCGCGTCCCAGTCGACCTCGCCCGCCTCGAGCACGTAGATCCGGTCGTCGAGCAGGTAGCGAATCGCGTACAGCGACTCGTCCTCGACCCACGACTCGACCTCACGGAGGAGCGTCGCGAGATCCGACTGATCCTCGGAGATCGTGGCGACGACCACGTAGGGCTCATCCCCGAGCACCGCGGCCGTCCGCACCTGGCCGAGCCGGCGAGTAAGCCGTGCAGCGGGCTCGAAGTCCGCGACCTCGATGCACACCTGGTCGAGCATCATCATGCGGCCTCGGCCTCCGAGATCCGAAGGACGACCGCGAGGTCCTCGCGGACCCGCTCCAGCGCGGCGATTTCGATCCCCTCCGCGGGCGCGGGCTCTAGCAGGGCGATGGCGTCGTCGACCGCTCGCAGGGCGTGCTTGACGCGAAATCGGCGGCGGTCGTCGGCGTTCGAACGAGGAGAAGTCATGGCCCAAGACTTCCTCGCGCCACCCCTTCCGCGCCTGACCCGGCTGGGTCAATTCACGGGGGGCTAGCTCCTGGCGCTCAGCGGCCTAGCGGATGCTGACCGGCGTTCCGAGCGGCATCATTCGGAACAGCCTCAGGATCGCCGGGTTTCGCATCCGGACGCAACCGTGCGAGACGCGACCCGGAAGAATTTGGGGCGCGTTCGTCCCGTGGATCCCGACGAACCCTCCCCCGGGCCAGTCCGTCAGCGTCGCCGACCTCGCGTTCAGCCCGAGCGCACGAGGGCCGTACGCCGGCGCGTAGTAGCCGGAGAGCTTCTCGCGGACGTAGAACTCGCCGCGCGGGGTCGGCGTGCCCGACTGGCCGACTCCCACCCGGGCCGAGAAAGCGGGTCGCCCGCGCTTGTACAGCGTCGCACGGAGGCCACCGATGCTGATCACCATTCGCGTGTGGATCTTCTGGAAGCCCGTGAGAGCCCCGCGCGGCACCCAGCCGGTCGTGCTGTTCGGCAGGACGGCGAGCCTGATCCGCACCCACGTCTTGCTGTTGCGGTACTGGACCGCATCCAGGACGAGGATCGCGTTCCGGTAGAGCTCCGGCGTGCGGAAGGTGATCGGAGCGATCGCGCGAGCCGAGCTGGACGGGCCGGTCCGCGCCACGGTCCGGTGCCGGACGAAGGCCCAGCGGTAGGTCTCCGTCGAGCGGTCGCTGAGGGTGTAGCGCCGCGGATAGACGCCCGCCGGAGCGATCGGTCCAGGAGGCGGCCTGTTCGGGGGGCCGACACGGATCACGAGCGTGCGCGTCGTGCTCCCGACCGGCAGGTCTGAGGTCGCGGTGAAGGTGACGTGATAAACGCCGATCTGACTCTTGGAGGGCGTCCACGTGTACGTCGCGCGCGCAGGGTTTCCGTCGGTGTAGCGCAGCTTCGCGCCCTGTGGCGAGCCGCTCGTCGACCTGATCCGCACCTTCACGTCCGGCGTCGTGGAGCTGGCGGCGAGCGGCACGGAGAGCATCGTCCTCGCCGCGACTCCGACCGTCACGCCCTCGTTGGGCGTCTGGCCGCTCCACGAGACGACCGCGTCCGTCCGCGCCGGATCGGCGGCACCCGGAACCAGCGCGGCGAAGGCCGCGACGGCCACAGCGATCGCCGCCACGCGCCTGAGTATGCGCATCCAGGAAGTCAAGTCTCCGAGTGCCCCCGGGGGCCCTGAGGCCGGAACATCGTAGTCGGGCGGTCAGAGAATTGTTACCGGTGTGCCCAGCGGCATCAGGCGCGACAGCTGTCGGACGGCCGAGTTCGGCATGCGGACGCAGCCGTGGGACACCCGTCCGGGAAGGATCTCCGGCTGGTTCGTGCCGTGGATCCCGATGAAGCCGCCGCCCGGCCAGTCGGTCAGCACAGACGAGCGCGCGTTCGTCCCGAACGCGAGCGGGCCGTAGATGGGGTCGGAAAACCCCGTGATCCGCTCGCGGACGTAGAACTCGCCCGCCGGCGTCGGCCAGTAGGGCTTGCCCACGCCGACCCGCGTCCGGAAGATCGCCCTGCCCTTCTTGTAGAGCGTCGCCGTGAACAGCTTGCGGTCGATCACGAGGTGCGTCCAGATCTCGTTGTACGGGCCGAGCGATGCGCGTGGGACCCAGCCGGTCTTGCCATTCGGGAGGAGCGGCAGCCGCACACGCACCCAGTACTCGCCGTTCGTGTTGATCTGCCCGCCGAGCGCCTGGACGAGGTTCGGCGTACCCTCGGGCGTGTACTGGTGCAGGCGCACGATCGACTTCGCACGGCCGCTCGGCCGCGTGCGCGCGGACACGTCCAAGTAGATCTCCGCCCAGCGGGACATCCCGTTCACACCTCCGAGCGGGAAGGGCTCATGCGGCCCGGCCGGCGCGTCCGGGAGGACGTAGACGATGAAGCTCCGCGGCGGCGCATACGAGCTGCCCGAGCTGGCGACGAAGGTGAGCAGGTGCTCTCCGACCTGCGCCCTGGTGGGCGTCCACGTGACGCTCGCGCGCCCTCCGACCTGTCCAAAGGAGACGCCTGCGGGAAGCCCGCGGCTCTTGATCCTGCCGCCGGCTCGCAGGTCGAAGCTGACAGCCTCGCCGGCTTTGACCGCGTACGCCGTGCCGTCATGCGGCGTGGGCGCCTGCCAGCGAAGGCTCAGCTGCGGTCCGCGGGTCGTCCCCGCCCCCGCGCCGACGACGGCCACGAGGGCCGCCAGCGCGGCGAGTGCGATGAGCGCTCTCTGCAGGTATCTCTTCATTGTTCTCAGTGTGACCCAAAAAACGGCGGGGCGACTCGAAAGCCGCCCCGCTCGAATGTCCGTGATGCTCGAGGCTTAGCCGGTGAACGGCGGCCGGCGGAAGCGGACTCCGCGAGCCTTCTTCGTCCTCTTGCACACGCCCTTGACGCGATGGGTGCCCTTGCGGCACTTCGCCTTGGGCTTCCGGTACTGATCCTGCGCTGCGGACTTGTGCAGCGTTCGAACCGTCTGCACGTGCACGACGCGCTTCGCCTTCTCGACCGCCTGGCTTGCGCCGGTGGCGGCATAACCCAGCCCCCCGACCGAAGCGAGCGCAGTGAGCACGCCCGCAGCAAGCGCTCCGGCGAAGGCAACTCGGAACGACCCGGCCCGCCTGTCGCGGCCATGCGTCCGAACGCGCATCTCGAGCCGGTCGACGAGCTCGCGGCTGGGCTCGGGCCTGTTCGCCCTGAGCTCGGCCTCGAGGCCGCTCTCCGGATTTCTTCGCCAAGATCGCATTTCTAGAGTCCTCCTACCCTCGATTTCTTCCTTGCACCTACTACTACCGGCGTGCCTGCGATTTCCTTACAGGCGGCGAATCGTCCTCGAGATGCGTTCTCAGGCGGCCGAGAGCGCGGTGCAGCGCGACCTCGATCGCATTCGTCTTCGCGCCCTGGAGCTCGGCGATCTGGCGCGCGGTGAGATCCGCGCCGTAACGGAGCGAGATCAGTTCTCGGTCGCGGCTCTCGAGGCGGGAGACGGCCCCCGAGAGCGCGATCCGCCGGACCGCGTCGTCCTCGAGGTCGCCGTGGTCGGCCGCCGCCTCCAGGTGCTCAGCGGAGACCTCGAGGCTCGGCCGGCGCCCCTCGATGCAGCGCCGTGCGATCCCGATCAGCCACGCGATCGGCTCACCCTTCGACGAGTCGTAGCTCTTCTTGTACCGGAGCGCCCGCTCGAAGGTCTCGCTCGTCAGGTCCTCCGCGTCCGGGCCGTCGCCGACGCGGTACGCGACGTAGGCGTAGACCCGCTTGATCAGCGGCTCGGGGTTGGCGAGCGGGTCAACCCGGAACATCGCCGGCCTCGAAGTCGGATCTCGCGTAGCGGTTCAGGCGCACCGCTTTCGCGAGCGCGCGGTTCGACTCGGTTCCGTTCGAGACGGTCGAGAGGTCGTACCAGAGCTTCCAGTCCGTGTCGTCCTGCGAGATCGCCTTGCGGTAGTAGGTGCGCGCCGCCGCGGAGTCGTTCCGGGCGACCGCGATGTCACCGAGCTCGCGCCACGGGTCGGGCGACCAGCGCCACCAGCGCGAGGCCTTGTGCGCCTGTGAGGCGGCCTTCGCGTAGTCGCCCTTGGTCAAGGCGCGGTCGCTGGCCGCCAGCGCGCTCGCGCCCACGACGCCGACGAAGGCGACGACCGCGAGCAGGAGTGAGGCTCCGACGCCTGCGGCTCGAAGCCTCGGCGAGAAGATCAGCGCCGATGAGCGCGTGCCGGCTGCGGTGAGCAGCGCAGCAGCGCAGGCGAGCGCCGCCAGCGTGACCGCGCTCATCTCCCAGTCCCAGTCGACGGCCGCGTGGACGAGGAACGCGACGAACGCCGCGAGCGCGAGCGGGACGAGCGGATGGCCGCGTGCACGGAAACCGGCGACGAGCGGCGTGCCGAGGGCCACGATGAGGAGCAGGAGGCCGAGCGGGCCGAGCTCGGCGAGCACCTCGAGGTAGAGATTGTGCGCGTCCCGCACCTTGTGCTGGATCGGGCGATGCTCGTCCCAGTACCACTCGTACGTCCCGGGGCCCGAGCCGAGGACCGGATGCGCCTTGTAGTCGTGCCAGGCCGTATGCCACAGCTCGGCGCGATAGCTCCCCGAGAAGGTGAAGAGGCGCTTGTTCAGGTTGACCGTGGGGGCGTTGGAGGTCGTCGTGAACGAGTCGTAGCCCTTCCGGACGAGCTCGACCGGGCCGCCGTAGTGGACGAAGACTCCGAGCAGCCCGATAACGAGCACGAGCGCCGCGGCGCCCCCAAACGCAAGGCGGGCCTGGCGCGGAGGCGTCACGCGCCGGTCGGCGAGCCAGAGGCCCGCCCCCGCGAGCCCGGCGGCGACCGCCAGCAGCAGGATGTACAGGGCGAGGCGATGTCCCTCGTGAGACGCCGCCGAGACTGGTGCGTCGAGCCGCGTGAGTGCGTCCTCGTGGGAGGAGAGGAGCACGGCCAGGCCGGACGGGATGCCGAGCACGAGCCCGGTGAGCAGGAGCTGCAGGCGACCCGGATCGACCGCGACGGCCACGGCGAGCCCGACGGCCCCGGCGATCCACGCTCCCCGGCTGAACGTGAAGTAGAGCGTGGCGAGGAAGACCGGCAGCGTCGCGGAGGCCATGGCCCGCGCGGCGACGGTCTCCGCCCGGGCCGCGAAGCCGAGCGCGAGGAGAGCGCCCATCGCGGCGAAGACTCCGGCTGCGTTCCAGTAGGTCAGCGGCTCTTCGAGCCGGTACGCGGCGACGGGGTCGAAGGATCCGAGGCGCTCGGGAAAGAGCCTCGTCAGGAGGCCATAGCCGGACGCGAGGAAGATCGCGGCGAGTGTCGCCGCGACCAGGAGCGGCACTCCTTCACGGCGCAGCACGAGCAGAATCGCGGTGAAGACCGAGATGTACATCAGCACGCGCAGCCCTTCGAGGACGGTCGCCGCTGGGTCCTCGCTCCAGACGATCGCCAGCCACGTCCAGACGCCGAACCCCGCCAGCCCTCCGAGCGAGAGGAGCGCGAGCCCGCTCGGACGCGTCGCCACGCCGAGCCCGAGGACGGCGGCGATGAAGACGAGCGCGACCAGCGCGGCCCAGGTCCACGCGGTCGGGAAGTAGCCGCCGCTCGCGAAGGCGACGAGTGCAAGCCCAAGAGCAGCGCCCATGCCGGCCCCGACGCGCCGGGCGTCCCAGTGGAAACGCGGCGCCGCCGCGGTCAGCTCAGCCATTCCGCACCTCGGTCAGAGGGTAGTCGCGTCTGCGGCCGGGCAGTCGTCCCGTCAGACCTGGCAGTTCGGGCAAAACCACGTTCCTCGGCCGCCGGCGCGGGTCTTCTCGATCGGGTGGCCGCAGCGCGTGCACGCCTCTCCGGCCCGGCCGTAGACGCGGAATTCGGCCTGCATTGCTCCCGTCTCGCCGTTCGCGTTGCGGTAGTCGCGGAGCGTCGCTCCCTGGCGGGCGATCCCGAGCCGGAGGGCCCGCCGAATTCCCCGCACCAGGGCCTGGAGCTCCTCCGGCGTGAGCGTGTTGGCGGGACGCAGCGGGTGGAGCCGTGCCCACCAGAGCGCCTCGTCCGCGTAGATGTTGCCGACGCCTGCGAAGACGCGCTGGTCGAGGACGACGGCCTTGAGCGGCGCTTTGCGGCGCGCCAGGCGGTCGGCCAACGACCGGGCGGTGAGGCTGCTGCCGAGCGGCTCCTTGCCGACCCGCTCCGCAAGGTACGGCTCGAGCTCGCCGGGCTCGAGGAGCAGCCAGGTGCCGAAACGCCGAACGTCTCGATACGCGACGTCCGATCCGTTGTCTAATCTGACGACAGCCCTGACGTAGGGGTCGTCGGCCGCGGCTCCACGCCGGGCGTGCAGCAGGCTTCCCGTCATCCGGAGGTGAATCAGGAGAACCCGACCCGTTTCGAACCGAACAACCAGATACTTGCCACGGCGCTCGACCGCGGCCACGGTCTCCCCGTCGAGCTCGGCGGCGACCTCGCGGGGGTCGTGGGGGCGCGTCAGGCGCGGATCCGAGATCTCGACGTGCTCGAACGTCCGCCCGACCAGATGCGGCTCGAGGCCGGTCCGGATCGTCTCGACCTCTGGCAACTCGGGCACGGCTGGAGCGTAGCCGCGGGCTTCCGGGCTAGGTCAGCGTCTCGAGGACGATCGGCCGCGGGGGCTGGGGCTCGTCGGTGAGCTCGATCAGCGGCCTGAGCTGCTCGACCGCCTGCTCGGCGCTCGCGTCGTCGCGCGCGTAGACCTCGACGAGCGTCTGGCCGGCCTCGACCGGCTCGCCCCGCTTGGCGAAGCAGCGCAGGCCGACCGCATGGTCGATCGAGTCCTCCTTCGTGCGGCGGCCCGCGCCGAGATCGAGCGCGACGCGGCCGAGCCCGAGTGCGGAAACGCTCGCGACGAGGCCCTCGCGCTCGGCGGTCAACTCCTTGCGCACGGGTGCGTGCGCGAGGACGTCCGGAGAAGGGTCGCCGCCCTGGGCCGCGATCCAGCGGTCCCAGGCTTCGAGTGCGCTGCCGTCGTCGATCGCGCTCTCCGCCCGGCGCGTCGCCTCGTCGACGTCGATGCCCAGGTCGGAGAGCGAGACGAGTCGCCCGGCCGCCTGAACCGCGAGCGAGAACAGGTCCGGCGGTGACTCCTCGCCCGCGAGCAGCCCGCGCGCCTCCTCGATCTCGACGGCGTTCCCGATCGCCCATCCGAGCGGCTGATCCATGTCCGTCAGGAGGCAGACGACCTCGCGTCCAGCGCCGCGCCCGAGCTCGAGCATCGCCTCGGCCAGCTTCCGCGCGTCGTCGAGCGACTTCATGAAGGCACCGTCGCCGACCTTGACGTCGAGCACGATCGCCTCTGCGCCGGCGGCGATCTTCTTGGACATGATGCTGGCCGCGATCAGCGGGATGCTGTCCACGGTCGCGGTCACGTCGCGCAGGGCGTAGAGCTGCTTGTCCGCCGGGACGAGGTCGGGCGTCTGACCGATGATCGCGAGCCCGACGTCGCGCACCTGCTCGACGAACTCGTCGGTCGTGAGCTCGACGCGGAACCCGGGAATGGACTCGAGCTTGTCCAGGGTGCCGCCGGTGTGCCCGAGCCCGCGGCCGCTCATCTTCCCGAACGGCACGCCGCACGCCGCCACGATCGGTGCCACGACGAGCGACGTCTTGTCCCCGACGCCCCCGGTCGAGTGCTTGTCCACGACCGACCGGCCCAGAGCCGACCGCAGGTCGAGCGTCGACCCGCTGCGGACGAACGCATCCGTCAGCGCGAGCGTCTCCTCCGCCGTGAGCCCCCGGAAGTAGACGGCCATGCAGAACGCGGCCATCTGGTAGTCGGGCACCTCGCCGCGCGCGTGGCCGAGGATCAGCTCGGTGATCTCGTCCGCGGTCAGGCGGTCGCCGTCGCGCTTGCGCTCGATCAGCTCGGCGGGGCGGATCACCGCTCGACGATCGGCTCGCCGGGAATCCCGCGGCCCGGCGCCTTGCCGCCAAGCCAGGCGTTCACGGTCGCGCCGACGTCGGCGAACGTCGTGCCCTCGTGGATCCGGCCGGCCGCGTTCTTGCCCTCGACGTAGGCCAGGAGCAGCGCGTGCTCGCGTGAGTGGTCGGTCGACGGCGTCGTCGGATCGCAGCCGTGGTCGGACGTGATGATCAGCAGATCCCCGGGGCGCAGCGCCGCGAGCAGGTCGGGGAGCCGCCGGTCGAAGTCCTGAAGGCAGCGGTGGAAGTTGACCGGGTCGTTGCGGTGGCCCCAGAGCATGTCCGTCTCGACGAGGTTCGTGAACACGAGCCCCGCGTCCAGCTCGTGGAGCAGCTTCTCGGTCTGGTTGATGCCCTCGACGTTCGACCGCGTCGGGTGCGAGTCGTCGATGTCGACGCCCGCGAAGATGTCGCGGATCTTGCCGACGGCGTGAACCTGCTGGCCCGCGTCACGGACAAGGGTCAGATAGTTCGGCTGCTTCGGCTTCAGCGACCAGTCGTGCCGGTCGGGCGTCCGCGTGTAGCCGCCGGGCTCACCCTCGAACGGCCGGGCGATGACACGACCGACAGCGTGCTTGCCGGTCAGGATCTCGCGGGCGACCTCGCACCCGTGGTAGAGCTCGTCGAGCGGGATCGTGTCCACGTGCGCCGCGATCTGGAAGACGGAGTCGGCGGAGGTGTAGACGATCCACTTGCCGGTGCGCTGGTGCTCCTCGCCCAGCTCTTCGATGATCTCCGTGCCCGAGGCGGGCTTGTTCCCGAGCACGCCGCGCCCGGTCTGGTGCATGAACGGGTCGATCACCTCGAAGGGGAAGCCGTGCGGATAGGTCGGCAGCGCCTGGGGCGTGACGATCCCCATCATCTCCCAGTGGCCGGTGGTCGTGTCCTTGCCCTTCGAGCGCTCGACGAGCCGGCCGGCGACGGCGGGCGCTCCGGGCTGCGGCGGGCACCCTTCCAGCGGCTCCACGTTGCCGAGCCCGAACGCCTCGAGATTCGGGAGGTCGAGCCCGCCGACGGCGCGCGCGACGTTCCCCAGTGTGTCGGAGCCTTCGTCACCGAACTCGGCCGCGTCGGGAAGCTCTCCCGCGCCAACCGCGTCCAGCACGATCACGCATGCGCGGGACATGGGGCTATTCTAGGTTGGTCATGGGTACCGTCCTCGGGCTGATCGGCCTTATCGTCTTTTGCGTTGCCGTCACTTCCCTCGCGGCGGGCGTCACGTGGCTCGTGGTCCGGCTCTTCCCGTCGTCCGCCCAGAAGAAGGCGCAGGCGCAGGAGTCGTAGCCGGTCAGACCGGCGACAGCGGGAGCACGTCCTCGAGCGGCGCGTACTCGAGGTTGTGCGCCTCCGCCACGGCCTCGTACGTGACCTTGCCTTCGAGCACGTTCACGCCGCGGGCGAGAGCCGGGTCTCGTGCGACCGCCTCCGCGAGCCCGTGCTCGGCAATCGCCTCGACGTACGGCAGCGTCGCATTCGTCAGCGCCTTGGTCGACGTGATCGGGACCGCGCCGGGCATGTTCGCGACGCAGTAGTGCGTGACGCCGTCGACGACGTACACCGGCTCCGAGTGGGTCGTGGGTCGGGCCGTCTCGAAGCAGCCGCCCTGGTCGATCGCGACATCAGCGATGACCGATCCCTCCTTCATGCCCGCGACCATCTCGCGCGTGACGAGCTTCGGCGCGAGCGCACCGGGAATGAGCACAGCGCCGATGACGACGTCCGCGTCGGCGACCGACTCCTCGATCTGCAGGCTCGATGACATGAGAAGCGTGACGCGCGAGCCGAGCACCTCCTCGAGGTGGCGCATGCGGTCGATCGAGCGCTCGACGATGGTCACGTTGGCGCCGAGCCCGAGCGCGATCACCGCGGCGTTGTAGCCGACCATGCCTCCGCCGATGACGACCACCTGGCCCGGTGCGACGCCCGGGACGCCGCCCAGGAGGAGCCCCCGCCCGCCCAGCGGCTTCTCCAGGAAGTACGCGCCCGCCTGCGCGGCGAGCCGGCCGGCGATCTCGCTCATGGGCGCGAGCAGCGGGAGCGCGCGGTTCGAGGTCTCGACGGTCTCGTAGGCGACCGACGAGATGCCGCTCTCGATCAGCGCGCGGGTCAGGTCTTCGTCGGCTGCGAGGTGCAGGTACGTGAAGAGCACGAGGTCCTGGCGCAGACGGTCGTATTCGGAGGCGATCGGCTCCTTGACCTTGAGCAGGAGCTCGGAGTCGTTCCAGACGTCGTCCAGCGAGACGATCTGGGCACCCACGCCTTCGTAGGCCGAGTCCGGGAAGGCGCTCCCCTCTCCGGCGCCCTGCTGGACGATGACGTCGTGCCCGCGATCGGTCAGCTCGCGCGCGCCGGCCGGCGTCAGCGCGACACGGTACTCGTCGGACTTGATCTCTTTCGCTACGCCGATCTTCATCGCGGGCCGCGCAACCTTACATTCCACACTCTTGGCACATTCTCGCTGCACACACGTGAGATTTTCCGCAGTAGGCTGAAACCGGAGGGTGGCCCGCGGCCGGCCCCGGGCGGATCACTGACTGTATGGGCCTGGGCCTTTCAGGACAACATGCTGCGGGCAAGCCTGCCCGCCGCGAACGCCGACGCGAAGAACCACGGATCGTCGTCCGGCCCGCGGCCCATGTGCTCGAGGAGCAGACCCTCGCACGCGTCGCGCCAGCCGGTCACGTCCACCTCGTCGCGCTCCGAGAGCCAGTCGGGGGCGTCGAGCCCAGCCGGCCACGCGATCCGCCGCTCGCCGAGAGCCATCTCCATCACCGCCCGCGTGTGATGCGAGACGCCCCGGTGCCGCTCGCGCTCGTCGCCGTGCGAGACGCGGACGGCCAGCACCGGCGACCCTCCGAGCGCGCCCGCCGCGTTCGCCGCGTCGGCCGCCGCGAGCCCACCGTGCCCGAGGGGCGAGCCCGTGCCAACGATCCCGGGGCCGACCGAGCAGACAACGGCGTCGAATCCCTCCGCCGCCGCCCAGGCGAGCGCAGAAGCGACCCCCACGGCCTGCACGTCGCCGTCGAAGCATGCACCTGCCGCAACCGCTGTCTCGACGAGCCCGCGCCCCTTCAGCAGCCGAACCGAGTCCGACAAGGAAACCGGCAACGCACCGCCGGGCAGCTGCACGTAGGCCACGCGAACGCCCTCGCCCACTCCGGCCACGGCCGGAGCCACCTGCGAATGCAGCGAGCAGCAGACGACCGGCATCCCGTCCAGGGACTCCGCCAGCCCGCCGCTCTCCTCCACGAACCGTGTCGCGGACTGCAGCGGCGTGTACGGAAGCGTCATCACGTGCGCGCCCGGCTCGACCTCCAACCCGAGGCCGCGCGTCAGGTTCGCGTAGAGCACGTCGAACCCGCCCGACCCGAGCTCGAGCTCACGTGCCTGGACGTTGACGACCACCTCGTCCCCGACCTCGACCGGCCCCGTCAAGTGCGGGTACGCGACACAGGGCTCGCCGTCGACTTCGATCCTCGCGAGCCCCTCGACCTCCTCCACGACGGCGGTGACGGTTCCGCGCCGCAGGCTAAGCGGCATCCGTCTCGCGCGCGACGTCGACGAGCGCCATGGTGACATCGACCATGCGCTCGAGATCGGAGACGGCGATGTGCTCGTCGGGCGTATGGATCTCCGCCATCCCGTTCGCCAGGTTGACGCACGCGAGCCCGCGCTCGTTGAAGACGTTCGCGTCGGCCGCCCCGCCGCTCAGCGCGTACGACGGCTGGTAGCCGGAGCGCTCGAGCGCGGAGGCCGCAAGCCTGACCGCGAGATCGTCGCGC
>CAVTQI010000012.1:0-71191 GCA_963736835.1 uncultured Actinomycetes bacterium
CACGACCGCGGAGACGGTCGGCCCCGGGTTCGCCGCGGTGGTGGGCCCTTCGATCGGGCCCTGCTGCTACGAGGTGGGGGAGGAGGTCGCGAGCCGGTTCCGAGACCGTTTCGGGGACGGCATCGTCAGCGAAGGCAAGCTCGACCTCTGGACTGCCGCGGAGCGGGCCGCGCGTGACGCGGGCGCGACCGAGGTCGAGCGCGTCGATCTCTGCACGCGCTGCCGCTCGGATCTCTTCTTCTCGGAGCGGCGCACGGGCCGGCCGCGCGGAACACAGGGCGTCCTTGGCGTTGTCCGCTGAACAGGTCGCCGCGCGCCTGGCGCGGGTACGCGAGGAAGTCGGCCCCAACGTGACGATCGTCGCGGCCACGAAGTACGTCTCGGTGGAGGACATGGCGGCGCTCGCCGAGGCGGGGATCGAGGTGGTGGGAGAGAACCGCGCCCAGGACCTCGAGGCGAAGCACGCCGCCCACGGAGATGCCTTCCGCTGGCACTTCATCGGCCACCTGCAGAGCCGCAAAGCCAAGCTGGTGAACGGCATCTGCGAGCTCGTCCATTCGCTCGACTCCGTCTCGGCCGCCAAGCGTCTGGAGATCCCCGCACTGATCCAGGTCAATCTTGCGGGCGAGGAGACGAAGTCCGGAGTCCCGCCCGAAGGCATCGCGGAGCTGCTCGATCTCTACTCGGATGTCCGCGGCCTGGCGACGATGCCGCCGTTCGCCGACGACCCCGAAGCGTCCCGTGCGTATTTCCGCAAACTGCGTGAATTGGCGGACGAGCACGGCCTGACGGAGCTTTCGATGGGCACGAGCCAGGATTACGAGGTGGCCGCGCAGGAGGGTGCCACCATGATCCGAATAGGCTCAGTGCTGTATCAGGGTTAACATTCCGCCGCTATGGGCTTCACAGACGTCTGGAACCGCACGCTCGTCTACTTCGGCATCGCCGAGGAGGACGAGGACTGGGACGAGGACGGATACGTCACGAACGAGGAGCTCGAGCGCTCGTACGGCGAGCGCCCGAACGTCCGTCGGCTCTCCCCGCGGCGCCGCAATCGCGGTGAGTTCGAGGACTGGACAGACCCGGAGCCGCAGCGCAGCGCCCAGACGGCCGTTCTCCGACCCAGGCCGCGTCCCGTCGAGGCCGCGCCGAACGATGCGGCCGTCCGCGTCCATCTCGTCGTTCCGCGCAGCTTCAACGACGCGCAGCAGATCGCTGACAAGTTCAAGGAGGGAACTCCGGTCATCCTCAATCTGCAAGGCTCCGACTCGGACCTCTCCAAGCGCCTGATCGACTTCGGGAGCGGGCTCACGTACGCGCTCGACGGCGGCATGCAGCGCGTCGCAGACAAGGTGTTCCTGCTCACGCCGCGCAACGTCGAGGTTTCGGCCGAAGAGCGTGCCCGACTCCTCGAGCGCGGCGGCTTCTTCAATCAGGCCTAGCTAGAGGAAGCGGCCCAGCCAAGCCGAACTCCGCCGCATGGGCGGATGGCTTCCTCTGGCCGACGCAGTGTCGTCGATCCAGAACTTCGTGCACGTGTTCATCCTCGTGTACGTCCTCGTCCTGTTCGCGTACATCCTCCTGTCCTGGGTCAAGCTGCCCTACTCGACCTGGCTGAACCGGATCCAGCGCTTCCTGTTCGACGTCTCCGAGCCGTACCTGCGGATCTTCCGCCGCTTCCTGCCGCCCTTCGGCGCGCTCGACCTCTCGCCGATGATCGCGATCTTCTCCCTGTTCATCCTCGATTTCGTCATTCAGTCGATCCTCGACCGATTCCACTGAGAGGAGGTGAACCAATGGCTCTGACACCTGTCGAAATCCGCCACGTCAAGCTGGGACGGGGCTTCTGGGGATATCGGGCCGGCGCAACCGACCGGCTGCTCGAGGAGATCGTGCAGAGCTTCGAGGAGGTCTGGCGCGAGCGAGCGGACCTCGAGGACAAGCTCGAGCGCCTCGAGTCCGACATCGCCCGGTACCGCGACCTGGAGACGCTCCTTCGCAAGACGCTCGTCTCCGCGGAACGCAGCGCGCAAGAGCTGAAGGATCAGGCGCGACGGGAGTCGGACGTGCTCCTCAACGAGGCGCATGCCGAGGCCCGCCTGATCAAGCAGCGCGCCTTCGCCGAGCGTGAGCATCTGCGCGGTGAGGCGACTCGCATCCGCTCGCTCCTCCGCTCCGCGCTCGCGGTCACGAGCGAGCTGGACGGCGACGACGAGGCCGACGGAACCGAGAGCGCCGAGGCCGCTTAGCCGCCCACTAGACTTGCCGTAGTGGCCGTGGACGTCAATCAGTTCCGTGGCCTCCTCGAAGAGGAGCGCCGCCGTGTGCTCGACGCGATCGACTACCTGCACAAGGAAAATCCGGGGTCGATCGAGGACGAGACCGCGGACCTGACCCAGGACAACCATCTGGCCGAGACGGCGACGGCCACGCTCGACCGGGAGATCGACTACACGCTCGAAGAGAACTCGGAGCACGTGCTTTCGGCGATCGACGCCGCCCTGTCGCGAATCGAGGGCGGCTCCTTCGGCGTCTGCACGAGCTGCGGAAAGCCGATCGCGGAGGAGCGCCTGGCCGCGCTTCCGTGGGCGACCACGTGCATCGACTGCAAGCGCATGGAGGAGCGCGGTTGAGCGAGCCGGCGCAGAAGCGTGTCGACGTCCGCGTGGGATCCTCGACCGACGCGCTGACGCCCCTGGCCGGTGCCCGCCGCCCGCTTCATGCCCGTTCCCAGCAGTGGATCGGCCTGCTCGCGATCGCTCTCGCCGCGCTCGCCGGCGACCAGCTGACCAAGCACATCGTCTCGAGTCATCTGACGCTCGACGCGGAGCGGCACGTGGTCGGGCCGCTCTCGATCCACCACGTGCAGAACTCGGGGATCGCGTTCGGGCTGTTCGCGAGCGCGACGCCCATCGTGACCGTGCTCACGGCCGTTGCCGTGGCGTGGATGGTCGTCTTCTTCGCTCGCTCCGGGTCGAGGCATCCGGTGCTGCCGATCGCGCTCGGCCTGCTGATCGGCGGTAGCGCGTCGAACCTGCTCGACCGCGTGCGGCTCGGGCACGTGACGGACTTCATCGACCTGCGCTTCTGGCCGGCGTTCAACCTCGCCGACAGCTTCATCGTCCTCGGCGTGCTCGTCCTGCTCGCGGCGCTGCTCCTTCCGCAGCGCTCTCAGAGGCGGCCGCAGCCGGTTCCCGACGCCCAGGGTTAGCGTCCCCGAGGGGGCCGCGGGAGCGCGGCTCGACCGGTTCCTGGCCGAGCTGCCCGAGGTGGGCTCGCGTTCGGCCGCCGAACGGCTGGTGGAGCAGGGAAACGTGCGGGTCGACGGCCGCGCGCGGCCGAAGAGCTACCGGCTCGAAGGTGGGGAGGAAGTCGAGGTCGAAGTGCCCCCGCAGCCGGCGCGCGAAATCGAGCCCCAGGACGTCCAGTTCTCCGTTGCCTACGAGGATGAGCATCTGGTCGTGGTGGACAAGCCAGCCGGGGTCGTCGTCCATCCCGGCGCGGGCCATGCAGAGGGCACGCTCGTCCACGGACTCGCGGGCCGCTCCGCGGGCGGCGACGAGGAGCGCCCGGGCATCGTGCACCGGCTCGACCGCGACACGTCGGGCCTGCTCGTCGTCGCGCGCACCGAGGAGGCGTACGAGCGCCTTCGTGAGCTCGTCGCCGCCCGGGCACTCGAGCGCAGCTACGTGGCGCTCGTCCGGGGCCATCCGCGCTCCTGGCGCGGCCGGATCGACGCCCCGATCGGGCGCGACCGGGACGAGCCCACGCGGCGGTCGCTCGACACGGACGCGCCGCGAGAGGCGATCACGCACTTCGAAGTCGCCGCGCTGCTGGGCGGCCACGCGCTCCTCGACGTCAAGCTCGAGACCGGCCGCACGCATCAGATCCGCGTCCACCTCGCGGCCATCGACCTTCCGGTCGTGGGCGACCCCGTCTACGGGGTGCCCGACAAGGCGCTCGGTCGCCAGTTCCTGCACGCGAACCGGCTCGCGTTCGAGCATCCGGTCACCGGTGAGCGGATCGACGTGGAATCCCCGCTTCCGGACGACCTGGCCTCGTTCCTGGGGCACTTGCGGGACAGCGGCTAGACTTCTCTGGCTCTGTAACCCGTCCCGGCGGGACGGTGGATGGCGGTGCCGCTCTCTATGAGCGGTTCCATCCAGCGCCGCCGGCTGTACCGAAACCAACCACTAGGAGGCAGTTTTGGCAGTCGTCAGCATGCGACAGCTCCTGGAGGCCGGAGTCCACTTCGGTCACCAGACTCGACGCTGGGATCCCAAGATGCGCCGCTTCATCTTCGGCGAGCGCGGCGGCATCTACATCATCAACCTCGAGCAGACGCTTCAGCTCCTCGAGGAAGCAGCCGCGTTCGCGCGGAACCTCGCCGAGAGAGGCGGAACGGTGCTGTTCGTCGGCACGAAGAAGCAGGCCCAGGACTCGATCGAGGAGCATGCGAAGCGGACCGGCATGCCGTACGTGAGCCACCGCTGGCTGGGCGGACTGCTCACGAACTGGCGCACCATCTCCGGCCGGATCGACCGTCTGCACGAGCTGCGGCGCCTGAACGAAGAAGGACAGCTCGACCTGCTCCCGCCGAAGGAGCGCATCTCGATGGTGGCCGAGCTCGAGCGCCTCGAGAACCACCTCGGAGGCGTGGCGGACATGAAGCGCCAGCCCGACGCACTGCTCGTGATCGACCTGCGCAAGGAGGCGATCGCCATCCGCGAGGCGCGCCGCCTCGGCCTTCCGGTCGTCGGGCTCGTCGACACGAATTGCGACCCGGATGAGGCGGACTACATCATTCCCGGCAACGATGACGCGATCAAGTCCTGCGACCTCGTGATCCGCACGATCGCGGACGCGATGGAGGCAGGCAAGCAGAAGGTCAAGCCGGAGGAGTTCCAGGCCGAAGCGGAGACGGAGCCGGAGCCTCCGGCCGAGGACGCTGCCGCCGAAGCGGCTCCAGCCGAGGAGCAGCCGTCCGAGGAACAGCGAAGCGCGAGGAACAGTCGGCCGAAGCACAGCCGGCCGAGAAGCCCGTCGAGGCCGAGGGGGTGCCGGCCGAATGACCGAGATTACAGCGGACCTCGTCCGCCAGCTTCGCGAGATGACCGGCGCCCCGATGATGGACACGAAGCGCGCGCTCCAGGACTCGAACGGCGACATCGAAGCCGCCAGGCAGCTCCTGCGCGAGCGCGGCATGGCGTCCGCGAGCAAGCGCGCCGGCAACGACACTCCGGAGGGCGTCGTCCTGACGCGGGTCGAGGACTCCAAGGGCACGATCGTCGCCGTCGGCTCCGAGACCGAGCCCGTCTCCAAGAACGACGAATTCCGCGCGTTCGCCGACCGCGTTCTGGAGGCGGTCGAGGAGGGCGGGCCCGACGCGGTCGAGTCGCTCGAGGAAGAGCGCAAGGAGCTGATCGGCAGGATCGGCGAGAACATCATCGTCCGCGGCGCCGCCCGCTTCGAGAGCGGTGGCGACGAGTCGCTGGCCGCGTACGTGCATCCGCCGGCGAACAAGATCGGCGTGCTCGTCCGCGCCGAGGGATCGCCGGAGGCAGTCCGGAGGCTCGCGATGCACATCGCTTTCGCGGCTCCGCGTTTCGCCACGCGCGACGAGGTCCCGGAGGAAGAGGTGGCGAGCGAGCGCAGCGTCTACGAGAAGCTGCCGGAGGTCGAGTCGAAGCCCGAGCAGGCACGCGAGAAGATCGTCGAGGGCATGCTCGGCAAACGCTTCTTCGGGGAGACGGTCCTCGCCGAGCAGGCGTGGATCCACGAGCCGAAGAAGACCGTCGGCCAGGCGCTGGAGGAGGAAGGCGTCAAGCTGCTCGAGTTCGAGCGCTACGCCCTCGCCGAGTGACCGTCCGCGAGGAGGAGAGCGCGTCCGCGCGCGCCGACGGCACGGCGGGCTTCCACCGGATTCTGCTCAAGCTCTCTGGCGAGGCGCTCATGGGCGACAAGGAGTTCGGCCTCGACCTGGAGACGATCGAGGTGATCGCGAAGGAGATCGTCGAGTGCCAGCAGACCGGGGTCGAGATCGCGATCGTCGTCGGCGCGGGGAACATCTACCGGGGCATGTCCGCGGCGGCCGAGGGCATGGACCGGGCAACCGCCGACTACGCGGGGATGCTCGCGACCGTGCTCAACGCGCTCGCGCTCCAGGACGTTCTCGAGCGGCTGGGGGCGCACACGCGCATCCTGTCCGCGATCGCCGTGGCCGAGGTTGCCGAGCCGTACATCCGGCGACGCGGGATCCGGCACCTCGAGAAGGGCCGGATCGTCATTTTCGCAGCCGGCACGGGCAACCCGTTCTTCACGACGGACACCGCCGGTGCCCTGCGCGCGCTCGAGATCGGGGCCGACGCGATCTTGATGGCGAAGCACGGCGTCAACGGCGTCTACGACGCTGATCCGCACCTCGACCCGAGCGCCGAGCTCCTGCCGGACCTCACGCACCTCGAGGCGATCGAGCGCGGGCTGCAGGTGATGGACGTGACCGCGCTCTCGCTCTGCATGGAGAACGGTCTGCCGATCCACGTCTTCGCGCTCGAGAACCAGAACATCAAGCGCGTGCTTTCCGGCGAGCGGGTCGGCACAATCATCCGCACCCCCGACAAGGAGTAGTGCTCCATCCAGCCAGCCGTACATGCCGGCCCCTGGCCCGCGATCACGCGGCGCCATAGCCCACTCTCGCGCTTGCCAAGGCTTGTAGCCTTGGCCGCACGCGAGTGCGGCCTCCGGCTTGGTGCTCGCGACCCAGAAGCTCGGCGGCACGACTGGAAGGAGCACGCGTGAACGGCATCGACGATTTCATCTCGGACGCGGCCCGGCGCATGGACAAGTCGGTCGAATCGACCCAGGTCGAGTTCAACACCGTCCGCACCGGCCGTGCCTCGGCCGCGCTGCTCGACCGGATCGGCGTCGACTACTACGGCCAGAAGACGCCGCTCAAGCAGCTCGCCACGATCAACGTCCCCGAGCCGCGCATGCTCACCGTCCAGCCGTTCGACCCGAGCTCGATCAAGGACATCGAACGCGCCATCCAGGAGTCCGAGCTCGGCCTGACCCCGTCGAACGACGGCAAGGTGATCCGCCTGCCGATCCCGCAGCTGACCGAGGAGCGGCGCAAGGAGCTCGTGAAGATCGTCCGCCAGATCGCGGAGGACGGAAAGGTCGCCGTCCGTAACGTTCGGCGCGACGCGGACAAGCACCTGAAGGAGCTGAAGACGAAGGGCGACGTCGGCGAGGACGACGAGCGCCGCGCCGAGGAGCGGGTCCAGAAGCTCACCGACGAGCACACGAGCAAGATCGACGATCTGCTCAAACGCAAGGAAGCCGAGATAACGGAGGTTTAGTGCGCGGGATTCGCGGCCTGTTCCGGCGCCCTCCTGCGCCCGGGCCGGGCGAGGTTCCGCGATCCGTGGCGATCATCCTCGACGGCAACGGGCGCTGGGCGGAGGCGCGCGGGCTGCCCGTGGAGGCCGGGCACCGCGAGGGGACGCGAGCCCTGCGGCGCACCGTCGAGGCTGCGATCGACCTCGGGATCGAATCGCTCACCGTCTACGCATTCTCGACGGAGAACTGGCTCCGGCCGCCGCCGGAAGTGGACTCGTTGATGGAGATCTTCAACGAGACGATCGATCGCGAGCTGCCCGATCTCGCCGCGCAGGGGGTGCGGACGCGCTTCATCGGGCGTCGGGACCGGGCGCCAGAGGAGCTCCAGGACCGGATGGCCGACCTGGAGCGGGAGACCGCCGACCGCGACCGGCTCCAGCTCTGGATCGCATTCGACTACGGCGGCCGCGCCGAGCTCGCCGACGCGGCTCGGGCGATGATCGAGGCCGGTGTGCGGTCAGACGAGGTCAGCGAGGACGTGTTCGCTGTTTACTTGTACGCCCCTGACATGCCCGATCCCGACCTCGTGATCCGCACGTCCGGCGAGCTCCGGATGTCGAACTTCCTTCTCTGGCAGATCGCCTACTCGGAGTTCTTCTTCGCCGAGACGCTCTGGCCCGACTTCGGCGAGGACGACCTGCGCGAAGCGGTCGCCGCATACGCGGGCAGGCAGCGGCGGTTCGGCCGCCGATGAGCTCGTTCTGGTCGCGGATCGTGATCGCGGCGGCGGGGATCCCGCTCGTCCTCTGGCTCCTCTACCTCGGCGGCTGGCCGCTCTTCGGGCTCGCGCTCGTCGCGGCGCTCTTCGCCCTGCACGAGCTCTACTGGATGACCCGCACGCTGCGGCCGGTCGTCCTCGCCGGCTATCTCGGCGCGATCGGGACGCTGCTCGGCGCGGAGCTCGGCGGGGCCGACTGGGCGCTGGCGGGGCTGTTCGCGACGCTCGCCTTCGCATTCGTGTTCAAGGGCTCCGTGTCGACTGCATCGGTCGGCGTGACCGTGCTGGGGGTCGTCTGGATCGCGGTCGGCCTCGCGCATGCGCTGCTCCTGCGGGATCTCGACGAGCACGGGGTGCTGGCGATCTACACGGTCATCCTGGCCGTCTGGGCCGGCGACGCGGGCGCGTACTTCATCGGGCTGCTCTTCGGCCGGCACAAGCTCGCGCCGACCGTCTCACCCGGCAAGACGTGGGAGGGGCTCGCGGCGGGAACGCTGGCGACGATCGGCGTCACCTTCGTCGCTCTGTACAAGCAGGGCTTCCTGTCGATCCCGGAGTCGCTCGCACTCGGCGCGGTGATCGCATTCGCCGCGCCGCTCGGCGACCTCTTCGAGTCGGCGCTGAAGCGAGACGCTCAGGTCAAGGACTCGGGGCGCCTGCTCGGCGGCCACGGAGGCGTGCTCGACCGGATCGACGCCCTCCTCTTCGCGTGGGTTGCCGCCTACTACGTGATCGTGGCCTTCGGGCAGCTCTAGTCCGCCTACACTTTCCAGTGTGAAGAGAGTTGCGGTTCTCGGCGCCACGGGGTCGATCGGGCGTCAGGCGCTGGAGATCATCGATGCGAGCCCGGAGCTCGAGGTGTGCGCGCTCGCGTCCGGGTCCAGCGAGCTCGACGAGCTCGCCGCGACACGCGGCGTACGGCACGTCCAGGTCGGGGGCGACCTGACGGCGCTTCTGGACGAGTCTTCGCCGGATGTCGTGCTGAACGCAGTCGTCGGCTTCGCGGGGCTGCCGGCGACGCTCTGGGCGCTCGAACGGGGCGTGACGCTCGCGCTCGCCAACAAGGAGAGCCTCGTCGCGGCAGGGGACCTCGCCCTTTCGGCCCGGGAGCGGGGCGGAGGTCTGCTCCTCCCCGTCGACAGCGAGCACTCCGCCGCATTCCAGTGCCTCGAGGGGCGCGCGCTCGAGACGGCCGAGTCCCTGGTGCTCACCGCGTCGGGAGGCCCGTTCCGCGGCCGGACGCGCGAGGAGCTCGAGGGCGTCACGCGGGCCGACGCGCTGGCGCACCCGACCTGGCAGATGGGGCCGAAGATCACCGTGGACTCGGCGACGCTCGCCAACAAGGGGCTCGAGCTGATCGAGGCGCACTTCCTCTTCGCCCTGCCCTACGAGCGGATCGAAGTCGTCGTGCACCCGACCTCGGTCGTGCACGCGATCGTCCGCTTCCGCGACGGCGCCTCGCTCGCGCACCTCGGCTACCCGGACATGCGCGTCCCGATCTCCTACGCGCTGACCTACCCCGACCGAGCGGAGACGTCCGTCGAGGGGCTCGACTTCTCGGAGGGGCTGTCACTCGAGTTCGAGCCGCCCGACCTGGAGACGTTCCCGCTGCTCGCGCTGGCCAGGCAGGCAGGCGAATCGGGCGGGACGTATCCGTGCGCCTACAACGCTGCGAACGAGGTCGCAGTGGCGGCCTTCCTCGCCGGCCGGCTCCCGTTCCTCGGCATCGCGGGGGTAGTCGCGGAGACGCTCGAGGCGGTCGACGGGGTACCGGCGGCTGACATCGAGGAGCTCGTCCAGGCCGACGCCGAGGCCCGCCGCCACGCCGAGAGCGCAGCAGGAGCGCTGGTGCCGTGAACATCTTCGTCGCGATCCTCGGGCTCGGGCTGCTCGTGCTGGTCCACGAGGCCGGCCACTTCTTCACGGCTCGGGCGGTCGGAATGAGCCCGCGCCGCTTCTACATCGGGTTCCCGCCTGCGATCGCGAAGGTCGAGCGCAACGGCATCGAGTACGGAATCGGCGCGGTCCCGCTGGGCGGCTACGTGAAGATTCCGGGGATGCACCGGCCGGCTCCGTCCGACCTGGACACGTTCTTCGGGCCGGCGAGGGACGAGGCGCCCGAGCTCCACGGTCCGATCGAGCACGTCAAGCGCAAGCTCGACGAAGGCGACATGGAAGGGGCTCGCGCGGACCTGTTCGAGCTGGAGCAGGCGCTCGAGCAAGTCGAGCTCAGCCGCGTGGCGCGGAAGGGCGCGGTGAAGGGTCTCGCCGAGCTTCGCGACGGCCTCGGCTCGGACGCCTACTGGCGCCAGCGCACCTGGAAGAAGGTGAGCGTCATCTTCGCCGGTCCCGGGACGAACCTCCTGTTCGCGATCGTCCTCTTCGCAATCTTGTTCGTCATCGGCAGCGGCGGCTACCGGCTCGGGTTCTCGATGGAGACGGACGCGCCGGTCGTGCACGACGTTCGCGCCGACCACCCGGCCGCCGCGATCGGACTGCAGCCCAGAGATCGGATCGTTGCCATCAACGGACAGGTCGTGAAGGAAGTCGGCGACGTGCCCACCCTGATCGAGAAGTCGGGGGGAGGCTCGGTGGTGCTGACGATCCGGCGAAACGGCGAAACGAAACGTCTCGGCCCTGCCCGGCCGCGCAGAGAGGCGCGACTCTCGCCGCCGCGCGCCGCGTGGGAGTCGGTGCGCTTGACGGGTGTGATCACGAAGGAGATCGGAGCGTCGCTCTCGCGGCTCGTCCAGGGGAACCGCAAGGAGGTCTCGAGCCCGGTCGGGATCGTCGAGGGCTCTTCCGAGGCATTGAGCCAGGGCGTGGAGACGTACCTCTGGGTGCTCGGGCTGCTCAGCCTCTCGCTCGCGCTGCTCAACCTGCTGCCGCTGCTGCCGCTCGACGGCGGGCACATCGTCTTCTCGATCATCGAGGGCATCCGCGGGCGCGCGGTCGGCCGGGAGGTCTACGAGCGAGTGTCCGCGATCGGGATCGCGGTCGTCCTGCTCCTCTTCTTCATCGGGCTCTCGAACGACATCGGCAATCTCGGTGGCTAGCGAACGTTCGATCAGGGTCGGAGGGGTTCAGATCGGGGGAGGCGCTCCGGTCGTCGTGCAGTCGATGACGCTCACTCCCACGCACGACGTCCCGGCGACGACTGCACAGATCGCCGCGCTCGCCTCGGCAGGCTGCGAAATCGTGCGCTGCGCGGTGCCGAAGACCGAGGACGCGGACGCGCTGCGCAAGATCGTCCGCCTGTCGCCGATCCCGGTGATCGCGGACATCCACTTCAACGCGAGCCTCGCCCTGCGCGCCATCGACGCGGGTGTGGCCGCGGTGCGCATCAACCCGGGCAACATCGGCGGCCCCGACAAGGTCGTCCTGGTCGTCGAGGCTGCCAAGCGCGCCGGGATCCCGATGCGGATCGGCGCCAACTCCGGCTCGCTGCCCAAGCATCTCCACGAGCTCGCGCACCGCGACCAGGCCGAGGCGCTCGTCGAGGCGGCTATCGAGGAGGTCGAGCTGCTCGAGAAGCTCGACTACCGCGACTTCAAGATCTCCGTCAAGTCGACGCACGTGCCCACGATGATCCGCGCGTACCGGATGCTCTCCGAGCGCGTCTCGTACCCGCTTCACCTGGGCGTGACGGAGGCCGGCACGTCCTTCGCGGGCTCGATCAAGAGCGCCGTGGGCATCGGCGCCCTGCTCGCGGACGGCGTGGGGGACACGCTCCGGGTCTCGCTGACCGCCGATCCCGTGAAGGAGGTCGAGGTCGCCTGGGAGATCCTGAAGGCGCTCGGCCTGCGCGAGCGTGGGCCGGTGATGATCGCGTGCCCGTCGTGCGGGCGCGACAACGTCGGCGTCGAGAACCTCGCCGTCGAGGTCGAGGAGCGGCTCCGCGACTACCCACAGGCGTTCGAGGTGGCGGTGATGGGCTGCGCCGTGAACGGGCCCGGCGAGGCGGGCGACGCCGACTTCGGGATCGCCGGCGGGCGCGACGTCGGGTTCATCTACGCGCACGGCCGCGTGCTGAGGAAGGTGTCGTCGGAGACGCTCGTCGACGACCTCTTCACCGAGATCGACACGTGGATCGAGGACGGCATGCGCAGGCCGAAGCGGTTGAAGATGGCGAAGCCGGCGGCGCTCGCAATGGCCGAGGCTTCCGAAATTCCCCTCGACTAGGGTTCGAGCATGATCCGGCGCGCCTCCCAGCTCTTCCTGCCGACCCTGCGCGAGGCTCCCGCCGAGGCCGAGGCGGTCAGCCACAAGCTGCTCGTCCGCGGCGCCTACATCCGCCAGGTGAGCGCGGGCGTGTGGACGTTCCTGCCGCTCGGCTGGCGTACTCACGAGAAGGTCGTCGGGATCATCCGCGAGGAGATGGACGCGTTCGGCGCGCAGGAGCTGCTGATGCCGGTGCTGACGCCCTCGGAGCTGTGGAAGGCGACCGGGCGCTACGCGATCCCGGAAGTGTTCAAGCTCCGCGACCGGAACGACCGCGAGTTCGTCCTCCCGATGACCCACGAGGAGTCGATCGCGTTCCATGCGCGGGAGATCCAGTCGTACCGCGACCTGCCACAGATCCTCTACCACTTCCAGACGAAGGACCGGGACGAGCCCCGCCCGCGTGCCGGACTGATCCGCGTGCGCGAGTTCATCATGAAGGACTCGTACTCGTTCGACCGCGACGAGGAGGGGCTCGACAAGAGCTTCATGCTCCACAAGGCGGCGTACGACCGGATCTTCGAGCGCTGCGGGCTGGAGGTGTACCCCGTGCAGGCCG
This sequence comes from uncultured Actinomycetes bacterium, assembly GCA_963736835.1. GTDB lineage: Bacteria > Actinomycetota > Thermoleophilia > Gaiellales > Gaiellaceae > VAXT01. The sequence goes on from CAVTQI010000012.1 coordinate 12,897, forward strand.
AGTCGGGGATGATGGGCGGGAGCGAGAGCATGGACTACCTTGCGCCTGCGGCCGCCGGTGAGAACACACTCGTCACGTGCGAGCGGGGCGACTACGCGGCCGACCTCGAGGTCGCGCGGGGGATTCCTCGAGCGCCTCAGTTTCCCGAGGCGCTGGGCGCGCCGGAGAACGTGGAGACGCCCGGGGTCGGCACGATCGAGGACCTCGCGAAGTTCCTCGGCGTCGACGAGGCCGCGACATCGAAGGCGATGCCTGTCGTCGCCGACGGGCGTGTCGTGCTCGGGCTCGTGCGCGGAGACGACAGGCTGGACGAGGTGAAGATGGTCGAGGCTCTGGGCGAGGCCGTCCGCCCGGCCACGGAGGAGGAGATTCGCGAGACGTTCGGCGCGGACCCGGGCTCGATCGGCCCTGTTGGGGTGACGGTGGACGTGGTTGCAGACGAGGCGCTGCGCGAGGGGCAGTTCGTCGCAGGCGCGAACCGCAGCGGCCATCACCTGCGCGGAGTCCAGGCAGGCCGCGACTTCGAGGCTCGCTTTGCGAATATCCGCGAAGTGCGAGAGGGTGACACCTGTCCGAAGTGCGGTGGAGCGCTCCACCTGCAGACCGCGATCGAGGTGGGCCACATTTTCAAGCTGGGGACCTACTACACCGAGCCGCTCGAGGCGTCGTTCCTCGACGAGGACGGCAAGGAGAAGCTGTTGATCATGGGCAGCTACGGGATCGGGCCGGGTCGCACGATGGCCGCCGTCGTGGAGCAGCACCACGACGACGACGGGATCCAGTGGCCGGGTTCGGTCGCGCCGTACGACGTCCACGTGGTTGCACTGCCTGGACTGGAGGATCGCGCCGCCGAGGTGGCGGAAAGGCTCGACGAAGCCGGGGACGACGTGCTGTTGGACGACCGCGACCAGCGCGCGGGGGAGAAGTTCGCCGACGCCGACCTGATCGGGCTCCCGACGCGCGTGACCGTGGGCAAGAAGACGCTCGAGGACGGCGCCGTCGACATCCGGTCGCGCGCGACGGGCGAAGAGCGGAGAGTGGCGGTCGAAGAGCTGGGGAGCCTCAGGTAGTGGCGCGCCGGCGACGCTTCAGCGACGATTCGTTCGGCGAAACGCTCGAGCGGCTGATGAACGAGAACGGCGTCACCTACCGAGGGCTGGCGTCGAAGACGAAGCTGTCGGCCGGGTACCTGAACCATCTCGTGCACGGCAATCGCCCGGTGCCCTCGAACGACATCGTGCGCTCGTTGGCGTCGGCGCTCGATGTCGATCCGGATCACTTCCGCGAGTACCGCATCCGCGTGATCACCGACCGGCTCGAGGAGATGCCGGCCCTGATCGACCGGCTCTACAAGCGGTTGGGCGACGGTCGGTAAGACCTAGTCTTCGACGGCGTCTTCGGCCTGCTCTGCGCGCTCGACGATGTCGCCCTCGCTGAACAGGATCTTCTGCAGCGCGACGCGCCACTTCTCCTTGCGGCGGGAGAGGAACTCGAGGTCCATCGCGAAGTGGAGGAACTCCTCGCGCTGGGCGTGCTCCATGATCGAGCGCGCCTCGTCGTTCGTCTCGAGCGCCATCCGCTGCTCGTACCAGCCGATGGCTTCCGCTTCTTCCTGGAGCGAGGCGATCAGGCGGGCGAAGGTGCGAGCGTCGGCGTCGAGCTCGTCCGGCGGCTCGTGGTACTGGTCGGTGGGCATCGCGCTAATCTAGTCGCGAGACGGGGCGTGGCGCAGCCTGGTTAGCGCGCTAGTCTGGGGGACTAGAGGTCCCGAGTTCAAATCTCGGCGCCCCGATTGGGATTGCGAGCCACCGAGGGGTCCGGTGGCTATCGCGGTGGCATCGGACCCGGCGCCCGAGGCTTCGGAGCCGCCCGCTCCGAAGCCGTGCTCGAGCATGCGGGCGTGCCCAGCGAAAGCGATCTCAGATTGCGTACACGACTAGCACCGCCACAGTCGCGAGAACGATTGCGACGGCGGCGGTCATCTCAGCGAGCCGGTCGCGGTGGCCGCTCACCTGGAACGCAAGGAAGACCCACAGCGCCGCGAACTGACTGATGAAATCCAGGCGCACGTCGAGGACGTTCTTTGCCACCACAGCCTCCACGAGTAGAGCAGCGGCTGCGAGCAGCGCGATCCCGACTAGCGGGTCGCGGACGGCGGCACCAAGCCGATGAGTCCGCTGGTTCGTGAGAAATTCGGCGGGCACGACAATCACCCCCTTCAGGGCCATCTCCATTCTCGTTCCTCTCCTGCGTCGCGTCATCGGTGCGGGCGCTGACCCGTTGGTGTGGGTAAATGCGCAAGAGCGAGAGGAACGTGAGAGCGACAGTGCCCGCGGCACGAGGCGGAGTCAGTGTGTTTCCTGAGCGGCGTCAGTGTGCGTCCCGATGTGCGCCTCGGGCGGTGGTAATACCGTGGCTGCGACGCTGCTCGGAGAGGAGGTGTCCGATGACACCGAGAGCGGAAGGTGCGACGAGCCGGCGCGTGCGCGTCGCTGCGGCTCTTCTGATTGTCGGGCTGGTTGCGGGACCGGCGGCGGAGCATCTCTACTGGATGTTGGGCGGCACGTGGACGGTTGAAGACGCGACCTCGGCAACGGGTGTGCGCGTGGTGGCCGCCTTCGTGGTGATGCTGATCGCTCTCGCGGTATTGGTCGTCCTGGCGCGGGTCGGGTGGTGGCAGCAGACGTTCGTGTCCGACCGCGCGACTCGGGTGTTGGCCTGGGGGCTTGCGATCTTCTTCCTGGGCCACGGGCTGGTGAGCTTCGCCGAGGGCTTGGCCGGAATTCAGCTCGAGTGGTGGCTATATGGGCCCGCCGGGCTTGCGATCGGCCTGCTCGCGCTCGTCGTGGCGAGCTCGGGCGGAGCGTGGCGCATCCACCGGCCACACCGGACGCTGCACTCGCACTAAGGAGGCACGGAGCTGCTGTCCGTGCCGAGAGGTCGTCCAAGTCGAGCTTACCTTCGTCCAGATTCCTTACATCGCAGTCCTACACTCGTCTCATGGTGCGCCGTTTCGCCGTGGGTCTGCTCGTCCTCGTCTTCGCCGGGACAGCGGTCACCTTGGCGAGCGGGAAGCCCCGAGCGACGGGCGAAACCTCGTCGCGTACGTGGATCTACGACAACACGGGTGAGGCGCGTGCATACGCCGATCGCTGCTGCCCCGGACGCTGGGCTGTGTACACGTGGGGAGGCGAGCTCCGGGGCCGCGTGAGGCGCGACAAGCGCGATCGCAGTCGCTTGAACTTCTATGCGTACGCGAGCGACAGACGCGTGGGCTATGCGGAGCGACGCTTCGAAGGACGATGGGACGTCTATCGAGTGGCGCCCCGGGTGTACTACGGCTATGTGGAGTGGAGATACGGCCACCGTTGGAGGGTGAACGGCTGGAACAGCCTCGCCAAGATCTACATACGCGATGGATACGCACAGGGCCCCGACGGTGTCGTAGGAGCGGCTGCGTTGCCCCTCCTCGTCTACTAAACGAGAGAAAGGCGATGGAGGAGGTCGCAGTGCCATATGCGCACCAATCAGGGCTTGGCCGGATCCGCGATGACGATCAAAACGGGAAGTCGCTAGTCGCCTTTCAGGACCTGGCGCCAGTGCGGCCATACGGATCGGGCGTGATGGCGCCGACCTTGACAACCCGGCGGCGCTCGTCGACGCTTGGCATGTGACACGGGCCGAACTCGGTGCTGTACGACCGCCTCGAACGGCAAGTCTCGACGCGAAGGGGTGGCCCGCTGTTGGTCGGCGCGTGATATCCGCCGTCGGGCGGACAGTTCCCGTCGTTCTCATGGAAGAGGCGCCCTAGCCTGGCTTACGAGGGCGACCGAGTTCGTCCTCGTCTTCGTGCTTTTCCCGATCGCCGTGCTCATCGCGGTCGCCATAGCGATCGCGGTCAGCCTGACGGGCCTCTTCGCCTATGTGGGGGCGCTGCTCGCGGCGTGGCTGCTGTTCGCGTTCGTCGTCCCGCTGGCCACCGGGATCATGACCTGGGACGAGATCGTCGCCGGGTTCAGATCGCAGCGCCGCCGTGGCACGCACTTCGAGGGGGAGCCGCTTCCCGAAGACAGGGCTCTCACGTTCGACCTCGTCGGCGAACACGAGAACCACCGCGACCGCTAGACGGCTGCTCGGGACCTGACCATCCGGGCCTGCGCACTCGTCCGGGTGATCTCCGGGTGTGTGCGGCCCGACCGATACGAGGTTCATGCGCACAACTCCGCTCGGACTTGTGACTGCACTGCTCGTGATCGTCGGCGCCGCCACGCTCGGTGTCGGCTCGGGCCGGGCACAGTTCTCGGCTTCAAGCTGCGCCCAGGACGCGAACGGGAGCCGAGGGAACTTCACCGCACATGCCGGACTCGGGGTTCATGTGCGCACGCTCAGGTTCGACGGGGTCGAAGCTACGCTCACGCCCCTGAGGAGCGCCTCCGGCCTCAGCGGCTGCGAGAGGCTCGGCGGACTGGTCGGGATCGGGTCGTCGGAACAGACGTACCTGGTGCTCGACCTCTACGCACAGGCGCGACTCCCCAACGGATTCGTGTCGCACTATCAATGGGCGAAGGGCGGCCCCTACTACTACGTCGCGCCGAGTCGCGTTCCCGGCCTCCCGTCCACCGCCGGGCACGCACACACTTTGCGCATCGCCAGGCTTCCAACGTCGAGCAGATGGCTCCTGCAGGTGGACCACCACACGGTTGATTACATCGACCTTCCCGGCTCGAATCGGGGACTGCCGATGCCGAGGGCGCTGCTCTATGCCAGCAACAAGGACGGAAGGCTGAACCGCGGGTCATTCCGCTTCACCCACGTCCATGCTCTGCCGGCTGGAGGGCAGACCTGGACGCGTTTCCCGCACGGCAAGACGTGGTTGTACACCACCCATCCCCAGTACAAGTACGTCGGCCTGAGCAACACCAGCTTCATCGCCAAGAATCGTTGACCGGCCAATCCGCGGGCGGCCGGGGCCAACCTCCACAGTCATCTTCCTCGCCGCACGCAACCTATCGTGTGGGCGCTCGAGCCGTTCCATTTCGACCGCTTGATTTTGGAGGAGACGCAGCATGGAACAATTCACCGGGGGTTGCCTGTGCGGCAGCGTCCGATTTGTGGCGTCGGGACTCCCATACCGGGTCGGCATTTGTCACTGTCTGGACTGCCGCAAGCATCACGGGGCCCTGTTTCACGCGTCCGCGGTGTTCCCTCAGGACGCGGTGACGATTGACGGCGAAACACGCGACTACGCCGGGCGGTTCTTCTGTCCCCAATGCGGCTCGTCCGTGTTCTCCCGCAGCGGAGACGAAATCGAGGTGAACCTCGGATCCCTGGACGCCCCTGACCAACTGAGGCCGACCTACGAGCTCTGGACCGTCCGTCGCGAGTCCTGGTTGCCGCCGTTTCCGCTCACGAGACGATACGACCGCAATCGTGACGCCACGGGTCGCTTTGAGGTCGGAGGGCCCGACGAGGCCAGCCAGCCGAGCTCATAAGCGTGCGCGGGCCGCGGTCTACGACGTCTGCACGGGATAGCGCAGATGCGTGACACCCACACCGGCGACGACTGTCGGTTTCCCGAGGACGACAGGTGCGTTCGCGAGGTGGTCGAACAGCCGCACTCCTCCGCCTAGCAGCACGGCAGCCAGATCGATGTGGATCTCGTCGAGCAGGCCTGCGTCCAGGCACTGCTGGACCGTCTGGGCGCCGTGCACTCCCACGGACTTCGGACCGGCCGCCGATTTCGCTCGAGCAACGGCGCTTTCGATGCCGTCCGTGACGAACTGGACCGTCGAGCCGGGCCGTGGCCAGCCGTCGGGCACGTGGTGGGTGACGACGAAAGCGGGAATCTCCCACGGGTGCCGGCCGCCCCAGCCGTCCGCGCGCTCGAACGTGCGCCGACCGGTGAGCATGGCGCCGATCTCAGCCGTCAAGCCCCTCAGGTGGTCGGCGCTCGGCGCCGAGACGTGGAACGTCATGCCGGATGTCCCGCTCGCGGTGGGGACCTCGACGTCGCCCGAGAAGTACCAGTCGAACACCTCGGCGACCCCGTCGTTCGCGTCGGCGACGTACCCGTCGAGAGACATCGACATCAATGCGACAACCTTGCTCATCGTCTGTGCTCCTTCGCTCGCGGGGCGGGAGTAGTGCTTTCCACAGAGACTCAGCAGGGACGCATAGATCATCGGTCAACCCTGCGAGCATCTGTTCGGCCTTCTCGCGGCCCGTCGGCGGCGCTATAGGGTCGCGTAAGCCGACCGAGAGGGAATGCTGGCCTCGAATCGTTTTGAGCGTCTTCTACCGCTCGCCGGAGCGCTCGTCGGGCTGCTGTTTTTCGTCGGCCTCGCCCTGACCTGGGGGGATCCCAGCAGCGAGACCTCGCCGTCCGCGACCTTCTCGTACTGGCACGACAACCGGGGGCAACACCAAATCTCGGGCCTTCTGCTCGCGCCCCTGATTGCGTTCCTGCTCGTCTTCTTCGGCGCGGGCCTCCAGCGCGCACTGCGGGTCGGGAGTCGCGATTCCAGCTACGGCGCGGTCGCGTTCGGCGGTGCGCTCCTCGCTGCTACGGCATTCGCACTCGTGGGCATGTTGGAAGGCGCTGCCACGAACGCCGCCCACGAAGGGCAGCGACAAGCCGTCTACACACTCAGCCAGCTCCACTCATACGACTGGCTCGCCTGGAACGCGGCCTTCGCGGCCGTGATGCTCGCGACCGGCCTCGGCACGCGCCGGAATGGAATGTTGCCGACCCCGCTTGCCTGGGGGACGATCGTCATCGGAGCATCGCTTCTGACTCCGCTGGGTTTCTTTGGCTTCTTCCTCGTCCCACTCTGGCTGATCGTGGTTGGGTTCATGTTCAGCCGACCCGCCTCGCCGCCTCCGCTGGAGAACGCCAGAGACGAGCCGTAACGAGTCGCAAGCGGCAGTGGCTACGGCAAGATCGGTGCCGAGAACTTCTGGCTGATCGGCCTGCCGCGAATGGTGAGTTGGATCGACCCCGCCAGCGACTTTCCGCTCGTTCCAGGAGGGATCCGCCACACGCAGCGAATTTCCGCGGTCGCTGCCCCTTCGACGCCGTACAGGCCGCCCGAATCGAGAGCCTCGAGGGACCGCGGCCCGACCCTCGCCGAGCACGCGAAGTCCTCGATGTTGTTCGTCACGTCGACGCCGGCACCCGCCTCCACATCCGCCGACGCGGTCAGTGCTCGCCCCGCTCTCGGTGTTCTCGGCGCCAGCGTCGGCTCGGCAAGCGAAAACTTGGCCGAACTGGTGCCGCGCATCTCGAAGGTCAACGGAGCCTGTCCGGGATCAGGAGCACGGTCGAGCGGGACCCCGGGGCGGCGCCGTGTTTCCAGTGCGAACCTGAAGCTCCTCGCAATGCGGTCGGCGTTGGCGAACCCCAGCGTCAGGACTCGGCCTCGTAATTCGACGTCGGGGTAGACGGAAGGACCCTCGACGAACCTCCGCCCATTCCAGCGGCGAAGGCTGAAGGTGGCATCGGTCTGGCTCAGCTTGGAAGCGGCGAGTTGGTAATCGGCACCGAATCTGGATGAAAGCCCAGTTGCCGCGTTCTTGTCGGTGTCCAGGTAGGCGAGCACGTCCGTGTCTCGATCAGGCGCAGCAGCGAGCGTGACCTTGAACGACAAAAGGCCGGCCGGATCGCTCGACACGACGACGCTCCGGATGTCGCTCGAAGCGTCGGTCTCAGCGCGAGTGTCCCGGTAAGACGTCAGCCCAGGTTCGGGTGAAGTCTCGGTATGCCCCACCCGGGCGGCGGTGCGTTGTCCCGTCGACGAGTCGTCTCCGCACGAAGTCGCGCCGACCCCAAGGGCGAGGATGATGAGCAGCCGTGCGGGCGTTCCGATAGGCAAGCCACTCTGTCTCATCGGGCGGGACTCCTTGGCGGCTAAGCCTGACACGATTTGAGGCGGAGTGACGCGGTCGCGTTCACACAGTCCCGATTTACGGGGCTTTTGCCGCGGTGAGTAGCCAGTCGCCTTAAAGGGCATGAGAGGGGGATGACTACGCGCTTGGAGAGAGAGCTCACGTCGTCGAAGCCTGCCCAGGAGGTCCGAGAGAAGGCGGACTCGGGCAGCGGCTGGTACGAGTGGCTTGCGCGGTTCGGGCTCGTGGCGAAGGGCATCTCGTACGTCATTCTGGGCGTCCTGGCGATCGGAGTGGCCGTCGGCAAGGGAGGCAAGACGACGAGCCGCAGCGGGGCGCTCGCCGAGCTTGCGCAGCATCCGCTCGGAAAGGTCTTGCTCATCGTGCTCGCCATTGGATTCGCTTCCTATGCGCTGTGGCGGATCGTCCAGGCGTTCGCCGAGCGCGCCGAGGATCCCGACGCCGAGGGCCAGGCGAAGAAGTGGGGAGCACGGGCCGGCTACCTCGGCCGAGCCGCCATCTACGCGGGGCTCGCCTATGTCAGCGTGAAGATCCTCGTCGGCTCGCACGTCCAGGAATCGCAGAACAAGCAGGCACGGCAGCACACCGCGGAGGCCCTGAGCTGGCCGGCAGGGCGCTGGATCGTCGCGGCCGCCGGGCTGGTCATCATCGGAGTCGGCCTCTGGAACCTCTATCGCGGCGTCGCCCGAAAGTTCGAGGACAAGTGGCGCGGCGGCATGGGGCAGGCAGCGAAGAAGTACGGCGCATGGATCGGCGTCGTGGGGCACATCGCGCGTGCGGTCGTCTTCGTCCTCATCGGGATCTTCATCACGAAGGCCGCCGTCGAGTACGACCCGAAGGAGGCGATCGGCCTGGACGGAGCGCTCCAGAAGCTCGCCGCGGAGTCCTACGGCTCCTGGCTCCTCGGGCTCACCGCGGCCGGCCTCATGGCCTATGGGGTTTACTGCCTGTTCGACGCCTGGTACCGCGACGTCTCCGCGAACCGTTCGAGCTGAGGCCGAGTTTCGCCGCCCCGAGGCACGGGGATACCTGGCGGTCGAGAAAGAGAGGAGGACCCATGTGGTGGATCATCCTGATCATCCTCGCGGTGCTGATCGTCGCCGGAATCATCATCGTCGGCGGGCGCCGCGCGCGTGAGACGCAGCTCGAGAACAAGCGGGAAGAAGCAGGCGAGCTCCGCAGGCAGGCGGATCAGCAGGCCTCGGCGGCCGGCCAGAAAGCGTCGCTCGCCCAGGAGCAGGCCGACCAGGCCGAGAAGGAGCGTGCCCAGGCAGACGAGATGCGGGAGCGCGCGAACGAAGTCGACCCCGACAAAGACACTTAACCTCCATCCGACCTCGTAGGCTTGGCCCGTGCCGCCGGCCCGCGTAGCGATCATCGGAGCGGCGCTCGACCTCGGCGCGGGTCGCCGCGGAGTCGACATGGGACCGTCCGCGATCCGCTATGCGGGGCTCAGCGACCGCCTCGAGCGAGCGGGAATCGAGGTCGAGGACCGGGGCAACGTGCAGGCGGCACTTGCCGAGACGGGGGCGAGCGGGGCCGAACGCGCGCGCTTCCTCGACGAGATCCTCGAGACCTGTGGCCGTATTGCAAGCGAGGTGGAGCGGGCGCGCGGGGCAGGTCTCGTTCCGCTCCTGCTCGGAGGCGACCATTCGATTGCCATGGGCTCACTGAGTGGCCTGGCGGCCGAGGGGAAAGGCGGTGTGCTGTGGCTCGACGCCCACGGCGACCTCAACACGCCCGCCACGACTCCCTCGGGCAACGTGCACGGGATGCCGCTCGCGGCCGCGATCGGGCTCTGCGACGACTTCGCCCGCGACGGGCTACGCCTCCCGGCCGTCGATCCGGAGCGCGTGGCGGTGGTTGGTGTCCGTTCGCTGGATCCAGGCGAGCAGTCGCTCGTCCGCGAGCTCGGGATCGCTGTGTACACGATCAGCGACCTCGACCGGCGCGGCATGGAGCCGGTAATCACGGAGGCGCTCGAGCGCGTCGGGGGCGGCCCGTTCGTTCACGTCTCGGTCGACCTCGACGTCGTCGACCCCGAAGTCGCGCCGGGCGTGGGGGATCCCGTGCGCGGCGGGCTCTCGTACCGCGAGGCGCATCTCGCTCTCGAGCTCGTCGCGGAGTCGGGCGTGATGGACGCGCTGGACATCGTCGAGGTCAACCCGATCCACGATCACGAGAACACGACTGCCGGCGTCGCCGTGGAGCTCGCCGTCAGCGCCTTCGGCGGGACGATTCTCTAGACGAACACGTCGGCGGAACAGCCGAAGACCAGGGCCGCGAACGCGTCGGGGTCGCCGATTCCGTCAAGGGACGGATGGTCGAGGTCGACTTCCGCGTCAGGCCAGCTTTCGAGGCCGAGCGAGGCGGCGCCCTCGTCCGAGCCGAAGCAGAGGAGCGTGTCCGGGGAGATGACGTTCCGGCGCAGCGTGCGCCGGCGCGCGATTCCTTCGAGCTCGCGGAGCTCTTCCAGCGGGTCGATGCGCACATTGGAGTCCGAGCCGATACAGATGCCGATGTTGCGCTCGCACAGCTTCTCCACCGGGGCGAACCCGTCGCCGAGATTGGCCTCGGTCGTGGGGCAGACGCAGATCCGGGCGTTGGCCTGCGCGACCAGGTCGAGCTCCGCGTCGTCGGCGTGGGTCGCGTGGACGATCGTCGTGCGCGGGCCGAGGCAGCCGGTCTTCGCGAGCAGCTCGATCGGCCGGATGCCGTGCTCTTCGACGCACTCCTCGATCTCGCGTGGCTGTTCGTCGGCGTGGATGTGCAGCGGCAGCTCGTTCTCCGCGGCGTAGCGGCCGATCCTCTCGAGCCACCTGGGCGGGCAGGCGCGGACGGAGTGGGGGGCCACGCCGACCTCGATCCCGCGCCCGCGCAGGTTCTCGACCTGGTTCAGGTACTCGTCCGGAGAGGCTTGGCGGAATCGGTCGAGCCCGCCCCTGGCATACGCGACGTAGAGGAGGACGAACCTGAGGCCGGCAGCTTCTGCGGCCTCGGCGGCGGCGAGCGCCTGCTCGAAGCCGAGGTAGTGGAACTCACCGACCGCGGTGAAGCCGGCCGCGAGCATCTCGCGGTAGACCTGCTCGTAGCCGGTGCGGACGCGCTCGGAGGTCTGCTGGTCGGCGAGCTCGAGCATCGCGTCGCGCCAGGCCCAGAAGTCTCCGCCCTCGGTGCGACCGCGGAGCGCGCGCTGGAAGGCGTGGCTGTGCGCGTTGACGAAGCCGGGGATCGTGAGCCGGTTCGCCACGGGAGCTCATTAAATCGGTTCCCGCCGCCTCCTCCCCGTTTTGATCGTAGTGGGGAGGCCAGTGACGTGTCTGTCACGAAAGACGAGCAAATGAACGGCAATCGATCACGAGCGCTCTATCCTTGACCCAGATGTCCGCCTCCGCGGTCTCCGCTCCGCTGGCGCGCGTGCCGAACGCGCTCACGATCCTTCGGCTCGCGCTGATCCCGGTCTTCATCGCGCTCTTGATCCCGGCCGACGGCGGCAAGAGCTGGGCTGCGGCCATCGTCTTCGCGGTCGCGGCGATCACCGACCAGATCGACGGCTGGCTCGCGCGCCGCTGGCACGTGGAATCCGAGTTCGGCCGTGTCGCCGATCCGCTCGCGGACCGTCTGATGATCGACGCCGCGGTGATCCTGCTCGTCCTCGTCCACGACCGCCTGCCGTTGATCGCGCTCGCCCTGATCATCGCCCGGGACGCTTTGCTGATCGGCGGGTACAAGCTGCTCATGCCGCGGGGCTACGAGCTCGACGTCAACTTCCTCGGAAAAGCAGCAACGTGGCTGCTGTACGCGTCGCTCGCCTTCGTGATGGTCACGAGCGAAGGGACTAGCTGGCCGCTCTGGATCTTCTGGACGGGCGTCGTCCTGGCGCTCGCAGCCGGTGCGCTGTACCTCCGCTCCGCCTGGAGGATGATGCGCCGATGAAGGCCGTCGTCATGGCCGGCGGCGAGGGCACGCGCCTCCGCCCACTCACCTCGAACCAGCCGAAGCCGATGGTGCCCATCGTCGGCAAGCCGTGCATGGAGCACATCGTCGAGCTGCTGCGCGGCTACGGCTTCGAGGACGTAATCGTCACGGTCGCATTCCTCCCGCAGGCGATCCGCAGCTACTTCGGCGACGGCGAGGGCCTCGGCGTGAACATGGAGTACTCGGTCGAGGAGTCCCCGCTCGGAACGGCCGGCTCGGTGCGGCTGGCGGGGGACAAGCTGGACGAGACCTTCCTCGTCATTTCCGGCGACGCTCTTTGCGACTTCGATCTCGGCGCCCTCGTCGACTTCCACAAGAACAAGGGGGCAGCGGTCACGATCGGCCTCAAGTCGGTCGAGAACCCGCTCGAGTTCGGGATCGTGGTCACCGACGAGGACGGGCGCGTCGAGCGCTTCCTGGAGAAGCCGTCCTGGGGCCAGGTCTTCTCCGACACGATCAACACCGGGGTGTACGTGCTCGAGCCGGAGGTTCTGCAGCACATCCCCACTGATCGGCCCTACGACTTCTCGAAGGAGCTCTTTCCGCTCCTGCTCGAGATGGGCCGGCCGATCTACGGGATGGCCATGGAGGGCTACTGGCAGGACATCGGGAACCTCGACCAGTACCGGCAGGCGAACTTCGACGCCCTGGACGAGCGCGTGCACCTCAACATCCCGGGCATCCGGCTCCGCGGCAATGTCTGGCTCGGCGAGGGCGTCGAGCTGAACGACCTGGCCCAGGTCGAAGGGCCGGCGCTGATCTCGAACTACTGCAGGATCGCGCCCGACGCGGAGGTCGGCCCGTACTCCGTCCTGTCCTCGAGCGTCACGCTGCTCGAGCGCGCCCGCAGCGTGCGCTCCGTGATCGACGCGTCCACGCACATCGGCCGCGGCGCGCTCATCGAGGGCGCGATCGTGGGCCGTTCGTGCGACATCCGGGCTCATGCCCGCCTGCAGGAGGGGGTCGCGCTCGGCGACCAGGTGCGAGTGGGGGAGGAGAGCGTGCTCATGCCAGGCGTGCGCGTCTACCCCTACAAGGAGGTCGAGAGCGGCGCACAGATCCACGAGAGCCTGATCTGGGAGTCGCGCGCTTCGTCGCGTCTGTTCGAGCGCGACAGCGTGTCCGGCCTCGTCAACGTCGACCTGACGCCGGAGATGGTGACTCGTCTCGCCGTCGCCCTCGGGACGGCTCTCCCACGGGGGGCCCGCGTCGTAGCCAGCCGCGAGGCGCCCGCAGCCTGCCGGATGGTCGAGCGCGCCATGATCGCGGGCCTCAACTCGACGGGCATCGACGTGTCCGACCTGCAGGTGATCCCGAGCGCCGTCGGCCGGCACCTGCTGAAGACGCACGACTACGCGGCCGGCTTTCACGTGGGTAGCGCCGTGATCGACCCGGAGATCGTCGCGATCCGCTTCTTCGAAGAGCCGGGGATCCAGCTTTCGACCGGGATGCAGAAGGAGGTCGAGAAGCATTTCTCCCGTGGAGAGCTCCGCCGCGCGTCAGGCGACTCGGTCGGCGATGTGGACTACCCGGTGCGCGCCCGCGAGAGCTACGCAGAGGACTTGCTCGAGACGCTCGACCAGGACGCGATCCGCGGCCGGACGTACCGGATCGTCGTCGACTACGGCTACTCGGCGGCCTCGCTCGTGCTCCCGGTCGTCCTCGGTGCGCTGGACGTCGAGGCGGTCGCAGCCCACGCGTTCGGCGCGACGAGCGCGAACGGCTCCGCCGCGAGCCTGCGCAGCCTGATCGGCCAGACCAAGAAGCTCGTCACCGCGGTCGGCGCGGACTTCGGCGTGGTCTTCGACCGGGCCGCCGAGCGGCTCTATCTGATCGACGAGAGCGGACACGAGATCCCGGTCGAGCAGGCGCTGCTCCTCTACCTTCGGCTGATCGGCTCGAACGGGAAGCGCGGGAAGCTCGCGTTCCCGGTCACCGTCACGAGCCAGGTCGACCAGATCGTCAAGGGCAGCGGCCTCCAGGTGATCCGGACGCCCGCATCCCTCAGCGAGCTGACGAAGGCGGCCGCCCAGGACGGCGTCATCTTCGCCGGCGCGATCGGCGGCGGCTACGTCTTCCCGGACTTCCTGCCCGCCTACGACGCCATGGCGAGCCTCTGCAAGCTCCTCGAGCTCCTGGCGCCGGTCGAGCGGCCGCTCTCCTCGATCGTGGCGGAGCTGCCCCCCTCGACGCTCGTCCACCGCCAGCTGCCGTGCCCGTGGTCGCAGAAGGGCACGGTCATGCGGGTCCTCACCGAACGGCTCAAAGGGCGAGACCTCGACCTGCTCGACGGGATCAAGGTCAACGACCGCCGCGGTTGGGCTCAGGTGCTGCCGGACCCGGACGAGCCGCTGGTGCACATCTACGCCGAAGGCCGCGACGAGCGCGCCTCGAACGAGCTGGAGAGCGAGCTTCGGCAGCTCGTCGAAGAGGTCCTGCAGGACGAGGCAGAGATCTCAAGTAGAGGTTGAACCTTTAGCATGCGGCTGCTTTACTAGCCAGCGCGCTCCCCCTCCGAACGAAAGGCGAATTCGCGTGGAACCGCTTCCCGACCTGACCAGCCTGTCCGACGACGACCTGAAGAAGCTGATCGACGACCTCACCGAGGAGGAGCAGGAGATTTCCTACCGGCGCCGGCTCCTGCACGGGAAGATCGACATCCTCCGTGCGGAGCTCGTGGCGCGCCTGCAGAAGTCGGAGGGGAAGAGCGTCCTCGAGCAGGTCGACGTCGAGGGTCTCGCGCGGATCCTGGCCGGCAAGGCGTCGCCGCCGAGCGAGGAGCCCGCTTGAGCCATCTCTACTGCCCGGAATGCGGCTTCCAGAACCCGGAATCGTCGAACTACTGCGCGAAGTGCGGGGCGCTGCTCGTCCGTGACGAGGGCGGTTCGGACACGACGATGAGCTACACGCCTGAAGAGGCCGACGAGGACGCGGGGGCGATCCTGGACGAGATCAAGACCGAGGGGCCGGCGCTCGTCGTCCGCTCGGGCGGAGGTCGCGCAGGCGAGCACTTCCTGCTCGGGAAGGAGCAGACCACGGTTGGCCGGTCGCCGGACTGCGACGTCTTCCTGGACGACGTCACCGTCTCGCGCCGCCACGCGCTCGTCCTGCACCGGAACGGCCAGTTCATCATCGAGGACAAGGGCAGCCTGAACGGAACGTTCCTGAACCGGAGGCGGATCGAGTCGGGCGAGCTCGAGGATGGCGACGAGGTCCAGATCGGCAAGTACAGGCTGACCTTCCTGTCCCAGTGAGCGCCGCCGCAGAGACCTCGGCCAGGAACGGCGCGCTGCACATCGGCGCTGTCTGCCGCCAGCTGCGCGACGAGTTTCCGGACATCTCGATCTCGAAGATCCGCTATCTCGAGGATCAGGGCCTGCTCGCGCCGAAGCGCACGCGCGGCGGGTATCGCGTCTTCGACGAGGACGCGGTCGAGCGCCTGCGGACGATCCTGCGCCTGCAGCGCGACGAGTTCCTGCCGCTCCGCGTCATCCGCCAGGAGCTGGCCTCGCCCGCCGCGGGCAAGACGCGCCGCCGCCGCGCCGGGGGCCTGTCGGGGCCGGAAGAGGAGATCAGCGCCGGCGAGCTCGTCGAGCGCTCGGGCGCGACGCCGCAGCTCGTCCGCGAGCTCGCGGAGTACGGGCTGCTCGAGGCGCGGGGGAGCGGGGGAGAGAAGCGCTACCCGGCCGGCGACGCCGAGGTTGCGGCTGTGTGCGCACAGCTCGCCGCGTTCGGCATCGGGCCGCGGAATCTCCGCGCCTTCCGCACGGCCGCGGACCGGCAGGCCTCGCTGCTCGGACAGCTCGTCGGCCCGTCGCTCAACACCCGGAGCCCGGAGCGCCGCGAGGCCGCGCTCGACGACCTCGGAGCGCTCGCCGAGCTGGCCCAGGAGCTGTCCCAGCTCCTCTCCTGGCGCGCCGCCCGACAACTCGCGTCCGCCTGATGGCCATCACCAACGTCGATCACCTGAAAGAGAAGATCCGGGACGTTCCCGACTGGCCCGAGCCCGGAGTCGTCTTCAAGGACATCATGCCGCTGCTCGCCGATCCGGAGGCGCTCCGGGAGACGATCGACTGCCTCGGCGACTGGGCGGCGGAGCGTAAGCCGGACATCGTGGTCGGGGGGGAGGCGCGCGGGTTCTTCATGGGCTCCGCCATCGCCTACAAGCTCGGCTGCGGCTTCGTTCCCGCCCGCAGGCCGGGGAAGCTGCCGCTGGAGACGATCAGCGCCGACTACGCGCTCGAGTACGGCAAGAACGCGCTCGAGCTCCAGGCGGACGCGTTCGAGGACGGCTCACGCGTGCTCATCCACGATGACGTGCTGGCCACCGGCGGGACGTCCAAGGCGATGGCCGAGCTCGTGGAGCAGCTCGGCGGAACGGTCGTCGGGATCCAGTTCATCATCGAGCTCGACTTCCTGCACGGGCGCGAGAAGATCGCGGGCTACGACGTGTTCGGCCTGCTCCACTACTAGCGCCGATCAAGGCGCACGTCCGGCGCGCCGATTACAAGTCCGATACCGGTCATGTATGACGCGCTCACCACGCGGTACACATTCGGCTGCCCGTCCAGAGGGGAGACCCACGTGCGGCTGTCGGCCTTCCGGATGCTCGACCGGCTCGCCGGGACCGCCCACCCGGCCGTCTTCCAGATCGTCTTCGATTGTCCGTGCGGCGACGAGCATCCCGGCCTCGTCTCGGACGCCGAGCTCGACTGGGCGCCGCTCGGCGTCTGCGACGAGCGCTTCCTGAACCTGATGACCGCCCGCTTCGAGGAGACGAGTTCCGAGCTGTCCGACCTCGCGGTGCGGCGCATCCTTGCCGGCGAGTGGCCGTGGAGCTTCTACTGCTTCCCGGAGAGCAGGACGCGACCCGTGTTTCCGTCGTCGTTCTTCCTGCTTGCTCCCGGTGACGGGTCGATCGGGCTGGCGGTTCGCTGCCCGGCGTGCGAGCACGTCTCCCTGAACCTCGTCTCGCCGGAGCACGTGGACCTCCCGTTCCACAACGACCTTCGGATCGGGGTCGTCCCGCACGTGCTCGAGGGCGACGCTGAGCGGATCGTGGAGGAATTCCACGAGGAGCTGGACTCCGGACGCTTCGATGCCCGGCGACTCGACCTGGACTGAAAACGGCAAGAAGCGGGCAAGACGGGGGCGGAGGTGGTGCCCATGTATGGCTTGACGAGAGCAACTCTGACCTTGATCGGAGTCGCCCTGGCAGGCGTTCTGCTGTGGTTCGCGACCGCGATCCTTCCGAGCTCGGTCTCCGACGCGTCCGCCGGTGAATACTGGGCGGCGTTCGGCCTCGTGGCCCTGGCCGGCCTCGGGATGGCGCTGTCGCAGCTCCTCGGCGGCTGGACGAAGTGGGGTTGGCCGCGCCTCTCGGGCAACGTGTTCCTGCTCGCGTTCGTGCCCACGCTGGTCGCCGGAGGCTGGATCCTGGCTTGGCACGAGCCGGAGAGCTCCTGGCTCGGAAACCACGTCCGGAGCTGGTCGGGCGACATCGGGGTCGACGGCTTCGTTGACTCGATGGGTCTGATGATCCCGGCCGTCGCGTTCGGGATCGGCCTCGTGTTCGGGCTCACGTTCGACACGACCGGCCCGCGCCGCGCGAGAACCAAGCCGGTGCCCGCCGCGGGTGCGCAGCGTCCGGTATCCGCGAACGGCAACGGGAGCGGGGAGGACCGGCAGGTGCGCCTCGAGGACACCGAGCGGCAGCCGGAACCGGCCGAACGCTCGAGCGACCGCACAGAGGATTAGTCAGGTTCGGAGAGTTCGCGGCGGGGTTGCGGCGGCGGCGCTCACTCCGGGGAGGGATCGCAGGCGGTTGCGGGCCGCCGATACTCGGAGCATGAACGCCGCAGAGCCGCAGCCCCGGGCGATGAGGCTCATCCTCGAGCACTGTGCGCGGCTCGAGAACGTGGAGCCGACGGCCTCGCTACGCCTGCGCCAGGCGATCGGAGAGGAGCTCGCGCAGCTACTCGTGACCGCGCTCGCCGGCGATCACGGGCGCGTCGGGCTCGGTGCTGCTGGCTAGGCCCGGGTCGGCCGGTCTTCGCCGTACAGCCTGATGTAGAGGAAGATCGCCCCGCTCGCGACCGCGGACAGGACGAACGCCGTGCCCTTGCCGACGCCGACCGCGATCATGCCGAGCCATAGGTACAGGAAGAAGCCGAACGCCCAGAAGAAGGCGGACACGCCCTTGTCGACGCTCGGTGGGCGCAGGTGGAAGGACATCGCGCGGCGAGTCTATCCAGGGGAAGCGCTGTCGACGAGATGGTTCGAGCACATTTCCCCAGGCTTGTCCACAGAAGGCCGTCCCGGGTGTGGAAAATGTTGAAAACTGAACTTTTTGCAAATTGCGGGCTCTGCGTTTTGACATGTCTTGCTTGGACGTGCTGACACCTCTACTGTCCCGTTTGCGCCGAGCACGGAGCGCGAGTAGGTCGAGGCCCAGCCGGGCGGCCGTAGGCGGAAGCCGAAAGTCAGTCGGCAGGGCGGACGAAAGCGCAACCGGCTCGGCGAATTTTTATGGTCCAATTTCGCCGGTCACGCGCAGAGCGCGCGACTGGGCGAAATTGCGAGCGACGTCAATCGTCGCGAGCTCGCCTCGATGAGTGATCGTCCCTATAAGGCGTTGGTGCGACAACGCGGGGGGAAGAGCCGGATTTCTGTCCGCTTTCTCCAACTTGACATAACACGCGTTATCGTGCGCCGGGTTCTATGCAGCCTCCTGGAAGCTGAGTCCCTGAAACGCGGCATGCGCGTACGGGTGGTTGAACACGTCGAGCGCGCGGTGCGCCTCGACGGCGAGCTCGAAGTGGGCGCCGTTCCGTACATCCGAGACGGCGACCGTCAGCTCATCCGTGGGCTGATGCCAGAAGAGCACCACCTCGAGGCTGTCATTTTTCCGATAGGCGAGCTCTCTATACGTTGCTGTCGTCGCGTTGGTGGACATCGTCGCTCCTTCGGTTGTAGACACGTCCGTTGCTCCTCGAGGAGTTTCAGTGTCGGAGCGACGCCGATCCATGCACGGAAGATGGGCGATCGATGGGTTGTCACGGCACGCTGTAGACGAGCGCCGTCCGGCCGCAACATGCAGGCTTCGCCGACTCAATGACGCGATCACGATCGATCCGGGGCGCGCTTCTCCTGGCATTCGCCCTCTTCGCGGTTCCGCTTCCGTCATCCGGCGCTTCGCTGGCCGGCGAGCTGCGCGCGCCGCACAACCGCGCGGCGCCGAAAATTGCGGGGCTGGCACTGGAGGGACAGACGCTCTCGGCGCGCCGCGGCAAATGGGCGAATCGGCCTGCGGTCTTTCGCTACGCATGGCAGTCCTGCAACCGAGCCGGCAGTTCGTGCATGAAAGTACGGGGCGCGACGCGCGTGAAGTATCGGGTCCGCCCTCTCGACGTCGGTCATCGGCTACGGGTTCTCGTCACCGCCTCGAACCGAGTCGGGAACGGAAGAGCTCGCTCGAATGCGACTCCCGTCGTCAACTCCGCGGGACAGCCACGCTACTTCGGCACCGAGCCGTCACGAGACTGCATCGACCGAGCCGAGGCCAGCTGCAGAGTTCCCGACTCGCTACCCCGCAGCGCGGCGACGTGCGCGGGCTCGATCCTCCATTCGAGCTGGGAGCCGCGGCCGGACAACTACGCGGCGAACCACACGGTCGGCGACGGCTCCTACACGTGGGGCCCGGCCGCGACCGATCCCTACTGGGCGGCCTGGGCCGCTCGAGTGCCCCTCCTCCAGGGCCAGTTCACGGGCACGACGACCGAGATCTTCTCCTGGGCGGGTTGCCGCTGGGGCATCGACGAGAACGTGCTCCGCGCCGTCGCCGTGATCGAGTCGACCTGGCATCAATCCACCTGGGGCGACCGCTGCGGCGGCGGCGACGCATCCATCGGCTCTTTCAGCGTGATGCAGATCAAGAACAAGACGTGCGACGGTGCGCTGCTCTGGGGCGGGATGCCGGACATCCAGGCGTCGACCGCGCTGGCGGTCGACCTCTACGCCGCGAGGCTGCGCGCTTGCTACAACGGCGACTTCTACGACGGAGGCTCGTGGCTCTACCACGGCCAGACGGTGAGACAGATCGCCGCCGTCCATGGCTGGCCCTACGTGCTCTGGGGCTGCGTGGGATCCTGGTTCTCCGGCGACTGGTACGACTCGGGCGCCGCGAGCTACATCGGCAACGTCCAGACCGCGCTCGCTGAGAGGACCTGGCTGCGCTACTGAGGCCCAACCCCTTGCTCCCGCCGCGCGTTTGATGTTTCATCTGACCATCGCCCTGGTAAGAACCCCCTGAAGCTGGATGACAGTCGAAATTGAGCACGTCCTCGGCACGGAGGACGTCCGTCAACTCATCGAAACCGCCGAGCAGGCCGGTTCGATCCGGTCGTCTGAGCTCGCCGACCTCGTCGAGACACAGGAGCTGAGCGAGCTCGAGGCCGAGGCGCTCCACCGCGAGTGCGAGCAGCGCGGCATCGACATCGTCGACGACAAGGACAAGGAGGAGCCTCCTCCCCAGCCGGTCGTCTACGAGACGACGACGGACGCGCTTCAGCTCTTCCTGCGCGAGGCGGGCCGCCATCAGCTGCTGACGGCGGCGCAGGAGGTCGAGCTGTCGAAGCGCATCGAGCGCGGCGATCCCGAGGCAAAGCAACGGATGATCCAGTCCAACCTCCGGCTCGTCGTGTCGATCGCGAAGAACTACCGCAACCAGGGCCTCCCCTTCCTCGACCTGATCCAGGAAGGCACGCTCGGTCTGATCCGCGCCGTGGAGAAGTTCGACTGGCGTCGCGGCTACAAGTTCTCGACGTATGCGACCTGGTGGATCCGCCAGGCCGTCGCGCGGGCGCTTGCGGACAAGGCGCGGACGATTCGGATGCCGGTGCACATCGTCGAGCGCCTACAGAAGATGAACAAGGCGGAGCGCATGCTCTGGACGCAGCTCGGCCGGGAGCCGACCCTCGCGGAGATCGCCGAAGAGGCGTCCTTGCCGCTCGAGCAGGCGCGCGAGGTGAAAGCCGCTGCACGCGCGTCGACCAGCCTCGACCAGCCCGTCGGCGAGCAGGAGGACGCGGTCTTCGGAGACTTCGTCGCCGGGGACGGGCCGTCGCCCGAGGACGAGGTCGAGGTCACGCTCCGCAGCCAGACTCTCGCTCGCGGGCTGGCAGCGCTCTCCGACCGCGAGCGCAAGGTGATCTGCCTGCGCTACGGCCTCGGCGGCTCGGAGCCGAAGACACTCGAGGAGATCGGCCGTACCCTGGGCCTCACCAGAGAGCGAGTCCGGCAGATCGAAGTACACGCCCTGCGCCGTCTCTCGAAGCTCCGAGAGATGGAATCCGTCGCGGGTTGAGGAAAGTCATGGCGCGCTGCGCGCGCCGTGACGACTGTCCTCGATGAGCTAGCTGTCGGTCTCGAGGTAGAGCTGCAGGCCAGGGGCCGTCTGGCGTAGCTCTCTGAGTGCGCGCGACTCGAGCTGGCGGACACGCTCGCGCGTGATGCCGAGGCCGACGCCGACCTGTTCCAGCGTCTGCGGCGTCTCGCCGTCCAGCCCGAAGCGCAGCGCGAGCACGCGGCGCATGCGCGGAGTCAACCGGCTCAGCGCGCCGGCGAGCTCCTTCGAGCGCAGCATCTTCGCCGTCGCCACGGCAGGCTGGTCGGACTTCGTGTCCTCGATCAGGTCGCTGTAGACGCTCTCCCCGTCCCCCACCGGCGTCTCCAGGCTCACGGGATCCTCGATCAGCTCCAGCAGCTCCTGGACGCGCTCGGGCGTGAACCCGGCCTCCTGCGCGATCTCCGGGATCTCCGGGTCGCGATTCAGCTTCTGGGCGAGGATGCGCCTCGCGCGCAGAACCTTGCGGGTCTGCTCTGCGACGTGAACCGGAAGGCGGATCGTCCGGCCCTGGTCGGCCAGAGCCCGCGTCACGGCCTGGCGAATCCACCAGGTCGCGTACGTCGAGAGCTTGAACCCGAGCTTGTAGTCGAACTTCTCGACCGCGCGGATCAGTCCGAGGTTCCCCTCCTGGATCAGGTCGAGGAGCGGGACGCCGGCCTTCGTGTAGTTCCGCGTGATCGACATCACGAGCCGGAGGTTGCACTCGATCAGGCGTCGCTTGGCGGCCTCGTCCCCCTCGTCCTTGCGCCGGGCGAGCTCGCGCTCCTCGACAGGCGTCAGGAGCGGGCCGTCGCCGATCTGGCGCACGTAGAGCTTCAGCGGATCGGCTGTGAACGCGGCGACTGCGTCGTCCGGATCCTTCTCCTCGACCTCGGGCTCGTCGAGCTCAGCCGGGTCGGGAACGACCTCGAGCTTGGGCTCAGGGGTCGGATCGTCTTCGGGCGATCGTTGAGGAAGCGGCCGGGCCATCGAGCCTGGTATCGGTCGCCTGGCAGGGTGGCTTAGACGAGTACCCCTCGATCGAGGGACGGTTCACGCTAACTCGTGTGTGGGTTTAGCGTCGAAGTGAGAAGGAAGAAGGACCGCTGGAACCGAAGGCCAGGGTCGTCCAGTCGGACTTCTAGCATCGCTCCCATGTGTGGAATCGCCGGATATTCGTTCGATCGCGCGAGCACGGTCTCGAGGACGCTCGCTGCGCAGGCCCTGCTCGCGGGGATCGCCGAGCGTGGCGCCGACGCGGTCGGATACGCATTCCGCGGCGACGCCGGCACGCTCTCGGTGCACAAGCAGCGCTCGGGCGCGAGCGCCCTCCTCGAGCGCATTTCGGTCTCACCGGAGGCGAACCAGGCGCTGATCCACGTCCGCGACTACACGAAGGGCCATCCGAGGATCACGGCCAACAACCATCCCGTCCGCCATGGAGCCGTCAAGGGCATCCACAACGGGATCATCGTCAACGACGAGGAAATCTTCGCGCGGCACGGCTTCGAGCGGCATGAGCCCCAGATGACGGTCGATACCGAGGCGATCTTCGCGCTCATCGACGAGCTCGGCCCGCGCCAGGAGGCGCTGGAAGAGCTCCGCGGGTCGATGGCGACCGCCTGGTTCGACGATCGCGAGGCCGACACGGTGTACATCGCGCGTGGTGTCGGTCGGCCGCTCTGGCTCGGCGAGGGACAGCATGAGGCGTTCTTCGCATCGACGAGGGCCGCGCTCGACCTCGTGGAGCGCTATCTGAACCTGAAGCTCCGCAAGCGGGAGCTTCCCGAGGGCATCCTCGTTCCACTCGTGGACGGACACCGTCGGGCGGCGACTCGCTTCAAGCCCGACCACGCTTTCGAGGAGACGCCGCTCCCCGCGGTGCGCGCGCCGCAGGAGGGCGCGACGTGCCTCCGCCGCCTCGCCGTGATCGCTGCGGCGCTCTGACCGCCCCTTCCGGCGACACCTCCACCCCATCCTCGAGCAGCCGCTCGCGCACGAGGTACTGGAACGCCGCCCAGGCCCCTTTGTGTGCCTCGAGCATGCGGTAGATCTGCCACTCGCTCAGCAGGCTCGCGTCCGTGCTGCGCGCCCGCTTCCAGTCGGCGAACTTCGGCAGGCGTCCGAGCTCGAGCGCAACGTCCACGCCCTGATCGATCGCGCGTTCGAGCCTCTCCTCCCCCACCGGCACGTCGAAGCCCGCCTCGCGGAGCGCGTTCTTGAGCGAGCCGAACATGTGCCAGTAGAGGGACTTGGAAGGCATCGAGTCGCGGTGCTCGTCCAAGTCCTTGGCCGTGGGTGGGCGCCCCAGCTCGTCGCCCAGCTCGCGGAGGAGCCGGATCAGGTCGGCCGGCTCGGCGAAGCGCCGCGGGACGAGCCCGGCTTTGCGCTTGGCCTCGTTCCAGCTCTTGAAGTGCTGGATGACCGTCTGCGGGTGCACGGTCGTCTCCGGGTCGTCCTCGAACTCGCGCATCGTCGGCGAGCGCCCGAGGCGCTCGGCTGAAGCGCGCAGCTGCTCGAGGATCTCCTCGTCGGAGTAGCGCTTGCGAATTCCGGCCTGGAACTCAGCGAGTGCAGCAGGATCGATGCGCCGCACCGCCGGGGGCCGGCGTTTCTGGGGCATGGCAAGAAGAATAGAACAGACTAGAGAATTTGCAAATCCACGCTAGGAAACTGGACGCGTCCTTTTCGGGCCCGTCCGGTACCTGGCACCGGACATGGCTCGCTAGGAGACGGCGAGCAGCTGGTGACGCGCGGCCTCGTCGGCGAGGATCTCGGGCGGCAGCACGCGCTGGAGGGCCTCGACGCACCGTGGGCAGAACTGCGTGCCGGCGGCGCGCTTGAGCTCGTCCAACGCGTCCATTGCGGGACGCGCGGCGCGGTAGATGCGCGTCGTGAGCATCGAGTCGAGCGCGTCCGCGACGTGGATGATCCTCGCGCCGAGCGGGATCTCCTCCCCTGTCAGGCCGTCCGGATAGCCGGCGCCGTCGAAACGCTCGTGGTGGTGCCGGATCGCCGGCACGGCGTCGTTCAGGAAGCCGAGGCGGTCGATGATCCGCGCCCCCTCGTCGGAGTGCCGCTGCATGAGCACCCACTCGTCATCCGTGAGCACCGCCGGCTTGAGCAGGATCGCGTCCGGCACTGCGAGCTTGCCGATGTCGTGGAAGAGTGCGGCGTGGCCGAGGAGGTCGAGCTCCGCCTGCGAGAGGCCGAGCTCCCGGCCGATCGCAAGCGCGAGCTGCTGGACGCGGCGCGAGTGGCCCGCCGTGTACGCGTCTCGCGCGTCCACCGTCGCCGAGAGGCTCTCCATCGCGGCCGTCGAGCGCTCGCGCAGCAGCCGGTTGGCCTGTTCGAGCGACACGTTCTGGCTCTGAATCGTCTCCGCGGCCGCACGGAGCTTCTGGGCGCTGCGCTGCGTGTGCCGGAGGTACGCCTCCTGTGTCTTGCGCATCAGGAGCAGCGGCACCGCGAACACGGCGAGCGCGTACAGGCCGGCTGCGTGGTACGCGATCGCCATCACGCCGCCCACGAAGCCGTACACGATCCAATGGGGGGCGAGCCACGCGAAGCGCTCCTGCCAGACGCGCCACACTCGCTCGTGCCCCTCCATCGCGATCGCGACGCTGAGCAGCCCGGTGTTGACGGCGAAGTACGCAAGCCCGGCGGCGAGGCCGACCGCCGCGGTGAAGAACTCGCCCGCCGTGCCCCCGAAGCCGGCCATGAAGATTCCGGCCGCGGCCAGCGACGACAGCGACAGGGCGCCGATGTTGAAGAGCACTCGGTGAATCTCGGAACGCCGTGCGCTCCACTCCACGATCGCCGTCGTCCCGGCCAGCACGAGCGCGGCGCGCGGGCCGAAGAGCGCGGCACCGGCGAGAGAGCCGACCGCGCTGACCGAGATCGAGCCGCCGTCGTCCACCTCGATCGCGAGCGCCTGGCCGAATCCGACGAGGACGACGAGCGCGATCAGTGCGAACACGTCGTGGCTGGCGCCGAGGATGATCCCGAGGACGCCTGCCGCGATCCCGACGAACGCCACGAGGCCGACGAGCAGCGCGAGGCGACCGGACAGCGAGAGGAAGCGGGGCCCGTGCATGGCGTGCGTCCGCGGATGCCGGCGCTCCTCCGGAGGAATCGCCTCGACCGCAGGCGGAAGCGGTGCCATGTGGTCGCCCGACTCGGGCACCGCCGCGAGGCGAGGCTTGCGGTCGTTCGGCACGGCAAGGGGCTCGGAGGTGGCATCGAGCACGCGGTTCCGGCCCTGGAGCTTCGCGCGGTAGACGGCGAGGTCGGCCTGGTGGATCAGCTCGTTCGCGTCGTTCCCGTCGCGCGGATACGCGGCGACGCCGATCGAGACCGTCGCACGGATCGGCTGGCTCGAAGTCTCGACGTCGAACGCGCGCTCGGAGACCTCCCTGCGGATGCGCTCCGCGATCTCGAGCGCCTCCTCGGCACTCGTCTCCGGCAGGAGGATGCTGAACTCCTCGCCGCCGAAGCGCGCCGGGACGTCGTAATGGCGCAGGTGCGTTCGGAAGACCCCGGCGATGCCCTTCAGCACCGCATCGCCGGCGAGATGGCCGTACGAGTTGTTGATGTCGCGGAGGAGGTCGAGGTCGGCCATGATCAACGCCAGCGGCCGCTCGAAGCGCTGGGCGCGCACGATCTCCTCGTTCAGCGCGAGCCCGAAGTGGCGCGCGTTGAAGAGGCCGGTCTTGGGGTCGACGCGGGCCTCGGCCTCGAGCCGCGGCACCGCAAGCGAGCGGTGGAGCAGCAGGACGGGCGCCACGGCAAACGGGATCAGCCACGGGTCCGCGTGCCAGAACGTCGCGACGACCACTCCCAGCGCGGCCAGGACGAGCTCCGTGGACAGGCCGTGGAAGGAGAAGAGGCCCGACTCGCGGATCGAGTGCCCGTGGCCGAGCAGAAGCATCGGCGCGAGCATCGCGTGGTTCAGGCCGACGAGGATGATCGAGCAGGCAGCGCCCGCGATCGCGAAGCGGAGGTCGACGTTCGGGATCAGGCCGTCCGCATGAAGGATTCCGCGAAACGCCCCCCACGCCGCGATCGTCGCGATCACGTAGTTGCAGATGTTGAAGCACTCGCGGTACCAGGCCGTCCGGTTCTTCAGCCAGGCCGGGATGTGCTGAACGATCGCCACCACGATCACCAGCTCGGGCGGAAGCAGCAGAATCGCCGGGATCAGGAAGACGTTCGTCGCGTGGTAGGACTGGTTGTGAGGCGTCTTGACGAGCGCGACCTGCGCCAGCGCGGCGCCCGCTGCGAAGAGCAGGAAGGCGAGCCAGGTGGCGACGCTGTAGTCGGCTGTCTGGAGCCGGGAGAGGAAGGGCAGGGCTGCCAGGCTCGCCGCGATCGCGATCGCCGCGAGGTACGCCGTGGCAGCCGTCGACAGGCGCCGGCCGCCGCTCGGGCTCGGCTCCGGGCTCTCCCCGAAGACGTCGAGCTCCGTGGGAACTGCGCTCACGGGTTGCTCGCGTTCGTCCGCTGGTGCCGCATGTCAGTCTCTCCTAGTTCCGGGCAGGAGCCGCAGCGAGATGACTCCACTTTCAACGTAAGCGGGGCCGCGGGTCAGGGCATCCCCCGTGCGAGTGAGCAAGGGCCGGGAGGTGCCGGCCCTTGCCGTCTTGGTGCTGCTTATGGAGCCGGCGGGGGTGGTGGCGGCTCCGGACTGAGGCCGAGGAGAGGATCGGCCTCGGCGGCCTGCTCCTCCTCGGGAGTCAGCGTCGTCGGCGTGCCGGCGGGCGGATCGACCTCGCCCTCCGCCGCGTCTTCCCACGTGACGTCGGCCGCTGCGAGCACGTCGCTCCAAGTCACGTCCGACCAAGTGACGTCGCTCCAGGACACGTCCGACCAGCTGACATCCGTCCAGGAGACGTCGCTCCAGGAGGCGTCCGACCAGCTCGCCGCGTCCCAGGCCCTGTTCGACCTGGCAGCGTCCGACCAGCTGACCGCGTTGAACAGCGGCGTCGAGCCCCCGGCCGGGTCAGCCGTGAGGTAGCTGTCCAGCGCTGCGTTCGGGTTCGGCGCCCTGTTCAGCATGGCTGCGCGGTAGGCGTTGACCTCGCCGACCCCGGCCGAGCCCGGAGGCGCGTCTGGGATGTGCCGCGCCGCCTTCATGAGGGCGCCCTTGACCTGATCGGGCGTCCAGCTCGGATGCCTGGCCAGGATCTGAGCCGCCGCGCCTGCGACGACCGGTGCCGCGAACGACGTTCCGGAGAGCCGCATGTAGCCGGCAGCGACGATGTTCTCCGGCTTCAGCGCCGGCAGGGTGGCCGCCGCCGGGATCGGGCCGACCATGTACCGGCCGGCTGCCGCGATCTCAGGCTTGCGGAACCCGTCGTAGGTGTAGCCGTAGGCCGACCAGTTCGGGACGTCGTGGTTGGGGATCCTGACGCTGCCGTCGAGGTCGAGCGCGCCGACCGTGATCACGAACGGATCGTTGCCGGGCGCGAACATGACACCGCTGGGGCCGTCCGGCGTCCCGTAGTTGCCTGCGGCCGCGACCACGGTCACGCCGGCGAACCAGAGCTTCTCCACCGCCTTGTCGAGCGGGTCGTTCGTGAAGTTGCTCGGCACCGTGGAGTGGAGCGAAAAGTTCGCGACCCGAATGTTCTTCTCGTTCTTGTGCTCGTAGATCCACTGAGCCGCCGCGATCACGTCACTCGTCCGCGCCATCCCGTTGTCGTCCATGACGTCGAGCGAGACGATCTTGGCCTGTGGAGCAGCTCCGGCGTAGCCCGCGGCGGAGCCTGCGGCGATGCCCGCCACGAACGTGCCATGGCCGCGGCCGTCGCCGGGTGAGTTCGGAACGAGCCTCGTGATCACCTGGTCGCCGATGACTCGTGCGCCGCCGTCGAAATCGAGGCGGTTCTGCTCGATCCCCGAGTCCACGATCGCGATCGTCGGCGTGGCCCCACGGTACGTGTCCGTCTCGGAATAGAACGGTCGCAGAGCCTCGGCCGTCGGCCAGACCTGGTTCGAGCTCGGAACTGCGTCGAGCTTGACGCGCGAGTCGCTCGTGATCGTCAGGCCCGGGATCTTCGAAAGGAAGACCACCCTCTTGGCCTTGATCGTGACCGCGACCGAGCTCACGAACTTGAACTCGTGGCGCAACTTCTCGCTGTCCGCGCTGTCGTCATGGCGCGCGCTTTCGAACGCGTCCTTGGCGTTGTCGAGCTCGGTGTCGCTCTCGATGATGACGTTGACGAGCGAGCTGGGATCCGCGTCTGCCTTCGCCAGGAGGTACGGATCGACGTACGTCGCTCCGGTCGATGCATGCCGATTTGCGGCGCCCGCGATCGGGATCGCCGTGACCGCCAGGACCGCAAGAATCGCGGTCAAGCCACGCCCACCCTTGCCCCACAGGGCATTGGCGCGCGAATCGCCTCCGCGGTTCCCCCAAAGAGCGCTCGAGCGAGTCTCCTCGTGAGCGCCGCCGTTAAGTCTCGCCATTACCTCTCCCTTTCCGCGCATTCGCGCGAAGCCGCAGTGGCCATGTAGAAGCGTGTTTGCACCGTAGATTTGGCCCGGGTTCCGCGTATCACCCTTCGGGGTGAGGGCCTGGAAATTCACTCATGCAAGGGATCGGGACTAGGCTGGCTGCGTGAGAGTGAGGGTTCCCCTGCCGCTCGGGATCGCGGCCGCCCGTGCGGTCGGCGGGCTATCGCGTCTGGTCGGGGCCGGCGGTGGGACGACGGTGCCCGGAAAGGTGCTTTCGACCATCGATCCGGACGTTCTCGACCGGCTTGCGGCGCGGCTCCCGCTGGGAAGCGCCGTCGTGTCGGCGACGAACGGGAAGACAACCACCGCGGCCATGGCCGCGCGGATCCTCTCGCCCCGGGCTCGGCTTGCCCACAACGCTTCGGGCGCGAATCTGCGCTCGGGAGTCACGTCCGCGCTCCTGTCGGCCCGGGATGCGGAGCTGGGCCTGTTCGAGGTGGACGAGGCTGCCTTGCCGGAGATCGCGGACCGGGTGCGGCCGCGCGCGGTCTGCCTGGGAAACCTGTTTCGCGACCAGCTCGACCGTTACGGGGAGCTCGAGCACGTGGCGGAGCGCTGGCGCGGGGTCGTGCGCGCACTGGGCGCGGAGGCCGTGCTCGTGGTCAACGGCGACGACCCGCAGGTGGGAGACCTTTCGCGGGAGCGGACCGGCTCGGTCGTCTTCGGCCTGGACGACACGCGCCAGGCTGTTCCCGAGCTTCTGCACGCAGCCGATTCGAAGTGGTGCCTGCGCTGCGGCAAGCCGTACGAGTACGCAGCGATCTACGTCGGGCATCTCGGCGACTACCGGTGCCCTGCATGCGGGCATTCCCGTCCGGCGCTCGACGTCGTCGCTCGCGACATCGAGCTCCGCGGGCTGGAGGGTGTCGACTTCACGCTCGAGGCCCGCGGAGAGACGCGTCGCGTCGCGCTCTCCGTGCCGGGGCTCTACAACGTCTACAACGCGCTCGCTGCGGCGGCGCTGACACTCGCGCTCGGCGCGTCGCTCGACGAGATCGTCGCGGGGTTGGCCGGCTTCGCCGCGGCATTCGGGCGCTTCGAGCGGATCGTCGTCGGCGACAGGACCGTGCTCGTCCTTCTCGTGAAGAACCCGGCCGGAGCGAACGAGGTGGTCCGCACGCTCGTCTCCGGGGGGCCTCCGAAGCTCGCGGTGCTCGCCCTGAACGACGAGATCGCGGACGGCCGCGACGTCTCGTGGATCTGGGACGTCGACTGGGAGCCGCTCCTGGCCGGCCTCGACCGCGTCGTCGTGACCGGCGAGCGCGCCGCGGAAATGGCGCTTCGCTGCAAGTACGGCGGGTTTGCCGTCGACGCGATCGAGGTGGTTCCCGAGCTCGACCGCGCGCTCGACCGCGGGCTCGCGCTGACCGACGCGGGCGGCGAGCTCGTCGTCCTGCCGACCTACACGGCGATGCTCGCGCTGCGCGACATCGTGGGCGACCGCGGGTTCGTCCGCCCCTACTGGGAGCGTGCCGCGTGAGGATCCGCGTCGCTCATCTCTATCCGGAGTACCTGAACATCTACGCGGATCGGGGGAACATCGCGGTGCTCGAGAGCCGGGCGCGCTGGCGCGGCTTCGAGCTGGAGGTCGAGCGGGTGAGCCTCGGCGACGAGCTGCGGCCGGGAGCGCACGATCTGCTCTACGTCGGCGGCGGGCAGGATCGGGAGCAGGCGCTGATCGCGCCGGATCTGGCGGCGCGGGGCGAAGCGATCGGCCAAGCGATCGCCGGCGGGGCGGCGGTGCTCGCTGTGTGCGGCGGCTACCAACTGCTCGGGCGCTTCTACCGGGGACGGGACGGCGAAGAGCTTCCGGGGGCCGGCGTGTTCCCGCTCGAGACCGTGGCCGGTGAGCGGCGCATGATCGGCGACTGCCTGCTCGAGTGCGAGCTCGAGCCCGGAGCGGCGACGACGCTCGCGGGGTTCGAGAATCACGCGGGTGTGACGAGGCTCGACCAAGGGGCCGAGCCGCTCGGGCGGGTCGTTGCCGGGTATGGGAACGACGGTGAGAGCGGCTTCGAGGGCGTCCGGGTCGGCACTGCCGTGGGGACGTATCTCCACGGGCCGCTCCTGCCGCGCAACCCGTGGCTCGCGGACTGGCTGCTGGAGCGGGCTCTCGAGCATGCCGGTGCGGAGGTCGTCGAGCTCGCCCTGCTGGACGACGAGCTGGAGCGGGAAGCGCACGTCGTCGCGGCTGCGCGGGCCCGATCGAGAGGCGGCCGCTCCTAGACGGTGGGCCGCTTCCACTACACGCGCGTGCGCGTGGGCCACCGCTGACCACCCGCCGCTTTCGATCCTAGTGAGGAATGTGTGCCGTGTCAGTGGCGCGGGTGCGCCGGAATGGCGCCAAACGCGTCCAGGAGCGTCCGAGAGGCCCTAGGGAGCCCAGAGCGGCCCCAGATACACCACGGGGTCGCCGGGCCGCCAGCGGGCCAGGAAACGCTGGATCGGCGGGTGCAACACGATTTCGTCCAACTCCCCTACCTCGAACAGTCTGTGGCCCCGTACGGCCGCGTCCTTCGAGGTCACCGCCTCCAACGACCTGCCCTCGAGATCACCCGAGAAGATGATGTGCACCACGTGCTTCGCGGCCAAGCTGCGCACGGGCGCGATCGAGTCCACGATCGCCACCGGGCCCTCGACGGGGATCTCGTCGTTCACCCCGACCTCCTCGGACAGTTCGCGGTGCAGCGCCCGGACGAGGCTCTCGCCCGAGTTCACGCCGCCGCCGGGCAAGAGCCAGTACTGGCGCCCGTCCTTCTCGTGCCGGCACAGGAGAATGCGCCCGCCCCAGCGCAGGATCGCCGACACGCGGATCCGCGGCTCGGTCGCCATCAGCCCGCCCGGCTCGAGGAGCCGAACCCGCGCACCCCTCGTTCCGTCGCGGGCAGCGCCTCTACTTCGGCTGTCTCCAGCGAGGCGACCGGAACGACGACGAGCTGTGCGATCCGCATCCCCGGCTCGACCATGAAGGTCTCCGAGCGATCTGTGTTCAGGAGGATCACCCGCAGCTCTCCGCGGTAGCCCGAGTCGATCAGCCCGGGCGTGTTCAGGACGGTGATGCCGTTCTCGGCCGCCAGGCCCGACCTCGGCTGGACGAATCCGGCGTAGCCCTCCGGAATCGCCACGGCGAGCCCGGTGCCCACGACCTCCCGCTCGCCGGGACCGATCTCGGCCGCCTCGCACGCGACGAGATCGAGGCCCGCGTCGCCCACATAGGCGCGCTGGGGGACGACCGCGTCGTCGTGGAGCCGCTGGAAGAGAAGCTCGGTCACGTCAGCCCCTCCAGCGCGTCGTCCTCGTCGAGCACGAGGTAGCTCGCGAACCGTCTCGCGTCCGGACGACTGAGCCGCGCCCGTACGAAGACGCCCTCGGGTCGATCGACGCGTTCGTCGACCGGCGCCCCGAGCTCGTACAGCTCTGCGAGCTTCTCGCCGGCCGCGTACGGGATCAGCAATCGCACCGGCTCGAACCTCTCCTCGAAGTGCTTCGCGACGACCGCGCGCAGTTCTCCGAGGCCTTCGCCGGATTCCGCCGAGACCTGGGGCGCGCCCGGGAACGTGTTCGCCAGACGCCGCCGTGTGAGCGGGTCGACGAGATCGACCTTGTTCAGGACGATCTGAACGGGAAGCTCGTCCGCGCCGACCTCGGCAAGCACGGCGTCGACCGCCGCAACCATCTCCTCGAGCCGGTCCTCGGACGCGGACGCGTCGACGACATGCAGCACCAGATCGGCCGCGAGCGTCTCCTCGAGCGTCGCAGCGAAGCCCTCGACGAGCTGATGCGGCAACCGCCGGATGAAGCCGACCGTGTCGGTGACGAGGTAGCGGCGCCCGTCTTGCTCGAATCCACGCGTCGTCGGGTCGAGCGTCTCGAAGAGGCGGTTGTGGACCGAGACCTCGGCGCCGGTCAGCGCATTCAGGAGCGTCGACTTCCCGACGTTCGTGTACCCGGCGAGCGCGACGGTCGGCGTCTGGGAGCGCTCTCGCGCCTTGCGCCTGGTCGCGCGCTGCTTGCTCAGCTCCTTGAGGCGGCGCTTGAGCATCGTGATCCGGCGTCGTGCGAGCCGACGGTCGGTCTCGAGCTGGCTCTCCCCCGGTCCGCGCGTTCCGACGCCACCCCCGACCGCGCCCGTCCCGCCGCCGAGCCGCTCCAGGTGCTGCCACATACCGCGCATGCGCGGGAGGTTGTATTCGAGCTGCGCCAGCTCCACCTGCAGCTTGCCCTCTGCGCTCCGGGCGTGCTGCGCGAAGATGTCGAGGATCAGCTGCGTGCGGTCGACGACGCGCGCGGTCAAGGCGTCCTCGAGCTTCCGCTGCTGCGCCGGGGTCAGCTCGTCGTCGACGAGCAGCGAATCCGCGCGAGCCTCGCTGAACGAGTGCGAGAGCTCCGCCAGCTTCCCCTTGCCCACATAGGTCCGCTGATCGGGCCGCCCGCGCCGCTGGACGATTTCAGCGACGGGCTCGACGCCGGCCGTCCGCGACAGCTCACGGAACTCGCCCAGCTCCTCGTCGTAATCGTCGTCAGAGCCCAGCACGGCGACGATGAATCCCCGCTCGGGCTCCAGGCCCTGAGCGGGGTCCGGCTGGCGGTCGGTCACGATTGAAGTATGACGAGCGCCTTCGTGATCCGGTCGACCGCCTCCGCGAGCCGCGAGTCCGGAACGGTCAGCGACAGGCGGACGTAGCCCGCGCCGCTCGGGCCGTACGAGTCTCCCGGCGAGACGAGGACGGACGCCTGCTCGAGCATCAGTTCGGTGAAGGACGCGGACGTGTGCCCCTCGGGCACGCGAACCCAGAAGTACGGCGTCGCTCGCGGGATGCGGACGTCCAGCCCGATCTCTTGCAAGCCGGTCGCCAGGAGATCGCGCCGTCGCGCGTAGACCTCGGAGATCTCCCGCGGGAAGTCGCGCTCGTCGGTCAGGGCGACCGCCGCCGCATGCTGGACCGCTTCGGACATGCCCGAGTCGAGGTTCGTCTTCAGCTGCCGGTAGCGCTCCACGATCTCGGCGTTGCCCGCGACGAGCCCGGCCCGCCAGCCGGTCATGTTCCAGCCCTTCGAAAGGGAGAAGATCTCGACACCGACCTCTTTGGCACCCGGCGCCTCGAGGAAGCTCGGCGGGCGGTAGCCGTCGAAGGCGACCTCGGAGTACGCGTTGTCGTGGACGACGATCAGGTCGCGCCGGCGGGCGACGTCGATTGCATGCTCGAAGAAGTCGAGTTCGGCCGTCGCGCCGGTCGGGTTGTTCGGGTAGTTGAGGTACAGGAGCTTCGCGTCGGGAGCGCCCTCGAGCTCGGGCAGGAAGCCGTTCTCCTCATGCAGCGGCAGGTAGTGCACCTGCGCGCCCGCGAAGACGGGGCCCGAGGTGTACGGCGGGTAGCCGGGGTCGGGAGCGAGGCAGACGTCGCCCGGGTCGAGCGCGGCGAGCGCGATGTGGCCGACGCCTTCCTTGCCGCCGAGCACCGGGATCACCTCCCCGTTCGGGTCGAGCTCGACGCCGAAGCGGTCGCGATAGAAGTCGGCCGCCGCTGAGCGGAACTCCTCGGTGCCGTGGTTCGTCGGGTACTGGTGCGTGCGCGGGTCGCGTGCCGCCTCGGCGAGAGCCTCGATCACGGCCGGCGGGGTCGGGAGATCCGGGTCGCCGATCCCGAGGCTGATCACGTCGACGCCCGCGCGCTCGGCCTCGGCAACCTTGCGCTCGAGCTCCGCGAAGAGGTACGGCGGGACGGCGTCGAGACGCTTCGCGAACTTCACAGCTCGAACTCCTGCGAGAGCTCGACCGAGCAGATCTCTTCCGCGGGGCCGGTCAGGCGCGCATGGAACTCGTCGTCCACCTCCACGAGCAGGTCGCCACCCTGCAGATGGACGGTCACCGGGCTCTCGCACCAACCGTGCCGAATGGCCGCTGAGGCCACCGCAGTCGCGCTCGTGCCCGACGAGAGCGTCTCCCCCGCTCCGCGTTCCCAGACGGCCGCGGTCACGTCGTGCGGGCCGTCGATGCGCGCGAACTGCACATTCGTCCGGTTCGGGAATCGCTCGTGGTTCTCGATCGCCGGGCCGAGCCGGAGGAACTCGTCGTGGTCCGGCGAGTGCCGGATCACCGCGTGCGGATTCCCGACGGCGACGGGCACCATCTCGAACTGCCCGCCCTCGACGTGGAGCTGCTCGCGCTCCCCCACCTCGACTTCGCCCATCTCGGTCTCGACCAGCTTGCCCTCCCGCATCGTCGCCACGACCTCGCGGGGGCCGACGGTGATCCGAGCCTGCTCGAGCCCGTTCTGACGCGCGAGCCACCGCGCCGCGATCCGCGTTCCGTTCCCGGAGAGCTCGGCCGTCGACCCGTCGGGGTTCCAGATCACGACCTCCGCAGAGTCGCCGTTGGTGGACAGCACCTCGACGATGCCGTCGGACCCGACCCCGAAGTGGTAGTCGCAGAGCTTCTGCACCCGATCGGGCGTCAGCGGGAAGACAAGCTCAGCCCGCTCGACCAGCAGGTAATCGTTGCCGAGCCCGTGCCACTTCGAGAATTGCATCGGCGATCTCGCCCGGGGGGCGATCGGCAGGCAGGCTAACAAGGCCCGGAATACGCCGCATCCACTTGCGCTGGTACGCGGCGTAGCGTCGCGTGCGGGTGGCGAGCGCCTCGATCGCGCCCTCGTCGTCGGCGTGCTCGGCGAGATCCGAAAGGCCGTGCGCGTAGGCGGCGGTGGACGAGATCGCGCCGGCGAGCGCGGCCTCAGCCTCCGCTCGGACTCCGGCTTCGAACATGGCTCGGGCGCGGTCAAGAATCCGACGGTCGAGCTCCTCCTTCGGCACGTCGAGGCCGAAGACGATCGTCGGGTGCCTGGTCTCGCCGGCCCAGAGCTGGTTGCGCTGGCGCTCCCGGCCGGAGAGCTCGAGGCTGCGCACGACGCGGCGGCGGTCGTTGGGATGGACGGCTGCGGCCGCCTCCGGATCGACCTCGGCCAGGCGCTCGTGGGCGCGCTCCGGACCTCGCTCGTCGTAGAAGCGCTCCCAGCGCTCTCGCTCTCCCGGCTCGGGCGCCGGCGGCAGGGTGAGATCGGCGAGCGCGGCCCGCAGGTAGAGGCCGGTCCCGCCGACGACGACCGGTGTTCGCCCGGCCGCCAGGATCTCGTCGATCGCCGCGTGCGCGAGCTGCTGGTACTCGCCGACCGAGGCCTCGTGGTCGAGAGGCCAGATCCCGACGAGCCGCCCAGGCGACTGGTTCGTGAGGATCGGCAGGCCGCGGTAGACCTGCATCGAGTCTGCCGAGACGAGCTCGGCCGGAATCCGCTCCGCGATCGCCTGGGCGACGGCCGTCTTGCCGGAGGCCGTGGGCCCGAAGAGGGCGAGAACCGTCTCAGTCACGCAACCGCGCACGAGCGCGGTCGAGCTCGTCGTCGGTCAGGCCGGCATCGCGCAGGTAGCCCTCGACACTGCCGTGACGCCGCGCGAGCTCGGCGAAGACGCCCTCGATCGACGCGGCCGGCGTCTGCGCGACCCTCTGCAGGCGCTCCAGCTCCTCTTCGCTCTCCGCCTCCGCGAACCACTGCTCGTGCCGCGGCCGCAGGCGCTCTTCGCTGAGCGCGTAGTCGGCGGCGATCTCCTCGATCCCGACGCCTGCCACGTGCAGGAGGAAGGCGGTGAGCAGGCCCGTCCGGTCTTTCCCGCCCGCGCAGTGGATGACGACTCCGCCCTCCGGCGCGTTCGCGATCGCCCGGATCGCGGCTGCCACGTTGCCGCCGAAGTGCTCGAGGAAGATGAGATACACCTCGCGCGTCGCGCTCGGCACGTCGGGGGCGGCGCGGGCGGCGGAGTCGAGCTCGGCCTCGATCTCCTTCCATTCGCTCGTGTCGGTCTCGAAGAACGGGATGTGCAGCACCTCGACGGGCAGCTCGGCCGGCGGGTCCGCTTCGAGCTCCTCGTTTGCGCGCAGGTCGATGATCGTCTTCACCCCGTAGTCGACGAGCGCCGCCCAGCCCTGGTCGCTCAGCTGGCGGACGCTGTCCGCGCGGATGATGGAGTCGTAGCGCGTCTCGTCGCCGTCCTCGGTCGGATGGCCGCCGAGGTCGCGGACGTTGAGCAGGCCGTCCCAGAGGAGGTCGCGGCTACGCTGCAACGGCTGCGAGCTGTTGGCCCTTGAGGGTCGTGGACGTCGCGTCGTCGATCCGAACTCCGACGAGGCTTCCGGCGGCGTTCGTCCCGCGGAAGTTGACGGTCGTGTTGCGGCGGGTGCGGCCGCGGAGCAGTGCGGGATCGGTTCGGCTCGGGCCCTCGACGAGGACCTCTTCCACACGGCCGATCCGCTCGCGGTTTCTCACGAGCGCGGTGTCCTGGACGAGCTCGACGAGCCGCTCGATGCGCTCCTTCTTGACCTCCTCCGGAACCTGGTCGGCTGCCGTCGCCGCGTCGGTGCCCTGCCGAGGCGAGTAGACGAACGTGAACGCGCCGTCGTAGCCGACTTCCTGCACGACCTCGAGCGTCTCCTCGAAGTCGCGGTCGGTCTCGCCCGGGAAGCCGACGATGATGTCGGTCGTCAGCGCGAGGTCCGGGATCGCGGCCCGGAGGCCCTCGACCAGGCGCAGGTAGTGCTCGCGGCCGTACGTGCGGCGCATCGCCTTCAGGACGCGGGTCGAGCCGGACTGGAGCGGAAGGTGCGCGTGCTCGCAGACCGCGTCGCACTCGGCCATCGCGGCGATCACCTCGCGGCGGAAGTCCTTGGGGTGCGGGCTCGTGAACCGGATCCGGTCGATGCCGTCCACCGCGTCGACCGCACGCAGCAGCTCGGCGAAGTTCGTTCCCTGGTCACGGCCGTACGAGTTGACGTTCTGTCCGAGCAGCGTGACCTCGCGGACGCCCTCTCCGGCGAGGCGCGTCACCTCGGCGAGGATCTCGCCGGGCCGGCGGCTGACCTCGCGCCCGCGCACAGCCGGGACGATGCAGTACGAGCAGACCGAGTTGCAGCCCATCGACACCTGCACCCAGGCCTGAAAGCGGCGCTCGCGGTGCATTGGCAGGGTGCCTGCGAACTCGCGCTCCTCGGCGATGCCGAACCGACCGCGCGGCGCCTCGCCCCCGGCGCCGAGCCACTCGGCCAGGTGCGGGATCGTGCCCGGCCCGAACGCGACGTCGACGAACGGATAGAGGTCGAAAAGCCGCTCGCGCTGCGCCTCGGCGTAGCAGCCGCCGACCGCGATCACCTTCTCCGGATCGGCGCGCTTCAGCATCTTCGCGTTCCCGAGGTGCGCCGCGAAGCGCTGGTCGGGCTTCTCGCGGATCGTGCAGGTGTTGAAGACGATCACGTCCGCCTCCGCCTGCGAGACCGCCTCCCCCAGTCCGAGCTCCTCGAGCATGCCCTTGATCCGCTCCGAATCGTGAGCGTTCATCTGGCAGCCGAACGTCGTGACGTGGTACCGCTTCACGCCGGAAAGCCTAGCGCCGCTACTTGGCGAATTCGGTCGACCGCGACTCGCGGATGACCGTCACCTTGATCTGCCCCGGGTACTCGAGCTCGTGCTCGATGTCGCGCGCGATCTCGTGCGAGAGGAGCGCGGCCTGGTCGTCGTCGATCTCCCCCGGCTTGACCATGACGCGGATCTCGCGGCCGGCCTGCAGCGCGTACACCTTCTCGACGCCGGCCTTCTTCGCAGCCAGCTCCTCGAGCGCCTCGAGCCGCTTGACGTAGTTCTCGAGGCTGTCGCCCCGGGCTCCTGGGCGCGCGCCGGAGATCGCATCGGCCGCGATCAGGAGAACGGCCTCGACGGTCTGGGGCTGCACCTCGTAGTGGTGCGCCTCGACTGCGTGGACGACTCCGGGCGCCTCGCCGTAGCGCCTCGCGTACTGCGTGGAGATCGCCGCGTGCGAGCCCTCGATCTCGTGCGTGACCGCCTTGCCGACGTCGTGCAGCAGCGCGGCCCGCTTCGTGGTCTTCACGTTCGCCTCGAGCTCGGTCGCCATCAGCCCGGCCAGGTGGACGACCTCGAGCGTGTGCTTGAGGACGTTCTGCCCGTAGCTCGTGCGGTAGTTGAGCCGGCCGAGGAGCTTGACGACCTCCTCGTGGAACTCGCCCGCGTTCGCCTCGAAGACGGCCTGCTCGCCGGCCTGGAGGATGTGCTCGTCGATCTCGGCCTTCGACTGGTAGTACATCTCCTCGATTCGAGCCGGCTGGATGCGACCGTCCTCGACGAGCTTGAGGAGCGTCATCTTCGCGATCTCGCGGCGGATCGGGTCGAAGGACGAGAGCACGACCGCCTGCGGCGTGTCATCGACGATCACGTCCACTCCGGTCAGGTGCTCGAGCGTGCGGATGTTCCGTCCCTCGCGCCCGATGATCCGGCCCTTCATGTCGTCGGACGGGAGCTCGATCAGGGAGGACGTGGTCTCGGACGCATGGCTCGCGGCGACGCGCTGCAACGCGTCCGCGACGAGGTTCCGGGCGCGGCGCTTCGCCTCCGCCTGGGCCTCCTCGTCGAGCTGGCGCACCCGGCGCGCGAGGTCGTGCCGCACGAGCTCCTCCGACTGGGCGAGAAGACGCGTCTTGGCCTCGCTGACCGTCATACCGGCGACGCGCTCGAGCTCCTCGAGCTCGCGCTGCTTCGCCTCCTTCAGGTCCTCCTGGAGCTCCTTGACGTGCACCTCGCGGTCCGAGAGGCCCTGCTCCCGCCGCTCGACGTCCCGCTGCCTGCGCTCGACCTCGTCCTCTCTGGCCAGGACCCGCTCCTCGATCTTCGTGATGCGGCCGCGCTGCTCGGCGACCTCACGCTCGACCTCCTGCCGCAGGCGGACGGCCTCCTCGCGGGCCTCGATCTTCGCCTCGCGCCGGATCGTCTCCGCTTCCCGGCGCGCCTCGGCGACGCTGGAGCCCCCGAGCATGCGCAGGACGACAACGACGAGCACTGCCGTGACCAGGACGCTGATCAGAACTGCCGCAATCACGAGCATGAGTGCTCCTCGGGTCCAGGCCCGCGCGGCTCAATCTCCGAATGGTGCGGCCCGCGAGGACCGCGTCGAACTGGACTCAGCCGGTCCCGGCGAAGCCCCTCTCAGCAGCGTTTTTTCGGGAAATCAAGGTGCTTGTCTCGATGTCGTACAGGGCGAACGATTCGGAAACTGCGCGTGTGCAGGCAAAACGTCTTGTGTTCTGAGACTCAGAATACAGCCGGAGGGGCGTCCTCCGCAACGGCTTCTCCGCACGCGAGTTCGATCGCGTCCTCCGAGAAGCCCTTGCCGGCGAGGTAGCGCGCCGTCTTGGCGCCTGCTCCTCGACGCTCGACGACTCGCGCCGCACGTGCCGTCTCCGGTTCGAGCGCCTCGATCGCCGCCTCAACGGTCTCGGCAGAGATACCCCGCCCGGACAGGTCGTGCCGGATCAGGAGATCGCCCGCATTTCGCTCGGACAGGACTCGGGCCCGCTGCTCCGCGAAGCGAACGTCGTCGACCGCACCCGAGTCGTTCAGCCGCCCGACCACCTCGGCGCGCGTAGCCGGATCGACCTGGGCCCGTTCCAGGCGATCGGCTAGCTCGGCCGTCGACATATCGCGCCGCCGGAGGACTGCGGCGGCCCTGGCCATCGCCTCGTGGCGCCGCAGCTCGCGCCGCACGCGCCGCGCACGCGGGCGATCCAGCTCGACGCCCAGGTCGAGTCCAGAGCGCAGGATGACCTCCGCCGGAAGGGTGCGCCACGGCTCGCCCTCGAGCTCGACCTCGACGAGCTCCCGCGGCCGGGCCCTGAGCGAGCTAACTCTGGGAGGGCTTGACGGAAGAGTGTCTGTGCCGCCGGGCACCGTTCCGCCAGACCCTCCTAGGCGGAAACCTCTTCGACCGCAGCCTTGGCCTTCTCCTTGCCGGAGGAGCCGTTCTCGGCCGCCGGCGCCGCCGGCAGGAGGCGCGCAGAGGCGATCGCGCCCTCTCCGAGCTCGGCCTGGATCCGCTGCACGATCTTCTCGGACACATCCGGATGCTCGCGCAGGAAGGCCGCGGCGTTCTGTCGCCCCTGGCCGAGCCGCTCTTCGTCGAAGCTGAAGTACGAGCCCGACTTCTGGACGACCTTCCGCTCGAGCCCGGCCTCGAGGACCGTGCCCTCCCAGGAGATGCCGGAGCCGTAGATGATGTCGAACTCGGCCTGCTTGAACGGCGGCGCGACCTTGTTCTTCACGACCTTGACGCGGACGCGGTTGCCGATCGCCTCGACGCCTTCCTTCAGCGTCTCGATGCGGCGGATGTCGAGCCGAACCGACGAGTAGAACTTCAGCGCCCGCCCGCCCGAAGTCGTCTCCGGCGAGCCGAACATGACGCCGATCTTCTCGCGCAGCTGGTTCGTGAAGAGGCAGATCGTGTCGGTGCGGTTGAGCGTGCCTGCGAGCTTGCGGAGCGCCTGGCTCATCAGGCGGGCCTGGAGGCCGACGTGGCTGTCCCCCATCTCGCCCTCGATCTCGGCCTTCGGCGTGAGCGCCGCGACCGAGTCGACGGCGACGACGTCGAGCGCGCCCGAGCGGATCAGCAGCTCGGCGATCTCGAGCGCCTGCTCGCCGTGGTCGGGCTGGGAGACGAGGAGCTCGTCGATGTTGACGCCGACCCTGCGCGCGTACTGCGGGTCCATCGCGTGCTCCGCGTCGATGAAGGCGCAGATCCCGCCGCGGCGCTGGGCCTCGGCGATCACGTGGTAGACGAGCGTCGTCTTCCCCGAGGATTCGGGCCCGAAGACCTCGACGATGCGCCCTCGCGGCAGTCCGCCCACTCCGAGGGCGAGGTCGAGCGAGAGCGATCCGGTCGAGATCGCGCCCGTCGCCACGTGCGCGGCGTCGTTCATGCGCATGACCGAGCCTTTGCCGAACTGGCGCTCGATCTGCCCGAGGGCGTTGTCGAGTGATTGCTCCCGATCCAACCTCATCCACCTCCTAGTGGAACTGATTCCACGACTTCGTACTGCGCCCCGGTCGGGCGCAGTCGGGACATGTAAACAGCAGCGTCGGACATCGTCACCGGGCCCAGCCCGGGGACGGAAGGGCTGAGCCGGGGACGCTCGCGGAAGCGAATGACCGTGATGTGCGGAAGCCACGGGCGCTTCTCCGGCCGGTAGACGCCGAGCTCGGCGAGCCTGCGGTGCGCGTCCTCGGCGATTCGCGTCGCACGGCCTTCCTCGTCCTCGAGCACCAGCATCCCGACCGATCGCGTCTCGTTGTAGCGAGCGGGTGTGAGCACGGGCTCGGCGACACCCGCGACGGCTCCGCGCAAGGCATCCGCGATCGAGTCGGTCTCGCTCGCGGGCCGGGAGCCCAGGAACGCGATCGTGACGTGCAGGTTCTCAGGCGGGACGACGCGCACTCGATCTCGATCGAGCTCCGCGCGCTGCCACGCGGCGACCTCGTCGGCGGCCGAGTCGGGCAGGCGGAAGCCGAGAAAGAGGCGCAGACGCTCATCGCCCCCGACGCTAGCCGACGAGGTCATCCGTCCGTGTGCCGGGTCTGTGTCAGAAGCGAACGCAGGAGGTGGAGGGCCGCCGCGGTCGCCCGCAGGCGCACGGCCTCGCGGTCGCCGGGCAGCTGGAGCTCCCGGGCCGCCTCCCCGTGACCGGACGCGTGGAGATAGACGAGCCCGACCGGCTTCTCGGACGATCCGCCGCCCGGGCCTGCGATGCCCGTGTCCGCCACGGCCACGTCCGCCCGGACCGCCTCGCGAGCGCCCCGGGCCATCGCCGCAGCGGTCTCGGCCGAGACGGCGCCGTGCGCCTCGAGCACCGACCCGGGCACTCCGAGCCGTTCGAGCTTGACCTCGTTGTCGTAGGCGACGATCCCACCGCGGAAGACGTCGCTCGCGCCTGGAACCGAGGTCAGCCGGGCCGCGACGAGGCCCCCCGTGCAGGACTCCGCGGTCCCCAGGGACAAGCCGCGGCCGCGCGCGAGGTCGAGCACGATCTCCTCGACCGGCCGGTCGTCCTCGACGAAGACCGCCGCGCCGAGAGCCCCGCGCAGGTCGGTCGCGAGCCGCTCCGCGTCGCCGAACAGCTCGACCCAGATCTCGCCCGCGTGCGCGCAGATCGTGGCCTGGACGCCCTCGGGCTCTCCCCCGGCCTCCGCGAGCGCGCGCGCCACCGCCGACTCGCTCAGCCCGTACACACGCAGGACGCGCCGCTCCGGAGCCTGCGCCCGCTCGAGGACACCGCGCACGGCCTCGTCCTCGAGAGCCGCTCCCCACAGCCGTCGAAGCTCCGGCGGCGGCCCGGGCAGGACAACAGCCACGGCGCCGCCCGTCTCCACGACGAGGCCCGGAGCCGTGCCGGCGATCCCGATCACCCGCCCGCCCTCGGGCACCGTCGCCTGCTTGCGCACGCCCAGCTCGAACTCGGCGTACGGCCGCCCGAACCGCTCCGCGATCCGCCGAGAGATGCCCTCGATCTCCGCGGCCAGCTCCTCCACCACCCGGGTCTCCAGCCCCGCCGCCCGCGCCAGCAGCTCGACGGTCCGGTCGTCGTGCGTCGGCCCGAGCCCTCCCGAGAGCACGAGCAGATCCGCCTCAAGCCCTTCGCGGATGGCCGCCTCTAGGAGCGACGGCTCGTCGCCGACGATCGTGATCCGGGCGGGCTCCAGGCCGAGCCGCGTCAGCTCTTCCGCGAGAAAGGGCCCGTTCGAGTCCCGCCGGCCACCGCGGATCAGCTCGCTACCGGTGACGAGGACGGTCGACCGCGGTGACGTCAAGCCGGCGGTGCGAGCCTGACGCGCCCGGGCGTGACTTCGAGCCATCGCCGGGGCCCGGTCCCCGCGCCCGGCACCGGGCGCACGCGACCGTTCAGCTTGAGCCTGAGGTTTGCGGGCGCGAAGACCCAGATCCAGAGGTGGCGTCCCACGAAGCGCTGTCGCTGGCCGTTCTCGAGCGTGCCCACGTAGATGGGCCGCCCCGTGCGCGCACCGCGGTAGACGGCCACGTACGCGCCGCCGTTGACACCGGCCGCCACGAGCTTCGCCATCGGCTTCTTCTCGGCCTTCTTCGCCTGCGTCGTCTTGGTGAGCGCGGGCACCTCGGACTGCTTGTCCGGGCCGCCCCAGCGGAATGCGGCGAAGACGAAGACCGTCAGCGCGACGATCGCGGCCACGGTCAGCAGCACGGCCCTGTTCTGGAACGCGCCGCCGCGGCTCGGGCTGGAGACCCTCGGCCTGTACGGCTGCTGCTCCTCCTCTTCCTCGAGCTCCCCGCGCACGTAGCGCGAGTTGAACTCGTCGACGTACAGCTGGCCGTCGAGGCCCAGGTAGTCCGCGTACGAGCGCAGGAAGCCCTTGACGTACGTCTGCGCAGGCAGGACGTCGAAAGACTCTTCTTCCAGCGCGCGCAGGTACTTGCCACGGATTTTCGTGGCCTGCTCGATCTCCGGGAACTCGAGCCCCTGCCGCAGGCGAGCCTCGCGGAGGCTGTTGCCGATCTCGAACACGGGGTGCCGCGGAGTCTACGCCAACAGGTGGTACTCGATGTAGTACACGGCGAGCGAGATGGCGCCGATCAGCGCGAGGTACACGCCCAGCCAGCCGAGGATCCGCCCGAGCCGCGCCGGCGCCTGGCCTTTCGC
Organism: uncultured Actinomycetes bacterium; assembly: GCA_963736835.1. Classification (GTDB taxonomy): domain Bacteria; phylum Actinomycetota; class Thermoleophilia; order Gaiellales; family Gaiellaceae; genus VAXT01. Next base: position 57,236 of record CAVTQI010000012.1, read on the forward strand.
GCGCCCAAGTGTCCGCTCCAGGCGAGTTCTCGCGCGCTTGGCGAGCCGGATCGCGACGAATCCGAGCACGAACGCGACCGGCACCGCCACACCTGCGTGGATCAGCCGCAGGTCGTTTCGCTGGTCGGTGACGTAGATGGCCAGGGGCAGTGAGAGCACGGCCAGCACCCCGAAGACGAGCGAGAAGAGGGCTACCCGATTCCGGGGTCGCTGGCCGTTCCTACCGGGGAGTGCCTGTGGCTCGACTGTTTGCGCCATGCCGCGCGTTAGTGAGGACGGCCGCGACAGCAAAGCCCCCACGGCCTCACTCGTCGGCGCCGCCCAGTCGGCGCCCTACTGCTTGACGTAGGGGCGGCCATCCGCGGCGGGCGGGATCGAGCGGCCGATCAGACCGGCCACGGCGACGAGGGTCAGGATGTACGGGAAGGTCGAGACGAGGTTCTCCGAGATGCCCGCCTCGCGCTGGAGGGGGATCGCGAGCGCGAAGCCGAAGCCGAAGAGCAGGGTCGCGAGAAACGCCAGCCCCGGCCTCCACTTCCCGAAGATGACGGCCGCCAATGCGATGAAGCCGCGCCCGCTCGTCATGTTCTCGGAGAAGGTGCCGACGAACCCGATCGACAGAAAGGCGCCGCCGAGCGCAGCGAGCATGCCCGAGGTCGTCACGGCCAGGTACCGGATCCCGTAGACCGAGATGCCGACGGTGTCCGCCGCCCGGGGATGCTCCCCGACGGAACGGATTCGCAGGCCGAGGGGCGTCCTGAACAACACGAAGTAGGTGAGCCCGACTGCGAGGAACATGAGCCAGACGAGGAGGCTCAGGCCGCCGAACACGTCGTGCAGGAAGGCTCCGATTCCGGGAATGCGGTCGAGGAAGTTGAGCGACAGCGTCGGGACGCGGGAGACGTCGCTCGTCTGGATGCCGCTCGAGTAGAGGTCGCTGAACAGGTAGCCCGTGACCCCGAGCGCGAGGAAGTTGACGGCGAAGCCGCTCACGATCTGGTCGGCCCTGAGGTGGATCGAGAAGAACGCGTGGATCAGCGCGAGCAGCGCTCCGAAGAGCATGGCCATCAGCAGGCCGACGACCCAGCTCCCGCTCCAGATCGAGCCCCAGACGGCGAAGAACGCGCCGGTCAGCATCATCCCCTCGAGCCCGATGTTCACCACGCCGGAGCGCTCGGAGAAGATCCCGCCCATCGCCGCGAACGCGAGCGGCGTCGCAAACCGGAGCGTCGAGGCCAGGAGCCCGGCCGTCAGCACGTCCTGGAGCGTCGACTTCTCGACGCCCTGCGCCCAGAGCCCCCCGAGAATCCCGAGGAAGGCGAAGGCGAGGGCAAATCCCCCGAGCTTCTTCTCCCCCTGAGCGAGCGCCGCGGCTCCGAGCCCGAGCCCCACGAGCCCGATGAGGATCGGGACCGCCGCCGCGCGGATCGTGAACGGCGGGAGGGCCAGCCAGAACGCAAGAAGGCCGAACGCGATGCCCGCGATCCCGACCGACCGTGTGCTGCGGACCCGGTCGATCACGGACGGGCCGGCTCCTCTTTCAGCGGCTGCCGCAGCTTCAGGTGCCGACGCAGCCGCCAGATGTAGATGATCAGGACGTCGGCGGCGACGAAGAAGATGACGAGCGCCTGGATCATCGTCGACAGGTCGCTGGCCAGCTCGGGCGGGAAGATCGCCGGGTCGAGGTTGCGCGACGACGTGCCCACTTGAAGGCCCGCGAATAGGAGCGCAGCGAAGAAGATGCCCACGGGCTTGTTCCGCCCCAGGAGGGCGACGGCGATGCCCGTGAAGGCGATTCCGCTCCCGAAGTCGCTCGTGTCCACTGCGTACTTGAAGCCGAGCACGTCGATCGCGCCGGCGATCCCGGCGAAGCCACCGGCGATGGCGAGCGCGAGGAAGTAGCTGCGACGGACGGGGATGCCGCTGTACGCAGCCGCGTCGGGGTTGAAGCCGACTGCGCGCAGGCCGAAGCCGAGCGTCGTCCGGTTCAGGATCAGCGTGTAGACGACGAGCGCCGCGATGGCGATGAAGATCCCTACGTGGAGCCCCGGGAAGGTGCCCCACCAGACCCAGAGCTTGGCCGAGGCGTCGATCACGTCCGAGCGCGGCAACGACGCGTTCGAGCCCTGCAGGGGCCCGCCGAGCTCGTACAAGTACTGACCCCCGAAGATCGCGACCCAGTTGAGCATGATCGTCGTGATCACCTCGTGGGCGCCCGATGTCGCGCGCAGGAAGCCGGCGATGCCTCCCCAGACCATGCCGCCGAAGATCCCGGCGGCCAGCCCGAGCAGGACGTGCAGCGGGCGCGGCAGGCCTGCAAGGTGCGTCCCGACGAAGAGCGCCGTCATGAAGCCCACCCAGTACTGCCCCTGGCCCCCGATGTTGAACAGGCCGGCGCGGAACGCGAATGCGACTGCGAGCGCGGTCAGGATCAGCGGCGTCGTCACGCGCAGCGTCTCCTGGAGGTCCTTGGCGGCGATCCGGCGCTCGTCGCCGGTCACCCACGGGAAGAGCCAGTTGAAGCCCGTTCCGTTGAAGATCGCGCGGTAGGCCGTCACCGGGTTGTGACCCGTGATCAGGACGACGAGGCCCCCGATCAGGAAGGCGAGCACCGTCGCGGCGAGCGGAACGAGCGCTCCGCCCACGCGCTCATAGAAGATCCCCGTGAAGCGCGGAAGCCCCGCCTCGGGCGGCGGCTCGGAGGGAGTCGCCTCGCTCACGCCGCCTCCTTCGCCCCGCCGCCGGTCATCGCGATCCCCAGTTCCTCGTCCGTGGCGTCCGGCCCGTACTCGCCGACGATTCGCCCCTCGTAGATGACGAGGATCCGGTCGGAGAGCGACAGGATCTCGTCGAGCTCGAGCGACACGAGCAGGATGGCCCTGCCCTCGTCCCGCTCGGTGACGAGGCGCTTGTGCACGAACTCGATCGCGCCGATGTCGAGCCCGCGCGTGGGCTGAGCCGCGACGAGGGCGTTCGGGTCGCGTCCCACTTCCCGCGCGATCACGACCTTCTGCTGGTTTCCGCCCGAAAGGGCGTCGGCGTGCGTCTGCGGGCCTCCACCGCGCACGTCGAACTCCTTGAGCAACGTCTTCGCTCTGTCCGTGAGCCGGCGCGGGAACAGCCAGCCGAGCTTCGACTCGGGAGCATTGCGGTAGTCGTGAAGCGCGATGTTCTCGGCGAGCGTGAAGTCGAGCACGAGCCCCCGGCGTTGACGGTCCTCCGGGATGTGACCTTCGCCCGCGTCGAAGGAAGCGCGGGCCCCCTGGCCCGTCACGTCCGTGCCGGACACGATCACCTTCCCCTCGACGGGCTTGCGCAGGCCGGTGAGCGCGTCGACTAGCTCGCTCTGCCCGTTGCCGTCCACGCCTGCGATCGCGACGATCTCACCGGCGCGGACGTCGAACGAGACGCCCTTCACGGCCTCCAGCTCACGATCGTCGAGCACCTTGAGGTCGCGAACCTCGAGGACCTTTTCGCCCGGCTGTGCCGGGGTCTTCTCGACGCGGAGCAGCACCTCGCGGCCGACCATCGAGCGCGCGAGCGTCTCCTGCGTCGCGCCCTTCCCTGAGACGGTGTCGATCAGCTTCCCGCGGCGCAGGACGGTGATGCGGTCGGCGATCTCGAGCACCTCGTTGAGCTTGTGCGTGATGAAGATGACCGACATGCCCTCGTTCGTCAGAGAGCGGAGGATGCCGAACAGCTCGCGGGTCTCCTGCGGCGTGAGCACCGCCGTCGGCTCGTCGAGGATCAGGATCTCCGCGCCGCGATAGAGCGCCTTCAGGATCTCGACGCGCTGCTGCTGGCCGACGCCGATGTTCTGCACGCGGGCACGGGGATTGATCGAGAAGTTGAACGTCCTGGCGATGTCCTCGGCGCGCCTGACCGCGGCGTCGTAGTCGAGGAGGACGCCCGCCTTCTTCGGCTCGGTCGCGAGCACGATGTTCTCGGCGACGGTCATCGACCGGGATCAGCATGAAGTGCTGGTGCACCATCCCGATGCCGAGGTCGATCGCGTCCTTCGGCGAGCGGATCGCGACCGGCTTGCCCTTGACGCGGATCTCGCCCTCGTCCGGCTGGTAGAGGCCGTACAGGACGTTCATCAGCGTCGACTTGCCCGCACCGTTCTCCCCGAGGAGCGCGTGCACCTCGCCGCGGCGCAGGTCGAAGTCGACGGAGTCGTTCGCGACGACACCCGGGAAGCGCTTCGTGATCGCCTTCAACTCGAGGACGGTTGGGGCGCTGCTCATCGGCGCGGCAATCGTACGGGGGCGGGGACGTGAGTGGACAGAGAAGAGGGCCCTCGGCTTTGCCTTCGGGCCCCCTTCTTCGCGTCGGTTCTAGCCCCCGACCGTCGCCGGTGGCTTGGCCTTGCCGCTCTTCAGGTCCTTGAGGCCCTGAGCGACGGCGTCCTTGACGGTCTGCGGCACATCGCCGTGGAAGTCCGTCAGGAGTTGAGCGTCGGGCAGGTCCTGGACGCCGTAGAAGGCGTTCGTGTTGCCCTTGAAGCCGCCGTCGACGAAGGTCTTGATCAGGTCGTACACGGACGACTGGAGCGGCTTCAGCGCGCTCACGACCACGCAGTCTCCCTGTGCAGACTGGTCGACGTCGACGCCGATCGCCGTCTTCCCCTTCTCGCAGGCGCCGTCGATCGCCCCGAGGCCGCACTTGCCGGCGACCTGGAAGACGACGTCCGAGCCGTTCGAGATCTGGTCGAGCGCGATCTCCTTGCACTTCGCCAGGTCCTCGAAGTCCTGTGAGTACGCGTTGAGCGTCTTCACGCTGGGCTTCGTCTGCTTGACGCCGTACTGGAAGCCGGCGATCCAGTTGTCGACCGGCGGGATCTTCTTGCCGCCCACCGTCGAGACGGTGCCGGTCTTCGACATCAGCGCCGCGACGATTCCGGCGAGGTAGCCGGACTGCTCGGACGGGTACTGCATGCCGAGCGTGTTCGGCAGGGCGCAGGTTTTCGACTTTTCGCAGCCGTCGCCGCTGCCCTTCTTGCCGTAGAAGTGGTCGACTCCCGCGTACTTGATGTCCGGGTACTGCTTCGCGACCGCGATCGTCGACGGGGCGAGCAGGAAGCCGACGGAGATCACGAGGTCGTTGCCGTCGTCGCTCGCCGCCGTCAGGTTCGGCTGGTAGTCGTCGGCCGTCTTCGAGACGTAGACGCGCGTCTGGACGCCGAGCTTGTCCTTCGCGTCGTTGAGGCCGGCGATCGAGAACTGGTTGAAGCCCTTGTCGTCGACGCCGCCAGTGTCGGTGACGAGGCCGACCTTGATGTCGCTGCCGCTTTTAGTGCCGGTCGTGTCGCTGGAGCTCGAGTTGTCGTTTCCGCCACCGCAGCTCGCCGCGGCGAACGCGATGATCAATGCCAAGACTGCTGGAAGCAGCCACGTCCTCTTCTTGCGCACCACAGCACTCCTCCTTGGACTACACGATGTCTGTGCAGCGATGCTAAACCAGTGCGGCGGACGGCTAGGAGAGAACCCGGTCGATCTGTGCTTCTTCGATCAGCACGCGCCGCGGCTTGGAGCCTTCGTAGCCGGAAATGATCCCGCGCCGCTCGAGCATGTCGATCAGGCGTCCGGCGCGCGTGTAGCCGACGCGCAGGCGGCGCTGAAGGAGCGACGTCGAGGCGGTCTGCGCCTGGACGACGACCTCGATCGCGCGGTCGAGGAGCGGGTCCTCGTCCGGGTCGAACTCCTCGTCGGCGTCGGCGTCCTCCGGCGGCGGCTCGGGTGCCTCGAGCAGTGTCGGGTCGAGCTCCTGCTCGCGCTGGGCCCGGCACTGCTCGACGATCAGCGCGATCTCCTCCTCGCCCACGTACGCGCCCTGGACGCGCTGGAGGCGGGACGTCCCGAGCGGCTTGAAGAGCATGTCGCCCTGGCCGAGGAGGCTCTCGGCGCCGCCCTGGTCGATGATCACGCGGGAGTCGGTCTGGCTGGACACGGCGAACGCGATGCGTGACGGGACGTTCGCCTTGATCATGCCCGTGATCACGTCGACCGACGGGCGCTGCGTCGCGAGGACGAGGTGGATGCCGACTGCTCGCGACTTCTGAGCGAGGCGGATGATCGCGTCCTCGACCGCCTGCGGGGAGATCATCATCAGGTCGGCGAGCTCGTCGATCACGACGAGGAGGTACGGGAGCGGCTGTTCGCCGCGCTCGCGGAAGGCGCGGTTCGCCTCCGGCAGGTTGCGCGCCCGGACGGCGCTGAGGCGCTCGTAGCGGCGCTCCATCTCGGCGATGACGTTGGCAAGCACGGCCGTCGCCTCCTTCGGGCTGGAGACGACCGGGGCCAGGAGGTGCGGGATCTGCTCGTAGTAGCTGAGCTCGATCCGCTTCGGGTCGATCAGGATCATCCGCACCTCGTCCGGAGTCGAGCGCAGGAGCACCGAGGTCAGGATCGTGTTGATGCAGCCCGACTTTCCGGACCCGGTGGTGCCGGCGATGAGCATGTGCGGCATGCGGGCGAGGTCGGTCCAGACGGCGTTTCCGGATATGTCCTTGCCGAGCCAGACCGCGACCGGGCTGGCCGTCTGCGGGAGGTCGTCGTAGATGTCGCCCAGCGTGACGAGGTTCGGTGTGAGGTTCGGGACCTCGACGCCGACTGCCTGCTTGCCGGGGATCGGCGCGAGGATGCGGATCTCCGTCGTGGCCAGCGCGTAGGAGAGGTCGTCCTTGAGCGCGGAGACCTTGGACATCTTCGTGCCGGGGGCGAGCTGGAGCTCGTACCGCGTGACGCGCGGGCCGACGATCTGCCCGACGACGGACGCCTGGACGCCGAAGTCGGCGAGCGCCTGCACGAGCGCGTGCGCCACCTGGCCGCTCGCCTCGGCCGGCGCGGCGCCGTTCGTCCCGGACTTCCGGAGCAGGGTCCGGTCGGGAAGCTTGTAGTCCTGGACGGCCGGGGACGCGTTGAAGAGGCTCTCCTGCTCGGGCGGCTCCTCGGTGTCCGGCTCGGGGAACGGGATCAGCGGCGCCGGCTCGGCCTGGCCGATCACGTCCGGAAACTCAGCGGCGGCGTCGACGAGCGGGATCGGAGCGGCATTGGCGGTCGAGATCAGCTCCGGCGGCTCGTCGACCGTGCGGCGCACCGGGCGGTCGAGGGAGCGGCGGGCCGCGGTCGCTCCACGGCGGATGATCGCGCCGACCGAGGCGCCGGTGACCAGGAGGATTCCGGCGAGCATCGCCAGGACGCCGACGAGTGCTGCCCCCGTGTTCCCGAGCGCGAAGCCGACGAGGTCGCTGAGCGCGTTGCCGAGGTAGCCGCCCTCGCTCCCGAGCGTGAGCAGCAGTCCGAGGCCGAAGACGAGCAGTCCCGTGCGGAACGGACGCACGTCGACGAGGTCGCTGCGCGCGACCATCAGCCCGCCGACGACCACGAGCACGACGGGAAGCACGTACGCGGCGCTGCCGATCAGCGTCTGGAACGCGTCGCCGATCCAGCCGCCGACGTACCCGCCGTTCCAGCCCGCCCAGAGAACCGTCGCCAGGAAGAGGCCGAACGCGACCAGCCCGAGCCCGATGAGCTCAGGATGCTGGTGTCCGCGCGTCGTCTTTCGCTTCGCGCGCTTGGTCTTCCGCACGCGCGAGGGTGCACGAGGCTTGAGCACGCGCTTGGTGGTGCGTCGCCGCGCCATGGGCAGCGATTCGACGCGTTGCGACGAAGCCCTCCAGCGTCAAACGCAGACGTGTCCGGTGCCAGGCACCGGACGTGGCTCAAGCGGCCAGGGCTCTCAGATCTTCGAGCGCGCCGTTGAGGAGGTTCTCGCGCAGGTCGAAGAGGCCCGCCCACAGGTCGGACGGGTTCGGAGCAGACCGCATGCGCGCCGCGGTCGCCAGCCCCTCGAGCGCTCGCACGAGCACGGCCAGCTCGAGATACGCCTGCGCGACCCGAACCGGCGACGCGTGGACTCCTGCTCGACTCAGCACCGGCTGCCACTCGACGAGCTCCGCGCGTCCGGGCTCGCCGTACCAGGAGCGGCCTTCCGCTTGGTCGGCCTCCAGCTCGAGGAGGTACCGGCCGAGCGGGTCGTCCAACCCTGACAGCGCCGTCTCCACGCGCTCGGCCGCGCGGCGCAGGGCAGCCTCGCGCGCTCCGGGCGTCGAGGGGGACGCCTCTCCCCGCCCCCAGCGCTCCAGCAGCCGGCAGAACGCGAGCGCCGAGACCTGGCACGCGCGCAGCTGCGCGACCAGCTTCTGGGCGGTCGTGCCCGCAGGGGCGTAGTCGACCAGGAGGTCGGCCCAGCCCGGTTCCGCTCGAAGTGCGCTCACCGACTCACTATGACTGCTCAGACCTCGACGATGACGGGAAGAATCATCGGCCGCCGCCCCGTCCTGTCGTACACGAGCTGCGCCAGCGAGTCGTGAATGTGTTCCTGGAGCAGCTTGATCTCGGTGATGTCCTGCTCGAGGCACTCCGCGATCACCTGCGCGGCCTCACCGCGCATCTCGGCGACCAGAGGCTCGTTGTCGCCGAACCCGCGCGCGATCAGCTCGGGCTCTCCGGTCGGTCGCGCGCCGTTCGTCCCGATCGTGGCGACGACGATCAGCACGCCGTGCTCCGAGAGGTGCCGCCGGTCGCGCAGCGCCACGTCTCGCACGTCCCCCACTCCGAGCCCGTCGACGAAGGTGACGCCCGTCTCCACGCGGTCGACGATTCGCGGCCCGCGTTCGTCGAGCTCGACGACGGAGCCGTTCTCGGCGAGCACGATCGAGCCCGCGGGCACGCCGCTCTCCTGCGCCAGCTTCGCGTGCGCCGCCAGCATCCGGAACTCTCCGTGCACCGGCATCACGCCTTTGGGGCGCACGAGCCCGAGCACCGTCCGGATCTCCTCGGAGTTCCCGTGGCCGGAGACGTGCACCGGGGCGATCTCCTGGTGCAGGACCTCCGCGCCGGCCTTGGCCAGGCGGTTGATGGTGTCGTGCACGCGCAGCTCGTTCCCAGGCACCGGCTTCGCGGAGAGGATCACCGTGTCGCCCCGGTCGACGGACACCGTGGGGTGGTCGCGGTACGCGATCCTCGTTAGAGCGGACATCGGCTCGCCCTGGCTTCCCGTGCAGAGGATCATCGCCTCGTGCGGGGCGAGCTCCTCCAGCTCCGCCGGCCGGATGAACGTGTCGTCGGGCGCCTCCAGGTAGCCGAGGTTGCGCGCGATGTTCAGGTTCTTGCGCATCGAGCGGCCGATCACGCACACCTTGCGCCCGGTCTCGACGGCCACGTCCACGGCCTGCTGCATGCGGTGGACGTTCGAGGCGAAGCTCGCCACGAGGATGCGCCCCTCGCGCACCGGGATGATCTGGCGGAACGCCTCCCCGACGAGCCGCTCCGAGCCGGTCACGCCGGGCCGCTCCGCGTTCGTCGAGTCGCCGAGCATGAGGTCGACGCCGCGGTTCCCGATCTCGGCAAGCTTTCCCACGTCGGTGCGCAAACCGTCCACGGGGGTGTGGTCGAGCTTGTAGTCGCCCGTGTGCAGCACCCGCATGCCTCCCGCCTCGAGCATGATCGCGACCGTGTCCGGGACCGAGTGCGCCATCCGCACGAACTCAGCGCGGAACGATCCGATCTGGACGGCGCCGTCCTCCGGCACCGCCTCGCGCAGCTCGGAGGCGTGCAGGAGCCCGTGCTCGTCGAGCTTCGACTGCAGCAACCCGAGGGTGAGTTTCGTCGCCCAGATCTCCGGCACGCGGACGTCGCGCATCAAATAGGGGAGCCCACCCACGTGGTCCTCGTGCGCATGCGTGAGCAGCACCGCGCGCACCTTCTCCGCGCGGTCGCGCAGATACGAGAAGTCCGGGAGGACGAGATCGACTCCGAGATGCTCGTCCCGCGGGAACGCGAGGCCGGCGTCGACGATCACGATCTCGTCGTCGAGCTCGTAGACCGTGAGGTTCTTCCCGACCTCTCCCAGGCCCCCGAGCGGCGTGATCCTCAATGCGGACATGGCCGGAAGTATCACTTGCGCGACCGCCAAAAGGGTGAGCAAGATTCCCCCGTCAGAGGGAGGGAAGGGGCCTCCGTCATCTCCATCCTGTGACTGCCTCGCCCAACGGCGAGTTGAATCGGCCCAAGGAGTTCACATTGCTGCGGTATGAATGGCTTCATCGAATCGCGTTGCTCGGGTGTGTACTAGGCGTCCTCCCCAGCGCGATCAAGTGGCCCTAGGCCACACCAGGTCTTATCCCTAAACGAGAGTGAGACCGCAGGCCGATGGCAGGTGGCATGCGGTCTCTCTCTCGCCCGTGTTGTCGTTCTGGCGCCGCTAGACGCTTGCCTGCGCCGTCAGGCCCGCACGCTCGAGGCCTGACCGGATCTCGGCGATCTCGTCCGCGGTCGCCTCGACGAGCGGGAGCCGCAGGCCGCCGACCTCGTGGCCGAGCAGGTTCAGTGCGGCTTTCACCGGAATCGGGTTGATCGTCACGCCGAGCACGTCGACGAGGGGCTTGAGCTCGTCGTCGATCCGGCGGGCGCCCTCGCTGTCCCCCTCGTTGTAAAGGCGGATCAGCTCCTTGACGCGGCCCGCGACGAGGTTGCCGTGGACGACGACGCCGCCCACGCCGCCGACCTCCAGGAACGGGTAGACGAGGTGGTCGCTGCCCGCATACAGGGCGAGGTCGGTCTCGGCGGTGATGCGCCGTGCCTGGTCGAGGTCCTCGGTCGCCTGCTTGACGGCCTTGACGCTCGGGATCTGCGCGAGCTCGACCATGGTCTCCGGCTCGATGTTCACGACCACGCGCTGCGGGATGTTGTAGACGATGATCGGCTTGTCGCTGGCCGCGGCGATCGCCTGGAAGTGGGCGACGATCCCGCTCGGCGGCGGCTTGTTGTAGTACGGCGTGACGACGAGGAAGCCGTCCACGCCCAGTTCGTGCGCCTTCTTCGTCAGGTGCACGGAATGAGCGGTCGAGTACGTGCCCGTGCTGGCGATCACGGTCGCCCTCTCCCCCACTTCGTCGACGCTCGCGGCCCAGAGCTCGAACTTCTCGTCGTCGGTGAGGGTGGGCGATTCGCCGGTCGTGGCGGCGACCACCAGCCCGTCCGCGCCGCTGTCGATCACGTGGCGCGCGAGGGCGCGGAACCGTTCGTAGTCGACGGCGCCGTCCTTGTCGAACGGCGTCACGATCGCCGTCAGAACCTCGCCGAGCATCGCGCCCATCCTACTTCGGTGCCGCCCGCTCGAGACATTGGTCGACCGGGGACCTCTGGCCGCCGTCCGCCGAGGGGAGCGCGGGGGGAACCTCTTCGCATCGCATCATCCTGATTTCGGCGGGCGAGTGGTTTTCCTCCGCGATCACCTTCTCTCCTCGAAGCAACTCGAGACGTGTGTAGAGATCGCGCTTCAGATCGAGCATGAAGACCCTGTACTCGGAGAAGCCGGGCACCACCGGCCCGGTAAGGGCGTAGTCGACGACTCGATCGTCGTCAAGGCTCATTCGCAACCCGTCGGCGTCCGAGGAGACGATTCCGCTGAGCACGTAGAGGTAGGGCGAGCTCGCGGAACTGGTTGCGGAGAGGCTCAGGCAGAGCTTTGCGCAGCTAGAACGCGGAACGCACGGTCCTCCGGGGCCGTCGCCTCCGCCCACATCTTCGCTCTCTTCCTCGGCCTGGAAACACAGCTTGTCGGACTGATTTCGCCACGAGATCAGACGCACCTGAGCGTTCTTACCACGGTCTTTGAGGGGTAGGCGCGCGATCGCCCGCGGCTCGGAGTCCTCGGCGGGCTTCACAGCCTCCTCGATCTCCCTTCTCAGGCGGTGTAGCTTCTCTGCCTGCTCTCGGGTCGGCTTGCAGGTGCGCTCCGGAACAGTCGTCGACTCGTTTCCGAGGCAAAAGTACGTCTGCGAGGAGCTGGCATCGTCGGGTGGCATCGGGAAGCCGGTGTCCGGTGCCGGTTCGTCGATCGCCTCGATCGGCGGAGCCGGCGCCGTCTGGTTCTCGTCGGCGGGCTTGCTGCTCGTGGAGCCGGAGCCACAGGCCGAGAAAGCGAGAACGCCACAGACAAGGAGAAAGGCTCGCGGGCCGGTCATAGCAGCGCGTCGAGCCCAATCGTTAACCCTGGCTCGAGGCTTGGCAAGCGCTCGAGGGCGAGCAGCACGCCGGGGACGTACGCCTCGCGCGAGAACGCGTCGTGGCGGATCGTCAGCAGCTGGCCCGTCTCGGAGAGGAGCACTTCCTGATGGGCCACGATGCCCGGGAGGCGGACGGAATGGATCGGCACGTCGCCAGCCATGGCGTCGGCTGTTGCCTTGGCCGTTCCGGACGGGGCATCGACCTTGGTCTCGTGGTGCAGCTCGACAATCTCCGCGCGCGGCATGTGCCTGGACGCCTCGGCCGCGAAGCGCATCATCAGGACCGCTCCGATCGCGAAGTTCGGCGCGTAGAAGACCGCGACTCCGGCTTCCTCGGCTTTCCGGGCGACCGGGCCCGTGTCCCAGCCGCTCGTCCCGACGACGCACGGCACGCCCGCCTCCAGTGCTGCGTCGATGTTCATGAGCACCGCGTCGGGTGCGGTGAAGTCGACCATCGCGTCGGCCCGCTCGAGCTCAACCAGGTCGTGGCCCGCGGCCTCGAGCGCCGGCCCCAGAACGGAGCCCACCTTGCCCCCCGCTCCGAAGAGCTTGACCCTCACGCCGCCGCGCGCGCCGGCAGCTCGGGCTTGACCCGGCGCACGGCGTCGCGGAACCGCTCCTCGCTCGGCCCGATCCCGGAAGCGGACAGCTTCTCGGGGGCGAGCAGCACGCTGCAGAGCTCGGCCACCGCGTCCGGCGTGACCGCATCGATCTCCGCGGCGATCCGGTCGATCGAAAGGAGCTCCGTGTCCGAGATCAGCGACTTCCCGAGGCGGCTCATCCGGTTCGACGTCGACTCCATCGAGAGCAGGATCCTTCCCTTGAGGTTCTCCTTCGACCGCTCGAGCTCGCTCTTGCGGAACTTCCCGTCTGCGACCTCGGCGATCTGCTCGTTCGCGATCTCCAGGCAGTCGGCGAGGTTCTCTGAGCGCGTGCCGACGTAGAAGCCGATCAGCCCCGTGTCCGTGTACTGGGAAGCGAACGTGTAGACGGAGTAGGCCATGCCGCGTTTCTCGCGGATCTCCTGGAAGAGCCGCGACGACGCAGAGCCGCCGAGGAGTGCGTCGAGGACCGAAGCCGTGAAGCGGCGGCGGTCGGAGCGTGCGATCCCTGGAGCACCGATGCACACGTGGTACTGCTCGGTGCGCTTGCGCCGGAAGCGCATGCTCGGCCGCGGCGGGCGCACGAGCGGGCTGCGCACCCGCGGGCCTTTGGCAGGCGCCTTGCCCTGCTTGCTCTGGAGGTTCTCGAGGCGTCCGACGAGCTCGTCGTGCTTGAGGTTCCCGGCGGCCGCGACGACGACGTTCCCGCCCCGGTACATCGTCTGGTGGTAACTCGTGAGCGCTCGCCGGCCGACCGAGGAAATGACGTCCGCGGTGCCGATCACGGGGCGCCCCAGCGGATGGTCGCCGAAGACGGCTTCGCTCATCAGGTCGTGCACGAGCTCGTGCGGCGTGTCCTCGTACATCGCGATCTCCTCGAGCACGACCTCGCGCTCCGAGTCGATGTCCGCGAAGAGCGGGGCGTAGACCATGTCGCTCATCACGTCGAGCGCCTGCTCGAGGTGGTGGTCGGCGACGCGGACGTAGACGAGCGTGTGCTCGCGTGAGGTCGCGGCGTTCAGCTCGCCGCCGAACGCGTCGAAGATCTCGGCGATGTCCTGAGCCGAGTAGGAGCGCGTGCCCTTGAACAGCAGATGCTCGATGAAGTGCGTGACGCCGGCCTTCGCGGGCGTCTCGTCACGCGAGCCGGCGCCGATCCAGAACCCGAGCGCGACAGACCGGACGCTCGGGATCCGCTCGGTGATCACCCGCTGGCCCGAATCGAGCTCCGTCAGGACGTACTTCTGCACGCGCAGATCGTAGTGGGTGTCTTGAGCTGGA